>NZ_SACJ01000030.1 GCF_004016525.1 Flavobacterium sufflavum
TCCGCTACATCCGTTGATAGTTACATCAGTCAAAACAGGAGTTACCGGAGCCGTTATATCTTTTACAATTACATTTTGATTCGCTGTAGTAATGTTTCCATTTCCATCATTGAAAGTCCAAGTTACTACCGTTGTTCCCTGAGTTGTAATAGGGAATACAGTAGTTGTTGTTCCAGTGATTGTTCCTTTACAATTATCAGTTGTAGTAGGAGCTACAGGAGTTCCGCTACATCCGTTGATAGTTACATCAGCCAAAACAGGAGTTACCGGAGCCGTTATATCTTTTACAATTACATTTTGATTCGCTGTAGTAATGTTTCCATTTCCATCATTGAAAGTCCAAGTTACTGCCGTTGTTCCCTGAGTTGTAATAGGGAATACTGTAGTTGTTGTTCCAGTGATTGTTCCTTTACAATTATCAGTTGTAGTAGGAGCTACAGGAGTTCCGCTACATCCGTTGATAGTTACATCAGCCAAAACAGGAGTTACCGGAGCCGTTATATCTTTTACAATTACATTTTGATTCGCTGTAGTAATGTTTCCATTTCCATCATTGAAAGTCCAAGTTACTGCCGTTGTTCCCTGAGTTGTAATAGGGAAT
>NZ_SACJ01000031.1 GCF_004016525.1 Flavobacterium sufflavum
GCTGTAGTAATGTTTCCATTTCCATCATTGAAAGTCCAAGTTACTACCGTTGTTCCCTGAGTTGTAATAGGGAATACAGTAGTTGTTGTTCCAGTGATTGTTCCTTTACAATTATCAGTTGTAGTAGGAGCTACAGGAGTTCCGCTACATCCGTTGATAGTTACATCAGTCAAAACAGGAGTTACCGGAGCCGTTATATCTTTTACAATTACATTTTGATTCGCTGTAGTAATGTTTCCATTTCCATCATTGAAAGTCCAAGTTACTACCGTTGTTCCCTGAGTTGTAATAGGGAATACAGTAGTTGTTGTTCCAGTGATTGTTCCTTTACAATTATCAGTTGTAGTAGGAGCTACAGGAGTTCCGCTACATCCGTTGATAGTTACATCAGTCAAAACAGGAGTTACCGGAGCCGTTATATCTTTTACAATTACATTTTGATTCGCTGTAGTAATGTTTCCATTTCCATCATTGAAAGTCCAAGTTACT
>NZ_SACJ01000032.1 GCF_004016525.1 Flavobacterium sufflavum
TTCCAACTGCTACTGCTGCTGATTTAACGGCTACTGATAATTGTGATGCTGCTCCTGTAGTAACTTACAAAGAAGTAAGAGCTGACGGAAACTGTGCTAGCAACTATACTTTAACCAGAACATGGACGGCTAAAGATGCTTGTGGTAATGAATCTTCTAAATCTCAAACAATCACTGTAAAAGACACAACGGCTCCGGTATTGAGCAATGCTCCTGCTGATGTAACTGTAGAGTGTTCTGCGGTTCCAACTGCTACTGCTGCTGATTTAACGGCTACTGATAATTGTGATGCTGCTCCTGTAGTAACTTACAAAGAAGTAAGAGCTGACGGAAACTGTGCTAGCAACTATACTTTAACCAGAACATGGACGGCTAAAGATGCTTGTGGTAATGAATCTTCTAAATCTCAAACAATCACTGTAAAAGATACAACGGCTCCGGTATTGAGC
>NZ_SACJ01000033.1 GCF_004016525.1 Flavobacterium sufflavum
AATGTAATTCCTGATACAGTTCCAGTACATCCATTAGCATCGGTAATTGTTACCGAATAGCTTCCAGCTGCAAGTCCTGTTCTGTCTTCGGTAGTTATACCACCACCCCAGTTAAAGGTATATGGTCCTGTACCTCCAGTTGGAGTAAGGTTAATTGCTCCGGTAGTCCCACCATTACAAGCAACATTCGTAACAACGGTTGTTCCGCTTACGGCTGCTGCCGGTTGAGTCAATGTAATTCCTGATACAGTTCCAGTACATCCATTAGCATCAGTAATTGTTACCGAATAGCTTCCAGCTGCAAGTCCTGTTCTGTCTTCGGTAGTTATACCACCGCCCCAGTTAAAGGTATAAGGGCCTGTTCCTCCAGTTGGAGTAAGGTTAATTGCTCCGGTAGTTC
>NZ_SACJ01000034.1 GCF_004016525.1 Flavobacterium sufflavum
CATAAGGTTTGGTTCGGCTGATCGCTTACTACAGGTTGTGCATCATTTTGTAGGGTTACATTATCAAAAGCACTACATGTTCCATTGGTCACTGTCCATTTTACTGTTACACTTGTTCCTGCTGCCACTCCTGTAATTGTTGTTGCTGGCGAATTTGGTGTTGTTATTACAGCAGCACCAGATGCTCCTACAAAAGTCCATATACCGCTTCCCACCGATGGTGCAGTTTGCGTCATAGTGAATGTAGATGTATTGCATAAGGTTTGGTTCGGCTGATCGCTTACTACAGGTTGTGCATCATTTTGTAGGGTTACATTATCAAAAGCACTACATGTTCCATTGGTCACTGTCCATTTTACTGTTACACTTGTTCCTGCTGCCA
>NZ_SACJ01000035.1 GCF_004016525.1 Flavobacterium sufflavum
GATCCAGAATTGACTCAGACCCTGAGCTTCACTGTTACCAATAACAATAACAGTTTATTTTCGGTACAACCGGCAATTGCAGCAAACGGAACATTATCATATACATTGGCAGCAAATGCAAATGGTATTGCGACTGTGACAGTAACATTGAGTGATAATGGTTCTAATGTATCACCTAATATAAATACAAGTGCAGCACAAACCTTCAACATCAATGTAACGGCAGTTAATGATGTACCGGTGTTTACGAAAGGAGCAGACCAGACTAAACTGGAAGATGCGGGAGCAATCAGTGTTCCTGGTTGGGCAACAGGTATAGATGATGGAGATCCAGAATTGACTCAGACCCTGAGCTTCACTGTTACCAATAACAATA
>NZ_SACJ01000036.1 GCF_004016525.1 Flavobacterium sufflavum
TGTAACGAGTGCACTTCCATTTGCATTGGCTGCCAATGTGTATGTCAATTCTCCGTTTGCTGTTATCGCTGGTTGTACCGAGAATAAACTGTTATTGTTATTGGCAACAGTAAACGTTAGTGTTTGTCCTACTTCATCTACAGGACCTGCACTGATACCTGTTGCCCAACCAGGAACACTGATGGCTCCTGCATCTTCCAGTTTAGCCTGGTCATCTCCTTTAGTAAAAACCGGTACATCATTCACAGATGTTACATTGATGTTGAAGGTTTGATTATCACTTTGATCATCTCCTCCATCTGCAACTCCTCCATTATCTTTCAAATAAACTGTAACAAGTGCACTTCCATTTGCATTGGCTGCCAATGTGTATG
>NZ_SACJ01000037.1 GCF_004016525.1 Flavobacterium sufflavum
GGAGTGGCAGCAGGAACAAGTGTAACAGTAAAATGGACAGTGACCAATGGAACATGTAGTGCTTTTGATAATGTAACCCTACAAAATGATGCACAACCTGTAGTAAGCGATCAGCCGAACCAAACCTTATGCAATACATCTACATTCACTATGACGCAAACTGCACCATCGGTGGGAAGCGGTATATGGACTTTTGTAGGAGCATCTGGTGCTGCTGTAATAACAACACCAAATTCGCCAGCAACAACAATTACGGGAGTGGCAGCAGGAACAAGTGTAACAGTAAAATGGACAGTGACCAATGGAACATGTAGTGCTTTTGATAATGTAACCCTACAAAA
>NZ_SACJ01000038.1 GCF_004016525.1 Flavobacterium sufflavum
CTAAAAATTTGTTTTAAACTTAACTTATTCTTTATATTTGCACCACGCTAATGCGGAAGTAGCTCAGTTGGTAGAGCTCCAGCCTTCCAAGCTGGTTGTCGCGAGTTCGAGCCTCGTCTTCCGCTCTAGAAACCGAAACTTAATAGTTTCGGTTTTTTTAAAATAAAATTTGGAGGTGTTTGAATAATTTGTATATTTGCACCCGTTATGCGGAAGTAGCTCAGTTGGTAGAGCTCCAGCCTTCCAAGCTGGTTGTCGCGAGTTCGAGCCTCGTCTTCCGCTCTGTTAAACCCAAACGAAAGTTTGGGTTTTTTTGTTTTTAGACTGGTTGTTG
>NZ_SACJ01000039.1 GCF_004016525.1 Flavobacterium sufflavum
GCCTTGAATTTAAAAGCTCCTTTAGCATCACCAACTTTTACAGGAACGGTTTCAGGAATAACTAAATCAATGGTTGGTTTAGCGAACGTTGATAACACCAGCGATGCAAACAAACCAGTTTCTACATCTACGCAAGATGCGTTAGATTTGAAAGCCAATATTGATTCTCCAACTTTTACCGGAACGGTTTCCGGAATTACTAAAACGATGGTTGGTTTAGCGAACGTTGATAACACCAGCGATGCAAACAAACCAGTTTCTACATATACGCAAGATGCGTTAGATTTGAAAGCCAATATTGATTCACCAACCTTTACCGGAACGGTAAGTGGAA
>NZ_SACJ01000003.1 GCF_004016525.1 Flavobacterium sufflavum
GCTGCAAGTCCTGTTCTGTCTTCGGTAGTTATACCACCGCCCCAGTTAAAGGTATAAGGGCCTGTTCCTCCAGTTGGAGTAAGGTTAATTGCTCCGGTAGTTCCACCATTACAAGCAACATTCGTAATAACTGTACTTCCTGATACTGCCGCAGTAGGTTGAGTAATTGTAAAATTTTGTGTTCTGGTACAACCATTGGCATCCGTAACGGTACAGGTATAAGTTTGAGCAGTCAATCCTTCTATTGAAGTTGTTCCGTCACCTGTTGGAGTTCCTGGAGTCCAGTCATAAGTGTATCCACCAGCTCCTCCTGTTGGAGTGTTGATAGAAGCCGCACCATTTGAACCTCCAAAACAAGCCACATTGGTTTGTGAATTAGGTGTCACTGAAATAGCCGTTGGTTGAGTAATGGTAAAGTTTTTTGTTATCGATGTAGAATTATTATCTGTAATGGTACATGTGTAGTCTCCGGAAGATAGACCTGTTACAGTAACATTATTAGTCCCTATAACAGTATTGGAAGCGTTTTTCCAAGAATAAGTGTAAGGTGCTGTTCCTCCAGAGGGTGCAACAGTAGCTGTACCATTACTACCAGAATAACAAGACACATTATTCTGAGATGTCGTGGCTGATAATGGGGTAGTATCATTGTCATTTATAGTTCCAATACCAGTAACTCCATAATTATTTAAAACATTTCCACCGGTTATAGCTCCAGTTTTAAAATTAAATGTCTCAGTACTTTCCGAATTACTATCGTCTAAAATAGGAACTCTAACATCTATACTTGTAGTACCTTGTGGGATTGTGACTGTTGAACTTACATTAGTCCATGTACTATTAGAGATATTATAATATTGTAGAGAATTGGTATAATCAGAATTTAATAGCGCACTTACATCAGACAAAGATGGAGTAAAAGATATGGAAGCATTAGCAGTATTAGATAATGATATAGTAAATGTAATATATCCTGCATTTTCTAAAACACTAGGATTATTGATTGTCATAATTGGAGAAGAACCTTGAGTTGCTAATATTGCATTCAAAACTGGGTCAATAGGATCTGAAGATGTACTAACATTTGTACCAACTGTATAAGCACTTTCCTGACCAGGAACTACTAAAACATAAGCTTCTGAAGAACTCGATACAGTATAGCTTGAATTTGTAGTGATAAAGTTTACACCTAAAGTCGTATTTCCTGATTTATTTTGTCTTGAAATAATACCGTAAATTGAAATTAACTGACCGCTACTATCCACATAGGATAATATACCGTTTTCATTATTTCCAGAATTAAAAGTTGTCGCAGAGGGTATCGCAGATGTAAAATTAAAACTTGACCCCGAAACCAACGAAACAGACGTAAGCGATTGTGTGTTAGTGTTATAATTAGTACCAGAAGCTTTATATACCGTATTAAAGTAAAGGGTTGCTGCATTCAATTGACTTACAGAAGAAAATCCAAAAAATAAACTCAAGAAAATAAGATATTTAATTTTTTTTGAAATTGTAAGGTTTAATTCTTCAAATGGATTAGTTGAGTAATTTTTTAATTTCATAAAATAGTTTTTGAATTCAAACCAAAAATATAAAATAACATTTACAAACGTTAACATTTTTTTAATAATCATCAAAACTAATTCGGCTATCAAACTAAAACTATTTAGGTACTTATAAATTAAAATTATTGATTAATAATTGAATAAAAAACAATCTGAACATCATAGATATATACCTAAAAAACACTCTATTAGCAAAGTGTTTCCTTTTTAAAAATTGCTTTGAAAATGTGAAAAGAAAAATCTTAGAACTAAAAAAATCTTGATAATCGAATATTTGAGATACATTCAATGAAAAAACATAAATGAAATGATGCCGCCTCAAATATCAACAAACAGCCTATTTAGTTTCAGTTTTAAGCAAGAAAAATTTTAAACAATAATGCTTTTTTTCTTTCTAATAATAAAAAAGAATAAATTAGCATACTATAAAAAAGAAACTCATTCGATAATTTTCTTTTCTTAACCATCACAGCCTAAAATATTTTTTTAATGAAGAACACCATATCGCAAAGGGTAGCCGATTTTTTGAAAAACTTCCCTCCTTTTAATTATTTAGAACAAAATGACATTGAAGTCCTTTCAGAACAGGTATCTATAATTTACAAAGACAAAGGAGCCGTAATTTTCACTGAAAATGAAGAAACCCATGATTCCTTTTATGTGGTTCACAAAGGTGCTGTTGAACTTCTAAAAAATCAAAAAAACGATATTTTAGATATGTGCGACGAAGGCGATATATTTGGTTTACGCCCTTTAATTGCACATGAAAATTACAAAATGGAAGCCAGAACGCACGAAGAAACGATTCTTTATGCCATTCCAATTGCTGTTTTCAAACCTTATGCTATAAAAAATTCAAATGTTGGAAGCTTTATCATAGAAAGTTTTGCTTCTAATACACATAATCCCTATTCTAAAAGTCATCGTGGAAAACTATATGGTAATGCTTTTGACGACGAAAGCAATGCCGATGAAGTAATCGACACCGATAATAAGATACTCGATTTACAACCTATTAAATACTCTAAAAAGATAATTACCTGCTCACGCGCGACTACGGCTAAAGAAATTGCCGTAACAATGACTAAGAAAAACATTGGTGCCATGCTGGTGGTTGAAGACATGTTGCCAATAGGAATTATTACCGACAAAGATTTAAGGAATAAAATTGTAACCGGAGAATATTCTATCAACACTACAGCCGATGTAATTATGAATTCTCCCGTAATTACTTATTCTAAAAAGATGACCATTACTCAGGCACAAATGGCCATGATGAAAAGCAATATCAGCCATTTATGTCTAACAAAAGACGGAACAGCTAATACCAAGGCTATAGGAATTCTTTCGAAACACGATGTAATGGTGGCTCTTGGGAATAATCCCGCCGTACTGATAAAAGCCTTAAAAAGAGTAAAAAAAGCAAAGGCCATCAAACCCATACGTGCCAAAATAATGCAGTTATTACAAGGCTATTTAGACCAAAACATTCCTATTACTCTAACTTCTAAAATAATTACTGAACTCAATGATGCCTGTATCAAAAGAGTGATAGAGCTATCATTAGCCAAAATGAAAACTCCTCCTCCGGTAAAATTTTCCTGGCTGGCACTAGGTAGTCAGGGGCGCAGTGAGCAATTGTTACATACTGATCAGGATAACGCTTTAATTTATGAAGATGTTCCGGAAGAATTACAGGAAAAAACAAACAACTATTTTCTGGAATTATCGGCAGCTGTCAACAAAGGTCTTTTTGAAATTGGTTATGATTATTGTCCTGCCGAGATGATGGCTTCTAATCCAAAATGGTGCTTAAGTTTAAACCAATGGAAAGAATTAGTTCACGACTGGATTAGTAAACCCGGAAAAGACGAAGTCTTACTTTCTTTTATCTTTTTTGACTACAGCCTATCTTATGGCGACAGAGATCTGGCTAATCAATTATCAGATTATATTTTTGGAGATATTGATGCAAATCCTATCTTCTATGTGCATTTGGTTAGTGGAGCTTTACAAAGTCCATCCCCTACTGGCTTTTTCAGACAATTTTTAGTAGAACAAGACGGAGCGCACAAGGATTTCTTTGACATAAAAAGGCGTGCCCTAATGCCACTTGCCGACGCTGCAAGAGTATTAATTCTATCTCATTCAGTCAAAGGAATCAGTAATACTTATGAACGATTTGAAAAATTAGCCGAACTGGAACCTCAAAATAAAGAACTCTATTTATCTTGTTCTTATTCGTATAAAGCCTTACTGAAATTCAGGACAAAACAAGGTCTTTTACATCATGATTCCGGACAGTTTATTGAATTAGAATCACTTTCTAAATTAGAAAAAGTAAAGCTTAAACGAACTTTTAAAACCATCAAAGAACTTCAAGACGTAATTTCGATGCGTTTTAATCCTGGAAAAATTGCATTATAATGACTATAAAACAAAAAATTATTGAGTCGCTCCAAATTTTGGGTATTCTTGAAGAACCCATCGACGAGAGTTTGAACATTCCTATAGAATCGGCGCGTTTTGTTGTTTTAGACACCGAAACAACTGGTTTTGATTATGATGCGGATCGAATACTTTGTATTGGAGCACTTGTTTTGCAAAACGGTACTATAAATGTGCAGGACAGTTTTGAACATTATATAGATCAGGAACATTTTGATAAATCCAGTGTAGAAATTCACGGAATTATAAGACGTGACGTATTGAATCACAAATCAGAAATTGAAGTATTACAATTGTTTTTGGACTATCTGGGCGATTCGATTATTATTGCGCATCACACTAAATTTGATGTCACAATGATTAACAATGCTTTAGAACGAAACGGATTGGATAAACTAAGGAACAAAACCTTAGACACCGCTGTTTTATATAAAAGAACACTCATTAAATCCAACTTGCTTCAATATAAAGATCATTACACCTTAGATGACTTAGCCGATAAATTTGACATCTCCAAAAAAGACCGTCATACCGCTATAGGAGATGCTTATATTACCGCTATAGCTTTCCTTAAAATCATAAAAAAACTAAAAGAAAAAAATCCAATTATGCTGTATCATCTTTTTAGATAAATAAAATACCCCAAAATAGTAGTTAGCTTTTTGGGGTAATTCAAGAACAATATCTATTTGAAAATTAGTTCATCTGTATTTTTCTTTCTAAATCTAAATTAACGATAGGCTGATAAACAATAGGAATCTCTTCAATTTCAACATCACTTTTATCCAATCCAAAAGCTCTTATATCCGAAAGAGAACAATTTTTAAGCATATAATAGGAATTTAATAATAGTGCATCTTTAACGGTAAATTCATTTTCAACAGATAAGAATTTCTCCAAAATAACGAATTTAAAATCTGGTTCAGCATTGTATTTCGTGGATCCATCCGGACGAATATGTAAATTCAATTCTTTCTTCTTAACCAAATCCTGAACGATTTTTTTAAAATACAATTCTACTTTAGGCTGGATTCTAAACCCAATATTCAGCACAATTTTAATTACTTTATCGTCTAATAATTCTATTACTTCATAATTCAATGTAAATGGATCGTTGGTTCTGTTTATATGAAAAAACCAATAAACATCAGCTCTTTTTGGCTTTTTAGAAAAAATAGAATTCAATATCTTTTCCTCAATTTCATAATTTCTGTCCGCCTTAGACAAATAAATCAAATGGGTAGCATATTTTGGAATACTGTCATCATTACTCAATTCCTGAAACTGCTGTGTGTGTTCAACAAGATTTGTAAATTTCAAAAATTTATTATTGATTTTTCTAGAAAAAAACCAAACATACATTGTCATAAAAATAAACAGTTCGAAAAACAAAAACATCCATCTTTCTTTAATCTTAACAATATTGGCAACAAAAAAAGCAATTTCAATAACAGCAAAAACAGCGATGATACCTGCAATCAAAATTCTGTTTAATTTTTTGATGTAAATCAGATAATAATTTAAAAGTACTGTAGTCATCAACATAGCTATGGTTATCGAAAATCCATAAGCAGCCTCCATGTGGGTCGAATTTTTAAAATACAAAATCATTAAAATACAGCCTACCCAAAGAATGGTATTGACAGATGGAATATAGATTTGTCCTTTTAGATTTGTAGGATTACGCATAGCAACCCTTGGCCAGAAATTAAGCGACACCGCTTCGTTTATCAATGTATAAGACCCACTTATTAAGGCCTGGGAAGCAATAATTGCCGCCAAAGTTGCGATAATTATACCCGAAAAAAGAAACCATTGCGGCATTATCTGGTAAAATGGATTCCTGTCTTCAAGAAATAATTTCCCCTGGGTCATCAGCCAGGATGCCTGTCCTAAATAATTAACTACCAAAGCAATTTTAACAAAAATCCAGGTAATTCGGATGTTCTTTTTACCGCAATGCCCCAAATCTGAATATAATGCCTCTGCTCCTGTTGTACAAAGGAAAACACCTCCTAATAACCAAAATCCATGAGGATATTCCACTAATAATTCATAAGCATATATTGGGTTTAATGCTTTCAGAATTGAAGGATGTTCCAGGATTTGCACAAATCCCAATATGAAAAGCATTGAAAACCAAATGACCATTGCAGGCCCAAAAAACGAACCTACCTTTTGCGTACCAAAACGTTGAAAAAAGAACAATCCCGATAAAATTACAATCACAATGGGCAAAGTGGGAATGTGCGGAAAAACAACTTCGATACCTTCCACTGCCGAAGCAACTGAAATGGGAGGCGTAATAATCCCATCTGCCAGAAGTGTTGTTGCACCAAGAATAGTAGGAATCACTAACCTTCCTTTTCCAAAACGTTTTACTAATGCATAAAGAGAAAAAACGCCTCCTTCGCCATGATTATCTGCCGAAAGTGTTAACAAAATATATTTAATTGTGGTTTGAAAAGTAAGTGTCCAAAAAACACAGGAAATACCTCCATACACCAATAATTCGGATATTTCTTTGGTTCCAATTATCGATTTCATAACATATAACGGACTCGTTCCAATATCACCATAAATGATACCGAGAGCCACCAAAAGTGAGGCTGCCGTTACTTTTTCAATTACAGATTTATTCATTTTTATTGTATTTTTTAATTTAAAATAAGTTCATTTTTAAGCATAAGTATCCTCATCGCGATAAGACAAGTTCTCGCAATGCATTTTTTTTCGAATATTTCTTTTAGATTTTAACCCGTATTGAATCGGTAACCAACCCCCGATTCAGTAATGATAAATTTAGGATGATTGGAATCTGCTTCTATTTTTTTACGAAGCTGTGCGACAAAAACACGTAAATATTGTGTTTGATCAGAATAACTATTCCCCCAGACTTCTTTGAGTAAATACTGATGTGTAAGCACTTTGCCTTCGTTTTTCACCAAAATAGCAAGCAAATTATATTCAGTAGTAGTTAATTTTAAAATTTCATCATTTCGCTTAACAATTCTGGAAGTAAAATCAATTGAAATTTCGCCAAATTCAATAATGGGTTCATTTTCTTTCTGAGCTAAATTTCTCAGTACACTTCTAATCCTGGCTAATAATTCCTGAGTCCTGAACGGTTTTGTCAGATAATCATTGGCTCCGTTATCAAGAGCTTTTACAATTTCGTCTTCGGTATTTTTTACTGATAAAATAATAATGGGCTTTTTGTACCACTCTCTTAATCTTTCCAAAACCAGCTGTCCGTCCTCATCTGGCAAACCTAAATCCAAAATAATTAAATCAGGCTGATGATTAGCTGAAAGTGACAATCCTTCTTTAGCGTTTACCGCAAAAAAAGTTTTATAGCCATTAGATTCCAAAGCAATTTCCAACAATTTTCTAATTTGGACTTCATCATCTATAATTAGTATTTCGACAGGATTATTCATTTGAAATTTCTTTAGTATTCATTACTAATGCCGGAAAAGATAATTTAAAAACCGAACCGCCACTCTCCTTATTTTCCAAGGTTACTTTTCCGTTTTGGGCTTCCACAAAACCTTTTACAATAGATAATCCAAGTCCTGTTCCTCCGGTTTTTGAATTTTGAAGTCGGTAAAATTTATCAAAAACCTGATCGATTTCTTCCTCGGGAAACCCCAAACCGTCATCAGAAACAGTTATGATACATGTCTCTAATCTATCCGGATTATAGTCAAAATTAACAATGGGATTATAAACTGCACTTAATTCTATTTTAGCTCCTTTGGGCGTATATTGGGATGCGTTAAAAACCAAATTGTAAATAATTTGCTCCATCAACCCATAATCCAATTTAAAAAGCGGCAAATTTTCATCAATAGTAACCTTAACTTTATGAAATTTTAAATCTTCTTTGAGATTATCTAATACATTATAAAACAACTCGTTTATATCACACCAATCCATCTTGGCTTCAATAACACCCGATTCTAATCGGGACATATTTAGTAAATTTTCTACCTGATGATTAAGTCGTAAAGAAGCTTTCTCAATTTCAGAATACAATTTTAATTTATTCTCTTCGGAAATAGTTACATTTTGACTTTGAATAGTATCAATTGCTCCCATAATTGCCGAAATAGGAGTTCTCAATTCATGCGATAGTGAATCTAATAAGGCATTATACAATTTCATTGTACTAAACCGAACCTGCTTTATTTGCAGCATTTTCTCTGTTTTTCTAATTTTATGAGTCAAAACTCCATTAAGAAAAGCAATCACAAAAAACAAAATGAATAATAAAGTATCTTCAGCATTACTGATATGTAAAGTATAATAAGGCTTAATAAACAAGAAATTTAAAATCAATGCGCTCAGGAAAGCACTCAATAAGACTGGCAAAATATCTAAAACCATTGCCAATAATGACACCATAACAAGCAATATGTATGCTGCAATTTTATAATCTAAATAATCTCTTGTAAATAAACACAATACCGACACCAAACATACCGAACATATGCTTATCAGGTATTGATTTTTGATCTTTATTTGTCTTAAAATACTTTTCATTTTAATTCCTGCATTATTTATAGGACAAAGTTAAATGATATGTTATAAGTATTTTATAATAAAAACAAACCAGATATAAAGATTTTATAAAGATTGTAATGACTGTGTTGATTTAAAAAACAGTCATTACAATTTAACTCCTTTCGGAGCTTTTTATTATTCTAAAATAAGGCCTATTTGACCATCATCTTCCAATTGAATTGCTGTATCATCAGCATTCAATTCTCCTCTGACTTCCATTTCTTCAGCAATAACTTCTTCAGGCGCTTCATAAGGTAAAGGCTCTAAATTATTTACCTGTTTTAATTTATCAGTAGTCAATTGATTTCCGAGTGCTTTAAATCCTTTTACGGCAATAAAACTCTCTACATCAACCGTTATTGTTTCTTTTTGTACCCCTTTAATTTTAGGAAAAACCAATTCCACTACAGGGCGGTAATCTGTTGATACTAATTCCAATTGTGAATTGGGATGTTCTGTAATAAAAACATCTTCTTTGTTTTCGGTTTCCACCAAGAAACGTTTTAAATAATAACGCTCTTTTTCTCCATCATAATAAATTGCCGAAATTGGTTTTTTAGGAATCCATTTTTCCAAAACAATCATATCGGGTTCAAAATGGGTCGTCAATTCAGGAATAATTACCTTTAATTTACCCGTTTGTTGGATAATTAAAATTTTATCACTTGGTCTGAATTCGCCCAATAATTCTCCTCTTGCATCTACATTCAACCGCTGAACCGTATCATCATACCAGATTTTTCTAGGCAATAAGGTTGAAATTCCTTTTTCCTTAATTTCGATTTTCTTAATTGGATATTTGGTTACCAAATTTCCTTTAGAAGCACGACCTTTAATTGCCAATTTAGCAAAATCCAGATCAAACTTCAATTTCTTGATACTGCTTATTTGACGTAAAAGAATCGTAATAACCTCAGCTTCTCCGTTAGGATTACAGGTGAAATACAAGACCTGAGAACCTTTAGTTCCATTTGTCAAATCATATGATTTATCTCTCGTAACTCCCGAAACATTAAATCGTTTGATATAAGAAGGTCCTGATTTTCCGTCGCGATACACCATGTTGTAGATAGTACGTTTATCACTTTTGTCAAAAATAGCGATATGAATAATATCTTTCCCTACAAAAGTTTTCGCATCGACTTTAGTAATCATCATACTTCCATCACGCAGAAAAACAATCACATCATCAATATCCGAACAATCAGTTACATATTCGTCTTTTTTCAAGCTCGTTCCTACGAAACCTTCTGCTCTATCCACATACAACTTGGTATTTCGTAATACCACTTTAGTTGCTTCGATATCATCAAAAATGCGTAATTCGGTTTGGCGTTCACGTCCTTTACCATATTTCTCCTTCAATTTGGTAAAATAGGCAATAGCAAAATCCGTAAGATGTGCCAAGTTGTGTTCTACTTCTCTCATCTCATCTTCTAACTTCGCTATAAAATCATCGGCTTTGTCAGAATCAAAACGAGTAATACGAATCATCGGAATTTGAGTCAATCGCTGTAAATCGTCATCATTAATTGCTCTAACGAATGATTTTTTGAAAGGCTCAAAACGGTCGTACATGTATTTATACAAAGATTCTCTATCATGATACAATTTGAAATCAATGTACATTTCCTCACGAATGAAGATTTTCTCTAAAGTAGAAAAATGCCATTTATTTTTTAATTCTTCTAATTGAATTTCCAATTCCTGACGAAGCAAATCGACTGTTCTTGCTGTCGAAATTTTCAACATCGCCGAAACTCCAATAAACAACGGTTTATTATCTTCAATCACACAACCTAAAGGCGCTACAGAAGTCTCACAAGCCGTGAAAGCAAATAAGGCATCAATGGTTTTATCTGGAGAAACACCCGGATATAGATGAATTAAAATTTCAACATCGGCTGCAGTATTGTCTTCAATTTTCTTGATTTTGATTTTCCCTTTATCATTGGCTTTCAAAATACTATCAATCAAAGTCGAAGTATTGGTCGAAAACGGAATTTGGGTAATCGCCAAAGTATTTTTGTCAATCTGAGCAATCTTAGCACGCACACGCACACGCCCACCTCGCAATCCATCATTGTAATTAGACACATCGGCAATACCCGCTGTCATAAAATCAGGATACAGTGTAAAGGGTTTTCCTTTTAATATTTTAATCGAAGCATCAATTAATTCATTAAAATTATGAGGTAAAACTTTAGTGGAAAGTCCCACGGCAATTCCCTCAGCTCCTTGTGCTAAAAGCAACGGAAATTTTACCGGAAGATTATTTGGCTCGGCACGACGTCCGTCATAAGAAACACCCCAATCGGTGATTTTTGGAGAATACAAAACCTCTAAAGCAAATTTAGACAAACGCGCCTCGATATAACGCGAAGCCGCAGCTCCATCACCCGTTAAAATATTTCCCCAGTTTCCCTGGCAATCAATCAATAAATCTTTTTGACCAATTTGCACCATCGCATCTCCAATACTCGCATCACCGTGAGGGTGGTATTGCATTGTGTGACCTACAACATTGGCAACTTTATTATAACGACCATCATCCAACTCTTTCAAGGAGTGCATAATACGGCGTTGAACAGGTTTAAAACCATCCTCAATAGCAGGAACGGCGCGTTCCAGAATTACATAAGAAGCATAATCCAAAAACCAGTCTTTATACATACCAGTAACTTTGGTAATGGTATCACTGCCATCTCCTTCTTCATCCTGATCGTAAAAATGCTCTCCTTCAAAGTGCTTAGCATCTACGTGAATAATTTCATCAGTATCGGCTCCATCTTGATTTTCATCAATAGGATTCTCTTCAGAATTATTTTCTTCGTTGTTTGGAATTATGTTATCGTCTTCTTCGTCTTTCATTTATTCAAATTACGAAATTAATTTTATCAAATCTCCTACGCTTTTTGAGATTCGAATCCCGCAGAGAGTGTCTACGAAATTGATTATATTCTTAAATTATTTTACTTCATCCAAGGTATCCAACTCCACCTTCAAATTCTTGATGATAAACTCTTGTCGGTCAGGAGTATTTTTCCCCATATAGAATGACAACAATTGTTCTACCGAAGTATGTTTATCCATCATCACAGGATCTAATCGAATATCTTCGCCAATAAAAAACTGAAACTCATTTGGCGAAATCTCTCCCAATCCCTTGAATCGGGTGATTTCCGGTTTGGGTTTTAATTTTTCGATAGCCGCTTTTCGCTCTTCTTCAGAATAGCAATAAATGGTTTCTTTCTTATTTCGAACTCTAAAAAGAGGGGTTTGCAAAATATACAAATGACCTTCTTTGATTAATTCCGGAAAAAACTGTAGAAAAAATGTAATCAACAACAATCGAATGTGCATTCCGTCGACATCGGCATCGGTTGCGATAACAATGTTATTGTAACGCAGATTTTCCATATCGTCTTCGATATCCAAAGCTGCTTGCAACAAGTTGAATTCTTCATTTTCATACACAATTTTTTTGCTCATTCCATACGAATTCAAAGGCTTACCACGTAAACTAAATACTGCTTGTGTGTTTACATCACGCGATTTAGTAATCGATCCGGAAGCCGAATCTCCCTCGGTAATAAAAAGCGTACTTTCTAAATATCTTGGATTCTTAATATCCGGCAAATGCACGCGGCAATCACGTAATTTTTTATTGTGTAAACTGGCTTTTTTCGCTCTGTCTTTGGCTAATTTTCGAATGCCCGAAAGTTCTTTACGCTCTCTTTCGGCTTGCAAAATTTTGCGCAAAAGCAAATCGGCAGTTTCAGGATTTTTATGCAAATAATTGTCTAAATTATTTTTGACAAAATCATTTACAAAGGTACGCACTGATGGCATTCCGGGCTCGGAACCCATATCAGTAGAACCTAATTTGGTTTTAGTCTGTGATTCGAAAACAGGTTCCATTACCTTCACGCTTATCGCACTGACAATGGATTTTCGAATATCAGAAGGTTCAAAACCTTTATTATAAAACTCACGAATGGTTTTTACAATCGCCTCACGGAAAGCTACTAAATGTGTTCCTCCCTGAGTGGTATTTTGTCCGTTTACAAAAGAATGGTATTCTTCGCTGTATTGCGACTTACTGTGCGTTAAAGCTATTTCAATATCATCTCCTTTGAGGTGAATGATCGGATAAACCATATCTTCGATAGCGATATTTTCATCTAATAAATCTTTCAATCCATTATCTGAAAAATATTTTTCTCCGTTATAAATTATCGTTAATCCTGCATTCAGGTAACAATAATTCTTAAGCATTTTCACTACATATTCGTTACGGAATTTGTAGTTTTTAAAAATAGCCTCATCAGGAGTAAAAGTAACCTTCGTTCCTTTGCGTTTGGTAGTATCGATAACATCTTCTTCCAGAACCAAATTACCGGCAGAGAACTCAGCCGCCTTTTGTTTGTCTTCTCTCACCGATTCTACACGGAAATAATTAGACAAAGCATTCACCGCCTTGGTACCCACACCATTTAAACCAACGGATTTCTTAAAAGCCAGGGAATCATATTTCCCTCCCGTATTCATTTTAGAAACCACATCAACCACTTTCCCTAGCGGAATTCCACGGCCATAATCTCTTACGGCAACCGTTTTGTCTTTTATGGATACTTCGATAGTTTTACCGGCACCCATCACAAATTCGTCGATACAGTTATCGAGTACTTCTTTTAATAAAATATAGATACCATCATCTGGCGAAGAACCGTCTCCTAATTTCCCGATATACATTCCGGGACGCATACGGATATGCTCTTTCCAGTCGAGTGACCGAATATTATCTTCGGTATATTTACTTTGATCTGACATTTAAATTTTGTGGATTTTGTGCTAATATAGTGTATTTCGGAAGATTTTTAAAATGATATTTATCAAAGTTATCAAGAATATTTTTGACAAAATTCAAGATCTCATATTAAAATTTCACAGCACATTTCTATACCAGAATTCAGTATTATTAATGCTTTTAGCATTAAACAATTCACCCATTTCAGGAACAATAAATTTTAGATTTTCACTTGTTGCTTTTTCAACAAATCGTTCCACTGGTTCTTTCCAGGAATGTTGTGCCAATGCAAATCCTGCCCAATGAACAGCCATCATATTTTTCACCCCGGCATCAATTGCCGCTTGAACACTTTCCTCAGGATACATATGAATTTGATGCCAATTTTCATTGTATTGTCCACATTCCATAAAAGCAAAATCAAAAGGACCTAATCGGGTTCCAATGGCTGTAAAATGACTTCCATAACCACTATCACCACTAAACCAAATGTTTTCTTCCGCTGTTTTAAAAACCCATCCACCCCAAAGCGATTTGGCTCTATCGGTTAATCCCCTTCCCGAAAAATGGCGCGTCGGCGTAAATGTTATTTTGATATTTTCAAAAACAGATTCTTCCCACCAATTAAATTCGGTTACCTTTTCTGGATTAATTCCCCAGGAAACCAAATGCCTTTTCACACCTAAAGCCACATAAAATTGCTTCGTCTTGTCTTTAAGTTTCAAAACACTATCATAATCCAAATGATCGTAATGGTCGTGCGAAATTAAAACCAAATCAATCTCAGGAAATTCATCAATTAAATCTAAAGTTCCCTCACTGAAACGCTTTACTTTAAAAGGAGCAATTGGCGCTGCATCCAGACCAAACATGGGATCAATTAGAATATTTTTATGATTCAGTTGCATTAAAATTGCCGAATGTCCATACCAGATACTTTTCATCAAATGATTTCCTGACTCAAATTGTTCTTTATCGAAAGACAAAATTGGCAATGGTTCCAAAGGTTCTCTGTCTTCCTTTTGACAAAATTGTTTATGCAAAAATTTAGGCAAATTTGATAAAGCAAACTCCATCGTGGTTTCTTCTAAATTTTCAAAAATTTTACCATTCCAATAAGACGATTTGGAATACTTTTCTAAATCTGATTTTGAAGGTCTTGCTCCAAATTGTTTTCGCATATTGTTTTAATTTTAATCCTAAATTATTTTATCAAAAAAAAGATTAAATCCCTTTAACAATCTCCTTCAGCTGACTGTCAAATTCCTCATTAGAAATCTTCCCGTTTGCTACATCAAAATTAGCATCAAAACTAGGCAATGAAAAAGTTGCTTTTACATCAGCTCCATAACGCGGAAAAGCATTTTTGGCAATTTCCAGAGAACTGGCACCGCCTCTTCCTCCTGGTGAAGTTGCCATAAGCAGCATTGGTTTTCCCTGAAATACTTTCCCTTCAATTCTGGAACACCAATCGTATAAATTTTTAAAAGCAGCTGAATAATTCCCATTATTTTCCGCCATAGAAACCACTAAAAAATCGGCACTGGCAATTTTAGCTAAAAAAGCCTTTGCTAATTCATGCTGACCAATTTCTGCTTCGATATCAACACTAAATAAAGGCATTTGATAATCATTCAAATCCAACACTTCTACTTCAGCATTTCCGAAAAGTGAAGCGGCATAAGTCGCCAATTTTTTATTGATGGATTTTTTACTTGGACTGGCTCCAAAAGCTATTATTTTCATAGATATATTTTTTGATTAAAAGTAACCAAATTTAAATATCTATCACACAAAAAGCCTCTTTTGAAAAGAAATTATTTATAATGTTTTTTCAATTTCATATTTAATTCTTTCGGATTAAAAGGCTTCAAAATATATTCATTTATACCAATTTTCAATCCTTTTTCAAGATAACTATAAGAAGACGAAGCGGTCAATGCAATAATGGGAATAGATGAATTTTCTCCCCTTATAATGGCAGTAGCCTCATAACCATCCATTACAGGCATTGACAAATCCATTAAAATAACATCATAGAGGTTTGATTTATATTTCTCAACAGCAATAAGTCCATTTTCTGCCGTATCAACATTTACGCCCCATTTTTTCAATATTTTTTCGGCAATTTTAATATTAATCAGATTATCTTCAACCAAAAGAACTTTTAACCCTTCCAAATTTTCTTCCTTATAATCATGATGTACAATGCTGTTTTTTAATTCCAAATTGGTTGAGAAAAATGGCAATTCCAAGACAAAACTAAAATTAGAACCAACTCCTATTTCACTTTCCAATTCGATATCTGAATTTAATAATTGAAGTAGTTTTTTAGTAATGGCCAAACCTAAACCTGTGCCTCCAAACTGTCTGGTAGTTTTTACTTCTGCCTGTTCAAATTTTTGAAAAATCAATCTAAACTTTTCTACATCAATCCCAATTCCGGTATCTACAACCTGAACTCTAAAAGTGGAAAGATTATGATTTTGACTAATTTGAGCTATTTTAATCTGAATCAAGCCATTTTTAGTGAATTTTACAGCATTCGAAACCAGATTGGTAATAATCTGACCTATTCTTAATGGATCGCTAATTACATAAGGAGAAAAATTATCATCAATAATTACTTCAATCTTATTTAAATTTTCGGCAGCTTTATTTTCTAATGTTTTGGCGATATGTTCAACTAATTCCTTAAAGTCAAATGGAATTTTTTCAAGTTCAACTTTCCCTGCTTCTATCTTATTAAAATCCAGAATATCATTGATGAGCATGTATAAATTCTGTGCCGAATAATTTAAAACTTCCAGATTTTCCTGAAAACTACTTAAAGTATTTTCTTTTTCCATAATGTAAATCAAACCGATGATAGCATTTAATGGAGTCCGGATTTCATGACTCATAATGGAAAGAAAATCCGACTTGGCTTCATTGGCTTTTTCAGCATTCAATTTTGCGGCATACAATTCATTCTGAAATTCTCTTTTGTATTCTATTTCATTTCGCAAAATTTTGAACAAATTATTGGAATCATCCTCATTCACCAATTTTACCTCACTGTCACTTAACTGCTTTATGGCTTGAATTAATTTATTCTGTATGTTTTCTTTTTTTTCTAATTCTGACTTTAATTTTTGATTTATTTCATAATATTCCAAATCGTTCAAACGTGAAGATTGTTCGAATAATTCAGCATCTTTTTCAAAATTCAAATACGAAAGATTGACAACTTCAATAAATTTTTGAACCGACTCATTATTAGCAATGAAGTCATCCGAAAAATGTTTTTTTATTTGCCTGTTAAGTTGTCTATGTATATTTTCTTTCTCCATTTATCATTCTTCATGAATAGTTGCAATAGTCATCGTTTGATTATGTAACTCACAGGCTACTTTTTTTAGCGTTGGAGAAATTTCCCCATAAGAGTAAAAACCACAAATTAATGTATCTTCTCCAAAAACCTCTTTTACAACCTCCAATTCTTCTTCAATTCTATTACCCAGAACAACTTTTCGTCCCACACAACTAACTAGCAAAGCTAATTCCGGTTTTGTAGATTTTTCCGAAAATGTTTGTGAAGCCGCATTGTAAGAAGCATCTATTATTTTATCCATATTCCCTTTCATCAATCTAACAAATGATCCCTGAGGAATATTCCCGGCAAAAGTCATTGATTTTTTTTCTTCGTCTATAGATAAAATGGTTCTTACAATTGGTTCAGAACCTTTATCTTCTTTCATCGAAAGCGGGAAATACAATGATGAACCCGGCAATTCTTCGGCATATTTTCCAAGATATTCTTTATACAAATCCAATGCAAACCGATCTCCTATCTTATACAATACATTCCTTTCCGAAAGCGTAACTTCTCTTTGAGGACCAAAATCACTCCAACCACCTTTAGAACCAAAACCGAAATGAATTGCATCCCCATAAAAACCAACAGCTACAATTTTCCCTTGAGAAGCATCACTGTTTAAACCTACAATTGTTTTCTCAAATTTGTATTCATCACCTGCCAGCCCTCCAAAAATAGGAATTCGACCTTCGGTTTGTTTTATGAGTTTGTTTATGAGTTCTGTTCCATTAACAAAACTACCTTCTGAAAGAATCAGTATTGATTTTAAATTTTCATCAAAAAAATCGCTTTCAATTTTATTCCCTAATTCATGAATATCCGAATTTTTAAAAATATCAATTTCGGCAACTTTTATATCCGTTTTTTCAAATTCTACGGCAGTGGCTACAATACTATTTTCGATTAGATTGGTATTCGAAATTTGCCCCGAAGTAGAACAAATAACAATCTGTGCCTCTGGATACAAATCTCTTATTTTTTTATAAGGTTGTATCTCCTCCAAAAGAACTCTTTCACCAAAAGCCAGCACCAGATTTGCCCTACCTGAATTAAAGTCACTGGAAGAAAAAAGAACTTTATCTTCCTTTTCATTATCAATTATGATTTGCTGAAGCTTCATGACTGAAAATATTTTAGATTTGGGCACATAAAGCAACAAAAATATTTCGACAAAAACAAAAAAAACCTACAAAATCACTCTTGTAGGTTTCAATTATAACAAATATCTCTTTTATAAACAGAAAGACCAACTAGCAATTAAACTCAAAGAATTTGTTTTAATCACACCCGATACACCTTGTACAAAAGTACCTTCAATAGTATTACACAAACCTAAATTATCTCTTAATTCTACTGAAATTGTATTTCTATTATCTAATTTAAATAATTTACCTAATCCAAAAGACAGTCCATAATCACTCGAAACATCGTCAGCTAAAGGAAAATTATTTCCTGAACTAGATGAATAATTATCAATAACCACTCCTTTATCATTAATTGCTCTTGACTTCTTAGTATGATTTTGCCAAAATGAAATAAAACCACCTCCATTTACAAAAAAACATTTGCTTTTTCCAAAGCTATACTTCAACAATAAAGGAATAGTCAAATATTTATATCTATTAGTAGTTTTTACATCCCACCTTTCATTTACAACTTCAAATTTTTGTTGATCAAAATAGGTGTATGTATAATTAGTCTCATATTTTATCGATTTCGAATCTAAATTCAAACCAGTATTAATAGCAAATCTTTTATCAATTCTATACTCAACAAAAAGACCCTCTAAATGACCAAATCCTGAATTAGTGTTATCCAATACATCACTACCTCTAAAACTGGTATAATTTAGACCTAAATTCAATCCTACACTATAGTTACTTTGTGTAAAACCTGTTGTATTAAATAAACTAATAAGAAAAACAGTCAGTAGAACTTTTTTCATAGATTATACATTAAAACGGAAATGCATCACATCACCGTCTTTAACCACATATTCTTTTCCTTCTACTTTGAATTTTCCTGCTTCTTTAGCTTTAGCCTCTGAGCCGTACTGAACATAATCCTCGTAAGAGATTACTTCTGCACGGATAAATCCTTTTTCAAAATCAGTATGAATAACTCCCGCAGCCTGTGGCGCAGTCGATCCAATATTGATTGTCCAGGCACGAACTTCTTTGACACCCGCAGTAAAATAGGTTTGTTGTTTTAATAATTTATATGCAGCGCGAATTAAAACAGAAGAACCCGGTTCAGCTAATCCCATATCTTCCAGAAAAACCTGACGCTCTTCATAACTTTCTAATTCAGTAATATCAGCCTCAGCACCTACAGAAAGAATAATTACTTCCGCCTCTTCGTCTTTTACCAATTCTTTTACCTGATCTACATATTTATTTCCATTAACTGCTGAACTTTCATCCACATTACACACATACAACACCGGTTTTGTAGTAATCAATTGGAAACTTTCCATCAAAACCTCTTCATCATTACTCTGAGGAATTACTGTTCTGGCTGATTTAGCCTGCAATAAAGCTTCTCTAATTCTGTCTAAAAGTGCTTTTTCAGTTTGTGCTTCTTTATTTCCTGTTTTGGCTGCACGATTTACTTTTTCCAAACGTTTTTCAACCGTTTCCAAATCTTTCAACTGCAATTCGATGTCAATTGTTTCTTTGTCACGAATTGGATTTACATTCCCATCTACGTGAACAATATTATCATTATCAAAACAACGTAAAACGTGAATAATCGCGTTACATTCTCTGATATTACCCAAAAATTGATTTCCAAGACCTTCACCTTTACTGGCTCCTTTTACCAAACCTGCAATATCAACAATATCAACAGTTGCCATTTGAACACGTTCCGGTTTTACCAATTCTTCTAATTTATTGATACGAGGATCCGGTACATTTACCACACCAATATTAGGTTCAATAGTACAAAACGGAAAGTTGGCACTTTGCGCCTTAGCATTAGACAAACAATTAAATAAAGTTGATTTCCCTACATTTGGTAATCCTACAATTCCTGCTTTCATGATAATATTGTTTACAGCCAGCCATTACAGCTAAAGCCTTTTAGTTTTTAAATTAAACGGTTGCAAATATAAGACATAAAAATCTATAGATAGCATATTTACAAAATTAATACAGCACTACTTTTAAGACCAAAAAACAAGCATTTTTCTTATTAGTTTTTCAATCCTGACCCGGTAAATTTTCTTTATTTTAAGAATTCTAAAACCAATGCTTTCAGCAAAAAACCTTATCTTGCAGTTGATAAATTACTGCAAAACGATCAACAATACTAATTGTATAATTATGACTAGTCTTTATCCTGATAAAATGGCCGAAATTTATGATGCCATGTACCAAAGCTTCATAGACTATGACAAAGAATACACTTTTTACAACCAACTACTTCAAAAAAACAACCCTAAAAGTATTTTAGAAATAGGCAGTGGAACAGGAAATCTAGCCCAACGTTTTATCGAAAGCAAACAAAACTACACCGGTCTTGATTATAGTAAAAGCATGATTGCTATTTCTCAAAAAAGAAATCCCGGCTGTGATTTTATCCACGCTGACATGCGTGATTTTAACCTCGAAAAAAAAGTAGATGCTATAATTATCACCAGTCGTTCTACCAGTTATCTCATTTCAAACAACGACATCAACGACACTTTTAGCTGCCTGCACAACAATCTCAATACCGATGGCATTATTATTTTTGATTTCATAGACGCTAACCGATTCATTCCTTACATCAAAGAAAACCCAACAATTATTCATACAGCCCAACACAAAGGCATTAATTATAGTAGAAAAAGCAGCTGGGAAGTAAGCCTGCACGACAATTTTTTACTCGAATGGACCGCCAAATATTACAGCGACGAAATAGACGACACTAAAGTAATTGCAAATGACTATGCCACAGTACGTGTTTTTACCCTAAACGAAATGCAATTATTCCTCTATCTCAACCATTTTGAAATTATCCAGATTATTGACAGAAAAACCTACGCTTACGACACTTTTGTAATTGTAGCACAAAAAAAATCCTGAGTTATTCACTCAGGATTTTTAAATTGAAATTATATATAATCAACTATTCATTATGCAAGAAAGCTTGTCTGTTCAACAAGGTTTCTTCATCCTCTACATGATTATCATCAGGAACACAACAATCAACAGGACATACTGCAGCACATTGAGGTTCATCATGGAATCCTTTACATTCTGTACATTTTCCAGGAACAATGTAATAGATATCGTCCGAAATAGGAGTTTGAGCCTCTTCAGCATCCACTTCAGTTCCGTCAGGAAGTACTACTTTTCCACTTAATTTGGTACCATCTTTATATCTCCAATCGTCAGCTCCTTCATAGATTGCTGTATTTGGACATTCTGGTTCACATGCACCACAGTTGATACATTCGTCTGTTATGATAATTGCCATTTTATTCTGTATTTATTTTTTATAAGCTAAAATCTTAATAACCAAAAAACATTTGATATAAGACTTTTGACTTTCGACTTATTAAATCTTACTTTTGTGCAAAATTACAATCAAAACATTTCATAAACAAACATTATGACATTAGAAACTAAAAAAAATGCGTTTATCGAATTAGGAAAATTCCTGAACCAATTTTCTGAAGCTGAAAATCGTCCTCAAAATGACGTTTTAGGCAATGCTGTTTTTTTTGATTCCTTTGTTGATTTAATCCATTTATCTCAATCTCATAATGGCTGGTACACTCCTGAACAAGTGTATTATGCAGTTCAATCCTGGGCAAATGCCCTGACAGAAGAAAACCTAAACAACTGGTTAAATGCTTATGATTTTTCGAATGTAAAACCTAAAAAAATCGCACTGATATTAGCCGGAAACATTCCGTTGGTTGGTTTTCACGATTTCCTGTCGGTATTAATTGCCGGACATGATGTTTTGGTAAAAACATCATCAAACGACCAGCATTTATTGCCTTTTTTAGCCAAATATCTGATTCACATCGAACCCGAATTTGCCAATAAAATCACTTTCACCGAAGGGAAATTAGAAAATTTTGATGCTGTAATTGCCACCGGAAGCAACAACACCGCCCGTTATTTTGAATATTATTTTAAAAACAAACCATCAATTATTCGCAAAAGCCGAAATTCTGTTGCCATCTTAAACGGCGAAGAAACCAAAGAACAATTAATCGCTTTAGGTGAAGATATTTTCAGATACTTTGGCTTAGGATGCCGCAATGTATCTAAACTTTTTGTCCCAAAAGGATATAATTTTGACGCCTTTTTCGAAGCGATGTTCGAATACCAGGACATAATCAAATATGAAAAATACGCCAATAATTACGATTACAACAAAGCAGTTTTCCTGATGAGTAATTTCAAATTATTAGACAATGGTTTTTTAACTATCAAAGAAGACAATAGTCACGCCTCTCCTATTTCGAGTGTTTTTTATGAATATTACGAAAATCTTGCTGATTTAGAAAAAAGATTAGATTCAGAAGCCGACAATATCCAATGTATTGTGAGTAATAATTTAGTGAAAAACAGCGTCGCATTTGGACAGACACAACAGCCTAAATTATGGGATTATGCCGATAACATCGATACTATATCGTTTTTGTTAATAACATAGAAAAATTTTTAATAATTATTATGAATAATTTAATGTTTATTCAACTCCTATTACCGAAATTTGCATTTTAATTTTTTGGACTTAAATACACCATGAAAAAACACAACTACAGCGCAGGACCATCTATCTTACCTCAGGAAGTTTTTGAAAAATCAGCACAAGCTATTTTAGACTTCAATAATTCAGGATTATCTATCTTAGAAATTTCGCACCGCAGCAAAGACTTTGTTGCTGTTATGGACGAAGCCAGAGCTTTAGCTCTTGAATTACTAGGATTAGAAGGAAAAGGATACAAAGCTCTTTTTCTTGGAGGTGGAGCAAGCCTTGAATTTTTAATGGTTCCTTACAACTTGATGAAAGAAAATGGGAAAGCCGCTTATCTAGATTCAGGAACTTGGGCTACTGCAGCTATTAAAGAAGCTAAATTCTTTGGAGAAACTGTAATTGTTGCTTCATCTAAAGAAGACAACTATACTTATGTACCTAAAGATTATGAAATTCCTGCTGACGCAGATTATTTCCACTGTACTTCTAACAATACCATTTTTGGTACACAAATGAAATCATTCCCTAAAACTAATGTGCCATTAGTTTGCGATATGAGTTCAGATATCTTTTCAAGAGTAATCGATTTTTCTCAATTTGACATTATCTATGCCGGAGCTCAAAAAAATATGGGACCTGCAGGAACTACTCTAGTAGTTGTTAAAGAAGAAATTTTAGGTAAAAACGGTCGTGCTATTCCAAGTATGTTAGATTATGCTAAACATATCAAAGCTGACAGTATGTACAATACTCCACCAGTTTTCCCGGTTTACGCTTCTTTATTGACAATGAAATGGATTAAAGAAAAAGGCGGGGTTGCAGCTGTTGAAAAATTAAACAACGCAAAAGCAGAATTACTTTATAATGAAATCGACAGAAACCCATTATTTAAAGGTGCTGCTGTAAAAGAAGACCGTTCTAACATGAATGTTACTTTCTTGCTAACTAACCCTGAGCACACTGAAACATTTGACAAAATGTGGAAAGAAGCTGGAATTTCAGGATTGCCTGGACACCGTTCAGTAGGTGGTTACAGAGCATCTATCTACAATGCTATGCCAATTGAAAGCGTACAAGTGTTAGTAGATGTAATGCAAGCATTAGAAAAAAACGTTTAAAAACTAAACATATAAATAAAAAGAACGATTAAAGGTCAAAAACTTTTAATCGTTCTTTATTTCAATCAAAAAAGAATTCGAATCTTTAAATAAAAAAAAAGGAATGAAAGTATTAGCAAACGACGGGATTTCAAAAAGTGGAATCTTAGCTTTAGAAAAAGGTGGTTTTGAAGTAATCACTACAAAAGTAGCTCAGGAACAAGTAGCTAACTTTATCAACGAAAACAACGTAAGTGTAATTTTAGTTCGTAGTGCGACTAAAGTTCGTAAAGATATTATCGACGCTTGTCCTGGTATCAAAATCATCGGTCGTGGTGGTGTAGGTATGGATAACATTGATGTAGAGTATGCTAAAAGCAAAGGTATTCACGTAATCAACACTCCTGCTTCTTCTTCAGAATCTGTGGCTGAATTAGTTTTTGGTCATTTATTAGGAGGTGTTCGTTTCTTACATGATTCTAACAGAAACATGCCTTTAGAAGGAGATACAAAATTCAACGACCTGAAAAAAGCTTATGCTAACGGAATTGAATTAAGAGGTAAAACTTTAGGTATCGTTGGTATTGGTCGTATTGGTCAGGCTACAGCTAAAATGGCTCTTGGTTTAGGTATGAAAGTTATCGCTGCTGATAGCTTTATTCCAAAAGTAGACGTAAAAGTTGAATTTTTTGACGGACAATCAGTAACTACTACTATCACTTCTCAATCATTAGAGTCTTTATTCAAAGAAGCTGATTTCATCACTTTACACGTACCAGCTCAAAACGGTTACATTGTAACTGAAAAAGAGTTCGCTACAATGAAAGATGGTGTAGCTATTGTAAACTGTGCTCGTGGTGGTGTTATCAACGAAGTTGATTTAGTTAAAGCTTTAGACAGCGGAAAAGTTTCTTTTGCAGGTTTAGATGTTTTTGAAAACGAACCAACTCCTGCAACACAACTTTTAATGCACCCAAAAATCTCTTTGACTCCACACATTGGAGCTGCAACAGGAGAAGCTCAGGACAGAATTGGAACTGAATTAGCATCACAAATCATTAGTTTATTGAGCTAATAATTTTAAAACTTATCATATACAAAAGGACTCATTACAGATGTAATGAGTCCTTTTTTTTATTAAATTTGGTAAGTAACCCATAAAATAAAATCTTATGTTAGACCAATTAGAACAATTAGCAAAGGAATTTGGAGCTGATGCCGTTATAAAAAATGAGGCAATTCCGAACGAACAAAACGAAGCGGTACTAAAAGAAACTAGCAGTTCTATTTTTTCAAGCCTACAGAAAATAGCAGCCAAAGGCGATTTATCTGAAATAGTAGGCTTGTTACAGGGTAAAGACATTAATGAAGACAATCCTGCGGTGCAGGAAATAACAAATCAGGTATCCAATTCGCTAACAGAAAAATTGGGTTTAAGTTCTGACACTGCTCACAGTACAGCAACTACAATGATCCCACAAATTCTAAATTCCTTAATAACTAAAGCCAACGATCCCAAAGATAAAAGCTTTAGCGTATCCGACCTGCTTAACTCCTTAACGGGAGGAGACAGCCCTGAACACGCAGGCATTATGGAGACCATCAGAACTTATGGAATACATTTTGGATTAGACCAAAACTCAGACGGAAAACTAGATGTCGATGATGCTGTTGAACTTACTAAAAAAGGAGGGTTAAGCGGTATGCTGGGAAAACTTTTTGGAAAATAAAAACCTCTTATAAACACAATACAAAGTCATTTCCTCAAAGAAATGGCTTTTTTTATATAAAAATATTCCAAAAAAATGCGATTAAATTCGTAACTTTAATAAGAAAAATTTTCGCCATGAAAAATCTTTTTTACATACTTGTCCTATTTTTTGGAGTATTAATAATTAGCTGTAGTGCAAATAAAACCGCCATTACAAAAAGCAAAAACACAGCTCCCCAAACCAGTGACACTACGAAAATTGTCAACAAAGACCTCGAATACGAAGTTATCATCATTGATCCCGGTTTCACTACCTGGCTCAACTCTATGGCTTATCCCCGTGGTTTTTATACTCAAAGCTATTTAGAAGCTAAAAACCAATTATACATCAACGAATGGAATAACCGCTTTTTACAACCGCAACGCTACAGCCGGGATTTATACGAAATGAGTATCGATTATGATTCCAATATTAATTATGGTTATGAAGTAAATTATTTGATATACAACTACATGGTTTATTTTCAAAATAATTACCACCAAAAGCTTTTTGGCCGTGTTCCCTTTAGATAATCTTCACTACATTTGTAATCATTACAAATAAAATGAAGAAATTAAAAGAACGTTGGAAAATAGAATCTAACTTTCAGCTCACAATCATTTTTATCGTTTTTGCCATCACAGGATCGGCTTCGGCATGGATTTCAAAACCCGTTTGTATCTGGTTAGGAATCCTAAAAGAAGATTTCGGTTTCTGGCATACCCCTGTTCGCCTATTAATAGTATTGCCATTATACCAAATCCTTCTTGTAGTGATAGGTTTTTTATTTGGCCAATTTAAATTTTTCTGGGCATTCGAAAAGAAAATACTTCGAAAAATAGGATTAGGTTTCTTATTTAAAGAGTGATAAATCAGTCTTCTTTTTTTATCACATAATAATAAATCCAGGTTAACGTAAAAGTAGGCAGAACATCAGTAAAAGGAAGAAATTCTTCTACAAAAGAAATAATACCACCAAGCTTCCCTATTCTGCCTTTATACATTTTGGTCATTAAAAATCCCGAAACCGGAGCCCAAACCACATCTGAAAACTCCCCCACAAAAGGAATCGAAAACGACAGCATTCCTATTGCATCGAAAAGAATTCCTAAAAAAAGCTTTTTATATCTGGTTTCCATTTTCTATTTTCTTCCCATCAAATTTTAATAACTATTCTTTTTTTAATTTGTCCTTAAAATACGTTCGTACTTTATCAATTTTTGGAGTTATCACAAAAGAGCAATAGCCTTGTGATTTATTTTGGTTGTAATAATTTTGATGATAATCTTCCGCTTCAAAAAATGTCGAAACAGGCGAAAGCTGGGTAACTATTGGTTTACCAAAAACATCTTCTTGCGTTAAAAACCGAATAAAATCCTCCGAAATCTCCCGTTGTTCTTGATTATGATAAAAAATCTCACTTCGATATTGAGTACCTACGTCATTTCCCTGACGGTTCAAAGTAGTAGGATCATGGGTTGCAAAAAACAATTCCAATAATTCACCAAACAAAATGACTTCAGGATTAAAAGTAATTTGAATCGCCTCGGCATGTCCGGTATCTCCCTGACAAATTTCTTTATAGGTTGGATTTATCGTTTTCCCTCCAATGTAGCCCGAAACAACAGCCTCTACTCCTTTTAACTCCAAAAAAACAGCTTCGGTACACCAGAAACAACCACCTGCAAAAGTTGCCATTTCCATTTTTGTCTCTTTTTCCATAATCATTAATATCTATAATTCACCAAGTTGTTAAAAAGAATAATCTTTATTTTTATTAACTCAAATTTATGCTTTTTAGTCTAAAAATATGCTTCTTCCGAATTTTATAATCATTAAAATCTTTGTTTCTTTGTAAAAACTGCAAACCATGATACAAGCCCGAAACTTACATAAATATTACGATCAACTTCACGTTTTAAAAGGAGTTGATTTACATATTCAAAAAGGAGAAATCGTTTCCATTGTAGGTGCTTCGGGAGCAGGAAAAACAACACTTTTGCAAATTTTAGGCACACTCGACAAACCTAATAGTGATATCGATATTGAACTTCGAATCAACAATGAGGATATTTTGTCTATGAACGACAAAAAATTATCAAAATTTAGAAATTTAAATTTAGGGTTCATTTTTCAATTTCACCAATTATTGCCTGAATTTACCGCTCTGGAAAATGTTTGCATTCCGGCTTATATTGCTAAAAAATCAAAAAAAGAAACCGAAGAAGAGGCTATAAAACTACTTACTTATTTAGGTCTTTCACATCGAATAAATCACAAACCAAACGAACTTTCGGGCGGTGAACAACAGCGTGTGGCCGTAGCCAGAGCATTGATCAACAAGCCTGCTGTGATTTTTGCCGATGAACCTTCCGGGAATTTAGACACCCATTCAGCCGAAAATTTACACCAATTATTTTTTAAGCTAAGAGACGAATTTGGGCAAACTTTTGTCATTGTTACCCATAATGAAGACTTAGCCAATATGGCCGACAGAAAACTTGTTATGATTGACGGATTAATAAGTAATTAATAAGTTAAGCCAAAATCTAACAATGACACAAACAGAGCTCAAAGATTTTCTGGACGAAAAAGTATTACAATACAACACACTCGATTTCATCGAAAGTGATCCTGTTCAGATTCCGCATTTATTTACCTTAAAAGAAGACATTGAAATTGCCGGATTCCTGAGCGCTACTATTGCTTGGGGGAACCGAAAAATGATTATCAAAAACTCCCATAAAATGATGGAGTTCATGGGCAATACTCCTTATGATTTTGTGATGTCACATTCTGATAATAATTTAGAACGACTGGAAACTTTTGTACATCGCACATTTAATGGTCAGGATTTTGTGGGTTTCATCAAAAGTTTGCAAAACATCTACAAAAATCACGACGGACTGGAAGCAGTCTTTTCAAAAAATCAGGAAGCAGATTCGATGCAAAAAAGCATCTCTGAATTCAAAAAAATCTTTTTCGAAATTCCGCATTTAGCCCGAACACAAAAACATATTTCGGATCCTTTGAATAATTCGGCAGCAAAACGTATTAACATGTACTTGCGTTGGATGTGTCGTCAAGACAACAAAGGAGTCGATTTAGGCATTTGGAAATCAATTTCTCCATCAAAACTTTCTTGTCCACTTGATGTTCACTCCGGAAATGTGGCTCGAAAACTGGATTTATTAATACGTAAACAAAATGACGGCAAAGCACTTTTTGAATTAGATTGTAATCTTAGAGTACTTGATTCAAAAGATCCTGTGAAATATGATTTTGCACTTTTTGGCCTTGGTGTTTTTGAAGGTTTTTAAATATCAATTTTATAATATTCATTATTAGCAATTCTGGTTAATTCAATTGTATTAAAATTGACTGTATATGTGAAATTTTCTTCAAAATTTACAATATAATATTTTAGACAAGCCAATACATTATTTACTATATTATCAACATTATAGGTTGGCAGAGTAATTAAACTACTATCACCTATTTTCAAATCTTTTTTAATAGTCAATAATGTAGATATATTCCAACTTGCTCTGGCTTCATCAGAATTCCAAACAGCATCATTTGTCCCATCAATTTCAATTCTATTTTTCATTTTGTTTCCTAATTAAATTTAAGATATAAGACAAAGTTACGAGAGATATTTAAATAATAAAAAGTATTAAACTCCAGATTCAAATCTTAAATTTCCTGACAACAAAAACTCGGTAAAATACGATTTTGCACTTTTTGTCTTGGAGTATTTGAAGGTTTTTAGACAGATTTACTATACATCATCCTTAGTCTCAATTAAAACAAATTAAAAAGTATAGTACTATCCAATATGTTTTTTTGGTTTAGTAAGCATTATGAAAATAAATGCTTTATTTAAGATTATATTTTTACATATAATTTTTTTTGTCAATTTACTACTGTTTTAGCATCAAATTGCGATTTGCCCCTGCTTTAAAAGCAATTTTTACCCCCTAATTTGTTTTTTGTATATCTAATTTTATCCAGAATAAAATATTTATTAAAAGTTTTTTTATCACTTCATGTAAACGTTTACAAATAAATTAAATAAAAAAACTATGAGTAAAAAATTTTAAAACAATAAATCGAATTATTAACCTAAAACCAACCTTAAAATGCTAAAAAAGTACATGAATCCGTCATTGCTCAAGACAATAGTCTGTCTTACAATGACAACCACCGCAATGTTTGCGCAGAATCCTGTAGTTAAGATTGATTTTGACCAATCAGGAAGACAATCAGCCGAAGTAAGTGAACCAGGATATACCCCCTGGGTAGTTACTACAAATACAGCCACTAAAATACTAAATGGAGTTACATTCACAGTAACCAGAGTTGGAGACAAAGGAGATAATTTAGGAACCAACTGGGAAAAAGTAGGAATTCAAGCCCCTTATTACGCAAGATTAGTATGTGACGGACTTACCGTAAAAGGGACAACCGCAAATCAAGGCGGACAAATAGAACTTCGAATCAAAGGATTAGAAACAGGAACTCATACTTTAATGGCATTTTTAAATGCCGTAGACAGCCCCGTTTTTACTTTTAGTCCAATTGATATTTCTGTAGATGGGAATTTAGTACTTGATAATGTAATTCCAACTATCAGAGCTCATAAAACAGCCGATGCCAGATCAGTGTATTTAACTTTCCAAGCTACCACAGGAACAGATGTGGTTATCCTTTTTGCGGCAGAAAGATCAGGTACTCAAATTTATAAAAATGTAATGCTAAACGGAATCGAGTTGAATACCCCTAACATTTTCAACCAGGCCACCAATCCGACTCCTAGTAACAATGACGAACACGTAGAATTAAACTCCGGAGGTACAATTTTGAGTTGGACACCTGCCATAAATGCTGCATCACACAATATTTATTTTGGAACTGATTTAGCATCGATTGAGACAGCAAATACTTCTTCTTCATTATATAAAGGAAATCAGCTTAAAGCAAATAACACTTATGCAGTTAATGGACTATACACTGGAGAAACATACTATTGGAGAGTTGACGAAGTTTTAGCAAACAACGAAGTGGTAAAAGGAAATATTTGGCGTTTGCGTCCGGCTCAGCTAGCTTTTCCGGGTGCTGAAGGATATGGTCGTTTTGCCCGCGGAGGAAGAGGGGGAAAAGTAGTAGCTGTAACAAATTTGAATGACAGCGGTCCTGGAAGTTTGCGTGAAGCGGTTACCAATGATATTGGTCCAAGAACGATTGTTTTTAACACTTCAGGAATTATCCAATTGAATTCCCGTTTGGTTTTAAGCCAGCCTTATGTAACCGTTGCAGGACAAACTGCACCTGGAAAGGGAATCTGTATTCGCTCCGCTCCTTTCGGTATTACAGGAAATGATGCTATTGTTCAAAATGTAAGGGTCCGATTAGGCGCAGGCCCTACTTATGACGGAATGGGATTAACCGGTGCCAATTATAGCATAATTGACCATTGTTCTATCAGCTGGACAATAGATGAAGCATTTAGTTCTCGCTCAGGAAAGAATATTACTTTGCAAAGAACATTAATATCCGAAGCATTAAATGCGGCAGGGCATCAAAATTATCCGGCAGGAACCGAACATGGTTATGCGGGGACTATAAGTGGGGATATTGGAAGTTTTCACCATAATTTATTAGCGCACAATTATGGACGTAATTGGAGTCTTGGAGGTGGATTAGATGGTAGCGGGGCTTATTCCGGCAGAATGGATATTACTAACAATGTAGTATACAATTGGGGTGGTAGAACTACAGACGGAGGAACGAAAGAAGTCAATTTTGTCAATAATTATTATAAACCGGGAGCCGGTTCTAAAATTTTTGTTGCTTTTAGTGCTGATAACGAAAATGTCGGAACAGGAATGCAAAGATGTTATTTTAACGGAAATGTAATGCCAGGTTACTTTGATGAAACCAATCAGGCTATTGGTAGAAGAGCTACCTTTAGGAATGGAGCTACTTACCAATATGACAACTTTATGAACACACCATTTTTCCCTTCTTATGTAACAACTCAAACGGCTGGTTATGCCTATAAAATTGTACTTTCTGACGTAGGTTGTGTTCAGCCAGAATTTGACGAACACGATCAAAGAATCATTACAGAGACATTGGATGGGACTTATACATACACAGGAAGTGTAACCGGAAAACCTGGATTTCCGGACAATGAATTAGATGTGGGTGGTTATGAAAACTATCCTGTAGTTAACAGAGATGTTGATTGGGATACCGATCAGGATGGATTACCTAACTGGTGGGAAGCCATCAAAGGAACTAATCTGAATTCTGCAATTGGAGATTTTTCAGACACTAATGCCGACGATGATTTAGACGGTTACACTAATTTGGATGAATATTTACAATGGATGTCTCTACCTCATTACGAATCTCCAAAAGGACATAAATTAAGTATTGATATCAAAAAACTTTCGAGAGGATTTACTGATGGAGCCAGTTACTCCCTATCTAATGTTGAAAAAGGAAATGCTACTTTAGTTTCTAACATAGTAGAATACAGACCAACAGCCAACGGTTTAGGTTCATTCGATTTTACCGTTACTGACAATACCGGAGCAACAATGACCCGCAGAGTAAATATAGTTAACGGATATTCTTTGTCAGCAACAAAAAAAAATCCAGAAATCTCTACTCAAGTTAATGTTTGGCCTATTCCAAATAATGGTTCTTTTTCGATATTAATGACCTATGACGACGCTGAAGACAAAACTAATGCTGAATATAAAATCTATGATATTTTTGGAAAAGAAGTCAAAAAAGGAATTCTTAAACCAAATCGTCAGGAAAACATCAGTTTACAGTTAAAAGGAGTTTTCATACTAAATGTTTCAGATATTTCAACTAAAAAAATAATACATTCACAAAAAATCATCATACAATAACTTTTACTTAGCTTTTAGACAAATGGCAACTTTTTTAAGTTGCCATTTTCTTTTTTAAATCAATTTCAATCTAATACCCTAATTTTCTGACTAAAAAACCGGAATCCAAAACAATCTTTGCACACTTTTTAATCTTTATGTTTTGAAAGGCATTTTAATTATCCTTATTTAAAAGTTCAAAATCAACACTTAAAAAAATCAAAGCTGTAATACTTTTATCTATATTTCACACTAAAAGTGTATTTTATCGGTTTTTTTATACACTTTATCGATATTATTGATTTTTATTTATTACTTTTATCTTGTAGAAAGCCCCTATTACAAAACCCTATAACCTACAAGAAAATGAATCTTACAAAAAAAATAGTTCTGGCAGAAGATAATTCTATCCTTTCAAAATTGTTACAATTTAAATTAGAAAAAGAAGGTTATCATCTCTTAATTGCTGCCAATGGTAAAGAAGCCGTCGATTTAATCGAGGACAACAATCCAGACATGATACTTACTGACATTATGATGCCTTTTATTAGCGGATTAGAAGTTATCAGTCACGTCAGAAACAAACTGGAGATGTCAACTCCTATTGTTGTATTTTCTTCTGCCGGTCAGGAAGAAATGGTTTTGAATGCCTTTAATTTAGGCGCCACCGATTTTATGAGTAAACCTTTTAGTCCTAACGAATTAATCATTCGTATCAAAAGACTTCTACAATAAGGCTTTAAATCAGCTGTTATGTTAGACTTTTTTCAAAATAGTATCGATACATTAAATAATACACATCCAATTATTGTGTGGTGTAGTTATTTGTCTTTGACCTTTATAGCAATTATAATAATGTTGCTAATCTATTTAAAAAATCTTAGAGACCGATTAAGAATAAAAGGCAGAATAAAAGCTACCTATCAAAAAAAATACGAATCGGATCTTATTGAATATTTATATGCTCATGACGATGAAAACATTAGTCAACAGCAACAAAAAATTGTTAACTATTTAAAAAAATGTTCTGAAAACAGGCTGAAAAGAAAAATCATCATTAGCACTTTTTTGAAACTAAAGAATGAAATTTCGGGAGAAACAGCCGATGCAATTCAAAATCTATATTACCAAACGGGACTTATTGATTCGGCAACTTCTAAGCTTAAAAGTAAAAAATGGGATGCTGTAGCCCGTGCAATAAGGGAATTAACGCAATTTGAAATTAAAGAGGCTCATGACGAAATTCTTCTGTTAGTGAATCATCCTAAGAAAGAAGTTCGTACTGAAATTCAAAAATACTTAGTGAAATTATTCCGCTTTGAAGGACTTGAGTTTCTGAATGTACTGGAAAATCCACTTTCGGAATGGGATCAAATTCAATTGTTAGAAATTTTAAACAAATTCAATAATCTGGAAATTCCAGATATGAATAATTGGTTGCGTTCTACAAACAATTCGGTCGTTTCATTTGCCATAAAACTCACCAAAATATACAATCAGTTTGGAGCTAAAGACGACATTATAGCACTTTTTAACCACCCAAATGCCGAAATTAGAATAGAAGCAATTAATGTTGTAACTCATTTAGGAATTTATGAGGCTGTCGAAATCTTAAAACAAGACCTTTTTGATAGAAGCCTGGAAGAACAAATTGCTTTCTTTAAAATGATGGAAGAAATGTCTATGCCAGACGATATTCCGTTTATTGAAGAATATGTGAATCATGAAAATTTCTTTATTCGAATTTCGGTAATGAAAATCATGAACTTAATTACAGTAGACAGCGATAATACTTTCAAAATCAATAGTATTGACGAGAATTACACAATAGAGAAAAACTTTACTAAAGCCAGTTAACCATGATCCCAAATATACCTGACTATATAATCGATTTTTTTGACTTCATATTTTTCGGTTTTGCCTTTGCTGCTATATCATCTTATATTATTTTAGCAATAATATCGGCTTTTGAAACGGTGAATTATATGAAGAAAAATAGTTTTGTAAACTATACCGAAATATTATCTTCTTCTATTTCGCCTTCCATTTCCATCATTGCTCCTGCCTATAATGAAAGCTTGAATATTGTGGAAAATGTACGTTCTTTGCTTTCTAATCATTATGTAAACTACGACGTAATTATTATCAACGATGGTAGTAAAGATGATAGTTTAGAGAAATTAATTGAGGCATACGATCTGGTAAAAGTAGATTATTTGATTAACAATCAAATTGCAACAAAACCACTTAGAAAAGGTGTTTTTAAATCTACCAATCCCGCTTTTGAAAAATTAATTGTAGTTGACAAAGAAAATGGAGGTAAGGCTGATGCATTAAATTTTGGATTAAATATTAGCACTAATAAATATGTTGCCTGTATTGATGTTGACTGTTTATTATTGGAAGATTCGTTGCAAAAAATGATTAAGCCTTTTCTTGAATCTACTGATGAGAAAGTTATTGCCGCCGGTGGTGTGATCAGAATTGCTAATTCATGTAAAATAAAAGATGGAAAACTGCTTGATATTAATTTGCCAAAAAACAGAATTGTAAGAGGTCAAATTTTAGAATATTTAAGAGCATTCCTTTTAGGACGAATGGCTTGGAGTAAACTTAATGGATTATTGGTTATTTCGGGAGCTTTTGGTTTATTTGATAAAAAAATTGCCTTGGAAGTAGGTGGCTACGACACTAAAACCGTGGGTGAAGACATGGAAATCATTGTAAGAATGAGACGTTATATGGAAGAACAAAAAGTAAAATATAGAGTGGCTTATATCCCCGATCCTCTTTGTTGGACTGAGGCTCCGGATAGTTATAAAATTTTTATTTCCCAAAGAAACCGTTGGACCCGTGGTACTATTGAAACACTTAAAAAGCACAGAAAAATTGGATTCAATCCTAAATACAATGCTTTAGGTACACTTAGTTACCCATATTGGTTTCTATTTGAAAGGCTGGCTCCAATATTTGAAACCTTAGGCTTGATTTACTTTTTAATACTTATTGTTACTAAAAACGTTGTTTGGGATTATGCTATATTATTCCTGGTTATGGCTTATCTTTTTACCGTACTGTTTTCAATTATTACTATCATAGCCGAAGAGCTTACCTACCACCAATATGCAAAAAAAGGCATGGGGTGGCAACTCATAAAAACGGCTTTTACAGAACCAATACTTAATCATCCATTCATTTTATATGCCGCATTAAAAGGGAATTTTGACTACTATTTTAACAAATCCATCAAATGGGGCGAAATGACACGCAAAGGAATGAGCAATATTTAATTTAGAAATCACACAAAATATCTTCAATGGACAATAATCAACAAGTAAAGAATCAATTCAATTACGGCTATTTATGTTTCTCAATGGTATTCGTTTTTTGGTTGATTAGCATTTTTGAAATCTTTGCTAAAATCTATACTGGAATTAAAATACCTAATGTTGCTATTGCACTATTTTACAAACTAATTAATGATTTCTGGACTGTTCTCCTAATCAATCTTTTGTTTCTTCCCCTCTATTTAGTTTTGCATTACAGCAAAATAAAATGGAAAGACACGCCTGTAAAGATTCTTTTCACACTAATTATCATTGGGCAATTTGCACTGACTAAATACCATTTAACCACATTAGTCAATCTGGGGGCTGATTTTTTAGGTTATTCTGCCGATGATATGTACACTACCGTTACAGCATCAGAAACATTTTCTATTTTATATTTTGTGCCTTTTATTCTTTTCCCATTATTATACTGGGGAATCAATAAATTCATTTCAAACAAAATAATTGAGAAAAAACTGTTTGCAATTACCGGAATAGCCACTGTTGTTTGTCTTCTAATAAAATTTTTAATTCCCGAAGTTTCAGATACTCTGTATCAAAATAAACTTGCTTATTTTACAAACGATATCATTCGATTTCAAAATGAAAAAAAGCAATTCAATGTAGCGGATCTAAAATATAAAAATGAATACCCATTATTAAAACCTTTCTCGGCTACTCCTGATGTTTTAGCTCCTTTTTTTGAAATAAAAGAAGAAAAACCAAACATTGTAATGATTATTGTAGAAGGTTTAGGTGATGAGTTTATTGGAAAAAATGAATATCGTGGCTTTACACCATTTTTAGATTCGTTAATACCAAAGTCATTGTATTGGGAAAATTTTGTTAGTAATGCAGGTCGAACTTTTGGTGCCTTACCTTCTATTTTAGGTTCATTACCTTACGGCGAAAAAGGTTTTCTTGAAATGAAACCTTTGCCGGCTCACAGCTCGTTAATTAGTATTCTAAAATCAAATGGTTACAACACTACTTTTTATTGCGGTGACGAATCGAGTTTTGACCACCGAATCAATTTCTTAGAAGACAACAATATTGATGATGTTATTGACATCAATAAATTTGGCTCAAGCTATAAAAAAACAAAAGCAAACTCCGAAGGTTTTTCTTGGGGTTATCCAGATGCAGAAATTTTCAGAAAGACACTTAGTGAAATTGAAACCAAAAAAGGTCCTCGCTTAGATGTAGTGATGACATTGACCAATCATGAACCTTTTGATTTTCCGGAGAAACCAGAGTATTTAAAGAAAGTAGATAATATCATCAACACTAATAAGACACTCGCCCTTTCTAAATCGGAAGTTGAAACCTACAAGAACATCTACGCCAGTTTACTATACACGGATCATTCGATTCAAAAATTCATGGAATCTTATTCCAAAAGACCTGATTACAAGAACACAATTTTTGTAATCACGGGAGACCACCGTTTGATTCCAATTGATCAAAAAGACAAACTTTGCCGTTTCCATGTACCGTTGTACATCTACAGCCCTATGTTGAAAAAAGCTGAAACTTTCAAATCGGTTTCCTCACATTGGGATATTACTCCTAGTTTGCTTTCGTTTTTAATGAATAATTACAAAATGACTAAACCGGAAAAAACGGCCTGGATGAGCTCTGGTTTAGACACTGTTAAGCGTTTTAGAAATATTCACACCATTCCTATTATGCAAAATAAAGGGGTTATCAATGAGTTTATTTATAAAGACTTTTTATATTCAAATGGCGAATTATTCAAGATTAATCAAAACTTTGAAACTACAAAAATAAGCGATAGTGATGTACTAAAAACAATTGAAGACAGCTTGCAGGAGACTAAAAAACTCAATGCTTATTTGACCCAAAAGAATAAAATTATCCCAAAATCCTTATTGATTTACAGCAAAGCTTCTTATGAATTTTCAAAAGAAGAACTGGCATTTATCAAAAAGGAAACCAAAGGATTAAATACTGATCAAATCTTCTTTAAAGCAAGGGATTTGGCTTTTAACAGTCAAAGAAAAGAAGCGCGTGTATTGTGCAATTACATCTTAAATGAACTACCTAATTATGCAGATGTAAGAACCCTAAAAGGAAGATCACTGGCTTGGGACAAGGATTATAAAAATGCTGAAAAAGAATTATTGGAAGTAACTAAAAGAACACCTTATTATTACGACAGCTACCTTGCCCTGATGGACATCTACTGGTGGACCAATCAAGACAATAAAGGAATCGAAATTGCTAAAAAAGCATTAAAAAATGATGTTAAAAATCCAGAACTAGGTATTAAATTAGCCAAAGCATACCAAAGAACAAAACGTTTAGCTATGGCTAATAAAGCTATTGACAGTATGCTGAAAAAAGACCCTAACAACAGTGAGTACATCAAAATCAAAAAAGAATTAAAACAATGATAAGAAAACCAATTATCAAATTAACAATACTGTTTACACTTGCCTGCTTTTTTCAAATGCAGGGACAAGTTATACCATACAACGGAAATCCCGATACTTCATTTGAAACTGCCCGTCAACTGGCGTTTAACAAACAAAGAAAACAGGCACAGGATACCTTGGTAAAAATTCTAAACAAATATCCTGACTACCATGAAATCCGCTCTTTCTTAGGATCTACTTACGCATGGGATGGCGATTACAAAAAAGCTCGAAAAGAATTTGCTTATGTTATCGAAAAAGCACCTCAAAATAAGGAAAACTGGATTGCTGCCATAAAAAACGAATCATGGAGTGACGCTCATTATGATGCATTAGAAATGTCTAAAAAGGCATTGAAGATTTTTCCTAATGATTCTGAGATTACAATCTTAAAAGCAACCGCTCTTAAAAACACAAACAATTCATTAGAAGCTCAAAGTACTATTAAAGAATTCATTGCAAAAAATCCTGAAGACCAAAAGTCTAAAGAATTTCTAAACGATTTAAACAGTACGCTAAGAACAAATGATATTGGAGTAAGAGCTTCTGTAGATATTTACTCAAAAACATTTGACCCAATGCAGTATTATTCTTTGAGTTATAGCAAACAAACCAAATACGGAAGCATTATTGGAAGAGTAAATTTCAACCGTCGTTTCAATGAAAATGGAGCTCAGCTTGAAGTAGATATGTATCCTAAAATAACCAAAGGATTGTATGCCTATGTCAATGCCGGATATGCTAATAGCTTTATTTTTCCTGATTTAAGATATGGTGCCGAATTATACAAATCATTACCTCATAGTTTAGAAATTTCAGCAGGTTTTAGAACTTTAAAATACAGCACTACAACTAATATTTACACGGGTTCCATTGGTTGGTACACCGGAAACAGCTATTGGTCATTACGCCCTTATTTTACTCCTGGCGATGGCGGAACCAGTACTTCGGCAGCATTAAATTATAGAAAATACCGCAGCAATGCTGATAACTACATCAGTTTTGTATACAGCATGGGGATTTCTCCCGAAGTCAACCAATTTATATTTGACAGCAATGATGCAGCCATTATCAATCTAAAAACACAGCGTTTGAATGTGGGTTATTTTTTCACCACTTCAAAAAACAAAGATGCCTGGGGAGCACAATTTGACGTAGCGCATCAGGAAATAAGCTTTGATCCGGGGAATTATTTTTGGATTTACTCGCTTAGTGTTTCCTGGAATTTAAAATTCAAGTAATAAATCACACGAAGATTCACAAAGAAGGCTCAAAACATAGCAAAGTTATTTAATCAACTTTATAGATAAATTTAACTCTAAAAAAAGCTTTGTGTTTTTTCTTTGTGAATCTTTGCGAATCTTTGCGAAACAGTATTAAAAGCTCGTTGCAAAAAAGAATAAAGCGGTTATTTTCAAAAAGACTATCTTTGCACAAAATATACGTTTTATGGCTACTTTCGAGCAATTCAATCTTCCTAAATCATTACAAAAAGCAATCGATGAATTAGGGCTTACAACCCCTACTCCTATTCAGGAGAAATCTTTCTCTGTAATTATGTCTGGAAGAGATATGATGGGAATTGCACAAACAGGTACGGGTAAAACCTTTGCCTACTTATTACCTCTATTAAAACAATACAAATTTAGTGTCACGCATACGCCCAAAATTGTCATTTTAGTTCCTACCAGAGAACTTGTGGTTCAGGTTGTAGAAGAAATAGAAAAGCTAACCCAGTTTATGTCTATTCGAACTATCGGAATTTTTGGAGGTGTGAATATCAATACACAAAAAAAATCGGTCTATGAAGGTTCTGACATTCTTGTGGGAACTCCAGGTAGAACCATGGATTTAGCACTGGACAATGTAGTTCGCTTTGAAGACATGCAAAAGCTGGTGATTGACGAATTTGACGAAATGTTGAATTTAGGTTTCCGTACTCAGCTTACGGCTTTATTAGCGATGATGCCTAAAAAACGTCAGAACATTTTATTTTCGGCTACTATGACAGATGAAGTCGACGCTATTTTGAACGACTATTTCGATTATCCTGAAGAAGTAACACTTTCGGCATCAGGAACTCCATTAGAGAAAATCAAACAAATTACTTATAACGTTCCTAATTTCAACACTAAAGTCAATTTGCTAAAACATTTATTAGAAACCAACGAAGACATGAGTCGGGTTTTGATTTTTGTAAATAATAAAAAGATTTCCGACATGCTTCACGAAAGCATTGAGGAAGATTTTGAAGGACAATTTGGTGTTATCCATTCCAATAAATCTCAAAACTATCGTTTGAACACGATGGCTTCTTTTCAGGAAGGAGAACTTCGCGGACTAATTACAACGGATATCATGGCCAGAGGTTTGGATATTTCGAATATTACTCATGTAGTCAATTTTGAAATGCCTGAAGAACCTGAATTATACATGCACCGTATTGGTCGTACCGGTCGTGCCGATGCAACAGGAACTGCTATTAGTTTTGTTACGCCACGCGAAGAAGAAGCTAAAGTTGAAGTCGAAGTACTGATGAATATGGAATTAGTTATCGAAGATTTCCCTGAAGAAGTGGAAGTTTCAGTAAAACTAATTGGACCTGAGAAAGACAGACAACCTATTAAGCTTTTAATGAAAAAACCAAAATTGACAGGAGATGGAGCTTTTCAAGAAAAAAGCAAAAAGAACAAAAAAGTCAATTTGGGAGGACCTGGTGTAACCAAGAAAAAAACGCATGGCTCTGTTAATAGAAATATGCTAAAAAAACAAGCTGCTAAAAAGAAGAAGAAAAAATAAAATTACAAAGCCTAAAGATGAAATTCATTTTTAGGCTTTTTTTATTCAATCGAATGTAAGCATTTTAGCTTTTTGCAAAAACCAGACAAACCGGTGAGCACAAATAAATTCTTTTGCCTGTATCTTCAAGAGCTCCAGTAATTTTATTTATTTTAAAAATCATCACATCATTTGAATATTGATGAGCAACCAAAAGAAAATTTCCTGAAGGATCAATTACAAAATTTCGCGGTCCGTTACCCAATGTACTGCTTTGTCCTAATGATTCTAACTTGCCATTTTTTTTAATTTTAAAAATCGAAATGGTATTGGCTTCTCCTCTATTGGAAGCATATAAAAAATTCCCGTCAGGCGAAATATGTATATCGGCTGAACTAAAAGTTCCCTTAAAGTCTTTTGCCAAAATAGTGGTTTCGTCTATTTTTTTTAATTTTCCATTCGAATAATTAAACGTCGTCAGGCTGCCATCTAATTCTTGTAATAAATAAACCAGCTTTCCGTCATTACTAAACGTTAAATGTCTGGGCCCACTACCTGATTTGACAGCAATACTATCCGAAATTCTCAAAGGTTTATCATTTGAATCCAAATCATAATGATAAGAATACACCTTGTCATTACCTAAATCATTTACCAATACAAACTTTTTATCAGGTGAAAAACAAACCATATGAACATGAGGTTTCTCTTGTCTTTGTACATTTATTCCTTTACCAAAATGTTGAATTAGCTGTTTAGCGACAGTAATACTTCCATCTTCATTCTTTCCAAAAACAGCAATATTTCCTCCGGAATAATTAGCAACAATGACATTTTTATCATCATTTATGATGTAACAAGGATCAGCACCTTTAGAATCCTGCTGATTAATTAAGTTTATTGCACCACTTTTGGCATCAAATTTAAAAGAACTTACTGCACTATTATCGCCATTCTCGTTAACAGCATATACAAATTGATTATCCTTAGAAACAGTCAAATAACTGGGACTAACAACCATTGAAGAGGCGTTTTTAAAACTAAACTCAGCTGTATTTAAATCAAAATCATAAACATAGATACCTTTGCTTTCACAGCTGTTAGTATAAGTTCCGATGAGTAAATTCAATTTGTTTTCCTGAGCAAATGCAGTTGTTATAGCAAAAACAAGAAGTAAAGTATTGTATGTTTTTTTCATGTTGTTTTTTATAGAAAGTAAAACTACAATTATATTTTCTATTTCTTAAATGTAAACAATCTAAAAAAAGAAGATTAAATTAAGCAATATCTTATAAAAAATAATTACATTCGTTTGTTTTGCACAAATTAACCTACAACCAATTAATCAAACCACAAAAACAAAATTTATCATGAAAAAAAACATTCCATTTTTATTACTATTCTTTATTTGTTCTGTACTACCACCAATCAATGCTCAATCAAACATCAAAAATAAAACTAACTTACTGGAAGGCATCTGGTTATTTAAAGGTCAAAAAACTTCAGATAAACCAGAAATGGGATTTGTTCCAATGAATACAGGAGTTCTTAAAATTATTTCATCAGATGGTAAATTCACAAATTTCACTCCTAATCCTTACAAAATTATTATAGGAACAGATGGAATTGGGCATATAGAATCTGATAGCATTTATATAGAATCGGTAAAGCACTCTGTAATTCCTAGTCTAATAGGAAAAGACAATAGATTAATTTATAAACTACGTGATAATTTTCTTTATCTAAAATTCTTCTTAGAAAAAAACGCATTAAATCAGGATGTAAATATTTGGATTGAAGAAGTTTGGGAAAAAGCCCAAATGCCTCATCAATATTTTTCTGAAACAATAAAATAATTTAAATTTTTATATTTAAAAATCTCAGAAGCTAAAAGCAAAGTGCATAGTTTTAACTATTTTTGGATACTAAATAAAACCCAAAACAAGAATGCAATTCAAACATCCTGAAATTTTATACTTTCTGTTCTTATTGATTGTACCTGTTTTGGTTCATTTGTTTCAGTTTCGTCGTTTTAAAAAAGAATATTTTACCAATGTTCAGTTCTTAAAATCGATTTCCATCCAAACCCGAAAAAGTTCCCAACTCAAAAAATGGTTGCTGCTTTGCTGCCGTTTATTGTTACTTACTTTTGTTATTTTGGCTTTTGCCCAACCTTTTTTTGATGCTAAAGACCACAACAATCGTTCGAATGAAATGTATATTATTCTGGACAATTCTTTCAGCATGCAAGCCAAAGGTAAAAAAGGAGAATTACTTAAAAGAGCGGTACAGGAATTACTGGAAGAAACTCCCGAAAACACTAAGTTCTCATTACTTACCAATACCGAAAGCTATTGGAACACCGACATCAAATCGATTAGAAATACGCTGCAAAATCTAAAATACAGCGCCATTCCATTTGAATTAGATCATTTGTTAGCCAAAATAAATGCGCATCCTATCAATGCAAAAAAGGACATTATCATTATTACAGACGCCATTGGAATTAACCAAAAACAACTCAAAAGCATTTTTAAAAATGATGTCAGTTATTTTATAATTCCAAAATCGGAACAAAAAAACAATGTGGCTGTTGACAGTGTGTATATCAATGAAACCACTACTGATTTCTATGACATCAATGTGGCTTTATCAAGTTATGGCGAGGCGATAAAACCGGTTTCTGTTGCCATTTACAATCAAAACAAACTGATTGCTAAAACGGTTTCTAATTTAGAAAGCCAAAAAAAATCGTTACATTTTAGTATTCCCAAACAAGCTTTTCAGGGTTATGTTTCCATTTCTGATAATAGTCTGACTTATGATAACAACTTTTATTTCAGTATTTCGAAAGTTAAAAAAACCAATATCATCAGCATTGGCGAAACCTCCAAAAGTAGCTTTTTACAACGCATTTACACCAATGACGAATTCAATTACAGCAATTCCGAATTGACTCTATTAAACTATAATAACATTGAAAAACAGGACGGAATTATCTTAAATGAATTAGACGAAATCCCGCAGGCTTTACAAATTACCTTAAAGGCTTTTGTTCAAAAAGGCGGTAATCTTATTGTTATTCCTTCGGCAAAAAGTTCGATTAGCAGTCTGAATTCTTTTTTGGGAAATTTTGGAAATATTCAATTCAAATCTTATCAGAATACCGAAAAACTAATTAGTAAAATAAACTTCAATCATCCTTTATTTTCAGATGTTTTTGAAAACAGGATTAGTAATTTCCAATATCCTTCCACCAAAGCTTCGTTTACATTTTCAGGTTCCAGTCCCGCAGCTTTGTTTTATGATGATCAAAGTGCTTTTCTATCGGCGATGTTTAATCCCGTATCGGCTGTTTGTGTTTTTTCGGCACCTATAAATACCGAAAATTCCAACTTTCAACAATCCCCATTAATTGTTCCTACGTTTTACAAAATGGCGCTTTACAACCAAAACAATGGTGTAAACGCACTGACTATTGGAAACCAAACTCCATTTATAGTTGATGCCACGCTATCAAAAGATGCTATTTTAGAAGTTAAAAATTCGAGCGAACAATTTATTCCAATACAACAAATCATGAATACTAAAGTCAAAATGACTTTTAATGATTTGCCTTTGGAAGCAGGGAATTTTGAAATTTACAATCAAAAACAATGGGTAGAAAACATTAGTTTTAATTACAATAGAAGCGAAAGTAATCTAAACCCATTGGACAACAACTTCCTATCCCAATACAACACCGCCGAATCTATTGAAAGCGTTTTTCATAGCCTACAAACCGACCGAATGGATAATCAACTTTGGAAATGGTTTGTTATCTTTGCACTGCTCTTTCTGGTATGTGAAATGGCAATTATAAAATTCCTGAAATAAAATATTCTCTATATATGAAACTAATTATCCGAAACGCAAAAATTATCGACCCTCAAAGTACTTTTCACAATCAAACGGTAGATATTTTAATTGTAGATGGATTAATTCAAAAAATTGGAGCTTCTTTACCCAATCCAGAGTTGGCAGAAGAACTAAAATTAGATAATCTTCATGTATCTCAAGGTTGGTTTGACAGCAGCGTTTCTCTGGGCGAACCTGGTTTTGAGGATCGCGAAACCATCACTAACGGATTGTTGGTTGCTGCAAAAAGCGGTTTCACCGGAATTGGTTTACAACCCAATTCTTTCCCAATAATTGACAATCAATCCCAAATTAATTTTGTAAAAACCAAAGCTATTGGTCACGCAACAACACTTTTCCCTATTGGTGCCTTAACTAAAAATGCCGAAGGAAAAGATATGGCTGAATTGTTTGATATGAAACAAGCCGGAGCGATTGCCTTTGGTGATTACAACAAAAGTTTTGAAAATGCCAATTTGCTAAAAATTGCTTTACAATACACTCAGGATTTTGATGGATTGGTGATTGCTTATTCTCAAGATTCCAATATTAAAGGACATGGAGTTGTCAACGAAGGAATCGTTTCTACCCGTTTAGGTTTAAAAGGAATTCCTAATCTTGCCGAAGAATTACAAGTAGCCCGAAATTTATTCTTACTCGAATATACTGGTGGAAAATTACATATTCCAACAGTTTCCACAGCAAAATCGGTAGCTTTAATCAAAGAAGCCAAAGCCAAAGGATTGAATGTAAGTTGCAGCGTAACGGTTCATCATCTAACAATGACCGATGAGAAATTAGATAGTTTTGATACCCGCTATAAAGTGACTCCGCCTTTAAGAACAGAAGAAGACAGACAGGCTTTATTAGCCGGAATTCAGGACAACACCATCGACATGATTACAACCGACCATAATCCTATTGACATTGAGCATAAGAAAATGGAATTTGATATGGCAAAAAACGGAACCATTGGTCTAGAAAGTGCTTTTGGAGCTTTAATTAACGTATTGCCTTTAGAAAAAGTAATTGAAAAATTAACCAGCGGAAAAACGGTTTTTGGTATCGAAAGTTCACCAATAAACGAAGGTGCAACTGCTAACCTTAGTCTGTTCAATCCTGAAGAAGAAAGTACTTTTACAAAAGCATCTATTTTATCGAAATCTAAAAACTCAGCCTTTTTAGGAATGCAAACAAAAGGAAAAGCATACGGAATTGTAAATCAAGGTCAATTAATAGTAGCATAAACATGAATAATACAATCGAAGAAGGAAAAACAGCCGCAATAACCAGTTATATTTTAGGAATTGGAGTTTTTATTGCGATGTCTATGAATGCTGAAGACAAGAATCCTTTCGCCTCTTTTCACATCCGCCAAGGCTTAGGAATCACCCTGACTTTTATTTCGCTGGGTTTAATCATCAGTAATTTTGACAGTATGATGATATCAGCACCTATGTGGATTTTTGTTTCAGTGCTTTGGACTTACGGAATTTTTAGTGCTATAAAAGGTGAGACTAAACCCATGCCGCTTGTTGGAAATTTATATCAAAAATGGTTTAAAAGCATATCTTAAAATTCCAAAAAATAAATTACAAATTCCAAAACTGAATACTAAAAACTGTCCCGATAGCTATCGGGAACTGAACACTTCTTATGAATTTATCCCTAGAATACCTCATCAGAGAACCCAAAATAAAATTAGATAAAAACCCATTACTATTATTATTACACGGTTACGGCAGCAATGAAGCCGATTTATTCTCCTTTGCATCAGAATTACCAGAAGAATATTATGTTATTTCGGCACGCGCACCTTATGACTTACAATACGGAAGTTATGCCTGGTACGCCATTAATTTTGATGCCAATGAAAACAAATTCTCTGACCACGAACAAGCTAAATTATCAAGAGATTTAATTGCTCAATTTATTGACGAATTAGTTGCAAACTATCCAATCGATGAAAAACAAATTACCCTACTAGGATTTAGCCAGGGCGCTATTTTAAGCCATGCTATCGCACTTTCACATCCCGACAAAGTACAAAAAGTAATTGCATTGAGTGGTTATATAAGCGAACCTATATTTGAAGAAAATTATAAAAACAATGATTTTTCTAATTTGAAAGTTTTTGCAGCCCACGGAACGGTAGATCAGGTAATCCCAGTAGAATGGGCACGAAAAACCAAAGCTTTTTTAGACAATTTATCCGTAAAATCAGTTTATCACGAATATCCAATTGGTCACGGAGTTTCACCTCAGGAATTTAATGATTTTAAAAACTGGTTAATACAAAATTAAATTAATTTTACCCAAATTAATTCCACAAAAAAATCCCGTCCCGATAGCTATCGGGACGGGATTTTTTTTATACGTTTTGTCCTTTTTTTTAGTGACAGTTTTTATCTAAATGTTTTTTAATTCGACTTGAATTAGTTGTATTTCCACTACAATCCGGAATTAAATTAAAAGGAGTAACAACTTTGTTTACCGTTATTTCAGATCTTGTAGTATAACCATCCCCATCATCATCAATATCTAAATAATCAGGGATTCCATCTCCATCTGAATCCTCAAGGGGATTATCAGTTGTAGCAACTGTTCTCAAATATCCATCCCCATTAAGATCTTCAAGATAAGATGGAATGCCGTCATTGTCTAAATCAGATCTTTTTACTGCATACAATTTAAAACTAAATACCAAAGGTGAGTAACTTGGTATTGAACCACTTCCTGAACTATAATAACCTAATCCAGAAGGCAAAAACATTACCCCTGCACCAAAATTATTATAAGTAACTGTTCCATCTGAACCAGAAGTATAAGTACCTGTTTTAAACTCAGGAAAAATTTCACTCCAACCCGTAATGGTTTCATATAAATTTAAAAAAGTCTGTGGATATTTTACTTCTTCAAATTGTGTTGCTGTTAAAGTTGTAACTTGATCTACAGTAGACTTATACAAATACTGTCCTCGGTATGAAGATAAAACGCTATCAACATTACAAGGTTTATCACCTGTTCCTGGTCTTAAAACCAAATAATATACTTTATAAGTTATATCATGTAATGCCACATTTTTTGTCAATAATTTTGGAAAAGTACTACTATTCAAATAAGACATAATAGAAGGCTGGCTTCCTCCTGTTGGGATTTTAGTAAACACCACATCCTGATCTTCCGGTTGCCCAGGTGCGTTAGTAACATCTATATAATACGAATTTAAATATTCTTCAATTGTGGTATTATCTGCTGTAAATTGTTCTTGAAAATCTCTGAGAGGTTCTACTTCAACAGAATTATCATCTTTCGAGCATGAAAATAAAGAGAGGCATGTAATTATTAAAATAAAATAATACTTAAATTTGTTCATTATAGCTGAATTTTAAGTGCGCAAGATACAATATTGATTTATTTTTGTAAACTATTTAACTCTGATTTTAGAAATTTTATGCGAATAGATAAATATTTATGGTGTGTCCGATATTACAAAACCCGAAATATGGTTACGGAAGCCTGTAAAAAAAATCACATCACCGTAAATGGCGTGGTTGCCAAGCCATCCAAGGAAGTTTTTCCCACAGACAAAATTACTTTTAGAAAAGACCAAATCACTCAAATCATCACCGTTTTAGACATTCCTGAAAATCGTGTAGGCGCTAAATTAGTTGATATCTATCGAAGAAACGATACTCCTGCCGAAGTATACCAACATTTGGAATTGCTAAAACTTTCCAAAGAACATTACAGAAAAAGTGGAACAGGACGACCTACCAAAAAAGACCGAAGGGATATTGACGATTACGGAAACGAAATCCACGAAGACGAAGAAGATTAAAAATCCAATTTTTAAATCCCAAATTCCAAAACTTCGGGATAAAAAATCAAAGTTGTATTTACTTTTTAAAGTTGGAATTTGGATTTTTTATATTGGAATTTAAATTTAGTTATATTAGCAAAAAAACAAATCATGAGCAAAAATATCATTCTGACTGACCAAGAAATAAAACACAAAACAAAACGTATTGCTTATCAAATTTATGAGACCTTCATAGAAGAACAAGAAGTAGTACTGGCTGGAATTGCCGACAATGGTTATGTATTTGCCGAAAAAATTGCTCAGGAATTAAAAAGTATTTCTGGTTTAAAAGTATTACTATGCGAAGTTCACATAGACAAACAAAATCCAAATCAAGCCATACAAACTTCGATTCCAGCCGAAGAATATGCTAACAAAGGCTTGATTCTCATAGATGATGTATTGAATTCAGGCACAACCTTAATTTATGCAGTAAGACATTTTTTGGATGTGCCATTAAAAAAATTCAAAACAGCGGTCTTAGTCGATCGCAACCATAAAAAATATCCTGTAAAAGCTGATTTTAAAGGAATCTCACTTTCTACTTCTTTATTAGAACATGTTAGAGTAGAATTTGATCAAGACAACAATAGCTATGCCTGGCTAAGCTAAAATTGCCAAAATATCTTCCACAGTCTCTTCAATCGTTTTTTGATCCACTGGAACGATATGTTGCGCCTGATTGTAATAATAACTTCTTTCAAATAGATGGGTAGCAATAAACTCTTTCATCTCGACATCGGTTTTGTCCGCGATAAGGGGTCTATTGCTCTTATTTAAGGACAATCTAGCTACTAAAGTCTCTATAGATGCTTTTAAGTAAATAGAAAACACATCTTCTCCTTTTAGTAACTCATGATTATTCGCATAACAAGGAGTTCCTCCCCCAAGGCCAATTATAATCGGTTCAGTAAAATTCAATAATTCTACAAAATATTCGTGTTCTAACTTTCTAAAATGGATTTCTCCTTTTTCAGCAAATATTGATTTGATAGTCATTTTTACCTTTTTCTCGATAAATTCGTCCAAATCAACAAAAGGAATTTCAAGCTTTTTTGACAATTCTTTGGCAATAGTTGACTTTCCACAACCCATATAACCTAACAGTATAATTTTCTTCATAGAATAAAACCCTATAAACTAAGGTGTTAAAATTTATTATTAAAAAAAGACAAATTTATAATAAAATAGCTTGGAAATAATAAAAAAAACGCCTTATATTTGCACCCGCAATCAGGGAACGATGCAAGACTCGATAGCTCAGTTGGTAGAGCACATCACTTTTAATGATGGGGTCCTGGGTTCGAGCCCCAGTCGGGTCACAAATTAAGTGATTCACTTGAAAAAACGTTCTCTGATGCATTTGACTCGATAGCTCAGTTGGTAGAGCACATCACTTTTAATGATGGGGTCCTGGGTTCGAGCCCCAGTCGGGTCACAAAAGGTTAAGTAAATATTTTACTTAACCTTTTTTACTTTTAGGCCATGTGGAGAAACGGTAGACTCGCCATCTTGAGGGGGTGGTGCTCGCAAGGGCGTGAGGGTTCAAATCCCTCCATGGTCACTTAAGGAGACAACTATATGATAGTTGTCTCTTTTTTTATACCCATAAAAAATTCTTTATCAAACCTTTACAGCCTGACATTTAATGGTTCGATTTTTTCACGAGGAATTTTTAGTCTGTTTGAAATAAACAGTCTAAAAGTGCTTTATCTAGAGATTTAATCGGAGTTGAACGGTGGTTCGAAGTCCCATTAAGGATATGTTGTTTTTTTTACTCTTGGTTTATTATAATTTTTTGACACTAAATATAGTAATTCCAATATAATTTTGGCTTCCTTCTCATTTACCTGAATGCCGTTCTTGGAAAGAATAATAATTGCTTGTTCTACTGAAACATTCTTATCAATGAAATTCATTCTTTTTATTAGTTTTTCAGTTACTTTTTTTCGACAATATTTTTGAAAATGCTTGATTTAAATCTAAAGAAAGAGCTCCTGTTTTAAAATCAACATCAGTCGGTGGAATAAGATTTACAAGATACCTTTTATCTGAGGTATCAAATTCAGAAAATCTTTGAAAGATTTCGACTAATGCTTTATCTTCTATTTGATTTTTTTTATCAATGGCTTTTAATTTAACAACAATATCACTAGCTTCCTTTTTAAGATTTTTGATACTAACTTGATTCTCTTTTTTTAATTCATTGTAGTCATCAATTTTTAATATTCCGGCTATAAATAATTTTCTGCCTCGAGAAAGAGTTAGCTCCTCCTCTTTTATTTTCCTTCCTAATACTTTTTGGGCGTATAAACAACTTGCTTTCTCTGTCTTTATATTCTGGTCTTCCAAAATGTTCTTAAATAATTCAATTGCATTATTTGAGAGTATCAATTGTTGAAGTTTATTTTGATAACAGTCATTAAGAAAAATTGCATCTATCCGTGTTCTACAACCATCACGGCAATGATAATATGGATATTTTTTTGATCTTCCTTTTGAAACACTTCCACCAAGTTTTCGATCACAAACAGGACAGATCAAAAAACCTCTAAGAAAAAATAATGATTGTAAATCATCTCTTTTAGCAGTAATTTTTCTTTTTGTATTAATAACAGACTGAACCTGATAAAACAAAGACTCAGATATCAACGGCTCGTGTAATCCTTTTATCATTTGCTCTTCACTAGAGTTAAGTTTGACTGATATAAGCCCGCAATAAACTGGGTTATGCAAAATTCTGAAAAAGTGTGATCTTGAACATATTAATCCTTTATCATTGGCAATTTTCATGATTTCAGATATTTTATGAACGTTCTTTGCAACTTGACAAAAAGCCCATTTTATAATTTCGGCTTCAGGCTCTTTAGGAGCAATGGCTTTTTTACCATCCATTAATGTCAAATTGATAAATCCTAACGGTGCCTTACCAGGATATCTACCCATCAACTTCGCTCGACGAATGCCATTTGCCGTATTTTGAGCTCTCCGGGTATTTTCTGCTTCCGGAACGGCTAAATATACAGCCAGCATAACTGTACTTTCCGGCACAGAGAAATCAATTGGTTGATCAATAGCCTTTGCTGTTGTTTTATATTTCCGAAGCTTTCCTATCATTTCGTAAGCATATTCAACATTACGACTGAATCGATCCCATTTGATAAATAGTATGTTTTTCTCTTCTCCTGATGATTTCTTTTTAATTTCTGAAAATAATTGTTTCCATTCTGGTCTATTGAAATTCTTTGCAGAGAAATCTTCGCGATAAATTCCTTTGACTTCTATATTGTAATATTTACAATACTTCAATAATCTATACTCCTGCTCCGGCAAGGAGTAACCTTTTCTTTTTTGTTCGTCCGTACTTACACGAACGTATAAATAGGCTGACTTCATATAATTAATGTATTTGTTTGATTTACTACTGAATATTTTTAAACATATAAACCCATTAATAAAAAGCATTTTATGTTTTACTAAGCAAAACGCCATCTACAACAAAAAAATACACAACACTTTATAAATCAACAATATATTTATTTTAATAATATTGTATTCATAGATTTTAATTGCTAAATTCAAGCAAGGCATAACAATATTAATTCTATTTTAAGTGAACATACTTTAATATCTAAAGTCATGACAACATATTATATTAAAAGTCCTAAAAAAATATAAAGAGAATGCAAAATGGCACAGAAAAAACAAATTCCGAAAATCCAGCACTTTGTTCCACAATTTTTCCAGCGTTTCTTCTCTTTTGAAAACAATGGGAAGACCATTGGTATGTTCGAGACTAATAGGAATGTCTTTAAAAGTCATGTAAAAATATCCTCGCATCTAGGCAAAAAGCACTTTTATGGACGTGATGGCGAACTTGAAGAGTGGCTTTCAAAGCTCGAATCAGATTCTGCGCCAATCTTTAGAGAAATGTGGAAAAAAGAAAAACTGCCCATTCCGCAAAGTCCGAATCATTCTAAAATGCTGCATTTCCTGATTATTTTAGATCTTAGAAATCCTATTCATTTCAAAATTCTAAAAAACTTTGAGCAAAAACTTCCAAATACTAAGTCCAAAATTAGTGAAGGCAATGTCTCTACTGATATGATTTCTGGATTACAGGTACAACAATCCGATAAAGGAAAACTGAATTCACTAAAGTCTGCTGAATTGTTGGTGCCAGATCTTTTGAGCTTAAAATATAAACTCATTAAAAATAAAACCTCGAGTCCTTTTATTATTTCTGATAATCCACTTGTCATGTATAACCAGTTTTTAGAAAAAAGAAACTGGAAGTTAGGCAGCCAGAGAGATTTTGGATTAAAAGGACTGCAGCTTTTCCTGCCACTAAATGATTCGTATATGTTAGCTATATATGATTCCGATATCTATAAACTCGGAAATAAAAAAGAGCAGATAGTATCTATAGACGATAAAAACAGTATTGACCAGCTTAATCTCCTACAGTTTCTTAATTCCGAATCTACTGTAAATTTCAATCACAAAGCTTCCGAACACTATATCCGAACGCTCCAAAAAAAATCGAAAAAATATAAAAAAGCTAATGATGATTTTATCAACGTGCGTGAATTAAAAGTCCCAAAAGGTATAGATAACTTTACAGCGCAAATGATTGAAATGGGAGTATCAGATTTGAATATTAGACTTTCTCTTCAGAAATTGAATTTTATCTCAAAATCTAGTGCAGTTAAACTGCATTGCATTTCAGATCAGTATAGAAAAAATTTAAAATACAAGGCATACACTTACCAAGTTTATACTATTACACCGATTGAAGAATACTAAAAAAAGTAATCACCATACATAGAAATTGTGCATAACATAGAAAATACAACATCTCACAACAGGTATTTATACGCATAGAGGATTTACTTTAAATTGTATTTTGATTTATAAAATATCTGTATCAGAATATTTTAAAGAGAAAAAGAAATTACAGTTGCGGTTTTTAGCAAAAAACTTACAATTAAAATTCTTACATTTGCTTTTAAAGCTCATTACTATATCATACTTATAACAAATTCCAAAGCAAGAATTAACATATGAATTTTGAACAAAATAGCAAAAAAGACCCCTTATCTAAAAATGAGCGTGAACGCTCTAATTTCGTTAAAGAATTTGTTCAAGGTTACAAAGAGCCAAATCAAATAATTAAAATTTATGACACTCAAATACCGAAACATATAGTGCATTTTTGGGATGATCTAACTCAATTACCACAAGACGTTAAAGAATGCATGGAATCCTGGCGAATACTTGAAAAATCTGGATTTGAACTTCAGGTTTTTGATGAGAATTCGGCTCGAGAATTTATAAAAACTCATTTAGGCCATAGATTTGTTGAAGCTTTCAATAACTGCTATCACCCATCAATGAAATCTGATTACTTCCGATATAGCTACATTTTTGTAAAAGGAGGATTTTACATAGATAGTGATGATGTATATCATGGAAAATCTATAGATCATCTCTTTAATGATGGAAGATTAAAACTACAGCCTTTCTGTTATGATATTGAAACATCTCAAATGATTTCCTCATTTGACTTTATTAAACCTGGCGCGAATAAATGGGGTTGGATTTTCTATTTCAATACCACACCATTAATCGCTGCTCGAAATCACCCTATTGTAGAGCGAGTTTTACTTAATGCTACACTTGCCCTTGAACAAGATCAAAAAGAATTACCAGAGGTTCAAGCAACCACAGGGCCTGGTATTTTAACTACATCAATACAAGAAATAATTTTTGAGGAAAAACATCCAGAGGAAACGATGTTGGTACTGCATGACTGGGACAATATTTCCACAAGTAAGTGGCACCTCAGTTATCGAAACGATAAAAGAAACTGGAGACTTTCGAATCAGCAGATCTATAAATCCTCAAAATTAACGGATTAATAATGAACTTAAGAACGCAACATACCAAAATTGTCAATCATATTTTCACATTCTGGCTAACAATACGAAGAATATATCCTAAAAAAAAATGCATTGCATTCGGTGTGAAATCAAAAAAAAATTATCCTTTGATAGAGAAGGTTTATGTTATTAACCTTAATCGCGCACCAAGTCGCTGGACTAAAATAAAGCAAGAGCTTAGACAGGTTTTAGACATTCAAGGAAACGATATAATAAAACTTACTACACGAATAGCAGCAGTTGATGCTAATACATTTACGGAAGAGCCGGAGAAGGATAATAAAGTTGATCCGTTTTACACACTCAGCGAACAGCTTTCTATTGAACCGCAGCCTTCTGCACTCCCTACTCACTTAGAATTAAACGCTCCTATACGAATGAGCAGGGCTGAATGTGCCGTTTCCAGATCTCATATAAAAATTTGGGAACAGGTTATCGCTAGTAATAATGAATATTCACTCATACTTGAAGACGATATCTGGTTCCATTCTAACTTTGCAGCAAATCTTAATAAAGTTTGGCGTGATGTTATTTCAAATACCGATATTAAAGGAAGCTTTGATGTACTTTATTTGTCTTATCAAGAAGTAAAACATGGCGCGCCCAAAACTATCCTTTCTAAGCATTTGTTTCGCCCAGAACGTGGCCTCTGGCATTTATCTGGCTATGTAATTTCTCGTGAAGGCGCTAAAAAACTTGTTGACTTGCTTCCAAGTCGCGGTCCAATTGATCTTTGGATTAATCATCAGTTTGGAAGCTTAAATGTCATTGCTTCCAGACAGTCTATAATTGGTCAACGTATAGATATTACATCTTCTAATTCTTATTCTATACTCCCTGCCCTTACAAAAATAGGAGCAATTACAAGTGAGGGGGCTTCTTTATATAATTTAAAACCCACAGAAAAACCTATATTCGTTTTAGGTTCTGAAGGCTCAGGAAACACATCAGTAGCGATGGCAATATCTATGTTAGGATATAGATGTTGCAGTGATTTCAAAGACCTGCCTACTTCTGAAATGATTCGACTGCTTGAGGGAAATGATGATAGAATTTTCGATGCATATGTAAATATAGGCTCATTAAATAGTATGGTACCAGAACTTATACTTCTTTATCCAAAAGCAAAATTTATTCTTACTTCAAAAAAGGAAGCTAAAATGGACTCTCTTTTCCTTGAATTAAACAACAGTTTAAAAGGAACTGACTTTACAGTACTTTATGCTGATGCTCCAAATAAATGGCAAATTTTATGTGAACATTTAAGATGTTCTCCTCCAAAAAGCAACTTTCCGGAGCTAATTGATATTGGACAAAGACCTATTCTCAAAGAAAAAAATATATCTAATCAAAAAATTAAATTAACAAAAACGATACATGATGATTCACCCTGGCTTATCCAATCTAAAAAATGGTGGCATGGAATTGATTCACTCCAGTCAGAATTAAAATCGGACCAAAAAGAAAGTGTAGTTAAAATTAATGATTCCTTTGAATCCTTAGATCAAAAGCTCTGGTTGGCGAGAAGTGATACTTTTACAGATAATTTAGCTTTATTTCGACCATCAAACGTAAAGTGCATTCCTGAATTAGGAGCGGTACTTTCTATTAAGAATGAATCTATGGGAGTTAGAAATTACTCCGCAGCATCCATTTGTAGTAAAGATAAATTTTTATATGGAAAGTTTGAAGCTACCATCCAAGCATCTAATTTACCAGGTGTAGTTACAGGTTTCTTTCTCTATCGAAATTCACCAAGACAAGAAATAGATATAGAAATTTTAGGTAATAATCCAAATCGTCTACTAATTAATGTTTTTTATAATCCTGGGGATGAAGGTGCAAAATTTGACTATGGTTACCGAGGTTCTCCAATTTATGTAGACCTTGGTTTTGATGCATCAAAAGAAAGTCACCAGTACGCTATTCAATGGGGACCAAATGAAATACAATGGCTTGTTGATAATAAAATTATTTATAGACGAGTTGTCTGGGATCCTACTCCTATTCCTCATCTTCCAATGACACTACATGCTAATATTTGGATAACCCGTTCATCTAAACTTGCAGGTAAATTTAAGAATAAAAAGCTTCCGACTTCTTCTGTTTTTAAAGAGATTAAAATCGATGCAAATACAGTTATATCCATGTCTAAAGTCAATATTTAGCAACAATTAATAGAATCTAAAAATTTAAATTAGTACTATGAAAATTCTATCATTCAACCCTGGCCATGACGGCACGTTTGCTTATCTTGAAGACGGCCGATTAATTACATCTGTTGAAGCGGAGAAAGATTCGCACTATCGACATTCACCACTCACAATCCCAGATGTTTTTAGCATTTTTGGTGATATGAATGAAATCCCAGATGTACTTTGTAGAGGCGGATGGTGGCCTGGTGACAACAATGCAACAGAAAGGAATATTATTTCAAGTTACCACGATATTAGTAGTTCCGGTATTATAACAAGAAAGCAACATTTATTTGGAAAAGAGATTAACTATTTCTCATCTTCTCACGAACGATCACATATTCTTTGTGCTTTTGGAATGTCGAATCTGCCCAAAGGTACTCCCTGTTATGTATTATTGTGGGAAGGAGTAATAGGCGCCTATTACAAAATAGATAGTAAACTAAATATAACAAAGCTTGCAGATGTAATGCCTGAACCTGGACATCGTTATGCATTGCTTTACGGAATTGGTGATCCGACTTTTGATAAAAAAAATGCAGAATTTTCTCGATTTTCTGATGCTGGAAAGCTTATGGCTTTGGCTTCTTTCTCAAATCGAAGTAAACCCACGAATGAAGAAGAGAAACTATTATCATTTTTGATGCAAGATTGTAAACATCTCAAGCCGCAAGAATGTGAAGCCTTCAAAGATTTTAAACATTATAATGTCGGATTAGAAGATCCAGAATTTCGAAACTTCGCCGGAATTTTTAGCGATCGCATATTTGATCGCTTTTATGAATATGCAAAATTGAATTTAGATAGAAGCATGCCATTGTTAATTGTTGGTGGATGCGGATTAAATTGCGACTGGAATACAAAATGGCGGGAAGTTAATTATTTTTCTGATGTATTTGTACCGCCTGTTGCCAACGATTCGGGATCGGCCATTGGAACTGCTATTGATGCGCAATTCTATTTTACTGGCAATCCAAAAATAGAATGGAATGTATATTCTGGCCGTGATTTCATTTTTGATGCTCCTCTCGACACTAACTTATATGATGAGTTTGAAGCAAACCACGAAATTGTATCTGAAATGTTAGCTAATAATTTAATTTTAGGATGGGTAAACGGAAAATATGAAATTGGTCCCCGAGCTTTGGGAAATCGATCGATTATAGCTGCTCCATTTCTAGATAGTACACGAATAAGATTAAATGAGATTAAGCAGCGTGAACAGTTTCGCCCCATTGCACCAGTCTGTTTAGAAGAAGATGCATTAAAATGGTTCGGATGTAATTGGCCTAGTCCATTTATGCTTTATACACAGCTTGTTCTAACAGACGCTTTATGTGCTGTGACACACATCAATAAAACAGCTAGAATTCAAACGGTTACACATAAAAGCAACAATAATCTTTACGAGCTACTAGTCTCGTTTAAAAAGCGAACAGGCTACGGAGTTTTATGTAATACTTCTTTGAATTTTAATGGTAAAGGATTTATAAATAATATTTCAGACCTCTCTGCTTATGCTATAAGTCACAAATTGGATGGATTTGTTGCTGGGGGAAGATGCTATTTATTAAAATCATCACAATACTATCAAAATTTTAGAAGAATGCAAAACCCAAAAGACCATGGCCAATTAGCTTAGTGGCAGTTCGTTTGGCATTTGAGATATTTTAACATCAGAAATCTTTTAATATTTATAATTAATTTATGACGTATTATAAAATTGCTCTAAATATAATTAACAAAAAAATAATTTAAGCTTTAGTCAAAAAACAATCTCAAATCTGTTACCATTTAAAGTAAGATAGATTCTAACCTTAAGCATTCATATGTACCTAAAAAAAATTAAAATAAATAACTTTAGAAAATTTCGTGTTGATAACAATATCGTTGAATTTGTAGACGCCGAAAATTACCTTAAACATAAAGGTGATGCTTTAATTAATATAGCCCCTATCACAACACTTATTGTTGGAAAGAACAATTCTGGTAAAACGACAATAACTAAAGCTTTGGAGAAACTGATTATAGATAATAAATTCGAAGCAAATGATTTTAATTTTAAATATTTACGTGAAAAATTAGCAGAATATAAGAATAACTATGCTAATAAATTTGAATCAGTATCACCACCATTTCTAGAGTTTATTTTAACAATTGGAATTGAACAAAACAGTAATGATCTTATCACCAATTTAGTGCCATTTATGACTTTGGAAAATGTAGTCAATTCCGAATTAGATATTCTTATAAAATATGAATTAGTGGAAAATGAAAATTTCCACAATTCTGTCAAAGATTTATTAGATGAGGGTATTGTTGATAGAATGTTACGATTCAAAAAGTTTGTGGAACTGCTTAGTGATTCTATGGATTTTAAATTAAAATACTACAATAGTAATGGTTTTGAAGTACCATTTAGAATAAAAGATCTTATAGAAATAAAAGCGATAAAAGCAAATAATGTAGAAAATGAAAAATGTTTATCAAGAGCGTTTAGCAAAATTGTAGAATATAGATATAGATCCACTAAAGGTAAGAGAGACAAAAAGGAGCTTGAGCAGATAATAACAGAAATTAATGGAGCATTAAGTTTAAATATTACAGACAAGCACACCAACAGAATTAATACCTCATTAAACGCAATTGAATCTTCAGATAAGTTAGAAATGATTTTAAGTTCTGATATTTCATTTAAGAAATTAATGAATGATCTAATCAAATATGAATATATTGAGTATGGTGATAATATACCCGAAACTCAATTTGGTTTAGGATACACGAATTTAATGATGATCATTGCTGATTTAATTGAATATATGGAAAAATACCCTGAGGATTCTTTCAATAGCAAAGTAAATCTAATATCAATTGAAGAGCCAGAAACGTTTATGCATCCTCAAATGCAAGAATTATTTATTAAAAATATAAATGAAGCAATTTCATCGTTGCTTAAAAGCAACCAAAAAAATATAAACAGTCAGCTAATTATCACCACTCACTCATCGCATATCCTGAACAGTAAAATCCACAGCGGTAATTCCTTCAACAATATTAATTATGTCACAACTTTAGAACAAAACTCTAATGTAGTTTCACTTAATGACAAAAAAATTACACCGCAATTGGGTGATAATAATAATGAAAACAATTTAAAGTTTTTAAAAAAACATATAAAATATAAAGTTTCAGAACTGTTTTTTTCCGATGCAATTATCTTTGTGGAAGGCATCACTGAAGAAACTCTTTTAAGATATTACCTTGATAATGAAACTAAACTTAATAAGTTTTACATTTCTATTTTTAATATAGATGGAGCTCATGGCCTTGTATATCATCAATTAATAAAATTATTAAAAGTACCAGCTTTAGTAATTACTGATTTGGATATAAAAAGAACTGACATTGAAAAGGATGCCTTTACACAAATTAGTAGCTTGGATAAAAAGACAACAACAAACGCAACAATAAAACAATATAATAACGAAAAAGAATTATTGACAAATTTACCTGCTACACTTTTAACAGAAAATTTAAAAATAGCATTTCAAGGTAAAATTAATGGATTTTATGCCACTAGTTTCGAAGAAGCCTTTATTCTAACCAATTTCAATAATCAGATTTTACAAGATACTATAAAGGAATTAAAACCTGACATTTATAATAGCATTGTTGGTGCTAATAGTGATATAAAAGAAATAAAAAATAATTCCTATAAACTTCAGAGGAAATTAACTGGATGTAAAAGTGATTTTGCAAATAAATTACTTTTTAAGTATATCACTTCAGATACAACTGCTGGACTTCCCTTGTTACCAAAATATGTTACTGAAGGATTAACATGGCTTTCCACAAAATTAAATATTGTCTAAGAGTATGGGTTTATCAATTATATCATCAGAGAAAAGAGAACAAGAGATAGATATTCAGAAGGAAATATTTAATTCAATTGATCAAAATGAAAATATCATATTTAGCTCCGGTGCGGGTTCTGGAAAAACATATTCTCTTGTCGAAAGTTTAAAACATATAATTAACAAGCATGGCTCAAGGCTTAAAGTACATAATCAAAAAATTGTATGCATCACCTATACAAATGTTGCCGTTGAAGAAGTTAAAAATCGACTTGGAAACAGTGATTTGGTCTTGGTTTCAACAATACATGAAAGAATATGGGAACTTATTAAAGATTATCAAAAGGAGCTTGTAAAAATTCATCAATATAAATTGAATGAAGAAATCAGTATCTTAAATAATAAACTGGATGCACATAGCAAATTTGCTGCATATAGAAATCTAAACAATGAGCAAAAATCAGGTTTAGCTGACCTAATGATTTCGCAAACAGAACTTTTCTACAAGAGCCAAGATGAAAATGCAGGTAAATTCAGAGAAATATTTGGGACTCAACTGAAAGATTTTCCAAACATTCTAAAAAACTACTCCGATTTTAAAGAGCTCATCAAAATTATTTACAAAATAAACAATTATGCATTTTGTTTACAGCATATAGATGACAAAAAGGAAGGATATTTAAAAGTAAAATACAATGCCTCATACAATTCAGATCGTTTACACTGGATGAGAATCAGTCACGATACACTTTTAGAATACGGAATTAAAATTATAAAAAGCCATAATGTACTGCAACAGATAATAATTGATCAGCATCCTTATTTTTTGATTGATGAATACCAAGATACTGAAAAAACAGTTATTGAAATCATGTCAATTTTGACTGAGCGATCTAAAGAGATTAAGCATCCTTTTTTTGTTGGCTACTTTGGAGATCCTGCACAAAACATATATGATGGGGGAATTGGAAAAAATATTAGTAAAGTACATCCGAATCTTAAAGCAATTATCAAACCTTTTAATCGTAGATCTACAGAAGAAGTAGTTACTATCATTAATGCAATAAGAAATGACGAAATAAAACAATCATCAATTTATGATGATTCTAAAGGTGGCAGCGTAAAATTTTATGCTGGGCAAAATGAAAAAATTGATACCTTTATCGAGAAGTATAAATCTAAATGGGGTATTTCTCTAAAAAATAAACTGCATTGTTTTGTATTGACCAACAAAAGTGTTGCAGAGTATAGTGGTTTCAGCAATATCTATGCTTTCTTTGCAAATACAAAAAAATATAAAATTGGTTACCAGCAATTAAATACAGAACTACTTAGTGATAACCAAGTTAGATTAGGGGAAATTCCGTCATTTATATATCGAATCCTCGAGTTTAAATCCAAATTAAACCTAAAAAATACACCTATTCAAGATTTACTAAACAAACACATTTATTCTGATATGGATATGGGGCTTCTAAGGGCTTTCATAACTTCATTAAAAAATATCAAAGGGAATACCTTAAATGAATTATTAGAATCTATAACAGATTTTTATACCTCTACTGAAAACAAAAAACATAAAGAATTGATAACTCAATTATTTGATTTTGAAGGCTTCCCAGATAAATCAGTCAAAAGCTACCTATCTGAAATACTTTACCCCAACATAAAAGAAGAGGATATTACTGAGACAACAAAAGCTATTGAAGCTTTCTTAAACATTAATTTTAATGAATTTGAGTTGTGGTATAAATATATACTTAGAGAAAATGAAACTGATGTAGTTTATCACACTTATCATGGAACAAAAGGGCTTGAATTTGATAATGTTGTAATATTGATAGGTAATGCGTTTGGACGAAACCAAATGTATTTCAAAAATTTTTTCATGTCCATTCAAAATGCATCAGAGGCAAAAAATGAGTATTATGAAGAATTTGAGCAGACAAAAAACCTTTTATATGTAGCATGTTCCAGAGCAATTAAAAATTTAAGAATATTATATGTTGATGATGTTAGCGATTTTAAGGATGCATTGTCAGAAATTTTTATTGATGTAAAATCATATTGAATTCTAAGGTAAAGCCACAAAAAAAGGAAAGCCTGAAAAACACAATCTACTTAGTATTTATTGAAAATAGAAATTTAAAAACATCTTTGTCTCAGCAAGATAATATTGAAATGAATACCAATAATAGAAATTCAAAAGATAAAGTATAATTTTGACATTGTTCAAAGAATTGTTTCATCACATTTGAAAAAAAATTAAATTTCAATTTCTAGAATCATCACCAAATTTTGAGCTGGATAATATAATTATATTTTAACTTTAGATTGAACAAAACTTAACTTTCATGTTGCTTTAAAATTCTATTGTTCGAAAATCAATTTAAAAATTTAGCTCTTTAATAAATCAGAAAATTTACGTTTTAACGTTTTTTAAATGTTTAACCCTTAGGATATAGACTAACCGTTCTTTGTTGAAAACAAAAAAAAATTACCTTATAAATTCAATTAAAAAGAAACCAATCGCTCCAAATCCTCTATAAAATGGTTCGACATTTGTTCGATTGTGTCACTTAAGGAGACAACTATATAATAGTTGTCTCTTTTTTTATACCCATAAAAAATTCTTTATCAAACCTTTACAGCCTGACATTTAATGGTTCGATTTTTTTACGAGGAATTCTTAGTCTGTTTGAAATAAACAGTCTAAAAGTGCTTTATTTAGAGATTTAATCGGGTTTGAACAATGATTCGAAGTCCATTAAGAATATGTTGTTTTTTTTCTCTCTTGGTTTATTATAATTTTTTGATACTAAATATAGCAATTCCAATATAATTTTGACTTCCTTATTATTTATCTGAATACCGTTCTTAGAAAAAATAATAACGGCTTTTTCTACAGAAACATTCTTATCAATGAAATTCATTTTTTTTTTATTAGTTTTCGGTTACTTTTTTTTGGGATAATATTTTTAAAAATGCTTGATTTAAATCTAAAGAAAGAGCTCCGTTTTAAAATCAATATCAGTCGGTGGAATAAGATTTACAAGATGCCTTTTATCCGAGACATCAAATTCAGAAAATCTTTGAAAGATTTCGACTATTGCTTTATCTTCTATTTGATTTTTTTTTATCAATGGTTTTTAATTTAACAACAATATCACGAGCTTCCTTTTTAAGATTTTTGGTACTAATTTGATTCTCTTTTTTTAATTCATTATAGTCATCAATTTTTAATATTCCGGCTATAAATAATTTTCTACCTCGAGAAAGAGTTAGCTCTTCCTCTTTTATTTTCCTCTCTAATATATTTTTAGCGTATAAACAACTTGCTTTCAGTGTCTTTATATTCTGGTCTTCCAAAATGTTCCTAAATAATTCAATTGTATTATTTGAAAGGATCAATTGTTGAAGCTTATTTTGATAACAATCATTAAGAAATACCGCATCTATCCTTGTTCTACAGCCATCATGGCAATGATAATATGGATATTTTTTTGATCTTCCTTTTGAAACACTTCCGCTAAGTTTTCGATCACAAACAGGACAAATTAAAAAACCTCTAAGAAAAAATAATGATTGTAAATCCTCTCTTTTAGCAGTAGTTTTTCTTTTTGTATTAATAACAGACTGAACCTGATAAAACAAAGACTCAGATATCAACGGCTCGTGTAATCCTTTTATCATTTGCTCTTCACTAGAATTAAGTTTGACTGATATAAACCCGCAATAAACTGGGTTATGCAAAATTCTGAAAAAGTGTGATCTTGAACATATTAATCCTTTATCATTAGCTATTTTCATGATTTCAGATATTTTATGATCGTTCTTTGCAACTTGATAAAAAGCCCATTTTATAATTTCGGCTTCAGGCTCTTTAGGAGCAATAGCTTTTTTACCATCCATTAATGTCAAATTGATAAACGCTAACGGTGCCTTACCAGGATATCTAACCATCAACTTCGCTCGTCGAATGCCATTTGCCGTATTTTGAGCTCTTCGGGTATTTTCTGCTTCCGGAGCAGCTAAATATACAGCCAGCATAACTGTACTTTCCGGCACAGAGAAATCAATTGGTTGATCAATAGCCTTTGCTGTTGTTTTATATTTCCGAAGCTTTCCAATCATTTCGTAAGCATATTCAACATTACTACTGAATCGATCCCATTTGATAAATAGTATATTTTTATCTTCTCCTGATGATTTCTTTTTAATCTCTGAAAATAATTGTTCCCATTCTGGTTTATTGAAATTCTTTGCAGAGAAATCTTCGCGATAAATTCCTTTGACTTCGATATTGTAATATTTACAATACTTCAATAATCTATACTCCTGCTCCGGCAAGGAGTAACCTTTTCTTTTTTGTTCGTCCGTACTTACACGAACGTATAAATAGGCTGACTTCATATAATTAATGTATTTGTTTGATTTTCTAATAAATATTTTTAAATATGAAGTTAGGTTACAAATATAAAAGCCCATTTCTCATGAAATGGGCTTTTATAAGCCTTTACTTTTTGATAAACACATAGCAAATAAGTGATTTTTACTTGTCTGACTCAACAGAATTCAACCATTTTAAAACTATTTATTATAAAAGAATTCATTCCGAAAAAAACAATCGGCAATTTAAAAATCAGTTAAATTTTTACTGCTTTTTAATTTCCAAAAGTTAAGTTTTTTAATTAAAATATTCCCGTTTTCCAAGAAAATCTCAATCTCATTACTATTAGCAAATTTCGGAAAAATCCTTGTTGTAAATGCATCTTTATCATTTATGAAACCTTCAACCACTGAACCATCAATAAACAGATGAATCTTAATCGTTTTCCTGTTTTTCAAATTAATTTCTCCTATTTCAATTCTTTTCTCTATTAAATCGATTTTACTAGAATTCGACTGATCAATTATTAATTGATTCTTTTTTAGATCAAAAGACAACTTGGTTTCTTCTTCATTATTTTGATTTTTTCCAATATAAAAACCAAATTTCTCTGATTGCAAGGGTGATATTTCTGCCATTATTTCAATTTGATGACCACGACCAAGTTTTAAATTTGATGATGAATTCACATTTACGTTTTCAAAGACTTTTAAGGAATCCCTAAGTTTAATTAATGACGGATGTGGTGTTTGATAAATTTCATTATTTTTTAAATTCCAAACCCTCGGTATACTAAATAAATGTGTCCAACCGTGTTTCAATTGTAACTCCCTAGTAATTAAATCCGGAATTATCGCAATTGCAGTTGTATTACCATTCTTATCTAAGGAAACTGACGGAGAAAGCATTCTATTAATTACTTCTAATTTTTTAGGCAATTTATGATCCGGAACAAATTTTTCATTAATAAAACTACCTACCCAATACAAATTTATTGCAGGCTTACCGTCATGTGGTATAGGATTTACCGCTAAGATGTATTTATTGTTCATCTTCCAGAAAACAGGCATTTCCCAAAATATTCCTGAATGATCTGTCTCTGGATTACCTTTAAATAAAGGATGTAAATAAGTCCATTTTTTTAAATCATTTGATTTATATAATAATAAAGCCCCCTTTTGAACATCATTTTCAATCAAGCCATAGCCTACAATCATATACCAAACATCCTTTTCTTTCCAAATATAGGGGTCGCGAAAATCCCTGCGTTTATACTGTTTTGGAGGTCCTTTTACAACTGGATTATTACTGAATTTTTCCCAATCAATTAAATTATCATCTTTAGGAAAAGCAAGGCACATTCCAACCTCTTTTTCATTGCCTCCTGTGTACATAATTAATGGCACGCCTTTATCATCTAATACTACATGTCCCGACCATATTCCTATCTCATCATAACCTTCTTCCGGGGTCAATACTGGTTTATGCTCTGTCCATTGTACTAAATCCGGACTGCTAAAATGTCCCCAATTAATCTGACCTAAGAATAAATTAGTACCGTTTTTTTGATTAAAAATATGATACTTCCCCTTGTAATAAATTAAGCCATGAGTTTCATTTGTCCAATTTGCTGCTGGGAGTAAATGGTATTTGGGTCTATTAAAATCATTTTTAAATCTACTGGAAGGTATGGCTAAATCAGCTTTCTTGTTTAATTTATCACCTATCTCATTTTCTATTAAATAATTTGAATCTAATGGCTCATTCCAAATTTTAAGTTCATCAATTATTCCATTAATATGAGTCAGCGGAAACAGATTGTCTAAGTATTTTTCTTTTGCGTTTTTCCCAATAGTCAAACTATTAAATGTAGTTTGACTTGTCACTTTATTTAAAGGAATTTTTAAAATTGCTTCTCCGTTAATTAATAAATTAACATTCCCCTCATTAATAATAAGACACACATTAAACCATTTAGATTTTGACAATCTATGTTCAGCAAAATAATATTTTTCCTCACCATTTATTCCTATCGCAATTGCGGGTTTTCCAAATTTATTTATACTAGCTGAAATCCAATTCTCAGGATTGCTACTTTCTTCAATTATCGAAAAAAAGCTTGCTGTATCCGTTGGGAAAGTTTCCAGAGCTACCCATACACTTATTGTTATTGGTAACTTTAACGGCGATGACAATGAACCCTCAATGTATGTAGAATAGCCGTCAAAGCGTAAGCCGGTATTTTCAATACCATTTACAAATTCCGGAGTTTCAAAATTGCTATTGATTTGATAAATCGTTTTTGTATTTTCTTCAATTGTTGATTTTATCTTATTTGAATTAAAAGACCATTGGTATAAAGGTTTTGATTCTTTAGTAAAAGAAAGAAATAAAATTAGAATTACTAAAACAGGGAATATTCTTTTCATTTTTGTCAAATTAAGTTGTGAAAGAAGCATTTTGAATTATATACCAGGGAAATTAAATCATCATAAATTTTTTAATTTCTTTTTCAGAAATCTGGGGATTGGCACCTTCACTTGCCGCCACTAAAGCGCCAATTGCACAAACATAATTCAGTGATTTTTGAGGTGATTTTCCTCTTAGTAAGCGAACAATCAATGTTGCCAAAAAAGAATCTCCAGCTCCAACAGTATCAACAACATTTACAAAATAACCGCTATTGTAATAAAATTTTCCATCACTAAATAAAACAGCTCCAAAAGCGCCTTTAGTCACGCAAATTTGTTTTGTATTTGTTCTTTCTGCAATGAATTTAATATTTTGCTCAAATGAATTATATGGAGAATCCATTTTCTTGCTAATCTCTACTAACTCCTCATCATTTAGCTTAATAAAATCAGCTTTGTTCATTAATTCTATCAAGACATCGGTTGTATAATAAGGAGATCTTAAATTAGCGTCTAAAATTTTATATTTTGCTTTATCTAAAAGAGAAAATAAACTCGCTCTTGAAATTTCATCTCTACAAATTAAACTCCCTAAAACAAATGCATCAGCTTCGCTAACTTGTTGTTCTATTGTACCATTAATCGAAATTTTATCCCAAGCAGAAGGATAATGAATATCATAAGAAGCATTCCCTTTTTCATTAATCATGACATGAACCACGCCAGTCTTATAATCAGAATCAATTTGAATCAATTCTGAACTCATATTATGATCTTCAATATATTCGATTATTTCCTTTCCGTTTTCATCATTTCCTATTTTACTAATAATGCTTGAGGAAACTCCAACAGAGTTCATTCTTAGTGCTACATTTAAGGGAGCTCCCCCAATTTTTTTATGTGTTGGAAAAACATCCCAAAGAATCTCTCCAAAACAAACTATATTTAACTTATATTTCTTTTCCATAATTAAAAAATTAAAGGGCAGAAACAAATCTGCCCGATAAAGCTACAACCAATTAAAACCTATTTACTTCCTAAATAATCTATTGAATTTTTATAAATGGTTCTTACATTATCCGCATACGGGTTAACGCGACCATCATTCATATTCCATTCCATTCCGCCAATTCCTAATGTCATGATATATCCTTGAAAACGACCACTTGGTTTCCAAAGAACAATTCCTCCAAAACCCTGACCATCAATAGCCCAGTCCCAGGCTGCCACAACTTCGGCATCATAACCATTAGAAAAACTTACAAACTTAGGATCATCTAATGGAGCTAAGTTCCAAAGCGCATTGTGATCTTCTTTATAACCTCCATTAATAACATACACCTTGCGGTCACTATAAAATTGACAACCTTGTGAAATTGTACTACCTAAAGCAGTGCCTGCAAAACCAACTCCCCATGTATCAGGATTAGCCCCTCCAGTACCAGAGCCAAGGATATTACGCAGACCAGAAGTGTCTCTTCCAAGTTCTTCAACAATTCCTGTACCATGACCTCCTGCTACAATTTTACCTCCTTGTACGAAGAATTTAGAAATTACATTAAGATGTTCTAAAAGTGCAGCCGGTTGCGCAGTTGAACCTACCTTATCATACATATAAAACAAAACATTTACTCCGTTTAAAGCTCCATCAGTTAATTGGTTATATGGAATATAAAGAAACTTATCTCCATATACTTGTTGAGCCCAAAGCCCAGCTGCTTTTACATCATCATCAGAGACATCGTTTAAAGTAGCTCCATCGCCTAAGAAAGCTATTTTAGATGGTAATAGTTTTGCAGAAACAATGTAATGTCTGGTTGTAACACCATTAGAAACAGATAATTCAACAGGACTTGATAAATTTAATGAAGTTCCGCTATTAGGTTTAACTGTAACTCCATTAGGAAAAACCGCTTCAAAAGCCACATCACTCAAGTTTGTATCTCCCGAAAGACTAACAGAAATATTACCGTTTAGATGATTTATTACGGCTTCTTTACCATTTAGTTGCACACTTGAAACAATGTCTAAAACCTTAGCCCCATCTGTATAATTTTCACGTTCATCACATGACTGCAACCCTATAATCAGGGTTACAATCATCAATGATTTTATAAATATTTTTTTCATAATCATTAAATTATTTACTTAATAAAAGGTCGATTGCATTTTTATGTAAACGGTAGATATTATTTTGGAAATCATTGACTGCTCCGTTATTATCTGCCATACTCCATTCTAACCATCCTCCTGTATTTACAATCATAGTTCCTTGGAAAGCTCCTTGTGGTTTGAACTCAGCTAAACCAATACCACAACCTCTTGCATCTAACCACTCATACCATCTAATTAAAACACTATTTGTAGCGGCTTCAAATTCTAATGCTCTATCTTCTGAACACTGTCCTTTTGTAAAAGCACTATCATAAGGGCCAAAGTCAATTCCAAAGTTTCTGTCTTCTTTGTATTTTGCATTATTCATAGGATAATAATCTGTTGTCCCTTTGGTTAAACCAACTAATAATGGATGGTTAGCCGATGCACTTGGTGAACCAGCTGAATAAGTAGCTCTCAAACCCCATGCATCTAAATTTTGTCCACCTACCGGATTTGTATTTCCTCCATTATTTGCAAAAACAGTACTTCCCATTTTTACACGTCCAATCTCGTCTAAAAAATTAATTCCAAAACCTTCAACAATTAAACCTCCTCCAGCTTTATAGTAATTTGTAATCACATCAACTTGAGCTGTAGTAATTCCAGATGCAGTATCAGGCATTTTTTGTGTTCCTACATTATCCCAATAAAGCAATAATACTTTTGTGTTTGCTAACGCCTGGGCAGTTAAGTTACTAGCCTGGATGTATACAAAATCTTCTGCATAATTTTGTTTTAACCATAATGCAGCAGCTTTGGTATCTGGCTCACTAATGCTTTCCACACAACTTGCTCCACTTACAAAAGCAATTTTTTTGGTAGAATTAATAATTCTTGCTGTTACAGCATAAGTTTTAGTTAAACCTTCAACGTTTGTAACCGTATAATTTACTGGTCCAGTTGAGAAGTTTTTCGCAACACCAGTTGCCGGAGATATTGTAGAACCAGCTGTTAAGGAAATAATTGGTGTAATTGAAGACAAATTTGATCCTGAAGGAAAATCCATAACAATTGTTGAAGCGGTATTATCTACAATCCCTGTTACACTACAAATATCAGTACCCGTTTTAAAGCTAGTAACAAACGGGCTTGGCAACTGGGTTACACTTACATAATATGATTTCCCAGTAAATCCATCATTTGAAACTACAGTATATTTTACTGGATTTGTAAAATCTTGTGCTATACCTGATTGTGGTGTTGCCGTAGTCCCACCAGGAATTATATACAGAGGAGTTAGTTTTTTAATATCCTCCTGACTGCCAACAGTAACTGCAATAGTTCCTGCATCGGCATCAATAACTCCCACATGTTCCCCTATTGAGAAAGACATAATCATAGGATCTCCATAAGCGGCTACTGTAGCCGTATACTTTCTTGAAATCCCATTATTACTAACTGTAAAAATTACGGGACCAGCAGAAAAATCGACTATACTTCCTGAAGCTGGTTCAACGGTTGCTCCTTCTGGTAACGTAATAGTAACCGGAACCTTAGTTAAATCGGAACCTGCTGGCAATGTAAATGTAATAACAGCATTAGTGTGACTAATGATTGCTGATTTCCCGTTAACTTTAAAGTCTCTAATTATAGAATAAGTATAATCAGGTACATTATCATTAAATTTAATATCATTTTCGCAACCAACAACCGTCAATAAAGTAATAGCGATTCCAAAAAACAAGAAAGGAATCATTTTAAAAATTTTAGATATATTTTTCATTTTTAATAAATTTTAATTTAATAAACTTGTTAAGATTTTTTTCTACAAATACTAATTTAATACCCCGTTCTTTGTTTATAAACACCACCCGAAGCATCAATTTCTATTTGTGGAATTGGTAAATATTCATCTCTTCCTTCGGTGAATGAAGCTCCACCATAATAACTGCGTTTTGAACTTTCTTTTAACATATAATCGTTAATCCAAATTGGAGCGATTCCCCATCTTACAAGATCATAAAAATGATGTCCTTCATTATGTAATTCCAGTCTTCTTTCCATACGCAATGCTTTTGTTGCATATACTTTTGTAACTCCAGTTGTTGGATACAAACCAATAACATAATTTGCAGCATTTACAGCATTATTATTAAAACTATAAACGTATGGTGAGTTTTTTGCTCTTGTACGAATTTGATTGATAATGCTCATTCCTGTTCCTATATCATTTAATTCTATAGAAGCTTCTGCTTTCCATAACAATACATCACTAAATTTTATAATAGGCCAATCCAAAGCTCCTTTTGCCCAAGGAAATCCACCTGAAGATCTTAAGTCCGAATAAGGGTCAATTTGATTTTTCTTTCTTTCATACAAGCCATAAGTAGCGGGGTCTCTGCTCCAATTTACTTGTTGAGGCATTGCTTGCCATTTTTTCCAGGTAATACCCGGACGGCCTATTGAGTGATCTAATCTGGGATCAACCGGAGTACTGATATCAGTTGCTGCTAAATCGGAATTATTGTAAGAATCAAGTAATGGTAATCCCGCATTATCTACTTTAAAGGCATTTACAATATTCTGGCTAGGTTTATCAAAATCATCTCCGTTTAAGTAAGGATGATTTGGATCATCAGAAGGAGAATCTGGAGAATTTACTAAATCACCAAAATTTACATTCCCAAATTCAGAACCATCATTTATTGAATATTGAATAGCGAATACATTTTCTTGATTACCATAACCAGGCGAAGAATATAATTTTTCTAAATCGGCTACTAATCTATATGGTCCTGCAATAACTTTGTTTGCATTAATAATTACCTGATCCCATTTCTTTTGGAACAAATCTGCTTTTGCTAAAAACGCATAAGCAACTAATTTATTAACCCTTCCTAATTCAGGTTGGGTATCAGGCAATACTGCGATTGCATCCGTTAAATCTTTTTCAATTTTTCCCCATAAAAGAGCAGTATCGAATGAATTCTGAACGCTTGTAACTTTATCAATAGGAGTATTTTCATCAATGTAAGCGAACGACCCAAAGTTTTTCATCAATTCAAAATAGAAATGTGCTCTTAAAACTTTAAGTTCTGCAATTCGCAAATCTTTTTTCTCAAATCCTGAACTACTATTCAAAGCTATAATGGCACTATTGACTCTATTGATTGAAAAATAAAGTGCTCTCCACAGATTATAGACATTCTCAGAAGAGGCAAATACTTGTTGGATTTCTAACCCATGCATTCCTCCACCTGGATTATCACCTACACCACCACCACCTTTGTACGCATCTCCACTTCTAATATCCGAGAAGCACCAGTTAGAAGGAGCATGATCAAAAGGCCAATTATCTCTAAATTCACCCGTATTATATCTATAATCTAAAGTACTATAAGCACTTACAACCAATTGTTCTAAGTCTAAATTATTTTCAGATATTACGTTTTCAGGAGTTACAGTAAAAAAATCTTCCTGACAAGAACCAACACTTAAGGTGAGTCCTATTATTGCTATATAAAATTTTATTTTTCTCATCTTTTTAAAATTGTAAATTGTATCCACAGCTGAATGTTTTAGTATGAGGATAAACGCCCATACCTGCGATACCAATACCGGTTCTACTTAAACCTGGTACTTCATAGTCAAAACCTGTAAAAGAGGTAATACTAAATAGATTCTCTGCCTGCACATATAACTTAGCAGATGACAATCCGATTCTTTTAATTAAATCGCGATTAAAACTATATGAAAGATTTACACTTTTCATTCTGAAGAAAGAACCATCTTCTACAAAATAAGTCGAAGCACGTTTTTGATCATTTGTATCTGATGTGCTTAGAGCTGGTATTAGAGAGTTTGCATTTTCAGGTGTCCAAGCATCTAAAGTATTTTTACCATGATTGAATCCGAAATAAGGGAAGTCAAGCATTTCTCTTTGAGCGTTATACATGTCTCCCCCTTGTTTTCCATCAAAAAACACATTTAAATCCCATCGTTTGTAACTGGCCGAAAGATTAATTCCATAAGTAAAATCAGGATGTGGATTACCAATGATTGTTCTGTCATCCTGATTAACAACTCCATCACCATTCAAATCTCTATATCTAATATTACCTAATGCTTTTCCGGTTTGTTCAGCATGTACAGCTACTTCTTCGGGAGTTCTAAAAAGACCATCGGCTACATATCCAAAATAAGAACCAATAGGATGACCAGCACCTGTGTAAGAAATTCCATTTAAAATAAAATTATCTGAATTATTTAATCTTGTAACCTTGTTTTTATATTTAGAGAAAGTCAAATTCACACCATAATTAAAATCATTTTGTGATTTCGAATTATATCCTAAAACAACATCAATCCCTCTATTAGTCATATCTCCAGCATTAAAAAACAATGTTTTTCCTGCTTCACCTAAAACACTTGGCTGAACAATTTGAAGTAATAAATCGGAGGTTTTCTTTTCGTATAAATCAACTACAAAATTCACACGCTTTTTAAATAAATCCAGATCAAGTCCAATATTTGTTTGGTATGATTGCTCCCATTTTAATTCTGGATTTCCAACTTGATTTGCCGAAACTCCAGTACTTATAGTACCGCTTCCACTTCCGTTTAGATCATAATTACTATTTTCTAATGCCATATTAAATATTGAATATTGTGCATATTCTAAAATATCAGCATTTCCATTTCCACCCCATGATGCTCTTAATTTTAAATTATCAATTACATTAGAGTTTTCTAAAAACTTTTCATTACTTAAAGTCCAGCCAGCAGATGCAGTAGGAAAAATGGCATAACGATTATTTTTACCAAAACGGGAAGATCCGTCTCGACGAACACTTGCAGAAAAATAATATTTGCTTGAATAATCATAATTCACTTTGGCAAACATAGATTCTCTTCTGCTATCAGCTCCAATACCGTAAGCATCAAGTATGCTAGAATCAGCAATTTTATCATATTGATCAATGTTTTCAAAGTCTACGTTTGTTCCAAAAGGAACTTGTACACGATCAAATTTATTTTGCTGGTCTTTTTTATAAACCTCGTGTCCTCCAAAAACATTTAAATTATGATTCCCAAATTGGTGGGTATAAGTAATTAAATTTGTTATAATAAATGTGTCTGAATTATTTCTATTTCTTCTATATCTGGAAAATTCTTCACCTCCCAAAATGATTCTATTTCCCAGAATACTTCCGTTTTGATTAAATGATTCTGAATGTTCATCAAACTTAAATCTATTGATATCAAAATTTAATTTAGAATTAAAAGTTAGTCCATCAACAATATTCAAATCAGCATAAATATTACCGAATGTTCTCCACGTTTTTTCGACATTGTTTCTATTAACATATAAAATAGCTAACGGATTCCATTTGTCTTGTAAACCACTTCCTGTAGGTCCTCCCCAAGTACCATCTTCAGCATAAACAGGAATCAATGGATTTTGTAAAAGTGCATCTTCCATAGAATTCCCTTTCACTTCCTGAAAATTAGTAACAGTTAAATTTTCTCCAATATTCAATTTGTCTTTAAAAAATTTAATACTTGAATTCAATCTAAGATTTGCTCTTTCATAGTAAGTATATTCCAATACTCCTTGATCTTTAGCGTATCCTAAACCTGTAAAAATTTTCCATTTTTGATTTGCAAAAGAATATCCAAAATCAGTGGTTGTAGAAATTGAATTTCTTGATATAACATCAATCCAATCTGTATTTGACAATCTTAAATTTTGTTGATCATCTAAAAACTCAGGCAAAGAATTCCCAGGAGTATAAGCAAAATTTCCTGCTGCAACAGGCAAATTCCCCTGTGCTCTATACCTAACATCTAACCATTCCTGAGAATTTAAAACATTAAACTTATCACGAATTGTATTTAAGGATATACGACTATCTAAAGTTATTTTTTGTGTACCTGCTTTTGCTTGTTTAGTAGTTACAATAATAACTCCTTTAGCAGCTTCAGTTCCATAAATACCTGCCGAAGCAGCATCTTTTAACACTTGTATACTTTCAATATCATTTGGATTTAAACCAGCAGGTGAATTAGTTTGCACACCATCAATAACCCATAAAGGACCTGTTCCTCCAAATACAGATGTTAAACCTCTAATTGATATTTGGGTATCATTACCACCTGGAACTCCTGAAGAAGTAAAACTTAATCCAGGAACTCTGGATTGTAGTTTACTTATAACATTGGGTGTAGCAACCCGATCTAAATCGGCTACAGAAACAATAGAAACTGCCCCCGTTATATCTTTCTTTTTTTCTTTAGAATAACCTGTCACGACTACCTCATCAAGATTATTTGAGGAAGCTTTTAATACAATATTATACGTTTTTTTAGATGAAACAATCACTTTAAAATCAGAATAGCCTATATAAGACACTATCAAAGTTTCTCCTTCTTTGGCCTTAATCTGAAACTTTCCATCGAAATCTGTTGTTGTACCTATGGACGATTCCTTTACAAGTATACTTGCACCTGGTAAGGGCTGACCATCGGCCTCAGACAAAACAGTCCCATTTATTTGAGTCTGCTGCCCGAGAGCAACAAGCCCAAAGAAAAACAAACACATTGTGACAATGTTTTTCTTGTTTTTAAAACAGTTAATTTTCATACATTTTTAGTTTATAGAGTTAGTTAGTTAATATTATTATTTATTAAGATTAGCATTCATGTTTTCTAAAGAAATACCTTTGGTTTCAGGCATCATAAACAATACAAAAGCTAGTTGAAAGACCATCATAATAGCAAAAAAGCTAAACACATTTCCAACCCCGAAATTTGAAAAAAGGATTGGAACCATAGATGGAATTATTGCTGCCAGCACCCAATGAACCGAACTTCCAAAAGACTGTCCTGATGCTCTTAAATGGTTTGGAAAAATTTCGGATATAAAAACCCATATTACGGCTCCCTGTCCTATAGCATGAGAGGCTATAAAAACGAATAGAAACATTGGGACTGCCATTCCTGTCCAACTTAAATAAAATGAAACGGCTACCATTGTTAAAGAGAAAATGTAACCTAATGACCCAAAAATCATCAATTTGCGTCTTCCTAATCGGTCTATTAAATAAACACCGATTAGCGTGAATATTAAATTAATGAAGCCGATACCGATACTGCTCAAAAGTGCTGTTTTAGCTCCTAAACCAGCTTCTCCAAAAATCCTTGGAGCATAATATAAGAAAGCATTGATACCCGATAATTGATTGAATGCTGCAATTAAAAAAACTAAGATTAAAGGAAAACGATATTTCTTCATAAAGATATTTTCATCTGAAGAATTATTTTTATTGTCTTCATGCACATTGTCAATTACACTTTGAACATCTTCTTTACTATTTATCTTATCCAAAATTACCCTTGCTTCATTCGTTCTGGATTGTGTTAGCAACCATCTTGGACTTTCAGGTATATAAAAAGCCAATAGGGTATAAACTATTGATGGGAAAACCTGAATTCCAAGCATCCATCTCCATGCGTTTTCACCAATATCACTCAAAAGATAATTCGATAAAAAAGCACTAAGTATACCAAACACGATATTAAATTGGTAAAGACCTACTAATCGTCCTCTATCTTTTGCAGGTGCAATTTCAGATATATAAGCAGGTGCAGCAATAGTTGATGCTCCAATACCCAGACCACCAATGAATCTGAAAAAAGCAAATACCCATGGTCCATTTGCTAAAGAAGACCCTAAAGCTGATATTGAAAACAAAACCCCAATTATTAATAATGTTGATTTTCTTCCTATTTTATTAGTTGGAATTCCTCCAAATATGGCTCCTATAACAGTACCCCATAATGCCATTGCCATAACTACCGAACCGTGAAAGAAATCACTGGAATCCCATAATATTTGAAGTGCTTTATCTGCACCAGAAATTACTACGGTATCAAAACCAAACAGGAATCCTGCGAATGACGCAACGATTGACCAACTCATTATTTTTTTATTCATAACCTATAATTTTTTATTTCTATCCAAAGTTAGATTCAAGTTAAAATTCAATCATTCTGTATTGTTACATATACATACAAATTAGTTACACCTCCAAAAAAACACCTGAATTACAGATGATTAACTTTTGTTTTTAGAGAAAAAGTTTAAAATTGTAACCTATAATTACAGTTTTTTGACTTGAACTTTTATATAAAAAAATGAATCGTTTAATTTAATTGCAGAGAAATTGCAGAAAGTGTTTTTTAACTAATAATTTATTTGACTGATTCAAATTCTACTGAATAGATTTGGATAAAATTTTAATATTTTGATATTGTAATTGCCTTCATTTTAGACAATGAATCATCAGTTGAACTGAAATGAATTTTAGTATTAAAATCTTTAGGGAATATTACATTCGTAAAGACATATCTGCCATCATTTATAAAAACTTCAACAGAATTTTTATCTAAAAACAATCGAACATTAATAGATTTATCCGCATTATTTGAAAGTGTAATTTTTTGAGTGGATTGAAATTCATCTTTTAGGTTGTTGTCTACTCTTTTTACAACAAATTCATTAGTGCTTTTATTAAAAGTTAATTGGAATATACTTTTGTCATTATTTAGTATTTCAAATTCTAAATGACCGCTTATTTTACTAGGTTCAAATTCATAAGCCATTTCAAATGTCAACTCTTTTAAATCTGTTTCTTCAATTTTTTGATTGATTCTGGCTAAAGTTTCACCTTTAAGTTTAGTTTTTGATTTAATATAATTTTCAACTGATTGAACAGCTTCTTGCCTGATAATATACTTTCCCTGTTCTTTATCTAAGATTAATTTTCTTGGTAAAGACATAGAACCTCTCCAGCCATTCGTTGGAATATCATTAGCATATTGCCAATTATTCATCCAGCCTAACCATGTTTTAGTTCCCTTTTTATCTGGTGCTCCATTCCATGTTACGGCAGCATAGAAATCTTTTCCATAATCGATATAGTTCACCTCATTACTTTTTTCTGAAGCGGATTGATCAGCTACGAAATTTTTCCCATCAAATTCTCCAATGAAATATTGCAATCCGGATCCACCAGCAATACTGCCGCTTCCTAAATTAACTCCTAAAACCCATTTTGTTTTTCCTTTATATTTCAATGTAAATAAATCTGGACATTCCCACACTCCGGTAATTACTCCTTTAGGTCCAAATTCACTCATTAAATTCCAGTCTTTTAAATTTTTAGAACTGTAAAATTGTATTTTATGTTCAGTGGATAAAGCAAGAGTCATAATCCATTTTTGTTCCGGCTCATACCAAAAAACTTTTGGATCTCTAAACTCTTTACTATCGATATTCAAAACTGGATTCCCTTTATATTTCGTAAAAGTTCTTCCCTTATCATTACTATAGGCAATACTTTGATGTTGAAATCCTGTTTTAGCATCATAACTTGTATAAATTGCCACAATGGCTGGTTTTGATCCAGATCCAAAACCGCTGGAGTTATTCCAATCCACTACTGCTGAACCTGAAAAAATCATCACTCCATTTTCTTCTTCAAGAGCTACTGGCAAATGATTCCATTTTATTAAATCAGTACTTACTGCATGTCCCCAACTCATGTGTCCCCATTTAGTGCCATAAGGATTGTATTGATAAAACAAATGGTATTCTCCATCATAATAAAACATTCCATTAGGATCATTGACCCAATTTTTTTCCGGGGTGAAATGTAATTTTGGTCTAAACTCTTCCTTTATCTCATCAGTCTGAGATTGTAGGCTATTGCATAGCAAGAAAGCTATAAGCATCATCATTAATTCAATCTTGAATATTTTTTTAAATTCTTCCATATCTATTTTACAATTATTTTAGCATCAAACAAATCATTCCCTACAAAGCCTTTTATTATATAAACCCCTTCTCTTGCTTTCATACCATTATCCATATAACCATTCCAGTTAACTACAGTATTTTCACTGTCTATTAGTTTTTCAATTTTTTTTACCGGAAATCCATTAATATCAAAAACATAAGCAGCAACCGCGGTAGTTTTCTCTATGTTATAAAATTTGAAATTAAAATTTTCAGTAGAAGGATTTGGATAAACAACAGGATGGATTGTATCCTCTTTTAATTCAACATTTTTAGAAACAGATGCAGTACCACCGCCTTGAATATTATAAATTTTTAAGTCTGTAGCAGTAGCGGTTCCTCCTTGAGCATACAAATCAATTTGATTGCTTCCGGCTGAAGGAAAAGAACGGGTTGCAAAAGCCAATTCCTCGTTAACAAAGACTTCGATGACAGAAGCATCTACAAAAATTCTCCATCTAATATCTCCTGCTGGCAACACATAATTTGAAGATTGATTTGAAGTTGGCACATCTGGTAAAATGGAAGATTTACTTCTATCTACTACAAAGGTTTTTGTAGTGAAATCATAATAAATTAGCGTTTGTTCCCCAATAGCTAAGTTTTTGTTTAATGAAAAACCCACTCTAGTCGCAGTACCAGGATTAACCGTAGCAACAATTTCATACTGGGTACCACTCGCTCCATTTAAAACATTTGAACTATTTTGATCAAAAGAAACATTGGTGAAGTTTTTTGAAGTACCTCTAAGGTTTAATAAATTAGGATGAGGTACTTGCTTAATTTTGTTATTAACCAATGTCCAAACTCGAGGCAAACTAAAAACATGCGCCCAACCCTGCTGTTTGTGTTTAGCAGAATTTACTCCATCGGGAACAATTCCAATTGCAGTTAAATTTCCATTAGCATCAGGATGTATTGATGGAGACAAAAGGTGATTAATAACCTCTAAACGTTCAGGAACAACATTATCTCTAATAAATTTTGACCCATCAAAACTACCTGTCCAATACAATGCATTTGCATTTGGTAATTTATTAATCAAAACAATTGACTTAGCACCAAAATTATAATAGATAGGCATTTCCCAAAAATCACCTGTTCCATCTGCCGAAGGATTTCCTTCTAACATGGTACCCTGTTGACTCCATTGCTTAAAATCAGTCGATATAGACTTATATAAAAACAATCCTCCTCTTGCTGTTCCGGTTCTCAATCCTGTACCAACCATCATGTACCAATCTGAATTGTGTTGAAATACAAATGGATCTCTAAAATCGGCATTAGCTATATTTGAAGGCACATTGGCAATAATTGGAGCACCATTTTTTATCCAGGAATCATAAGGAGCAGAAGAAGTAGCTAATCCAATCCCTGCTTTGGCTTTATTTACACCAGTATAAAAAATATAAGGTTGCCCGTCTCTAATTACCGCATGACCAGACCAAATACCTACTTCATCAAATCCTGGCTGTGGCCACAACACCTGTGTTTTTTCTTCCCAGCTTACTAAATCACTACTCACATAATGTCCCCAATTGATATGTTCTAAGTAAGGACCATTGTAATTTCTTTGACTGAATAAATGGTATTTATTATCAATATATAACAGTCCGTGAGATTCATTTGTCCAAGCAGACGAAGGAAGTAAATGATATTTAGGTCTGTGAATATCTTCTGCAAATCTAGTTTCAATCGGAATTTTAAGATTGGGGATTGCAGGACTTACTTTATTATATTGAGTTAGAATTTCTGCATCAGTTAAATCTTTACCCCATAAAGAAACTTGGTCAATAGCACCTGTTAAGCCATTAGTATCAAAACCTGCAATAGTTTTAATTTTTGATTCTTTTCCTATATAGATAGTTGCATTATTATCCCAGACAATATTCCCTGATGTAAAAGCAATGGCTTTAACTTTAACACCATTTAAATACAACGAAGCTAAACCTGACAGCCCATTTATATTTAAAGAAACCAAACTCCACTTTTTAAGTTCAATTTGTTGGTCGGAAACAATATTAACTATTGCTGTACCCACTTTAAATTGCCCAATTATTCTACCATATTGATCTATCCCTAAAGCAACACCAGCATTAGTAGTGGTATTTACATTTGAAAACAACGAAGCGTTTGTATTTTCAGACAATTGATCTAAATCCTTTCTTTGTACAGGAAAAGCCGAGGGAGCAACCCAAGCAGTCACACAAACTTTATTGGTTGGATAACTAACATTTAATTTCCCAGTTGCCCACCCATAAAAGCCATTAACTCTCAACGCTTTGCCTTCAACACCAGTAATACGCTCAGCTGAACCTGATGGTCCATTTATACTAAAAGTAGCATTGGTTTTTGTTTCGTTAATTGTTTGACCAGATGACTCATTAAACTTAAAAGATATAAGTTCAGCGGTTTCATTTGTTGTTGGTGGCGGTGTAGTATCGTCTGCGTGTTTTTTCGAACCACATCCTAAAACCAACAAGGATAACAGAATAATAGTAGTATACTTTTTCATTTTATATTTGTTTTATATAAAATTAGAATAGTATACCTGAGAAGGATTTAAGTATTGTTACATCAAGAAAAAATAAACACATTTCCTTATGAAACAAGACCTTAAGCTGTTATTTCATTAATTACATAGCAATAAAAAAGGTTTAAAATTATACTTTCTATAAAAATGTTACATCATTATTGCATTAAATATTGTTTCTAAAGTCTTTTGGCGAGATGGAATACTTGTTTTTAAAAGTTGTAGAGAAATAATTTGGCGAAGCAAAACCACAAGAATAAGCAATTTCAGAAATATTCAATGACGTAGTTTTCATTAATTCTTTTGCTTTTTCTAATCTATAATTATTGATGTAATCACTAATTCCAATACCTAAAACGGCTTTTACTTTTCTATATAGTTGAACTCTTGAAATGTTTAAACAACTAGCCAATTCTTCAACAGAGAAAGAAGAATTATCGATGTTTTTTTCTAATAAGACATCTATCTTATTTAAAAACACTTTCTCAATTACACCTAAAGAGTTTACTTCTGATTCACCAATATTATTGTTATAGTAATATCTTAACTTTTCTCGGTTATACAACAAACCTTTTATAGATTCCTTTAATACTTTAAGATTAAATGGTTTTGTTAAAAATAAATCAGCTCCTGCTTCTAATGATTTAATGTAAGTATCCTGATCATCTAAGGCTGTCAAAATAATTGTTGGAATATGAGATGTTAATATATTCTTCTTCAATGTATCGCATATTTCGAAACCATTTTTTTCAGGTAAATTCAAATCGCACAAAATAATATCTGGCATTATTTCTAAAGCAGTTTCTATAGAATTCTTACCATCAGATTTAAATACATTATAATCCCTATTCAATTTTGCAGCAATAAACTCAAGGAGTTCTATATTATCTTCAATTATCAAAACGGAATACTTTTTGTCAGACTCCTCTTCTATTTCCTTAATAACTTCTACTGATTCTATATTATATTTTTCCTCCTGATTTTCATCATTATAATCTGAATCACTAATAATTTGTTTCTTATTAAAATGATCCGTACCTAATTGTAATAATATTATAAATTCAGTACCTGTACCCGATTTAACTTCAATGGAACCTTTATGCAAATCAATAAAAGTCTTTGATAGATTTAATCCAATACCTGACCCATTTTTGTAATTATTTGAGCCTTTAAAAAAAGGATTAAACAATTCGATTATTTCATTTTCAGGAATTCCAATTCCCGAATCTTTAAAGATAATTTCAACTAGATTCTGTTCTGCTTTTTTGTTTATAATTATTCCAATATTCCCGCCATTTGGAGTAAATTTAAAACTGTTAGACAATAAATTATAATACACTTTGTCCATCAAATTTTTATCTAAATAAACATCCAGATTTTCATCATTTGTTGTAATAGTATAATTGATATTTCTTTTTGTTGCCTCACGTTTAAACTCCTTAAACAAATTTTTAGAAAAAAACCAAAGGTTCGTTTTGGATACTTTAATATTGAAATTCTCATTTTCGATTTTTCGAAAATCTAAAAGTTGATTAATCAATCTAAGCAGTCGCATCGAATTATTATACATAATATCTAAATCCTTCTTAACATGATTGCTTTTGCTTTTCAACTCATCATTCAGGGATTCTACACAACTCAATATTAAAGTCAATGGAGTTTTAAATTCATGCGATATACCCGTGAAAAAATTTATTTTCCCTTCGTTACTAATCTTAAGTTTTTCAGCGAATTTTTCAATTTGTTGGCGTTGATTAGTTACTTTTTTATTAGTTATTTCTAGTTGTCTTTTCTTTTTTCTAATGGAAATTATAGAGTACGCACTAAAAAGAGCCAAACAGAGAATAGTCACTGAAAAAAAACCTAATAATTTCATTAAATTATATAGTGTTATATACTTTTTTTCCTGATTATCAATGACATTTAGTTGTGTCTCAATATTGGATTGCTGCTGCGATATTTTATCAAATTGATTGCTCATTATATCTGCATTTAATGAATCAATCAAAACTGTCGCTAATTTGTTATTTTTAGGAATTACTTCTTTGTTTGCAATTTTAAGAGCCAGCCTGATTGCTTCACTACCACCTGTTGGATATAATATAGTTGCGGCTAACTTACCATCTTTGACAGCTTGTATTCCTCCATTTGGAATATTCAATCCATCTACTCCTATAAATTTTATTGTTTTTTCTCTCCCCTTTTGTTTTGCAACTTCCCAAGCTTGAAGTGCAATAATATCATTAAAAGCAAAAACATAATCTAATTTTGGCGAACTATCCAAGACCTTACTAAAATCATCATTCAATGACTCCAAATTAACAGCCGTTATACTTGTTCTTTTAATATTTGGATATTGGTCGGTAATTTGTTTAAACCCTAAACTTCTCTCTAAACCAGGTGAAATATCAGTTGTTGCCTTAATTTCAAGAATATTTGCATGTGCTTTAGACATGGAAACAATATATTTCCCAGCAATTCGACCTACTTCAACATTATCTGCGCCTAAAAAAGCAATATAATTGGACGTTTTTACTTTTCTATCAACAATAATTACTGGAATGCCTTTTTTATTTGCCTTTTCGAGTACTGGCACTATCGAATCTGAACCATATGGAGCTACTATTATAACATCCAAGTGATTTACAATCATTTTCTCAATATCTTCAATTTGTTTTTCTGTACTGTTATTAGCATTGTAGATAGTTAAGTCTATTTCTGGATGAAGAGAAGCCTCAACCCTCATTGTATTATCCATAGTTTTTCTCCAGCTATCATCCTCAGAGATACTTTGGGAAAACCCTATCGAAATTTTACCTTTATTTTCAGAATATTGATTACATGAATTTAGTAAAATCATGAAACCTATTACTATTATAAAATTAATCTTTGATGTCATGAATTAGCTTAAGATTAAATTAAAAAAAGTTATTCAATTATTTTAGGAAGCAGATTATTGCTACTTAACCCAAAATCTAATTTTCAAATGTAAATCTTAATCTCATTATAATTTTTTTATAGTATTTTAAAATTGATACAATTGTTTCAATTAAGTTACATAAACTAACTATTTCAAGTTTTACAGCTTAAAACTATAATATTTCATTTTAAAATAGTTACAGGATATAAACAAAATGAGCCCGACAGAATATCGGGCTCATTATTATAAAAAATAAATTTTATCTGTTAATAAGGAGTTTTTTAATTGCAACCGTATCATTATTAGCTGTAATTTTCACTAAATACAAGCCAATATTCAGATTACTAGTGGTTATAGAAAAATTAGTTGCATTATTAGCTTTATAATTTGCTATTTCCCTGCCATTTAAATCAAATACTCTTATATATTTAATCCCAATATCCGAACTAATTACATTTACTTTAGCAAATTCCTTAGCAGGATTTGGAAAAATTTCAATATCGGAAATTTTGTTATTTGTTTCATTAGCACTTAGACTTTCTTCTTCATTTTTGACTTTTGTAATTGATGTATTGTTTATTGCTGCAACATTGTATTTATTAAAATTTCCTGACTGTGCTGTTACAGCTAATTTCTTAAATTTAAATGGTTTGATTAATAAACCAAACCTATTAATTTAAGCTTTTTTCCACTTCCAATATTCGTGCAATTACTTATAATATAGTAACATACTCTTAAACTATTTGTTACTAAAAATGACTTATTTAACTATATAAACAACATTAACCTAGCTAAAAAATTTACTTTTTTTAAAAACATGAATACCATTTAAATGAACATTATCTAACCACACTCATTTATATAATACTCATATATTTAAATTTCGAGTTTATTAAGAAAACATATTATCACTTTAGCTTACTACAACTCATTTTCTTATCCTTAAATATTGGCATCAAAACAATTATATTGATGTTTTTATACTAGGAAAGTAAGCGGTATTTTAAAACGACAAGGAATCAGTTTTGATCAAAAAATTAGTGGAGGTCATTAAAAACGTCTTAGGTTATACTAAATACTGCCTGTTTTTATTACTCTTTAAATCCATTTAAAAAGAAGCCAATTTCTCAAAATCCTCTATAAAATGGTTCGACATTTGTTCGGTTGTGGTCACATTTTAAGATTAAAAACACTCAAAAATCCCGGTAAAAACCGGGATTTTTCATTTTTACACTAAAAATTCACTCGACATCAGCACGACCAATTATATTTAATAATCACAACTCATTTTTCCTCATAAAAAAAAGTCTTTAATTCAGCGATTAAAGACCTTTTGTATTTTGAAACAAAAACAACTACTCTTGTTTTTTAGCTGCTTTTTCAGCCTTAATTTTTTTAGTATAATCAGCATACATTTGACGCCAATTGCGACCATGATTATTCAAATATTGTTCGGCTTGGGTTTTATAAATTTCAAAAATAGCCGATATCTCTTTTATACTTTTATAATCCACTGCCTGTTCACGTGCTTTCTCTAACAATCCCTGAATCTCAGCAGTTTCAGCAGCAGTCATTTCCGGAACAATTGACTGATACCCTTTCATAGTAAAAGCTACTTTACCAATAGTATATTTATCTAAAATCAAAGCTACTTGGGCTTCGCTTAAGTCTTTTCTCAATCCACTCATTAAATCTTGATGAATTGTTGAAGGCATAGCTGAATCGGCAATAATTTGTCGATGAAGTTCCGAAAGTGGTTTTCCATCCAAAGGATTAATCCCCGCCGGCACTGTTGTAGCAGGATGACTATTGTGCCAGTCTTTTATCAAAGACAGATGCGTCGCCACCACTTGCACTAATCTGTTTTCTTTTGAACTATCATTTAATGCTAAGAAAGCAACCCATTCTTTGGCTTTTGCCACATCATCAGCCGCAGCAGTCTGCGCATTAACAGCTGTGTTTAAAGCCAAGAATCCTATAAGCAACAGTACTTTGATTTTTTTTGTTTTCATAAATTCAATCTTAAAGTTGGACCGTCAATCTTTTGACAGTAATATTAAATAGGTGTTAAAAATACAATTTTAAATATATCCTTCATTTGTTATCAAAAAACACGCCATTAATCCATTCGTTTAAAATTTATTCTAATTAAAATTCCCAAATTAGTAATCAAAATAATTTCCAATTGCTTATTTTTATCAGCCCCATAAATAAAAAATTAAACAAAACTCACTTATGAAAAACCTACTCTCACTTTCTTTTCTTTTATTAACTGCATTTGGCTGGAGTCAAACTGCCGAGAATTATTTTGACCAGGCAATGAAAAAATCAAGCGCAGGAAATACTAAAGGAGCAATAGCCGATTACAATAAAGCCATAAAATTGAAGCCTGATTTTGTTGTCGCTTACTTAAACAGAGGCATCGAAAAAATAAAAATCAATGACCTTCAAGGAGCATTAACAGACGTCAATAAAACTTTAGAAATGCATGACGATAACACCTATGCTTATACAACCAGAGCTAACATTTATTACAAAATGCAAGATTACAAAGCAGCTTTAAAAGATTGCAATGTTGCTATCAAATTTAATTCTGGAGATTATATCACCTATAATTTAAGAGGACTAACTTACATCCATTTGGAAGACAAAAAAAATGCCTGCTCCGATTTTGCCAAAGCAGAACAACTAGGAAGCCAGAGTGCCACTAAAAACCTAAAAATGTTTTGCAAATAAACCCCTCAAAACAAAACACAAAAAAAAGCTGTTTCTTGATTGAAACAGCTTTTTTACATATAATTAAGAACCAGTTTTTTTTATTTTTTTACCTTAATGCTGCAACCAATAGCTTTAGTTGTCTCAGGTGAAGGCGTTTTTCCACTTTCTAAAGCTGCAATAGCATTTTCTAAATACTTCTCTTTAACATCAGCAGCACTATCCACGTTGTCATCAATAGCTCCAATATATTTCACTATACGGTTTTTATCTAACAAAAAGACATGCGGCGTTTTAGTAGCCCCATATTGAGGGAAGATTTTTTGTCCTTCATCTAATAAATAAGGAAAAGCAAATCCCTTTTCTTTAGCTCTTACTTTCATCATATCAAAACTATCTGCAGGTTCTGCAACAGGATCATTCGGATTAATTGCCAGCAAAATATAACCTTTAGACTTGTATTTTTTAGCCAAATCATTAATACGATCTTCATATTTTTTAGCAAAAGGACAATGATTACAGGTAAAAACAACGATAAAGCCTTTTGCGCTTTTATAATCGGACATACTATACATTTTCCCATCAACCGATTTTAGTTTAAAATCAGTAGCCGTATCGCCAATTTTGTATGCTGTTGGCACATTTGAAGTAAAAGCTGTCGTAAAAATGACCGAAACAAATAATAAAAGAGCTGATAAAATTTTCATAGTTTTAATTATTAGTTAATAATTGAATTTACATATTGATCTAATTCTTCGTAGCTGGCAAACATCTTTTCCACAAAAAACTTCTTACCGTTTTTGATAATTAAAGTTGCCGGAATAGAACCTGACCAATCTTTATCTACAGCAGGAAGCCAACTATTGTAATCCTTATCTGTTAGCAAAACCACTTCTGATTTTACCGCTTTCTTTTTCAAAAAAGGTAACAATTTTGCTTCGTATTGATTCTTAAAATCCAGGCTGACAAGCACCACTTTTATCTTTTTATTTTCGGAATTCAATTGCTCAAAATGGGGTAATTCTTTCACACAAGGAGCACACCAGGTAGCCCAAAAATTGACTACATAAGTTGCATTTTCATCATTCAAAACTACCTTTTCCAAATCGGAATAATGATCAAAAACAGCGATTTTTTGAGCCTGAATTTGAGAAGAAAAAAGAAACACAAAAGCGAGTACAACAAAATACCTCATATCATTTTTTTAAATTATCATCCCGACGAATTTACAATCTTTAAGTTGTTTTAAGAACTGCATTAACAAAAAATTATTACACTCTTTATATCAAAAACTGCTCCAAAAAACACTCCAAAAACGCCCTAAACAATACATTAAAAAATTCAAAAATAACCTAAAAAAAGCAACTCTTTTTTAGTCTAAAAAACACTTTTTTTTTCTTCAAAAAACCCTCAAAAATTTCAGTCACTTTTCATACAAAAAACGATGACAAATTCGCTTCAAAAAACCATCCAAAAAGAGCTCTATAAAACAATCAAAAAAGAGCATAAAAAACACTCTTTTACACCACACAAATTACCGTCTTTTTTTCCAAACAAAACCTCAACATCAAACAATCTGATTTCAAAAAATCATTAAAAATTTGAATCCAAAAACAACAGGAGAATTTACTTTTCAAAAAACTAAATCAAAACCAAAACATTTTATCATCTAAAAATCGTATTCAAAAAACACTCCTTACACCAAGATAAAAAGTCCTGATAAAAGTTCAAAAATCAGACACAAAAAATGATTTCAAAAACAAGCATAAATCAAAAATTAAAATTACTTTTACCAATGTTAATTTAAAAAACAAGAATTAGAAATCCTTTTCTAAAAAAGGATGTTTTTATTCAAAACACTCTCGAAAAAGACTGTAAATCCTCAAAAAACAGCTAAAAATCAACCATAGAAATAATCTATAACAAATAATTAAAAAATTAAATTCCAGCACTTTAAAACAACATACGTAAATAATAAAATTAAGTGTTCAATTTTCAAGAATTAAACTCTAATCCAGCAACATTTAAATTTGATTTTATAAAAACATTCGAAATTAAAATAAAATTAAATACTTTTACATAAAGTATAACTTTAAATAAAAAATCTTCTAAAAACAGATGTTAATTCTTCAGAAAACAAGGATTCAACACCTACACACCTTCCCGATTTCGACAAAACAAACCCTCAAAAACAACACAACAAAACACCTCTTTAAACTCAACCGAATCTATTTCAGTCCAAAATAGTTCTATCAAAAAACCAACAAGCATTACATTTTTAAATTATATTTACACAAATCAAAACCCAAAAAATCCGAATCAGCTTTCCTTGAATTAGCAAATAAAAAAACAACAAAAAGAGAGCTGTTTTTCAGCTCGGTTTTGACCCTAAAAAACCTCAAAAAAACAAGCCGTTTTTCACACAAAAAACAGCCTCAAAAAAACATTAAAAAAGACAAGAAAAACACCCCAATAAAACACTCTAAAAAATGAAAACAGAAAAAGAAAAAATGATCGATGGCGAGTACTATTTAGCAGGCGATCCCATCCTGATAAAAGACCGAAGAAGAGCTAAAAATTTATTGCACCGATTAAACGTAACCGAATACCGATTGACCAAAAAAGCAAAAGAGATTTTAAAAGAATTGATTCCAAATGCAGGTCCTAATTTATACATCGAACCTCCTTTTCATTGTGATTACGGTTACAATATTTCTTGTGGAGAAAATGTCTATTTCAACGTCAATTGTGTTGTTCTAGATTGCAGCAAAGTCACCATCGGGTCCAATGTATTTTTTGCTCCCGCAGTACAATTATATACCGCTACCCATCCACTCGATGCCGAGCTTAGAAAGACACTTGAAAATGCCTTACCTATAACCATTGGAGACGATTGTTGGATAGGTGGCAATTCTGTAATTTGTCCTGGAGTAACAATCGGGAATGGATGCGTAATTGGAGCCGGTTCGGTTGTCACAAAAGACATCCCCGACAACTCTCTTGCAGTTGGCAATCCTGCCAAAGTAATCCGAAAACTAAATCAATAAAAACATAACTACAATAAAATGCTACACCTTAAAAACATACACCACATTGCCATTATTTGTTCTGATTATGAAAAATCCAAACGATTTTACACTGAAATTCTCGGATTAAAAATTGTTCGTGAAGTATATCGTGAAGAACGAAAATCATACAAACTTGATTTAGCACTAAATGACAATTATTGCATTGAATTATTTTCTTTTCCCAATCCTCCCGCAAGACCTTCTACCCCAGAAGCACAGGGATTACGGCATTTAGCCTTTGCTGTTGAAGACTTGAACCAAACAGTCGCTTTCTTAGAATCCAAAAATATTTATGTAGAACCCATTCGCATAGACGAATTCACCCAAAAGCGGTTTACTTTCATTGCCGATCCTGACCGTTTACCAATTGAATTCTATGAACTTTAATTTTTTTAACTAAATTTTATTATAACAAAACAGCGTCATTTTTTTAAATTTCATTTCATTTTACTTAAATTTGCAGTCCTTTTTAACAATATGTTATACAAATTTAATTTCTGATGAATAAAACGGCGCAAATCAAAAAAAATCATCAATTCATTAAACTTCGAAAATTAATAATCGTTTCTATCCTAATCGGTTTTCTTTCAGCCTTTTTAGGAATCAGTTTAAAAAAGATTACCGAATACTACGAAGAAATATTTTTTCACCAATCCAGTACAAATCCGCTTTTCTTAATCTTCTTTCCCATTTTTGGTCTGTCAGTCATTTATTTCCTGAGACTTTATATGTTTAAGAAAAAAGAGAACAAAGGCATCAAAGAAGTTTTTGAAAGCACCAATTCGAAAACAAAAAATTTACCTTCATACAAAATCCCATCACATACTATAAATGGCTTACTAACGGTTATTTTTGGTGGTTCAACCGGAATTGAAGTTTCTACTGTTGTGGCAACAGCAACTATTGGATCAGTAGCCCAGCAAAAAGAAAACGTATTCCGTCAATACAAAACCGAACTTATTTGTGCCGGAGTTGCGGCTGGAATCACTGCTTTATTCAGCAGCCCTATTGCCGGAATTTTATTTGCATTAGAAGTAATTTCGCGAAAAGTAACCCGTGCTTTTATAATCTCCAATCTAATTGCGGTATCCATTGCCTTTGGATTATTGACTATTTTAAAAGAACAACCTTTATTTGATGTTTCTATTAGCACTTGGCATTTTAGAGCGATCCCTTACTTTATTCTATTGGGAATTTTGGCTGGAATCAATTCGGTTTACCTTACCAAATGTGTATTGTTTTTCAAATCGCAATTTGCAAAAATTGAAACTCATTATTATAAAATCATCATTGGCTCTGTAATTTTAAGCGTTTCGCTTTTTATATTTCCGCAATTATATGGCGAAGGTTATCATGCCATCAAAACCATTACTACTGCAAATAACGAAATCCCATTAACCCTGACACTGGCTTTTACTTTTATAGGCGTTTTACTTTTAAAACCTATTGTTACCTCAATTACTCTGGCTTCTGGTGGTGATGGTGGCGTTTTTGCCCCTAGCCTCTTTATTGGCGCTTTTTTAGGATTATTGGTAGCTTCTGTACTAAATACTTTTTTCGATACTCAAATCATCCCTATTAACTTTATGGTGATTGGTATGGCAGCTGTTTTAAGTGCCAGTATTCACGCTCCTTTTACAGCCATCTTTCTTGTTTGCGGACTTACCAATAATTACACTTTATTTTTCCCAATATTAGCTGCTTGCTTAATTTCTAAATATACCGCAAAAATGATTTACCCTAACACGGTTTACACCTTTGTTCCAAGTATTTAAATTTTAAAATCATGCCGACAACTAAAATTAAACGCAGTTATCGCAAAACCCGTTATGTTCTCTACAAAGAAACCCTAATTGATTTCAAAGAACATTTTTGGTCCTTTTTAGGTTCATTTGTTGGAATAGGTCTTATTGCTTATTCGCAAAGCCAGCAATTTTCACATCAGGATGTTGTGTACCTTATTGGTTCTTTTGGAGCTTCAAGCGTATTGGTATATGGAATTATCGAAAGTCCATTTTCACAACCCCGCAATCTTATTGGAGGACATTTAATCTCTGCTTTTATTGGCGTAAGCGTTCATCTTTTATTTCCAGACACAACATACATTGCTGCACCATTAGCCGTGTCTTTGTCGATTGTTTTGATGCAAATAACTAAAACCTTACATCCACCAGGAGGAGCAACAGCCCTGATTGCCATTATTGGTACTCAAAAAATTAAGGATTTAGGCTATTGGTATGTATTGTCTCCGGTATTAACGGGAGTGCTAATCTTATTCTTTACCGCCTTACTTTTTAACAACATGACCTCTAGTCGTAAGTATCCTACACACAGCACTTATCATAAACGTTATCATAAAATCATAAAGCGCCTTAGACGAAATAACTAATTCAGTATCAAAAACATCGCTGTTTTTTTAATAAAAATTCGTGAATCGCATTGGGATTAAAAAGGATTAAATGTACCTTTGGCTTTTTTATAAAAATAACGATTATGGTTTATAAATTTAGAGTAATCTTAGACGCAGAAGAAGATATTTTCAGAGATATCGCTATACTAGATGATGATACTTTAGAAGATTTACACAACGCTATCTTCAACTCTTTTGGATTTGACGGTATGGAAGTCGCTTCTTTTTACACTTGCGATGAAACTTGGAATCAAGAAGATGAAATTTCGCTTTTTGACACAGGAGACGTTCCTGGTGAACAACGAATCATGAGTGATTATAAACTTTCGGACATTCTTGACCAGGAAAACACTAAAATCATTTATGTTTATGATTTTATCAATATGTGGACTTTCCTAGTGGAACTGGCCGCAATTGAAGAACAAACTGCTGGTGCTATCTACCCGGAAACCTTATTTGCTCATGGTGAAATGCCTGATGAAGCTTTAGAAAAAAACTTTGAAGCTGACAATGCTGACGATTTTTATGACGAATTTGAAGACGGCCTGGACGAGGATGACATGGATATGTTTGAAGGAGACGACAGCTATGAAGATTACGGCTTTGAAGAAAATTGGAATTAATTTTTTTGAGATTCTAAGATTCTAAGGCTCTAAGCTACTGAGTTTTTCAGAAAACTTTTTTATTATGTTTTTTCTTATTTTTAATAAAATTTAAATTTAAGAAATATGAGCACATTTAGAGACCTTTTGATTTGGCAAAAATCAATGACCTTAGTTACCCAAATTTATCAATCAACAAATCATTTCCCAAAAGAAGAAATTTTTGGCTTAACTTCACAAATTAGAAGAAGTGCTATTTCTATCCCAAGTAATATTGCCGAGGGTTTTGGACGTGAAAGCAAACAGGATTTCCTACGCTTTTTAAACATTTCCATCGGGTCTTTATTTGAATTGCAAACACAATTGGAGATTGCAAAAAACATTAGCTTTTTAAACGAAAACGAATTCAATAATATATTTGAAAACAGTCGAGAGATTGAACGCATGTTAGTTTCTTTCATCAAAAAATTAAAAGAAAGAAATTAAAAAACTTAAAAACTCAGCAACTTAGAACCTCAGTACCTTCAAAAAAAATGATCAACTTATTCAACACACACATCGAGACGCTTTCTATTCACAGGGTAGGAAATAAAAGCCGAAATGAAGCTATCTTTTTATCGGAACAACCTTTTAATCTACAAGATGAAATTGTGCCGCTTATAAAAGAATTCTTCTTGAAACCTTTTAGAGAAAAAGAAGAAAACTATTTTCAATTTGCCCACGAAGTTGATTTAGATTATAATGACATGTATAAGTATGCAACCGAGATTTTTGAAAATCCTGGCACTTTGCACGAAGGTTCTAAAAAAATCACCAAACACTTATTCGAACAATCAAATCATCCGCACATTAAAAACGGAGAAGTTTATGTGACTTATTTAACAAACATAAACATCGACAACAATGTGGTTGATGCCATTGGAATTTTCAAAAGTGAGTTGCAAAGTGACTTTTTACAATTTGAAGAAAAAGAATCTAATCTGGAAATGATTTTGCAACAAGGAATCAACCTGAGCAAATTAGATAAAGGTTGTTTGATCTTTAATCATAAAAAAGAAGAAGGTTACAAAATCCTAACGGTGGACAGTAACCGTTATGATGCGCGTTACTGGTTAGAACATTTCTTATCAGTAGATGCTTTTGAAGACGAGAATTTCATCACAAAAAAATATTTGAAATTTTGCCAAGGCTTTGCCAAAGATGTTGTTTTCCCCGCCGAAGACAAAAAAGAGGAAGTAATGTTCATGAACCGTTCGGTGAATTATTTTGCCAAAAACGATCAGTTTGAAGAACAAAACTTCTTAAACGAGGTTTTAGACAATCCTGATTTGATTCCTGAGTTTAAAAACTACAAAGTCGATAAAGGAGAAAAATACAGCATCGAAGACGTAACATCTTTCCCTATTGCAAATGCCGCTGTGAGCGATGCCCGAAAGTCAATCAAGAACGTTATTAATCTGGATACAAATATTCAAATTAAAATGGATTTCATTAATCCTGAAAGCGCAGAGAAATTTGTAGAAAAAGGCTGGGACGAAGAAAAACAAATGTACTACTACTTAGTCTATTTTAATAAAGAACAAAAATCCTAAATATCTTAGAATTTAGTTTTACTACTTACCTAATCTCCAATTGTTAAAGCAATTGGAGATTTTTTTTAACAATTACTTAAAAGTAAGTTTATGTTTATAAAAAATTAATAAATATGTATTTTATCGACTTTATAAGTGTTTTTATCTATAAATCAATATTTTTACAATCCCTAACTAAATTAACCTACTTTTATTATGTATCTATTTGAAATGAAGAAACTTATTACAAGTAAAAAATTCCTGTGTTCTATTTTTGGACATAACATTGTTACCTCTAAAGAAATTACCAATAATTTAAAAGAATACAAATGTACCGTTTGTAAAATGGAATTAACAAATGACGAAAAAGGAGGCATCACATTTCTAACGCCTGAGTTAAAAGAAATAAACAAAGCCCTGGATACTTTTTGTCAAAAGAAATTAATGGTTAAACAACATTAAACCTACATCCTCTTTTAAATAAAAACTTTTCAATAAGTTAATTCACTATTTTTGTATAGCTAACAAATACAAAAATGAACCGTCTTTTATTTAAAGAGAGTCCCTTTAAAACCTTAATTTCTTTTCATAAACTTATTGAGGCTTTAGAAGAAATTGCACTATCAGATGTCGATTATCGCTCTAATTATGCAAAATCGTTATTAAAAGAAATCGAACATATTCCCGAATTCAGAAGCGGAATTGAAGATTTTTCTATTATTACTGATAATAAAAAACTCATTAAAAACTTGCTAGCCGATTTATTCCCTACGGCATTGACTCATAATGAGATTAAGGCAGTAACAATTCCTTTCCAGAATATAACTTTCAACTATACTAAAAGATTTAAAAAAATAGTAAAAAATGCCGGGGATTTTGACCTGACAATACGCGACTTTAGCGAAGATAATTTTTATGTACTCAGTTGTATCCTAATTTTAAATGCACATTACAACCAAAATTTTGATTACAGCAAACCCTTATTTTACGACATTCCGGATGTTGACGGGATTTTAAAACATTACCGCATTCTTTACAATGCCGATTTTATTGAAATTTATCCTCTGGAAAATGCCATAAGCCTAAGTCAGGAAGAAATAGACGAATTAATGGATAACTTTGACAATGTAGCCTTGTGGAAGGAAAAATTCCCATTAGAAAGTTGGATTTTAAAAGGATTTGGAATCGTTAGTTTATTTGATGCTACCAAAGAAAGTGCTATTTCTAATCTAAAAAGCAATCTTTTAAAAAGAGATAAGGAACCAGGCGAAAAAAACAAAAATTCAGAAAGCATTTTTAGGTCTATTTTTAAAATTCCTGATTTAAGAATAGGAATTAGCATCTATAATGATGATGAAAAAAAGTTCACCAAATTACCTTTCGACAAAAACAGCATAGGCAGTTTTATTTTGCAAAACCAAGATGAAATAGAATGTTGCAACGCTTTTTTAGGCTGTTCTCTAAATAAGATTTTAGACGGTAAAGAATCTATCTCCATTTCAAATGTGGAAACTTTTGCAACTATTCCCGGGAACGAAAGATTTGCCCAAAGATTATTAGATCAAAACATCAAGAGTTGCATTCTGACGCCTGTTGTAAAAGATAACAAATTACTTGGAATCATCGAACTGGTTTCGGGAACTCCAAGACAATTAAACAGTATTAATGCTAATAATCTTCAATTAATCCTTCCTAATATCATCGATACTTTGGAACGCTACGACAGTGATCTAAAAAATCAGATTGAAGCAATAATCCAACGCGAATATACCTCCATTCATTCGAGTGTATATTGGAAATTTAAAGCCGAAGCTCAAAAATATTTACAAACCGATACCCGAAATAAAGAACATACTTTTAAAGAAATTGTTTTTAAAGATGTATATCCGCTTTACGGACAAATAGACATTAACGGTTCTTCTGAACACAGAAACAGTACTGTAAAAGAAGATTTAAAAAATCAATTAAACCATTTAATCTCTATTTTCGAAAAATCGAAATCAATACAAAAACTACCTTTATTAGAACAGCTCAAATTTGAATTACATTCTTATGTAAAAGAACTGGAAAAAGAATTAAAAGCCGATACTGAACAACAAATTCAAAATTACATCGAAAAAGAAATCCATCCTTTTTTGACCAATACTATCATTGACAATAACGACAAATTGCTTCTTAACTCTTATTTTGAAAACTTAGATCCTAAAACAAATCTTTTTTATCATGCCCGAAAACGTTTTGATGATGCCATGTCAATAATAAACAAAGAAATGGCAGCCGTTTTAGACAGCGAGCAAAATGAGGCCCAGGCTATTTTCCCTCATTATTTTGAGCGTTTTAAAACCGATGGTGTAGAGCATAATTTATACATTGGTGCTTCAATAACACCTTCTCAATCTTTTGATTTAATGTATTTAAACAATTTAAGATTGTGGCAATTGCAAACCTTATGCAAGATGGAATTAACACATCATCGTCTGAAACAAGTCCTGCCTTATGACCAATTAGATGTGAGTTCGTTAATACTTGTTTTTAGTTCCCCAATTTCCATTCGATTCAGAATGGACGAAAAACGTTTTGATGTTGACGGTACTTACAATGCCCGCTATGAAGTAGTAAAAAAACGTATTGACAAAGCCCATATTAAAGGAACAAAAGAAAGAATTACCCAAAAAGAGAAAATTACAATCGTATATTCGCATCCGTTTGAAGAAACCGAATATCTAAAATACATCAAGTTTTTGCAATTCAAAAAAGTCCTTGAACCTCAAATAGAACAATTTGAAGTTGAAGATTTACAAGGTGTTTATGGTTTAAAAGCAATTCGAATTAAAGTAATAAACACCGATGAAAGTTTAGATACAAAATATACTTATAAAGAATTACTCAATACGCTGCACTAGGCCCTGATACCATTGAATGCAAGGAAAAAAGCCAGGAATGAAATGATAATTCCAATCATAAAGATATTGTAGGTAATACGTAATAGCTTGTATTTTCGTTCTAAAACAATACCTAAGAAATACAAATCCTTAATCATCGAATTGTATAAATAAGTGTTGTCTTTCATCATTTCATTTACCGCCCATTCGTATTCTTCCAAAGGCATTTTGTAAAAATTACCAAAGAACAATAAATTCACTTTTCGGTCTTCAATATCTCTTCGGGTAAACGTACCGCTGGTAACCTTAGGTCGGGTAGAAAGAATAGCAAAAATAATAGATACAACACTAGAGGTCAGCATTATAAAAGTAGGAATAACCAAATGCGCATTACTGGGACTATCTAATTTAGGAACTATGGTAGACAAAGCAATAGAAATAATAATCGCATTTACTGATAATAAAATATTAGCTTTACTGTCGGCAATTCCGCTCAAACGTGTGTGATTACTAAGGGTAACTCTAAACAAAGTATCAATACCACGATCGGGTTTTGGTACTTTAGTTGGTTTTTCAGCCTTATTCTTTTTTTCTTTTTTTCCTTCCTTATCTTCTTTCATTTTTTTAATTTTTTCCTTAATCAAACTTACATTTTTATCTTTTAGAGTTTGCCAGTTAGCAATTGCATAATCCGTGTAATATTGATGGCATTGAGTAAGCATTTTTAAATTTTCCTGAGCCCATTCTAAATCCGTAACTTCTTTTTGTTTTACAACTCTCCATTCTTCTCTTAAAAGTTCGCATCGGTCATTATAATTTTCGGTTGCAAAGTGATAAAAATCGGCATCCTTTATTATTTTTTCAAGTAGATTTTTAGGTTCATAACAGTATAAGGTTGCCCTAATTAAAGTACTTACCTGATCAATATAAGCCGTTGATTTCCCTCTATCAGTCAAAAAATCAGCTGCAATTTTCACGCTGTTTTCTTCGTGATTTTCAAAGCCTTCAATATAGCCCGTATCATGAAACCAGGCTGCAACAAGAAGTATTTCAAGCTCTTCCTCAGTTAAATTCTCTTGTTGATAAAGCTTTTTTACAGCTGCAACCACGTCAGAAGTATGCTCAAAATTGTGATATATAAATGAACTAGAAAGTTTATCTTTGATTAAATTATAAACAAAATCTTGTGCTTGCTCTATAAGATTCATAGGTAAATTTTTATACTACTAAATTATGAAATTGTTTTCGGATATGCGATTCATCAAAATTAAAATATTTTCTCTCTCTCTTTTCGTTTTATTCATAGTCGCATCTTGTGCAAGCTATCATTCTCAATTGGGAAGAGATTCAAAAAAAATCACACTAACTAACGACAAGGATACGACAAAAATTGCACATCGCTTATTTTTAATTGGCGATGCAGGAAATGCCGACGAAGAAAATGCTAAAAAAGTGCTTAGCGCTTTAAAAGAACAACTTAGCCAATCCGATAAAAATGCTACTCTATTGTTTTTGGGAGATAATATCTATCCAAAAGGAATGCCGGATGAAAAAGATAAAGCAGCTTACGATATTGCATTAGAAAAAATAAAACTCCAATTAGCACTTTCTAAAGATTTTAAAGGGAAAACCATTTTTATTCCCGGGAATCACGATTGGTATTCAGGTATTAACGGATTAAAGCGTCAGGAAAAAATAGTAAACAATTACCTTAATGATAAAAAAGCATTTCTTCCTGCAAATAGCTGTCCTATTGATGATAAAAAAATAAATGACCAACTTTGTTTAGTTATCATTGATAGCCAATGGTTTCTGGAAGACTGGGACAAAATCCCCAATATTAATGACGATTGCAGCATAAAAACGCGTGAAGACTTTTTTGAAGAATTTGAAAGTATTTTAAACAAAAACAAAGATAAAACCGTAGTTGTAGCAATTCATCATCCTTTGATGAGCAATGGAACACATGGTGGACAATTTTCACTTGAAAAACAACTATTTCCATTAGAACAAAAAATTCCTTTACCTATTATAGGTTCATTTGTCAATTTCTTTAGAAAAACATCTGGAATTAGTCCGCAAGACATTCAAAACAAGCAATACCAAATCTTGGTAAAACGCCTGAAAACACTTTTGCAAAACCAGGACAATGTAGTTCTTGTTTCGGGACACGACCATAATTTGCAGTACATAGAAAATGAAAATATAAAACAAATAATTAGTGGTGCAGGCTCAAAATCAGAAGCTGCCAGAGCAATAAACCCTAATGATTTCTCTTATGGCAAAAACGGATTTGCAACTTTAACAAGCTACACTAACGGAAAAACTACCGTTAAATACTTTGGCATCGAAAACAACAAAACCACAGTTCTTTTTGAAAAAACAATCATTGAACCTAAAAAAGAAACCATAAGCAATTATCCCAATTCTTTTGCTGCAACTACAAAAGCGAGCATTTATAGTCCTGAAATGACTTCTAAAAGCATTTTTCATAATTTCCTTTTAGGCAAACATTATCGGGAATATTACAGTCAATTAATCGAAGTTCCAATTGCTTCGCTAAACAGTCTTTTTGGCGGTGTCACTCCATTGAGAGCGGGTGGCGGTCATCAATCTAAATCCTTACGTCTGGTGAATGCTGATGGAAAAGAATATGTAATGCGCGCCTTAAAGAAAAGCGCCAGTCGTTTTTTGCAAAGTGTTGCTTTCAAAGACCAATATGTGGAAAATGAATTTGAAAACACCTATGCAGAGAATTTTCTATATGATTTCTACACTACTTCCCATCCTTACGCACCTTTGGCAGTAGGAAACATGGCAGACAAAATTGGCGTTTTTCACAGTAATCCAGCCCTTTATTATATTCCTAAACAAAAAGTATTGGGCGAATTCAATGCCGATTTTGGTGATGAATTATACCTTGTTGAAGAAAGACCTACGGATAGCCAAAAAGAACTTCTTAATTTTGGAAAATCAGAAGCAATTATTGGAACTGATGAACTACTCGAAAACTTACAAAAAGACGAAAAATATGCTGTTGACGAAAACGAATACATCAAAGCACGTATATTTGACATGCTCATTGGCGATTGGGACAGGCATTATGACCAATGGCGTTGGGCTGAATACAAAATAGGCAATAAAACCATTTACAAACCTATTCCCCGCGATCGCGACCAGGCTTTTTCTAAATACGATGGCGCTTTATTGTCTATATTGATGAACATTCCTGCGCTTCGCCACATGCAAAGCTTCAAAAACAACATTGATAATGTAAAATGGTTCAATCGCGAAGCCTATCCCCTGGATGTCGCTTTTTTAAAAAATGCCACCGAAAAAGACTGGATTGCTCAGGCTAAATATATTCAGGAAAATCTGAGCGATATAGCTATTGATAATGCTTTTGACAATTTACCCAAAGAAGTTCAAGATGAAACTATAGCTTCAATCAAACAAAAATTAAAACTTCGAAAAGCCGAATTAACCAACTATGCGAGTCAATACAACAAGGTTTTACAAAAAACAGTAATTGTTGTTGGTACCAATAAAAAAGACCAATTCAGCATCAAACCTCTTTCTAAAAACAAAGTCGAAATCACTGTATCCCGAATCAAAAAAAAAGGAAAAGAACTGGTTTACAGTAAAACATTCGATTCACATACGACAAAAAACATTTGGATTTATGGACTAGACGACGAAGATGTTTTTGATCTTCAAGGTGCTCAAAAATCAGCCATAAAAATAAAATTAATTGGAGGTCAAAATAATGACAGCTATGTTATTGCGAATGGAAAAAACATTACAATCCTTGATTTTAAATCAAAAAAGAACACTTTCGAAACTGATTCCAGAACAAAAACCATCTTAACCGATGATTACGAAACAAATTATTACAATTACCAAAAGCCTAAATACAATGCTTTTTCGGGCTTGCCTACTATAGGTTTTAATCCCGATGATGGGATAAAATTAGGAATCATAGCTAATTATACTATCAATCATTTCAAACAAAACCCTTATACTTTAAAACATACTCTTAAAGCCAATTACTATTTTGCAACCGATGGTTTTGAATTAGATTATCATTTAGATGTTCCAAAAATAATAGGAAAATGGAATTTTGGATTTGACTCACAGTTTACAAGTCCAAACTTTGCCATAAATTATTTTGGTTATGGAAATAATACTGCCAATGTGGACGAAATAAATGGTATGGATTACAACAGAGTACATATCAGAATGTTGAAATTTGCTCCTAAAATCGAAAAAATAGGACGATTAGGAAGCCGAATTAATTTCCAGCTAGCTTATGAGAATTTTGATGTAGAAAATACAGCCGGTCGATTTATTTCTATTCCAAACATTGTAAATCCTGAAATTTTCAATCATCAGCAATTTGCGGGGGCTACTGTTGAATATGCTTATGAAAATTACGATAGCGCTTCTTTACCAACAATGGGAATGGGATTTTTGATTGCTGCCAATTGGAAAATGAATCTCGAAGACAGCAAACAAAATTTCCCAACATTAGAATCTAAAATCAATTTTAATCACAAAATAGATCATCAGGGAAAAATTGTATTTGCCACTTTATTAAAAGGAAAAATGATTTTAAACAATAATTTTGAATTTTATCAGGCGGCAGCCTTAGGCGGTGATTATGATTTAAGAGGTTTTAGAAACCAGCGTTTTATAGGCAATCAATCTTTCTTTCAAAGCAGTGATCTTCGTTTTTCTATTGGAAAAATCAAAAACAGTATTATTCCAATGTCTTACGGATTTTTTGGAGGCTACGATTACGGAAGAGTCTGGCTTGATGGAGAAACCTCTAACAAATGGCATCAATCTGCGGGCGGTGGTTTATGGCTTAACGGAATCAATACCGTAACGGCACGATTAAGCTATTTTAAAAGCGCAGATGACGAAGCCCGAATTAGTTTTGGGATTGGATTTGGTTTCTAATATAATGCTGTTGTTTTCTAAAAATAGCACGCAGATTAAGCAGATTTTAGCAGATTATCACAGATTGTATTTTTAAAAATCCGTGTTTATCAGTTTAGTCCGCGTTACTCTGTGGGTCATGTCCGCTAGCGGACAATCATCTAATTTAAAGTGCTTAAGTCCAATTGATATACTAATCCGCCTATTTTTTTAGTCTTTTCGTCGGCTATTAAAAGCGTTGTATTGTCTTTAAAACAAATGGCTTCTTTTTGAGAAAAATGATGCAAATCGACTTTGTTTACTGAAGCAGAGAAAAAATTATCGGAGGTGAAATTTTGGAAAATCCATATTTTGCTATGACTTAACAAAACTACTTTTTTTCCGTCCGGGCTAATGGCAGCACTGGTTATAGCTGCATTTTCAAAATCGCCTTCGGCTTTAAATTGTCCCAATAATTCAGCTTGATGAAATCCGGCTTTATTGGGCACTTTATATAATAATGTGGTTCCGTCAAATCCTTTACTCCTATTTTTAGTAAATAAATAAAAGTTGTTTTGGTATTCTATTAAAGCTTCAACGTCATAAAAAAGTTTTGTTTTCTTAGGAGGAAATTCCGTTTGTTCCGGGTAAGCAAAGCTAACTTTATACGAAGGAATTACACTTTCATTTTGCAAAGAATCTTTAGCAATTTTATAAATAGCCAAATCTTTTCTTTCATTGTCATTATTCCCAAAATCGCCTATATACAAATTACCTTGAGGATCTTTCGTAATATCTTCCCAATCTATATTTTGCGTTTGGGCAATTGTTAGCGTTTTTTGGATTTTGCCTTGATTATCTAAGGCGTAAATTTCATTTGCATTACCACTGTCTTCTAAAACCCAAGCCAGTTGAGAACTTTCAGTAAAAACAATTCCTGAAATTTCTTTAAGCTGTTTGGGCAAAGAATAAAGTTCGTTTATAATTGAGGTTTCTCTTTGACAAAACGAAATCAAAGACGATAATAAAACGATAGGAAAAATCTTTTTTATCATAAAATAATTTTTAAAATCCCGGTTTAAATAAATCCGGATGTTTAAAGTTTCGGGTAACAAACTTAAAAGCAGCACTCAGCACATAGCCCATAGAAGTGGCGTTTTTAAAGTTTAAATCATTGGTATAACGATACAACTCTGACTTTAATTGTTTAATATGAGCTTCGGGTGCAATGGTATCATTGGCCATGATGCGGAGTATTTTTTGAATTCGGGTTTCGGCCGAAAGAATTCTTTTGGCTAAAGCGGCCCGTTCTTCATTTTTATATTGCTCTATCGAACTATCCTGCAATTTTTCCTTTATCAATTTTATCATTGGAAAATTTTCCTTGAAAAATTGTGGACGATAAATTTTAAAATTCCCTTCATAACATTGCTGGTCAAAATCGATTGCCCTGATTTTATAAACCACCTGATCAAAATCGTGAATAGGAACAATCACATAATTATAAGCGCGCATATCGCCTAAAAGCCGAATCATACAGCGCTCATTAAATTTCACAAACTCCTTGGCTATTTGAGATTTCTCGGTTTCAGAACAACCTTCAAGTAAGGTTTCCATAAAAACATCGCCCGGAATTCCTATGATATGTTCTTCAATTAATGTATCATGATGAACCAGAAAATTGATTTTATCGGGAGACAAAATATGTTCTAATTCTAATCCGTAAATACGCGAAGCATCGGCTTTTTTAATGTAAAAATGAACATAATTGTCATTTAACACATTTCGCATTTTTATTCTGAATGGTTTTGAATTTCCAAAAGTACAGTAGTCGATAGCATCTACATTTAAAAACTTAATAATATCTGAGTTTCCATCAGAATGCAATAAGGAATAGATTTTCTTTAAATTCAAATCGATTTCATTTCTTTCATATTCACTGTAAAAAACTCTAATCCATAAGGTATCCTGATCAAACTTGTCATAAACATTGATTGATCCTGAAAACCGCAATAAATCATCATAGGAAATAGCCACTTTTGAGACTCTGTCAAAACGCTCTAAGTAATCTAGAAGAAAATGATTTATGGGATAAGTTGGTTTTTTAAACAATGGGGAAATCTCGCTCATTCATCGATTTATTTATACAAATTTACACTAATTATTTCAAAGCTCTGTTTTGAAAAGATAAGCAAAAAAAACAGAAGAACCTTCAAAAACCTAAAAAACACTTAATTACTGATTACCAAGAACTAGCAATAAGTGATTTTATAACACATAAAATGCTTTTAAACAAAAAGATGTTGTTCATCGATTTTATTTGTGTGCTGCTACTTTGTTGAGTAATTTTATTTCTTATAATGATTTTTCTCGTTATTAATACATTTCAAAACAAACTAATTTTAATTCGCAACTTGAAATTTATCCCTAAAACATAAAGCTAAATTTTTGCTTTATTATAACTATTTACAATGAACAAACAGGAAATTTATAATAAAACAGACAGCACTTTAGAAATTGGGATTTGGGATATCAACCTAAAAAACAATACCGTTTTATGGGATACAAAAACTAAAGATATTTTTGAAGTCCCTGAAGATTTTGTTCCTGATTTTAAAAATTCATTGTTTTTTTTTAATCGAAAAAATCTAATTCAATTTAAAACACTTATACAGAAAGCCATTGAAAATAGAATTCCAATTTATGGAAAATTTCAAATAATTACGGCTAAGAAAACGATAAAACACTTAGAATGTATTTGCCAGGTTGAATTTATTGCTAATAATATTCATCGTATTTACGGTACTTTCAAAGACATTACTATTGAACAGGAAAGAATCATAGCATTAGAATATACTGCTGAAAAATTCCCTTTGATTTTTCCCAGTACTAATGATACAATTGAAAATTTAAATTTATTATCCTTAGTAGCTTCTGAAACTACCGACAGCATTATTATAACCGATTCCGAAGGAAAAGCCATTTGGGCAAATCAAGCCTATATGACTTTAACCGATTTAACATTAGAAGAAATCATCGGTCAGGAACCTAATTATACTTCTATTGGACTGAAAACCAATAGGGAAAAAATAAAAAAAATCCAAAAGGCCTTGAAAAACAAAGAGGAAACGAAAGTTGTTTTTCAGAACTATAATAAGCAAAAAGAAAAATATTGGCTTGAATTAAATATTACTCCGGTATTTGATAAAGATGGTAATTGCAGCAAATTTATTGCGATTGGCAGAGATGTTACCGCTACAAAAGAAAAAGAAATTGAGCTCAAACACCTACTGGAAGTTACCAGTCAGCAAAACAATAAACTCTTAGATTTTGCTCATATTGTTTCACATAATATTCGCTCTCATGCCAGTAATCTGGCAATGGTTGTAGATGTAATTGAACATACAGATGATGCCATTGAAAAACTATCATTTATTGATATGTTCAAAGAAGGAACGGAAAAACTATCCGAAACCATCGAAAATTTGAACGAAATGATTACTATTAAAAAGAACGTCAACCTCAAAAAAACAATCATTAATTTAAAAACCGAGATTGAAAAATTATCAGAACCTTTAAAGAATCAAATCGCAATTACGCATACAATTTCAGATGATTTAACACTAAATGTTATCCAGGCTTATTTAGATAATATTCTGCAAAACTTATTGAGCAATGCCATAAAATACAAATCACCAAACCGTGTTCCCCAATTAGAAATCAGCCATGAAACCAAAGATGGATTTCACATTATTTCTTTCAAGGATAATGGTTTAGGAATCAATATTGAAAGAAATAAGCGCAAGTTATTTGGTATGTACAAAACCTTTCATGGAAATGAAGATGCCAAAGGTATTGGATTATTTATTGTTAAAAATCAAATGGAAGTCATGAAAGGAAAAATTGAAGTGGAAAGTGAAGAAGGATTAGGTAGTACTTTTAAATTGTATTTTAATGAGAAATAAAATTACTTATATCATTGATGACGACAAATTATCGATAAAATTAATGAGTATGCTCATCTCAAAAAACAATTTTTGCGAAGAAATAGTTTCATTTCACAATCCGCAAACCGCTTTAGATGAACTTAAAAATAATTCGGCTAATTCGTCTAAACTTCCAGATGTTATTTTATTGGATTTGAATATGCCTGTATTGGATGGCTGGCAATTTTTGGATGAATTTGAACTCATCAATTTTTCAAAAAAAATAATAGTTTTTATTGTTTCTTCCTCCATTGATCCCTGCGATTTAGAGATGGCAAAAAACTATCCGATAGTAAAAAGTTATATCGTCAAACCGCTTAGTTCCGAAAAACTAAAACTAGCTTCCATAGTAATAGAAAACGAAATTTCATCGCAATAACTTTTCGAAAAAATTCGAACTAAAATCAAACAATTAAAAAACAGAGAATTATAGTAACTTTGTACGATTATGAAAGTCTTACAAGCTATTTTTCTCGGTTTATTACTCTGCTGCTTTAACTCACAATTGCAGGCACAAGCTATTGGTATTGATGACACCAAAAATGCTTTGGAATTGGTAAACCTATTGACAAATAATAGTTCCTGCATAAAAGTTAGTAACGAAAGCGTTTCGGGAGACTCATTTACCGCCGGAAAGAATAGTTATGGCTCTTTTACTAACAGTTCGCCTAATTTCCCATTTCAATCAGGAGTAGTTTTAAGTACCTGGAGTAGTACTCAATCTGCAGGTCCATTTGTTAGAGATCAAGGTAATAATAGTAATTTATGGTTAGGTGATTCCGATTTAAACCAAGCATTAAACATCAATTCGTTTAATGCTTCTGTACTTGAATTTGATTTTACGCCATTAACAAATACCATTAGTTTTAATTATTTTTTTGCATCCAATGAGTATCAGGATGATTACCCTTGTAAATATTCTGATGGTTTTGCTTTTTTGATAAAAGAAAAAGGTAGTTCGACTGCTTATCAAAATTTAGCTGTGATTCCTGGAACGACAACCCCTGTTTCATCTAAAAACATTCATCCTATAATTAATTTTAGTCCTACTCAATTTTGTCCAGCAAACAACGAATCATACTTTGGACAATTCAACAACCAAGCTGCTAATACAAGTCCTATCAATTATGCCGGGCAAACTAAAGTTTTAAATGCAACAGCCAACGTTATTGCGGGAAACACCTACCATATCAAATTAGTTATTGGCGACGATAGAAATACTTATTACGATTCGGCTATTTTTATAGAAGCGGCCAGCTTTAATTCTGTAATCGATTTAGGAAGTGACAGATTACTGGCAACTAACAATGCCGTTTGTTTTGGTCAGGATTATACCATTGACACAAAATTACCCGCAAATTACAGTTACAAATGGTACAAAGACGGTATTTTATTAACCTCAGAAAATAGTCCTTCCTATACCGTAAAAAGTCCTGGAACATACAAAGTTGAAGTAACCTTAAATCCATCTAGCTGTGTTGTAACCAATGATGTGAAAATTGAATACACCCCCGAAACTGTTTTAAAAAGCAGCAGCATAAAACAATGTGATATTGACGAAGATGGGAAAGCAGTTTTTGATTTAACCCAAGCCGATTCTGAAATAAAAAACAACAATTCCGGATTGAGCGATGTAAGTTATTACGAAAATTTAACTGATGCACAAGCAGGTACCAACCCTATCCTGAATAGCAGCAATTACATTAACAAGTCCAATCCTCAAATTCTAATTGCTAGGGCAACAAATCCTTACAGTTGCTTTAATTATGCCGAATTAACTTTAGAACTTTCTAACGAAATTATTCCAAGTAGAATAGCAACTATAACAGAAGTTAAAACAACTGATTTTGCAGGGAATAAAAATACTGCAATTATTGAATATACAGGTTCCAGTGATTATGAATTCTCAATAGATGGAAATTTTTATCAGGATAGTCCTGAATTTTCAAATATTGCCCCAGGAAGTTATTTGGCTTACGCACGTGAAAAAAATGGATGCAACATTTCAAATCCCTTTCTTTTTTATATCTTAGACTACCCGCATTATTTTACCCCAAACGGAGATGGGTATAATGACACTTGGACTATTAAAAATTTGAATTTGTTGCCCCAAGCTACAATAAACATTTTTAACCGTTACGGAAAATTATTAAAACAATTCAAATCCCCAAATTTGAATTGGAATGGAACCGCAAACGGCTATTTACTCCCTGCTGATGATTATTGGTTTAGTCTTATTTTTGAAAATGGCAAAAACATCAAAGGTCATTTTTCATTAAAAAGATAGCTAATCATTTAAAATTAATACTTTTAGCTAATGAGAAAAATATTTTCCATTTGGTTCATTTTAATGGCTATAAACTGTTTCTCACAGTTTAGCAAAACACATTATATTCCACCTTTGACTTGTCAAACCTCATTGGTGGGGGATCAATACCTATACATCTCAACACCTAGCACAAAAAATGTTGCTATAAAAATAATAGGCATTGGAGGACAAATCACCAATGCCACAGTTAGTAATAATAATCCTTACATTTATACAATTGGAATTGGAGATGATACACAATTATTCACTCCAAAAGCAGCTACCGGAAAAGTAACAAACAAAGGATATATCATAGAAGCGGATGATTTAGTATACTGTAGCGTTAGAGTCAATGCTGGTTTTAACCCAAATGCAGGAGTCTATAATCATGCAGGCGGTATTGTCTCTAAAGGAAATAGTGCTTTAGGAACTACATTTAGACTAGGAGCAATGCTCAATCCTTTAGATAATGATGCATCCTTATTAAATTTTGCCTCAATACTTGCAACCGAAAACAACACTACTGTAACTATTTCTAATCTTCAAAACGGTACAATTCTAGTTGATGGAACTGTTGTAAATGGTCCTATTGTTAAAAATTTGAACAAAAATGAAAGCTATGTAATTGCTCTGGAAAACTATCAAAACATTCCTTCAAATAGTGCTAAACTAATTGGTACTTTAGTCCAATCAGATAAAGCTATAGTCGTAAATTCCGGATCTTTGGGAGGGAACAATAGTAACCAAAACGGTAGAGACTTAGGATTTGACCAAATTGTTCCTTTTGAAAAAACAGGTAATAAATACATTTTTGTAAAAGGAATTGGACCTAACGAATTAGAACGTGTTTTACTGATTGCCCATAATCCAAATACCATAATATATCTAAACGGTAACACTACTCCTTATACCACACTGACTAATCCTGGTGATTATATACCTATCGACGGAAGTCAATTCAGTAATGGAAATTTATATATTACTTCTTCTGAAAAAGTATTCGCTTATCAAAGTATTGGTGGCTTAGCTCCCGGTTTTCTCCCAAATGGCAGTCCTAAAAATACTGCGGCCAATCAAAATATGTTTTTTGTTCCGCCTTTAAGTTGTTCTACACCCAATATTGTTGATAATATTCCAAATATCGAATCGATAGGTGGTGTAACATTTAACGGAGGTTTAAATATAGTTACCGAAAAAAATGCCGTAGTTTCAATTAATAATACCCCCATCACAGCTACAGCCGTAGATATAACAGGAAATCCAGATTTTATCAGATATACAATCAATGATTTATCCGGTAATATAGCAGTGAAATCTTCCAAACAGGTTTATGTTTCTTATTTTGGAACTAATGGAGCGGCTACTTATGGTGGTTACTATTCTGGTTTTGATTCTAAACCAGAAATTACTTCAGACAAATTTAACATCGGAACCTCTTCATGTATTCCTAACCTTCTTTTAAAAGTAAATACCGTTTTAAATTATGATGTTTTTGAATGGTTTTTTAATAATTTTCCTATAGCCAACTCGAATTCTAATTCTTATACTCCAACCCAACCCGGGTTTTATCAGGTTAAAGGAAGTATTTCTAATTGTGGCACAAATATGCTCTCCGATATTATTCCTGTTAGCAACTGCCCTACAGATATTGACAACGACAATGTTAATGACAACATTGACCTTGATAACGACAATGACGGAATTTCAAATTGTACCGAATCTTACGGCAATCAAAACATTAATATTTCTAATTTGAACTCTGGGAATATTAGCATCGGTAGCTATTCAAACTCTTTTACTGGAACCATAAACACTTCAACTATGACCAGTGGAACTCCTTTTTCCGGAAACTCCGATGGTAGTTTTATATCTGAAATTCCAGCCGGTAAAGGAAATTTTGTTAAATACACCCTAACATTCACTAAACCCATAAGCACCGGAATAGAATATGTTACAACTGCAAATTCAACCGATTTATTAAATCCTAATGCCGAATATGTTGTATCAACCGATGTTAGCAAAACCATTACGGTTCTAAACCCTGATAATCAATTATTAATCGATACTAATTACGATGGAATATATGAAAGTGGTGTAACCGAATATTCCTCATTTGAAATTCGCTTTCAATTAAACGGAGTCACACCATTGGCTGCAGGAACAGGCACTTTTAAATTTTTAACTCATTTAGTAAACTCCATTAGTTTTACCCACAAAAACCTATCAGATACCGATGCAAACAGAAGTACATTTAAGTTTTTTGCTGTTTGCGTACCTAAAGACTCCGATAGTGATGGAATTGCAGACCAATTAGATTCAGATAGTGATAACGACAACATTCCTGATTTAATCGAAAGCCAAGTCAATAACTTTGTTTTGAATTCAACTACAGATACAAACAAAAACGGCTTTTATGATATTTTTGAATCTAAACCTATTATAGATACTGACAATGATGGAATTCCTGATTATCTGGATTTAGACAGTGATAACGATGGAATCTATGATTCCATAGAAACCGGAAGTAACAGCACCGATACTGATAATGATGGAATTAAAAACTATAGAGACCTTGATAGTGATAACGACTTGTGCAATGATGTTATCGAAGCTGGTTTTACAAGTGCGAACAATAATACATTAGGGAATTTATTTCCACCCACAGTAAACATCAACGGAGTTGTAACAAGCCGTACAAATGGTTATACTACTCCAAATCCTAATTATAGTATTGCTGCTCCAATAATTATTACAAACCAGCCTATTGTGCCGCCAACTTGTTTAAATCAAAACACTTCAATTACAATTAGCGACAACGGCGGCAATAGTTATCAATGGCAAGTCTCAACAAATGGAACTACCTGGAATAACTTAACAAACAATGGTAACTATTCTGGTGTAACATCAAATAAACTAAACATTAGTTCGGTAAATCAAACAATGAATGGCTACAAATACAGAGTAGTATTAAACAAAACAGGCAATTCATGTGGTTTAATTTCTAACGAAACCACCTTAACTATTTTAGCTTTACCGGTAGTTAACAATATAAGTATCATACAATGTGACGATGATTTAGATGCTAAATCAACTTTCAATTTAACTGTAAAAAACAATGAAATTTCGACTAATTATCAAAACGAAATTTTTAGTTATTTTACCACTTTAACAGCTGCCAATACAAACGATTCAACTAAAAAAATTGCAAATCCATTAACTTATACTGCCAATAACGGAACGGTCATTTGGTCTAGAATCGAAAATGCAAACAACTGTTTTTCAGTAGCAAAAATTAACTTAATAGTTTCGGCAACACAAATTCCGGCAACTTTCAATGTTCCATTCGAAAATTGCGATGATTATATTGATGCTGCCCATGATGATTATGATGGAATTGCAGCATTCGATTTTAGTAGTGCCAAAACGGCAATTCTAGCTTTACTCCCAGATCCAAAAAACAATTACGTTATAAAATATTATGAAACTGAAGCAGATGCTTTAGCGGAAATAAACGAAATAACAAATACAACTACTTATCGAAATACACTTTATCCTAATCTACAAAAAATATGGGTTAGAGTTGATAGCAATTTAGATAATAGCTGTTATGGTATTGGATCACATATCACTCTTAAAGTAAATCCAAAACCTAATATTGACATCAACAGCAATCATCTTTCAGATGTTTATGTATGTAAAAATTTGCCTAATTTCTTTGTAACACTTACTGCAGGAATACTCGATGGCAGTCCAACAACCAATTATACTTATGTTTGGTCTAAAAACAATCAAGCCTTAATTGGAAAAACAAATGCTACTTTAGATGTTAATACTGCCGGCACATACAGTGTAAAAGTAACTTCAGCATCCGGTTGTAGTCGGACAAGAACAATTACCGTAACTTCTTCGGATATTGCCCACATTAACAATATTGAAATCACCGAATTAAACGATAACAACTCTGTTCTAATCCTTGTAGATGGTCAGGGAAGTTATGAATACAGTCTGGACGACAGTAATAATTTTTATCAGGACGCCAATTTGTTTGAAAATTTAGCTGCCGGAATCCATGAAGTTTATATCAGAGACAAAAATGGCTGTGGAATTACCAATGAAACTATAGCGATTTTAGGTATTCCAAGATTTTTCACACCAAACAACGACGGTTTTAATGACTATTGGACTATCAAAGGAATCAACTCGGAGTTTAATACAAAAACAGTCATTCATATTTTTGATCGCTTTGGCAAACTAATCAAAGATATTAATCCTCAAAGTCAGGGCTGGGATGGAACTTTTAACGGACTACCTCTACCTGCAGATGATTATTGGTACACTGCCAAACTTGAAAATGGCAAGGAAATTAAAGGACATTTCAGTTTAAAAAGATAAACTTAGAAAAAATCCAATCCCGAAACTTCGAGATAAAATTCCAAATCCCAATATTGATCATAAAAAAAATCCCAAACTCCAGTCCCGAAAGCTTTCGGGAGGAATTTGGGATTTTATATTAAAATTTAAAAAAATTAGATTTTAAATCTTTTTCTGTCTGTTTCAGTCAAATAAATCTTTCTTAAACGAAGTGATTTTGGAGTAACCTCAACATACTCATCTTTTTGAATATATTCTAAAGCTTCTTCTAAAGAGAATTTGATAGCAGGAATAATTCTTGCTTTATCATCAGCTCCTGAAGAACGAACGTTAGACAGTTTTTTCGTTTTAGTAACGTTAACAGTCATATCATCGCTACGAGTGTTTTCACCAATTACTTGTCCTTCGTAAATATCTTCGTTAGGATCAACAAAGAATTTACCACGATCTTGTAATTTATCGATAGAGTAAGGAATTGCTTTTCCATTTTCCATAGAGATTAATGAACCGTTATTACGTCCAGGAATTTCTCCTTTGTATGGTTCGTACCCAATGAAACGGTGTGCCATGATAGCTTCACCGGCAGTAGCAGTAAGCAATTGATTTCTCAAACCAATAATTCCACGAGATGGAATGTTGAATTTCACAATCATACGCTCTCCTTTACCTTCCATAGAAAGCATTTCTCCTTTACGGATAGAAACAAATTCTACAGCTCTACCTGAAAGATTTTCTGGTAAATCGATAGTTAATTCCTCAATTGGCTCACATTTTACACCATCAACTTCTTTGATAATAACTTGTGGCTGACCAATTTGTAACTCATATCCTTCTCTTCTCATTGTTTCAATAAGAACAGACAAGTGAAGAACTCCACGACCAAAAACCATGAATTTATCAGCAGAATCAGTCTCAGCAACTCGCATCGCTAAGTTTTTCTCTAACTCTTTAGTTAATCTTTCACGAATATGTCTAGAAGTAACAAATTTACCTTCTTTACCAAAGAAAGGTGAATCGTTAATAGTAAACAACATACTCATTGTAGGCTCGTCAATAGCAATGGTTTGCAAAGCTTCCGGATTTTCAAAATCAGCAATAGTATCACCAATTTCAAAACCTTCAACACCTACAACAGCACAAATATCTCCAGCAATTACTTGTTCTACTTTTTTACGGCCTAAACCTTCAAAAGTATGTAATTCTTTAATACGTGATTTTATAACTTTACCATCTCTTTTTACTAATGAGATTGGCATACCTTCATTAAGAACACCTCTTTCAAGACGTCCAATAGCAATACGACCTGTAAAAGAAGAGAAATCTAAAGAAGTAATCAACATTTGTGGTGTTCCCTCAGAAACCTTAGGAGCCGGTACATTAGCAATTACCATGTCCAATAATGGCTCAATATTTTCTGTTTGATTTCTCCAATCATCAGACATCCAGTTGTTTTTAGCAGAACCGTAAACAGCAGGGAAATCTAATTGTTCTTCAGTAGCACCTAATTCAAACATTAAGTCGAAAACTTTTTCGTGTACTTCTTCCGGAGTACAGTTTTCTTTATCTACCTTATTGATAACCACACAAGGCTTCAACCCTAAATCAATTGCTTTTTGCAATACAAAACGAGTTTGAGGCATTGGTCCTTCAAATGCATCTACTAAAAGACACACTCCGTCAGCCATGTTTAAAACACGCTCTACCTCTCCACCAAAATCGGCGTGACCAGGAGTATCGATAATATTAATTTTTGTTCCTTTATAAGAAACAGATACGTTTTTAGAAGTAATGGTAATACCTCTTTCTCGCTCTAAGTCGTTGTTATCAAGGATCAAATCTCCAGTATTTTCGTTGTCACGAAATAACTGACAATGATACATAATTTTATCAACCAAAGTGGTTTTACCGTGATCGACGTGGGCAATAATTGCAATGTTTCTAATAGCTTCCATCTGTGATTTTTAATGGCTGCAAAGGTACACTTTATTTTGATATAAAAAATATTTCTCAAATTCTTTACAATTTACAAATGTTTAACACCCAAGCCTAATCATTTCCTAATGAAAATAAGTTTTCTCAGAAATTTTGCTATTAATAATTATTAATTATATTTGATTAATGAAAAGTAAAACCAGTCAAATAACAACAATTTATATACTTATTGCCTCAATTTTGGCGGTTTTCCTTTATAAAATTACTTCTTTACACTTAAAACAAGAGTATTACCTCATTTTCAACTTACTTAAAGATTTCTTTTTAATTCTTTTAACCGGAGCAGCTTTTAGATATGTTTTGTCTAAAAACGAAACCAGAAACAAAACTATTTTTGAAAGATTAGAAAATACTAACAACGAAATCAAAGAATCGAACGAAAAATATGATATTGTTGCCAAAGCTACAAGTGATACTATCTGGGACTGGAAAATTCAGGAAGACAAACTTAACTGGAGCAAAGGAATAAAATCGGTTTTTGGATACGAAGAAGATCAGGTTGGAGACAGCTCCAGCTGGTGGTTTGGTAACATTCATCCTGAGGACAGTATAAAAATGTCTATAAAACTATATTCATTTATCGAACAAAAAACCGAAAAATGGCAAGACGAATATCGTTTTAAATGCGCTGACGACACCTATAAATATGTTCTGGACAGAGGTTTTCTTTTAAAAGACGAAAACGGAAAAGCCATCCGAATGATAGGGGCACTTCAAGACATTACCAAACAAAAAGAAGAAGAACTTCGATTAAAATTACTCGAAACAGTAATTTTACAAACAAAAGAATCGATAGTAATTACCGAAGCTACCTTTAACAAAAATCTTTTACCTAAAATAATTTACACAAACCCTGCATTTACCAATATGACAGGATATGCATCGGAGGAAATCATCAACAACTCCCTGGACACCTTAAAAGGACCTAATACTGAATTAAGTGTTATTAAGAAAATCATACAAATAATACGAAATAAAGAAGAAGGTTTACTTGAAATTAAGTGTTATAAAAAAGACAAGACTGAATTCTGGTTGCGTTTTACATTGATACCTATTTACAATTCTGAAAACGAATTATCACATTGGGTTTCGATACAAAGAGACGTAACAGAAGAAAAAAATCAGGAAAAAGAAAAAGAGCAACTGATAAAAGAACTGACACAAAACAATAAAGATTTAAAGCAATTCTCTTATATTACCTCTCATAATTTAAGAGCCCCGATGTCTAACTTAACAGGACTACTCAATCTAATAGAAGACATCACAATCGAGGATCCTGAATTGAATGAGATCATTAATGGCTTCAGCAAATCGACGCATTTACTAAACGAAACCATCGAAGACCTAACAAAAGTCATGATTATCAAAGACAACACCTCAATTGAAAAAGAAAATATTTCGATAAAAGATGTTTTTGAAAACGTTTTTAGCCAATTAACAAATCAAATTGAAATAGCCAAACCCATCTTAAAATTAAACCTTGAAAATGTAAGCGTTTTAAACACCAATAAAGCTTACATGGAAAGTATCCTATTGAATTTACTAACAAATTCATTGAAATACAGATCTGACAAAAGAATATTAAAAATAACCATAACAGCACATCAAACCGGAAATACCGTAGAACTCGTTTTTAAAGATAACGGTATAGGAATTGATTTAGACAGAAATAAAGACAAAATTTTTGGTCTTTACCAAAGATTCCATGACTACGCCGACAGTAAAGGACTAGGATTATACCTGGTAAAATCTCAAGTCGAAGCGATGAAAGGAACCATAAATATAGAAAGTAAAGTAAATAAAGGCACTACACTTACATTAACATTTAAAAACAAATAAAAACATGTTAGATTTAATTCTATGTGTCGATGATGACCCAATAACCCTCATGTTGTGTAAAAAAGTAATCACCAAAACTTCTTTTTCCAATACCATTGTCACGGCTAAAAATGGAGAAGAAGCACTAGAATACTTTGATTCAATCATAAACAAAAAAGAGGACACTCAACTTCCTCAATTAATATTTCTAGACCTAAACATGCCTGTTATGGATGGCTGGGAATTCCTGGACAACTTTAGCTCCAATAAATACTCAAAAGTAAATACTACCAAAATTGTAGTTCTATCATCTACAATAGACCCTGAAGACCATGAAAAATCAAAAAAATACCCAATGGTCATTGATTTTCTTTCAAAACCAATCACGACAAATATGCTGACGTATTTAGAATCTAAAATTTAAACAAACCAAGAAAAACTAGATACTAGAACAAATAATTTTACCGATACAAAAACAAAAGAACTAGCCTTTACAAGGCTCTAAAAACCCACATCCTTTTAACCCATATTTGCTTCAGCAAAGCTTTTAACACTAAACAAAAGCTTTTAAAAATCAATTAAAGGAGTTAGAAAAATTGATTTTTTCTTATTATTAAGATTATCTAATCTTTTTGGCTAATCCCCAATTTTTATACTTGATCCGAACATCTCCCTACTTTTAGATCTAATCTAAAAACTTCAAACTTCATCAAAATTCAACGCATAAAAAAAGCCTCGAATTTCTTCGAGGCTTTCTAATATATTAAAATCGTATGATTACAATTTACTTACAAACTTAGTTAACTTAGATTTTAAGTTAGAAGCTTTATTATCATGGATAATATTCTTTTTAGCTAATTTATCAATCATAGAAATAACATTCGACAATTTAGCAGTAGCATCTACTTTATCAGTTGCTAAACGCAAAGCTTTGATAGCGTTACGCGTAGTTTTGTGTTGGTATCTATTTAATACTCTTTTTTTCTCGTTGCTTCTAATTCTTTTTAAAGCTGACTTATGATTTGCCATTTTACCTTTTTTTTAATTGTAATAATTATTTTAAACTATTAGTAAAAAAAGAAAAACCTCCCACAATCACGTTAAAATAACAGTAATCACTTTGGTTTTAACTAATAAAATAAACACTAGAGACACTTAACATTTATTTCATAAAACTATTTCACAACTAATCTTGTAGTCCGTAGGGGAATCGAACCCCTGTTACCAGGATGAAAACCTGGCGTCCTAACCCCTAGACGAACGGACCAATATTCCTCTAAGTTAGTTAAGCAATTCTAGATTGACTTGTAGTCCGTGGGGGAATCGAACCCCCCTTACCAGGATGAAAACCTGGCGTCCTAACCGATAGACGAACGGACCAATATTCCTTATTTTTTAAGTTCAGGAACTGTATTTCAATATTTCATTTGTAGTCCGTGGGGGAATCGAACCCCCCTTACCAGGATGAAAACCTGGCGTCCTAACCGATAGACGAACGGACCGTGCTTCACATTATGCTTAGCATTTCTGTATTGCGGTTGCAAAGATACAACTGTTTTTTAATTGCGCAATAGCTAACATAAAAAAAAATATTTTTTTTAATATGCCTTAGCAAAAAACACTCTTCTTCCAGACGGATTCCCAGAAAACACACAGCTTCCCGCCTCTTCTACCCCATCTAAAGGAATACATCTTATGGTTGCTTTAGTCAGCTCCTTAATCTTCTCTTCTGTAGCTGCAGATCCATCCCAATGTGCTGATACAAAACCTCCTTTGTTCTCTAACACCTCTTTAAACTCTTCAAAACTATTAACCTCAGTAATATGAGTTTCTCTGTAATTTAATGCCTTATTGAATAAATCAGCCTGAATTTGTTCTAACAAATCGCTTACAAAAGCAGCAATTCCTTCTTTAGACTTCACTTCTTTAGCCAAAGTATCTCTTCTTGCTACTTCATAAGTACCATTCTCAAGATCTTTTGGACCAACAGCAATTCGCACCGGAACCCCTTTCAATTCCCATTCAGCAAATTTAAATCCTGGTTTTTGCGTAGTCCTGTCATCAAACTTAACCGAAATACGAAGTTTTCTTAAATCAGCAATCAGCTTATTTACTTCTTCCGTTATCTGACTTAATTGCTCCTCTGTTTTATATATAGGAACAATCACTACCTGTATTGGAGCCAAATTAGGAGGCAACACCAATCCCTGATCATCTGAATGCGTCATTACCAAAGCCCCCATTAATCGGGTTGAAACTCCCCAGGAAGTTCCCCATACATATTCCTGTTTTCCTTCGGCATTAGCAAACTTCACATCAAAAGCTTCAGCAAAATTTTGTCCTAAAAAGTGAGAAGTTCCCGCCTGAAGTGCCTTCCCATCTTGCATCAAGGCCTCGATACAATAGGTTTCTTCAGCACCTGCAAAACGCTCCGTTTCGGTTTTCAATCCTTTTACAACAGGAATTGCCATGAAATTTTGCACAAAATCAGCATACACATTCATCATTTTCTCTGATTCCTCAATCGCTTCCTTTCTTGTAGCATGGGCCGTGTGTCCTTCTTGCCATAAAAACTCAGCTGTCCTTAAGAACAAACGCGTACGCATTTCCCATCGAACCACATTAGCCCATTGATTGATTAACAAAGGTAAATCTCTATAAGATTGCACCCATCCTTTATAAGTAGACCAAATAATCGCTTCACTAGTAGGACGAACAATAAGCTCTTCTTCCAGCTTAGCATTTGGATCTACAATTAACTTCCCTGGTTTATCGGGATCATTTTTTAATCTATAATGTGTTACCACAGCACATTCTTTCGCAAAACCTTCGGCATTTTTCTCCTCGGCTTCAAACATGCTTTTAGGAACAAACAGAGGAAAATAAGCATTTTGATGTCCTGTTTCCTTAAACATTCTATCTAACTCGGCTTGCATTTTTTCCCAAATAGCATAACCATAAGGTTTAATAACCATACAGCCTCTAACTCCTGAATTTTCGGCTAAATCAGCCTTTACAACCAGCTCATTATACCATTTTGAATAATCTTCTGATCTTGTAGTAAGGTTCTTACTCATATTGAATAGTTTGGCACAAATTTTGTTTTGTTTTATTTAACTAAATAGTTTGGCAAAACTAACTATTTTTGTAATGTGCAACAATAAAAAACCCAATAGATATGAAAACTAATATTTTTTCATTCCGAAAAGTGCAAAATTATCTTTACATTGGATTACTAAGCCTTTTTATGGTTTCTTGTGGTTCTTATCAAAATAGTTCCTATTATGAAAATGATGGGATTTATGGAGCTTCAAACAACAGAAATGTAGAAAGAAATACATCTTCAGGAAATTATTACAAAGATTATTTCAACTCACTACAAAATGACAATCAAACTCCTGAGGTTTTTACAGATATTGACAGCTACAACGATTACGACTCTGTAAATAACAACAGTACTTACTCAAACTATGCCGATTGGGGAAATAACTACACCAAAGCTGACATCAATATATATCCAAATTACTGGGGATTAAATTACGGTTTTGGATATTCAGGATGGGGATACCCTTATTATGGATTTGGGTGGAATTCTCCTTATTATGGCTATGGATTCGGATGGAACAACTGGGGTTATAACTACTATCCATACAACTATGGATGGAACTCCCCTTATTATGATTATAATAATTATTACTATTATGGAACTCGCCCTAACAACACTAGATATTATTCTTATGCACCAAGCAGAAGAGGCACTAGTATAGCTAACTCAACATATTCTACTAGTCGAAATTATTCTTCCAGAAGTTACTCTACAGACAGAACCTATTCTACAAACAGAATTGGAACTAGTCGAAATACCACTTTTACAAATCCCAGAACATACAATAACCCCAACAACAGTTACACACCTCAAACAACAACCGGAAGAAGAGGAACAAGTCAATATCAAAACAACAGCTACAACAATACACAACCAAGCAGAACTTACTCTCGAAGCGAAAGTTACACTCCTTCAAGATCCTACAGCAGTCCTTCTTACGGAGGAGAAAGTAGCGGCAGATCTTATGGAGGAGGAGGTGGTACTAGTAGTAGCGGAGGCGGCGGAAGCTACAGATCATCAGGCGGAAGCAGAAGATAACTAACCATTTAAAAAAAACTCATTACAATGAAAAAATATCTATTTTTAATTTTATCAGGACTTGCTTTTAACGCTGCACAATCTCAGGAAATCGCCAGCGGTTTACGCTTCGCTCAGGAAGACGTAAACGGTACCGCACGTTTTAGAGCCATGAGCGGTGCTTTTGGAGCTTTGGGTGGTGACTTATCTTCTTTAAACACAAACCCTGCGGGTAGTGCCGTTTTCATCAATAACCAACTTGAATTTACCCTAAGTAATTTTGATATTAAAAACAAGTCTATTAAAAATAGCTCTAATTATTTTGACGGCCATACAACCGGAAAAGACAGTTCTTTTGACCTAAATCAAGCAGGAGTTGTATTTGTATTCGATAATCACAACCCAAATAGCGATTGGACAAAAATCTCTTTAGCATTGAATTACGAAAAAACCAATAATTTCAACAATTCTATCTATTCAACCGGTACCAATTCAACCAATTCCGTTGCTAATTATTTTTTAAGCTACGCCAATGCTAATAATCGTCAAACAGGTATTCCATTAAGCACTATTAAAAATTACGATTATTACCAATTAAACTACGCTGATCAACAAGCGTTTTTAGGTTACGAAGGTTATTTAATCAATCCCGAAACAGAAACTGCCGAAAATAGAGTTTACACTTCCAATATTCCTGTCGGAGGTAATTACATTCAAACCAACAACATATCATCAAATGGCTATAACGGCAAATTATCCTTTAACGCAGCAACTTCTTACAAAGACCAACTTTATTTAGGACTAACATTAAATTCCCATTTCACTGATTTTAGACAAAACACTCTTTTCACCGAAGTAAATAACAGCACTAATAAAAACCCTATCAACGTAGTAAGCACCTCTTTTGAAAACGAAATCTACACCTATGGTTCCGGATTTTCATTCCAACTAGGAGCTATCGCCAAATTAAGCAATGAAGTACGTGTAGGACTTTCTTACCAATCTCCAACCTGGAACAAATTGAATGATGAATTAAGGCAATATCTTTACTCAACCGGATACAACTTTGGAAACCCTCCAAACCCAAGCTTAACAGTTACAGATATTGATTCAAACAATAGTATTATTTACCAAACCTATAAATTAAGAACTCCTGGAAAAACAACAGGTAGCTTAGCTTATGTATTTAGCAAAAGAGGATTAATCAGTTTAGACTACGGTTACAAAAACTATAGCAAAATCAAATATTCAATAGAAGAAGACAGCAGAAACGATTTTATCAATTCAGATATATCCAATACTTTAAAAGGAGCTTCCGAAGTAAGAATAGGTGGAGAATACAAAATTGAAAGATTGAGCCTAAGAGCCGGTTATCGTTTTGAACAAAGTCCTTATAAAAACAAAACAACTATAGGTGACTTGAATGGTTATTCGGGAGGTTTAGGTTACAATTTTGGAGGTACAAAACTAGATGTTTCTTACGCTTACGCAAAAAGAAATTCGCACCAAGGATTCTTTAGCCAGGGTTTAACTGACGGAGCCAATATCAACTCTATCAACAACACAGTTTCCTTAACACTGTTATTTGAATTATAATTACTCGAAAACTTTTAAAAAATAACCGTCTTGTCTTTTCAAAAAACATGACGGTTATTTTTTTAGCCGTGATGGAAGCGACATGCATTTTCTTGCTTCTTTAGTAAAAAAGGACAAAACAACAGTCTCAATAACTATCAAGAAGCTCTATAAAAAAATAACTAAATCGAAACAATCCCGATAGCTATCGGGACAATTTGAATAAAAAAACGTAATTTTGCCATCCAATTTACAAAAATATGAGAACCAAGTCCTTAAAAAAGAATAAAATAAACGTAATTACCCTAGGTTGTTCAAAAAACATATACGATAGTGAGGTATTAATGGGGCAACTTCGTGCCAATGGAAAAGAGGTGGAACACGAAGCTCCTGTTGAGAGAGAAGGGAATATTATTGTCATCAATACTTGTGGATTTGTTGATAATGCCAAGGCAGAATCAGTAAATATGATTTTGGAATATGCTGACAAAAAAGAAAAAGGTTTGGTTGACAAGGTTTTTGTAACCGGATGCTTGTCAGAACGATACAGACCTGATTTAGAAAAAGAAATCCCTAATGTGGATCAATTTTTTGGAACTACCGAATTACCGCAATTACTAAAAGCTTTAGGAGCCGATTATAAACATGAATTATTAGGTGAACGTTTAACAACAACTCCTAAAAATTATGCCTATTTAAAAATTGCCGAAGGATGTGACAGACCTTGTAGTTTTTGTGCTATTCCTATTATGCGTGGAAAACACGTTTCGCAACCTATTGAAAAATTAGTAAAAGAAGCCGAAGGTTTGGCCAGAGACGGTGTAAAGGAATTAATTTTGATTGCTCAGGATTTAACTTATTATGGTCTTGATATTTATAAAAAACGAAATCTTGCCGAGTTACTGGAAGCTTTAACAAAAGTAGAAGAAATAGAATGGATTCGTTTGCACTACGCCTTCCCTACTGGTTTTCCAATGGATGTTTTAGAATTAATGAAACGCGAGCCTAAAATTTGCAACTATATCGATATTCCGTTGCAACATATTTCTGATTCTATTTTGAAATCAATGCGTCGTGGAACAACTCAGGCAAAAACAACTCAACTATTAAAAGATTTTAGGGCAGCTGTACCCGGAATGGCAATTCGTACTACGTTAATTGTAGGTTATCCGGGAGAAACTCAGGAGGATTTCGAAATTTTGAAAGACTTTGTTCAGGAAATGAAATTTGACCGAATGGGATGTTTTGCCTATTCTCACGAAGAAAACACACATGCTTATTTACTGGAAGACGATGTTCCGGACGATATAAAACAAGCTCGTGCCAATGAAATAATGGAATTACAATCGCAAATTTCATGGGATTTGAATCAGGAAAAAGTAGGACAAGTATTTAAATGTATTATTGATAGAAAAGAAGGGGAACACTTTGTAGGTCGTACCGAGTTTGACAGCCCGGATGTAGACAACGAAGTTCTGATTGACGCTTCTAAATACTACTTAAAAACAGGCGATTTTGCTATGATTAAAATCATAGAAGCAACAGAATTTGACCTTTATGGAGAACCTGCATAAAAACTAATTTTAGCTATTTAAAAAAAATAAACATGAACAAGACACTATTTTTCTTCGTATTAGCGTTTATAACAATATCTTTTAACACTGCTTTTGCTCAATATGGTTACGGAAATGGATATGGCAACGGTTATGGCGGTGGCGGTATGGGAATGAGCAGAAACAGCATGAGCCAGATGGATCAAACTGCTTCAAAACCCAAAGAAATCCCTGTAGAAGTAACCGTGGGAAAAATAATGGAGAAGCTAAAACCAGAATTAAATCTTGACGAATTGCAAACTATTGCCATTGGAAATGTATATACTGACATTATCAAATCGCAAACAGCCATAATGAAAGACGAAAAACTGAGTCAGGAAGAAAAATCAAACGAAATAAAAGCGCTTTTTGAAGTTAATGAAAGAAAGGTAAATGAATATTTAAACGAAGAGCAAAAGCAAAAATACAAAGCACTCAAAGAAGAGCGCGGGAATAACAAAAAAGAGAAAAAGAAAAAATCAAAAAAGGAAGACTAACAGTTTTCCTTTTTTAATAAAATAAATTTACAATGAAAAAATATCTTAGTTATTTAATTCCTGCAGCAATCATTATTACATCATGCTCCACTAACCCTTACAAAAAGAGTGAAAAAGCATACGACTCAAAACTAAAGTCTTTCAAGGAGCAAATTTCGATAAAAGAACCAGAACCATTACCTATTGTAAAAAAGACAATCATAAACATTGATAGTGTTTACAACAAACAATTATACACTTTTAAAGATACTATTTTTAAAATAGGTTCAACCCAATTAAACAATGGAATTCAGACCGAATGGATAAGTACTGTAAACTTTAATCTTCGCAAACCTAATTTCATTATTATACACCATACTGCACAAGATTCCATTCAGCAAACAATTAAAACTTTTACAAAAGTAAGTGCACAAGTAAGTTCTCATTATGTAATTGCCGACGATGGTCATGTGGTACAAATGCTAAACGATTATTTACGTGCCTGGCATGCAGGCGCGAGTTCATGGGGCAAAAACACCGATATTAATTCTTCTTCTATAGGAATCGAATTAGACAATAATGGCAGCGAACCTTTTTCTGAAGCTCAAATCACCAGTTTGATGGCTTTATTAAGTAAGCTAAAAAAAGACTACAATATTCCTACTCAAAATATCATTGGACATTCAGACATTGCTCCTAGCCGAAAAAAAGATCCTAGTGCTTTATTCCCTTGGAAAACTTTAGCCGAAAATGGATTTGGAATTTGGAAAGACGATGTACTTCCTTTAGCTCCATTTGACTTCAATCCTGAATTAGCCTTACAAATTATTGGCTACAACACTAAAAATTTAAGCGCTGCAATTACTGCTTTTAAACTGCATTATATTCCCGAAGAAGCAAATGCTATCCTAGATCAAAATACCATCAACACTATTTATTCTATTTATCTAAAACAATAATGGAAAGTAGTTTAAAAATTAGAAAGTTCTTTGAATAATATCAAAGAACTTTTTTTATGCCTAAATAAAACCAAACCACTACAAACTTCCGTCTTTAATTTAATTAATAAAGGAAACTAGCAACACAGTTGATTCTTCTTTATATTTTACTATAAACTCAAACGATATTACAAATCAAACCGTATCAATTTGTATAATCACTTAAAAAACTCTAGAACACAAATAAAACACACCAAAACATCATCATCTAAAATTCAAACCCAATATATACCATAAAAAAAACTGCCAAAATACATGAAGTACCTTGGCAGCAAAAAAAAAATTATCACTTATTATATTTCGAATTTTGACAATTCTTAGAATCCATAAACTAAAGCTACTGAAACTTGAGAAGCAGATTTTGTTGGAGCTAAATCAGAATCTACAAATACTTTATCTTTACCAGAATCTAATCTAAATTCAGGGATAACAGTCAATCCGCCAGATTTTAAGTTAGCTGATAATGTAAAAGCAGTTACTGAAGTATCACCAGAACCTTCTTTAAATTTAAAGTACTCTCCGCGTAATCCTAAACCAAAGTTATCTGTTACTGCTACCGAAGGATACAAAGCAACACCTGTATAACCTACATCTCCTTCATTAGAAAAATCAGCAGAGTTCAAACCTAATTTAAATTTATCGGTCAATTGAAAAGTAGCTGTCAAATCTACAATAGTACCACTTACTGAACCATCCATAAAATTAAGATACGCACTTATTTTATCGGTTGGCATAAAAGACAATTGCGCTCCAACAGCATTCAAACCTTTAAATGAGTCTGCTGTATAAGTATTCCAAGAATCATTGAAAGCACCTACCATAATCCCTACTTTGTCAGAAATAGCATAATTTGCTTTTACCCCTGCATTTTGGAAAGGTCCATTAGTAAACATATAAGAAGTTGAATAATGGAAATTTGCCAATGGCGAAATCACTTCATATCCAATAAAAGTTCCCATGTAACCAGCGGTAAAACTTAATTTATCTGTAGCCTTATAAGTAGCATACAAATTTTGGATGTGGAATGATTGTCCGTCTACATCTGGAATAGACTGTTTTTGCCCTCTTGGTCCAAAAGATACCTCACCCACGAAAGAAGTTTTCCCCGTTGTTTTCTTCAAAGCAATATCAATCATCCCCAAAGACACTGAATTCTGATCTGTTGCAAAACTAGTTGGAATATTTGCCGTTTTTGAAAAATCATATTTGTAGTAAACATCAGCAGAACCTGAAATTTCTAACGGAGTGTCTTGTGCAAATGTGATGCTTCCTGTCAGCGCTAAAGCTAAAATAAAAATTACTTTTTTCATGTTTAATTTGTTTTGGTTATTTAAACTATTTTTACCTAAAAGACGATATTAACATATTATTCTCAATATTTAATACATTTTTAACTTCTTTCTTGAGGCAAATGTATCAACTTTTAGTTTTAGAAAAACAAAAAAATATAACTTTTTCCCTTTTTTGACACCGAATTATCAAAAAACAGAAATAAATTAAAAAAAAATACATTTTTTTTAGTTTTCAACGTCAAAAACAAAATTATTCTCACATCAAAAACAACAACACCCTACAAAAACACACCTAAAATCAAAAAAAACACAAAAAACACCAAAAAACACATAAAAACACACATTAAAACAAAAACACCCCCTAAAAAACAGGGGTGCAAATAAAAATAAAAAATACACCTCCCCCTAAAACAACAATAAACAAAAAAACCTCCCAAAGGAGGCTTCTATTATAAAAAACACATATATCAACTCTAATAAAATAAAGAAGCTATAATACTTTACTTTTTTCAACTCAGATTAAAAAAACAAACAACAGGACTATATTATCTAAAAACAAAGGGAATTACAAAACTAAAAGTCCAAATCCACGCAAGGTATTTATAGGTTTAGAATACCAAAACAATTCAAAATCTTCAAAATTCAATTCAAAATCAGCTTTTAGTTCTTGAAAAGAATAGGTTTTAGTATTCGCAACAGCAATCTTTTGTAGCATTGTTACTAACCACTCTCCTTCTTGTTTATTGGTTTGAATAGTAAAACTTTCCTTTTTATCATGAAAAGTCAAACTCATCATTTCCCAGGAATTGCCTTTCTTGGTTTTGGTAAAATGTTCAACAGATGGCTTTCCTCCCAGCCAGACTATTTTGGCTGTTGGCTTCACATTTAAACTGCCATCGTCTAGTAAAGCATCAAAAATAAAATCGGGAGCTATTTTGGTCTTCGGAATTTTAAAATCAAACCACTCTTGTAATTCGTAGTCAAAGCAGATGCCGTGCATGAAATTGAATAAAGATTTCTTGAGTCCGAAACTAAATTTATCGTGATCTATCCCTGTCTTGTCTTTATAATTAATATCATTATTGGCAAAAGTACCAATGGTTTCATTCTCCTTTACTGCTCCAAATTTCTCCGGATACATACCCACAGGACTATGAGCTGTCATGGCAAATTGATGCCAAAATCCCGATTGCAAAATTCCCGCTTCAAATAATTGACGCACCATTTCAAGACTATCCACTGTTTCCTGAACCGTTTGGGTAGGATAACCATACATCAAATAAGCATGAACCATAATTCCGGCTTCGGTAAAATTGCGCGTTACACGTGCCACCTGTTCCACCGTTACACCTTTATCAATCAGTTTTAATAAACGATCCGAAGCAACTTCAAGTCCACCCGAAACAGCAATACAACCAGAAGCTTTTAAGAGCAAGCATAAATCCTGTGAAAAACTTTTTTCGAATCGAATGTTAGTCCACCAGGTTACAGATAATTTTCTTCTGAGGATTTCGAGAGCCAAAGCGCGCATCAAGGCTGGTGGCGCTGCTTCATCTACAAAATGGAATCCATTTTCACCTGTTTGCGCAATCATCTCTTCCATCCTATCACAAAGCAAACTGGCAGCAACAGGTTCGTATACTTTAATATAATCCAAAGAAATATCACAAAACGTACATTTCCCCCAATAACAACCGTGCGCCATCGTGAGTTTATTCCAGCGACCATCACTCCACATGCGGTGCATGGGATTCACAATTTCGATTACCGAAATATACTTATCCAATAACAAATCAGAATAATCCGGTGTCCCCACTTGAGATTGTTTGTAATCAGCTTTAGTGGAATTGTTTTTATAAATAACTTCTCCATTCTCTAATAAAAAAGTTCTTTTATAATACTTCTCGTCCCTCGACTCTGCTCGGGATGAGACACTCGAAGTGACAGCATTTATAAGTTCTTCAATTGGAACTTCGCCATCATCCAAAGTAATAAAATCAAAAAACTCAAAAACACGGGCATCCGAAAGCGAACGCAATTCGGTGTTAGGAAAACCACCGCCCATAGAAACTTTGATTTCAGGATGATATTGTTTTACCCATTGCGCACATCGAAAAGCCGAATATAAATTCCCAGGAAAAGGGACTGAAATCAAAAATAAACTGGGTTGGACGGTTGCTATTCGTTCTTTCAGAATCGAAAGCAGAATTGTATCAATATAAGTAGGTTCCTGCTGTAAGGCTTCGTACAATTCATCAAACGAATTCGCACTTCGCCCCAAACGCTCTGCATAACGACTGAAACCAAAATTAGCATCGACACATTCTACAATAAAATCGGAGATATCTTCGAGATACAAAGTTGCCAAATGCTTGGCCTTATCCTGCGTCCCCATACTTCCAAAAGCCCAATCCAATTCTTCCAACTGAGCAAAACGGGATGCTTCCGGTAAATAATCTTCCTGACAAATCTGCAAAGCCAAGGTTGGATTTTTTCCCTGCAAAAAAGCAATCACCGAATCAATAGTTTTAACGTATTCTTCCTGTAATGCAAAAATACGTTTTGAATTATCTGAAGCTCCCTCAAGATTTTTGCCAGCAAACTCAAACAATTCCCCCAAACCTTCTTTCGAAAACAGTTTCAAAATCACCTCAATCCCTAAATCTGCCTGAACAGACTCAATTCCTTTTGTATTCAGAAACCCTTTGATATAAGCGGTTGCCGGATACGGTGTATTCAGTTGGGTAAAAGGCGGCGTGATGAGGAAAAGTTTCGGTTTCAAGAGAAAAAAGTTTTGTGCAAAAATAGGGGATATTTAGAGATTTTTGAGGTATAAAGATATTTAAGACCTTCATTCTCTTTTTACATTTCTACTTTCAACTTTATTTTGTAGATATTTAATTACATTTGCAACATACAAAATCCTATTTATGAAGCGAATTTTACTTTTTTTGTTTTTATTAATTTTCATCCCACTGTTTTCCCAAAACAATAATCATTCTATAGGATTTAAGGAAAACAAAGGACAAATTATCGATCAAAATGGTAATCCAAATAATTCCGTAAAATACCTTTTGAATACCAATGGATTAAATGTACAATTAAAGCAAAATGGTTTTTCTTATGACATCTATGAAACTAAAAAAATCCCCATAAAACAACGGATTGAGGAGAACAATACTTTTTCATCAATAACAAAAAACGACAAAAAAACAGCCGATTATACTTTAGAATACGTTTTTCATCGAATTGATATTGACTTTGTAAATTCAAATCCCAATGCTGAATTAATTTCTAGTGAAAAATCTCAAGACTATGACAATTATTACAACATTCCAAACCATCCTGAGGGAATTGTTGGCGTTCATCAATACAAACAAATTACATACAAAAATATTTACCCTAATATTGATGTTGTTTTTTCAATCCCAAAAGACAGCTTAAAAGCAGTTGAATACAACTTTGTTGTACATCCAAAAGGAAAAATTTCAGACATCCAATTGAAATTTAACGGAGCCAAAAATGAACTAGTTGATAACAAAATACGGATGAATGTTCGTTTTGGTAAAATGGAAGAAACTTTACCTGCAAGTTGGATAGAAGATGGAATGATTAAAAAGTCAATTGATGTCGGGTATAAAAAAATTAAAAACAATGTTTATGGTTTTAATACATCGAATTCTGTAAATGGAAAAACGGTGATTATTGATCCTGTGCCTATTAGATTGTGGGGAACTTATTATGGTGGAGAAAAAGAGGAATATACACTTTGCCTAGAGAAAGACGTTTTAGGTAATGCTTATATTTGCGGTACTACTTCAAGTATAAACTTTATTGCAACAAGTGATGCGCATCAAAACACATTTGGTTCCTCAATTTATTATGGGCCTCACTTATATATAACAGATGGTTTCATATCAAAATTTGATAAAAATGGGACTCGATTATGGAGTACATTCTATGGAGGTAATCTAGACGATGATATAAAAGACTTAGCTGTTTCAGGGAATGGAACAATAGGCTTTTGTGGCAATAGCTGGAGTAATAATAATATTTCTACCACTGGTACATTCAAAGATTTTAAATCTGGATCTTATGGTGAAATGTTTTTTGGGACTTTAAATTCAAGTGGAGTACGGTTGTGGGCATCCTATTTTGGAGATGACTCTGGAAGGAACTTTATGAATACAATTGTTTTTGATTCTAATAATTTTCTTTATATTGGAGGAACAACAAGCTCAATAAATTATATTGCAAATATAGGTTCTCCTCCAACGTCATCTTATGATTTCAACGGATTTATTTCAAAATTTTCAATAAATGGACAACAAATTTGGGGGGCATATTTTGGAGGAGGAAAAGAAGATTTTATTGAAGATTTAACCATAGATTCAAATAACAATATAATTGCCGTTGGATACACTAACAGCACTTCTGGCATTTCAACCCCAAATTCTTTTCAACAATATTTAAATAAAAGTACTCTTCCTTCAAACCTAAATTACGATGGTTTTATTACTAGTTTTACAAATACGGGTAACCTCAATTGGGGAACTTATTTTGGAAGTTCCGAAAATGACAAAATTTTAAGGGTTAAAAACTTTAATAATGTACTTTATATTAGTGGTACAAGTAATAGCTTAGATCTTTCAACTCCAAATGCTTTTGAAACAATAGCTCAAAGTTCTACAAGTTTTATCTCAAAATTTAACATTCAAAATCAACAAAAAATTTGGCTAAGTTATAGTGCTCCAATAATTACTGATTTCGACATTAATCAAAATGAGGAAATATATTTAGTTGGTAACAGTTCATACTCTGCCAATATTGCGACACCAAATGCTTTTAATCCCAACAGTAATGGATTTATAAGTTACATACGCAAAATAAATAATAATTGTCAAATAATTTGGGGAACATATCTAGGAAACTCCGGATTTATAAATAATCCATATGTTAAATGTGTAACTAGCGATATTTTTTATGTTTCAGGTACTTGTTGGTCAACTCGAAACATTAATCACGGTTTAACTACTACAAATTCATTTCAAGAATTCTCAAATGGTGAACACGAATCTTATCTAAATAAATTTCAAGAGTGTCTTTTATCCCCTGAAGTTTCTTCAAACTCCCCAATCTGCATTGGCAACACATTAGAACTTAAAGCATCAGGAGGAACCAATTATTCTTGGACAGGTCCTAACGGATTTACATCTACCGACCAAAATCCAATAATCCTCAACGCAACAGTATTAAATAGTGGTCAATACAGCTGCTTAATTACTGGAACCGGAGGTTGTTATGACACAAAAAAAGTTGATGTCGTTATTGGAGACATCCAAGCTCCAATTCCTAACCTTACCACACTACCAACGATAACAGGAGATTGTCACACCCAAATTACAACAATCCCAACTGCGACTGATGTTTGTGCTGGAGTAATCACAGGAACTACTACTAGTCCGCTATTATATAATTCACCAGGAACCTATACTATTATTTGGAATTATAACGATGGAAATGGAAATTCTATTAATCAAAACCAAACAGTTACAATTGCAAGACAGCCACTTCCTATTGTTAATACTCCCCAAACCTTCTGCATCCAACAAAATGCAACAATTAACAACATCACAATTACAGGCCAAAACATAAAATGGTTTGATGCTTTGACCAATGGAAATCTACTTTCCAATACAACTTCGTTACAAAATGGCAAAATCTATTATGCTTCGCAAACTACAAATGGATGTGAAAGTGAAAGAATCGCTGTTTTAATAAACATTCAAAACACCCCTGCTCCAACAGGAGATACAAATCAAAGTTTTTGCAGCACCCAAAATGCAACATTAAATAACATTGAAATTACCGGGACAAATATAAAATGGTACAACAGCTCCAATATAGCTTTACCCAATACAACTCTTATTGGTAACAATGCAACTTATTATGCTACACAAACCATAAACAATTGTGAAAGCATCAATAAACTGGCAATAAACACAACTTTAATCAATACTTTAAACGCTAATAATTATAAAGTAGAATTTTGCGATGAAAATAATGATGGAAAAGAAACTATTAATCTATCCGAATTTAATCCAAATTTGATTGTCAATCCATCGGACAATAGTTTTTCGTACTATACAACACTTACAGCTGCTGAAAACCAAATAGCAAATAACAGAATTAACAATATCAATAATTATGTTTTGCCTAAAGGTTCTTATACTGTATTTGTCCGAATCGATTCTCCTAATGGTTGCCATCAAGTTGTTGAATTAGGTTTAAATTTATATAGCAAACCAATAATTCCAATTAATGATATTACACCTATTTGCGAAGGCGGTTCTATTACTGTTAATGCTGGAGCAGGATACGACAATTACCTTTGGTCAACCGGGGAAACTTCACCAACAATTACAATTCAAAATCCTGGAGATTATTCTGTAACTGTAACCAATACCTATGATTTGATTTCCTGTTCAAGTACCAAAAATTTTACAGTAAAAAAATCAACTATTGCAACTATTAATACTATAGAAACAAAGGATTGGACCGATAATCAAAATATTATCAAGGTATTCGTTTCAAGGGAAGGAGATTTTGAATACTCTATCGACGGAATTCATTTTCAGGATAATAATGAATTTTCGAATGTAATTACCGGACAATATACCGTTCAAGTAAGAGACAAAAACGGCTGTGGAACCGCTACCGAAGAAGTTTACTTATTGATGTATCCTAAATTTTTCACCCCAAATGGAGATGGCTACAATGATAACTGGAAGATTAAATTCTCTGATTCAGAAAAAAATATAACCATAAAAATATTTGACCGCTACGGAAAACTATTAAAACAATTACTACCTGACGCATCCTGGAATGGTCAATTCAACAATCAGGAACTTCCAGCTAGTGATTACTGGTTTATAGTAACCAGAGCCGATGGTAAAGAATACAAAGGGCATTTTAGTTTAAAACGATAAACATAAAAAGAAAGGGCGCAAAGTTTAATAAACTTTCCGCCCTTTATATAAATCTTTGAAAACTTTGCAGTACTTAAAACTTATGCTCTTCTTTACTAATTACCAATAAGGATATTAAGGAAATACAAGCCGCAACCGTAAGATACATTCCCACAGAAGCAATTCCGAATTTATCTGCCAATTTGATGGCTACCATTGGTGCAAAAGCAGCGCCTAAAATCCCAGCCAAATTAAAAGTCAATGAAGCTCCTGTATAACGAACAGTTGTTGGGAATAATTCAGATAAAAAAGTACCTACCGGTCCATAAATGAATCCCATAAGTGACATTCCTAAACAAACAAATACAGTAACTAATACCATATTACCCGATGTTAAAAACGATGAAAAGAAAAATCCAAAAATCGCAATGGCAATAGTCGTATAAATCAGCATTTTTCTACGACCAATTTTATCGGCTGCTAAGGCTGAAATTGGAATAAAAATCGCAAAGAATAACACTGAAAACAACTGAATCAAAAGCCCTTCTTTTTTAGAAAAACCTAAATTGTCCGTATTCCATTTTAACATAAAAACCGTCATCAGATAAAACACTAAGAAGGTCGTTACCGCTGCCAAAGTTCCAAAAATCAACTGGTTTTTGTACAATTTAAAAACCGTTACAAAAGGAACCTTAACCTCTTCTTGTTCTATTTTAGAATTTTCAAAAGCTGGAGTTTCGGTAATTTTTAATCGGATATAAAAACCTACTATTACTAAAAGCGAACTAGCAATAAAAGGAATTCTCCATCCATAATCTATAAAAGCTTCGGGACTCATACTATCAGTTAATAATAAAAAAGTACCACCCGAAAGCAACAATCCTATTGGTGCGCCTAACTGTGGGAACATTCCATACCAGGCACGTTTATGTGGTGGTGCATTTTCGATTGCTAATAAAACAGCACCTCCCCATTCGCCTCCTAATCCTACACCCTGTCCAAAACGACAAAGCATTAATAAAATAGGAGCCAAAACACCAATACTCGCATAACTAGGCAAAAAACCAATACTCACCGTAGAGATTCCCATAGTCAACAAAGCAACAACAAGCGTTACTTTTCGTCCTATTTTGTCTCCATAATGCCCAAAAACAGCCGAACCTAAAGGTCGAGCAAGAAAAGCAATGGAAAAAGTAGCCAAAGACTCTAAAGTAGAAATTGTTTTATCCTCCCCTGGAAAAAACAACTGCGGAAATACCAATACCGCAGCATTGGCATAGATATAAAAGTCAAAAAACTCAATGGTTGTTCCAATCAAACTACCAAAAAGCACGTGTTTTAAAGAATTTATTTTAGCTGACTGTTCTTTCATCATCAAGAAATTAGGTTTAAAATCCTGCAAAAATCCTCCTTATTTTTGAAAGCTACAAATATTTAGTTCCAATATTTTTTGGTAATTTTACTCAAAACAAATTCAAACATGCCCAACGACTGTATCAGCTATCAAAAATCAGGATATTTCTCTCCTTTGATGAATGATTATTTAGACCAAAATCCAAAACTACAATCTTTATATAATCGGTTTCCAACACTTGAAAATTTCGAAGCACAAATAGCCGAAAAACAAACTAATTTCAATAATAGTCATAGAACGAGCTTAGTTTCAGCTCTGCAAAAGCAATATGCCGGCATCGAAATTTCGCATTTAACCCAGCAAAATATAGAATCTTTAAAAGTCAACAACACTTTTACAATAACTACTGGACATCAATTAAACCTGTTTTCCGGTCCTTTGTATTTTCTATACAAAATTATTTCTGTCATCAATTTAACGACCGAATTAAAAGTAAAATATCCTGCTTATAATTTTGTACCCGTTTATTGGATGGCAACCGAAGACCATGATTTTGAAGAAATCAATTACTTTAATTTCAAAGGAAAAAAATTCCGTTGGAATGCAGAAAGCACTGGACCTGTTGGCAGACTTTCAACTGAAGGATTAGCTGATTTTTTCGAAATATACCAACAAGAATTAGGTTCAAGCACCAATGCCGAAAAATTAAAAAAACTATTTCAGGATACTTATTTAAATCATGATAATCTTGCCGATGCTACCCGTTATTTAGCGAATGCCTTATTCGGCTCGCATGGATTAGTAATTATTGATGCCGATGATGCTGATTTGAAAAGAAACTTCATTCCTTATATCAAGGAAGAATTATTGCAACAAACAGCTCACAAAAAAGTATTAGAAACCAACGAAAATCTAAAAGATTACTTTATTCAGGTAAATCCCCGTGAAATCAATCTGTTTTATATCGAAGATAATTTACGAGAACGCATTGTTTATGATCCCGATAGCCATCGGGACGGAAAATATACTGTAAACAATACTAAAATTGAGTTTTCTGAAACTGAAATTTTAGCATTAGCAGAAAGCAATCCAGAAAAATTTAGCCCTAATGTGATTATGCGTCCTTTGTATCAGGAAGTCATCCTGCCAAATCTTTGCTACATTGGCGGAGGTGGAGAAATAGCTTATTGGCTCGAATTAAAATCTTTTTTTGATGCAGTAAAAATTAGTTTTCCAATACTTTTAGTCCGTAATTCGGTTCTTTTGGCTAGCGAAAAACAACTTAAAAAAGCCGATAAATTAAATCTTAGCTGGAGTGACTTATTCTCAAAACAAGTCGATTTAGTAAAAAATAAAGTTTTAATACTATCGGAAATCGATATTGATTTATCACTTTTAAAAGCGCAATTACAAAAGCAATTCGATATCCTGAATGAGATTACAACAAAAACAGATCCTTCTTTTGCCGGAGCAGTAAAAGCGCAGGAGATAAAACAAATTAAAGGTCTGGAAAAACTGGAAAAACGTTTGCTTAAAGCTGAAAAGATAAAATTAAAAGACACCTTAACACGCATCACTGATTTGCAAAACGAATTATTTCCTAATCAAAGTTTACAGGAACGCCAAGCCAATTTCTCTGAATTCTATATAGAAAGTGGCGAGCATTTAATAACTAAACTTATCGAACGTCTTCAACCTCTGGAACAGCGATTTGATATCATCAGACTATAAAATTTAACAAAAGAAGCTGTATTCATGAAGTATTTATTACCAAATAATACCGTAAACGTTTAAAAAAAACTACTTTTATAAAAAAAGAAATTCACAATGACAACTAACAGAACTTTTACCATGATTAAGCCCGATGCTGTCGCTAATGGACACATTGGAAACATACTTGCAATGATCAACAATAACGGCTTTAAAATTGTATCACTAAAGCTAACCCAACTTACAGTAGCCGATGCTCAAGCTTTTTATGCTGTACACGCAGCAAGACCTTTCTACGGAGAATTAGTAGAATTCATGTCTAGTGGACCTATTGTTGCTGCCATTTTAGAAAAAGAAAACGCAGTTTTAGATTTCAGAACACTTATTGGTGCTACAAATCCAGCAGATGCTGCCGAAGGAACTATCCGTAAATTATACGCTACTTCTATGGGTGAAAACGCAGTTCACGGTTCAGACAGTGATGAAAATGCAGCTATAGAAAGTGCTTTTCATTTTGCAGGAAGAGAACAATTTTAGTATTCAGTAATCAAATTTTAGTGTTCAGTCACATATTTGTCCGTCACACATAAAAACAGAAAATCCAGTTTCAAAATTTTGAAACTGGATTTTTTTTTTTGTATAATTATTGAAAAGCTATCAAGATTCCTTTTTTGTTTTATTTTCTTTCTCCTAAATCAACTAAATCCTTTTGCAACAGCAATTTCATTTTATCATAATTAACATGGTAAAAACTAGAAATACCTCCTATTCTTTTTCCATTTTTAAGAATAAAAAGAAATTCAGCCAATCCGAGTTTTCCAGATTCAAACAAGGTATCAAAACCATCTAATTCATTAAAACGATAAATTTTAGATTTTCCTATTCCAAAACAACCTTTAACAATTATTACAGATTCATCAATTTCTACTTGGAAAGCTCTAGTTCTAAAAACTTTCAACCAGAAAAAAATCACGAAAAATAAAAATAAAATTGGCAAAAAAATACTGGCCACAGGAGATTTAAAAGAAAGATAAATCACTAATAACGGAGATATCGAGAACCAAGTTACTATAAAAATTGGCAAGAATTTAAATTTAGATTTTACAGACACTATTTTTGATTTACATTTTTAAATAAACTATCTCAAAACCACCTCTTTCACCACATCACGACGTAATTCTTCATTAATCATCGCAACAATCTTAGATTTTCCGTGGCTTAGTTCTTCTCTTAATACCGATGATGTTAATTCCACATACAAAGTACTGCCTTTTAAAACCACATTACGGGTGTAACTGTTCACGCCGTTTCCCATTAAATTTTGCCAGGCCTCCTTTACGTTGATTCCGTCCATTCCTGACTGCAACTTATTTACCTGAATAATTTGCTTCAAAACATCGCCTACAGTACTTTGATTATTTAGTCTTTTCGCCATCTCCTAGTAAATTTATTGGTCCTGCTTTTTTATATTGGTATTCTTTATTCTGATCATTTTTAATCAGCATTTCATCATCTGAGATACTCACTAATTCTTCGCTCCACTTGGCATAAGCCGTTGTATAATCTAAATAAACATGATCTTCTGTAAATCGTACTTTTACATTCTCATAATCGTCATTAAATAAAAAAGTCCCATCAAATTGTGGTCTTACCTTTCTTCGAATCCCTTTATTATTGGCTATTTTAAAAAAATCAAAATTCTCATTCATCTTGTATTCCTTATCCTCACCTTCTTTAAAACTCACCTTCTCAATTTCCCAATATCCATTCAATTTACTAATATCTTCTGGAGTGATTTTTTGTTGACAAGACACTAAAAACAAGCATACAAAAAGAATTTTTAAACTGTTTTTCATCATAAATACTTTTAATTACCTACTGTGATTACTCCGACAAAGTTAAGTGTATTATAATTAACTTAGCTAAAAAATCAAAGCCAACTTAAACTATTTTATATATTTTTGGTCTTAAAGTAGTTAGAACCAATACCATAAAATCATGTCAAAAATACTCCTTAGTTTCCTTAGTCTTTGCCTATTTGTGAACTGTACTTCTGAAAACAGTTCTCCTTCAACTACTACAGAAAACCTATATTTTCCTCCACTAACAGGAACAAGTTGGGAAACCAAATCTATTGCTGATTTAGGATGGAAACAGGAAGCGGTCCAACCCTTATTAGATTATTTAGAACTTAAACATTCTAAATCTTTTATGATTTTAGTTAACGGACGCATTGTCATGGAAAATTATTTCAATGGACATTCAGCAACCACTAATTGGTATTGGGCAAGTGCCGGAAAAACATTGACATCAACACTTACCGGAATTGCAGAACAGGAAGGTTTTATCAACAGCAACAATAAAGTCTCTGATTATATTGGTGCGGGATGGACATCTGAAACTTTAGCAAAAGAAAACCTGATTACTTGCAAGAACTTACTCAGTATGACTTCGGGAATCGAAGATATTGCCAATGGCGATGATGTTTCTCCATCGAGCCTAACCTACAAAGCCGATGCAGGTACGCGCTGGGCATATCATAATGTATATGTAAAACTGCAAGATCTTATTGCTCAGGCTACAGGACAAACTTGGGCGAATTATTTTAACACAAGACTTCGAGATAAAATTGGAATGAATGGAAGTTGGTTAACTCTAGACAACAATATTGTCTATTTCAGTACCACCAGAAGCATGGCCCGTTTTGGTTTATTGATGTTAAACAAAGGAAAATGGGAAAATAACACTATTTTAAATGAAGCTTTTTTCAATTCAGCGACTACAACTTCCCAAAACATTAATCTTTCTTACGGTTATTTATGGTGGTTAAACGGAAAATCAAGTTACCATTTACCACAAAGTCAGCTACAATTATCAGGAAGTATCATTCCAAATGGACCAAATGATATGTTCATGGCATTGGGCAAAAATGACCAAAAAATTTATGTCATTCCAAGTAAAAAAATGGTGGTAATTAGAATGGGAGACGCAGCAGATAATGTTAATTTAGCCTTGTCTGATTTTGATAATACACTTTGGCAAAAAATAAATGCTTTATATCAGTAATTATCGTTTAGTACGAATCCTTTTTAACATTCCCATAAAAAAGAATCCTATACCCAAAACCAACAAAATATAATAAAAAGTCAAACTTTTATCTTTTAAAACATTGGCTAAAACAAAACTGATAACACTTGCGAAATAGAAAGCTACAGGCGTTATATTTTTAAATGAAGAAAACATATTTATTTTTTATTTAAAGAAACTATCGATAAATTCAAATTTATTAAAGACTTGTAAATCTTCAATACCTTCACCTACTCCTATGTATTTTACAGGAATTTGAAATTGATCTGAAATTCCAATGACAACACCGCCTTTAGCAGTACCATCAAGTTTAGTTACAGCTAATGAAGTTACTTCGGTTGCAGCAGTAAATTGCTTGGCTTGTTCGAAAGCATTTTGACCAGTAGAACCATCAAGAACTAACAATACATCATGAGGTGCATCGGCAACTACTTTTTGCATCACACGTTTTACTTTCGACAATTCGTTCATCAAATTAATCTTGTTGTGCAAACGTCCCGCTGTATCAATAATTACAATATCGGCATCTTGAGCCACAGCTGATTGTAGTGTATCAAAAGCTACAGAAGCCGGATCAGAACCCATATTTTGTCTTACTATTGGCACATCAACTCTGTCAGCCCAAATTTGTAATTGATCAATAGCAGCAGCTCTAAAAGTATCAGCCGCCCCAAGAACCACCTTGTAGCCTTGCTTTTTAAACTGATAAGCCAGTTTCCCGATAGTAGTAGTTTTACCCACTCCGTTAACTCCAACAACCATTAAAACATAAGGTTTTACATTAACAGGAATTACAAATTCGGTTGCTTCACCGGTATTAGTTTCTGAAAGTAAAGCTGCAATTTCTTCTTGTAGAATTTGATTCAGCTCTGAAGTACCTAAATATTTGTCTTCAGAAACACGTTTTTCTATACGGGTTATTATTTTTAAAGTAGTATCAACACCTACATCCGAAGAAACCAGAATTTCTTCCAGGTTATCCAAAACATCATCATCAACCTTAGACTTCCCTACTATCGCTTTACTTAATTTAGAAAAGAAAGTAGTTTTTGTTTTTTCCAGACCTTTATCTAAGGTTTCCTTTTTCTCTGTAGAAAATATTCTTTTAAAAAAACTCATCGTATATACAGTATTAATAACAAGAGTATTAGCAAATAAATACTAATACCACTTTCAAAGAGTAAATATAGAAAATAAAAAAGCTACTTCCTGAAGAAAGTAGCTTTTCTATATATGCTTTTATGAATTATTTCTTTTTCAAGAATTCATCAACTAATTCAGGTGCAACGATAGTTTCTACGAAAGTATATGCGCCAGTTTTTGGAGATTTAACCATTTTAATGGCTTTTGATAATCTCTTAGAAGAAGTTTGTAACGATGCTACGGTTTTCTTTGCCATGATTTAAATGTTATTTTGAATTTTAATAAACCTCTTAAATGTAAGCATTTTGAGATTTTGGATTAAAATTTCTAATTATTACTTAATTTCTTTGTGAACAGTTACTCTCTTCAATACAGGGTTGAATTTTTTAATTTCCAATCTGTCTGGAGTATTCTTTTTGTTCTTAGTTGTTATGTATCTTGAAGTACCAGCAACACCTGAAGCTTTGTGCTCAGTACATTCTAAAATTACCTGGATTCTATTACCTTTCTTTGCCATCTTGCTATATATTTATTTAGGAAAAGATTATTTTATAAATCCTTCTGACTGTGCTTTTTTCAAAACAGCAGAAATTCCATTTTTATTAATTGTTTTTATCGTAGATGCTGCTACTCTAAGAGTAATCCATCTATCTTCTTCTGGAAGATAAAAACGCTTTTTAACTAAGTTTACAGAAAACTTTCTCTTAGTTTTGTTCATAGCGTGAGAAACGTTATTTCCTACCATCGCTCTTTTACCTGTAAGGTCACAAACTCTTGACATTATACTTATCTTTTATATCGTTATTCAAAATCAGGGTGCAAAGAAAAGAAAAATAAACGGTTCAAACAAAAAAATTACAAGACATTTTTAAAAATTTCTTTCTTTAGCATTTCTAAACTTTTAATCAACGCTCTATCTATCACTTTTTCACGTGGTTGACCAAAATTAAACTCTTCTACGATTACCTCATTTGGAGTAGCCAAAGCTATAAAAACACTTCCTAATTCGGCTTTTTCATCTCCTTTTGTTGGTCCGGCATTTCCAGTTGTAGCAAGTGCATAATCGGTATTCATCAGCTTCTTAACATTCAAAGCCATAGCTTTAGCCACCTCAGCACTTACAACCGAATGCCCTTCTATCAAATCTGCAGGAATCCCCAACACAGCTACCTTTGTTTCAGTTGCATAAGAAACTACACTTCCTTTAAAATAAGCCGAAGCTCCCGCTACCGATGACAAACTTGCCGCTATTTGACCTCCCGTACAACTTTCGGCCGTAGCAATAGTTTTTTGCTGTTTTTTCAGCATTTTACCCACTAAAACCTCAATCGTTTCATCTTCTTCAAAACCAACAATAATATCATTGATAATCGCATCTAAAGAAACCACGTAAGAATCAATTGTTTTTTCTAATTCTTCTTTATCCTTTCCTCTGGCCGAAAGACGCAAACGCACTCTTCCCGGAGCTGGCAAGTAAGCCAATTTAACAAATTCAGGCAAGCTGTTTTCCCAATCTTCAATTCGCTCCGCCACCATACTTTCACCTTGTCCATACGTAAGAATCGTTTTATGGATAATATAAGGTCGGTCATATTCTTTGACAACCTTTGGAATTATCTCATTCTCTACCAAATATTTCATTTCGAATGGCACTCCCGGCAGCGAAACAAAAACCGTATTTTCTTTTTTCATCCACATTCCTGGAGCTGTCCCCACCTGATTATGAAGTACCGTGCAACGCGATGGAACCAACGCCTGATCTTTATTGATTTGGGTAATGGTTCGTTTATAAAAACCTTCAATTAATTGGGTAACATGCTTTAAAACCGCCTGATCGACAATCAATTCATCCTCAAAATAATCGCAGAATGTTTTTTTAGTGACATCATCCTTAGTAGGCCCTAAACCTCCTGTAATAATTACCAAATCGACTTTATTTTGCAATTTTACAAAAGTATCCAGAATGTGTTGCTTATCATCACTAATAGAAATCATCTCATGAATCTCTACTCCTATTTTATCCAGGGATTTTGCAATAAACCCCGAATTGGTATCAATAATTTGCCCTATTAAAATCTCATCTCCTATAGTAACAATGGTTGCTTTCATCTATTAATCTGATAATTTAAAATCCTTATAAAATAAAATCAACATTCAAAAAAATTGAATGTTGATTCTTGTTGTTTTTTTATTTAAAAAATGGAGACCTAAAAATTATAAGTCAAAGTCTTTCTTAATCTCCTTAATTGCTTCTTTTACCTGAGTTTTTATACTATCAAAAGTATGTTCAATATCTTTTCTTTTGCCCTCTTCTTTAGTCCAGGCTTCTACCTGAAGAATTTCTTCAAAAGCTACTGTCATCCCCAACAAATCTAAAGTTGGCTTGATTTTATGTGCATAAGCATAGGCATGCTTATGATCTTTCTTCTTAATCCCCTCTTTTATTTGTGCCAAATCTTCTGGAACATCATTTACAAACAAGGTTAGAATTTCGTTTACAAACTCTTGATCATTATCTGAGATTGCATACACTTTTGCTAAGTTATAGTTTAAAGCCATTATTTTATTTGTATTCTAAATAGTTTTTGTCCTTCTAAATATCCTTCCAAAACGTCGTTGGGATTTACCTTTGCAACACCTTTAGGAGTTCCCGTAAAAATAATATCTCCTATTTTTAAAGTAAAATATTGTGAAACATAAGCAATTAACTCATCTATTTTCCACAACATCATATTAACATTACCTTCCTGAACGGTTTGATTATTATTTTTCAATTCAAAAGTAAGATTTTCTAACGAACTAAATTGCTCTTTGGGTAAAAAATCGCCAATCACAGCCGAACCATCAAAAGCTTTTGCTTTTTCCCAAGGCAAACCTTTAGATTTTAAATCATTTTGCAAATCACGGGCTGTAAAATCAATCCCTACACTTATCTCATCATAATATTTATGAGCAAATTTAGGTTCAATATACTTCCCTACCTTATTAATCTTTACAATAACCTCAACTTCATGCTGCACATCTTCTGAAAATTCAGGAATCACAAAAGGATGTTGCTTTAACAATATAGCCGAATCCGGCTTGATAAAAATTACCGGCTCAGTTGGGCGTTCATTTTGTAATTCTTCAATATGACTGGCATAATTGCGACCAATACAAATTATCTTCATTTTTTTTCAGATTTCAGACTTCAAATTTCAGATTTCAGACTGCCATCTGAAAACTGCTAACTGAAATCTATTTCGTATTTAACTTTCTTAATTTAATTGCGGTCAATACCTTTTTAGTATACAAAGGGAAATCAGCATTTTGAACCCAACTAAAATAGCCTGGTTCTTTTTCTAAAATAACATCCACTTTTACTCCTTTGTGTTTTCCAAAAGTAAATATTTCATCGCCATCTTTATCAAAAGAAATCATTCCGGCAAAATCGGCTATTTTTTTTCTGGTTGTAAATTCCGAAAGCGATTTCATATCGTTTTCTAAATCAGGATAACGTTCTAATTGTGCTTTCAGGATTTCATAAGTAGCTATTGTATCCGCTTCTGCCGAATGGGCATTTTCTAAACTTTTACCACAATAAAACTTTAAAGCAGCACTCAAAGTACGCTCTTCCATCTTATGAAAAATAGTTTGAACATCGACAGAAACTCTGTTTTTCATATCAAAATCTACTCCCGCACGAAGCAATTCTTCTGCCAAAAGCGGAATATCAAATCGATCTGAATTAAATCCAGCCAAATCACTGTCTTTTATCATATTGTAAACCTGAGAAGCCAGTTCACTAAAAGTAGGTTCATTAGCTACTTTTTCATCGGTAATTCCGTGAACAGCGGTAGTTTGTGGTGGAATTGGAATCGTAGGATTCACCAGCCATGTTTTGCTTTCTTTATTTCCGTTTGGAAAAACTTTAAATATTGAGATTTCCACAATTCTGTCTTTTCCAATATCAATTCCTGTAGTTTCAAGATCAAAAAAGCAGATAGGTCTATTGAGTTTTAATTCCATCTTTATAATATATAGCTACAAATATAAAGTTTTGAGTTTGATTTAAACAAGAGTTTAAAAAAGAAAACCCGTCTCGTTTTAAAAACGACACGGGTTTGCTGATATAAATTTCAAAACTAAATAGTTCTTGTAATATCAAAATTCTCTAAATATTCGGCAACTCGTTTCACAAACATTCCGCCTAAAGCGCCATCAATAATACGATGATCATAACCATGAGTTAAAAACATCTTTTGACGAATTCCTATAAAATCTCCTTCTGGAGTTTCAATTACCGCCGGTACTTTTCTAATAGCACCTAGGGCTAAAATCCCCACTTCCGGCTGATTGATAATTGGTGTACCAAAAACACTTCCAAAGGAACCAACATTCGTCACTGTATAAGTTCCTCCTTTAGTTTCATCTGGTTTCAGCTTTCCTAATTTTGCTCGATTTCCTAAATCGTTTACAGCTTTTGCCATACCTACCAAATTGAGTTGATCTGCATTTTTAATTACAGGAACAATCAAATTACCGTTTGGTAAAGCAGCAGCCATACCCAGATTGATATTTTTCTTTTTAATGATATAATCACCATCAACTGAAATATTCATTCCAGGAAAATCTTTCAATGCCTTAGCAACAGCTTCCATAAAAATAGGGGTAAAAGTCAGCTTTTCACCTTCTCTTTTCTCAAATTCATTTTTATGCTTTTCACGCCATTTTACAATATTGGTCATATCAACTTCTATAAAAGAATAAACATGAGCAGATGTTTGTTGAGAAGAAATCATATAACCCGCAATCAACTTGCGCATTCTATCCATTTCGACAATTTCGTCGCCACCACTCACAGAAACCGGTGCAACTGATTTTGAAGAAACTGCCTCAACAACCTCAACAACTTCTTTTACAGCTTCAACCTGAGGCGCATTTGTTCTGTTTTTCAGATATTCTAAAATATCATTCTTAGTCACTCTGCCTTCGCTTCCTGTACCTGGAATTTTTTCCAATTCTTCGATACCAATTCCTTCGGCAGCTGCAATGTTTTTCACTAATGGCGAAAAGAATTTTTCAGAATTGCTATTTGTTATTGCTGGAACAGCAACCGTTTCTTTTGCTATTTCTATCGTTTTTGTTACTTCTTCTATTATCTCTGGTGCTATTGTTTCTTCAACCTCAACCACCGCATCTTCATCCTCCCCTTCTGTCTCAATGATTGCAATAGTTTGTCCTACCTCAACCAAATCATCTTTTGAAAACAATTGTTCTACTAAAACACCCGAAACTTCGCTAGGTACTTCACTATCTACTTTATCGGTAGCAACTTCTAGCACTGCCTCATCGGCTTCAATTTTATCGCCTACTTGTTTCAACCAGTTTGTAATGGTTGCTTCTGCGACACTTTCTCCCATTCTCGGAAGCTTTAATTCGAATCTTGCCATATTGTTAACCTAAAAGGTAGTTTTTTAATTTCTGTTTGCGAAATTACTAAATTCTTAAAACATAAATTATATTAAATGCAGCTTTCCTATATTAATTATAGCAAGCAACTCATTTTCAAAATAATAATCTACTTATTAATAAAAATCAAATACTAAATACATCATTTTTTACTAATTCGACAAAAAAACAAGCCTTTCAACAGCTTATTTTTTTACAATAAATTAACCTGAGTTAACACAACAACAGCCGTAAAACCGTTATTTCTTCTATTACTACCTCTAAAATACCGATTTTTTTCCAATTTTTAAAACCAATTCTAGCTTACACTTACCCAAATAGTATTCGAAACACAATTACATAATCTAAAAGTATTGGCTTATTTTTGATGCAGCCAAAGTTAATGTCCTTTATGAAAATCCATTTTCTGATTTTTTGCCTTATCTGTAACTTCACTTATTCCCAAATAAGTGGCTGCACCGATGCTATGGCTAAAAATTTCAATCCAAATGCAACAATAAATGACGGCAGCTGCTCTTATTCAAAAACCAAATTAAAACCTGATTTTTCAAGTATTATTTCAGATTCTATTCCTGAAACTTCTGGTCTTATTGCATTCGATTCTCTGTTGTGGACACACAACGACGACCACGACACCACACTTTACGGCATGGATGTATCAGGGAAAATCAGGAAAAAAATCACGCTTTCTAACGTAATTAATCAGGACTGGGAAGAAATCACGCAAGACGAAAATTACATTTATATTGGAGATTTCGGCAACAACTACCAAGGCAACCGGACAAACCTCCACATCTTAAAAACCAATAAAAGCACTATTTATGACCAAAACCCAAAATGCGACACCATTACTTTTGTATATGAAAACCAAACCGATTTTAGTCCACAAGCCAGTAATGCAACTAATTTTGACTGTGAGGCATTTTTAGTTTATCAGGACAGCATTTATCTGTTTACCAAAGAATGGAAAACACAACAAACCACAATTTATTCCTTACCTAATTCTACTGGAAATCACGTAGCAAAAGTAAAAGCTTCGCTTAATACCGAAGGACTTGTAAGCGGTGCTACATTTATGCCCTCGCAAAAAACCATTGTTCTTTGTGGTTATTCCAAAAACGGAAAACCTTTTCTATATCTTTTATATGATTTTAAGGATTCGGATTTTTTATCTGGAAACAAACGAAAAATAAATTTAAAAATCCCCTTTCATCAAATAGAAGGCATCGCTACATTTGATGGCATTCATTATTATCTGACTAACGAGCATTTACAGCTAAAACCAATCCTAAACGTTCCTCAAAAACTGCATGAAATCAATTTAAGTCCTTTTTTGAATTCATTTCTTCAAAATCAAAAGCCGCAGCCTAAAACAATAAACTAGTAGCAAATCAATGAAATAGTTTACTTTTGCCAAAAAAATTACAACTGTGAATTATTTATCTGTCGAAAATATATCCAAATCTTTTGGAGAAAGAACCCTTTTTGAAAACATTTCTTTTGGAATCAACAAAGACCAAAAAATTGCCTTTATAGCCAAAAACGGCTCTGGAAAAACCACAATCATGAGCATTATCAATGGTTTAGACGAACCTGATACAGGACAAGTGGTTTTAAGAAAAGGAATCAGAATGGCATTTCTTTCGCAGGACAATAATTTACAAGACGAATTAACCATTGAAGAAAGCATTTTCGCCTCTGACAATGAAACCTTAAAAGTAATTGAGCAATACGAAAAAGCATTAGAAAATCCAGAAGACGAAGAAGCTTATCAAAAAGCTTTTGACGGTATGGATCAGCACAATGCCTGGGATTTTGAAACCCAATACAAACAAATTTTGTTCAAATTAAAACTGGAAGATTTTAAATTAAAAGTAAAAAATCTTTCCGGAGGACAAAAAAAGCGTCTTTCCCTAGCTATCATTTTGATTAATCGTCCAGATTTATTGATTCTTGACGAACCTACGAATCACCTGGATTTGGAAATGATTGAATGGTTAGAATCGTATTTTGCTAAAGAAAATATCACTTTGTTTATGGTTACGCACGACCGTTTTTTCTTAGAACGTGTTTGTAATGAAATTTTAGAATTAGACAACGGAAAACTATACCAGTACAAAGGAAATTACTCTTACTATTTAGAGAAAAAAGAAGAACGAATTGCTTCTGAAAACGCCAGTGTGGATAAAGCCCAAAATTTATTCGTTAAAGAATTAGAATGGATGCGCCGTCAGCCAAAGGCGAGAACAACCAAGTCTAAATCGCGTCAGGATGATTTTTACATCATCAAAGAAAAAGCACAAAGTCGCCGTAAAGAGAACAAAGTAGAACTCGAAATCAACATGGAACGCATGGGAAGTAAGATTATCGAGCTTCACAAAATTTCGAAGAAATTCAAAGACCGTGTTATTTTAGACAATTTCAGTTTTGATTTTCAACGTGGTGAACGCATTGGAATCATTGGTAAAAACGGAACTGGAAAATCGACTTTCTTGAATTTATTGACAGGAACTTTACCTTTAGATTCAGGAAGAGTAGTTAAAGGTGATACCATCAAAATAGGATATTATACTCAAAGTGGTATCAACCCAAAAGCGGGACAACGCGTTATTGATATTATCAAGGAATACGGAGAATTTATTCCGTTGGCAAAAGGAAGAATCATTTCGGCTTCCCAATTGTTAGAACGTTTTCTTTTTGATGCTAAAAAACAATATGATTTTGTAGACAAATTAAGTGGTGGCGAATTGAAACGTTTGTATTTATGTACTGTTTTGATTCAGAATCCAAACTTCTTGATTCTGGATGAGCCTACAAACGATTTGGATATCGTGACTTTAAATGTATTAGAAAGTTTCCTTTTAGATTATCCAGGTTGTTTATTGGTAGTTTCTCACGACCGTTATTTTATGGATAAAATTGTAGACCACTTATTTATCTTTAGAGGTCAGGGTGTTGTCGAAAATTTCCCTGGAAACTATTCTGATTTTAGAGCGTATGAAGACAGTGCCGATGTAGCACAAAAAGAAGAAAACAAAGCCGAAAAGAAAGATTGGAAACAAAAAAATCCAACAGGAAATCTAACTTTTAACGAGCAAAAAGAATATCAAAAAATCGAACGCGAAATCAAAGATTTAGAAATTGAAAAAACTAAAATCGAACAATTATTTTCAGAAGGAAAAATAGCTGATGCAGACATCGAGAAAAAAGCAAAAGAACTGGAAAACATCATCAATAAGATGGAAACCAAAGAAGAACGCTGGTTTGAGCTTTCTGCTAAAATTGAAGGATAAAACTCTTTACTAGTCTTAAAAGAGAAACAAAAAAGCTGCATTATGAAATGCAGCTTTTTTGTTTAATGTGAAATTTTATTTTTTCATTGGTGGCAAATCAAATGCCTTAGGTTCATGTGCAAAATTATTACGGTGAGAACCATCACAAAAAGGTTTATTAGAAGATAATCCACAACGGCAAAGTCCTAAAGCTGTTCTTCCTTCTAATCCGTAAACATTTCCATCACAGTCCATAATTTCGAAATCACCCTCAATTTTTATTGAACCATTATTATTGATTATTACTTTTGTCTTACTCATATAGCTTTTTTTTGAGTTCAAAGATTGTAAAATATATCCTGAAAGCTCAAACTATAATGCTGTTTTTAGAATACAAAAAGCTAATTTATACTGAATATACTTTAATTCAATCATAATTGTTGCTACCTAATACTAAAGTCCCAACTTTTCATACAGCAATATAAAAAGATGGGACTTTTTTGTGAGATTACAAGAGTCTTCTTTTTTTACATTGCAATTACCCCTTATATTTGAAAAAAAATACAAAACATGGACATCAAACAAATTTTTGAAAACAACAAAAAGTGGATCGCTAAACAACTGCAAGGCGACCCTGCTTATTTTGACAAATTAGGCGCTGGACAATCACCTGAAATCCTTTATATTGGTTGTTCTGATAGTCGTGTTACTGCCGAAGAAGTGATGGGTTTACAACCTGGTGAAGTTTTTGTTCACAGAAACATTGCTAATATGGTTCCTAATACCGACTTGAATTCTATGTCAGTTATTAATTATGCTGTTGGAAGTCTAAAAGTAAATCATATTGTAATTTGTGGTCATTATGGTTGTGGTGGGGTTCTTGCTGCTATGCAACAATCTGACTTAGGAATTCTAAACCCTTGGTTGAGAAACATTAGAGACGTATATAGAATTCACAGGGAAGAACTGGATTCTATTACTGATGAAGGAGAAAAATACAAAAGACTTGTTGAATTAAACGTACAGGAACAATGTATCAATGTGATTAAAACTGCCGAAGTTCAAAAAGCAAACAGCGAACGAAATCTAAAAGTTTACGGTTGGGTTTTTGACATTCACTCCGGAGAATTAATCGACTTGAAAATTGACTTTGAGGAAATCTTAAAAGATATTACCAAAATTTACAAAATCGTATAACCCGATTCTGAAAAACTTATAAATTAAACCCGACAACTTTCTAAAAGCTGTCGGGTTTTTATTTTAAACATAAAAACTAAACCAAATCAAAACGATCTAAATTCATGACTTTATTCCAAGCTGCTACAAAATCTTTCACGAATTTCTCTTTAGAATCGGTACATCCATAAACCTCAGCGATAGCTCTCAATTCAGAATTAGAACCAAAAATAAGATCCACACGACTTGCTTTCCATTTCACTGTACCTGATTTACGGTCGCGACCTTCAAAAACATCCTGAGAATCTGAAGTAGCTTTCCATGTTGTATCAAAATCCAATAAATTCACAAAGAAATCATTAGTCAATACTTCTGGACTAGCGGTAAATACTCCATGATTTGATTGATCAAAATTAGTATTCAACACACGCATTCCGCCTATTAACACAGTCAACTCTGGAACAGAAAGCGTCAGCAATTGGGCTTTATCAACAAATAATTCTTCAGCTGATACAGCATATTTTGTTTTCAAATAATTACGGAATCCATCAGCAATAGGCTCTAAAACAGCAAAAGATTCTACATCAGTTTGTTCTTGCGTTGCATCAGTTCTTCCTGCAGCGAAAGGAACTTCAATTTTAGAACCGGCATTACTAGCTGCTTTTTCAATGGCTGCACCTCCTCCTAACACAATTAAATCCGCAAGAGAAACTTTCTTTCCGTCTGATTGTGCAGCGTTAAATGTCGCTTGAATTGCTTCTAATTTTGAAATTACTTTTGCTAATTGCGCTGGATTATTGACTTCCCAATCTTTTTGAGGAGCTAATCGAATGCGGGCACCATTGGCACCACCTCGTTTGTCTGAACCTCTAAAAGTAGATGCCGAAGCCCAGGCGGTAGAAACCAACTCAGACCCAGACAATCCTGAATCTAAGATTTTTGCTTTAAGTGAAGAAACATCAGTGGCATCAATTAATTTATGACTTACAGCCGGAATTGGGTCTTGCCAAATTAATTCTTCACTTGGCACTTCTGGCCCCAGATAACGGGCAATTGGTCCCATATCACGATGCGTCAATTTATACCAGGCTCGCGCAAAAGCATCGGCAAACTGGTCTGGGTTTTCATAAAAATTTCTCGCAATCTTTTCATAAATTGGATCAAATCGCAAAGCTAAATCGGCAGTAAGCATCGTTGGTGCATGACTTTTTGATGGATTATGTGCATCGGGAACAGTTCCTAATCCCGCACCATTTTTAGGTTTCCATTGGTGTGCACCAGCTGGACTTTTGCTCAATTCCCATTCGAAACCAAAAAGATTTTCAAAATAATTATTACTCCATTTTGTTGGCGTAGTAGTCCAGGCTCCTTCTAAACCACTTGAAATCGTATCTTCTCCATGTCCTTTCCCAAAAGTGTTTCTCCATCCTAAACCTTGTTGTTCAATACTAGCTGCTTCAGGTTCAACACCTACATACTGACTAGGATCGGCAGCACCATGAGTTTTTCCAAAAGTATGACCTCCTGCAACTAAGGCTACTGTTTCCTCATCATTCATTGCCATTCGACCAAAAGTTTCACGAATATCCCTTGCCGAAGCCACAGGATCTGGATTTCCGTTTGGCCCTTCCGGATTTACATAGATCAATCCCATTTGAACCGCAGCTAAAGGGTTTTCTAATTCACGATCTCCATTGTAACGTTTATCATCTAACCATTTCCCTTCTGCTCCCCAATAAATATCCTGTTCGGTTTCCCAAATATCTTCACGTCCACCTCCAAAACCAAAAGTTTTCAATCCCATGGATTCTAAAGCACAATTCCCTGCCAATATCATTAAATCAGCCCATGAGATTTTCTTACCATATTTCTTTTTAACTGGCCACAAAAGCAATCGGGCCTTATCTAAATTCACATTATCAGGCCAGCTATTCAACGGAGCAAAACGCTGTGAACCTGAACCTCCTCCTCCTCTACCATCAGCTATACGATAAGTCCCTGCACTATGCCATGCCATTCGAATAAAAAATGGGCCATAATGTCCATAATCAGCAGGCCACCAGTCCTGAGACGAAGTCATCAAATCAAAAATATCCTTTTTAACAGCAGCTAAATCAAGCGATTTAAATTCCTCAGCATAATTAAAATCGGCTCCCATTGGATTAGAAAAATTAGCATGCTGACGCAAAACATTCAACTTTAACTGATTCGGCCACCAATCATTATTGGTCGCACCTGAACCCGCACTTTGTTTAACAATACCACTTGAAAATGGACATTTCCCCCCACCGTTTGAATTGTTTGTATTTTCCATAATATCTAATTTTTTATATTTTTTAAAAGTTGCATTGCTAATTTACGCAAATTTTACTATCAAAAATATTTTTGAAATAGATAAAAACTATAGTTTCTTAGATATTTCTTACAATGAAAAATAAAAAAACCACAATAAAAATTTAATTCTATTGTGGTTTGCAATTCTATTGCTTTACACTTAATTATTTGATTTAAAAAACGTTTACCAAGGAATAGGATTATAGTCTTTCAAGAATTTTCCACACCAATGTTTCCCAATGTTGATTCCATCAAACAAAGGATCCATTACTCTTGCCGCACCATCAACAATATCCAGAGGCGGTTGAAAATCTTCTAATTCCTGTTTCTTTTTTGCTAATTCTGCGGGATCTTCATCGGTTACCCAACCGGTATCCACAGCATTCATGAAAATTCCGTCTTTAGCTAAAGTTCCTGCAGCCGTATGTGTAAGCATATTTAAAGCAGCTTTAGCCATATTAGTATGCGGATGACGGTCTTCCTTGAAATCACGGTAAAACTTTCCTTCCATTGCCGAAACGTTAATAATATGTTTTTTGCCTGTGTTATCTTTTTTCATTACTTCCGAAAGGCGATTACACAACACAAAAGGCGCAACAGAATTAACGAGTTGCACTTCAATCATTTCAGTAGTTTCAATTTGTCCTAATTTCAAACGCCAGCTATTTGTTTTTCTTAAATCTACTTGTTGTAAATCGGCATCTAGTTCTCCTTCCGGAAAAACTTCATTGGCCACCAGTGTATTGTCAAAACTATATGGAATCTGAGATAATTTGGCGGAAGCCCGCAAACCAATCCCAGGTTCAGGTCCATGCCAAGTTACCGGCATATTTTGATTAGAAGAAGCAGCTGATGTCAACACTTTCAACTCGTCCAAACAATTAATATGATCTAATAATAATTCCTGGGCTTGCTTAGGTAAAGAAGTTATGGAACGTTCTTCATTTTCCATTAAATGAGTATAAAACCCGGCAGGACGCCTTATTGTTTGTGCTGCATTATTGATAAGAATATCCAATCGACCGTATTTTTGCTCAATAAAATTGCAAAAAATCTCTACGCTAGGAATATGTCGCAAATCCAATCCGTGAATTTTTAAGCGATGTCCCCAATCCATAAAATCATCTTCCTTTGCAAAACGCAAAGCCGAATCAACTGGAAAACGAGTTGTAGCAACAACAGTGGCTCCTCCTCTCAATAACATCAATGTAATATGGTACCCTATTTTTAATCGGGAACCTGTAATCACGGCAATTTGACCTTTGACATCAGCAGTCTGAAAACGTTTGGCATAATTAAAATCCCCACAGTCAGGACACATTGTATCGTAAAAGTGATGCATTTTAGTAAATTCTGTTTTACACACATAACAATTTCTGGGTGTTTCCAGTTCTAATTGTTCTTTGTGAGCCAAATCATTAAAAGCCAATAATTTTGGTGCAACAAAAATACTCGCTTCACGGGCATGACGAATTCCTGTTTCCTTTCGGGCAGTTCGATCACGCTTTTCCATTTTGCGTTTAGCTGCTAATTTCCCATCTTTTTTTCTACGGGAAAGCTCATCTCTGTCTGGTCTGGAGAACATTCCTGCAGCTTTGATTAAAGCCGTTCTTTGCTCTTTTGGAATTTCAAAAATTTGGTCTGTATCTGTGTTCAATTGGGATAATATAGCAATGCATCTGTCTATTTCTTCCGGAGTTATTGCACTCATAACCTCTATTTCTTCCTTCATCATCATAAAAAAACGTTTCTTATTGTTTGGCTATAATATACCAAGGCTGCAAATATAGTTTTAAAATAATAGCTGTGTTTCCTTTTTCTTAACTAAGCAGATTATAACAAAAACAACTGACTACTTTTTAAATATAAAAACGATGAAACTTTATAATTTTAAACTCAATTGTTTTAGATTGCAGGCAAAAAATTAAAATGAAACCTTCTCCATTTCTTTCAATCGCATTCTTATTCTTAGCAACAACTATTTATTCCCAAAATAAATCAGAAAAAATCACTACTCAAAACGGTGAACATTATATCACTACCTCTATAGATTATCCTATTTCAGGAACATATTTATTCGAAGGAGACAAAGAACCAATTGTACTGTTAAATCCTAATGGCTTGGGAATTTTTCAACAACATGATTTATCTAAAGTAAACATCAATTGGGGAATTGAATGTTTTGAAAACGGAGTACCCATGTATAAAAAAGGGTTCAATTATGCAGTTTACACGCTTTGGTACAAAAACAAAGAAGCAAATACAACAACCGATAATACTGAAAACTGGATAAGTGTGCACTTTTCAATCCACTTCGAAAAAAAGAAAATGTTCATCTTGGGAGAAAGAAGTAAAGAATACGTGGATAACGAATAAACAAGTCATTTTCCCAAACCCTAATTAGCTGTTCTTTTTACTTTATTTAACTGCTAAAAAAAAGAAAATTCAGTTATTTTTTTATAATTTGCATAGGATTCCAAAACTGTAAGTATGACTTCTATTACCCGAATTTTTGATTTTCCGTATCATCAACAAGATGAGTTTACTACAATTCCAGATGCTTTAGCTTCAAAGCAAAATGGTGTATGGGTAAAAATATCTACACAAGAATATATTGCTAAAGCCAATAGCATTTCCAGAGCACTTTTGTACATGGGAATAAAAAAAGACGATAAAATTGCTATTATTTCTTCTAACAACAGACCCGAATGGCATATTGTTGATATAGGTGTTTTGCAAACCGGGGCACAAACAGTTCCTATCTATCCTACTATTTCTGAATCTGATTACGAATACATTCTCAATCATTGTGAAGCCAGCTATTGTTTTGTTTCTGACGAAGAAGTATTAAGAAAAATAAACTTAATCAAAGACAAATTACTTCATCTTAAAGAAATCTATAGTTTCAATACTATTGTCAATTGCAAAAATTGGAATGAATTAACAGTACTTGGCGAAGACGAAAGCAATCAAGAAGAAGTAAAAACTAGAAAAAACAGTATCAAAACCGAAGATTTAGCCACTATTATTTACACCTCTGGGACAACTGGAAATCCTAAAGGAGTAATGCTTTCGCACCAAAATATTGTATCGAATGTTTTAGGTAGCGCACCTAGAATTCCTTTTAAAGCCGGAGCGAGTCGCGCATTGAGCTTTTTACCGATTTGCCATATTTTCGAAAGAATGGTTTTGTATTTATACCAATATTATGGTGTATCGATCTATTTTGGAGAATCCATAGAAAAAATTGGCGAAAACATTAAAGAAGTACAACCTACCGTAATTACAGCTGTTCCTAGATTAATCGAAAAAGTATATGACAAAATTTATGCTAAAGGAGCCGAACTAACTGGAATTAAAAGAAAATTATTTTTCTGGGCCATCGATTTAGGATTGCGATACGAACCTTATGGAGCGAATGGATTTTGGTACGAATTCCAACTTAAAATTGCTAGAAAACTCATTTTTAGCAAATGGCAGGAAGGCCTTGGCGGCAGGCTTGAAGTGATGGTTTCCGGTAGTGCCGCTTTACAAACCCGATTGTCACGAATTTTTGCAGCCGCAGGAATTCCTGTTATGGAAGGCTATGGTTTAACCGAAACTTCGCCTGTAATTGCTGTAAACGATATGAGAAATTTTGGTTTCCGAATTGGAACTGTTGGAAAAGTAATCGATAATGTAGAAGTAAAAATTGCCGAAGACGGAGAAATTCTTTGTAAAGGACCTAATGTAATGATAGGCTATTACAAAAACGAAACACTTACTAATGAAGTAATCACCGATGGTTATTTCCATACGGGAGACATTGGAAATATGGATTCAGATGGTTTCTTGAAAATCACCGACCGCAAAAAAGAAATGTTTAAAACTTCGGGAGGAAAATACATTGCGCCTCAGCTTATTGAAAACACCATGAAGCAATCCCGCTTTATAGAACAGATTATGGTTATTGGCGAAGGCCAAAAAATGCCTGCTGCATTCATCCAGCCTAATTTTGATTTTGTAACCGAATGGGCTAAAAAGAATAACATTGAGATTGACAATACAAAACAAGCTTTAATCACTAACGAAAATGTTATTGCCCGTATCCAACAGGAAATTGATACTATTAATTCAAAATTCGGTCATTGGGAACAAATAAAACGTTTTGAACTCACTCCTGATGTTTGGTCTATTGATGGCGGCGAATTAACTCCAACACTCAAATTGAAGCGTAAAAATATTCTTGAAAAATATCAGGATTTATATAAGAAGATATATAGCTTCTAAATAGTATTTTCACCTAATAAAAAGGGATTGTTTCATTCAGTGTGAAACAATCCCTTTTTATTTACAGCAAAAGCATTTTTTAACAAAAAAATAGATGTTTTTTATTATGCACGCATACTATTATTTCTTATATTTGAAATAACAACAATGCTAATATCATAATTTTTAGATTAAAATAAAATGATTATGATAAAAAAATAATTTTCTATTTGAAAGAAACTTAATCAGCATGCCACATGAAAAACAAAACGATAGATTACATCTTAAGAGCAACTTGGCAAGCTATTTCCAGAATGTATAATGAAGAGGCTACCAAGTATGGCGCCACAATGGCAACAGGATTTGCATTATTAAGTATCGACAAAGAAAAAGGAACGCCATCGACGGCTTTGGGGCCTAAAATGGGAATGGAACCCACGAGCCTGACCCGCACATTGAAATCGATGGAAGAAAAAGGATTAATCGTTAAAAAGAAAAACCCAAATGATGGTCGGGGTGTATTAATTTACCTTACTGACTATGGCAAAGAAAAAAGAGCCTTGTCTAAAAGTACCGTTATCCAATTTAATGAAAGTATTAAAAAACATATCTCAGATGAAAAATGGGAAAACTTCATAGAAGTTGCCGAAACCATCAACAAATTAATACACGATAAAGAAATATTTAACCAATCTGAAAACACCGAAAATGAAATCGCCACGATTCAAAAAGACAAGAAATAAAGGCGAAAACATATTCAGATAAAAATAAATAGTAACAACGTATGAAACGCACAATTAAAAAAGTTGCCGTAATTGGTTCTGGAATCATGGGTTCAGGAATTGCTTGTCATTTTGCCAACATTGGTGTCGAAGTTTTACTTTTGGATATTGTCCCAAAAGAGCTTACCGAAGCGGAAAGCAAAAAGGGACTCACTCTGGACAGTAAAGCCGTTAGAAACCGAATTGTAAATGAGCATTTGAGCAATTCGCTAAAATCGAAACCCTCACCTATTTACAGCGCAAAATTTGCCAGTAGAATCACCACCGGTAACACAACCGATGACATGGCGCAAATTGCCAATGTAGATTGGATTATCGAGGTTGTGGTGGAACGTTTGGACATCAAAAAATTGGTTTTCGAACAAATTGACCAATACAGAACAGCGGGTACCTTAGTGACTTCTAACACTTCTGGAATTCCAATCCATTTTATGAGTGAAGGACGAAGCGAAGATTTCCAAAAACACTTCTGCGGAACGCACTTTTTTAACCCTGCACGTTACTTAAAATTATTCGAAATTATTCCTGGACCAAAAACTTCAACTGAAGTATTGGACTTTTTGAATAATTACGGAGAAAAATTCTTGGGAAAAACTTCGGTTGTAGCCAAAGATACTCCTGCTTTCATCGGAAACCGTATTGGAGTTTTCGGAATCCAAAGTTTGTTTCATTTGGTGAAAGAAATAAATCTGACCATTGAAGAAGTTGATAAATTAACAGGCCCTGTAATTGGACGGCCAAAATCGGCTACTTTTAGAACGGTTGATGTAGTTGGTTTAGACACTTTGGTACATGTTGCCAACGGAATTTATGAAAACTGCCCTGAGGACGAAGCCCATGAGTTATTTAAACTCCCAGAATTCATCACTAAAATGGTCGAGAATAAATGGTTTGGAAGTAAAACAGGACAAGGTTTTTATAAAAAAGTAGACAAAGACATTCTTTCATTAGACTTAAACACTTTAGAATATCGCGCTGCCAAAAAAGCTTCGTTTGCCACTTTAGAACTTACAAAAACTATCGATAAACCTATTGATCGTTTTAAAATTTTAATAAAAGGTCAAGACAAAGCAGGTGAATTTTACAGAAAAAGTTTCGCTGCCTTATTTGCCTATGTTTCCAATAGAGTTCCTGAAATCTCAGACGAACTATACAAAATTGACGATGCGATGAAAGCCGGTTTTGGCTGGGAAAATGGTCCATTCGAAATCTGGGATTCCATAGGTGTTTTAAAAGGATTCGAACTAATAAAAGCCGAAGGACATACCCCTGCTCCTTGGGTAAACGAAATGCTGGCTTCAGGAAACAACAGTTTTTATACCGTAAAAGAAGGCGCTACCTATTTTTATGATATTTCAAAAAAATCACAGGAAAAAGTTCCGGGACAAGATGCCTTTATCATCCTGAACAACATTCGCGAAAGCAAAAAAGTATGGAGTAATAGTGGTGCTATCATCGAAGATTTAGGTGATGGAATTTTAAATATCGAATTCAAAACGAAAATGAACACTATTGGCAGTGATGTATTACAAGCCATAAACAAAGGGATTGATTTAGCCGAAAAAGAATATTCAGGATTGGTTATTGGGAATCAAGCCGCTAATTTCTCCGTTGGCGCCAATATCGGAATGATTTTCATGATGGCGGTAGAACAGGAATATGACGAATTGAATTTTGCTGTTAAATTTTTCCAAGACACTATGATGCGTGTAAGATACTCTTCGATTCCAGTTGTTGTAGCTCCACACGGAATGACTTTTGGAGGTGGCTGTGAAATGAGCTTACATGCCGATAAAATAGTTGCAGCTGCTGAGACTTATATGGGATTAGTGGAATTTGGTGTTGGTGTCATTCCCGGCGGTGGTGGTTCAAAAGAAATGACTTTACGTGCCTCCGATTTATTTCGAAAAAATGATGTGGAACTAAATACTTTACAAGAATATTTCTTGACCATTGCCATGGCAAAAGTTTCGACTTCTGCTTATGAAGCCTTTGATACCGGTTTATTACAACACGGAAAAGATATTATTGTGGTGAACAAAGACCGCCAAATTGCTGAAGCTAAAAAACATGCGTTATTAATGGCTGAAGCTGGTTATACCCAACCAATCAGAAGAAATGATATTAAAGTATTAGGAAAACAAGCATTAGGAATGTTCTTAGTAGGAACCGACCAAATGGTTGCCGGAAGTTACATTTCTGAACACGATAAAAAAATTGCAAACAAACTGGCTTACGTTATGGCTGGTGGTGATTTATCCGAACCGACATTGGTATCCGAACAGTATCTATTAGATTTAGAAAGAGAAGCTTTCCTGTCTCTTTGTACTGAACGTAAAACTCTAGAACGCATTCAATATATGTTAAAAGCGGGGAAACCTCTTAGAAATTAGAATAAAGAAAACAGAATATAGATTTAAGACTTTATAACAGTCTATATTCTATTTTCTATAATCTCAAAATCATAAAAACAAATGAAAACAGCCTATATCGTAAAAGCATACAGAACAGCAGTTGGAAAAGCCCCAAAAGGTGTATTCCGTTTCAAACGTCCTGATGAATTGGCAGCAGAAACCATTCAACATATGATGAATGAATTGCCTGATTTCGACAAAAAACGCATTGATGATGTTATGGTAGGAAATGCAATGCCGGAAGCGGAACAAGGATTGAATTTTGGACGCCTCATTTCATTAATGGGATTAGAAATAAATGATGTTGCTGGGGTTACCGTAAACCGATATTGTGCCTCAGGAATAGAAACCATCGGAATGGCAACTGCCCGAATCCAATCGGGAATGGCGGATTGTATTATTGCCGGTGGTGCCGAAAGCATGAGTTTTATTCCTATGGGAGGTTACAGACCCACTCCAGATTATGCCGTGGCCAAAGCGGGTCACGAAGATTATTACTGGGGAATGGGATTAACAGCCGAAGCCGTTGCGAAACAATTCAATATCTCCAGAGAAGACCAGGATTTATTTGCTTATCATTCGCATCAAAAAGCATTAAAAGCGCAAGCTGAAGGCAAATTTGAAAGTCAAATTGTTCCAATTGACATCGAACAGACTTTTATCAACGCTAATGGTAAAAAAGAAACAAAATCTTACACTGTCAATAAAGACGAAGGCCCAAGAGCCGATACTTCGCTAGAAGCCTTAGCCAAATTAAGACCTGTTTTTGCTGCTGACGGGACAGTTACTGCTGGAACTTCATCTCAAATGAGTGATGGTGCTGCCTTTGTTTTAATCATGAGCGAAGAATTGGTAAAAGAATTAAACTTAACACCTATAGCCAGATTAGTAAATTATGCTTCTGCAGGAGTAGAACCAAGAATTATGGGAATTGGACCTGTAAAAGCCATTCCAAAAGCTTTAAAACAAGCAGGATTACAATTGAAAGATATTGATTTGATTGAGTTAAACGAAGCCTTTGCTTCACAGTCTTTAGCTGTAATTAGAGAATTGGATTTGAATCCTGATATTGTAAATGTAAACGGAGGTGCAATTGCTTTAGGTCATCCTCTTGGCTGTACGGGAGCAAAATTATCCGTTCAATTATTTGACGAAATGAAACGACGCGGCAGTAAATACGGCATGGTAACCATGTGTGTAGGAACTGGACAAGGAGCAGCGGGGATTTACGAAATATTATAGACAAAAGTATTCTTTCCTTCATCCAAATAACAAGATTTAGAATAATCATAAATTAAAACATACAAAAAATATAAGCCATGGCAGATACAATCGAAAAAAACGTGACTCGTGGTGGTCAGTTTTTAGTTAAAGAAACAAAATGCGAAGATATTTTTATTCCAGAAGATTTCTCTGAAGAACAAAGAATGATGCGCGATATGGTCAAAGAATTTGTTGATAAAGAGCTTTGGCCCAACAAAGACCGTTTTGAAAAAAGAGACTTTGCATTTACTGTTGAATGCATGCACAAAGCCGCTGAACTCGGACTTTTGAGCATTTCTGTTCCGGAAGCCTATGGCGGAATGGGAATGGGATTTGTCGATACGGTTTTGGTTTGCGACTACATTTCAGGAGCAACAGGATCCTTTTCAAGTGCTTTTGGTGCGCATACCGGAATTGGAACCTTGCCAATCACCTTATACGGAACAGAAGAACAAAAACAAAAATACGTTCCAAAATTAGCTTCCGGCGAATGGTTTGGTGCTTATTGTCTTACTGAACCCGGAGCTGGAAGTGATGCTAATTCAGGAAAAACCAAAGCTGTTTTATCTGAAGACGGAACACATTATAAAATTACAGGGCAAAAAATGTGGATTACCAATGCCGGATTTTGTTCGCTTTTTATTGTTTTTGCCCGAATTGAAGACGATAAAAACATTACAGGTTTCATTGTAGAAAACAATCCTGAAAACGGTATTTCCACCAATGAAGAAGAGCATAAATTAGGAATCCGTGCTTCATCAACTAGACAGGTGTTTTTTAACGAAACTAAAGTTCCTGTAGAAAACATGCTTTCTGAAAGAGGAAATGGTTTCAAAATTGCGATGAACGCATTGAATGTTGGGCGTATTAAATTGGCTGCAGCCTGTTTGGATTCACAACGAAGAATCATTTCGGGAGCAACTAAGTATTCCAATGAAAGAATCCAATTTAATGTTCCTATTTCGAAATTTGGAGCTATTAGATACAAATTAGCCGAGATGGCAACCAGCTGTTACGCTGGCGAAAGTGCTGTTTACAGAGCTGCCAAAAGCATAGAAGAACGAATTTCCATTCGCGAAAGCGAAGGCGCTCCACATCAGGAAGCCGAATTAAAAGGCGTGGAAGAATTTGCCATAGAATGTGCTATTCTGAAAGTAGCCGTTTCCGAAGACATCCAGAATTGTTCTGACGAAGGAATTCAAATATTTGGCGGAATGGGATTCTCAGAAGACACGCCAATGGAAAGTGCCTGGCGCGATGCGAGAATTACCCGAATCTATGAAGGAACAAACGAAATCAACCGAATGCTTTCAGTAGGAATGTTGATAAAAAAAGCCATGAAAGGTCATGTCGATTTATTAGGTCCTGCTTCAAAAGTACAGGAAGACTTAATGGGCATTCCGTCTTTTGACACTCCTGACTATTCTGAATTATTTTCTGAAGAAAAAGAAATGATCAGCAAATTGAAAAAAGCCTTCTTAATGGTTGCCGGTGGTGCTGTCCAAAAATACGGTCCTGATTTAGACGAACACCAACAATTATTGATTGCTTCTGCTGATATTCTAATCGAAATTTACATGGCTGAATCTTGTATTCTGAGAACCGAAAAATTAGCCAAAAAGTTAGGAGAAGCCAATATCAAAGAACAAATTGCGATGGCAAAGTTGTATCTGTATAAAGCAGTTGATATCGTTACCCAAAAAGGAAAAGAAAGCATTATTTCTTTTGCCGAAGGCGATGAACAACGCATGATGTTAATGGGATTGAGACGTTATACCAAATACACTAATATGCCAAACATTGTCGAAATTAGAAGAACTATTAGTGCTAAAATTATTGCCGAAAACAAATATTGTTTTTAGAAAATCTATTCCAAATTCAGCATAAAAAAACGTCCCATCCCGATAGCTATCGGGATGGGACGTTTTTTAGTTCTAATTACAATTACTCCTTTTTTTCTTCTTTTATTGGCATTATTTCCCCAAAATAATTAATTGGAGCTCTATTATTACTAATAACCGATAATGTTGTACTACCTTCAAAAGAGACAGAAAGTGTCATATTAAAATAATCCTGTTGTCCCTTGATAGCAACATCAATTATATACCCTTTCTTTTCTTTTTTCACAGTAAACTTTTCAGGTTTGCCTTCAAATTTCAATCCTGCATCACTGCCTCCATAAGCTAATCCACTATATCCCCTACCAAAAAAAGGCATATCACTTTTAATAAAATCAGGTTTAAACTTTATAAAGTTTGGATTTGTGGTCAAATCGACAAATCTAAAAGTTTGTGAATTTGAATTTTGGGCAACAAATTCAAATTCTTTAGCATTAATCAATTTTTCTATTTCTCGTTCCTTTTCTAATCTTTTTTCGGCTCTGAGTTGTTTTTTAGTTTTTTCTTGGGAAAAACCTATAAAAAAAGAACAACAAAGTAAAAGCAAAACAACTATTTTATGTGTTTTCATGATTTCTAATTTTATTTATTTTATACGATAAGTACTGATTTACAAAACATAAACTTCTATAAATATAAAACTATTCCCTAAATAAGAACGCTTCAATTAAACGAAGTTTCTTCTTTTGAAATCACAAAAATTGTTCCTATTTTAGATAAAAACAAAATCATATGAAATGAGCATATCCAAAAATTGGTCGCAAGCACCAATAGCAAGATGCAAATTACATATGACCAATAAAAAAAACAATAAATATCAACATATGAAAATATTAGGAATAGGATCCCGAATAGCACATCCTGAATACGGGAAAGGAGTAATTACCAATGTTTCATCAACGGACTATTGGGTTACTTTTATAGAAAACGGATTAGAAACAATAGCATTAGATGATACTTTCGAAATCATTGAAGCCGCTGAAAACGAAGTGGATACAGTAAGTTTCTCTGAAGTAAAAACAACTTTACGTAATCTTCTAAAAAAATGGGCAGATGTTTCCGAAATTGTTCCCATAGGCGACAAATGGAAAGGTGGGAAAATGATTCTGGAACCAGGTCAGGCCGGTTTAGCTTCGAAAGAAATTCCGATTGACACTTTTTTTCATAAAATAGTGATGGTCAGAGACCGTTTACGCGTGATGGAACAAAAAATAAACTCAAGTAAAATAGAAGAAATTGAAAAAATAGAATTGCAACAATACATCACCCGAATTTACGGTAGTTTGACTTCTTTTAATATTCTATTCAAATCACCAACCAATCATTTTGTTGGGGAAAAATCAAAATAGAAATACTAATATGATTTTCGCACTTTTTGTGTTATTTTTATAGCTTTAAACCTATTCTACAAAATCATGAAAAAATTTATTCTTCTTACCCTAGGTATAACAACTCTTTTTATCGGATGTAAACCTCAAAATAAATCAGCCGATACTAAAAAGTTAAATATTGCATTCGAATCCAAAAGTAACAGCAGCGTTGCAGGAACAGCTACTTTTATTGAAAAAAATGGAAAAGTAACATTCGAGGCTAAACTATCCGGATTAAAATCGGGAGTTCACGCTATCCATATCCATGAAAAATCAGATTGTTCAGCTGCTGATGGAAGTTCAGCTGGAGGACATTGGAATCCAACCTTTAAAAAACATGGAAAATGGGGAATTGGCGAATATCACAAAGGTGATATTGGTAATTTCACAGCTGACGGAAAAGGAAATGGTTCCATTAAAATGACCACTGACGAATGGTGTATTGGTTGTGGAGATCAAACCAAAGACATCTTAGGCAAAGGATTGATTGTTCATGACGGAACGGATGATTTTACTACGCAACCAGCAGGAAATGCCGGTGCAAGAGTAGCCTGTACAGCAATCATAAAATAATTATTTCAAAGAAATCTATCCCGTTTTGGAAAATAAAGAGCATCATTATTTTAAAAATGCTACTGAATGGAGAAATTGGCTTCATGAAAATCATGCAACTTCAAAAGGGGTTTATTTAATTTTTTATAAAATAGACAGCCCTTTTGAAAGCATGCGTTGGGAAGAAGCTGTTCAGGTAGCCTTGTGTTATGGCTGGATAGACTCTACTGTAAGGAAAATTGATGCTAACAAAAGAAAACAATCTTTCTCACCCAGAAAGGATAAAAGTGCATGGAGTAAACTCAATAAAACTTATATTGAAAAACTCATTGGTGAAAAACTAATGCACGAAAGTGGTTTGGCAAAAATTGAAATCGCAAAGAAAAATGGTTCATGGAGCAGTTTAGACCATGTTGAGGAATTAGTTATTCCTCCCGATTTAGAAATTGCATTTCAAAAAAACAAACTGGCTTTTGAAAACTACAAAAATTTCAGTCCTTCTTATAGGAAAAACTATTTATACTGGTTAAGCCAGGCAAAACGTGAAGAAACCAGGAATAATCGAATTGTAGAAATAATCCAATTTTGCGAGAAAAACATAAAATCACGAAATTAACTTAAATTGATTAATTAATTAAAGATAACTTTTTAAACAAAACCATAAAAATACATAGCTTTGTAGCATCAAAATAAGACTATGATTAACCCTTCTGCATCTGGTTGGATTGATAAATTTTTTATCAAGCAGGAATTCACGAAACAGCATGTTTTCATGGATGCTGATTTATTTTACAAAAAAATCAGAGCCACTGGTTTTATCTACGGTCATATTATTTCGTTTGAAACTCCGGCATTTATCGATACCAAAGGCTGGGTTCAAAATGAAATCCCTAAAGTTTCTTTATTAAATACCTTGTATGGTATTTATGGATCAATAACTCATGACGTTGATCCCAATGCTTTTATTAAAAAGTGCCTTGATTTTTATGATGATATGCATCCACAAGGCTTTAATTTGTTTAAAAAAGTATTGCCAAATGGCGCTCCTTCTTTAAATCTGGAAAAAATTATTGATACCAGAGTTCAAACCAATGTAGACATTATCAATAAAAACTTTTCCCATATTGTTACTAATGCCTTGCTTTTTATAGACATTTTAGCCTTTAGACAATATTTAATCAATGGAAAAATTCCCGAGAAATATCTAAAAAAAATTGAAGAAGCTGTAATTAGCGTAGTTACTTTAGCCTTAAAAATTAAGACCAATAAATCTAATTATGACGATTTATTAATCAAACTCTTTGAAGCTTCGGTACGTTACAGTAAATTTTCTAAAATTAACACTCAAAATATAGACGAACTCAATTTGGACTACTTCAGTTCTAATTTAGAAAAATACTATTTGATTGATATGGCCGGAATGGCATTGTGGAGTGATGGGGAAATTGAAAATGAAGAAATTTACTTTTTACATAAATTAGCTCAAAACCTTAAAATACCTACTGATTTTGTAACGGAAAGTATTAAAAATACGGATGATTTTATAACTAAATATCAAAAAGAAATTCCGTATTTTAATTATTCAAATCCTGTAAAACATTTTTACGATCAAACCACACAAAGTGTTATTACATTGATTACCCGAAATAAAAACAGACTACTTAAGGAAATCATCCAAAGTAAGGAATTAATGATTTTATTGGCTTATTCCACCCGAAGAGATTTGGATGAAAAAGAAAAAAAGAAAGTAAAAAAACAGTTATTGGACATTTGTAAAACAATCCCTTCTCTAACTATTTTTTTACTTCCGGGAGGAAGTTTATTACTTCCTATTTTAATTAAATTTATCCCTACCCTGCTTCCATCTGCTTTCAATGAAAATCTGGATAACGAATAAAAAAATCGCCTCAAGGGCGATTTTCTTTTTTTTATAAACTCAATTGATATACTTCGTCCAACTCTAAGTTGGAACTCATATTTACCTCTAAATCGGTTACAAATCCTGAATTCAAACCGTAAACCCAACCGTGTAAGGTTAAATCCTGTCCGTTTTTCCAAGCAGCTTGAACAATCGATGTTTTAGCTAAATCAAAAACCTGCTCTTTAACATTAATTTCAACAAAAGTATTAAAACGTTCCGTTTCGTCTTGGATAGAATCTAAGTAAATATTGTGTAAACGGTACACATCTTTAATGTGTCTAATCCAGTTATCAATAATACCTATAGACTGATTCCCCATTGCCGCTTTTACACCACCACAACCATAATGTCCGCAAACAATTACGTGTTTTACTTTTAAAACATTAACAGCATAATCCAAAACACTTAGCATATTCATATCAGAATGTACTACCATATTAGCAATATTTCTGTGTACAAAAACCTCACCTGGCTTAGCACCAATTATTTCATTTGCTGGAACACGACTATCTGAACATCCTATCCACAACAATGGTGGTGTTTGTCCTTTGGCTAAATCTGCAAAATAATTAGGGTCTTTTTCTAATGATCTTTCTACCCATTCTTTGTTATTATCTAATATTTTTTTATAAAAATCAACCATCTCAATTTAATTTTATTCTGTTTAACTTTATTTTTTTACTATGGTTTTTAAAAAACCTCTTTTTTTACCATTACTCGTTTGGCAACATCATAATAATGCTCAATCGTTACGTGATTAGGTACTTCGTCAGAGTTCTCTAACTGATATGCCTTTTTAAAGCCTTTCAATTTCACCTTAATGTTTTCATCTACTGCTCTTGTTGACTTAAATTCTTTGATTAAATCTAAGATATCATGAGCAATATATACCGTATCATGGGCTGTAATAACCACATTAGAATTTTCAGGAATAGAATTCAATGTACTCTTAATTGCAGCCTTATTCAAAAAAGAAACTTCTTGCGCCAAATCAATGTGAATAATATCTCCATCAGCATATTCATCTTTCTTGAAAGTATAAGCTCTTTTTAGATTTCCTTTCAAAACAAAAATGACACTGATAACAATCCCTAACATAACTCCTTTTAGTAAATCAGTTGCAACAACAGCAACCATAGTGGCTATAAAAGGAACAAACTGATACTTTCCTTTTTCCCAGAAATGTTTAATTGTTGATGGTTTTGCTAATTTGTAACCTACTAAAATCAGAATCGTTGCTAAAGTTGCCAATGGAATCTTGTTTAAAACCACCGGAATAATTAATACGCTCAACAACAATAAAACTCCATGAATAATGGTTGACATCTTAGACTTAGCTCCTGCATTACAGTTTGCAGAAGAACGAACTACCACAGAAGTCATTGGTAAACCACCTAAAAGCGAGCTCACAATATTCCCTATTCCCTGTGCTTTTAATTCCACATTAGTATTAGTATATCTTTTTTGCGGATCTAATCTGTCCGAAGCTTCAATACACAATAATGTTTCGATAGAGGCAACAATAGCAATTGTGATTCCTACAGTCCAAACCTGAGGATTTGCAAGTCCTGCAAAATTAGGCACTACAATAATTGTTTTAAACTCATCAATTGATGTAGGGACCGGTAAAGAAACCAAATGCTCGTCAGCAATAGCCAGAGAACTCCCTGTACTAATGAAAATTTCATTTAAAACAATCCCAAAAATAACAGCGATTAAAGCTCCCGGAACTAATTTGAATTTCTTAAAAAAAGCAACTTTATCCCAGGAAATAAGTATTGCCAAGGAAACTAAGGTTATAATTATTGCCCCTAATTGAAAATGATTGAATACCTGAAACAATGATGATAATGTATTATCACCATCAACTTGAGAAAAAGCCTGATCTCCTTCAAAATCAGCATCATATCCAAACGCATGTGGAAGTTGTTTTAGAATAATTATAATTCCAATTCCTGCAAGCATTCCTTCGATAACATTTGTTGGAAAATAATTCGAAATGCTTCCCGCTTTAATAAAACCTAATGCTAATTGAATCAAACCCGCAATAAAAACTGCCGATAAAAAGATATCAAAAGCTCCCAAATCAGTTATTGCTGTAAGAACAATTGCTGTCAAACCAGCCGCTGGCCCTGAAACACTGATGTGAGACTGGCTTAAATAACCTACCACTATCCCTCCTACAACACCAGCAATAATACCCGAAAAAAGTGGTGCGCCAGAAGCCATTGCTATACCTAAACACAATGGTAACGCCACCAAGAAAACCACTAAACCAGATGCAAAATCAGATTTAAGGTTGGCAAAAAGATTAATTTTTTTTGTCATAATACTACAATAAATTACATGTAACTCCTGACCGTATAATCTATAAATGCGGTCAAAAATTTCTAAAAAGTCTAATTGAATGTATTATGCTCTATCGGGAGGCGGGGTAAAAATAGTTCTTGAAACATTATCATGTTTCGACAAGTTCTCAGATAGAATCAAACTTCTAAGCACAGTAGTTTTTAATTCGAAAGTAGAAGTGGAAGCAGCAATATAAAGTATATGTTTCACTTCTTTTTTAGCAAGCTCTTCCTCTGACATACTATAAAACATAGACGTATCAGTAGACTTCTCTATCAACTTTATAATTGTAGGAGTTGATAAAAAAGCTATGAAAAGAAATAAAAAAAAGCGCGCTATTAATTTCATAAGGACAAAATTAAACTTAAAAAAGCAAATTAAACGTAAGTTATTAGCATTTTTTTTCAAAATTTTGCATAAAAACAAAACAGTAATCTCTTAAAAAAACCCTCTATTACTTTTAATTCTTTCAATTTTTAACCATAAATTAAATTGATTGTTTTTATATTTGTATCAAAATTCTCTATTTCATGACAATCACCCAACTTAAATATGTATTGGCAGTAGCCGAACACAAAAACTTTACTCTCGCTGCCGAAAAATGTTTTGTAACACAGCCTACTTTGAGTATGCAAATTCAAAAAATTGAAGAAGAACTTAATATTCAAATCTTCGATAGAACTAAAAAACCCATTCAACTGACTGATATTGGTCAAAAAATAGTTAACCAGGCCAAAAATATTGTCAACGAAGCCGATAGAATTCAAGATATTGTCGAACAACAGAAAGGATTCATTGGTGGCGAATTTAGACTTGGTATCATCCCAACTATCATGCCTACTTTATTACCGATGTTTTTAAATAATTTCATCAAAAAACATCCTAAAGTAAAACTCATTATCGAAGAGTTAAATACCGAAGAGATTATCACCAAACTGAACAATGGTCATTTAGATGCCGCAATTGCTGCCACGCCGTTGATGGAAGAAAAAATCAAGGAAATTGTTTTATACTTTGAACCATTTGTAGCTTACATCCCTGAAAGCCACCAAAACTTTCAAAAAAAGGAGATTGAAGTAGCCGACTTAAACATTGATGAAATTCTATTACTACAAGACGGACATTGTTTTAGAGATGGAATTTTAAATCTTTGTAAAAACAACACAAGACACGAAGGCAATCATTTTCAAATAGAAAGTGGTAGTTTTGAAACATTAATAAAACTTGCCGATGAAGGTTTAGGAACCACGCTTTTGCCTTATTTACACACTTTAGATTTAAAAGAATCTGACAAAATTAAATTGCGCCATTTTACAGAACCAAAACCAGCCCGTGAAGTGAGTCTTATTTTTCCAAAAAGTGAATTAAAAATACAGATTATAGAAGCATTAAGAAGCACCATAGCCGGTGTAGTAAAAGGAGCTATTGTTTTTCAAAATGTAGAAATCATAAGTCCGCTGCAAAAAAAATAGAGTCAGGATTTTCTAAATTTCCTGACTCTATTTTTAAGATTAATTTCTTTCCACTATAAAAAGACTTTTTTGCAATTCGGGTTTTTCTTTTGTAAAAAATAAAAGCCAGTTTCGAAGATGCTCTATTTCGTGAGGCAATAGATTCCTAACTGCTTTTTTAAGTTCTTTTACAAATAAATCAGGAGCAAAACTAACTCTTTCCAGTATTGACTTTGTGTAATCATATATCATTCTTGGCATATCTAATAATTTTAAAAGTTATTCTAAATAAAGTAGTGTAATTTACAAAAAATAAATTTTAACTTACAACTCAAAAACCGTTAAAAAACACATAAAATCGGATTAAATACATTTCTTAAATAAAATTAAAAAATTTAACTTACAAAATTGATGTATTGTAAAATCTCTCTTTTATAATAGAAAAAATGTTTACCGCATAAAAAAAGGAATCTATTTTTAGATTCCTTTTCTTTAGATATTTACAATTAACAACGAAGGTTTTAACTCTGGTTTTTCTATTATAAAAGATGTCAACCACTCTTTTAACTGCTGTAATTCATAAGGTAAGAGTGCTTTTATGGCTTTTTCAAGTTCTTTACAGAAAAGAACAGGATCAAAACTAACTCTTTCTAATATCGATTTGGTATAATCAAACATAATTTTTGACATAATGGATCAATAGTTTTTAAGGTTAAACATCTTTTTCTTAGCGCTTTATAAAAGTAATAATTTTAAAAACACATTTTACACTTTAACGTTATTTTTCAATTATTATTATTTACGGACTAAAAAATAATGCTTTTCTAATTTTTTACTTAAAAGCTCTAAACATTTCTCTTTTTCCAGGAGGACCTTCCAGTTTTTCAACTCTAAATCCTACCTCAATCATACTTCGTTTTACTACTCCTCGGGCTGCATAAGTTACTAAAACTCCGTTTTCTTTTAGAGCGTCGTACATTTTTTTAAAAATTTCTGTACTCCACAACTCGGGCTGAACTCTGTAACCAAAAGCATCAAAATAAATCAAATCAAATTGTGCCACATCATCAATATCTTGAAAAAACTGTTGTCTTTTGGTTAACGAAAAAGAATCACTTAACATCATTTTTTCATTCCAATTGAATTTGTGCATTTTTTCAAATATTTCCAATTGACTTTGAGCATTTAATTCATCTACATAATTCATAGACAAAATTTCCTCGGCTGCAACCGGATAAGCCTCTACTCCAACATAATTAATGGTTTGCCCCATTGTTTGAGCTTCTAAAAAACTAATAAAAGCATTAAGTCCTGTACCAAAACCAATTTCTAAAATAGAAAGGGTTTTATCTTTAAATAACGAAAGTCCATTCTTGATAAAAACATGTTTGGCTTCTTGAATAGCTCCGTGTTTTGAATGATAACTCTCATTCCATTCTTCCAAATGAATTGTTGTAGAACCGTCCTTAGTCTGTATTATTTCTCTTTTCAATTTTCTTTACTATTTTTTGAATCTGCATTAAACAGTGACCAAATTTACTCAAAAAGAGGCATACAAAATTTCAAAAAACTTTGATTTATTGCATATTTCATATAAAAGATTGTATTTTTTTTTATTTTTTTTTGAATATGAGAAAATCCTATTCAATAGTAACAATTATTAAAGTTTTAGCAAGTTTTTTGTCCTTTTTTATTTAATTTTGCAGGAATCAAAGTTTAGTTCATCATAAAGTGAAATTTTATACTTAAGCTTCATTTATACATTCAAAAAAATAAAAAACATATTATTATGAGTACAACTCAAGCCAACAAAATTGAAATTATAAAAGCACCTAAAACGAAAATTAACGAAGTAGATTTTGACAACATAAATTTTGGTTCTGTTTTTACTGATCATTTATTTGAATGTGATTTTAAAAATGGAGAATGGCAAAACCCAACAATCAAGCCTTATGCTCCTTTTATGATGGATCCATCATCAAGAGTTTTTCACTATGGCCAAGCCATTTTTGAAGGAATGAAGGCTTATAAAGATGATAATGACGACATCTGGCTTTTTAGACCTGATGAAAATATAAAACGTTTTAACAGCTCAGCTGTTAGAATGGCAATGCCTGAAGTTCCTGAGGCATTATTCACAGAAGGACTTAACCAATTATTAAAATTAGACGAAGCCTGGATTAAAAAAGGTCTAGGAAACACTTTGTATATACGTCCTTTTATGATTGCAACTGGTTTTGGAGTTGTAGCTAATCCTTCTGACGAATATAAATTCATGATTATCCTATCACCTGCTAAAGCATATTATTCAGGAGAAGTTAAGGTACTTATTGCTGAGCATTACAGTAGAGCTGCCAATGGTGGTATTGGAGCTGCTAAAACAGCCGGAAATTATGCCGGACAATTCTACCCTACTAGCTTGGCTAACAAAGAAGGTTTCCAACAAATCATCTGGACTGACGATGCAACGCATACTAAGCTAGAAGAAGCAGGAACAATGAATGTATTCTTTAGAATCAATGATACTTTAGTAACTGCTCCTACAAGTGAAAGAATTTTAGACGGTGTTACCAGAAAAAGTCTTATTGACATGGCTAAAAGAGAAGGAATCGCTATTGAAGAGCGTCCGGTTCTTGTTTCTGAATTGATTGAAGGAATTAAAAATGGTAGCTTAAAAGAAATTTTTGGTGCAGGAACTGCTGCTGTAGTTAGTCCTATAAAAGGATTTGCATACAAAGACGAATATTATGAATTACCTAAAATAGAAGATTCTATTGCATTACAATTGAAAGAAAAATTGACAAACATTCAACACAAATTAGCAGAAGACACTTTTGGTTGGACTGTAAAAATATAATTTCCTTATTTTAAGAATAAAGAAAAAGGCGATTTTCAAATTGAAAATCGCCTTTTTTAGTACTGCTTATTTCTATTAGAAATTATCTAATATTTTTGAGAAATCAGGTTTAAAATAATTAGGCCCTTTCATCACTTTTCCATCTTCACGGTAAATAGGTTTTCCATCTTCACCCAGCTTACTCATATTGCTTCTTTGAATTTCATCAAAAACAGCTTCAATTTTGTCCTGAAGTCCGTGCTCAATGATTGTTCCGCACAAAATATACATCATGTCTCCCAAAGCATCAGCAATTTCAACCAAATCATTATTCTTAACTGCTTCCAGATATTCTTCGTTTTCTTCTTTCATTAAATGATAACGAAGTGTGTTTTTTGTCTCTCCTAAGTCGGCAATAGGATTTTCACTATGTCCTATGCCAAATGCTCTATGAAATTCCTTAACAGAATTGATTTGCTTTTGCATAAATTATTATTGATTAAATGAAACGCAAATTAGTAACTAATCCTAAACATTTGACTATTTTTGCAATAAATTTTTAAAATTATGTTTAGCCAAGGACAATTATTATTTGCACTATGTTTTATTATAGCTTTTGTGATCGTCATGATTATTTCTTACAGAAAAGACATCAAAACACACAAGATATTTTACAAAGGAAATTATAAAATCTTAATTGGGTTCTTTATTTTTATTGCAATTTTATTCCTGATAAAAATATTTTTCAAACATTAATTAAAATGCTTTGGGACTCAAAAAAAACAAACTACAACACGATTAACCAAAAACACAATACCCACAAAAACAATCAGTTAATTTTAAAAACAACCGTTTTTACTATTATTTTTTTCTTTAATTAATTACAAGCTTTAATTTAGAAATATTGAAGAATTCTTTTCTATTTCGACAATAAAACACCTCATTTTATAATTTTTGCGCTCATAGCTTCGAATATTGATAAAATTTCTAACTTTACAACAGAAAATAATCAATTTACTATGAGAATTTTAAAATATATCTTTCTTTTATTTTTACTTAGCTTAGTCGCATTATCTATATTCGTTGCTACACAAAAAGGGGATTACCTTGTAGAAAGAAGTAAGATTATTAATTCTCCCCGATCTTCGGTTTATAATTATATCAATGATTACAGAAACTGGAGTGATTTTGGTTCATGGACAACTGAAGATCCTGAAATAAAAGTGAACTACGCACAAAACACTATTGGCAAAGGAGCTTCGTATTCCTGGGAAGGAAAAGACGGCAGTGGCGAAATGCATACTATCAGAGTCATAGAAAACGATAGTATTGTACAATCAATGGAATTTGAAGGAACTGACTCTACTGTTTTTTGGCATTTTAAAGATACTGTTGGCGGAACCAAAGTAAGCTGGAAAACCAAAGGAAAAATGGGCTTTTTCTTTAAAATTTATTCCGCTTTAAATGGTGGTGTCGATAAAGTAATTGGAACTATTTACGAAAAAAGCTTGGTTAACCTTGACAAAGCGTTAGACTATGAAATAAACACCTTTTCGACTGTTAATAATGGGACAGTTCAAAAACCCGTTATGAATTATATAGGGCAAACTTTCACCAGTGAGTTAGTCAAAGTCAATAAAAACTTCAAAATTGTAATTCCTAAACTGACTACTTTTTGCAAAAAAAATAATATTGTAATTAGCGGAAAACCTTTTATCATTTACCACACTTATGATACCGCAAAGGGACTTGCTAAAATCACTATAGGTATTGCCATTAGAGATGCTATCTTTTTTAGTGCAGGAAGCGAAATTATATCAGGAAAACTGGAAGCCTTTGAAGGTGCCAAAACAACATTGACCGGAGACTATTCGCACCTAAAAACAGCTTACGCTAAAACTGTCGCTTATTTAAATCAAAATAAACTAACTCCAAATCCTATTTTTTCACATTTAGAAATTTATACTTCAGGTAAAAATGAAATTAAAAATACATCTAAATGGGTTACGGAAGTTTATATTCCTATTGTACCAAAAGTAGTTCCCCAAGAAAAAACATACTATCCGGCAACAGCAGTAGAGAAAAACAATCCTACTGAAGAATCCAAACCAAAAGCAGAGGAAGAATCAGAATTTTAAAAAATTTCTTTTCGTCCATTAAACCATATCACAACTTTTACATCTAATTCAATAAAAGACTTTGCTGGACGAAAAGGAATTCATACAACAGTTATTAAATCCGAAAACGCAAAACGATGCTTTTCAAAAGCTGTTGCATACCTATCAAAAGCCGCTGTATAATCACATTCGAAACATTGTTTTGGATCATGATGATACTGCCGATGTTTTACAAAATACCTTTATCAAAGTTTTTCAAAATCTTAAAAATTTTAAAGGCGAAAGCAAATTATTTTCCTGGATGTACCGCATTGCCACTAATGAAGCCCTGACTTTTTTAAATCAAAAAGCAAAAAAAAGCGGAATTTCATCCGAAACCTTACAAAGTAAAGCAATAGACAATCTTAAAGCTGATGTTTATTTTGATGGAAACGATATTCAAATTGCATTACACAAAGCCATTGCAACACTTCCTGAAAAACAACAATTAGTATTTAAAATGAAATATTTTGAAGAATTAAAATATGAAGAAATCTCAGAGATTCTAGGGACATCAGTTGGTGCGCTGAAAGCCTCTTATCATCATGCAGTAAAAAAAATAGAAGCACTTTTAACAACAAATTAAACCTTTTACATTTCATTTAGTCTAATAGATATCATGAAAGAATTTAAATTAAATACAATCCCTAAAATTGAATCTGGATTCAAAACTCCCGAAGACGATTTTTTTGAAAAGTTTTCAGCGAATCTAATAGAACAATTGCCTAAAAACGAACCAAAAACAATTTCGCTATTCCAGAAAAAGAAAGCAATCATTATGATGGTTGCCGCTATTTTTGTTCTGGCTTTACTTATCCCTTCTATAATTAATAATGCGAGCCGTTCAAACGAATTAGATCCGGTAACTTTAGAAAATTACTTAAGTTATCAGTCTAATATGAATCAATATGATTTAATAAATGTACTGGACGAAGAGGATATTAACGACATCAGCAGTACTACTAATATCGCTTTAGAAGACAAAACTATCGAGGATATTTTAATCAGCAACAACAATTTAGAACATTACATCATAGAATAATATAAAAAAACGGAAGATGAATTTTAGAAAAATCCTAGCCTTACTACTACTATTATTTACTTGTAGCTTTCATGCTCAAGAAAACATAAACGATAAAAAAGAGCAAATCAGAGCTTTAAAAGTAGCTTTTTTAACCACCGAACTTGATTTGAGCTCTCAGGAATCTGAAAAATTCTGGCCACTTTACAATGCTTATGACAATAAACAATTTGAAATAAGACATGAAAAAATGAAAGCCTATAAAAGTAAATTCAGTGATGATGCACTTAGCAAAATGAACGAAAGAGATGCTGCTATGTTACTTTCGCAAATGGAAGCCTCTGAAGAAGAATTATTTTTATTGCGAAAAAAATTCAGTAAAAGTTTGAGAAGCATTTTACCGGCAATAAAAATCATCAAATTAAAAAAAGCTGAAGATGATTTTAATCGAAAATTACTCCAACAATATGGAGACAGAGGTAAAAGAAGAGATAAATAATACAACAGTAAACAGAGCCGTTTCATTTTTTAATGAAACGGCTTTTTTCATTATACTATAAGCTGTTTTTATACGTTTTTAAACTGCATATCACAACTCCAAAAAGCCTCTTTAATTAATTGGCACAGTAATTGGATATCGCAAATTATAATATAAAAAAACAGTCACCATGAAAACTAAAATAATATTTTTAAGCATCATAGCTTCTTTTTTTATCACACAAACAGAAGCTCAAAATAGAACAACGGTAAACGCCATGAGTAACGAAATTAGCGACAATCTCGATTTGAGAGCTGTTGCATCAATTTTTGGAGACTCTAGAAATCTGGAAGATTTTGAAAGACGTTTGAATGACCCTGAACTTCAGATTTCTAATTTAGACTTAAATAATGACGACGAAGTAGATTATTTACGCGTAATAGAAACTGCAGAATACAATACCCACGTAGTTATTATCCAAGCTGTTTTAGGTCGTGATGTATACCAAGATGTGGCAACCATCGATATCGTAAGAGACAACTACAACAGAGTGCAAGTACAATTTGTAGGTAATGAATATATGTATGGTCCTAATTACATATACGAACCGGTATATTATTCTACACCATTAATCTATGCTTCTTTTTGGGTTTCTAATTACCGCCCTTATGTTTCAAGCTGGTACTGGAATTATTATCCATCTTACTACTATGCATGGAATCCATATCCAGTGTTCAGATACAGAAGCAACATTAGTTTGTGCTTAAATTTTCATAACAGCTACAATTATGTAAGCTACAGAAGAAGTAATCTGGCTATTTCCCTATACAACACCAGACGTTCTAATGCTTATGAAAGACGTTATCCAAATTATGCATTTACAAGAAGATACAGTAATTACTCTAATCGTTACGATTTAGATCAAAGAAGAGGTTCTTCTAGATATAGCAACCCAACTGGTAGAAACACAACCGGTAGACAATACAATGCTCCTCAAAGAAGAGAAACACAAAGAGACTATTCTCAAAACAGAGCTAATAATTCTACCTCCAGACAAAATACAGCAAGAGACTATTCTGAAAACAGATCGGCAGCTGACAGACAAAACGCACCATCAAGAAACTACAATCAAAACAATGGAAGCAGTTCCCGAGAAAACAATATTGAAAGAGCACCAGGCAGAGAAAACAATCAAAATAATGCTTACAACTCAAGAGGAGGAAATGTAACTCAAGCAGCTCCAGGCAGAGAAAATAATCAAAACAATGCTTACGGCTCAAGAGGTGGAAATACAACTCAAACAGCTCCAAGCAGAGAATACAATCCAAACAATACTGCTAATAACTCAAGAGAAAACAGCACCCAAAGAGAATCTAATAGAGCGTACAATCAAAATAACGCAGAAAACAACAGACAAAATCAAACACAACAAAGTCCAATAACAAGATCCTATACACCTCGACAAGAAAATAGTCCTCAAAGAGAACAAAACAACAGAGAAAATTATCAAAACAGAGGAAATATGCCAGGATCTGGCGCTCCGGCACAAAGAGCTGAATCTAATAGAAATAACGACAACAGAGGCGAAAACAACAATTCTTCCAGAAATAACAACCGAAGAATATAACAAAATAAAAAGCTATTATTAAAACACGATCAAATGGTCGTGTTTTTTTGTTTTTTTAAAAGCAAATAACTTTTGATTTGCTAAAAATGAGTAAATTTGGTGCCTTTACAAAATTATTCATGAGCGCATCACATAGACATTTACACAGTAAATTTACATTAGGAGGTTTATTAATTACATTAGGGATTATATATGGTGATATCGGAACCTCTCCATTATACGTAATGAAAGCCATATTAGGAGATCACACCATTAATGCCGATGTAGTTTTAGGAGGAATATCTGCTGTATTTTGGACTTTGACTTTACAAACAACCCTTAAATATGTAGTCATCACCTTAAATGCTGACAACCACGGTGAGGGTGGAATTTTTGCTCTATATGCTTTAGTAAAAAAAACAAAGATTAGATGGCTCATTGTTCCCGCTATTATCGGAGGTAGTGCCTTATTAGCTGACGGAATTATTACCCCTCCCGTTTCGGTATCTTCAGCCGTAGAAGGAATTAGAACTTATTATCCTGAAATAAATACCGTCCCTATTGTTATTGGGATTTTGTTTGTTCTCTTCACCATACAGCAATTTGGAACAAAACTGGTTGGTAAATTCTTTGCTCCAATGATGTTTATATGGTTCAGTATGCTTGGAATATTAGGTGCAATCCAAATAGCAAAACACCCTGAAGTTTTTAAAGCTTTTAATCCTTATTATGCTTATCATTTACTAACAATTCATCCGGATGGATTTTTCGTTCTTGGATTTGTCTTTTTATGTACTACGGGAGCTGAAGCATTATATTCAGACATGGGACATTGCGGAAGAAAGAATATCAGAATCAGTTGGATTTTTGTTAAAGCAACTTTAGTACTTAACTATTTTGGACAAGGAGCTTATTTAATTCATAACGAAGGACAAACATTGCAAAGTTTAGGTGGAAAAAACGGAAATCCGTTCTACCTAATTATGGATCATTGGTTTCAGCCATTCGGAATTGTTATCGCTACTTTAGCGGCTGTTATTGCTTCTCAGGCATTAATCAGTGGGTCTTTCACTCTTATCAATGAGGCCATGCGATTGAATTTTTGGCCAAAAGCAAAAATTAAATACCCTACCGAATTACAAGGTCAATTGTATATTCCATCTATAAACTGGTTGTTGTTCTTTGGCTGTGTGGGAATCGTTCTGCACTTTGAAGAATCCAGCAATATGGAACATGCTTATGGTTTAGCCATCATTTTATGCATGATAATGACCACCATTTTACTTAATTTTTATTTGATTATGAAAAGAGTAAAATTGTATTTCATGGTTCCGTTAATTACTATTTACCTATTGATTGAGTTAAGCTTTCTGGCAGCTAATATCACCAAATTTGCCGATGGAGGTTATGTAACTTTAATTATTGCTACCATTTTAATTTGTGTAATGTCTATTTGGTTTACAGCGAAAAAAATTACCAAAAGCTATACTAAAATTGTAAAAGTTCAAGATTATATAAAAGTACTTAGCGAACTAAGTGTTGACTTGAGTATCCCTAAATATGCTACCCATTTAGTATATATGACCAATGCAGGACGAGTTGACGAAATAGAAGAAAAAGTAATGTATTCTATCCTGCAAAAAAGGCCAAAAAGAGCTGACATCTATTGGTTTGTACACGTAAACATCTTAACTGAACCTTATAAAACCGAATATAGAGTAACCGAAATTCTTAAAGACGATCTATATCGCGTTGATTTCAATCTGGGTTTTAGAGAGCCTACAAAAATTAACCTGATGTTTAAGGAAGTAATCAAAGACATGGTTAAAAATGGCGAAGTAGATATTAGAAGCCGTTATGAATCATTAAACAAAAACAACATCATTGGCGACTTTAAATTTGTGCTGTCTGAGAAATTTTTATCAAATGACAACGAATTAAAATGGCATGAAAATATTATTATGAACTCGTATTTCTTTATCAAAAAAATGAGCTTATCCGAGGAAAGTGCTTTTGGATTGGATAGTAGTTCTGTGAAAATAGAAAAATTCCCAATGATACTTCATACCCCTGAAAACATTGACTTAACTCGTTTAGAAGCAAGAGAAATACAAATTTAAAATTTTTAAAAGAGTAATTAAGCTTCAATTTATATATCAAAATCCGTCTCGTTTAAATATTAAGCAGACGGATTTTTTGTTTATAGCTTCAGTCATTTTTAATTGTTCAGACAGCTATTTATTCGATAATTTGTAATAATAAATACTATATATTTGAACAGAGAAAAATCCTTATTGTTTAGCATACATCTTTCCAAAAATTGGAGCGAAGATATAGTAGGAATCTATAATTCCACAATGCTAAAAGGATTTTCATTTTATCATTAGGAAAATACACAGTTTGAAAAATCTTAAGAAGTGGAAAGCAGAGTAAGCACAGCACTTTTAGATTTTATTTCAAAAAAGACATAAAAAAACGTTTAAAATTATCCGTATTTAAGTTGAGAGACAAACTAAAAGAAACAGTAACAGCAAATGTAATAACGTTTTTGCTTTATTACATATTCGCTATTTTAGGAATGAAATTCATCAATCTTCCACCGGGGAATTTAACTGTAATATGGTTACCAGCAGGAATTGCGTTAGGAAGTCTGATGAAATTTGGCCGCAAAGTAATTCCGGCAATTTTTTTGGCGTCATTCTTTTCAAACATACCTTTTTTTATAATTCAAAACGATTTATGGCACACCTTTAAAGGAGTAACCTTAGGAACCTGGATTGCGTCAATAGACACATTACAATCGGTCTTAGGATATGTAGCTTATACCAGAATAATCAAATCTCCCATTTTCTGGAAAACTAAAAATGTCCTGAAATATTACCTTTATATGGTTTTGCTTCCGCCAATTCTCACCACCTGGATAATGGTGCTATCTCCTTACCTTATGGGATATTTTCAGGCTACAACTTCTGAATTATTAATAAAAATTGGTCTGATTACTCTTTCCGATATTTTAGGAATCATATTAGTTGTTCCTTTATTTTATGCTCTAAAAAAAATAAAACCGGTCAATACCAAAGATTTTTTACTCTTTCTTTCCTTCAACCTATTATTGTTATTGAATCTATATTACAGTCTGAGCTACTACCCTCTTCTGATTTATATTTCGATTCCAATTTTAACTTTATTCATTATCCGATTCAAAACCATAGGCTACTCTATTGGTATCATCATTTTTAGTGCCTGCACTATTTATGCAACATCAATCGGAATTGGGCCTTTTTACGAAAGCAAACAATATATTTCATTTATTAATTTATTCATATTTATCATCAGTATTGCCTTGCCGCTATCGTATATTTTTTCACTAATCAATGAACTGACTTACTACAACAATGAGCTAAAAAAGAAAAACAGGAATCTAAAAGAACTTTCTAATAATCTCAATGTAACAATCCAAGAAAGAACCAAAGATTTGATAATTGCTAAAGAAGAAGCCGAAACAGCCAATAAACTAAAATCAACATTTTTGTCGAATATGAGTCACGAAATAAGAACTCCTATAAACGGAATCCTTGGCTTCATTGATATTCTTGATGAAAAAGAAACTGATCAGGAAAAAAGAAACTATTTAGACATTCTAAAAATATCATCCTTGAATTTACTAGGCATCATAAACGATATTTTAGATCTTTCAAAAATAGAATCCGGAAAACACACCATCGTTGAAAACCGGATAAACATCACCGATTTTATCGAAAAATCTTCTAAAAGTTTCAAAGAACAGGCTAAAATTAAGGGTATCGATTTTATTCTTGATTGCGAAAATTGTACTGAAAAAGAAATTATTTCCGATGAAAAAATACTGTCCCAAATTTTGAATAATTTACTTTCGAATGCCATAAAATTTACTGACAAAGGATATGTGAAATTGCAAATCAACACACTCGTCAAAAATAAAATCGAGATTAAAGTTACTGACACCGGCATAGGAATCAACAAAAACAAAAAAAGCAGAATATTTGCCCCCTTTTATCAAGGCGATAATTCCTTGTCTAAAAAATACGGAGGAACAGGTTTAGGCTTACCAATTATAAAAAAATCTGTTGATTTGCTTCACGGTGAAATCAGCGTAAAAACCAAAGAAGAAAAGGGAACAGAATTTATCATCTCTATACCTTATAAGATTTCGGACAAGGTTAAAAATCACAAAAGCAAACCAATAGAAATTATTCAACAGCACAACAATAAACAGCTAAAAATAATATCGGCTGAAGATGTAGAAATCAATCAACTGTTAGTCGAAAAAATACTGAAATCCCAAAACTGGGACGTCAAAAAAGTGTATAATGGCAAAGAGCTATTAGCCGAACTTGAAAACGAAAGCTACAACATTATATTGATGGACATTCAAATGCCGGAAATGGACGGAATTGAAGCTACAAAAATCATAAAAGCGAATCCTAAATTGGCTAATACTCCCATCATAGCATTATCTGCCTACGCTTTTGAAGAAAACATAAAGGAAATAATAGATTCAGGAGTCAATGATTATGTATCAAAACCAATACAAAAAGAGGAATTGATTCGTAAGATAAATACTTGGACAAACCACAACTTTGCGGATGTTTCAATATAAAATTTCAAAAAAATTTTACTTGCCAATCCTCTCTATTAACGTTTAAAATGAACTTTATTTAATTAAATTTGGTAAAATTTCAATCAAAAACAACTTGAAAACCGCATTTAAAATTCTTCTAAAATTAGTCTTATTTCTTTTGGGATTCATTTTACTGTACGTAATAATTGCCTATTTACTTTCAATAATAACAATTGAAAAAGAAGCTGACACAAAACCAGAAGTTGAAATATACATCCTGACAAATGGCGTCCATACCGATATTGTAATGCATACAATAAGCGATCAAATAGATTGGAGCAAACAAATTCAATTTAAAAACACCATAGCTGCCGATTCTACTTATAAGTATATTGCTTTGGGTTGGGGAGATAAAGGATTTTATTTAGAAACTCCTGAATGGTCTGACCTAAAAGCTTCGGTTGCACTTAAGGCCGCTTCCGGATTAGGCACAAGCGCTATCCATGCTACTTATTACAAGCAAATGAAATTGGGCAAAGACTGTAAATCAATGCTAATTAGCAAAGAACAATACCAGCGCTTAATTACTTACATTACCGATAGTTTCCAAAAAGATACTGAGGGTAATTTTATTCCAATAATAACCAACGCTAATTATGGCAAAACCGATGCTTTTTATGAGGCAAACGGAAGTTACAGCATGATAAAAACCTGCAATAGCTGGACTAATAGCGCTTTAAAAGCTTGTGGTCAAAAATGCTGTTTATGGACAGCCACCGATTCCGGAATTTTTTCAAAATACAAATAAAATTAAAAGACATCAAAAATCCTTTTTGTAACAGGGTCGCACGAGTTTTATTTTTGCCACGACCCGAGTGATAGAGAATAGGCGAAGCAATTACACGAAATAATACCATTTAGAATTATTGTTTAGTCCGATAGTTTTTTTGTCACATCGAGCGCAGTCGAGATGCTGCAATAGTTCTCGACTACGCTCGAACTGACAATAGGACTGATTTATATTTCCAATTGGTATAACACAAATATTAATTCTAAAATAAATTGCACAAATTTTTATCTGACTTTGGCAGATTCGTAAAATATTATTTTTGCTTCGGACTCCTTATTTTACCGGACATAACGTAAAAACAGCTACAATAAGCAAAAAGATTAAAATTGTGGCTTGTAAGATTTAATTTCTATATTTGAAAAAAGAATAAAACGAAATAAAACTTCGCCAATCTACCCGATTTTGGATGTATATACGAAGCTTTGCTTCGGATATAAAAGAGTTATGTGTAACCTTAAAAGACAAATCCTAACAAAAAATGGTATCATATAGTGACAAGGAATATATAGAATCAAAAGCTATCAAGAAAGGTCTTAAAAAATTAGACTCTCCATTTTCTGACCTTGCCAATTGGATAAATGATAATTTTGGAGTGAAGCCATTAAATATTGTTTATGACATTCTTGAACATAATAAACAACCTAGACTTCAAGTAATTTTTGAAAAGTACAAAGACAATATATCATTTAAAACAGAAAACAGTTTATTCCAAAACCCTGATAGGCAACTAATGATTCAAAATGCATTTAGAGATTTGATTCATAACCATAGTGAATTTACTGCAGACAATTTATATGTTATTTTCAGTTCATTTGAGCCAATTGCGAAAGAAGAAGCAAATGGAAAAATAAATAATCAAAAGCTATACAAGCTAAAAGAAAACTTAAAAGAACAACAAATTTGGGAAATCAAAAGAAATTTCTCAACAGGAATTTTCTTTTTCTTTACCAACGAACAACTTGAAAAAAACGACAATAATGAGACTAAAAACAAGTTTAAAAGTGAGTATTTAAAACTAATAAAAGAATGTGACGAATTTGATTATATAAACGACTCAACCTTTTCTATTAAACTTGACAGCAAAGAAAATTTTGATAAGAACTACCAAAGTAATTGGTTCTATTATTACAAAGACAATTAAAACAATAAAAAGGCTACACATAACAGCTCTACAACGGATTTGGGTAATAGACTTAATGGAAAGATAATTTTATTTGAAATGATTTTGCAAATCCGAAAATAGGGTTTAATTAGTCCCAAACCCGCTGTAGTACCAGAACATTATATGGCATTTTAAAGACTGACACCACCAATGATAATTCAAGCAGAAATAATAAGTCAACCATATTCCGGAGAATATACCGAAAGAATTTACGATAACGAAAGCGCGTGGAATTCTCAGAGTTGGGCTTTTATAAAGTTTGTCGAGGAAGATTATTATGAGTGGTGCGGACAATTTCGTGGTTTTCCTAAACAAGTTGCTATCTCGACACCTAAAAAGATTGTTCTAGTCTTGACTTCTGACTATTTATATCAACTTGACATAGAAACAGGAAACTTAACAGAATTGGAAGACCAACCTCAATATCAAAATTTGACAGTAGCACCAAATGGAGATTTTATTCTCGCGGACTATTACAACTTTGAAAAAGTTACGACAAACATAAAACAGAAAATTTCAATTGAAAGTTCAATACAAATGGATATGATTGAGTTTAAAAATTGGCAGAAATCAAAGCTTGAATTTACGTGCGATGAATTCGTAAATTGGGACAGACATTTGACAATGACTTATGATAGTGAAACAAACAAGATTGAGATAAAAAACGCTACATAACAGCCCCCATTCTACCAGAGGGAAATTAAAAAAGCACTTGAAAATAAAAAATCAGAATAAATAATAATACAATGACAATCAACTCAAAATTTACGAGATACGAAGACAACAATAATATATGGTTGTCTAAGAATGGCGAACAGGAATTTAATTTTACTGATCATGGCATCACTCCTAATGTTCTTAGTAGTGAAGCTGAAATTGGTCAGGCAATGCTAAATGAGCTTTACAGCACTGCAAAATCAAAAGAAGGTGATATTAATATTGCCCTTCTTGGAGGTAGAGGTGCTCAGGAATTACATCGTTTGCTGGGAGAGTTAGCTAAGTCATCACAACAGGACGAGCTGCTTGCCAGATTAAATGTTTTTACCCAGGATGCGCTTGCGCCTTTGAGCATGGATAACAGTTTTAGTTTTGTCAGGGATTTTGAACGTATTTTAGGTGATGCTTTTTTCAAAAAAATAAAAAGCTTTACACCAATGCGAACAGATACCAAAGATATAGAGTCGGCACTTATAGCGTATTTGACAAAATTGGAAGAATTAGGAGGTTTGGATATCTTTTTTATTGGTCACGGCCCGGAAGAAAATGAGGCATCACACCTGGCTTATATTAAACCTTTCTCCGGAGCACAAAGCCATCATATTGCAGGGATCATCCCAATATCCAGCACTATTTTAGAGCACCATATTAGCAAATTTAAAGCTGGTGGAAGCCTTGTGAATGAAAGTGATGAAAAGGAATGTAGATCTGCTGAGTACATTCTCACCTTAGGACCAGCTGCGATATTACAAGCCAAAAAGATTGTTCAATCAGTAGTAGATGCCGATTCAGCTCCTGCTAAAATTAAAACTTACGCAAACGTACTTAACACCCAGCTGAGTTCAAATAAAGAGGAAGCAGTACTGCAATTAAACACAAATCCAGGATTATGGATACGATTACATCCCAATACTAAATCTTTTGTTTTGCCTAATTTAGGTTTGTAATATAGGAGATTTTAAAAACACTTCGTTCCGATAGTTATCGGAATGAAGCAATGACATACCAGGCGGTTTAAGTCATTGCGAGCGATAGCGACGCAATCACACTAAAACATTCCTTATAACACGGATTTGTAATTTTACCAAGTTACTGAATGAGATTGCTTCGTTCCTCGCAATGACAAAATTGACTGCGATTTTACTATGAAAAACAATCGCACTATCTAGCCCTGATGGAAGCGGCATCCTTGTGGAGGCAGGCTTTATGGCGACACAAGATATAGCGAACAGCAGGAACTTAGTTTCTTAAATAGATTGAATGTCTGCTCCAAAAATTTAAAACAAAAAAAATAGGCTGTCTTTTGTAGGACAGCCTATTTTTATATTCAGAATCTGAGATTATTTACTCAAATACATTTTTCTTCTTGAGTATAATTCGTAGAATTGATCGTCTTTTAAGTCATCAACAAACAAGATGCTTTCTCCTGTTGATTTCATTTCAGGTCCTAAAGCTTTGTTTACGTTAGGGAACTTACTGAAAGAGAAAACTGGTTGTTTAATTGCAAATCCGTTCAATTGAGGATTGAAATCAAAATCAGTTACTTTATTGTGTCCTAACATTACTTTAGTAGCATAGTTTACATAAGGCTCACCGTATGCTTTTGCAATAAACGGAACCGTACGCGAAGCTCTTGGATTCGCCTCAATAATATAAACTGTATCGTCTTTGATAGCAAATTGAATGTTGATTAAACCAACTGTTTTCAAAGCTACAGCAATTTTTTGTGTATGATCTTTAATTTGTTGCATTACAAACTCTCCTAAGTTAAAAGGAGGCAATGTAGCATTAGAATCTCCAGAGTGCACTCCACATGGCTCAATATGCTCCATAATTCCGATGATATATACATTACCATCAGCATCACAAATAGCATCTGCCTCTGCTTCAATCGCACCATCAAGATAGTGGTCTAACAGTAATTTGTTTCCTGGGATTGTTTTCAACAAGTTCACAACATGCTCTTCTAATTCCTGCTTGTTGATTACAATTTTCATCCCCTGACCTCCTAATACATAAGAAGGACGAATCAATAATGGGAAATCCAATTGATCTGCTAAAGCTGAAGCTTCGTCAGCTGTTTCAGCAATTCCGAATTTAGGGAAAGGAATCTTCAATTCAGTCAATAAATCAGAGAAACGACCTCTGTCTTCGGCTAGATCCAGTGCATCAAAACTAGTTCCGATGATTTTCACTCCGTATTTAGATAGTTTCTCTGCTAATTTAAGAGCTGTTTGACCACCTAACTGAACGATAACACCTTCCGGTTTTTCATGTTGGATAATATCATAAATATGTTCCCAGAATACTGGTTCGAAGTATAATTTATCAGCTGTATCAAAATCGGTAGAAACCGTTTCAGGATTACAGTTAATCATGATAGTTTCGTAACCACATTCTTTAGAAGCCAAAACTCCGTGTACACAAGAATAATCAAACTCGATTCCTTGTCCAATTCTGTTTGGTCCTGAACCTAAAACAATGATTTTCTTTTTCTCAGTAACAATACTTTCGTTGTCTACATAACGTGTTCCATCAGCTTTTTCAATTTCTGCTTCGAAAGTTGAATAGTAATATGGTGTTTTAGCTTTAAACTCAGCCGCACAAGTATCAACCAATTTAAACACACGGTTAATATTCATTTCCATACGCAAAGCATGAACCTGGCTTTCCATACAACCCATCATGTGAGCAATTTGTCTGTCGGCAAAACCTTTTTGTTTAGCCTCTAACAAGAACTCTTTAGGTAAAGTATCTACAGTATATTTAGAGATTTCTTTCTCAAGTGTATGTAATTCTTCGTATTGTTTCAAGAACCACATGTCGATTTTTGTAATTTCGTGGATACGGCTCAATGGAATTCCCATAGCAATCGCATCATAAATTACAAACACACGATCCCAACTTGCATATGTTAATTTCTCGATAATTTGCTCGTAATTAGTATATCCTTTACCGTCAGCACCAAGACCATTACGTTTGATTTCTAATGACTGAGTGGCTTTGTGTAAGGCTTCCTGGAACGAACGACCAATTCCCATTACTTCACCTACTGATTTCATTTGAAGACCTAAAGTTCTGTCAGCACCTTCAAATTTATCAAAGTTCCAACGAGGAATTTTAACGATTACATAATCTAAAGTCGGTTCAAAAAGAGCCGAAGTTGATTTTGTAATTTGATTTTGTAATTCATCCAAGTTGTATCCTAAAGCTAATTTTGAAGCAATTTTAGCAATTGGATAACCTGTAGCTTTAGATGCCAATGCAGAAGAACGGGATACACGAGGATTAATTTCAATGGCAACGATATCTTCTTTTTCATCTGGTGAAACCGCAAACTGTACGTTACATCCTCCGGCAAAATTACCAATACTACGCATCATCAGGATAGCGTAATCACGTAATTTCTGGAAAGTAGTATCCGATAACGTCATAGCCGGAGCCACTGTAATCGAATCTCCAGTGTGGATTCCCATTGGGTCCATATTTTCGATAGAACAGATAATAACAACATTATCATTCTTATCTCTTAAAAGTTCTAATTCGTATTCTTTCCATCCCATCAAAGCTTTATCAATCAAAACTTCGTGAATTGGAGAAGCTTCAAGACCAGCAGTTAATAATTTATCAAAATCTTCCGGTTTGTAAACTATAGCTGCTCCGGTTCCTCCCAGTGTAAACGATGGACGAATTACTAATGGGAAACCAAATTCCTGAGCAATTTCTTTTCCTCTTAAATAAGAAGTACAAATTTCAGCAGGAGCCGTTGGTACATTTATTCTTTTAAGTAAGTCTTTAAATTGATCTCTGTCTTCAGTAATATTAATTGCATTAACATCAACCCCTATCAATCGTACTCCAAAATCATCCCAAATTCCTTTTTCTTCTGCCTCTAAACACAAGTTCAAAGCTGTTTGTCCTCCCATTGTAGGCAACACAGCATCAATTTGTGGATGCTCTTTTAAGATTTCGATAATCGATTTTGTTGTTAAAGGCTTCAAATAAATATGATCCGCCATAGAAGGGTCGGTCATAATTGTAGCAGGGTTCGAATTGATAAGAATAACCTCGATTCCTTCTTCACGAATAGATCGTGCTGATTGTGATCCTGCGTAATCAAATTCGCAAGCTTGACCAATAACAATAGGACCTGAACCTATAATTAAAACTGATTTTATGGAAGTGTCTTTTGGCATTATATTGTAATTATTGTTTTATTGAAGTAATCTCTTTTATTCAATTTTTAAGATTAAAAATGATGCAACTCATTATAAATCTTAAGTTTGATGTCATTTTAACGACAAGATATAAAAAAAGGCGGTACTAAAAAAAGTAACGCCCTTATGTATGCTTATACAAACATTATTTTTTGTGTCTAGGCTCGCTAGAAACAGTTAATTTATGTCTTCCTTTAGCTCTTCTACGCGCAAGAACTTTTCTTCCATTAGCAGAAGCCATTCTGTCCATAAATCCGTGTTTATTTCTTCTTTTTCTTTTCGATGGTTGAAACGTTCTTTTGCTCATTGCTTTGTATCTTTAAAACTTATTTATATGTATCTTTTATTTTTCGAATAATGGTTATTCTAAAACCGAGTGCAAATATACAAAGACTTTTTTTTCTAGCAAGAAGTTTTATAAAAATATTTTTAATTCCTTTTACTATCTTTGCAAGCACAAATTATATACCCATCATGTTAAACAAGAATATCAAACTTATTATCGCTGGACTTATCGTAATTACTAGCATTTGGCAATTTACAGAGAACAATATTGGAAACGGAATCTTCTTACTATTACTTACTGCAATTCCTATTTTTCTTTATTATAGAAACGAATTTATCTTATTGGCTTTCTTAAAACTAAGAAAACAAGATTTTGAGGGTGCTCAAAAATGGCTTTCGTACATTAAAAACCCGGAATCAGCCTTAATAAGAAAACAACAAGGTTACTTTAATTACCTTCACGGAATTATGCTTTCACAAACAAATATCAATCAATCTGAGAAATATTTCAAGAAAGCTATCGAACTGGGATTATCTATGGATATGGATTTGGCTGTAGCCAAATTAAATTTAGCAGGAATTGCTTTGTCTCGCCGTAGAAAACTAGAAGCAACTAATTTGATTAGCGAAGTTAAAAAGCTTGACAAGCAAAATATGCTGAAAGATCAAATCACAATGATGAAAGAACAAATGAAGAAAATCTAACGATTTTTAAATTCCATCCCGATAACTATCGGGATTAAAATCCCAAATTCCTCCTGAAAGCTTTCGGGATTGGAATCTGGGATTTTTTTTATTGCAAGAAAAGGCAATTCAATTATCTCCTTTAAAAATTTGGAATTTGGAATTTTGTTATTGGAATTTTTAAAATTACTCTCCCAGAATAATATCAGCCAAATTAGCATTAAACCACCTGTGCTTAGTAAAAATCATCACATGAGTCCCTCCTTTTAACACAATACATTTTTCTATATTCTTAATAGGAAACATCCAGTCTCTATCACCGTGAATGTGAATCACGCGCTCATCGGCCACCGAACGATTCCAATGTACCACTTTCTCAACCGCCCAATTCAAATACCCAATATCCCGAACCGATAAAAAAGTATCATACAATTTCATCCTATGCGAGAATTTCTCTCCAAATACAAATTGTGCCAACTTCCCAAAATGCAATATCAAACGCATTGGAATCAACTTATACACCAATGTTTTTCTTGCAAACCTGATTCGTCCAGGAAACTCCTGATTAGTTTTCACACTCGAAATAATAATCAGCTTCCTAACAGCAATATGCTTCGCCATTTCCTGAACCACAATCCCCCCAAAAGAAACTCCTATTAAAACCGGATTTTCATTTTTTATATGTAATGTCATTCGCCTGGCATAATCCTCTAAAGATTCTTTGGGTCTGGGAATTTCCCATTCTAAATAATGAACTTCAAAAAGAGTATCATCAAGCTTAATCCTTTCAAAAATCAAAGGATTTGCCGCTAATCCGGGCATAAAATAAACTGGAATCTTACTCATAATTTCATATTGCTTAAAAAACTAATTTAAAGTTTTTTATACAGCACACCTAATTTTACAAACAAGAAAACTACTGCTTCTTCATTTAGCAACAAAATGAAACACCAAAACAATTTGATTTTGATTATCAAATACCTAACTTTGCACTCCCAAAATCTATTCTAAAAATCACTACCAAATGGTTCGTTTATAAAAATTGAGTATTCCTAAAAAAATACCCAAGCCTAATCCTTTTAGCCTAAATTTAAAAATAAAAGTTATGGAACCAATTACAACAATAGAAGTCAAAGACAACAGTTTTGCAAGACAATTTGAAACCACAACAGCAGAAGGACTTATTACCATTGAATATTCTCTCCAGGAAAGAAAAATATTCCTAACCAGAATAAATACTCCCGAAGAATCCAAAAACGAAGAATTTATCGATAACCTAATCAAAACTATCTTGGATAACGCCATCGAACAACGACTCAAAATAGTCCCTACCTACCCAAGAATAGTTCAGTTTTTCAAAAAAAATCCTTCTTATAAAGAATTACTTCCTCCCGGAATAAGAATTTAATTTCCAGATAATACCCAACAAAAAAGGCACGAGAATCAACTCATGCCTTTATAAACTTATTTCAAAAAATTATTTTTCTATTTCTTTCATACTATCCATTTTCTTGTGCACCAAGAAACCGGTAATATCTTCAAAATGCTCCACTACTCTTTTGTTTCCAAATTCAAAAACCTTAGTTGCTAAACCATCCAAGAAATCACGATCATGAGAAACCAAGATTAAAGTTCCATCAAAATCACGCAACGCATCTTTAATGATATCTTTAGTTTTCATATCCAGGTGATTCGAAGGCTCATCCAGAATCAACAAATTCACCGGTTCCAACAATAACTTAATCATTGCCAAACGCGTTTTTTCTCCTCCTGAAAGCACTTTTACTTTTTTAGTAATATCATCACCCTGAAACATGAATGCCCCCAAAATATTCTTGATTTGCGTTCTGATATCACCCACAGCAATAGCATCAATGGTTTCAAAAATTGTAGCATTTTCATCTAATAATGACGCTTGATTTTGAGCAAAATACCCAATTTGAGCATTATGACCAATTTCCACGCTTCCACCATCAATTCCAATTTCTTTCATGATGGCTTTAATCATAGTTGATTTACCTTCACCATTCTTACCCACAAAAGCTACTTTTTGACCTCTTTCGATAACAATATTAGCATCTTTAAAAACCACATGATCTCCGTAAGCTTTTTCCAAATCCTTAACCACAACCGGATATTGCCCCGAACGGGCAGCTGGTGGAAATTTCAACTTCAAAGCCGAATTATCAACTTCATCAACCTGAACAATAACCAACTTCTCTAACATCTTCACACGCGACTGAACCGCATCCGTTTTAGAAAAAGTCCCTTTAAAACGATCTATAAAAGCACGATTATCAGCAATCATCTTTTGTTGTTCATCGTATGCTTTTTGCTGGTGAACCCTACGGTCTTTACGCAATTCTAAATAATGAGAATATTTGGCTTTATAATCGTAAATTCTTCCCATCGTAACCTCAATAGTACGATTGGTAATATTATCAACAAAAGCTCTATCGTGAGAAATTACAACAACCGCCTTAGCCGAATTAATCAAGAAATCCTCTAACCATTGAATACTTTCAATATCCATGTGGTTTGTAGGCTCATCCAGCAAAATCAAATCTGGTTTACGCAATAAGATTTTAGCCAATTCGATTCGCATTCTCCATCCTCCGGAAAACTCAGATGTTTGACGTGAAAAATCCTCACTAACAAACCCCAATCCTTTCAAGATTTTTTCTACTTCTGCTTCGTAATTAACCTCTTCGATAGCATAAAATTTCTCGCTTAAATCCGAAACTCTTTCGATTAATTTCATGTACTCATCACTTTCATAATCGGTACGAACAGTTAATTGCTCATTGATTTCATCAATCTCTGATTTCATAGCAAAATATTCCGAAAAAGCTTTAGACGCTTCTTCCATCACCGTTGCCCCATCAGTAGTCAATAAATGTTGCGGCAAATAAGCCACCACCGCATCTTTAGGAGCCGAAACATTTCCCGTTGAAGGCTTGCTGTTTCCTGCAATAATTTTTAGTAAAGTTGATTTTCCCGCACCATTTTTACCCATAAGGGCAATTTTATCATTCTCATTAATAGCAAAAGAAACATCACTAAAAAGAGTCGTTCCACCAAACTGAACCGATATATCGTTAATTGTAATCATTTTTATTAGGTAATTAGATTTTTCGATTTTAAAATTATTAGAAAATCGATTTTTTGAAGGTGCAAAGATAGATTAATTAAGCAATTAGACAATTGTTAATTTTCTATCCAAAACTAAAAAACCGCAAATTCGCCAATTTAAAAAATCTGCGAATTTGCGGTTAAATTATTTTCATTTTTTATTATCGAACTATTCCTTTCGCCACTTTTTAGTTTCCTCAAAAACATGCTCTAAAATAGCCTCTTCTTTTTCGTCAAACTCTATATTTCTCCTACCCATCACCAATCTGGCTGTTTCAAAAGCTTTTTTAGTTATATAAGTCGTAAAACCTGCCGCTCCACCCCAGGAAAAACTTGGAACAAAATTGCGAGGGAATCCGCTACCAAAAATATTCGAGCTCACTCCAACAACTGTTCCTGTGTTAAACATCGTATTGATACCGCATTTACTATGATCTCCCATCATCAAACCACAAAACTGCAATCCTGTTTTAGTAAAACCCTCGGTTTCATAGCTCCACAATTTCACCTCTTCATAATTATTCTTAAGATTCGAATTATTAGTATCAGCACCAATGTTACACCATTCTCCTAAAACCGAATTTCCTAAAAACCCTTCATGTCCTTTATTAGAATAAGCAAATAAGACCGAATTATTAATTTCTCCTCCAATTTTAGAATACGTTCCTACCGTTGTAGCACCATAAACCTTAGCCCCCATCTTAACCACAGCTCCTTCACACAAAGCAAAAGGCCCACGAATAGTAGTACCTTCCATTATTAAAGTATCTTTACCTATATATATAGGTCCTGTAGAAGCGTTTAAGGTTACAAATTCCAACTTCGCACCTTCTTCAATAAAAATATTCTCCGGAGCAATTACATTAACACTTGCTGGAATAGACTGCGATTTTCTATCTTCGGTTAAAAACTCAAAATCTTCGCGTATAGCCGCATCATTTTTAGAAAAAATATCCCAGGTATTCATTACCGTTAAACATTCCTCATCAAATTCTATGATTTCATAAGAATCAAAATCAACCTCTTCCTGAGTATCATTAGCATAGAAAGCAATTACTTCTTCTCCTTTAAAAATGGCCTGATTAGGCTCTAAGTTCGAAACCATTTCAGCCAGAACTTCATTTGGAAGAAACGAAGCATTAATCATCACGTTCTCTTCTAATTCTACCATCGGATATTTATCAGACAAATATTCCTCAGTCAAAGTGGTAATGGTCGAACCCAAATATTTCTCCCATTTTTGACGAATCGTTAGGATTCCTATAAGAATATCAGCTACCGGACGAGTAAAAGTAAATGGTAATAAAGCATTACGGGCTGGTCCGTCAAAAAGTATATAATTCATAAAGTAGTCAAATTTATTAATTGAGTTTTTTCTTAAAACCCGAGCCAAAGTTACAAAGTTTTCAAATAGATAAAAATAAAAAAGCCTCCCAAAAGGAAGGCTCTGTTATTTAAAAACAAATTAAAATTATTTAATGTGTTTAGCGTATTTAGTTTTGAATTTATCAATACGTCCTGCAGTATCGATAAGTTTAGATTTACCTGTGTAAAAAGGGTGAGAAGTTCTAGAGATCTCCATTTTTACAACTGGGTATTCAACACCATCAACTGTAATTGTCTCTTTAGTATCTGCTGTAGATTTAGTAATAAAAACATCATCATTTGACATGTCTTTAAAAGCAACTAATCTGTAATTTTCTGGGTGTACACCTTTTTTCATCTTGAATCTTTTTTATTTGTTTGGCTATAACTCATTTTGAAGCTTCTCTTTTAACAGAAAAGGTATAAAGGAATTATAACTTTTTATTTTAATATTATTTTGAGGATGCAAAAATACAATTATTTTTCAATAAACAAATCTTTATTTCTTTTTTTTATATAAAGAGCTAAAAACAGTTTTTTACTCTTCAATATACAGGGAATTACTATATTTGTTGCTTAATTGAAAGTAACGCACAATGATTCACGAAACCATTAAAAAAAACGGAATTACTTTTGGAATTATAACTGGATTAACTTCTGTTTTAATCACCACTTTAATATATTCTATCGATTTAAATTTGTTCACTTCACCGTGGATTGGTTTTTCTAATTTAGCCTTGTATTTTATCATCGCAATTGTGCTACTTATAAAGACTAAAAAAGAATTCAAAGATACTTTTACTTTTAAAGACGCTTTCACCACTTATTTTATTTCTGCTTTAATTGGAATTCTAATATCTGTTGTTTTCAACATTATACTATTTAACCTTATTGATCCTGCTGCCAAAGATACCATCAAAGAATTAACCATAAAATTCATGATTTCTGCAATGGAGAAATTCAATGCTCCGGCAGAAGGAATCAACAAAGCAATTAAGGATTTAAAAGAAAACGATCAATTCTCAGTTATAGGACTCTTAAAAGGTTCTTTGTCTAATATTGTTTTCTGCACCATTTTTGGTTTAATTTTGGCCGCTTTCTTTAAAAGCAAACCCTCATCACAAGAATAAAAATCGATGAATTTATCTATATTAATACCACTTCTTAACGAAGAAGAATCACTTCAAGAACTTTACACTTGGATTATCAAAGTAATGCAGGAAAACCGTTATTCCTATGAAATCATATTTCTTGATGACGGAAGTTCTGACAAATCCTGGTCTATCATCCAAGGTTTCGCTATCGAAAACACGCATGTAAAAGGAATCCGATTCATGAAAAACTTTGGTAAATCACAGGCTCTGCACGCCGGTTTTGCTAAAGCTCAAGGAGATGTTATCATCACCATGGATGCTGATTTGCAAGACAGCCCGGAGGAAATCCCAGGACTGTATGAAATGATTACCAAACAAAATTTTGACTTGGTTTCAGGATGGAAAAAGAAACGTTACGACTCGGTTGTGGCTAAAAATCTTCCTTCAAAATTATTCAATTGGGCAGCCCGAAAAACTTCGGGAGTCGAATTGAATGATTTCAATTGCGGATTAAAAGCTTACCGAAATGTGGTGGTAAAAAACATCGAAGTTTCAGGCGAAATGCACAGATACATTCCGGTTCTGGCAAAAAATGCCGGATTTGGAAAAATTGGCGAAAAAGTAGTGCAACATCAGGCCAGGAAATACGGTGAAACTAAATTTGGAATGGAACGTTTCATTAACGGTTTCTTAGACTTAATCACCATTTGGTTCCTATCCCGATTTGGAAAAAGACCGATGCACTTATTTGGAGCCATTGGTTCTCTTATGTTCATCATCGGTTTTTTACTGGCAGGATATATTGGTTTTTCTAAATTATATCACATGTACAACAATATGCGTTACAGCTTAGTGACTAACAATCCTTGGTTTTACATAGCATTAACCACAATGGTATTAGGGACGCAATTATTTTTAGCAGGTTTTTTAGGCGAAATTATTTTACGTACTAAAAACAATGAAGAACGCTATAAAATTTCAAAAGAGATTAATTTTTTATAGTTAAAACTCATTATCAACACAATACAAATCTATTTATTTCTTATATTCCGAATAAAATAGTCGTTGTTAAAAACAATGCATTACAAAAACTAAAAACAACCCAATATAAAAACGAGAACCGTAAAACGCGACAGAAATGGAAACTAAACAACACATTTTAGATGCAGTTAATGAATGGCAAAGCCCTACATTTGACACCGCAACCCAAGAAGCACTTAACGAACTGATAAAAAATGCCCCAAAAGAACTTGAAGAAAGTTTTTACAAAAACTTAGAATTTGGAACTGGAGGAATGCGAGGTATTATGGGCGTGGGAAACAACCGAATTAACAAATACACATTGGGAAAAAGCACTCAAGGACTTTCTAATTACCTGAAATCTGTTTTTCCTAACCAACCTATAAAAGCGGTTATTGCTTTTGATTGTCGTCATAACAGTAAATCTTTAGCTAAGGTTGTCGCTGATGTTTTCTCTGCCAATGGAATTCAGGTATATCTTTTTTCAGATCTAAGACCAACACCCGAATTATCTTTTGCACTTAGACATTTAGGTTGTCAATGCGGAATCGTTTTGACCGCTTCTCACAACCCACCTGAATATAACGGTTACAAAGTATACTGGCAGGATGGAGGACAAATTGTACCTCCTGAAGATGAAGCAATCATCAATGCCATCGAAAAATTAAATTACGACGAAATCAAATTTGATGCTAACGAAGATTTGATTCAATATATCGACAAAGAAGTTGACCAGGCCTTTATCAAATCAACTATTGAAAATGCCAGTTTTGATACACCTGCTGAAGCAAAAGACAATTTAAACATTGTTTTCACTTCATTGCATGGGACTTCCATTACTGTAGTTCCTGAAACTTTTGCTCAAGCGGGTTACAAAAACGTACATCTGGTTGAAGAGCAATCGGTTCCTAATGGTGATTTCCCTACGGTAAAATCTCCAAATCCTGAAGAACCGGAAGCTTTGACTTTAGCATTGGCTCTTGCGGATAAAACAAATGCTGATATCGTTATTGGTACCGACCCTGATTGTGACCGTCTAGGAATTGCTGTTCGAAATAACGAAGGCGAAATGACCTTGTTGAACGGAAACCAAACGATGATTTTAATGACTGCCTTTTTACTGGAAAAATGGAAAAAAGCAGGCAAAATTAACGGAAAACAATTTGTAGGCTCTACTATCGTTTCTACTCCTATGATTATGGAATTGGCTTCGGCTTATGGTGTTAATTTCAAAGTAGGTTTGACCGGTTTCAAATGGATTGCCAAAATGATTAAGGATTTCCCTGAATTACAATTCATCGGCGGTGGAGAAGAAAGTTTCGGATATATGGTAGGTGATGCCGTTCGTGATAAAGATGCAGTTGCTGCAACCTTATTAATTTGCGAAGTGGCAGCTCAAGCCAAAGCTAACGGAAGTACGGTTTACAAAGAATTATTGAAATTATACGTAGATCACGGATTCTTCAAAGAATATTTAGTTTCATTGACTAAAAAAGGAATGGAAGGCTTACAGGAAATCAACCAGATGATGATTGACCTGAGAGAAAATCCATTAAAAGAAATCAACGGACAACGTGTGGTAATGGTCGAAGATTACGATTCTTCTATTGCTAAAAATTTACTTGACGGTGAAGAATCGGTTATGGACATGCCAAAATCAAACGTGTTGATTTATTATACTGAAGATGGTTCAAAAATTTGCGCCAGACCTAGTGGAACCGAGCCTAAAATCAAATTCTACATCAGTGTAAATACTGAACTTGATGCTGTTGAAAATTTCAATGAAGTAGAAAACATCTTAGACGACAAAATAAAAAATATCATTACTGCAATGCAATTGAACTAATGGACAAAAGCTTATTAAAATTATTTCCTTACTTAAAACCTTACAATTCTCACATTATATGGAATGTGATTTATAATATTTTATATGCTTTTTTTAGCACCATTTCGATGCTAACATTACTTCCTGTGCTTGATGTTCTTTTTGGAAAGGCAAAAGAAGTATTTACAAAACCTACCTACACAGGGATTGGAAATATAAAACAGTATGGCACAGAATACATGTATTATCAAATTTCAACATTAACACAAGGCAACAGTATTCAAGTTGCTTTGTTGTTTGTTGTATTAATGATAATTACTACTTTTTTATTAAAAAATCTCTTTAACTATTTAGCATCATTCCATATCATGCACCTTAAAAATGGAGTTCTTAAAGATTTAAGAAAATCCATGTATGATAAAATTATTGAATTACCAATATCTTACTATTCGGAGAAAAGAAAAGGAGATATTATGGCCCGTATGCTGGGAGATGTCAACGAAGTACAAAATTCATTTTTTTCAATCTTAGAACTCGTTGTAAAAGAACCGCTAACTATCATTTTTGCCTTAGCTACGATGTTTTTCATAAGTACAAAACTTACTTTATTTGTTTTGATTTTCATGCCTATATCAGGCTGGATTATTTCAAAAGTAGCAAAAAGTCTAAGAGCTAAATCATTAGAAGCTCAAAAAGAAAGCGGATTTCTAATTTCTATTGTAGATGAAACTTTAGGTGGATTAAAAGTAATTAAAAGCTACAACGCCGAGCCAAATTTCAAAAACAGATTCAATGATTCTGTGATGAGATTACTAAATTTATCAAATAGCATTGGTACTAAAAATAACCTGGCTACACCATTAAGTGAATTTCTGGGAGTAACAACCATAGCCATTTTACTTTTTTATGGTGGTAATTTAGTTTTAATAGACAAAACATTAGATGGATCTTCTTTTATTGTTTATCTTACTTTAGCTTTCAACATTCTTACACCTGCTAAAGCAATCTCTAAAGCTTCTTATGCTGTAAAAAATGGATTAGCTGCTGCAGAACGTGTTTTTGAAGTTTTAGAAGTTGAAAACGAAATTACTTCAAAAGAAAAAACCACTGACAAAAACACTTTTGATTCTGAAATAACTCTCAAAAACATTCACTTTAAATATGAAGATGAAAATGTTTTAAAAGACTTTTCTCTTGAAGTCAAAAAGGGACAAACTATTGCTTTAGTTGGTCAATCGGGAAGTGGAAAAAGTACCATTGCCAATTTACTGACTCGTTTTTATGATGTTAACGAAGGTAGCATTGCTATTGACGGAGTAAACATCAAAGACATGAACTTACAATCTTTGCGCGGATTGATGGGATTAGTTACTCAAGACAGCATTTTATTTAACGACACCATAAAAGCAAATATTTCTTTAGGAAAACCAAATGCTTCTGACGAAGAAATTATCGAAGCTTTAAAAATTGCCAATGCCTACGAATTTGTAAAAGACTTGCCAAACGGAATTTACACTAACATTGGCGATAGCGGAAATAAACTATCGGGTGGTCAAAAACAACGTTTGTCAATTGCTCGCGCCGTATTGAAAAACCCTCCAATTATGATTCTGGACGAAGCAACATCTGCTTTGGATACTGAAAGCGAAAAATTTGTACAAGTGGCATTGGAAAACATGATGCAAAACAGAACCTCAATTGTTATAGCTCACCGTCTTTCTACCATTCAAAAAGCAGATACGATTATCGTTATGAAAAAAGGAAAAATTGTAGAACAAGGCACACATGAAGAATTGATTGCTTTAAATGGCACTTATAACAAATTAGTTTCCATGCAATCTTTAGAATAAATAATTATAATTTAATATCGCTTTATTTTAGATTCAAAAAACGAATAATATCTTTATGCAACTTTAAATCTAAAAGCAATGTATCACAACAATCTAAATATCAAACTTCCGGAAGATACCGAAACTGTAGTTTGGAAATATTTAGATTTATCAAAGTTTTTAGATTTATTGCTTTCGCAAAAATTATTCATGTCCCGTTCGGACAAATTTGAAGATCAATACGAAGGCACTTTTAGCGAGCCTACCTATGAAGAAATCAAGAAACTAGCTATTGACAATCCTGATTTTATCAATTATTACAAAACACATCGGGAAAAAGTAGCCATCAGTAGCTGGCATATTAATGAATACGAATCTTTTGCGATGTGGCAAATTTTTACCCAAAACAGTGAAGGTCTTGCCATTCAATCTACCATTGGAAGATTACAAAAATCCTTGAATCCTGAGAATCATTTTAAACAATATATTGGCGAGGTAAACTATATCGACTACAAGAAAGAATACATTCCTTTTGATGATTTATTCTTCCCTTTTCTATTTAAACGAAAAAGTTTTCAATACGAACGTGAAGTCCGAATTATAACTGACGTTACTGACAGCAAAATAAAACTGAATGATGGCTTAAAAATCAATGTAGACATCAATCAATTGATTGAAAAAATCTACATTCATCCTAAATCGGAAAACTGGTATAAAAACCTGGTCATCGAATTGGTAAAACAATTAGGATTTGATTTCACGATTGAAAAATCAGACTTAGAAAGTGACATTCTGATTTAAACAAAAAACATTAAATAGGTTCGTAATTTACAACTTCCCAATCTTTAGCCAATAAATTGATGTAACCATATTGCACCACATCATTTTTATCAAATTGACCATTTTTATTGGTATCCTCAACGGTTCTAAAATACAAACGATTTTTAGATTCGATTAAATTCCAATCGATTAACTCCTGAAAATCAGCCGAAATTTTAGTAAAATGCTCACCACTGATTTCACTTAAATACAAGGATTTAATATCACTCGTATCTAATTTTCCATCTTTATTTGTATCGACATCATACATGGTGTACACTAAAATTTGTTTATTGGTTTTTTCGGCAATTGCCTTTAAATAAGTAACCGTCAAAATCAAAGCAGGCTTATCAGTTAAGGATTTTATCGAATCAGAATCAATTTTCTGGAACTTTAAATTTTGTAAAAAACCTGTAATTTCATCATCACCCAAATTAGAGACAGTAAAACTCAAATCGATTACACTGGAAGAACCATACTTCACTTTTGTCCCTTTCTCATACACTCTTAAATCACCAACAGGATGAATTAAATAGTTTGTCCCTTCCATCTGAATTGGTAAATCGGCAATAGAAACCTGAGTCGAATCAACTTTAGTAAGCTGTTTTCCCTTATTAGCAGTATCATAAATCACTTTGGGTTTTTCTACTTCTTTTTTGCAACTTCCTAAAAGTAAAATTGCAATATTTATCAAGACTACAGGTACTATTTTCATTGGGATACGGTATTAAAATATTTTCAAATGTAATGATTTTTAAAAATGCTTTTTAAATTTAAACTTAATTTATGATATAAGAAAACTCCAAAAACTAAAACTTTATTACAATTTAGCATTCAATTTTACATTGAATATTCTTGTTGTCATATAATTAGGTATGGCATATTCGTTTTTAGAATACACATCACGCACCCAAGTATTGGTAATTGCATTTTGATTATTAAACAAATTGAATATTTCTAAGCCTATGGATAATTCTTTAAAATTCCCCAACCAATTCTTTCTGACTTTTGTCGAAGCGGCATCAATTAAAATTTTAGAAAAACCAATATCAACTCGACGATAATCATTCAATCGGTTTTGGTACACATAAGGATCAGAATAAGAAGGAGAACCTCCAGGCAATCCGGTATTGTATACCAAATTCAGATACAATTTCATACTTGGAATATTTGGCATATAATCTTGAAACAAAACGCCAAATTTCAGTCGTTGATCTGTTGGTCGGGCAATATACCCCTTATTATTCGAATTTTCTTCCGTTTTAAGATAACCAAAACTAAACCATGATTCAGTTCCGGGAACAAATTCACCATTCAATCTAAAATCCAATCCTTGCGCATAAGCTTTTGCATCATTATTTGCTGCATAACGAATTCTAACATTATCAATAGTATAATTATTAACATCCGTAAGCGATTTATAATACAACTCCGAAACCAATTTAAAAGGACGTTTCCACATTTGGAAACTATATTCATTTCCAAGAACCACTTGGACTGATTGCTGAGCTTTCACGTTTGGCTGAACCGCCCCACTGGCATCTCTGAGCTCTCTATAAAAAGGCGGTTGGTAATAATATCCTCCAGAAATCCTAAAAATCATCTCTTTTTCCCAATTGGGCTTTAAAGCCAATTGTGCTCTGGGGCTAAAAACCGTTTGCGAATTAGCCGGAGCATTCGTTCCTGATACTCCCCAATTTTGCATTCTAACACCTGCTGTGTACCAAAGCTGTGCATTTTCCAAATTACTTTTAGCATTCCATTGCACAAAAGCCGAAAATCGATTGATGGTATTAAAATTAGTTGCAAATACACTTTGATACGGAGCCAAAGGTCCTGTAAAAGAAGTATAGGGTTCGTCTTTTTGAGCAAAATTGATTATTGGTGGATTAATAGAAAATCCCGCCGAATCAACAACTTCCCACTCCATTATCCGATCCCGAATAGATTCACGGGTGTATTTTACTCCAAATTCTAAATTACTTTTTGCCCAATCATAAAAACCTTTGACTTCAGAATTCAAAATCAAAGCATCTAAATCATTGCGAGCATGATTCAACTGGGTTCCGATTCCACTGGTATAAGATACATCATCATAAGTTTCTGTTCCAATAGTCGTATCATTCTCCCCTAAACGATATTGTGCCAAAATATCAAAATGTTCCTGTTCCAAAGTGTGATAAACAGAACCAATAAACTTAAATATAAGCCGATCAGAAGCCTTAAACGTAGTTTTCAAAGCAGCAAAATAAGTCTGATACTTATCTTTTTCCTGCCCATCATAAAATACCGTCAATAGCATCGGTTTATCAGCCGTCCCAAATTTTGTCTTTCTTAATAAAGGCTCATAATCATACTTATTCTGAGATATATTCCCTAGAAAACTCCATTGCCATTTTGCAGATGCCTGGTAATTGACATTGGTTTGTACATCAACAAAGGAAGGTGTATAATTCGTTTCTGTATCCTGACTATTCACTAACAAGCTATTATTTCGATAACGAACTCCCGTAACCGCAGTCCATTTTTTATTTTTAGAAACGGCATCTACAGCAAGGCTTCCACCAAGAAAACTCGCTTCAAAAGCTGCTGCAAATTGAGTAGGATTTCGATACGTAATATCCAAAACAGAAGATAACTTATCGCCATACTTAGCCTGAAATCCTCCTGCCGAAAAATTGACATTTTGAACCAAATCAGTATTCGTAAAACTCAAACCTTCCTGTTGCCCGGAACGAATTAAAAAAGGACGGTAAACTTCTATTTCGTTAACATAAACCAAGTTTTCATCATAATTTCCGCCCCTAACAGAATACTGGGTACTCAATTCATTGTTGGAATTGACTCCTGCTAAAGTTTTCAATACATTTTCGATTCCGGCATTAGCTCCTGGAGTTTTCTTGATAACATCAGGCGTAATAGTAGTAATTCCCTGAATTTGGCTTTTTTTGTCTTTTGTAATGATGATTTCCCCCATTTGTTCCTCATGTTCATTCATTACCAAATTCAATTCGTAATCCTCCGAATTTTTCAATAATAAAGAAACCGTTGATTTTTTGAATGACAAATGACTAAAAACAAGATTTATTTTTTTATTTACAGGAACTTTAATGGCATAAAAACCTTTTGCATTAGATTGGGTTGTATGTCCTAAAAACGAAATATTAACATTACTTAAAGGCCTATTTTGAGCATCGAGCAGAGTTCCCTTTACTTTAGCTAATTGCGCCAAAGAAGAAAAACTAATCCAAAACAAAACAAAAACAAAAACAAAAGCTGCTTTACTGATTTTCAAAGTATCCAATATTATTTTTGACTTCTAAAAAAATGGGTTTCAAATGTAGTTGCATTACCCACCTGGTCTGTCACTACAACTTTTAAATCATTAGCTCCCTCGGCAACAATTCCATCACTAAAATTATGAGTGATTTTTCTAGTTTTAGCATCATATTCAAATAAAATCCAATTTCCATTCAAATAACCGTTGTATGATTTTATACCCGAACCACTATCCCTGATAGAAAGTTGGATTGCTTTTTCAGCACTCAACCAGCGGCCTTCAATAGGTTTTGCAATAGCAATTATAGGCGAAGTGCTATCCATAGCCAATGTATACTTCCCTAAAGTCCGCACCTTAGTTGTGTAAAGATTCCCTTTCGCCGTTGTAGCATTATAACCTAAACTTCCACTGGAACTCAAACTCGCTATATAAACTTTACTTTTTTGCTCTTCGGTATATTTATCACTTTCTATAGCAATTTCAAAACTGGAATGTACAGGAACGGTATCATCATGAAGTGTTAAAACATTTCCGTTTACGGCAAAATTCATAGCAAAATCATCATAAAAAGTGCCCACCGGAAAACTGGCAGTCATACTATCTTTTGAAAAAATATTATCTTTTTGGGCTTTAACAAAATAATTAGACGTTATACTTTCTTTCCCTACAATTGGACTAGAAGTGTCAAAAGCAATCGGAATATTGACAATTGTAGTATTTCCTGAAAAATCAGCAATCTCAATTCGATACACTAAATTTAAATTAGGAACTACATTTACAATTCCGTTATCTGCATCCGTTTTAATAATACTAAAATTAAAAGGAGTAGTCATAAACAGTTTTTGAACTCTTTGAGACGTTTTTTTATAACGGGCATAATCAATAAAAGCATTCACATAACGCATTTCATCAAAAGAATAAGTATCGAATTGGTAACCAAAAACAGCTTTCCCATTCAAATAAGACTCCACTTTATAAACCCCATTTTTACTAAAAGAGACATTATCATAATCATCAGCAGTAATTCCAAAACCAATTTTCCCATTAGCCAAAACCTTATTGGCTAAATAAGTGCCATCTTTTTGCAAACTGACATTCAACAACAAAGGTCGCTTTGATTGATTAGCCGTTGTTCCCTCTAACGGATAAACATAAACAGCCGATAACAACGGTTTTTTAGTGTCTTGTAAATTTTTATCAAACCCAAATAACATTGGATTAATAATTTTTTCAGTTTTGGTATCCCTGAATTCAAAATGCAAATGCGGTCCTTCCGAAGAACCTGTATTTCCAGAAAGCGCAATAATTTCACCTTTCTTCACCACTAATTCATTAGCTTTTGGAAACATTTCAATCTCAAAAGCCTGCTCTTTATAATGCGTTTTTTTGATATATTCTTCAATAGCAGCGGTTGCTGTTTGTAAATGACAATAAACCGTTGTAAATCCGTTAGGATGATTAATATAAATGGCTTTTCCGTTTCCAAAAGGAGAAATTTTAATACGCGAAACATAACCATCGGCAGCAGCATGCACTTCTAAGCCTTCTTTTTGTAAGGTTTTAAAATCAAAACCCGCATGAAAATGATTCGGTCTTAATTCGCCAAAATTCCCTGCCAATTGCATCGGAATGTCTAAAGGAGCCTGGAAATAATCTTTTGGATAAGTGGTTTGAGCGATAACAGCTCTAGAAATCAATAGAAAAAAAAGGAAAAATCTCATGCGTATCATTTTTGCTAAGATAAAAAAACTAATTCGGAATGCTTTATAAAAAAAGTTTTTTTGTAACCAATTACAGTACAACATTTTGACTATTTTATAATAAAAAAACCAATAAAATATTGCAATACTAAAAAGTAATACTAAATTTGTAATATTAAGTAATGAATAGGATTTATAATGAGTGTAATTGCAGAAATAATTGATACTCTTGAAAATAAAGTTGGAAAGCTTATTCTAAAACTAAAAAATTTAGAAAAAAACAATCAAGATTTAACTATCGAATTAAAGAAATCTGCCCAAATCATACAAAATCAATCTCAAGAGATTGAAGCTTTAAAAGCGCAGTATGAGACACTTAAAATTGCCAATTCATTATTAGGCAGTGACGAAAACAAAAGAGATACAAAGCTTAAAATAAATTCATTAATTCGTGAAATTGATTACTGTATAGCACAGTTGTCAGATTAGTATAAACAATGGACGAAAAGCTTAAAATTAAAATATCAATTGCTGACCGGGTATATCCGCTAACCGTGGATCCATCTCAGGAAGAAGGACTTAGAAGTGCTTCTAAAAAAATTGATAGTATGATAAAGCAATTTGAAGAAAACTATGCTGTTCGCGATAAACAAGACGTTTTAGCCATGTGTGCCTTGCAATTTGCATCGCAGGTAGAGCAAAAACAGATTGACAATGCTATTAATGGAGACGAAACCATCGATAGAATTCAAAAAATTAATGCCATTTTAGACGAAAATCTTTAAAAAAACGACGTTCTTTTAAACAACTAAGATACTGCCTACATTAGTTCATATTTGATAAACTCAACACTAACAATTTAGAATGAGCAAATCATCGTTACTATAGCAAGCCAATTCAGTTTGGAAGCTTGAACAACGAGTTAGCTCAAAACTTGTCTTTTCGAGTTTATACAAACAACTTAATGTAGGCTTTTTTTTTATATATTAATTTTAAAACAAACATGGACATATTAACGATTATTATTTCGGGAATCATAGGTGTTGCAGCTGGATTTGGTATTGCTAAATTCATAGAAAAAAGCAACATCTCTAACCTTATCAAAAATGCAAAAAAAGAGGCAGCTTCAATCTTGAAAGATGCTAATTTTGAGGCTGAAAACATAAAAAAAGACAAAATTCTTCAAGCTAAAGAGAAGTTTATCGAATTAAAATCAGAGCACGAACAAGTCATTTTGGCTCGTGATAAAAAAGTCGCTGAAGTAGAAAAAAGAATCAGAGACAAAGAATCTCAAGTTTCTAACGAATTATCTAAAGCTAAAAAAGTTAACGATGATTTTGAGAAAAAAACTGCCGAATTTGAAGCTAAAATTGAAGTTTTAGACAAAAAACAAGCTGAAGTAGACAAACTACACAAAAGCCAATTACAACAATTAGAATTAATTTCTGGTTTATCTGCTGAAGAAGCTAAAGAACAATTAGTAGAAGGCTTAAAAGCTGAAGCCAAAACTAAGGCGATGTCTCATATCCAGGACACTATTGAAGAGGCTAAATTAACAGCACAACAAGAAGCTAAAAAAATCATCATCAACACTATTCAACGTGTTGGAACTGAAGAAGCAGTGGAGAACTGTGTTTCTGTATTTAACATCGAATCCGATGATGTAAAAGGTAGAATCATTGGTCGTGAAGGTAGAAACATCAGAGCTTTAGAAGCTGCTACAGGAGTAGAAATTATTGTTGATGACACACCGGAAGCTATTATTCTTTCTTGTTTTGATCCTGTTAGAAGAGAAATTGCCCGTTTGTCTTTACACAAATTAGTAACTGACGGACGTATTCACCCTGCACGTATCGAAGAAGTGGTTGCTAAAACAGCTAAACAAATTGACGATGAAATTGTCGAAGTTGGAAAACGTACCGTTATTGACCTAGGAATTCACGGTTTACACCCTGAATTAATTAAAGTTGTAGGTAGAATGAAATACCGTTCTTCTTACGGACAAAACTTATTGCAACACTCTCGCGAAGTTTCTAAACTTTGTGGTTTGATGGCTGCCGAATTAGGACTAAACGTTAAGTTAGCTAAAAGAGCCGGTTTATTACACGATATTGGAAAAGTACCGGATACTGAAAGTGATTTACCTCACGCATTATTAGGAATGCAATGGGCTGAGAAATATGGTGAAAAAGAAGAAGTTTGCAACGCAATTGGAGCTCACCACGATGAGATTGAAATGAAATCTTTATTATCTCCTATTATTCAGGTTTGCGATGCTATTTCCGGAGCTAGACCTGGAGCAAGAAGACAAGTACTAGATTCTTATATTCAACGTTTAAAAGACCTTGAAGAAGTTGCTTACGGATTCAACGGAGTTAAAAATGCTTATGCAATTCAAGCCGGTAGAGAATTACGTGTAATTGTTGAAAGTGAAAAAGTTTCTGATGATAATGCTGCGACTTTATCTTTCGAAATTTCGCAAAAAATACAAACTGAAATGACTTATCCTGGTCAGGTGAAAGTTACCGTAATTAGAGAAACAAGAGCAGTAAATATTGCTAAATAAAACTATAAATCCCAATCCCGATAGCTATCGGGATTAAACTCCAAATTCCAATAATTATTAATTGGAATTTGGAATTTTTTATTTAATCTCCTAACATTGGAATTTGGAATTTAATTACATGTTTTTTCGAGGATGGCAATTCTCAAGCACTTCTGTTAAAAATTTCCTATCTAAATGTAAATAAACCTCAGTAGTCGTTATCGATTCATGCCCCAGCATTAATTGAATCGACCGCAAATCGGCACCATTTTCAAGAAGATGCGTTGCAAAAGAATGTCTAAAAGTATGCGGACTTATTTTTTTTGTCAAACCAATCTTAGAAGCTAAATTACTTATAATGGTAAAAACCATAGCACGGGATAACTGCCCTCCTCTTCGATTTAAAAACAAGGTATCACTAAACTCTTTTTTTACCGGAACAGATCCCCTTACATTATCCTTATAAATAAGAATATATCTTTTTGTCGAATTAGCAATAGGCACAAAGCGTTCTTTATTTCCTTTTCCGGTAATTTTAATAAAGCCCTCATCAAAAAACAAATCGGATATTTTAAGCGATACTAACTCCGAAACCCGAAGACCACAACCGTACAAAGTCTCCAACATGGCTCGATTGCGTTCGCCTTCATTCGAAGACAAATCGATAGCAGCGATTAAAGCATCTATTTCTTCAACCGCTAAGGTATCCGGTAATTTTCTGCCCGTTTTAGGAGCTTCAATCAATTCCATCGGATTATCAACCCGATAATCTTCAAAAATCAAATAACTAAAAAAGCTTTTTAATCCCGAAATAATTCGCGCCTGAGAACGCGCATTTACCTGACTGGAAATAGCATATATAAACTGCTGAATGGTTTCCTCTCCAATTTTCAATGGAGAAATTTCCATTTTGTGTTCAGCAAGAAACAAACACAAACGCTCAATATCAAAAGAATAATTAGCAACAGTATTCTTTGACAAACCGCGTTCTATTTTAAGATAGGATTGATAACTTTTTATATAGGAATTCCAGTTCATATTACAAATAAACGACTTTTATAAACATAAAAAAACCTCTTCCTTTCGGAAGAGGTTCTTGTAAAAAAATTCTTTTTTTTTATAATTTAAAACTCACACCCAAATTAACCGATGAAACAGTAGCTCCATCCTTAGAAATTCCTTTGTAAGCTACATAAACACCTGTTTTTTCCATTTGATAACCAAACTTTGGTTGGTATAAAAACCCTCCATCATTATCCGTACTAGCACCAATCGCATAACCTAAATCAGCACCAATAAACCAATTATTTGTTAGAGTAAATTGTGCTGTAGCAGCCACAGGAATAAAACCTACTGCGTCAGCTCCATCTTTCCCTAAATAACTAGTATAACCAGTCGTTATTCCTGCATCAAAACCTTCGGCTACACTCCAGGTATAAGCCACATCAGCTCCTAAGTTCACAGAACTAAAATCTTTAATATCACCTGTAGGCAAACCTACATGAGCCCCAAGTTTGAAAGCTCCACTTTGCGCATTTGCAAATCCAAAAGCAAATAGCACCGCTGCTGTTAAAATGATTTTTTTCATGGTTTTACATTGTTAAATTAGTAATTTATTAACATAAAATTATCGAATCATTAAAAACAAAAGCTTAGTCTTACTAAAAACTTATTAACAACACTATTAACAATTCTTTAACAAGAATAGTTTTTGGCAAAAAAAAGACCATTCTTTCGAATAGTCTTTTTAAAGAAAATATATAAAATTATAATTTTATAACAGCTCCTAAATTAAATGTTCCTGCTGTATTTTTAAATGAAAAATCTTTTGCAGCATCAGTTAAACCAGTTAAACTTTGATAATCTATTAAAAGACTAAAATTATCTGATATTTCAATTTTATAACCAATACCCACATTTAAACCAATTTGAGTAGAATTCATCTCATCTTTAAAATCATCTCCATCACTAGTTTTTGCAGATGTCAAAAAACCAATACTCGGACCAAAATTCAAATTCCATTTTCTCGTACTTCCAAAATGCCAGCTTGCATTTACAGGAATTGTTACATATTTTAATTCATCTTTAAATCCTGAAAATTCAGTTCCCATTGGTTGATAAATCAAACCAGAAAGTAAACTCCATCTGTCATTAAAAAAATAATTAGCCCCAACACCAAAACTTGCAGATGTTATTGCAGAGTTTCCGTCTCCAGATTCTCCACCGTAATAGTTAGCTGAAATAACTCCTATTTGTGGAACAATTTCAATTTCCCCTTTTTCTCTTAATTGAGCATTAGCAAATCCAAATGCAAATACAGCCAAGACTGATAAAATAACTTTTTTCATTATTGATATATGTTAAAATTCGAATACAAACCTAAAACATTTACTACATAAAAACCAAATGTTTTGTTAAAACCAAAATTAAAAAGCAGTAAATCCAACTAAAAACAAAACCATAAGCAACTCATTTACAGAACACAAAAACAAACACCTCACCAAATTCCGTGATTTTTAAAAACCTCACCCTTTTTATATAAAAACAAGATTTTTCTTTCATAAAAATCAACTAAATTAAAAAAACATTGGCTATTTGTTAAAGAATACAATAAAATCATTCCCTAAACTGTTTTATATTTACAGTCTCAAATCTTAACTAAAAAAATTATTATGAAAAAATCGATTTTAATTGCAGTTATGCTTTTTAGCATTACAACAGCATTACAAGCACAATCAATACGTTTTGGTATTAAAGCAGGAGCAAATTTTGCTAATCAAAATGGTGATACTCCCCCTGCTTTCGAAAGTAAAGAATCAATCACAAGCTATCACGCTGGTTTAGTAGCTGAAGTCAAACTGTTTGACGGTTTTGCCATCCAGCCAGAACTTTTATATTCTACACAGGGAGCAACTTATAAAAATGCCGTTGAGGAATTTAAAAACGAATTAGGCTATCTTTCTATTCCAGTTGTAGCAAAAATAGGTTTAAGCAAAAGTTTAAGTCTGGAATTAGGTCCTCAGGCTTCATTCTTATTGAGTGACAGAAAAAATGTAAATCTTGAAGACGCTGAAACTTTTGAATTTGGTGTAGTAGGAGGACTTGGTTTAAATATCACAAAAAGCATATTTGTTCAGGCTCGATACGGACTTGGATTAACAGAAGCTTCTAAAGATGCCGACATTAAAAACTCAACTATTCAGTTGTCAGCTGGTATCATGTTCTAAAAAAACTTAGAAAATATAATAAAAACCGTCCCGATAATTCAGGACGGTTTTTTATTTTTACAAAAAGATAAAAAATGAAAATTAGCATTATAAACGGTCCTAACCTAAACTTATTAGGAAAACGCGAACCTGAAATTTATGGAAGTCTAACCTTCGAAGAATATTTTGAAGAGCTTCAAAAAAAATTTCCAACTATAGAATTCAACTACTACCAAAGCAATATTGAAGGTGAATTAATCGATAAAATCCAGGAATTTGGTTTCTCTTATGATGGAATCATCCTTAATGCCGGTGCATACACGCATACCTCTGTAGGTATCGGAGATGCCGTTAAAGGAATCACCACTCCGGTAGTTGAAGTACATATATCGAATACTTTTTCGAGAGAAAGCTTCAGACACCAATCTTATATTTCAGGAAATGCAAAAGGAGTTGTTTTAGGCTTTGGTCTAAAAAGCTACGATTTAGCCATACAATCTTTTCTATAAGCTGTAGATTAAGAGCATAAAAAAATGAGTCAATTTTATTAATTTGACTCGTTTTTTTTTATCTGATTAGGTTATAAACATTCATCATCAGGTTCAATATGTATCAAAACATGTCCTAATTCAGGAATCTCTTTTCGCAAAGTATCTTTTAAAATATGAGCCAATTGATGCCCCTCTTTTACCGAAATCTCGGCACTTACGATAGCATGCAAATCGACATGGTATTTCATTCCTGATTTTCTTATAAAACATTTTTCGGTATCGATAATTCCTTCAACTTCAGAAGCAACTACTCTAATATGCTCAATTAAATCGTCGTACAAATGTTCGTCCATGATTTCACCAAGAGCAGGTCTAAAAATCAAATAACTATTATAAAATATAAAACAGGACGCAAAAAGCGCAGCCCAATCATCGGCCGCTTCGTATCCTTTTCCTAAAACTAAGGCAATTGTAATTCCAATAAATGCCGCAACAGATGTAATCGCATCACTTCGATGGTGCCAGGCATCTGCTTTTAAAGAAGAACTATTAGTTTCTATACTTCTTTTCATTACCAGTTGAAAAGAATATTCTTTCCAAATAATCAAAGGAGCCAACACAAATAAAGTCCATAATTTAGGTAAATCATGAGGTTTTTGTATGTTCCCAATACTTTCATAAGCAATAATAGTAGCCGAAGTAATCAAAAAACCAACCACTAAAAAAGTAATTAAAGGCTCTGCACGGCCGTGCCCATAAGGATGATTTTCATCTGCCGGTCTATTCGAATATTTGATCCCAAACAGTACTAACAGAGAAGAAAAAATATCTGTGGTCGATTCTATTCCATCAGCAATCAGGGCATAAGAATTGCCAAAAAAACCTGCTAAGCCTTTTATAATTGCTAAGCAGGTATTTCCAATTATGCTAAAGTAAGTTGCCTGAACGGCTTGCTGTTCTTTACTCATATTTTTTTATTCAACACGAACTATCTTAGCTCCAATAGCTCTCAATCTTTCGTCAATACGCTCATATCCGCGATCAATTTGTTCTATATTTTGAATAGTACTCGTTCCTTTTGCAGAAAGCGCAGCAATCAATAAAGAGATTCCCGCACGAATATCTGGCGAAGACATTGTAGTTGCTTTTAAAGTAGATTTAAAATCATGTCCTATAACCACAGCTCTATGCGGATCACACAACATAATTTTTGCCCCCATATCGATTAATTTATCCACGAAGAACAATCTACTTTCGAACATTTTTTGATGAATCAATACATCTCCTTTTGCCTGTGTTGCCACAACTAAAACAATACTCAACAAGTCAGGTGTAAATCCTGGCCAAGGTGCATCGGCAATAGTCAAAATAGAACCATCAATATCAGTTTTTACCTCGTATCCATTTTCGTGAGTTGGAATATAAATATCATCTCCTCTACGTTCTAAAGTAATTCCTAATTTTCTAAATGTATTAGGAATCAATCCTAAATTGTCCCAACTTACATTTTTTATTGTAATTTCACTTCTTGTCATTGCAGCAAGACCAATCCAGCTACCAATTTCAATCATATCAGGAAGAATTCGGTGTTCACAACCACCTAAACGCTCAACTCCTTCAATAGTCAATAAATTTGAACCAACACCAGTAATTTTAGCCCCCATCGAGTTCAACATCTTACAAAGTTGTTGCAAATATGGCTCACAAGCAGCATTATAAACAGTTGTAGTTCCTTTAGCCAAAACAGCAGCCATAACAATATTAGCCGTACCGGTAACCGAAGCTTCATCAAGAAGCATATCAGTTCCTGTTAAACCGTCTTTAGCTTCTACACCATAAAAATGGTCTTCTCTGTTGTAACGGAATTTAGCTCCTAAATTGATGAATCCTTCAAAGTGCGTATCTAATCTTCTTCTTCCAATTTTATCCCCTCCAGGTTTTGGAATATATCCTTTTCCAAAACGTGCCAAGAGCGGCCCAACAATCATAATAGAACCTCTTAAAGCACCACCTTCTTTCTTAAAAGCTTCAGTTTCTAAATAATCTACATTTACTTCATCAGACTGAAAAGTATAAGAACCTGATCCTGTTTTTTCAATTTTCACACCTAGATTACCTAAAAGTGTAATCAATTTATTAATATCAATAATATCGGGAATATTGTTGATTGTTACTTTTTCAGAAGTTAAAAGTACAGCACATAAAATCTGTAATGCTTCATTTTTTGCGCCTTGTGGAGTTATTTCTCCTTTTAAACGGATTCCTCCTTCAATTTTAAAAATTCCCATATTCTTTTTTTAAGGTTCTGAGTTACTGAGATTCTAAGGCTCTAAGTTTTTCTTTAAAAAGACTTAGTCACTTAAATACTTAGCAACTTCTATTTTTGATTATTATTTTTTTGAAAAGGCTTTTGTTTTCCCTGCCCTTTATTGTTTTTATTGCTTTGAATTTTAGGTTGGCCTGAAGAAGACGTTTTATTGGACATTCTTTTATTGGTTCTCAATAAATCAGTCGTATTAATCAACTCTTCAGAACTTTGTAACAAATTCAATTTTCCTCCGGATAATTCATAAAGGTGTTCAAAAATCACGTCATCCTTTACAGTGTCTTTGTTCCAGCTCAAATACGATTTTTTCATGTGATTGGCAATTACTTTTACCAATGCACTTTTCATTTCACCCTCTTCCCATTTATTAGCAACATCAATCATGTATTTGATATTGTTACCATAATAACGGTATTTTGGAAAATTTTGAGGGTATTTTAAAACATCCGGCTTTAATTGCAATACTTCTCTGGAAGGGATAGGATAAGGAGATTGTACATCTAATTTAAAATCAGACATTATAAAAAGCTGATCCCATAATTTATGTTGAAAATCAGGTACATCTCTTAAATGCGGATTCAGGCTTCCCATAACCTGAATAATGTATTTCGCAGCTTTATTTCTGGTTTCAGCATCTTCAATAACGGTAGCCTGATCTATTAATTTTTGCAAATGGCGTCCATACTCAGGAATAATCAAATGCGATCTTTCGGCATTATATTCTAAATGATGTACTACATCATTCGCATTTTCTTTAATATATTTCTGATTCATATTTGATTTATTTAGCGCTTTATTGCAAAAAAACGCAACTGGATTGTTTCTTTTTCTCTTTTTGCAAAAACTACAATGAAATGATTCCTTCTATAGTAGAAACCTCGATATACTTATCAATAACAGCCTGAGGACTTGCCATTTGAACATCAACCGAAACACTCGTAAACTTTCCTGTTTTAGACTGAGTAGTTTTTATAACCGCACCTAAACAATTAAAGGCTTGCTCTACTTGTTTGATTTTTTCATCATCTGTAGGCACAATAAATTTAAATAAATATATCGCTGGCCAGGTATTACTTTTTTCTAATTCGGCTTTTAATCTATCGAAAAATTCCTCAGTTTTCTTATCCATTTTGTCTTTAAAAATAAAAGCAAATATACAGTTTCAATTCTAAAATATGAATTCTATAATATGATTTTTAGTAAAATCGTCATTTTGATTCCCTGTATTTTTCAAAATCTAAATTAGTTTGAGTAAGTTTGTTGCTGATGCTGCTTTTTTTTCTGATAAAAAAAGAAAATTAACACCAAAAACAGCCGTTTTGATTATAAAAAACGAATTAACTTTTTTCTAAATTTCATGTCTGAAACTTTACAAATTCTAAAAAAATACTGGAACCACGACAGTTTTAGATTGCCTCAGGAAGAAATTATCGATGCGGTTTTAAACGGCCATGATACCTTTGCTCTTATGCCCACAGGAGGCGGAAAATCAGTATGTTTTCAAATCCCGGCATTGATGCAAAAAGGAATTTGTTTGGTGATTTCACCTTTAGTAGCCCTGATGAAAGATCAGGTTGCCAACTTACAAAAGCGTGACATCAAAGCCATTGCTCTTACCGGCGGCATCAAATCAGACGAAATAATTGACTTATTAGACAATTGTCAATACGGAAATTACAAATTCCTTTATTTATCTCCCGAACGTTTACAATCGGATTGGATTTTAGAGAGAATAAAAAATCTCCCTATCAATCTAATAGCCATAGACGAAGCCCACTGTGTTTCGCAATGGGGACACGATTTTCGTCCCGCCTATTTAAAAATTTCGAAGCTAAAAACACTTTTCCCTAAAATCCCTTTTCTTGCTTTGACTGCAACAGCAACTCCAAAAGTCAAAGAAGACATCTTCAAGGAATTAGGCCTGGAAAATCCAAAATATTTTGAAAAATCTTTCGAAAGAAAAAACATTGCTTACATGGTTTTTGAAATCGAAGACAAGCTCTTTAGAATAAAACAAATTCTAAGTAAAAACCCGCAACCTTCTATTATATATGTAAGAAACAGAAGAGCCTGTATTGATACTGCCGCCCAACTTAACTCTTTAGGTTTTAAAGCCACCTATTATCACGGCGGACTTTCAACCAAAGACAAAAATAAAAACATGCAACTTTGGATGAATGAAGAAGTTTTGGTCATGGTTGCTACCAATGCTTTTGGAATGGGAATTGACAAGGCCAATGTAAAAACAGTAATCCATATTCAACTGCCCGAAAATCTTGAAAATTATTACCAGGAAGCTGGTCGTGCCGGTAGAAATGAAGAAAAAGCCTTTGCAGTTTTACTAACCAATCCATCGGATGTTGCCCAAACCGAAAATCAGTTTATCTATACATTTCCTGATAAACACTTCCTGAAAGAAGTTTTCATCAAAATGTGTAACTATTTTCAAATTGCCTATGGCGAAGGTATTAACGAACAATATTCTTTCAACCTAAATCAGTTTTGCACCCGATATAAATTCCCTGTTTTAAAAACCTACAATGCCATTCAGTTTTTAGACAGACAGGGAGTCATTAGTTTATCGCAGGAATTCTCAGAAAAAATAAGTTTGCAATTTATTATCCCTTCTAAAGAAGTCATTCGTTACACGAGTTTGAATCCTAATGACGAAGAAATTATTCTGGCCATCCTGCGTACTTATCCCGGAATTTATGATATCCAAACCAACTTCAACCTTCCGCTAATTGCACGAAAATCGAATCATTCAGAAGCAGAGGTTCAAACGGTTTTAGAAAAACTAAAAGAAAAAGCCATTATCGATTATCATTCGAAAAACAATGATACTACTTTAATTTTTAACGAAATCAGAGAAGACGACAAAACCATTAATCGAATTGCTAAATATCTGGAAAACCAAAACCAATTAAAAAAGGAACAATTTGAAGCGGTTTTGAATTATGTAAAAAAAGATAAAGTCTGTAAAAGCAAATTGTTATTGGAATATTTTGGCGAAAAAAAAGACACTAATTGTGGTATCTGTTCCTACTGTCTTACACAAAAAAAGAAAAAAGAAACCAAACTTTCACTTTCAGCCGAAATACTAAGTTTACTAAAAACGGCTGATTTAAATTCGAGAGAAATTCAAATCAAGCTAAATAATCCTTCAGACGATGTTATCTTTGCACTTCAAGAATTATTAGAAAACAAAAGCATTCTGATAAAATCAAACAATAAATATAGCTTAAAATAATAATGGAAAAATTACGAATCGTATTTATGGGTACTCCTGACTTTGCCGTAGGAATCCTTGATACAATATTAAAGAACAATTACGACATTGTAGGAGTCATAACCGCTGCCGACAAACCAGCAGGACGCGGACAGAAAATAAAGTATTCAGCCGTAAAAGAATATGCTTTGGCAAATAATTTAAACTTATTACAGCCAACTAACCTAAAAGACGAATCCTTTTTAGCCGAATTAAAATCACTTAACGCTAATTTACAAATTGTAGTTGCTTTTAGAATGTTACCAAAAGTAGTCTGGGAAATGCCTAGTTTAGGAACATTTAATCTTCATGCTTCACTCCTTCCTAATTATCGTGGCGCAGCTCCTATTAATTGGGCTATTATAAACGGAGAAACTAAAACTGGAGTTACCACATTCTTTATTGATGATAAAATAGATACTGGCGCAATGATTCTGAGCTCAGAAACTGAAATTGATCCAAATGAAAATGCAGGACAACTTCACGATCGTTTAATGAGCTTAGGAAGCAGCACTGTTATTAAAACCTTGAACTTAATAGAAAATGGCAATGTCACCACTACTATCCAAACAGAAGATGACGATATTAAAACAGCCTATAAACTCAATAAGGAAAACTGCAAGATTGACTGGAGCAAATCTTCATTAGAAATCAACAACCTTATCAGAGGTTTAAGTCCTTATCCTGCCTCATGGTGTCTCTTTACCGATAAAGACCAGGAATGGAATGTAAAAATTTACGAATCTAAAATAATCACTGAAAGCCATAATTTTAATATTGGAACAATTATTAGCACCAAAAAAGAATTAAAAATCGCAACAAAAGATGGCTTCATACAAGTACTAAATTTACAATTTCCAGGTAAAAAGAAAATGGCTACAGCCGAATTACTCAATGGAATTTCATTTTCAGAAGGAGCAAAAGCTGTATAACCCCAATAAAATTAGGGTGTAAGAGCAAAAACAAGCAAAAAAACAATAGTGTTATGAACAAAAAACACAAGTTATTAACAAAAGACAGTAAAATCAACAAAAACACTTGCAAGGTCTGTATTTACTGCTAAATTTGTGTATCGACAATTTATTTTTAACCAACAATTAATAACTATCATTATGAACAAATCAGAATTAATCGATGCTATCGCTGCTGACGCAGGAATTACTAAAGCTGCTGCAAAATTAGCTTTAGAGTCATTTTTAGGAAATGTAGGTGGTACCTTGAAAAAAGGAGGAAAAGTATCTCTTGTAGGTTTCGGTTCATGGTCAGTTTCTCCAAGAGCTGCTAGAGACGGAAGAAATCCTCAAACTGGAAAAACAATTCAAATCGCGGCTAAAAATGTTGTAAAATTCAAAGCTGGAGCTGAATTAGAAGGAGCTGTAAACTAAGAAATAAGTTTCAAAATCCATCAATATAAAAAACCCTCATTTGAGGGTTTTTTTATGCTTTTTAACGATTAAGTTTGGAGTTTTTTATTTTTTTTTCTTAAATTTAATAAAAACTTGAACAATCATGATTTCAGAAAAATTAATAAAAGGACAATTACTTATTGCTGAGCCTTCTATCATTGGAGATTCATCATTTAATAGATCTGTGATTTTATTAGCCGATCATGACAAAGACGGATCAGTTGGTTTTATCATCAACAAACCTTTGAAATACACTATACATGATTTAATTCCTGAAATCAATTCCCGTTTAAAAATTTACAATGGCGGTCCTGTTGAACAAGACAATTTATATTTTATCCACAACGTTCCAAATTTAATCCCTAATAGCATAGAAATCTCTAACGGAATCTACTGGGGCGGTGATTTTGAATCTACCAAAGAACTTCTTAATAGCGGACAAATAAATAAAAATAATATCCGCTTTTTTCTAGGTTACACCGGCTGGTCAGAAAGTCAACTACAATCGGAGATGGATGCAAATTCCTGGATTATTGTATCCAATACCTATAAAAACAAAATTATAGGAAAATCGTCTGCTCATTTTTGGAAACAACAAATTATCGAATTAGGCGGAGACTACCTAATTTGGTCTAATGCACCCGAAAATCCGTATCTGAATTAAGCAACTAAGACTAATTCATTTAATTTCTCAATTATTTGCTGAGAGAAATTCACGCCAAAGGTCTTTTTTCGATACTTAGTAATAGGCTGAACCCCTTTTATAACATTTGTAATAAACAATTCATCAGCTTTTTGAAGCTCAAAAGGAGAAATCACCTCTTCCACTACTTCAATTTCTGAGATAGTTTTAGCTAATTTCAAAATTTGTTTACGCATCACCCCATTCAAGCAACCCTCAGAAACCGGGGGAGTAATCAATTTATTCCCTACCAGCATAAAGAAATTCCCCTGAATTGCTTCGACAACATTTTTGCTGTCATTCAACAATAAACAATTATCCAAAGCATTCTCATTTGCAAAAATACTTGCGGTAACATTTAAAATTCTATTTGTAGTTTTAATAGAAGACAATAACTGTTTTGTAATATAAAAATCCTTAAACAAGTCTACTTCATATTCTTTCTCCCCAAAAACATAAGATGCAACTTCAATAGCCGAAGCATGAACTAAAAAAGAAACCGTATTATCTATTGGCAAATAATAGCCACCATCATTCCTAAAAACAGTAATCCTGGCTCTTGCTGAATCAGAAATAGACAATTTATCGGTTAGAGTCAGTAATTGTTCCTCAAAATATTCCATGGTAAAATTCATCGGAATCTCCATTCGCACCACACGCATTGAAGCCATTAATCTAAAATAATGATCTTCTAAATAAAGCACTTTAGAATTTACAATTTTAACTGTTTCAAAAACAGCATCTCCATATAAAAAACCACGATTTTGTACTAATATATTTGAATCTTGTGTTACTAAAGTTCCGTTGAAATTAACCATAAAAAAAGCCCTGAATTTTGTTCAGGGCAAATATAAGTCATAAAAATAGAATTTTCTATACAGAACCTAACAGATGTTTTAAATCGGAAATTTGATTTTCCCATAATTGTTTTGCTTCATCAACTTCGTCTTCATCCGCAAAATCAATTATCATCAAAGACACATCTTTAGTCAACTCATCTTCTAATATATGTAATTCAAAAAAATAATCAGTATCCTTACCCGCTGTATCAATCCATTTAAACTTTACTTTTTCACCAGATTTTTTAGAAGCTAATCTTGCTTTTTCCTCGGAATCATTCCAAATAAAAGTAAAAAATTCTCCTCTTGAGTTCACATCATCAGCAAACCATTCAGATAAACCAGAGGGAGTAGAAATATATTGATATAATAATTGTGGCGAAGAATTTATAGGAAACTCAATTTCGTAACGTACTTTAACATCCATAGAGGCAGATTTATTTTTTTTCGAATATATAGAATATAATGTCTAAAAAAAAACGTTTTTAAAAATATTTTTTTTCTTCATTTTATGCTTGCAACTTTTAATTTTATTTCTATCTTTGCACCCGCAATCAGGAACAGTATTAACCTGAAATTTGGCGAGGTAGCTCAGTTGGTTAGAGCGCAGGATTCATAACCCTGAGGTCACGGGTTCAACTCCCGTCTTCGCTACAAAAACAAACCCTTAAACATCAATTGTTTAAGGGTTTTTTATTGAAAATCAAATTCAACTAATTCCTCACTAAGTGAGGAACTCAAGTGAGGATTTTTTCAAAACACAGTAGACTATAACTCTGATAATATAAGAAATACAAAACCCGAGCCTTGGTTTAATTTTACTATTTCTGTTTTTTAAAATTCATTTTATCAATTTGACACACAAAATTCAAATTAGATTCTTCAATAAAAGAAGCGATTTTTTTTTCTTGATAAGTCTTAGCATAAATATTTCTAATCATTAACGAAGTTAGCGTTACAAGCTTTTTTGTAATCAATTGCGTTTAATATAATTGAAATGGATTTTTAGAGATTTCTTTTTTGTGTATCTTTATTTCAAGACGGGACAAATATCCTAAATAAAAAACAGGCTTTTTTTAGCCTGTTTTTTTTAGTACAACGAAGAAGTATTCTTAATGACCTCCACTGATTTTGGTGTCAAAGTCGATGCCTTGACACTTTAAAATGCCACTTACTTTCCATGCATAAAAAATCAAATAAGAGAAACATAAAACACCAACAATATAGCTATTTTGAATCCCAATATTTTCAGATACAAAACCTTGCAGCCAGCTAATAATTCCGCCACCACAAATCATCATAATAAGAAAACTACTTCCTTGACTGGTGTGTTTTCCTAATCCACTTACTGCCAAGGTAAAAATGCAAGGCCAAAGGGTACTACAAAATAAACCTACGCTCGTGAAAGCATACACACTTACTATTCCAGTTATTGTCATTCCAGTTAATAGAGCGACAATTCCTAAACCAGAAAAAATAAGTAACATTCGGGCAGGATTTCCTTTGCTAGTCATATCGGCAGCAATCAAAACAAGGATAATTAATCCGTAAATGTAGAAAGGAGTTAAATCATGATTGGCAATCGCATTTACGACTAAGAAAACTGCAAACGCCAAATAGGGGGCAACAAACCGCAGAATTTTTTGAATACTAATATCATCAGTAAAAGCTTCTACAGCTCCAGTCCAACGGCCTATCATTAAACTCGCCCAATACAAAGAAATGTAAGGGGCAATAGCTCCTATTTCAAATCCCAATTTACTCTCCATATAAGATGGTAAATTACTGGCTGTAGATACCTCAACACCAACATATAAAAATATCCCTAGCATTCCTAAAAGCAGTTGTGGGTAATTTAAAGCTGATTTTTTAGAGGAAACAGTTTCATCAACCACTTCTTCTATTGTTTCCGGGTGTTCCGGCAAGGATGAAAATTTCAACAAAACTGCCACTATCAGGAAAGCTATTCCCAATATTAAGTAAGGTATCCTAATACTCTCTACACTCAATTCAGTATTTCCGGATACAGCAGAACCAAAAATGGCAAAACTTACTATTAGGGGACCAATGGTGGTTCCGAAATTATTGATACCTCCTGCCAATGTCAATCGCTGCGAACCTGTTTTTATAGGCCCTAAAGCAATAGCTAATGGATTAGCAACTGTCTGTTGCAAAGAAAATCCCAAACCAACAGTAAATAAACCCGCAAGCATCAAAGGATAAGAACCAATATTGGCAGCCGGATAAAACAACAATGTTCCAAAAGCAGAAATTACCAACCCCAATGCCAGTCCATTTTTATAGCCAATTTTGTTAACTAAATCTTGTTTCATCAATAAAGAAACCCCCATATAAATTAAAGAACCTACAGTATAAGAAATATAAAAAGCGATGGATACAAACTGGCTTTGACCCTGAGTTAAATCAAATGCTTTTTTAAATACGGGAATTAAAATATCGTTACTGGCAGCAACAAATCCCCAAAAGAAGAATACGGTTGCCAAGGGAATAAATTGTCCCCATTTGGTTTGTGAATTTTCGGATGTCATAGTTTATTTGGATTATTATAAGTTAATAATAAAGCTTATTTGAGAGAAAGCTTTTTTTGATTTGGTTATAAATATTAATGTTACACCAGAGATGCTTTATGTGCTGTAATTATGCCCTGATACTTGTTTGTAGATTATTTAAGAATTGTTTTTCCCACATTAATATCTTTAACAAATTTCCCTCCCGACCATTTTACAATTAATTTAAGTGGCACATTTGAAGTAATTATCATAGATGGTTTCTCCAGTGTATTTTTTCGTTTTTTGCATTGTATGTCAATGTTTCCATTTTCACCATAAGGATAATGCTTAACCCCATATTCATCAGTTAAGTTCACATCAATTATTAATTCATTATTTGGTACATTAGGACGTATGCCAAATACGTATTCAAATAATACATTGATTGGGACTAAACCAGTCCAGCCAACAAAATTTGAATGGTCATTCCCTTGCACTTTGTCTGGGGCATAATTTTCCCAAAGAGTATCTGTCTTATCAAATACTTCCACAACATTATTCAGGTGATTAATCGCTATCTGGTAGGCCAATGAATCGAAGCCGTATTTAGTGAGACCACGTAATACCATATAATTGGTAGGAGCCCAAACGGCTCCATTCCAATACCCTCCGCTGGGATCAAAATTTGCGTCGTCGGCTGATAGGGTTGGAATCATATGCTTACGTGCAAACATTGAAGTATCCTGAAGATGTTTAACAAAATCATTAATTCTATTTTCCGGAACTGCACCCGCTAATAATCCCCAATATGATGCTATACTTTTAGTTTTACTTAACTCTCCATTTTTAAATCTGTCAAAATAATATCTATCTTTTTCATCCCACATATAATTATTTATTTGATTGGAGAGTTTGTCAGTTTGATTTTTAATCTCAATAACATCGTTCTCACGCCCCAGTACCTTGGCCATTTCGATAAGTATTTTTGCCGAATAAACTTCTTGAAATGAAGTGTCAATCCATGACAAAAATCCGTGACTCCATGCTGCGTTAAAGTTTTTGTCCATTCGGTGTTGGTTATCCATTCCACAACCCCATCCACTTGAATAATAGGTTCCATCAGGCCAGGAACGATAGGTATGAAACCACTCATAATAAGCCAGGAGTACGGGAAAAACTTTTTTTAATCTATTGGTATCATTATAATTTAAAAAATACTCCCATTCCGACCATGGCATAATATTAGGACCGGTGCTGGAAGGGTCAAATCGTTCAAAACAATCGCTACCATCACTCTCTCTTATTTCACGACATATAAATCCATCACTATGTTGCTTTGCATAAAAGTTATTTAATGTATTTTGGAAGTTAAATACAGGCTTGGCGTATTTGCCATACATGGTCATAAAACTACAGTCCCACATAAAAATATTCCCATTAAAAGCAGGATCAATAAAGGGTGAAACAAAACCACTATTTTTATTGACCTGTTTAAGATTTGAAAAAGCTATTTTCCATGTTCTCCAATAGCATTTTATTACATCAGGTCTAACACTCCAAAAAGGCTCCGGCAATCGTTCCTTTGCTTCAACAAAGTCGGGAGGTAAAGAGGTGTCGCTAGTCATCCCTATATAAAGATTCTGCTCAACTAAGTTATTTTTTACATATGTATTGGCATAAGGCTGTCCAAAACCTGTAAAAGCGCAAAGATTGATGATTAAGCTAAAAGCTATCAATTTAGCAGTTCTTAGATTATTAGGATTTTTTAAATTAATTTTCATCATATTATAATGGTATTTACAAACAGCGTCAAATCTTTTACCACTTTATTTTTTCATAAAATCAGTAACAGAAATGACAATGCGGATTTATTGATTTTCAACAATCAGTTTTTACTATGTTACAATAAAAAAATCTCTTCTGTTTTTACAGAAAGAATTTTGGTCGGAGCGGCAGCATTAAAAAAAACATATCCATTTATATTTAGCATTTTTAAACACTTTTAATTTAGTTTATTTCACCAAATTATATACTACAAGTCAAAAGAACTGCTTAAAAAACAAATTTATTTGTGTTTTTATTTTTCATCAAAACTAATCCCCGACCAAAGAAACCCTAAATTAATTAATAAACTAATGTTTGAATCCCATGAGCAGGAATTACGACCACTGTTTTTTCTGAAGCTATAATCAAATTATACGTAATCTCTTTATCAGATTGATTCATTACCACAGTAACCATTTTTCCGTCTGTATTCAGGAATGAAGTACTTAACAAACTGCTTCTGCTCACAGCTGTACTGACTCTTTTGGCATCAGGACGAATAAATTTCGAAAAATGACCTATATAATAATACGAAGGCGTATAAATTAATTCTCCTGAATTCAAATCAGCATGAATTGGCGCAAAACAAAAATTACCCACATGGTTAGGCCCTCCGTTTTGGTCTAAAAGAATATTCCAATCGGTCCAGCCTACTGTTCCATTATTGAAATCGTTAATAATAGAAGTACCATATCGTTCACCGTTTGCCCAAAATTGATATTTCTTGGCATCAAAACTTTCAACACACCCCTCAGTGAACAATAAATTTTTAGTTGGATAAGCCTCCTTAACTTTACGAACATTCTCAAACATTGGTGCTCCACCTGTCCAAGATTCATACCAATGAAATCCCATTCCCCAAGCATATTTTGAAGCTTCCGGATCTGAAAAAATAACATTTGCCCGCTGATTCATTAAATCACGATTGTGATCCCAAACTATAATTTTCTTGTCTGCCAAACCTTCTTTATTCATTGTTGGTCCAAGAAAATTTTTCAGAAAATCTCTTTCAGCTTCAGCGGTATACACACAAGATTCCCAAGTTTGAACTGCCATAGGTTCATTTTGAACTGTAAGCCCCCAAATTGGGATTCCTTCTTTTTCATACGCTTTGATAAATTTTGTATAATAATTTGCCCAGGACTGGTAATACTCTGGTAGTAATGTCCCTCCTTTTAGCATATTATTATTGCTTTTCATAAAAGCCGGTGGACTCCATGGTGATGCATAAATTGTTAATTTTTCGTCAGCAGTTCTTATGGCTTCTTTAATCATTGGAACACGATATTGTCTGTCATGATCAATATTGAAAGTCTTCAAAGCAGCATCACCCTCTTTGATATAAGTATAGCTTTCGCTACTAAAATCAGAACTGTGAATAGTTGTTCTTAACAATGAATAACCAATTCCTTTTTCTTTATCATAATAAGCATTCAAAAGTTCTTGTTGCTTGTCTTTGGGCAATTTTGCAAAAACCTCAGCACTGGCATCGGTGATTGCACCTCCAATACCCAAAAGGGTTTGGAAGGTTTTTTTAGGCTCAACAAAAACAGAGACTTCGTATTCTAAAGGTTGCTTAGATGCTGTGAGAACTAACTTATCTGTGAGCGTCAATCTTAATTTTGTGTTATCTGCCGTAGTATAAACGCTAACTGTTTTGTCTTTTGTTGAAAAGGGCTTCGATTGTATTTTGCCTTTCTGCTGAGAATATATACTAAATGAAACTAGTAAAATCAGCACGGAAATTGTTGCTTTCATATTATATTTTATTTTTAATGTACCGTCACATAATGTTTTGCATTTTGCCTGTGATTCATGCTACCCTTTTTAAAAATTCATAAGGAATAAATAAGTATTCAATATGCTATCTTTAATTATTTGATTGTTATTTTTATTTTTTTCGAAATAGTATTTGATGAATTCCCTACATAAATTAAATAATCACCTTTTTCCAGATTCCAATTTGAAATGGATTCATCATAAAAACTCAAACTATTTACATCAATCGAAATTGAAACAGCAGCGGTTGAACCTTTTTTAACTGCAATCTTTTGGAAACCTTTCAACTCTTTTTCAGCTCTTTTAACTTTAGAATTGAGTTTTCCAATATATACTTGTACTACTTCTGAACCATCCCTGTTTCCTGTATTAGAAACATTTCCTGAAATTAAAATCGCTTCGTTTTTTGCATATTCTTTCTTGTCTGTATCCAATTTAGAAAGTTCAAAGGTTGTGTAAGACTTTCCTTCTCCAAAAGCAAATAAGGGCTTGATTTTCTTGGTGTCAAACCATCTGTAACCTACCAAAATATCTTCTTTGTAATATTGATTGATACTGTCTCCGGGATAGCTCAATTCTCCAAAAGAATGTGCCGCATTGTCACTTAATTTTTTAGGAAATGAAAAAGGCAGTTTTCCTGAAGGATTTACATCTCCACTAATCACATCGGCAATCGCATCACCGGCAACACTACCCAGATACCAAGCCTGCATTAAGGCTTTGACCTTAGAGATCCAGGGCATTTCAACAGCATTTCCACTTATTAATACAACTCCTGTATTTGGATTAACTTTTAAAATCTCATTTAATAATTCATCTTGTCCAAATGGCAACTTATACTCTTTTCTATCCGAACCTTCACAATCTTGAAGATGGTTTTTATTTAACCCGCCAAAAAACAACACCATATCTGCTTTTGAAGCTGCTTCAATTGCTTCTTGTTTTAGTTTATTTTCATCTAATCCTGAAGGAATAACCCTGTCATAGGCCGAAGGACCTGAGGCATAACCCATTGCGTGAATTATAGTTGCGTTTTTATATCGTTTTTTCAACCCTTCTAACGGAGAGATTTCGGTTTTGGCTTTCAATTCAGATGAGCCACCACCAACTGTCATTGATTTGGTAGCATTTTCACCAATAACTGCAATTGTTATCTTTTTTGAGGCATTAACAGGAAAGAAAGAAGACTCATTCTTTAATAACACAATGCCTTCACCCGCAATTTTTCTGGCAACATCTATATGTTCCTGATTATTCATTCTTCCAAAAGGACGATTTGGATTCATATTGGTACGAAACATTAGTCGTAAAATTCTTCTAACTTTATCGTTTACAACTTCTTCCTTAATTTCGCCGCTTTTAAGTAATTTTAAAAAAGGATCAGCCAGATAATAGGAATCGTAAGCATTTTTCGTAGATGATGTTAAACCATCTGTACCAGTTCCCATTTCTATATCTAAACCATTAAGAGCCGCTTGTTTTGTATCATGTACACCACCCCAATCGGATATTACAACGCCGTCAAAATTCCAATCTTTCTTTAGTATCGTATTCAATAATATGTTATTATGACCGCAAAATTGTCCTCTAAACTGATTATATGACCCCATGATTGACCAAACCTTTCCTTCTTCAACAGCAGCTTTAAATGCAGGTAAATAAATTTCGTGTAAGGCTCTGTCACTTACTTCAACATTGATATGACCTCTCCATAATTCCTGATTATTGAGTGCATAATGTTTTACACAAGCTGCAACTCCATTTTGTTGAACACCTTGAATGTATGGAACTACCATTTTCGAAGCCAAAAACGGATCTTCTCCCATATATTCAAAATTTCGACCATTTAGAGGAGATCGATAAATATTTACACCTGGACCTAACAACACCTCTTTTTTTCTGTAACGAGCTTCTTCACCAATACTTATTCCATAATCTTTAGATAAATTAGGATTAAATGTTGCTGCTAAACAAGTCAATGCAGGAAATGCAGTTATAGAATCGTTAGTCCATCCGGCATAACCCCAATTATCCCAATTAATCTCTCCGCGAACCCCATGAGGACCGTCAGACATCCATAATTCGGGAATACCAAGTCTTTCAACTCCTGGGGTACTAAACTTAGATTGTGCATGGCACATGGCCACTTTTTCCTCGATAGTTAATGAGGAAATTATACTTTCTATTTTAGCTTCTACAGATTTTGAGTTATTACTATCCTGGGCATTAACAGTTACAACTATCATTGTACAAAAAAATAGTAGTAATAATTTATTTTTTAAAATATTCATAAGCATGAATTTAAGTTTTATAGTTTGTTATAAAAAAAATGAAAAAGATATGCTCCAAAACACTATTTTCTCCTTAATTAAGATTAAAAAATAAATGTTTGATTACTAATTAGCTTTTGGTGTGATATAGTTATTCTAATTAGAAAATTATTTTATAAAAATGACCCATAATCAAAAGAGAATGGGCCATTCCACTACACAAATTAACCAAACTATTAACCAAAGTTTTGTGTGAGCATTATTATTGTTAATCTTTGTAGCTCGTATTGGGTATGATTTATGTTTTTCTACAAAGTTGTTATTTTATTTTTTTTTTAAGATGCCGATATTAATTTTAAAACACAGAGTCTTTCAACTCCTGAAATACTAAATTTAGATTATGCATGAAAACATTGTCCTTTTTTCTTCCAGCGTTATGTGAGAAAGAGCATCTTTTAGCCGTATTTATGTTGGCTGCGAGTTGTCTAAATAAATCGCTTTATTAGTTTATATTTATCTGTAGTCCTACTCCAATAATAAGACAAAACAAGACTGTTTTTATTTTTTATTTATTACTATCTATGCTATAGAATTTGATCAATTAAGTAATTGATTATAATCAAGTACATTAGGTGTAATAAAAAAAAGATATTTAAACATGTTGGTTTAAGCCTCATTTGACATTTCTGACGAATGAGGCAAATAAAACCAACACAATCAACCAAACTAATTATATTTTTCCTACTTTACTTGATTTTTTATTTGCCTTAGACTAATGTGTTACAACAAATGTTTCTTTTTTAGGCCCAATTCCTTTTAGTACAAGCTTCTTCCATTGCTTTGGTAAGCAAGGGGTTTCTTGAATTATACCTTTATCTGTAATGTGCAATCCTCCAAAACCAAACAGAACTGCCTGCAACATACCTCCTGCACCAGTAGCAAAATAGGAGTTATTTGCTGTGGCGGTTTCTGAAAGTGCTCCAAAAGGAGCGTGTCTATTAGGCTCATAACTTTCTTTAAACAGTCGATAGGCATTATTAGCATCGCCCAACCTTGCGTATATTATTGAAAAAACAGATTTACCCATTGCTGGGCCTTCAATAGATAATTTTGGCTCATAATATTTTAGGTCCTTTAGTATATGCTGCCTGTCTTTAACAATATCCAAAGGATAAGATAATAAATTCACATCCGCCTGTTTAATTTGATCTCCGGCATATTTGCTGTGTTCCATAGTCGTTCCATCTTTAAAATGGTGAATTACAATCCTATCAGCTACTTTTTTCCATTCAGGATCGGCTTTAATAGCTAATTCTGTTGCGGCAAGTGTTGCGTAATTTAATGCTGTGATGGCTGAACCATTTGTAAATGCGTTATCATCGATATTAGCTGCAAATTCATTAGCACCGACAACATTTTTAATTGAATAACTTTCATCGCTATTTTTAACAGCACGGCTCACCCAAAAATTTGCCACCTCCTTTAATACTGGATATCCTTTCTCCATTAACCATGCTTTATCGTTGGTAACTCTGTAATAGTTCCAAAATGCAATGGCAATATCAGCTGTTATATGATGCTCAAAAGTACCTGTCAATGCAAAAGGTGGGGTTACTTCTTCTCCAGTATCATCACTCTCCCAAGGGAACATTGCTCCTAAGTAACCATATGTTTTTGCTTTTCTTTTTGCTGCGTCCAAATGTTTGAATCTGTAGTTTACAAGCGATCGGGCAATGTCCTGATTGAACATTAAAAGAGGGGGGAACATCCATAATTCGGAGTCCCAAAAAATATGCCCATTGTATGGAACCTGAACTGAAAGTCCCATTGGGGCAATACTCAAATCATTATCTCCTCTTCCGAACGAATACAGATGATATAAAGCCAGACGTACATCTTGTTGAGCCTGTAAATCGCCTTCAATTATGATATCACCTCCCCAGAGAGTGTTCCAAAGATATTTATGTTGTTGTAGTAGTGTCTCTTTAGAAGTTAACAAGTTGAATATAGTAATCCGTTCACTCTCTGATTTTGGGTCAGCAAAATCCTTGTCAGTACATTCAACAGCAGCCCAAGCGAATTCCAGAGAAGAATTTTTACTGATTTTCTTTTCAAATGATAGACAATTATCCCACTCTGAAGATGTTGAATGGGTTAACTCAGGTCGTTCGCTCTCACTTGATGAGTTGATATTATGCCAAATAAAAGTAGCCGATGTGCTGACCTTATGTTTTTTAAAAGAACTAAAAGCCACCGATTGAAGAATCGGCATACTTGTTTCTAAATCTTTTAAAATTTTGTATGTATTTCTAGGCTTTTGATAATCAGTCGTAGGTGTACTGATTTTCCCTGTTACTTTAGTTAAAATTTCTTTATTTGCATCAATTTTAATATCTATGTAGCCCGCATTTGGGACATTTCGAAGGGCATATATCGTATAATATATTGTGGCCTTATCTTTAAATGTAAAAGATGTGGTTAATTTAGCTTCCTTCATATTAAGCGTTTGATTCCAATTACTAATATTTGCATCTGTAATTTTCTCTCCGTCTATTTCCATCTCAATATTTCCGAAATTCATCCCTTGTGAAATTCGACTAATCTCTAAATCGGCGTCTGAATCATATATATTATTTAAGACTATGTGTTTGATTCCAAAAACATGTTCAGAGGGTAGAATACCCAATTGACCGTTTGAAAGAACAATTCCTGTATAATTTTCTGAATTTGTCGTTGAGATGTTCCAACCATCTTGCTGCCCAATGACAACTGTAGAAATTAATGATAGAATTGCAAACATTATTTTTTTCATCACAAATGAATTTTGATTGTTTTTATAAATTTTAAGCTATTAGGAAAGTAAGACCGTATTTTCAGCCCTTTTGAGTTCAGGTTCCGCATAAATAATTTCTGACTCTTAATTATAGCACGAAGTATGCCGAATGGCACTTACGGAAATATATGAGAAGTCGAAACGGGAAAATAATCCCGTTTCTCCTACTCAATTTAATTGAAATTTATATTTTAAAAATCTGAAAGCTAGAAATGCAATCAGTTATTATTCTAAATACTAATATCCTGGATTTTGGTTTAAGTTCGGATTAGTATCCAATTCTCCCTGTGGAATAGGGTATAGCCCTTTCCTTCCTGCTTTATAACCTTTAGCACCAAGTTTCTGTTCGGCTAGTCCCCATCTAACAAGGTCGAAATATCGTTTACCTTCCAATGCAAGTTCAACCCTGCGTTCATGAATAATTGCTGCAAAAATATCATTCGCGATTGTAACATCAGGAAGAATACCTGAATTTGTTCCACGGGCACGGGCACGTACCATATTGATTTTGGCAACAGCTTCGGATTTATTTCCAATTTGAAAAGCAGCTTCTGCATAACCTAAAAGTACTTCTGCATACCGAATATTTTTTAAATTCTGTTCGTGACGTTCTGCTAGATTGCCTACCGGAATCCCCACAACATATTTTCCGCAATTCATACCAGTTTCCGGAGCCCATTCTTTTTTAAAGGGAAAGTCTTTCACCTCATCAGAAATAATATCACCATCACGAATAACTGTATATTTCAATCTTGGGTCATTAACTTCAAATTCATCTACCAAATTTTGAGTAGGCATACAAAAACCTAAACCAAATATTGTACTTCCATTTCTAGGTCTTACCCAAAAATTGAATCCATTACTGAAGTCAAATGGTGCTCCACCTTTATACTGTGTTTCAAAAACCACTTCTACTCCATTGTCAAATTCTGGTTTAAACAAATCCCCAAAATTTGGCTGGAGACTGTATTCCCCCGAGTTAATTACTTGCTGAAATACATTAAAAGCATCCTGCCATTTTTTTTGAAAAAGATATACGTTTCCAAGTAATGATTGTGCAGCACCTTTATCTGCTCTTCCAATATTTTCACTACTAAGTTCACTCTTTTGGGGAAGTTTTTCAATTGCTTTAGTTAGATCCTCCTCCATAAAAGCCCATGTTTCTTCAATTGTAGCTCTTGAAGGAGTTTTATCTGCATTTATGGTTGTTTTAACCAGTGGCACTCCCCCCCAACGAATTGCAAGGTTGTAATAATAAAAGGCTCTTAGAAAATAAGCTTCTCCTAGAATACGGTCTTTAGTATTTTGATCCATTTGTATGTTAGGAACATTATCCAAAACAAGATTGCATTTTAGAATACCCCTGTAATAGTCCCCCCAAAGTGAGCTAATAACCCCATCTGTGGGAAAAGGATTTAAATTTTCCAGATTGGTAAGTGCTGAAAAGTCGACACCATGTCCTTTAACGGCATCATCAGAAATGATGTCTTTTTCAAATGCAGCGTTTTCAAGCCAGAAATCCTGAAGTATAGTATAACTAGCATTAACTGCGGCTATTGCATCATTTTTGGATTTATAAAAACTAGTATTAGATATAACCCCATTAGGTGATTTATCCAGATAATCTTCACATGACATTGTAACTAATAGCACAATGCATAGTAATAATGCGGATATTATTCTATTGATTTTCATTTCGATAATATTTTAAAATTGTTAAAAGGTTAGATTTACCCCTATATTGTAAGATTTATTTTGAGGGTAGGTTACTTCATCAAAACCTATAGTTCTGTCCCAAGAACGAGACATACCAACTTCTGGATCATAGCCAGAATATTTGGTAAAAGTCAACAGGTTAAGTCCTGAAAAGTATATCCTTGCTTTAGTGATTCCTGCTTTTTTTAGAAGGTCTTCAGGTAAGGTATACCCTAGTTGCACATTTTTCAAACGCAGATATGATCCGTCCTCAATATAACGGTCAGATGCTCTTGAGTTTTGATTTGAATCAATTGTAGTAACACGTGGCTCAGAGTTACTTGTACCGGGACCTGTCCATCGGTCAAGAATCTGGGTTCCCTTATTAAAATTATATCCTGAGTTGGTAAGCCAAAATTTTGTACCGTTGTAGACATCATTTCCTTGCTGACCTTGAAATAGTAACGAAAGATCAAAATTCTTATAAGCGAAGGAAGCGTTTATTCCATAATAAAAATCTGGATAAGGGTTACCAATGAAAGTCCTGTCATTACTGTCTATTTTATTATCATTATTCAAATCTTTAAACCTGATGTCACCAGGAACAGCACCAGGCTGTGTTGCATGTGCATTGATCTCAGTCTGATCTTGAAATATTCCATCAGTAACGTATCCATAAAATTCACGAATTGAATGCCCAACTTCAGTACGAGTTGACAAATCAAAGAACAGTCCTGAGTTTATTGGTTTTCCCATTGAACCTAAACTTAACACTTTGTTTTTAAGAGTGGCAAGGTTAGCACCAAAACTATATTGAAAATCCCCTATATTGTCTCTCCATGTGAACTGAAATTCAAGTCCTTTATTTTCAATAGAACCAACATTTTCATAGCCGGTAGTACTAAATCCTGATGTCATAGCCTGAGGAAGGATTAAAAGCATATCCGATGTCTTCTTATAATAATAGTCAGCAGAAAAACTCAACTTACTATTAAATGACTCTAAATCTATTCCTAAATCTGTTTGCGTTGTAGTTTCCCATTTTACGTCAGGGTTATAATCTGATGCCGGAGCATAAGATACATTTAACTGTTGAGGGTTGCCAAAAGTATAGAATGATTGAGCCATTACACTTGAAAAAGCATATAAACCAATATCCTGATTACCTAATTGTCCCCACGATCCCCTTAGTTTCAAATCATCAATAAATGGCACCTTAAAAAATGATTCTTTTGAAATCCTCCAACCTGCAGATACAGAAGGAAATACTCCCCATCGATTGGTTTTTCCGAATCTGGATGATCCATCGATACGAACATTTGTTGAGATTAAATATTTATCTAAATAACTATAATTTGCTCTTCCATAGAATGAAGCAAGAGACCATTCTGTTAAATTCCCACGTGATTGGTCGTTAGCCGAACCTGCATTAAGATATTGTAAATATTCATCGTTATTGGAAAAACTTTCTCTGTAACCAGTCAGTTGATCTGTTTTAACACTTTCAAGAGTATTCCCAACCAAGAGATTTACCTTGTGTTTTTGATTAAATTCCTTGGAATAATTTATGGTATTTTCCCATGTAATATCTGAATAATTAACAGTTCCTTGAGAAAGTGAATTTATCGTACGATTTGCATTACCTTCAGAAAATGTTGGATTGAAATCTTTTGACTGACTTGAATAAATATTTAATCCTAAACTTGATTTAAAAATTAAATCTGGTATTAAATTATATTCAATAAATAAATTTCCAAAAAGCTGATTCTTTTTTAAATTCATATCAGACCTTTCAGCCATACCTAATGGATTTTGAGCATCACCTTCGTTTGCTCCCGGTCCAGCATAGCTTCCATCAGTATTATAAACTGGAATTGTTGGTGGTTGAAAAATCGCTGCTCGAACTACTCCACTTATTTCTGTATCAACTAGATTTTCGTTAATTCTTGATAAATTAATGTTAGTACCTATCTTAAACTTATCTGTTACTTTTGAATCAAGATTAAAACGGATGTTAGAGCGTGTAAAATCAGAATATTTAATAACCCCATCTTGACTGTAATGACCAACTCCTAAAACATATCTCGTTTTATCATTACCACTGCTAACTGAAAAATCGTATTTCTGAAAAACTGCTGATCTTAAGACAGCATCTTGCCAGTCTGTGCCTTTACCTAATCCAGGATTGTTCCATACTGCTGGTTTTCCTGCATTAACCAGAGCTTCATCACTAATCATTGTATATTGATCAGCTGTAAGTAAGTCGAGCTTTTTTGCTACATTCTGAATTCCATACTGCATGTCAAAATTAACTCGGGTCAATCCTATCTTACCTTTTTTTGTTGTAATAAGTACGACACCATTAGCTGCTCTAGCCCCATAAATAGCAGCAGACGAAGCATCCTTTAGTACACTTATCGACTCAATATCACTAGTGTTAAGACTGTTTACTCCGTCTTTTGTAGGTACTCCGTCTATAACATATAATGGATCACTATCTCCAATAGTACCTATCCCTCTAATTCGTACCTGTATTCCAGCTCCTGGGGCACCATTGCTTTGTGTAACCTGAACACCAGCTACTTGTCCTTGCAATGCCTGATCAACTCCAGCAACAGAAATTTTATTTATGTCCTTTGAATTTAATGTTGAAATAGCACCAGTTATATCTCCTTTTTTTTGTGTTCCATAACCAATAACTACAACTTCATTCAATAATTTATCTTCCTCGTCAAGCACAATTTTTAAAACTTCTTTCGCTGCCATAATAGATTGTGATTTGAAACCTAAATATGAAAACGTTAATATAGCACCCTCTTGAACTTTTAGTGAAAACTGTCCATCATTGTCCGTAATAGTACCTGTGTTAGTACCCTCTACAATTACAGTAACTCCTACTAAAGGAAGATTTAATTTGTCAGTTACAATACCTTTGACAATAATTGGTACCTGACTTTCATCCTTACTGCTTTCACTTTTTTTTGTCTTCGAATTAAAGATAATTATTTGACGGCCACTTAATTTATAACTAACATCAATTCCTTCCAATAACTTTTTCAAAATACTATCAACCGTTTCATTCTTTACGGTTAAGCTTACTTTCTTTTTTAATAAGTCATTCATGTCATCATTAAAAATAAAAATAAACTGACTTTTTTTCTCTATTTCTCGAAAAACATTTTTAAGTTCTTTGTTTTTAACACTAATAGAAATATTGGTTTCTTGACTGTATGATACAGCTGATTTGGCGGAAACATTTTCTGCCAAGAGAAAAATGGTAATTAGAACACTGAAAATTCGCAACGAATTAAAGATTCTTGCCATATCCATGTATGGAGTAGCATTATTTTTCATAGTTTTACATCGATTTTGGTAATTAATAAAATTCTGGTTTTAGACTTATTTTTCAAAGTCACTCAATACCGGGGAATAGTCTCAATATTTCCCGGTTCTTTTTTTGGTTATTTTTTCTTCTTTTGGTTTCTACATTTTTTTTAAAATTAAGGTTTTACATCTATTTTTATTGTCTTTTTTATGTATCTATATTTTGTTTTACTAATTGAAGAAATTACTTTTAAAGCATTATCAACATCATTGTTCAAATCAAGCTTTCCTGTTAACCGTATTTCAGAAAGTGCATTTCGATCATAATCGAACTGTACTCCGTAGTAGCTACTCAATTTATCCAGTACCGAACTTAAATTCTCACTATTTAATGAGAGGATTCCATCTTTCCAACTAATATATGGAAACACATCCACTTCGTCAACTGACCTGATTCGTTTGGTTTTATCAAAAGAATATCGCTGATTTGGTATTATCTTCGTTTCATTATTAGAACCCGCTTGAACTTTAACCGATCCAGTAACCAAAACTACTGACTGGTCTTTTTGCTTCGGATATGCACAAACATCAAAACTGGTTCCCAAAACCTGAACGTTGATCATCTCAGTTTTTACAATAAACGGACGTTTTTTATTTTTAGAGACTTCTAAAAAAGCTTCGCCCTGAAGATAAATCTCACGCCGATTCTGCGCAAACATAGTTGGAAAAACAACTTTACTACCAGCCCGGACTGTAATACGTGAGCCATCTGCAAAAATCATCGACGCTCTTTTACCTTTTGGAACTATCAATTGCCCAAATTGCTTTTCAGAAAATTCATCATGATTAAAAGTGATGCTATCACCGTTGGATGAATATAAGGTCATCTCACCATTATTACCCAGAACTACTTCTGTTCTGTTTGATAAAACCATATGTGTTTTATCTGACAACAAAAGCTTGATTCCCGATATTGAGTCTACAGACACTTTTGCAGCAATTGATTTATAATTTATATTCCTATTAATTCCAAAAAAGAAATAAAAAGAAAATCCAATAACTAAAATTACACTTGCAGCAATCGAAACTGCTCGATTCCAATAATTCAGATTAAATCGTTTAGCTTGTTTTTGAATTGTTTTTAATTTTACATTCTCCCATATTTGATTCACCGATTCATCGCTCAATGTAGGTTCATTAGTTGATATACCCCGCAGGATTTGTGCAGCAACAGTCATTTTTTGAGCTATTTGGGCATCTTTAGCCATCAAATCGGTAAAAAATGCACCTGCTTCATTAGTTGGTTTTTTTACCCAACTAATGAAATCAGCATCTTCCAACCATTGCTCAATTTCATATTCCTTATATATATTAAGATTTTTCATTTTGTTTATCTAAACATTATTTACAACCTTTACTGTAGTAACGGCACTTTTGATTTTATGTACTCAATTTTCCTGATAAATTTTATGTAAAGCATAAAATTCTGATTTTTCGTCACATTTCAGGAAAATAAAATTTAATTGAAAAGAATATAAATGATCAAAACCAGATTCAATAATAATTCTTTTCGAAGTTTTTCAATTGATCGATGTATCAAATTTCGAACTGATTGATAGTTCATTTCTAACAAAGAACTTATGTCTTCTAACGACATTTCCAAGGTGTATCTTAGATAAATAGCTTCACGCTGGCGAGCTGTAAGAGCTTTTAGTCCTTTATTTAATTGAGATTTTTGAATAATAAACTCCCAATCATCTTCCTTATCTGTTTCTTCGGGGTTTGCAATGTCGAATGGAAGTATGTTGGACGAAAGCAAAATGGTGTCTTTACGTGAATAAAGTGCATCCATGAGCTTATTTTTCAGAGCACGGAAAAGATAAAGACGGATATTATCAGTTGGACTAAGGTTTTGACGATTGTGATATAGTTTTATAAACAATTCCTGAACAGAATCTTTAACCATTTCCTCATCAGAAATAAATTTCAAACCATATCTGAACAGCATTTGTACATGTCCATTAAAAATCTCAGAAAAAGCTTTCTCATTGCCATTTCTGAAATCATCCCACAATTTATAGTCGGGGTTGTTTATATCTTTTGCTCTAAAATTAGACATATCATGAAGCTATCGAATAGTTAACAAATTATTTATTGAGTGTATTTATTTAAGTATTATAATCCGTTGGGCAAAATTAGTTTTTGATGATAATTTTCGTCAGTTCGATTTCTATGATACTACAAAATCTTTTTGATAAATATTTTCACCCAAACTGGGAAGTGTATTATTATTATAGTGTTAATTATTTTAAGCAAAAATTATCCGTGAATAAAAACATGTGAACACTAAAATTATATATTCTGCATTTTATATTCAATATAAAAAACAAATAAACAAATAAATTCCTAAACTAATAAGTATTTATTTGTTGATTATTTAAAAACGACTTTAATCCCAACTTACTGAATTGAACAAAAATATTGTGAAAGAGGTAAATTCAGACAAAAGTTGGAAAGATTTAGAAAAACACATAAAGAATGTTCATTTTGATTTTTTGAAAAGATTAAAAGAAAAACACCCAACAATTTCACCTCGGGAATTAGACTTAGCTACTTATTTACTAATGAATATGTCCACTAAAGAAATCACAGAAATAATGAATATTTCAAGTGGAGGCGTAGAAGTAGCTCGTCACCGTTTAAGAAAAAAAATGGGGCTGGATAAAAATGAAAACCTTGTTGGTTACTTAATGAGTATATAGAAAAAAATTATTATGGCTAACGATAATTTTTATAAATACATAATTTCTATTATTTAACGAGCAAGTCATTAAACTTATAGCCTTATTAAAAGAATAAAAATCGGTCATTGTTGGTAGTATAACCTAAAATAAGGGTGAAGATAAACTCAACGAATATCTTGACAAATTAGAGTTTTTGACCTACACCGTCAGTGATTCGGTAGTGAAACGTTTTTTACAAAAAATGGACAAACCTAATCTGGAAATCTTTTTGGATACTGGAAAATCGAAGAGATCATTTTTGATTTTAGGTATTTTCACCCCAGTTCTGCTAAATCTCAAAACTCATATGATGATTTTATTTTTAAAACATCAAGTTTTCTATTCAAAAAACTTGACTGTTCAAAACCAAATACCTATTCTGTTAGAAAAATGAGGAATAAACAAACTCAAGTGAGGAAAACAAGTAAGAAAAGCTAAAAAAATCAACAAAAACCATTTTTAAAAACCAAATAAAACACTATAAATCAATAACATAATAAAAATCAATTTTCAATTTTCATAACCCTGAGGTCACGGGTTCAACTCCCATCTTCGCTACGAATTTAAAGGCAATTAAATCAACGGATTAGAAGATCTAATCCGTTGATTTATGCTCAAAAAACAATACTTCCCTAACTACTTTTTCTAAAATCAGATACGATTTAATTTAAAATTATATATCTATCTGGCAGAAAATCAATCACCAACAATTCCCCTATCTACTTCCAAAACTAAAAATCAAGAGTTTAGAGTTAAATTAGAATTTCAAACAAAAAAGAAGCTTTATTCTTATTTTTATACTACAAAATATGTATTTCATCGATATTTATTGCTTTTTATCGATATTTCAAACGGAAGACAGTAATTTTATTCAATATAAAACATTCTTAATGTTAAACGAATTTGTCTTTATACTCACAATAGTTCTAATCTTAAATAATAGTTTATGGAACACTTTTACTCTAAAAAAACAAATTGTTATTTTTATTTAACACTCCTCGTTTTGTTTTTAGGACTTCCTACTAAAACAGAAGCTCAAACACTAACATCACCGCAGGTTAATTTTTCGCAAAGAACTTCAGCAGCCACTCCGACCAAAACTATATATAATGTTAAGGGGGATTTTACCATGTTAGGAAACACAAACCTAACCCTTACAAATTATGCCACCGGGACTAACAACGAAGCTAATGCAATGCAATATGTAGACATAGATGGTGATTCCAACACTTTTAATTCTTCTATGGCGACACTTGAACTTTCTAATGGAGGGGAAAATAGTGCTGTACAAAACTGTTCCACCGTTATTTTTGCAGGACTCTATTGGACAGGAAAATCAAATGATGCTGATACTTTTTCAGTTTCAAAACAAGTTCAAAGTGGAACACAGAGCATTAATACAAATTCAACCGTAACTAACGGTCAAAGTATCACTAATACAAACTACAGTTTCAACGTAACTAAAGGAGGAACTGGTAACAATCGTTACCCTATCAATACTTTTACAGGAAATGGAAACACCTATACTTTTGATTTCAATACCTCAACTGTAACCCTTTCTATAAATGGAGGAACTGCAACAAACGTTCCAGTAACAATAACTACATCTGGTTCTATAGCTACTGCAGTATTTACAACTGCCTATGTCATAACAGACGGCACGGTAAATTTAACCATCTATAATCTAAAGAGGAACACAGCAAGTGCAAGCAATACCGATTACACAACTGATTCTTCCGCATCAATTAATGTTTCGGGAACTATCCCAGCTTATACGACCACAACAAAAAATTACGACAAAAAAGTAATCTCTTTAAAAGGTCCGGGAGCTACCTCATACACCACAGTTACCGCAAAAAACAGTGGAGCTACTTCTGTTATCCGTTTTCCCGGAGCTGCTCAAAGTGGGATTTTTATTGGTTATCAGGAAATCACCGATTATGTAAAAGCACATGGTCCCGGAGCCTATACGGTTGCCGATATTGCTTTGACAGAAGGCACCAATTCTAACCCAGGATATTCAGGAGGATGGGTAATGGTAGTTATTTATGAAAATCCATTAATGAAAAGCCGCGCCGTGACCCTATTTGACGGTTATGCCTATGTAAACGGACAACTTGCAGGTGGTGGTGAATATGGAAACATTCCCATTTCAGGATTTACCACAGTAGGTTCTGGACAGGTAAATATGAAACTGGGCGTCATGGCTGCCGAAGGAGATGTCGCAACTAATTCAGGAAGTGACTACCTGGCTGTACAAAAACTAAATGCAGATCCAACTACTTATAACTCTACTAATTATTTGACTTTGAATCATGCTGGAAATACAACCTCTAACTTTTTCAATTCTTCTATATATCCCGTTCCTACCACAGGCACGAGTAATCCTATTTTACAAAATAATACTGGGGTTGATTTTAGTATGTTTACAATTCCAAATACAGGGAATACTGTAATAGGTAATAACCAAACCTCTACAACTTTTAGATTTGGCTCAACCTATGAAGTTTACACCATCTTTGGTTTTGCGATGTCTGTAGATGCTTATATCCCAGACCCGGAAGGCTTGATTACTGTCAATTCGATAAATAATGTCACCAATCCAACTGTTTTAAATGCGCTGCCAGGGCAGGCAATTAATTATTCTCTTAGCATTACCAATCAAGGAACTGAAGCTACTAACAACACCGTTGTTTCTATACCTATTCCATCAACAGCTATTTTCGGCACAGGAACAAATATTACCTATCATACCTATAATGGATTTACTACAAGCAATGTTCCTTATTATAATTCGGGAACAAATTCAATCATTTGGAATTTAGGCACATTCCCCATAACAGCAAATCATCCTGAATACATCTACGCCGATTTAAGCTTTAACCTAAATGTAACAACAGATTGTGCTATTTTATTGAGTGCTGGTTGCAGTCCCGAAGTGTCTTTAGAAACTGGTACCATAACAGGTACAGGAGCAGTATCCGGATCTTCGTTTACCAACTATTTCTTTCAGGGATATGATACCACCTCTTGTCATTTACCCATAGATGGTTCTATTAAAGTAGCTATAGATGCCAGTTCCTGTCTATCATCAATGGCGGGACCTAACCAAACAACTTCTTGTGGAGGAGAATATGTTACATTGAATGCATCAACTGGAGCTAGTGGAACCTGGTCTATTGTAAGCGGACCTTCAGGAGGTGGAGAAATTTTCTCTAACAGCTCAAGTCCAACATCTACTTTCTACAGTCCAAATATTGGAATCTATACTTTAAGATGGACAACTACTTGCGGCACAACTGATGATGCTCTTGTTACTTTTGAACTTTGTAATGTCGTCAATTTTGATGGAGTTGATGACAACATCAACTTTAAAAACAAATTTAGTTTGGACAGTGGTAATTTCAGTATAGAAGCTTGGGTAAAATCGAATACTACTAATGGAAACACACAAACGATACTTTCAAAACACCTTAGTCCAAGCGCAACTAACGGCTATGATTTAAGAATAGTAAACAATCTCATTTCTTTTAATTGGAATAACACTTCCATTGTTGCCGCACATAGCATTGACACCAACAGATGGTATCACATTGCGGTTACTTTCAATGGCACTAATTACAAATTATATATCGATGGTATATTAGACAAAACCACTTCTGGCGCGAACCCAATAGCAAACAGCGTTGATTTTATTATAGGTGCGATGAGTCAAAACACTTACACTCCTTATAATTATTTCAATGGATGGATAGATGAACTCCGCATCTGGAATACCGAATTGACAGTAGAACAAATTCGTAAAATGATGAATCAGGAAATTATTAATGACGGAAGCAATAATGTAAAAGGAGCAATTATCCCTAAAACCATCAGTGGATTAAACTGGACTAATTTATCTGGTTATTATCAAATGAATAATGCTAATGATGTCAGCAATGGCTATTTAGTGGATAAATCCATAAATGCAATCAATGGTAAATTAAAAGGCATTTACCTTCCGGAACCTGACACAGCACCTATACCATACACCTCAAGAATTGATGGTAGCTGGGAAACAGATAACAGCTGGACCAACTATGATGTATGGGACGTTCCTAATAGTTTAGGAATTGACAGTACTACATTAATAGACTGGAATATTGTTAAAACCTCACATAACATTACTTCTATTGATAATAAAACCGTATTAGGATTATTAGTAAATAGTTATACAATAAGCGCAACCAATAATTCCAAAATTGAGATTTCTAGCTATCTAAAGTTAGATGGAAAAATAGATTTAGTTGGCAAATCACAATTAATTCAAACAACCGATAGTGATTTAGACGTAAGCAGTTTTGGTTCTATAGAAAGAGACCAACAAGGACAATCTAATTTATATAATTATAATTACTGGAGTTCTCCAGTAGGGGCAATCAATACAACAGCTAATAATCAAAATTACACTGTAAGCAGTGTAATGAAAGATGGTACATCAACCACTCCAAAAAACATCACTTGGATAGGCGGCTACAATGGTTCTCCTTCTAGTCCAATAAGCATTGCCCGTTATTGGCTTTATAAATTTGATAATTATGCCAATGCTTATGCTAATTGGGTTCAAATGAATGAAAACTCAGCTATTAGAGTTGGTCAAGGTTACACTATGAAAGGCAGCGGGGCAGCCACAACAACTCAAAACTACACCTTTGTCGGCAAACCAAATAACGGATTAATCAACACTAATTCTGTAGGTGATAATCAATTATTACTAGCTGGAAATCCATATCCATCTTCACTAGATAGCGAAGCTTTTATTAATGATAACATAAATTCAATAAACGGAACCATCTATTACTGGGAACACTATGCTACTAACAACACTCACATTTTAAGAGATTATCAAGGGGGTTATGCTACTCGAAACTTAACAGGAGGCGTGGCTCCATCATCAACCAATGTCGATTTTATTAGCAAACTGGGAACTCCATCACGAGGGATTCCTAATCGCTTTATTCCAGTAGGACAAGCTTTCTTTGTCATCGGAAAAGCAGGTTCAGGAGGCACAATCATTTATGATAACAATCAAAGAAGTTTTCATAAAGAAGACGATGCTACTAATTCCAATGTTATGTATAAAATGAGTACTACTGCAAAACTAACAACATCAAGTTCAAATGAGAATGATGTGGTAGTTGAAGATAAATACAAAAAAATTCGCTTAGGTTTTAACTCTCGTAACGATTACCACAGACAAATATTGTTAGGGTTTATAGACGGAAAAGCTACTGACGAAATGGATTTTGGTTATGATGCCTACAATATGGATAACTTTCCTAATGACATGTTTTTCCTAATTGGAGAAGATCAATTTGTTATTCAAGGAGTTGGTACTTTCAATAAAAATGCCTCTTACACTATTGGTGTAAAAGCAGATGCTGAAGGTAAAGTCAAATTTATGATTGATGATCTGGAAAATTTTGATGCAAACCAACCTATTTACATTTACGATAACGAAACCGGTACTTATAATAATATTCGAGGAACAAATTACGAAGTCAATCTGATTGCAGGAACAAATACAACACGATTTTCATTGCGTTTTTTCAACCCGGCTGTTGACGTAATAGTTAAAGAACCTGAACCTCAGCCACAACCAGAAACTAGTGCAGACATTGACATCATACACATTCAAAAATCAAACAATATTAATATTGACAATCGCATTAAAGATTGTAGAGTTCAAAAAGTAAAATTATATAACGATGCAGCCCTTGAAGTTGATAATTGGAAAATCGAAGAAAATCGAGATCAATCCAATATACAAGTACACATCAAAAAGACAAAACCAGGTGTTTATATTGTAAAAGTTGAGACAACAAAAGGCGAGTTCACTAAAAAGATTCTTATTGAATAAAACAATATCAAATCAACCTGAATAATCAGACTTGATTTAAGTAAACTATTTTAAATAATCCCTAATTGAATTTTACTGTTCAATTAGGGATTATTTTTTTCACCTCTCCTATTTTAATATTAATCAGTCGTGAATAAAAAACACTGCCAATATTTTCAAAAAAGAACGATCTAGTAATTGATAATATGGTTTTAATTTCTACATTTGCTCTATTTTTATTTATTCTAAATAGAGCATTCGGATTAAACCAAAAATAAAAAACTATATCTAATCGAAAAATAATAAAAACAATGAATAAAAATCTATTTGTTTCGTTTGCATTAGTGGCTACTTTTTTAGCAACTGCCCAACAAAAAAACTCATTATTAGAGCAATCTTTTTGGAAAACATCTCCTGATGTTGCAACCCTAAAAGCCGAAATAGCAAAAGGAAACAATCCTTCTGAAAGTACTAATAATGCTTTTGATGCAGTAGTTTATGCCATAAACAATGATGCACCAACTGAAACAATTAAATTTTTATTAGAACAACCTGGAAACACGGTGAATAAACCAACTCATGATAACCGCATCTACCTTCATTGGGCTGCTACAAAAGGTAATGTTGAAATAGTAAATTACTTAATTGCTAAAGGTTCTGATATCAACCTTGAAGACAGCCACGGAACAACTCCAATAACTTCTGCCGCCAACAGTGCTCAAAGCAATACTGCTATTTACGATGCTTTTTTTAAAGCAGGATTAGACCCAAAGAAAAAGTACAAGGATGGAGCAAATCTTTTGCTTATGGCGATTCCTAGCGACAAAAATTTAACCCTAAGTAATTATTTCATATCTAAAGGATTGTCTCTTAAAGACACTGACAACTACGGTAATACTGTATTTAACTATGCTGCAAGAACAGGAAATATAACTCTTTTGAAAACATTATTAGAAAAAGGAGTAAAATATACTGATAACGCACTTATCATTGCTTCTCAAGGATCTCGTCGTGAAGCAAATACCTTTGAAGTTTACAAATATTTAGTAGAAAATTTGAAGTTAAAACCAACTGTAATTTCAATTGATGGAGAAACGGTTTTACACAGTTTAGTGCGTAAAGCAAACCAAACTGAAATTATCAATTACTTCATCAATAAAGGAGTTGACATTAACAAAGCAGATAACGACGGGAATACTGCCTTAATGAACGCTGCGGCTGGAAGAGACACTGAAGCTTTAGAATTATTACTTCCTAAAGTAAAAGATATCAACACTCAAAATGCAAAAGGAGAATCAGCGCTATCAATAGCAATCCAATCAGGAACTCCAAAAGCGGTAGAACTTTTATTAAGCAAAAAAGCCAACATTAACGTTTTAGACAAAGACAATAACAACCTGGGATTTTATTTAATTCAATCGTATCACCCACAAATGATGGGAGGACGTGGGCCTGAATCCAGCAATACACCTACAGAAGATCCTTTTGCCGCAAAAGTAAAATTATTACAAAATAATGGTTTTAACTTGGCACAAGCTCAAAAAGACGGAAGCACTCTTTATCATTTTGCTGTGCTAAAAAATGATTTAACTTTGCTTAAAAAAATAGCCGATTTAAACATTGATGTTAATGCAAAAAACAAAGATGGATTAACTGCGCTACACAAAGCTGCCATGATTGCAAAAAACGATACTGTTTTAAAATACTTACTTTCTATAGGAGCTAAAAAAGATCTTAAAACTGACTTTAACGAAAGTGCTTATGACTTAGCTAAAGAAAATGAAACTTTAACCAAAAACAACGTCTCAGTTGAAATTTTAAAATAATAAAATGAACTCAATACTTAAAACTGCCCTAACAGCTGCATTTATCTGCCTAATATCTTTTCAAATTACCGCTCAAAGCAGCAAATACAAATGCATGCTTCAAATGTCTAATTATATGGGCGAAGGTGCTTATGTAGTTGTCTCTTTAATAAATCCTAAAGGGGATTACGAAAAAACACTTTACGTAATGGGAGACGATAAAAAATGGTACAAAAGTTTGAAAGAATGGCATAAATTCTATTCGAAAAAACCTTCAAATATTAGCGCGATTACAGGAGCTTCTGTTACAGGTGGCGATCGTAGCGTTACAACTATCGAAATTGATAATTCTAAAATTAACAGCGGTTATAAATTGCGTTTTGAATCGGCAGTAGAAGACCAGAAATATTATACTTCCGATTTAGAAATGCCTCTTACCACGGCGGCTATGTCCGAAAAAACAGAAGGAAAAGGATACATTCGTTACGTAAGATTAAACAAAATATAACAGCATAACTAGATGACTCTTTCTTTTTGGCGGTACTCACACCTCGCTTTGGCGGTATTTTCTTCTCTATTTTTAATCTTAGCATCCACAACAGGTACTATACTTGCAGTTGATGCCATACAGCAGAAAATTCCGTCTTATCGGGTGGAAAATTTCAAAGATATTACATTGGCTCAGTCTTTGCCTAAGCTACGCAAAATCTATCCCGAAATAACCGAATTGAGTATCGACCACAATCAGTTTGTAACTCTACAAGCTATTGATAATGATGGAAACGACGTCAATGGATATATCAATCCTGCAACGGGAAAAATTATTGGTACACCAACTAAAAAAAGTGATTTCATTAATTGGATTACCAGCCTGCACCGCTCTTTATTTCTACATGAAACAGGACGTCTTTTTATCGGAATCAATGCTTTTCTTTTATTGTTAATTGCAATTTCGGGTTTCGCCCTTGTGCTCAATAGACAACGGGGTTTACGCAACTTCTTTTCTAAAATTATAAAAGAATATTTTGCCCAATATTACCATGTTTTATTCGGGCGTTTGGCCTTGATTCCTATTCTGATAATAGCCCTTTCCGGGACTTTTTTGTCGATGGAACGTTTTCATCTTTTCGAAAATAAAGATGAAATAGAAAACAAAACAGAAAAACCTGAAGCTAACGCCAAAAAAACTTTCGATTTAAAAAACACCTCTTTAGCAGAAGTTACTAAAATTGAATTCCCTTTTTCTGATGATGCTGAAGATTATTATACCTTCGAATTAAAAGACCGAAAAATAGAAGTCAATCAATATTCTAACGAAATAGTTTCTGAAGAACAATTTCCAACAACTAAACTTTTATCCGATTTAAGTTTGGATCTGCACACCGGAAGAGCTAACAGCATCTGGGCTTTTATCCTTGGATTAGCTTCTTTAAACATTCTGTTTTTTATCTATTCCGGCTTTGCCATGACTCTTAAAAGAAGAGAAAGCCGCATTAAAAATAAATTCAAAGCTAACGAAAGTCAATACATCCTGTTAGTAGGTTCAGAAAATGGAAGTTCGTTGCGATTTGCCAATGCCATCCTCAAACAATTAAATGATCAAGGTAAAAAAGCACATCTTGCCCAATTGAATAATTACACGCTTTATCCAAAAGCCGAACATTTATTGATTTTCAGTTCAACCTATGGCCTGGGTGATGCTCCTTCTAATGCGAATAAATTTGTATCGCTTTTAGAAAAACAAAAACAGCAACAACAAATCAATTATTCTGTAATTGGTTTCGGTTCTAAATCCTATCCTGATTTTTGTGGTTATGCACGCGAAATTGATACGCTATTGGCAACACAAAGCTGGGCAAACCGATTTTTAGATTTACAAACAGTAAACGACAAATCGGCTGAAGAGTTTGTAAATTGGATCAAATTATGGAATACAAAAACGGAAATTCCACTAGCTACCACTCCTTCTTTATACAATCATATTCCAAAAGGATTAGAACAATTGATGGTTTTGGAAAAAACAACTATTGCCGATGCAGACCAAACCTTTTTACTGACTTTGCGTGCCGGAATGCGAAGCAAATTCACATCGGGTGATCTTCTGGCAATTTATCCTGCCAATGACAACAGAGAACGTTTGTATTCTATCGCTAATATCAAAGGAAATATTCAATTGGCGATAAAATTACATCCTCATGGTTTGGGTTCTGGCTTTTTAAACAATTTAGAAGCTGGCAAAACAATTAAAGCCCGAATTATCAATAATCATGCTTTTCATTTTCCGAAAAAAGCAAGCAAAGTAGCTCTGATTTCCAATGGAACAGGTATTGCTCCTTTTCTTGGAATGATTGCTCAAAACAAGAAAAAAACCGAAATTCATTTGTATTCCGGCTTCCGCCAAAAAACTGAAATCACAGCTCATTATCAGGATTTCGCTTCTGAAATGAAACAAAAACAGCGATTACATAATTTTCATTTGGCCTATTCCCGTGAAGAAAACCATCATTATGTAATGGATTTAATCAAAATAGATGCTGATTTCTTTGCCAATTTATTAAACGATGGCGGCGTGATCATGATTTGTGGCGCACTAGCCATGCAGTTTGATGTTGAGAGCGTGTTGGATAGTATTTGCATCACTAGAAACAACACCACACTTTCTGAATACAAATCCAAAGGACAAATTCTGACTGATTGTTACTAATAGTATTTTAATTTATCTTCTCCAATGAAAACCAAATCCTTAATAATTGTAAGCTTTTTTACTTTTCTGTTATTTGGTTTTTCCTGTCATTCGCAAGTCTTACGAAAAAGAACGACTATGCTTATGGGAGGACGTTTTGATATTAGTATTGTAGCTCGAGATTCTCTTTCAGCCGAACAAAATATTGATATTATAATCACCGAAATTAGTCGAATTGAAAATCTAATCTCCGATTGGAAACCTACTTCTCAAGTTTCCGAAGTCAACCAAAATGCGGGAATTCGTCCTGTAAAAGTGGATACGGAAGTTTTTGAATTAACTAAAAGAGCGCTCCATTTTTCTAAAATTACTAATGGCGCTTTTGATATTAGTTTTGCTGCTATGGATCGAATCTGGAAATTTGATGGTTCGATGACAGAAATGCCAACACCCGAAGCGATAAAAAAATCAGTAGAAAAAGTAGGCTATAAAAACATTATTTTAGACAGCATCAATTCCACTATTTTCCTGAAATTAAAAGGAATGAAAATTGGATTTGGAGCTCTCGGCGAAGGTTACGCAACCAATAAATGCCAGAAAATGATGCTTGCTAAAGGCATCAAATCGGGGATTGTAAATGCCTCAGGAGACATGAGTGTCTGGGGTACACAGCCCAACGGAAAACCTTGGAATATTGGCATTACTAATCCGTTTCATCCTAAAGACATTTCAGCAGTTATATCGTTAAAAAATACAGCAATAATCACTTCCGGTTCTTACGAAAAATTTGTGGTTTTTAATGGTAAACGTTATTCCCACATTATCAATCCAGCAACAGGTTATCCAGCAACAGGTTTGTGCAGTGTAACAGTTTTGGGACCTAATGCCGAAATGGCTAACGGTTTCAGTACCTCAGCTATGGTTTTAGGACAAAAAAAAGCCATAAAACTACTCAATAAATATCCTGACTACAGCTTTATCCTAATTACCGACTCGGGTAAAATGATAAAATCAAAGAATTTCCCCAAACATCAATTAAAGAAGTACAAATAATACCACACTTAGATAATAGAGCCATAAGCTCGAACTATTTTATAAGGCTGGACTTTAGTCCAGTTTATAAGTCAAAATACAAAAAAAGAGCCGTAGGCTCGGTACAATTTATTTTATACCGCTTGTTATTATTGCTTTAATTTTATCGTCCATTCAAAATCCATTTCAGAAACCTGTTCTCCACTTTCATTTGCTCCAATAGATTTTAACCAAAAAGTTTGTCCCTCTCCAGTTGCTATTGTATTCTGGATAGCCGTTTCTATTTGGTTTTCATTTTGACATTCGAAAGTGATTCTCCCGGTTGCTTTTTTAGTAAACTTACTTTTATTACTGGCAACAAGCATGGCTATATTTCGATTAGAATTTTGAACATGCAACATCACTAAAGCTCCTGTTGATAATTCGGCAGCCATAGCCTGAACAGCAAAATACATAGAATTGAATGGATTTTGGTTTATCCATCGGTGTTTTACTGATACCTTACATTTATCAAAAGCTATTTCCTTTACCCGCACTCCACAAATGTATGCCGAGGGTAATTTGAACAATAAAAAACGATTGAGTTTTGTAGTTGTGAGTTTCATTGTATTGGGTTTTAAACCAATATACAAAATAATTAGTTCTCTCGATTTAATTTATTTTAGTTAATTTTTTGTTAACATTTAGTACTTTGCAATACACAATACCTGTTTTAAGACATATATTTGTATAAGAAATTACTATATACTACTAAAATGGAAACCAAAAACGAAAAAACCATAGCGGCATTAACTCATTTAAGTGCGCTGTCCCAGTACTTTATCCCTTTTGGAAATTTTATTATTCCAATAATAATTTGGAGTAGTAAAAAAGACAAATCGGAATTTATAGATTATAATGGAAAGCAAGTAATCAATTTTCAGCTTAGCTTATTGCTTTATTCGATTGTATTTATTCTTATTGCTGTTCCCACTTTTGCAACAGTAGTTTTAAGTAATATGAATTGGAACGAACTACTAAACAATCATGACTTCTTTTGGGACAAGATTAATATGGATGAGAATATTGGTTTAATAACCATAGGAATCGTATCACTATTATTAGTCGTATTATTAAAAATAGTTGAGTTTTTCTTAATCATAATCGGGGCTATAAATGCTTCCAATGGAGAAAAATACAACTATCCTCTAACGATAAACTTTATTAAGTAAAAAAAATGACAAATCATGAACATTGAAAACACAAAAGCCCAGATGCGTAAAGGTGTTCTCGAGTTTTGCATCTTATCTGTTTTAAAAGAAAAAGATGCCTATACCTCCGAAATATTAGAGACATTAAAAAACGCAAAATTATTAGTCGTCGAAGGTACCATTTATCCTTTACTAACCCGACTAAAAAACGACGGATTATTAACCTATCGTTGGGAAGAATCAACTTCTGGACCACCTAGAAAATACTATGGTCTCACAGAAACCGGACAAACTTTCTTAAACGAACTTAATGGTACTTGGACTGAATTGTCTAATGCTGTAAATTTAATAACAAATCAAAAAACAGAGTCATGAACAAAACTGTAAACATAAACCTAGGTGGGATGTTTTTTCATATAGACGAAGATGCATACCAAAAACTATCCCGTTATTTTGACGCCATAAAACGTTCTCTTGCTAACTCCACTGGTCAAGACGAGGTTATTAAAGATATCGAAATGAGAATTGCTGAATTGTTGAACGAAAAACAAAAAAGCGAAAAACACGTAGTGGGTTTAAAAGATGTGGATGAAGTTATTGCCATAATGGGACAACCTGAGGATTACATCATTGAAGATGAACCTAAAAATTTCGAAAATCAATACCAATACAATCCTTCAAGAAAATCAAAAAAACTATACCGCGATAGCGAAAAAGGAATGATTGGTGGTGTGGCAGCCGGATTGAGCCATTATTTTGGAATTGATATCGTATGGATTAGAGTGATATTAGTACTCTTTGTGTTTTTTGGTTTTGGAACAGGAATATTCGCCTATATCATTCTTTGGATTGTAACTCCAGAAGCCCAAACCACTTCTGAAAAACTGGAAATGACCGGAGAACCTGTTAACATTTCGAATATCGAAAAAAAAGTTAGGGAAGAATTTGAAAATGTTTCCGACAAAATTAAAAATGCCGATTATGATAAATATGGAAATCAGATAAAAAAAAATGCCAACAAAGTTGGGAATTCGCTAGGAAATTTTATCATCAGTGTTTTCAAAATCATAGCTAAATTTCTTGGAATCATACTGATAATTGCTGGTTTAACCACATTAGTCTTTTTATTAGTTGGCGTTTTCACCTTGGGAACCAATACATTCATTGATTTTCCTTGGCAAGGATTTATAGAAACCGGTAATTTCACAGATTATCCTATCTGGGCTTTTGGCTTATTAATGTTTTTTGCCGTTGGAATCCCATTCTTTTTCCTAACCTTATTAGGATTTAAGTTATTGGCGCCCAACACAAAATCAATTGGTCCTATTGCCAAATATACTTTATTAGCACTCTGGCTCATCGCTATTGTTTTAGCAATTTCCTTAGGAATAAAACAAGCCTCAGCCTTTGCAATGGATGGTCGCGTGGTAAAAAAAGAAACCCTGAACATTCCTCTAAAAGATACCTTGCGTATTAAATTCATACACAATGATTATTTTGCCAAAGACATTTATGATCGTGCCGAATTTAAAATTACCCAAGATTCGACTAATAACGATATTATTTACTCGAATGAGGTGCGTTTTAGAATAAAAAAATCAAACGAAAATTACTCTTACATTCAAATAGAAAAAGAAGCCAAAGGAAAATCGTTTTCAGAAGCCAGACAAAAGGCAGATCAAATTCGTTACCAGTACAAAATAATTGGAAACCAACTTGTTTTTGACAATTACTTGCTTACCGATTTAAAAAATAAATTCAGAAACCAGCAAATAGAAATTACCTTATATCTAACCGAAGGAACGCTTTTTAAAGTAGATTCCAGTGTTAATGATTACGACCGATCTGACGATGACTTTTTCGATTTAGATTATGATACTGACGAACCATTGTATAAAGTAAGTCACTCAGAAGTAATGTGTTTGAATTGTTCGAATAATAAAAATACAGAAGATAACAATCAAATAACTGACACTATAGTAAATTCTAAAACACATCTTCACGAATTGAAAATTAACGAGGATGGTATCATCATTAAAACCAATTAGTTATGATGACAACTTTAAAAAAAAGCATAATTGTTTTTGCTTCGCTGCTATTGATTTCCTGTAACAATCGAAATCAACATACCATAAAAGGAAGCGGAAACTTAATTACCGAAAAACGAGAGATTACGGAAAACTTTAAAAGCATAGAAGTAAGCAGTGCTATCGAAGTTGTTATTGAGCAGGCTGACAAAGCCGAAATTTTAGTTGAAGCCGATGATAATCTTCAAAACAGCATTATTACTAAAATCAATAATGGAAATCTGATTATCAGTCGGAAAAACGGAAATTACAGCAGCCATCATGGACAAAAAGTTTTTATAAAAATGCCTTTTATTGAAGAACTTACAGCAAGTAGCGCTTCATCAATAAAAACAAAAAGCACTTTAAAGGGAGAAAACATCAGTTTGAACGCTTCCAGCGCAGCAAAAATAGAAGCTCAACTGGCTTTTGATAATATTAAAACCAATAGTAGTAGCGCCAGCAAAATTGACATTAAAGGAATGGCTCTCAATTTAGAGGCTGAAGCTACAAGTGCCAGTAAAATAGAGGCCGAAGATTTACTGGTAAACATCATTACAGCTGAATCTTCGAGCGGTTCAAAAATAAGCATTCATCCTATTGTCAGTCTAAAAGCAGACGCCAGTAGCGGAGGAAAAATTGAATACAACAACAATCCTAAACAAATTGAAAAATCAACAAGTTCCGGTGGAGACATCAGCCAGAAATAACAAAAATACTCATTAAAAAACCAGAAATCGCCCATTACTAATAGGCGATTTCTTTATATTTGTATACAACCTAAATAAAAAATGGTCATGAAGAAAATTAGCGTTCTACTTTTAGTATTGTTATCCACAACAATTGTTTTGGCTCAGAAAAAAGAAAAAATAAGCGGTTCGAAAACAATAATAAACAAACAAAAAAACACAAAAAACTTTAGCGCTATTGAAGTCGAAGACAACCTAATCATTTCGTTAGAAAGAGGAGAATATCCCGAAATAAAAATAGAAGCCGATGACAATTTAATTGACGTTATTGATATTGACGTTACCGATAACGTGCTGCATCTTTCAACTTCTAAAAAAGTGATAAAAAGCAAATCTTTAAAAGTAAAAATAACTTACACTGAACTGTTGAATTCTATCACTTCTAAAAATGATGCGGTAATTAATGTAATCCAGGAAATTCTAACAAATAATCTAAGCATTAAAAGCTTTGACAATTCTAAAATATTCATGAATGCCAATACAAAGAATTTTGTTTTACAGGCGGATGGCAATTCAAAAATAGAATTGAATTTGAAAAGCGAAAAAGCAAAAATCGAGCTAATTAAAGATGCCGAATTAAAATCCTTGATAACAATTAATGATTTAGCCTTAGATATGTACCAAAAAACAAAGGCTAAAATCGAAGGAACAGCGAATACTTCTATCATTAGATTAGAAAACAATGCTGTTCTTGAAGCCCCGAAATTAGAAATAAACAGCATTGAATTGATTACCGAAGGACAAAGTAAGGCTATTATCAATTCTAAAAAAGACATCCTTATTAATGCCAGCGAAAAATCGGAAGTCGAACTTTATGGCGATGCTAAAATAGAACTGAATAAATTTACCGAAAAGGCCAAATTATCTAAAAAACAAACTTTGTAGAAAGTTCTCTAAATCAAAAAAGAGGCTGTTTCACAAGAATGAAACAGCCTCTTTTTATTATCATTAAGGTTTTTACGCCCTTTGGATCATCAAAAAATCAAATTAGTGATGAATTTAAGATTTACTTGAATCGACATCGGTAAATACATTTTCTACTACTTCTTTTCCAGCCAAATATCTTTCAGCATCAAGAGCAGCCATACAACCAGTACCCGCAGCAGTAATTGCCTGACGGTACACGTGGTCAGCAGCATCTCCAGCTACAAAAACACCGTCAACATTAGTTTTTGCAGTCCCCGGAGTATTGATAATATATCCTGTTTCGTCTAATGTTAAATAATCTTTAAAAATATCTGTATTTGGTTTATGACCAATAGCCACAAAGAAACCTGTTGCCTGAATATCGTAGGTTTCATTTGTAGTTTTGTTCAATACTTTGATAGCTTCCACTACCTGGCCATCTCCTATAACTTCAACTGTGTCGTGGTTTAATAAAATTTCGATATTTTCAGTTCTACGAACGCGTTCTTCCATGATTTTTGAAGCTCTGAATTTCTCACTTCTCACCAACATAGTTACTTTTTTACAAAGTTTTGATAAATAATGAGCCTCTTCACAAGCTGAATCTCCTGCCCCAACAATTACCACTTCTTGATTTCTATAGAAAAACCCATCACAAACGGCACAAGCCGAAACTCCACCACCCATTTGTAAATAGTGTTGTTCAGATGGCAATCCCAAATATTTTGCCGAAGCTCCAGTAGAAATAATTACAGTTTCACAGTGCAATTCGATAGTATCATTAATCCATACTTTATGAACATCTCCTGAGAAATCAACTTTAGTAGCCCATCCATCACGAATGTCAGCTCCAAAACGCTCCGCTTGTTTTTGCAACTGCACCATCATTTCCGGTCCTGTAACTCCATCAACATACCCAGGAAAATTCTCTACTTCATTAGTTGTAGTCAATTGACCACCTGGTTGCATTCCTTGGTATAAAATTGGATGCATATTAGCTCTGGCCGCATAAATTGCTGCAGTATAACCCGCAGGACCTGAACCTATAATAAGACATTTTATTTTTTCGATTGTATCAGACATAATAATTAAGGTTTAATTTTAAAAACACCACAAAAGTAAGTTTTTATTATTGGAAAATTAGACTAGAATAATCAGTTTTTATTATCCTAACATAGACAAATAAAAAAACCTTCTTGGTTCACAAGAAGGTTTCTGTCGGGGTGGCAGGATTCGAACCTGCGGCCTCCTGCTCCCAAAGCAGGCGCGATAACCGGGCTACGCTACACCCCGTAACGCGGCTGCAAATATACAACTCTTTTTAACTTCTGCAAACTATTATTAAAAATAAAATCTGATTTTTAAAATTAGTCGAAAATGCAAATCAAAATTTCTAAAAACTCCTCAAATCAAGCTTTAACAAATGTTAACAAAATAGATTTTCAGAAACGATAATAAATTGTATTTTTACCGTTCAAAATTATAGAAAATAAATGGGCAAAATCATTGCGATTGCTAATCAAAAAGGAGGCGTTGGAAAGACTACATCATCTGTAAATCTTGCTGCTTCCCTAGGTGTTTTAGAAAAAAAAGTATTATTAATAGATGCTGATCCTCAAGCCAATGCTAGTTCCGGATTAGGTATCGATGTGGAAAGTGTAGAAATTGGGACTTACCAAATTCTGGAACACAGTAACACTCCAAGAGAAGCTGTTGTAAAATGTACAGCTCCTAATGTAGATGTTATTCCGGCTCACATCGACCTTGTTGCTATCGAGATTGAATTGGTAGATAAAGAAAATAGGGAATACATGCTTAAAAAAGCATTGGAAAGTGTAAAAGACGACTACGATTATATCATTATCGACTGTGCTCCTTCTCTAGGTTTATTAACACTAAATGCTTTAACGGCTGCTGACTCTGTGGTTATTCCTATCCAATGTGAATATTTTGCTTTGGAAGGTCTAGGCAAATTATTGAATACTATAAAAAGTATACAAAAAATCCACAATCCGGACTTAGACATCGAAGGTTTATTATTAACCATGTATGATTCCAGATTACGTCTATCCAATCAGGTGGTTGAAGAGGTACAAAAGCATTTTAACGATATGGTTTTTGAAACTATTATTCAACGAAATGTAAAATTGAGTGAAGCTCCTAGTTTTGGTGAAAGCATCATCAACTATGATGCGACCAGTAAAGGTGCTACTAATTATTTACATCTTGCTCAGGAAATTATAAAGAAAAATATCCAATAATTTTATGACAAAAGCGATAAAAAAACAGGCTTTAGGAAGAGGTTTATCGGCATTATTAAAAGACCCGGATAACGATATCAAATCTGTAGAAGATAAAAATGCAGACAAAGTTGTTGGAAATATCATTGAACTTGAAATTGACGCTATTGAAATCAATCCGTTTCAGCCTAGAAGTAATTTCAACGAAGAATCTTTAAAAGAATTAGCCACTTCTATCAAAGAATTAGGTGTAATTCAACCTATTACAGTTCGAAAATTAGATTTCAACAAATACCAGTTAATTTCTGGGGAACGTCGTTTGCGTGCTTCAAAATTAATAGGATTGGCGACTGTTCCTGCTTACATCAGGATTGCCAATGACAACGAATCTTTGGTTATGGCTTTGGTTGAAAATATCCAACGTCACGACTTAGATCCCATCGAGATAGCACTTTCGTACCAACGTTTAATGGATGAAATCCAACTAACTCAGGAACAAATGAGCGAACGTGTAGGTAAAAAACGTTCTACAATTGCCAACTATTTAAGACTTTTAAAACTGGATCCGATTATCCAAACCGGTATTCGCGATGGTTTTATCAGCATGGGACACGGTAGAGCCATCATTAACATTGAAGATTTAGACGCACAAACTGATATTTACCAAAAAATTGTAAGTCAGAATCTTTCAGTTCGCGATACCGAAGCTTTGGTAAAAAACTACCACGATAGTCTAAAACCAAAACCTGCTGTTGAAAAAACAAAAGCAGCTTCTTTTGATATAGATGAAACTCATAAAAGAATTTTCAATAATTATTTTGGAAACTTAGTTGACATTAAAGTAGCTACTAATGGAAAAGGAAAAATCACTATTCCATTCCGATCTGAAGAAGATTTTAACCGAATTATTGAATTAATAAAGGGATAGTGAACAAATTTATTTCCATAACACTATTTCTTATTATCTTAAGCAATACCGCTGCATTGGCACAAAAAACAACCAAGCAAGAAGTAGTAGCTAAAGATACTTTAAAGTCAATAGACATTGATCCATTAACACCGGCCAAAGCAGCCTTTTATTCGGCAGTTTTACCTGGTTTGGGTCAGGCTTATAATAAAAGATATTGGAAAATCCCTTTGGTTTATGGCGCCATAGGAACCAGTCTTTATTTTTATATTGACAGTAATAAAAAATACCATCAATTTAGAGATGAATACAAACGAAGATTAGAAGGACATACCAGCGAAGAATTTTCATACTTAGACAATGCCCGATTAATTGCAGGGCAAAAATTTTACCAGCGTAATCGTGATTTATCTTCTTTATTCGTGGTAGGTTTTTATGTTTTAAATATTATTGATGCCAATGTAGATGCGGCATTAATGCAATTTAACGTAGACGATCGACTGTCAGTAAAACCTACTCTTTATCAAAACAGTCTCAACTTTAAAACAAACGTAGGGCTAAGCCTTAATTATAATTTTTAATCCAAATAAAAAGATTGACACATTCAATTTTTTAATAATTTAAATATAGTACAAATGAAAATCGCGCTTTTAGGATACGGAAAAATGGGTCAGGTAATTGAAAGAATTGCTCTGGAAAGAGGACATGAAATTGTCTTAAAAAAGGATGAATTCAACACCTATGAAGGACTTTCAAATGCCGATGTTGCTATTGATTTTAGTGTTCCTATGGCAGCCGTAGATAATATTTCTGCTAGTTTCAACAACAATGTTCCTGTAGTTTCAGGAACTACCGGATGGCTAGACCGTTATGACGAAATGATTGCTTTATGCAAAGAAAAAAATGGTGGTTTTATTTCGAGCTCTAACTTTAGTTTAGGTGTTAATCTGTTTTTTGGTCTAAACGAATACTTGGCTAAAATGATGGCTAACATTGACGGATACAATGTAACTATGGAAGAAATTCACCACATCCACAAACTTGATGCTCCTAGCGGAACAGCTATTTCATTGGCACAAGGCGTTATTGAAAACAGCAACTACAACAATTGGACTCTTGAAAATGCAAAAGAAAAAGAAATCCACATTGAAGCTGTTCGTACAGGTGAAGTTCCGGGTACACATACAGTAACTTACGATTCTGGTATTGACAGTATCGAAATCAAACATACCGCTCACAATCGTGAAGGATTTGCTCTTGGAGCTGTAATTGCAGCCGAATGGTTAGCAGGAAAACAAGGTATCTTCAGCATGAGAGACGTACTTAACATTAAATAATCAAACCAAAATTTAACCTTTAATTCAAAAGAACTATGACACTATATCAATGGTTTGTATTCTTTCTTTTTATTCAAGTTGTTCATTTTTTAGGAACTTGGAAACTATATGAAGCAGCGGGAAGAAAAAAATTGGAAGCTGCAATACCGGTATATAATGCTATTGTCCTAATGAAAATCATTGGCCGCCCTACTTGGTGGACCATATTGCTTTTTATCCCAATTATCAACCTGATTATGTTTCCGGTTATTTGGGTAGAAACATTGAGAAGTTTTGGAAAACGCAGTCAGCTGGATACTGTTTTAGGAATTGTAACTTGCGGATTGTATATTTATTACATCAATTACACACAAAAATTAGATTATAATAAAGAAAGAAGTTTACACCCAAAAAACAAAACTGCCGATACTGTAAGTTCTCTATTGTTTGCCATCATAGTAGCTACATTAGTGCATACATATTTTGTGCAACCTTATACTATTCCAACTTCCTCATTAGAAAAATCATTACTTATAGGTGATTTTCTGTTTGTAAGTAAAGTCAATTATGGAGCCAGAGTTCCTATGACTACTGTGGCCTTGCCAATGGTTCACGACTCTATTCCGATGACTAAAAGAAAATCATATTTAAGTTGGCCACAATTGCCCTACTTAAGATTACCTGGAATTGAAGACAAAATAAAACGCACAGACATTGTTGTTTTTAACTGGCCAGTAGATACGGTACATTACTTTTTCGAACCTAAAGGTCGACCTGGAGTTATAAAACCTATTGACAAGGAATCAAACTACGTAAAGAGATGTGTAGGTATTGCCGGAGATAGTTTAGCTATAAAAGACGGAATCGTTTACGTGAATGGAAAAGTTTTACAACTGCCTGAACGTGCAAAACCTCAATTTTCTTATGCGGTAGGAATAGATACCAAAAAACCTCCCGTTGATTTAGAAAATTTATTAAGAGAAATGGATGTTACCGATGGTGTAGGTATAAATGATTCAAAAGACACTCTTTATTTTAGAGCTTTAACTGCGGCTGGAGCTGAAAGATTAAAAAACACCACCGGAATAACTGCTGTGAAAAGACAGATTGCCAGAGGTACTGAACCTGGTATTTTTCCACACATCAACAAATGGAACGGCGATAATTTTGGCCCTATCTACATCCCTCAAAAAGGAAAAACAGTAGCACTTACAATTGAAAGCCTGCCGTTTTACAAAAGAATCATTACTGATTACGAAAAAGACGATAACGGTAACAAAAATGACTTAAAAGTAACCGGAAACGAAATCAGACTGAACGGAAAAGTAGTTAACAGTTACACGTTTAAACAAAACTACTACTGGATGATGGGTGATAATCGCCATAATTCAGAAGACAGTCGTTATTGGGGATATGTTCCGGAAGATCACATTGTAGGAAAACCGGTTTTTATCTGGATGAGTTGGGACAAAAACGCAAAAGGATTGAACAAAGTGCGTTGGGACAGAGTATTTACGACTGTAAGCGGCGAAGGTCAACCACAATCTTATTTTAAAATCTTCTTGATTTTATTGGCAGCATTCTTTGTAGGCGAATATTTCTGGAAAAAAAGAAAAGAGAACAAAAATATATAGTTGAAATTCAAAGTTCTTAAAGTTATAATCAAAATATCATGACACTAAACCAGTGGTTTATTTTTTTTCTCATAATTCAAGCAGTTCATTTTTTAGGAACTTGGAAATTATACAAAGCCGCTGGAAAAAAAAGCTGGGAAGCAGCAATACCTATATATAATGCTATTGTGCTGATGAAAATTATTAAGCGTCCAACCTGGTGGACATTATTACTTTTCATTCCCATTATCAACCTCATTATGTTTCCTGTTATTTGGGTAGAAACATTAAAAAGTTTTGGAAAACGCAGTCAGTTAGACACTATTTTAGGAATTGTAACTTGCGGATTGTATATCTATTATATCAATTACACACAAAAATTAGAATACAATAAAGAAAGAAGCTTACACCCAAAAAATAAAACTGCCGATACTGTAAGCTCTTTATTATTTGCTATTATTGTTGCTACTTTAGTGCACACTTATTTTATTCAACCATATACAATTCCAACAGCATCATTAGAAAAAACCCTATTAATAGGCGATTTTTTATTTGTAAGTAAATTTAATTATGGCGCTAGAGTTCCAATGACAACAATTGCCGCACCAATGGTTCACGACACTATACCTTTCTTTAACATTAAATCATATTTTTCTAAACCTCAACTTCCCTATTTAAGACTTCTCGGTTATCAAAAAATAAATAATAATGATATTGTTGTTTTTAATTGGCCGACAGATACTTTGTTTAACATGTATCTTCCTGCTGATAAAAAATATTATAAACCTATTGATAAAAAAACAAATTATGTAAAACGTTGTGTAGGAATTCCTGGCGATAGTCTGGAGATAAAAAATGGAATTGTTTTTATCAATGGAAAAGAATTGATTTTACCTGAAAGAGCAAAACCACAATACTCCTACAAAGCAGTTTATGATGGTAAAACACCAATAGATTTCGAATATTTATTAAAAGAATTAAATGCAACTGACGGAGCCTCTTTTATAAATAGCTCAAGAGATACTTTAATAATATACGCATTAACTTTTTCCGGAGCGGAAAAATTGAAAAAAGTTCCTGGAATTACTTCTGTAAGCAGAGTAATTAACAAGAGTTCTGAAGACGGAATATTTCCTGATTTTAAGGACCAAAAACCTTCTATAACAAACAATTGGTCTAATGATAATTTTGGTCCAATCTATATTCCTAAACAAGGTAAAACAGTAGCGCTTACACTTGAAAGCCTGCCATTTTACAAAAGAATCATTACCGATTACGAAAAAGACGACAACGGAAACAAAAACAACCTAAAAATAACTGGAAACGAGATTAGATTGAATGGCAAAGTAGTTAACAGCTACACTTTCAAACAAAATTATTACTGGATGATGGGTGACAATCGCCATAATTCACTAGATGCACGTTATTTTGGCTATACTCCAGAAGATCATATTGTAGGAAAACCGATATTTATCTGGATGAGCTGGGATTCTAACGCAAAAGGATTAAACAAAGTACGCTGGAACAGAATTTTTACAACCGTTAATGGTAAAGGCCAACCACAATCTTATTTCAAAATTTTCTTGATCTTATTGGCAGCATTCTTTGTAGGCGAGTATTTTTGGAAAAAAAGAAAAGAGAAAAACAATATCTAGTCTAAAGTTTTAGGTTTGAAATTGGGTCAGTAAAATCTCAATTTCAGACCTAAACTATATAATAAATTAACAAATGAAAACCTTATTACATCCATCTTATTTCCCATCGATTAGTCATTTTGTTGCCATAATGCAATCAGAAAGTATTATATTTGAAATGGAAGATAATTTTCAAAAACAGACTAACAGAAACCGTACTTATATTTATAGTCCAAATGGGATCCAGCTATTAAATATCCCTATAAAGCATTCGAAAACGAGCCATCAAAAAACAAAAGATATTCAGATAGAAAACGATTTTGACTGGCAAAAACAGCATTTTAAATCTCTGGAAGCCGCTTACAGAAGCTCTCCTTTCTTTGAATTCTTCGAAGATGACTTCATACCTTTTTTCGAAAAAAAGCATACTTTTCTAATGGATTTGAATTTTGAAGCATTCAACATCATCTCAAAATGCATGCGTACCAAATTCAATTTCGAAACCACAACAGAATATTTTCATGAAGTAAATTCAAATGAAATTCAAGATTATCGTTTTTTGGTAAACGGAAAAAAAGACACTTCTGTATTTGAGCCTTACACCCAGGTTTTTGATGACAAATACGGTTTTATCAACAACTTAAGTATTCTTGATTTACTTTTTAACGAAGGTAAATTTACTGTTGATTACCTAAAATCACAGCAATTAGAATAGTATTATTTAGGGATTTGGAATTTTATCCTGAAACTTCGGGATTGGAATTTATCCTAAGATTTATTCAAATGAAAGTTTTGCCATAATTGGGTAATGGTCAGAATTATCAAATTCAGGGAAAGTTTCAAAGCTTTTCACCTTCATTTGTCTATCGGCAAAAATGTAATCTATTCGGGCTGGATAATATTTAAATCGATAAGTTTGCCCAAAACCTTTTCCAGCTTCTTCAAAACTGTCTTTTAAACTTCCCTTGATAATGCGATACACATAGGAGAAAGCACTATTATTCATGTCTCCACAAATAATAACAGGATACTCACATTCTCTTAAATTATCCCTTAAAATCTCTGCCTGCTGTTGTTGTTGCTTGAAAGCCTTACTGATTCTATAAAACAACATTTGCGATTTTTCTTTGTTAATCACATCAATATTCTCCGAAATTTCATTAACATCCGGTGAAATCTTGATGGATTGCAAATGCATATTATACACTCTGATAACATCTTTTCCTCTCTTTATATCAGCATACACCACGTTGTTATTCGAATTGGGAAACGAAATTTTACCCTGTTCAATAATTGGAAATTTAGAAAAAATGGCTTGCCCGGTTTTTATCTGATTACCTTCCATAAAAATAGCCCGGTGCGGATATACTTTTAGGTCAACATGAGCCGAATTAGAATATTCCTGAATACATAGAATATCCGGATTTTTATCATTGATGAATTCCAAAATGGTTTCAGGAATATCCAGCTTATTTTGCCATTTAAACAAATTAAACAGTCGGACATTGTAACTCATCACCACAAAATCTTTATCGCTTTGAGGATATTCTTTAGTCGAAAATTTATAAAACTTATTGATAAAAGTAATCCCTATCAAAAGCACTAAACCGGACATCATCATTCTTTTTTTCAATTGTACGGCCCAGTACACAAAAAAAAGACTGTTAAATACGAAAAACACAGGCATAAAAAGAGTTAGCACCGATAAAAGAGGAAAAGTTTTCGGTGCCAAAAAAGGCAAAATATAAGCGATAAAAGTAATGACTATCAGAAAGATATTTAAAGAAAACATCCCTCTATTGAACCACGAAAGGTTTTTCATTTTTTTAAATTTAATGCTTAAAGTCTGTATAAAAATAAAGAAATTTCAAGCAATTATTTCCCTGATTTGAATAAAAAATCTTTCTCTTCTTTTGTTAAGCTATCATAACCCGATTGACTGATTTTATCTAAAATCTCATCGATTTGTTGCTGTACCTTATCTTTTGTTACAATTCTGGAAGCTCTTTTTTCTACTGGCTTAGAATAATTTTTATGTACTTTTTTAAAAGGAGTCGATGGCGATTTCCTGAAACTATTAGCAAAAAGATCAATAATCCTGGTAATCACAACGCTAATATCACTGCCATTCTGCAAGGCTTTTATATACACGAATCCAAAGAAAGCACCTGCCAAATGCGAAATATGCCCACCCATATTCTCCGTACGAAACTGCATTAAATCAAGTATCAGAATTACAGCAGTTATGTGCCACAACTTCACATTCCCTATCAACAACAAACGCACTTGCATTAAAGGCTGATAAGTGGTAACTGCAACCAATATTGCCATGATTGCTGCCGAAGCTCCCACAATAGCCGTACTGATATTCATAAAATAATAGCTGGCAACAAAAACAATACCCGCAAAAACAGCACTCAAAACATACAATCCTAAAAACTGTTTTTGGGTAAAAAAGGTTAAAAACAATTGACTCGCAAAATTTAAAACCATCATATTAAAAGCCAAATGCCAAAATCCTTCGTGAAAAAAAGCATAGGTTAAAAACGTCCATGGCTTAAATATAAAATCTGCTGGATTTGTGGACAGCGCAACCCATGAAGGATAAGAAAACGAACCCGTTTGAAAACCATAGAAAAAAATCAATGATATTAAAAAACAAGCCACATTCCAATAGATCAATCTATGAGCCACTCCCCCTAGTTTGTATTGCAATTTTAAGTCGTCTAGAATATTCATTTATTCGTCATTATAAGATTTATTCTTTTTTTATTAATTCCAACGGTTATCATTAAACTGATTTTTCTTCCAATACCACATAATCAGAAAACCAAATAAAGCACCACCAATATGTGCATAATGTGCTATTCCGGAATCAATACCCATCAACGAATTACCAAAAATACCAAAGAACCCATCAAAAAGAAGCATATATACCGGAACAAAATATTTAGCTTTTACAGGTACAGGAATAAACATAATTCCCAACTCTGCATTAGGAAACATAAATGCAAAAGCAACTAACAAACCATAAATTGCACCCGAAGCACCTACGACAGTTCCAAAATAAGCTTCTATAAATCTTTTAAATTCAATCCCATTCAATATTGGTGCAAGTTCACTATTTCCTTTCCCATTTAAGACAGATATAATTTCCTCTTTTGAAAAACCCTGATTCATCAAAACATTTAATCCATCTTGAAAAAAATAATAGTTTACTGCAGTATTTATCAATACAGCCCCTAATCCACAGGAAATATAAAAAAATAAAAATTTCTTTTCACCCCAAAAGTGCTCTAATGTTGATCCAAAAGAATAGAGTGCAAACATATTAAAAGCAATATGGGCAAATCCCCCATGCATGAACATATGCGTTAAGGGTTGCCAAAAATGAAAATTTGAGTTTTCTGGAAAATACATGGCCAACATTTGATAAGCTGGATCTCCAACTACCAATGTTCCCACAAAAAAAAGAATATTAATTATTATTAATTGTTTGACAATTGGAGTTATATTCATCATACTGCAAATTTTTTATCTATATCTTCCACACGCATCGTGATGAAAGTTGGTTTTTGAAAAGGAGACACATTTGGATCTTTGCAGGCAAAAAGTCCGTTTACTAGATTCTCCTGTTCTTTTATTGTTAAACTCGTTCCTGTTTTCACAGCCAGACTCTTCGCCATCGATTTGGCAATGGTATCATTTTGACTAAAACTATTCTCCGGGATTCCTTCCTGCAAATCACCCAATAATTGTTCTAATACCATCGAAATTTCACTTTCGGTCACATTAACCGGAATTCCTGAAATCACCACATGATCATCATTGGTATCTTCAAAAACAAATCCTGTATTGACAAGAGAAAGCTTCAATTCGTCAATTAATTCCATTTCGCTTGACGAAAAATACAAATTCAACGGAAACAACAACTGCTGGCTCGATGCCTGATGTACCGTCATATTAGTCAAGAATTGTTCGTACAAAACCCGCTGGTGCGCGCGTTGCTGATCCACAATTACCATTCCAGACTTGATAGGAGAAACAATATATTTTTTATGAATTTGATATACGTTCTGAACCGCATGTTCTACTTCTTCGTCATTAAATAACGACCCAGTCACTTCTTCGCTTTCAAATGAAAATTCGGTGCTCTCAGTCGTAAAATCAGCTTCTTGTTTTAAACCAACGTACAAACTCTCCCAACTGGCTGTTGAAGCGGGTTTCTTGTAGCCCGAGCCAGAACCGGAACTAGAGCCAGAACCAGAATTGGCATAATGCTTATTAACTTTATCATCCGAAAACGGATTGAAAGTACTATCCACTTGAATGGTAGGCATAGCCCCTTCCAAATCTTTATAATGATAAGGCGTATCCAAATTAGCATCTCTTTCGAAATCCAAAACAGGCGCCACATTAAACTGTCCCAAACTGTGTTTTATTGAAGCTCTTAAAATAGCATACAACGCACTTTCGTCATCAAACTTGATTTCGGTTTTGGTAGGGTGGATATTGATATCGATAGAATTTGGCGGAACCGATAAATACAGGAAATAACTCGGTTGTGCTCCGTCTTTTAAAATTCCGTCGTAGGCAGCCATCACCGCATGATGCAAATAACCACTTTTTATAAATCGGTCATTGACAAAGAAAAACTGCTCTCCTCTGTTTTTTTTAGCAAATTCAGGTTTGCTGACAAATCCTTCAACGGTAACAATTTCAGTATCTTCCTGAACAGGAACTAATTTCTCGTTAGTTTTCCCCGAAAAAACATTCACTACACGTTGCCTTGACGTAGAAATGGGCAAATTATACATTTCGCTGCCATTGTGGTAAAAAGTAAAATGGATATTGGGGTGAGCCAAAGCCACGCGCTGAAATTCATCAATAATATGACGATATTCTACGGTATCTGACTTTAAGAAATTACGTCGGGCAGGAATATTAAAAAACAAATTTTTAACGGCAAACGAAGTCCCTTTAGGCAACACAGCCGATTCCTGGGAAACAAATTTACTTCCTTCAATAACAATTTGTGTTCCTAATTCTTCTTGATCCTGCTTGGTTTTCATTTCCACATGAGCAATCGCCGCAATAGAAGCCAAAGCCTCACCACGGAAACCTTTTGTATGCAAACTAAACAAATCTTCAGCATGACGAATTTTGGAAGTAGCATGACGCTCAAAACACAAACGTGCATCGGTAACATTCATCCCCTTTCCATTGTCAATAACCTGAACCAATGATTTTCCGGCATCTTTTATAATCAACTTGATATCCGTTGCATTAGCATCTACTGCATTTTCAAGCAATTCTTTAACAACCGAAGCCGGTCTTTGAACCACCTCGCCCGCAGCAATTTGATTAGCAACATGATCAGGAAGTAATTGGATTATACTCGACATTAAAAAAAATTAAGTTATAGTTTAAAAACAAAGCTGCACAAATTTAACAAATTTCCATGGGGTTTTATTGCTTTAATAATCATAAATAAAACAAAAAAACCTATACCATTTGGCTAGAATAGTATAGGTTTCATTCTGAATTATTTAGTTTTATTCTTTTAATTCCAAAGGTGTCCCTTCTCCTAACTGAACTGCTCCTGAAGTCAACAAATTCTGATTTGCATAATCATGAGCCAAGGAAGCCTGCTGACGAATGTAAGCCATTTTTATAGCCGCAATAGCTGCTTCAGTCCCTTTATTTCCGTGAATCCCTCCGCTTCTATCAATAGATTGTTGCATGGTATTATCGGTCAAAACACAAAAAATTACCGGAATATCTGTTTGCACATTCAGGTCTTTGATTCCTTGCGTTACCCCTTCGCAAACAAAATCAAAGTGTTTAGTTTGTCCCTGAATTACACAGCCTATCGCAATTACAGCATCCACTTTTTGAGTCTGCAACATTTTTTTCGCTCCATAAATCAACTCAAAACTTCCCGGAACATTCCATCGGATAATATTTTCTGCCGGAACTTCATTATCTAAAAGAGCATCTTCAGCTCCTTTATACAAGCCTTCTGTTATATTTTCGTTCCATTCAGAAACCACAATTCCAAAACGAAAATCTTTCGCACTAGGAAGTGCGTTTTTATCATAAGCGGATAAATTTTTATTAATCGTTGCCATATCAAATTTAATTTTAGACTTTCAATTTATAAATAAAAATTGGTGATTACAAGTCTTTTTAATCCCTGCAATCACCAATATTTTAAATGCTGTTTTTTATTACTGAGATAAACCGATTAAAGCATCAACTGAAGCAGCTTCAGGTGAATTCTCATAGTTATCTTTAATATCTATAAAATATTTCACAGCGTCTTCTTTGTTTCCTAATTCTAAAGCTGTTTTTCCTGCTTTCAACAAGAAACGAGGTGTTGTAAAATCATTTTTATTTGACTCAGCAGCTTTTACATAATTCTCTAAAGCTTCTTTTGGCTGATTTTTCTCAGCATAAGCATCTCCAATAGCACCTTTTGCCATTGCGCTCAAAATAACATCTTCCGATTTGAATTTGCTTAAATAATCAATCGCTTCAGCGTACTTTCCTGTATTCAAATAGGCAATACCTGCATAATAATTAGCTAAATTTCCTGCTGAAGTCCCTGAATATTCATCAGCAATTTTAACGAATCCAAATTTACCTTCTGAACCATTCAATGCTAATTTATACAATGAATCGCTGGCAACTCCATTACTGGCTTGTTGGAAATTTTGTTGGGCAACAAACATTTCACTGGCAGCTTCTTCTTCTTTTGGTTCAGCAATAAACTTTTGAAAAACTACATATCCTACTGTAAACAAAGCCACAGCTGCTACTACACCAATAATGATTTTTTGGTTTTTAGCAACCCAGTCTTCCGTTTTTGATGCAGTTTCATCTAATTTAGAAAAAACCTCAGCCGTTGTACTGTTTTTTTCGTCAATTACTACTTGTTCTTCTACTGCCTCTTTTACTTCTTTCTCTTTTGGTGCTTTATATCCTCTTTTATTGTACGTAGCCATTTAAAAATAATTTAGTGAACCGCAAAAATAAAATTTTTATTCAAACCCACACATAAAAACTCATATTTTATATCTAAATCCAAAATATTTTTATTTTAACGAACAAACTCCAAATTCAGTCGGATTTTTTTTAGCACAGAAAACATCCAAAAGCCTTTTATATCGATATTTTTCAATAATTTGCAGCCTCTTTTAAAAGTCCAGGCAAAAACAGCAAACACCTCAATATCAGCAGCGCTTAAAATGTATTTAAAAAAAATTTCTTTATTCAATTATAAAAATTTTTCGGAAGCCAATTTCGAATTTGATGGTAAAATAATCTGTTTTGTAGGTAAAAATGGTATCGGAAAAACAAATGTCCTGGATGCCATTTACCATTTGTCTTATGGAAAAAGCTATTTTAATCCGTTGGCGGTTCAAAATATCAAACATGGCGAAGAGTTTTTTGTAATTGATGCCGAATTCATAAAAAATGAGAGAAGCGAACAACTGGTTTGCAGCCTGAAAAAAGGACAAAAAAAAGTATTGAAACGCAACGGCAAAGCTTACGATAAATTCTCAGATCATATTGGATTCATTCCGCTCGTTATTATTTCACCAGCCGACAGGGATTTAATTATCGAAGGCAGCGAAACCCGCCGAAAGTTTATTGACAGCATTATATCCCAACTCGATTCACATTACTTACAACAACTCATTCAGTACCAGAAAGTAATGAGTCAGCGCAATGCCTTGTTGAAATATTTTGCTTTGAATCATGTTTTTGACAACGACACCCTTTCTATATATAATGAGCAACTAAATGCTTATGGAAAGTACATTTTCGAAAAAAGAAAAGAATTCATCGCCGAGTTTATTCCCATTTTCAACGAACACCATCATGCCATTACGGGTTCGCAGGAATCAGTTCAGTTGGTGTATGAAAGTCATTTATTCGAAAATGATTTACTAACACTTTTACAGGAAAACATCAATAAAGACAGAGCTTTGCATTACACCAGCGTGGGAATCCATAAAGATGATTTGGCATTTGAAATCGACAATCATCCTATCAAGAAATTTGGTTCGCAAGGCCAACAGAAATCATTTTTGATTGCTTTAAAACTGGCACAATTTGAATTCCTGAAAAAACAAAGTGGCGTAAAACCCATTTTATTATTTGATGATATTTTTGATAAATTAGACGAAACCCGGGTAGCTAAAATTGTCGAAATGGTCAACTCGGATACTTTTGGTCAACTGTTTATTTCAGATACCCATCCGGAACGCACCGAAGCCATTGTGAAATCGACGCTGCAATCTTATAAAATATTCAACTTATAATATTTAACCACAAAGAACACTAAGTTTTCCGCAAAGCTCACTAAGTTTTTTTTAGCGAAGCAAAAAGAAAAAATCCGTTTAAATCTCTGTTAATCTGTGGCAAAAAAATTCACAAACTAAAAGTAAAATGCATTAAAGTCTATCGTTTTAACTAATTTTGAGACTATAAAAATTCAAATTCAATGAAATCTAAAATCTTATTCTCGTTAATCTTCTTATTCACACTATTTTCTGGAAAAGCCCAAACCGCAACAAATATCAAAACAGTTGAAGTTACTGCTTTCGCAAAAGAAATAAAAACAACTCAAAAACCACAAATCCTGGATGTTCGCACTCCCGAAGAATTTGCCACAGGGCATATTGATAATGCACAAAACATAGACTGGCAAGGAGAAAATTTTGTTAAAAACGTCGAAAAACTCAATAAAAACAAGCCTGTTTATGTGTATTGCCGAAGTGGCAAACGAAGTCTGAAAGCATCTGAAAAACTGGAAGAATTAGGATTCAAAAACATCTACAATCTGGACGGCGGCTTCCTTAAATGGAATGCCGAAAAACAAAAAGCACAATAAAAAACTAAAAGTCACATTCATGCTAACAAAAGAATCACTACAATTCTTAGACGATTTAAGAGCCAATAACAACCGAGAATGGTTTCAGGATAATAAAAAACGCTATGAGATTTTCAAAAAAGACTATCATCAGTTAGTGAGTGATTTTCTGGACGCCATGAAACCTATGGATCCTACATTAGAAATGCTAGAGATTAAAAATTGTACTTTCAGAATCAATCGCGATATCCGTTTTTCTAAAGACAAATCGCCTTATAAATCGCATTTGGGCGTTTGGTTATCTTCTGGTTCCAAAGGTCTCAATCGTGCGGGTTATTATGTGCATATTGACAGAAACGGTTCTTTTATAGCCGGTGGTTTTTATGCCCCCGAAGCCGACGATTTAAAAAAAGTGCGTAAAGAAATTGCTTTTTTCCATGAAGATTTAGAAGCCATTTTAAACGAGGCTAATTTCAAAAGAGAATTTGGCGATTTTAGTCGAAATGAAAAAAGCATGCTTAAAAGTCCGCCAAGAGGTTACGAAAAAGACCATCCTGCCATTGAACTATTAAAATTAAAAAGTTTCGAAACCGTTCAGAAATTCGACATTTCCGAAGTGACTAAAAAAGATTTTGTTTCAAAAATGAGTCAAAAGCTAATCCTTTTGAAACCATTGAACGAATTCATGAATCGCGCGTTGGAAACAGATGAATTTTAAATCAATTCGCAAATTCGTGGCAAAAAAACATCTTTAATGAAAAAAAGAAAAATACTTTTTCTTGGAGAATCCTATCGCGCTGACGCTATCACCTGGATAAACGGCTTAAAAGAATTTGGAAATTTTGAAATTATCAGTTGGGAATTACAAACGCCCAACGATTCCTTGCACAATAGAATCCTGCGAACACTTGAATTTTTCTTCGCTCCTATTGCTATTCGAAAAATAATTCGCCAGCGAAAACCCGATATGATTATTGCCGAGAGAACGACCAGCTATGGTTTTCTGGCGGCACTTTCAGGATTAAAACCCTCCGCCATTGCCCAACAAGGTAAAACCGATTTATGGCCGGAAGATTCTATCACCATTCCGCTTAAGAAAATTTTACAGAATTACGCTTTCAAAAAAGCCTCTCTTATTCACGCCTGGGGTCCTGTAATGGCTGATTCTATGGCTAAAGCCAAGGTGGATATGACCAAAGTTTTGGTTTTACCAAAGGGAATTGACTTGAACCAATTCGAAAATAAAAACACAGCCAATCCTGATAAAATTTCGGCTATTGTTACTCGTTCGCTCTTACCGGAATACCGACATGAGGTTATTTTAAAAGCTTTTGGCATTTTACACAAAAAAGGAATTAATTTTAGTTTAACCATCATTGGCAACGGCAAACAACTCGATTTTTTAAAAGAATTAGCCAAAGAATTGAATATTGAAAACAAAGTCGTTTTCACAGGAAGAGTTATAAACACCGCTTTACCAAAGCTTTTACAGCAATCTAATTTTTATCTGAGCATGCCAATAACCGAAGGCGTTTCAGCATCATTATTTGAAGCTATGGCTTGCGGTTGCTACCCTATTGTCAGCGATATTTCGGGAAATCAAAACTGGATTCGCCACCGTGAAAACGGACAATTAATTACTATTAACGATTTTGAAATATTGGCCAATGAAATCCTTTGGGCTTTTGAAAATACAAGCATTAGAAACCAAGCTGTTACAAACAACCGCGAATTCATTGAAAAACATGTCAATTACAAAACCAACATGAAAATCATTGCCGATAAATACAACGAGTTGATTGACACAAGCTCTTCAAAAAAATAAACCATTAAGTAATTAAGTTTAATTAAGTAATGTTTTGCTTAATTCTCTTAAATCTCTTAATGGTGAAAAAAGTTAGGTGTCGTAGAAAAACCTTAAAATTCATTCGAATCAACTTATATTTTATCCTTACTTTTGAATCGCAAATTCAATCTTAACAAAGCGCTTTCTTTTATGGAAATTCTAAATCATTTTTCTTTAAAAAACTACAATACTTTTGGCATTGAGGCCAAGGCCAGACAATTTGTTGCTGTTCACAGCATAGCCGATTTGAAAACGATTTTAGAACAACATTCCTCTGAGAAAAAATTCGTTCTGGGTGGCGGTAGCAATATGTTATTGACTCAGGATATCGACGCTTTAGTGATTCACATTGATTTAAAAGGAAAAAAAATCATCAAGGAAGACGATGATTTTGTCTGGATTGAAAGTCAGGCAGGCGAAAACTGGCACGAATTTGTACTTTGGAACATCGAGCAAGATTTTGGCGGACTGGAAAATATGTCGCTAATTCCGGGGAATGTGGGCACAACACCAGTTCAAAACATTGGCGCTTACGGAGCCGAAATCAAGGACACCTTTGTTTCCTGTAACACCATAAATATTAAAACATTGGAAACAAAAGTATTCCATAACGAGGAATGCCGTTTTGGATACCGCGAAAGCATCTTTAAACACGAGGCAAAAGACCAGTACATTATTACTTCGGTGGTTTTTAAACTCACTAAACGCAACCATAAAATCAATACTTCTTACGGAGATATTTTGGCAGAATTAACTAAAAACAACATCACTAATCCGGGATTAAAAGACGTGAGCAATGCTGTAATTGCCATTAGACAAAGTAAATTACCTGATCCGAAAGAACTGGGAAACAGCGGTAGTTTTTTCAAGAATCCGATTGTTCCGAAAGCCGATTTCGAAACAATTCACCAAAAATTCCCGGAGATGAAATTCTATACGGTTTCGGAAACCGAAGTTAAAGTTCCTGCGGGCTGGTTGATCGAACAAGCTGGTTTTAAGGGAAAACGCTTTGGCGATGCAGGAATTCATAAAAACCAGGCTTTGGTTTTAGTGAATTATGGCAATGCAACGGGACAAGAAATTTTAGCCATTTCCAGAGACATCCAAAAAACTGTTTTTGAGACTTTTGGCATTCACATTGAGGCCGAAGTAAACATAATTTAAGGCTAAAAACAGCTCTGAAAATTTTCTTTGAAAATTCATATTGTATCATTTTCAAATCCTAATTCTATTCATACCTTTGCAGTCTCCCGAAAGCTTTCGGGATTAATAACCCATTAAACTCTGATGCTTATACTGATTCTTTACTTTTTTATTGCTATTGTTGCTATTCAAATTGCGTATTATTTAGGTGTTTTTGGGAAATTTGCTTTCGCCAAAGCACAAAAAATAACACCCAAAAGAATTCCTGTTTCGGTTATCGTTTGTGCTAAAAATGAAGAAGAAAATGTAGCAAAGTTTGTTCCGTTGTTAGCCGAGCAAAACTACCCTGATTTTGAGATTGTTTTAATCGACGATGCTTCGAGTGATAACACCTTGGAACTTTTTGAAGCATTCGAAAAACAATATTCTAACATTCGTCTCGTTAAGGTAGAAAACAACGAAGCTTTTTGGGGAAATAAAAAATATGCTTTGACCTTAGGTATCAAAGCCGCTAAAAAAGAATATTTACTATTTACTGATGCCGATTGTTACCCAACATCTAAAGATTGGATTACTGCTATGAGTTCGCAATTTACATTACACAGAACGATTGTTTTAGGATATGGAGGCTATGAAAAAATTGCCAATTCGTTCCTGAACAAAATCATTCGTTTTGAAACTTTGCTTACTGCAGTTCAATATTTTTCATGGGCTAAAATTGGACATCCTTATATGGGAGTGGGTCGAAATTTAGCCTATAAAAAAGAAGAATTTTTCAAGGTAAACGGTTTTATCAATCACATACAGGTGCGTTCGGGCGACGATGATTTATTTATAAACGAAGCTGCTAAAGGAAGTAATACCGCAGTAGCTTACACTCCTGAGAGTTTTACGTACTCAGCACCAAAAACAAAATACAAAGACTGGTTTACCCAAAAAAGAAGACATGTAGCTACGGCAAAACATTACAAAAGCATCGATCAATTCCAATTGGGTTTATTTTATAGTTCGCAATTGTTATTTATTGTTTTGGCTACTTTATTATTATCTTTCCAATTCCAATGGATTCTGGTATTGAGTTTAGTAGGATTACGCTATTTATGTGCCTGGCTTATCATTGGTTTTTCAGCTGGAAAATTAAAAGAAAAAGACATTAAATTTTGGTTTCCAATTATTGAAATTGCGCTTGTTTTTACACAAATCAATGTCTTTATCACTAATATTTTTTCAAAACCAGTCAATTGGAAATAAAAACTCAAATAGAAAAAGCAAAAAAAGGAGACCAAACGGCCTTTACTTTTCTATTGAACCATTATTGGAGTGAGGTCTATGGATTCATGCTTAAACGCACTGAAAACGAAACCAATGCCGAAGACATTACCATTGAAACTTTCTCGAAAGCTTTTGATAAAATAGCCACTTACAATCCTGAATTCCAGTTCAACACCTGGCTGATTTCTATTGCAAAGAATGTTTATATTGACATGCTTCGCAAAAAAAGATCGAGTCTTTTTGTGGAAATTACCGAACAGGAAGACCAGAAAGCCTACAATATTGCAGATACCACTCCGTCTAAAGAAGACGAACTGATTACTGAGCAAAATTTGTCGCAATTACTGCAATACATCAAGGAATTAAAACCGCATTATCAGGAAGTAATCCAGCTGCGTTATTTCCAGGAAATGAGCTATCAGGAAATAGCCAATAAAATTGACGAACCCCTAAACAACGTCAAAGTAAAACTCCTCAGGGCTAAGAAACTATTAGCTGAGATTATCAACAATAAACGATAATTTTTTTTAAAACCATTAAGGGATTTAAGTTGCATTAAGAATTTGTTTTAGTGTAGCTGTAAATAATACTGTCATTTCTTTCGTAAATAAGAAAAGTTTTTAAATTTGTATTCGTAAATAGAAAATAATACGCAACAATAAAAACAAAACAGTTCAAATTTATACGTGTATAAACTAGTTATGACAAAGCCCTAAACACAAAACTTCAAAGCCTTAAAAATATGTTTTCAAACATCGACCTTCTTTACATTTTCGGACCTGCCTTGCTAATAGCAATAATTGTCTTGGTAATAATTAAAAACCGAAGTAATAAACAAAACGCTTCTGAATTAAGTAAAGCAATTGACCATTTTAAAATCACTTCGATAGTCTTTGGTGCTCTTTTAGTAGTCTTATGGCTATCTCTTCCCTCAACTCCAAGCTTAAAATCATTTGGCTATCCAGATGATATTTCAGCAATAAAAGGAGATGCAAAAGTTCTAAATCTTTTCAAGAATATAATAAAGCAATTGTGAGGACGACAGAAGTACTACAATGGTTCTTGTTTCTTTTTATTTGGTGGTTTTTGACTACTTTATTTGGATTAGCTAAAGCTTACAAAAATATCGAAGAGAAAACCTTCGCACAACATCAGTAACTGTTGCACAACTCCTCAAAAAAAGAAATTTGTATTGTATAACTTAAAAATTGACCCAACCTCACAAATATATTAACGTAACGATAGCACGTAAATATTTTCCGTGCCCACAACAGTGAACAACTTTGTGGAATCACTGGATGAGATTCCTCCTTCGTCGGAATGACAAGATTGCGGATAATTATAAAAAACCCCGATAGCGCAAACTTATCTACAAAGAGACTATCAACTACCAACTTTGTCAAGACCCGACCGCCCATATATATCAAAACAACGATAGCGCGGAAATGTTTTCCATGCCCACAACAGTGAGCAACACCCCACTCATTCTCATTTGTAACGAGGACCTACTTTCTTTTTAAAACAAAACAAAGCGTTTGCAATGCGGTTCATCAAAGTTTACTTCTTTTATAGCAAGTTTTTTTGTACAAATACCGGAAAAATTAAAAATTTTCTCAATCCTTATAAATTTTTCTAACTACCTAAAAATTTACTCATTCACAGCCTTACATCCCTTGTAAACTTTGGATTTTTTTTACCCTAATAAAACCAACCTTAGTATACTTAGAATCAATACTTACGTAAAAATACTTAATTTTTTTTCAAAAACTGCGTTTTCGCAACTTTTAATCAAAATAATGCGTCTAATTTTGCCTTGTAAATAAGTAATATACTTAAAGTTAAGCTTACTACTTAGACATAAGTTAGATACTTAGAAAAAATAGTGCAAAACAATTAATTTTTTTTAAAGATGAGTTCAATTTCAACAAATCAACCGCTTTCTAGTTTAAACATTTTTAGTGGCAAGGGCGTTCAAATGCGTACATTCCACATTACTTGGCTAACCTTTTTCTTTTGCTTTTTTGCATGGTTTGGTATGGCATCACTTATGCCAATCGCTAAAGAACAATTGCACCTGACAAAAGACCAATTAGGTAATATTCAAATTGCATCCGTATCGGCAACTATCATCGCCAGATTATTAATAGGTAGATTAGTTGATAAATTTGGTCCAAGATTAATCTACACCTGGTTATTAGTAATTTGTTCCGTACCGGTCTTATTAATTGGTACTTCACAGACTTATGAAAGTTTCTTGTTTTTTAGATTAGCTATCGGTGTTATTGGTGCTTCTTTTGTTATCACACAGTTTCATACTTCAGTAATGTTTGCTCCGTCTATTAAAGGAACTGCTAATGCAACAGCAGGTGGTTTCGGAAACGCAGGTGCCGGTTTAGCTAATATTACCATGCCTCTTATTGCAGCAGGATTTGTAGGATTAGGAGTGTGTACTAAGGAAGACAGCTGGAGATATGCTATGATTGTTCCTGGAGTAATGTTATTGGTTTTTGCTTTCTTATATTTCAGATTTACTAAAGATTTGCCAAACGGTAACTATAAAGAACTTGGAATTGAAAAAGAGAATAAAGAAAACACATTTATGTTGGCTGTTAAGGATTACCGTACCTGGGTTTTAACTATTGCTTATGCTGCTTGTTTTGGTGTTGAAATCACTATTGATAATTTTGCTCCTATTTATTTCACAGATACTTTCGGCGCTACCTTGAAAACAGCAGGGATCTGCGCAGGTATTTTTGGATTGATCAATATTTTTGCAAGACCATTAGGAGGAATCGTTGCTGACAAAGTAGGTAAAAACTATGGTTTTTCAGGTAAAAATTTATTACTTGCTTTACTGCTTCTTTTGGAAGGTGTTGGAGTTCTTTTCTTTGGTATGACTAATCAATTAGGAGTTGCTATCTTCTTAATGTTCTTGTTCGGAATGAGTTTAAAAATGGCAAACGGTGCTACATACAGTCTTGTACCATTCGTAAATCCAAAAGCAGTAGGTAGTGTTGCCGGAATCGTTGGAGCAGGTGGAAATATCGGAGCGATGTTAATTGCTTTCTTATTCAAAGCCAAAGCAGTTAAATTCACAAAAGATGTAATTGATGAAACAGGTGTATCACAAACTAAAGATTTAATTGATTACACCAATGCTTTTTACATATTAGGAATCATCGTTCTAATAACAGGAGTAGTTGTTTTAGCTGTGAAATTTGCAGTTAAAGATAAAGAAGAGGAAATCGAAGTAAGCGGCGAAGTAATACCTGCTGTATCTTATGTAAAATCAAAATAACATCATTTAAAATCCACAAATGATATAGGAATAAATTAAATGTTTCGGTTATTATAAAAAAGAAAGGCTGTCTGGATAAAGACAGCCTTTCTTATATCAATATTTTTTTATAAAATAGTTCGTTTTGTCAGTTCGAACCCAATAGCTCGGATTTGCAACCTACTTCTTTTCCAAAACAAAACAGAGCGTTTGTAACTCGGCTCATCAAAGAACACAGCTAACATTTAAAACTACAAACAACTTATTTTAAAATTATTCTAAATTATTTTCAAAAACAGTAAGGAATTTACATATAAAATTACTATCTTAATCCTTTCTAAATAAAAATACCACATACGCATACCGATTTAACTGAATCTTTAACCATTAAATCTATATCTTATGTCACACCACAGTCTTTATGAAAGCAACTGGATTAACCTAGTTTTCGAAAACAAAAACAAAGAGTACGGCGCTTTCCAACTGCGTCAGGAAACCACCAAAACTTCTATTAATGCCCTCTGTATTGGTATTTTATTATGTACCGCATTAATAATTCTACCCAATTTGCTGTTTCATCCAAAAGACATTACCGTCCCCACAGCTCCTGATTGGGAAAAAACAGTAATTGAGTTAAAAGATATTCATTCGATAGAAAATAAACAGAAGGCTGCTTCGGCTCCACTTCCGGCGGCGCAACAGCAAAAAACTATCGATAAAATAGACAGCAAACAACTCATAAACCCAATTGTGGTAAGTGCAACTCAAGCCGTTGATACTAAATTTACCTTAGAGAGAAATAATCCTGTTGAAAATACTACTACAGGGACAGCTCTTAACGGTATCGGCACTTCAACTGGCGAAGGTGTAGTTAACGGAACAGCTGCGGGAACGGGTACTGAAATTTCAAACTCAAATGGAACCGAGCTTGTTCTAACCGAATCATTAGACAGTAAACCACAATTTCCGGGAGGTATAGAAAAATTCTACCGCTATATTGCCAATAATTTTAACAGTCCGGAATTAGATGAAAACAGAAACGTTCGTATCTTTATTTCTTTTGTAGTCGAAAAAGACGGTAGCATGAGCAATATCAAAGTCATGAACAATCCGGGAGCTATTTTAGAAAAAGAAGCCATCAGGGTATTACAATCCATAAAAGCCAAATGGACTCCTGGAATGCTTCATTCAAAACCTGTGAGAACAGCTTATAACTTACCTATCACCGTACAAATCAATTAAGATTACTTTTCCATAAAAACAAAAGCAGCCATAGTGCTGCTTTTTCATTGAGCTGACTTTTCATTTTTTTGAAATAGAGCAAAATAGACTAAAACACTATTCATAATTATTTCTATGACCAATAAAAAGATAGCCTTCATTTTTATAACAAATCCACATAAAAGCTTCAATAGTTAAAACATCGCATTTTAAATCAACATTACGTATATTTGTAACCTTAAAATTGATTTATGGAAACTGTTTTAGACAACACCAAACCCGTAGCTAAACCAAAATGGTTAAAAGTAAAATTACCTATCGGGCAAAAATATACAGAACTTCGTGGCTTAGTCGATAAATATAGCTTAAACACCATTTGCACCTCGGGAAGCTGCCCTAATATGGGCGAATGCTGGGGCGAAGGAACGGCTACTTTTATGATATTAGGGAATACCTGTACGCGTTCTTGTGGTTTTTGTGGTGTAAAAACAGGCCGTCCGGAAACGGTGGATTGGGACGAACCTGAAAAAGTAGCCCGTTCTATAAAAATCATGAACATCAAACACGCCGTAATTACAAGTGTTGACCGTGACGATTTAAAAGACGGTGGTTCTATTATTTGGATTGAAACGGTAAAAGCAATTCGCAGAATGAACCCAAACACGACTCTTGAAACTTTAATTCCTGATTTTCAAGGTATCGAAAGAAATATAGACAGAATTGTGGAAGCCAACCCGGAAGTGGTTTCACACAACATGGAAACCGTACGTCGATTGACCCGTGAAGTACGTATCCAGGCTAAATACGACCGTAGTTTAGAAGTGTTGCGTTATCTAAAAGAAAAAGGAATTAACAGAACCAAATCAGGGATTATGTTAGGTCTGGGTGAAGAAGAAGAAGAAGTATTCCAAACCATGAGAGATTTACGCGCTGCCAATGTAGATGTAGTCACTCTTGGTCAATACTTGCAGCCTAGTAAAAAACATTTACCCGTTAAGGAATTCATTACCCCGGAACAATTTGCTAAATACGAGCAATTTGGTTTGGAATTAGGTTTCCGTCATGTTGAAAGCGGACCGTTAGTTCGTTCTTCATACAAAGCACAAAAACACATTCTTTAATTCCCTAACGTTTACATAAAAATTGAAAACAAGAATTGCCATCAACGGTTTTGGTCGAATTGGTCGAAACCTGTTTCGTCTACTTTTAAATCATCCTGAAATAGAAGTTGTCGCCATCAATGATATTGCCGACACTAAGACTATGGCGCATCTAATCAAATACGACAGTATTCACGGTGTATTGCCTCAGACTGTAATTGCCGATGAAAAGGGATTTACTATTGACGGAAAGCATTTTATATTTTTCCACGAAAAAAATATTACCAATCTTAATTGGAAGGATTTAAACATTGATTTTGTAATTGAATCCACAGGGAAATTCAAAACTTACGAAGACTTAAACAAGCACATTATTGCCGGTGCTAAAAAAGTAATTCTTTCGGCACCATCAGAAGTTGACACGATAAAAACAGTAGTTTTAGGAGTCAACGAACACATTCTTGACGGAACTGAAAAAATCATTTCGAATGCGAGTTGTACGACTAATAATGCAGCTCCGATGATTAAAATAATCGATAAACTTTGCGGAATTGAGCAAGCCTACATCACTACAATTCACTCTTATACTACAGACCAGAGTTTACACGACCAGCCACATAAGGATTTACGAAGAGCCCGAGGTGCCAGCCAGTCAATTGTTCCTACAACAACTGGGGCAGCTAAAGCATTAACAAAAATTTTTCCTATCTTAGAGGGCAAAATTGGCGGATGTGGTATTCGTGTTCCTGTTCCTGATGGTTCTTTGACTGATATTACTTTTAATGTAAAAACAGCTGTGAGCATCGAAGAAATCAACGAAGCCTTCAAATTGGCTTCGCAAAATGAACTAAAAGGAATTCTGGATTATACCGAAGATCCAATCGTATCGGTTGATATTCTGGGAAATAGAAATTCCTGTTTATTTGACGCTCAACTTACCTCGGTAATTGATAAAATGGTAAAGGTTGTAGGTTGGTATGATAACGAAATTGGATATTCATCGCGCTTAATAGATTTAATACTTTTGACCAAAACCAATTAACTGAATGAAATTACAAATCAAATTCTACCTGATTTTCGTTATTTTATTTAATTCAGTTCTGTATTCTCAAAAAGAAGAAACAGATAGTATCCGCTATTACAGTAGTTTAGCCAATACTAACATAAAAGAAAACAACTACAAAAACGCTTTTTCATATACTCAAAAAGCGATTGATTTTGCTCAGGGAAATTCAAAAATAAATGAGCAGGCTAATCAAATAGCCAAATTAGGAAAACTCTTTTATAATCTAAAAAAATATGATGATGCCATAGAAAAACTCACCGAAAGCATCAACTTATACAAAACCCTCAGCCCTTCGACTGAATATGCTAAAACCTATTATTATCTGGGATTAGCCTACATAGGGAACAACAATTTTAAGGCTGCCAAAATTTGCAATGACAAAACACTTGCCATTTCAAAAGCACTTCAAATTAAGGATAATGACGACCTGATTAATCTTCAAAAAGCTATTATCTATAGTTCGACTCAAAAAATAAATGAAGCTGCTGCTATTTTCAATACTATAATTTCAAAAGCGGATAATCCCGGTATTTTAAACACAAAAGCGGAAGCTTTGTACCAAATGGGACTTATTGAAGAACACAACAACCGAAATAACTTAGCCTTAAATTATTTCAACAAAGCCTTAAACCTAAATGCCAAGAATGAAAATTTAGATCAAAAATCTAATATTTTACTTGCCATCAGTGACGTTTATGAAAAAATGCTTGACAAAAGCAACGCCTACGCTTTTTTAAAATTACATCTTAATTTAAAAGAAAGTATTGCCATTTCGATTAATGAAAAATTAGGAATTAACGACTACGAAGCTTTCAAAGAAAACCAAAGAAGACAAAACTTAGCCCGACTTAATAAAGAAAAAGAAGAACAGGAGCAAACAGAGAAATTTTCCAGATTAATCAACTACTTGTCTATTGCCCTAATTGCTATTCTATCCTTATTGAGTTTATCATTGTATCGAAATAATCTTATTCGAAAAAAGACGAATCTTTTACTGAAAGAAAAAAATAACGAACTGATAAAAGCTAAAATAAAAGCCGAAAAAGCCTCAAATGCAAGAGCCGATTTCTTGTCTACAGTTAGTCACGAACTCAGAACTCCATTAAATGCCATTAACGGGATTACACATTTGTTATTAGAAGAAAATCCTAAAAAATCGCAATTGCATTATCTTAATTCGCTACAATATTCAGGGAATTATCTAACCGCTTTTATCAATGATATTTTAGAAATCAACAAAATAGATTCGAGTAAGGTAGAGCTGGAACACATCAATTTTAATTTAAAACAATTGCTAGAAGGCATACAAAACTCTTTAATTGAAGTTGCCACAAAAAACAAAAATGCCTTCTTATTAGACATCGACCCTAGTATCCCGAATAATTTAATTGGCGATCCTATTAAGTTATCCCAAATATTCATTAACCTAATTAACAATGCACTAAAATTCACTAAAAATGGAAAAGTGATCATTGTAGCCAAACTAAATTCCATAGAAGGAGAAAAAGCCAGAGTATTTTTTGAAATAACCGATACCGGAATAGGAATTCCTGCCGAAAAATTAGAAACCGTTTTTGAGAGTTTTTCCCAAGGATCCACCGAAATTAACCGAAAATATGGCGGAACCGGCTTAGGCTTGACTATCGTAAAAAAGCTATTGAACTTATTGGGAAGTGATGTTCATTTAAAAAGTACCCTTGGGGAAGGATCCTGCTTTTCGTTTGAATTAGAATTAAGCATCAATAACAACCTGGTTCCGGTTGAGCAAAAAGTAAAAACCACTTTTGATATCTCTAAAATAAAAGGCAAAAACATCTTAGTGGTAGAAGACAATAACATCAACCAGATGATTACTAAAAAAATGCTTGAGAATAAAGAGATTCTTTGCGAAGTAATTGACAATGGCGAAGATGCTATTACAGCCCTTAAAAACAACAACTACGATTTGGTGCTGATGGATGTGCATTTACCCGGAATAAACGGAACAATTGCTACTCAGGAAATCAGAAAATTTGACGCTGCCACACCTATTATAGCCATGACAGCCATTTCGCTGAATGAGAATAGAGAAATGCTGCTCTCTTTTGGAATGAACGATGTAATAACTAAACCTTTTATCCCAAAAGATTTCTACAACATCTTATCTAAATACCTGGACAACTAATAATTTAAAATCAATTCTTTGATTAGTTTTCGAACTTTAGGTTCGGCATTTCGAGCGGCTTCCAAAACCTCTTCGTGAGAAACAGTTTCTATACTTTCTTCGTCCCCCATATCCGTAATTACCGAAACACCAAAAGTTTCCAAATCCATGTGACACGCCACGATAACCTCAGGAACAGTAGACATTCCCACGCAATCGGCACCCAGGATTTTCACCATTTTATATTCGGCCAAGGTTTCAAATGTAGGTCCTTGCAAACCTAAATAAATTCCGTCTTTGACTTCTATATTGTTTTTCTGAGCTAATTCCTTTGCCTGAGCAATCATTTTTTTCGAATAAGGCTCACTCATATTAACAAAACGGGGACCAAAACGTTCATCGTTTTTCCCTCGCAAAGGATGTTCCGGAACCATATTAATATGATCCTTGATAAGTACAATATCACCTACTTTATAATTAGGGTTCACTCCGCCCGAAGCATTCGAAACAATCAACTTTTGAACTCCTAAATACTTCATCACACGCACCGGAAAAGTAACTTCCTGCATCGAATAACCTTCATAATAATGAAAACGACCTTGCATGGCTACTACTTTTTTATCGCCAATAGAACCGAAAACTAAAGCTCCTTTATGCCCTTCAACTGTAGAAACCGGGAAATTAGGAATTTCGGAATAAGGCAAAGTATATTCTATTTGAATATCATCCGTAAAATTCCCTAATCCTGAACCTAAAATCACACCATATTCCGGGGTAAAATTGGTTTTTGCTTTTATAAAACTAACAGTTTCCTGTACTAGCTCCCACATAGTTTTTAATTTTTTTATCGAATTGATCTGCTCCTAAAAGAAACGAACTCTGTATTGGTAAATAAAAAAGTTGTTCGTCCGGCAAACTTCCTTTTAATCGTACATAATCTTTTTCGGTAGTAATAATAACCGAATCCTGAGCTTTAATAATAATTTCCTGGATATCATTTTCAGAAAAATGATGATGATCAGGATAAGTCAAACAAACATCTTTTGGATTTTTCAAATAGGAGAAAAAAGGCTCCGGTTTAGCAATCCCGGCCAAAAGCAGCTTATTTTCATCCTGAATTTCGCTTATTTTTATCTTGCTGTTTTCTGAATAAATACAATCATCATAAGCAATACAACTAAAATACAATTCTTGATTTTCGGCTAGTTTTAGTTTGGTTTTTATCGAAAGTTGCTCTGCTGTAGAAAGATCTGATGGACATTTAGTAACGACTACTACATCGGCTCTTTGTGCCCCGCTTCTGCTCTCTCTAAGATTACCCGTTGGCAGCATAAAATCATCTGCATAAATATCACCGTAAGCAGTCAATAAAATATAAAAACCAGCTTTCACTTTTCGGTGTTGATAGGCATCATCAAGCAAAATCACTTCAGGTTTTGGATTTTTCGAAAGCAACTGCTCTATTCCGTTTTTTCGGTTGGCATCAACGGCAACTTGAATATTTGGGAATTTTTGAAAAAACTGAAAAGGTTCATCACCCAGAATTTCAGCATTGGCATTGACATCAGCCAAAACAAATCCTTCTGATTTTCTTTTATAACCACGACTTAAAGTAGCCACTTTGTAATTATCTGACAGCAACCGAATCAGGTATTCAATCTGAGGCGTTTTTCCTGTTCCGCCCACGCTTAGATTTCCCACAGCAATTACAGGCAAGTCAAAAGAATAGGATTTCAGAATGCCTTTATCAAAAAGAAAATTCCTAATAGCGGTTATCAAACCATATAAAATGGCAAAAGGAAAGAGTATTTTTCGAAGAATATTCATAATACGAAAGTAGAATATTTTATCTTTGAATTGAAATCAAAAAATGTTTTTGTTCATTTGGTTTTATAGCTATTCAAAAAACCAAGTCTTTAAAAATCCCTTTTCAAATGAAAATAAAAGAAATTCTTTCTGTTCTCGAAGAAATGGCGCCTCTAGCCTATGCCGAAGATTTTGACAACGTTGGTCTATTAGTTGGTGACCAAAATGCAGAGGCTACAGGAGCTTTAGTTTGTCATGATGCCTTAGAAAATGTAATTGACGAAGCTATTGCCAAAAAATGCAATTTGGTGGTTTGTTTTCATCCTATTTTGTTTTCAGGTTTAAAGAAAATAACGGGCAAGAATTATGTAGAACGCGCGATTATTAAAGCCATAAAAAATGACATTGCCATCTATGCCGTTCATACTGCCTTAGACAATCATCAGGATGGAGTGAATAAAATATTTTGCGATGCCTTGGGATTGAAAAAGACGAAAGTATTGATTCCGAAACCCAATTTTATTCGAAAATTAATTACCTACACCATTCCTGAAAATGCCGAAAAAGTACGCAATGCCTTATTTGAAGCCGGGGCCGGAAACATTGGCAATTATGAGGATTGCAGTTTCAATTCTAAAGGAATTGGAACTTATATGGGCAACGAACACAGTAATCCGGAAATAGGCGAACGCTTTGAATTTGTAGAAAGCGAAGAAATAAAAATCGAAGTCACTTTCGAGAAATATTTGGAACCAAAAATCCTAAAAGCACTTTTTAAAAACCATGTTTACGAAGAAGTGGCTTATGAAATCTATGATTTGCAAAATCCACATCAAAATATCGGTTTGGGAATGATAGGTGAATTTGAAAGTCCGATGGACGAAAAAGACTTTCTGGCCTTAGTAAAAGACAAAATGCAAGCCGATGGAATCCGTCATTCGGCATTTTTAGGCAAATCCATAAAAAAAGTAGCCGTCTTGGGAGGCTCGGGAAGTTTTGCCATAAAAAACGCTATTCAGGCCGATGCTGATGCTTTTTTAACAGCCGATTTGAAATACCATCAGTTTTATGAAGCCGAAAATCGATTACTTTTAGCCGATATTGGACATTTTGAGAGTGAACGCTATACAAAAAATTATATTGTTGATTTTCTTCGGAAAAAAATCCTTAATTTTGCCATCATTTTATCAGAAGAAAATACAAATCCAGTTAAGTACTTATAGAATATGACTAATACGAAAGAATTAAGTGTTGAGGACAAGTTAAGAGCCATCTACGATTTACAATTGATTGACTCTAGAATTGACGAAATTAGAAATGTAAGAGGGGAACTTCCTCTTGAAGTGGAAGATTTAGAAGATGAAGTTGCTGGTTTAAGCACACGTTCTGAAAAATTGAAAAGCGAGCTTGAAGTTATCGAAGAGCAAATAAAAGCTAAAAAGAACAGTATTGATGACCACAAAGAGGCTATCAAAAAATATACTAAACAACAAGAAAATGTTCGTAACAACAGAGAATTCAACTCTTTAACTAAAGAAATCGAATTTCAGGAACTTGAAATTCAATTGGCTGAAAAGCAAATGAAAGAAATGAAAGCTTCTATCGAACACAAGAAAGAGATTATTGCTCAATCTAAAGAAAAATTAGAGCTAAAATCAAATCACTTGAAACATAAAAAATTAGAGTTAGACGCTATCATGGCCGAAACTGCTAAGGAAGAAGAATTTTTAACTGAGAAATCTGCTGAGTTCCAAGAACAAATCGAAGAAAGATTATTGGCAGCTTACCGAAGAATTCGCTCAAGTGTTCGTAACGGATTAGCTGTTGTTTCTATCGAAAGAGGAGCATCTGCAGGTTCATTCTTCACGATTCCACCACAAACACAGGTTGAAATTGCTTCAAGAAAAAAAATCATCATCGATGAGCATTCTGGAAGAATTTTAGTAGACAGCAGTTTAGCTGAGGAAGAAAAAGAAAAAATGGAAAACTTATTTGCTAGTATTTAATTATATTTAAGTCCCGATTCACCATCGGGACTTTTTTATTATGAAAAAAGCACTTTATTTTTTACTTACTAAATCCATTGGTTTCTACATCAATGCTTTAAGCTTTATTTTTCCTGACAAAGCTACACAACTCGCTTATGCTTTCTTTAGTGAACCTCGTGATGGAAAATTAGCAAAAGACAATCTTCCGGAAATTCTTCGCGAAACCGAAAAAGAAACCTATCAACATCAAGGGGGATTTTTCCAGACCTATACCTGGAAAGGCAATGAGAATACTATTCTGCTAGTTCACGGCTGGGAAAGTAATGCTTCCCGATGGGAAAATTTATTACGCTACTTAAAAAAATCAGGAAGCACTATTATAGCAATCGATGCTCCTGCACATGGTTTATCCAGCGGCAAGGAATTCAACATTCCGCAGTATGCGACTTTTATAGATATCATCGTTCAAAAATTCAATCCTAAACATCTTATAGGACACTCCTTAGGCGGTAAAACCTGCCTTTACTACCAATCGACATATCAAAATAACAGCATTGAAAAGATGGTTATTTTAGGTTCGCCTAGCGATTTCCAAATCATTCTCAACAATTATATTAATTTATTGAGCCTGAATTCTAAAATTTCAAAAGGTCTGGAAAATCATTATCTCAATCACTTCAACCTTCAATTAGAACATTTTTCAGGAAAATCATTTGCTTCCAAAATAAAAACAAAAGGACTCATTGCCCATGACATCGAAGACACCATCGTTTTATTTGAAGAAGGAAAAAAAATAGCCAGTGCCTGGCAAGATGCTATTTTCATTGAAACCAAAGGCCTTGGTCATAGCCTGCACGGTGAAGAATTATATCAAAAAGTGTATCAATTCCTGTTTGAATAATTATTCAATATCAAAAATCAATAACAATGACAATATCAATTTTAAATCTTAAAATAGAATTGCAATAGACTTTTGTCATTGTTATTGCCATTGTTAATTGTTATTGTATTATTGCTTACTTTTGCACTATGGAAGAAAATCTAAAACGTCTCAATAAATTCATAGGAGAAACGGGCTTTTGCTCCCGTCGTGAAGCTGATAAATATATTGAAGAAGGTCGTGTTACCATCAATGGAGTTGTGCCTGAATTAGGGACAAAAGTTGGTTCAAATGACGAAGTGCGTATTGATGGCAAACTGATTCATGAGAAAAACGAAAAACACGTTTACCTTGCTTTTAACAAACCCGTTGGAATTGAGTGTACCACTAACCTAGAGGTTCGCAACAATATTGTCGATTACATCAATTATCCTAAACGTATTTTCCCAATAGGCCGATTAGACAAAGCATCGGAAGGTTTGATTTTCATGACCAATGATGGTGATATTGTCAACAAAATATTGCGTGCCAGAAACAACCACGAAAAAGAATATACAGTTACCGTAAACAAGCCGATTACCGACCGTTTTATACAACGAATGGGTAATGGTGTTCCAATTTTAGACACTATAACCCGAAAATGCAAGGTAGAACAAATTAGCAAAAACATTTTCAAAATCGTTCTTACCCAAGGTTTGAATCGTCAAATTCGTAGAATGTGTGAATATTTAGGCTACGAAGTTACTGCCCTGAAACGTATTCGTATCATTAATATTTCACTGGATGTTCCTGTGGGACGCTACCGCGATTTGACTGATGCTGAAATCAAAGAATTAAACGAACTTATCGAGCCTTCAAGCAAAACCGAAGAAGCGAGTTTACCCAAAGCTGAGGCTCCAAAACGCAGAACCGAATTCATCAAAAAAAATGATCCTAGATTTAAGAAAAGAGGAGATTATTAAAATAAAAAAGCCCATCTCGTTCTAAAAAACAAGATGGGATTTTTTTCACCTTATTCATTTATAATCTTCTCTATTTTATCATGTAAATTTTCCTTAATCCAAAGATTCATCTTTTCTTTACTCTCAGCTTCACTTTTACACCAAGGACAAGTTTCGTTCACTAAAACTTTTTGATTTTTTAAATCGAATAACGAATGATATAAACCTCCTCGTTCCATAATTAAATAATTATTTTTGATAAAAATTTTTACTCCGTCCAAATTTTTAGGACCTTCATCATAATTACTACAAATAAAAATAAAATCTAAATTCACAACATTTTTTCCTTCTTCAAGTTCCATCTCTGAATTGTGAACAAGCTTTTTATCAACTTTTTCTTGATTGTTCCATTTATCTTTTCTCCATTTTATAATACACCATTCTGTATCATCAAATCCAGCCATAGAAAAGTACAACCCATAAATATCTTGTTCATACTCTAAATGTTGCTGATAGAGATAGTTCTTAAAAACAGATTTCAAAACGTTAATTTTTATATCTAAATACTTCTTACGTCCTTCATCATTAAGTCCTTTCCCTGTATCCTTTCTATATTTTTTAGTAACATTTAAATCTTTATCAATCAACTTTTCTTCTTTAAGTTTATCGATTTCTAATTTTTCTACCAAATCAAAATAATAATCAACACTACGATATTCTAACTTTTGTGAATATAAATTAACTGATAAAAAATAATACGCCATTAAAAACAAGATTGTTTTCATCTCTCTATTTATCAACTTTTACAAATTCATAATACAAGGCTTTAGATAAAAAGCTTTCACTTTGCTCCTCTTCCACTCTTTGCTTTATATGATCCAATTGCTTTACTTCTTCAGGCTTTGAAGCAAAATAATCCTGATAAATTTCTTCATTGAAATTCAGTTCTCTCAAATATTCAGCATCTACACCTTTACCAACAGCAATATTATAATTCGTAATCAGATTGCCCCAATTGACAAAACTGCATATCAGAATCGTTCCGTAGAAATACCAAAGCATTTGATTGAAAAGGAAAGCATTGGTTTTTTGTTTGCTGATTTTTATAAAGGAAATCACCAAGCCAATTATTGCCAAAATCAAGAAAGCATAAACACCTAATCGTTTATAGGTCAAGCCGAAAAAAGAAACGTATTCGGAATTTTTAATCATCGCACTCAATATTAAAACTCCGTTTAAGAAAATCCAAATTTTAGATAATCGTTTCAAGGTTTTTGCTTTTTCATCAAAATTAAATCCTCCTTTAAAGTAGAATAAAATCACGCCAACCGCCATAACGATTGAAAAAACAACAGCATTAACCCTTTCATGCGTATCCGAACTCAATTTTGATTTTTCGACAACTTCAAAAAACTGTTCGTAATTATAAGTGACTATAAAAACCAAAAGCAACGTATTTAAAAGAAATAAAGTAATCTCACCACTTTTTCTTTCGAAGTCAATATCCAGAAACGAAAATGAATTTTGATTTTCTGTTTTTGCTTCTTCTTTAAAATCGTTATCTAATAATTCATTCTTTTCGTAACAAACTTCAGGAATCCAATAATTCCAGAAAGTAAACGAAATATAAAATCCTAAAGCTGTAAGAACAAATGCTTGCCAAACATCAATATCTAAATAATAATCGGTAAACAAAGATGAAAAATGATCGCTTCCAAAAGAATACACAATTAAAAACAATCCCAAAAATACGGCTGGAATAATAAAGTAGGCTATCAACTTTTTAGCAAAACCACTATTGACTTTCCGTTTGGGAATGTATTGATTGAACATCAAAATTCGACCTAATGATGCAATTCCGTTTACCACAACAAGCGGAAATACTTGGAACACTTTAAGATTAGGTTCTTGTGTTTTGAACTGTAAAAAGACAATAGAAAAAGCCATAGCAAAAAATGATGGAAAATCTCCGTACCAGGCAAAAGCAAAACAAGATAATACCGATGTGATCACTAAAACCAAATGGAGCCTACTGCTAAGCTTTTCCTGAAAGAAATAACAAATCAAGGTGGTTTGTAACAGACCGAAAATAGCCCAATTAAGACCTAAATCCTCGTTGTAAAAAAGCAGTGTAAAAATCAAACTGCTAGCTAAAATAAAATGTAGTTTTTTCATAATTCTCAATTTAAAAGTACTTTGCGTTTCAAAGTTATTAGACAAAAAAATTTTAGTTATTCGATTTCATTAATTTTTCAAGACTATTCAAGTGCTCATTAAAGGCCGCGCGTCCTCTATTAGTCACTCTATAAGATGTTTTAGGCTTTTTGCCCACAAATTCTTTCTTTATTTCAATATATTCTGCTTTCTCTAAGGCCGAAGAATGACTGGCTAAATTACCATCAGTAATATTCAAAAGCGTTTTCATTTCGGTAAAATCAATCCAGTCGTTAACCATCAAAATGGACATAATCCCCAATCTGACACGACTTTCAAAATCCTTATTTAGCTTATCAATGATTCCCATTAGTTGGCTGTTTTATTTGTATTTTTTAAACATAATTAATCCGTACAATATATGTAAAACACCAAATCCAAGAATCCAAAAAATCAAACCGTAACCCAGATAAAACATAGAAATACTCCCCAAAGCGACTTCACAAAACCCCAGATATTTAATATCCGAAAAAGTATATTTTTCAGCATTTACAAGTGCTAAACCATAAAACACCAAAGTGGCCGGCGCAATCAAAACATACATTTGATGAAACAACAGAGCCAAACAAAACAATCCTCCTACTGCCAATGGGATCGCCAGATTCAATAACATATTTTTTGTTGTCGAAGTCCAAATAGGTAAATTGTACTTTTTACTTTTTCTAACGGTAAATAAAATTCCGAACGTTAATGCAAAAGTAAAAATGACAATCCCACTAAATACGAGTTCTGAGACTAAACTCATCGAAAACTCCTTGTTCTTTCCTTCGAAATAATTAATTCCGTTTTTCTCAAACAATTGATAAACGTACAAACCGCCAATCAAGGCTGACAATCCTGCAAATACTCCTGAGAGTCCGCTTAAAGATATAAATCTTGAAGAACGCTCCATCATAGAGCGAATGTGTGATAAATCTTCCTGATGCTTCTGATTCATAATTAAAGTACTTTGAGATACAAAGTTAATTTAATTTTTGAAATGAGGCCATCAAAAAACATTTTTTTTTACAGAAATTCAATACTAAAGCCTTTAATTAAAAATCCCAACAAAAGATATCTATTCGAATATCTTTTATTGGGATTTTGATCTATTTAGAATTACAATCTATTACATCTGCTTCTCTAAAATCTTCTTTAAGCCTTCATTAGAATGATGTCCTAATTCTGGATTTACTACTTCTCCTTTTTTATTAACCAATACATAATGTGGAATTCCCGTAACATTAAACTTTTTGGTCAAATATTTCCACTCATCCTCCGAAACTCTGTAGTGCTCTCCTTTAATATCAGGAATACTGTTACTCCATGTCTTTTCTGGCGAAGATTGGCCGGTGATATACAAAAAGACAACATCTTTACTCTTCATTTCTTCTTTTAACGGTGCAATTTCTTTAATTCCTGATTTACAAGGTCCGCACCAGGTTGCCCAAAAATCAACATAAATTACTTTGCCTTTAAACTTGGCTATCATCGAATTAAAAAGCTCATCTCCAGTTGCTTTTTGAACTGTATTGACTGCAAAACCTGTTTTGGATTTATTAGCTTCTAATCTGGCTTTCAGTTTATCATTTTCAAAAACAATATAATTGGATAAAAATGGATGCTTAATATTTTTCTGAATTGTTTGTAATTCACTTTCTGTATAAGGAGTAAAATTGTTTTCGAGCATTCTTGCTTTTTGCTGTAGCAACATTGCGTCAATTAAAAAAGTCTCTTTTAAACCATAAACTTCTTTCATTTTATTATAACTCTTATTAGAATATAATCCTGAGATAATATTCTGTATGTCTTTCATGTATTTTTTACCAAATTCCTCAGGTTTCTTAGCATACTTTTGCTCAAAGGCCTTTTTGACAACAAGTTCTTCTTTTGATAATTGAATCAATTTATAATTGGATACTAATTCTTTTTCTTCGGCAGTAAGAGATACTCCCTGAGTTTTTAAATAGGCTGCGAAATCTCCTACTGAAATATCATTCTGAAGTTTATTTTTTTGCAATGCTTCATAAGCCTCTTTGTGATTATTATTAAAATCTGCAATTTTAGTTTTATTAGTCGTATTAAAATCAAGTAACCTTAAATTTCCTTTTTCCAATTTTCCGAATGCTCCAATCATTTCTAACTCCTCATTAGTCAACACGATACCATTGTCCTGAAGTGTTTTAGCCATATCTGACATAGTCCTGAACGAAGGTAAAACAGGATGCTCATTTAAAGCCTCAACATTAGCTAAATTACTGGCAAAATAAGAGAAATTATTAGCTATCACTACAGCTTCGTTATTCAACATGGATTTGGTAATAAAATCATAATATGATGCCTCTATTTTATAATCTTCATCAGATGTAGCAACCTTATTTGCTGCTTTATCACTTTGAGCAATCTGTCTGTAGGTCTGATAAGTAAGAATTTGTGCAAAAGCCAAAAATTCAATATCTAACTTTTTAATTTGTAATGCTTTCTGACTAACAAATTGCTTTTGAGAAATAACATCCAACTCCTGTAATTGTTTCTCTTTTATTTCCAAACAAGCTTGTTTGAAAGCTTCGGGACTCATTTCTAAGATTGTTTTTCTCAATTTTTGATAATCTTTATAAGATTCTGCCTTTTCCAATGCCTTAAGATCTGTATTTATACCAGCACAATCGCCCATAAACAAAACAGCATCTACATCTATTAATTGAAATGTTTCTTTTCCGGGCTCAACAAAAACCGTAGAATTAGCTCCCGGAATTTGTACAAAAACAGACATAGGATGATTTATTGGAAATTGTACCTTAAAACTGCCATCATTAGCAATTTCGACTATGTAAGTGTCCTGACTTCCGGTAAGGGCGTTACTTACATATACTTTTCCTGTTTTTCTACCTGCTCTAGCAGTATAACCTTTAATAAAGCCGGAAAAAGTAGCCGAATCTGATTTAAAAATATTTGAAGAAAATATTTCATCATTGGCTAACTTATAATTCGGATTTTCTGTTTTTTCCTTACTGTAAACTGCTAATTTTTCTTTATTGTCTCCAATTTTTACCGCTCCTTTTTTATCTATTTGTACATAAACTGTTTTTAGATTTCCGTTTCTTTCCAGAACAATACTATAATTGTTTTTTTTCTGACTTACTGTTTTATAATTCCAAACTGCTTTGTCAACAACTGCCTGATTGGCATAAAATCCATAATCCCATTGATTACTTCCATCGGTTTGAAACCAGTTTCCTTGAAGTACTTTTGGCAGTAACGATTCAACATCTTTTTCGTTAAGTACAATATCGTAAACAGACCAATTATTAGGATTATTATTGCCTTCACCAAAATCTATTTTATCTATTCCATTTTTCAACTTAGGGAAGAAAACCTTATAGTTTGCCTCTCCTGTTTCAGGCATCGTATATCTTTCTCCAAATGGGATTCCTTCGGTTTGGGTTGCCAAGTATTTTACACCTCCATTGATATCCTGTATATAGGTATCCTTAGGAACTTGAATCCATTGTCCGGGTTGGTATTTAATATAGAAATGAATGATTGTTGCCGAATCGGTCAATTCAATTTTAGTTAATTTCCCAGGAAGATTACTCAAACCATAGTCTGGTTTATCAATTGTTTTCTGCGAGAAAACACCACAGTTCATCAGAAGTGCAACAAGAATACTAAAGATTTTTTTCATGCTTTTTTTGGTTGGTTAGAAGTTGATCATGATTGTTTGTAGGTTATTACACAAACATCATCAAACTTAATTATTAATTCAGAAAAAGATTATAATAATTTGTTAAAAGAAAGAAAACACTGTAGCATCTACTATAGTTTTCCAAAAGCAAGATAAAGGCAAATTAATTTTAAATTTATCGAAGTTAAATTCTAAAAGAATAATTGACTCGACTTATCTTTTTGCAGATTTAATTTTCCATCGATAGAACAATTAAGCATTGATTTATTTTTTAAGCTCCCTAATACATTTTCAATACTTTTATCCGAATCTATGTTAAGATCTGTTTTATCCAATTGCAATTGTAATTTTTTAATATTATCACCTCTAAAACGCACATAAGAATCTTGAGAAGTAAGACTTACAAATACTGTTTCATTTAATTCTCCTGTTAATTCAGATTTATTCATAGTAATCCTCAAAGAATCAGCTTTAAATTTCTCCATTCGAACATTTGAGTTTTCTTTAATTATAATACTTTTTACGTTTAAACAAGAAACATAAGTTAGATTTCGGGTATGTCTTACTTGATCTTTTTTTAATTGAACCGAAGAAATGAAAAGAGTATCATTTCGAACCACAAAAGAACCAATATCAGGAAGAGTATTTTTCAAATAGGTCTGTGTTATTTTGTTTTCCTTTTCACTTTTTAAACTAAAAATTGCACTAGGCTCTGCTACGACAACTGAAAAAGGAGGTAGTAGTTTTTCTTGCTTTACAAAATCAGCTTTATCATCAACTCCTTTATAATATTTAGAACCCATAAATAATAAGATAATCCCTCCAAAAAGAAAGATTAAAAAAGAAAGAAATATGATGTTAGATATTTTCATGATCGTTATTTTTAATAGTCGTTAGTAATTCGTTTAAATCGGCACTGTTTAGTTGGAGTAACTTTACTTTAAGAAGGAAATCTGGTAAATCCTGACTGAAAAAACTGGTTTTTTCATTGGCTTTAATGAGCTCGAAAGCTTTTTCGGAAACAAAAAATCCAATGCCCCGTTTGTTGTCAAAAATCCCGGATTCTTGCAAATTAGCATAAGCCCGCATGACCGTGTTGTGATTCACTTCAAACTCAGCAGCCAAATCCCGCACCGAAGCCACCCGATCACCCGATTGCAATTGCCCTTCCAAAATTTGCCTACAGAGATTATCTACTATTTGCAGATAAATCCCTTTGGTTGATTTAAAATCCATATTAAGCCTCCTTTTCTTTTAATTTAAAATAAGCGATTGGCAAAAAGAATACCCAAGAAAGTAACGACAAGGATAACAAGGAAAATTCAGTACTGTCAAAATTATCAGTCACTTGAAAAGCATAAAATTGTATATCAAAAAATCGAGGTGATGAATAAAAAACATTAGATAGTAACATTGAAAACAAAATACCGCTAAAGAATAGAATAATGGAAATTACTACAGTTTTGACCAAAGCATATCTTTTAAAGAAAGTTGATCCAGCAAAGAGATAAGTTCCGTAAGAGAAAAAACCAAAAATCATAAGCAGTATCTGCCAAGTATCCCACAACTTACCCTCTCTGGTTACTAAAAGGCAATATTCAAAATAAGGTACTTTAACCGGATCAAAAAATTGATTTCCATTAATCATTTCCGGAAGTAAAGAAGCTTTGGCTAAACGAATGGCAATCCAAAAAATTCCCAAAGCTATAGGAATAAAAAATCCTATCCTCAATAAAAACTGCACTAGAAACTTTTCGAATGTCGATCCTGGAATCAATAAATAATTAGCAGTTTTAATTTTATCGGTAAAATCAGGAAATGCAGTGCCTACAATAACCCCCACTCCCATCATAAAAAACACAAAACAAACCATATAAAAAATATTGATACTTTCGGCATAACTCATTATACTGCCTTTACTAGAACTAAGAAACCAATAGGTCAATAAATAAGTTATCAATCCCAATCCAAGAATAGCCAAAAGATATTTTGTTCTATTAATTAATAAATCTTGCTGGAATAAACGAACAAATCGATTCAAATTAAAATGGTTATTAAACGGCATGGCTTATAGATTTTAAGGTTACTTTATTGATAATGGCATTAAAAAGCAGTTCGATGTCTATTTCGGTTTCTTCGAGTTCATCTGCTGGTGTTATGATTCGGTAACCGCCCAGACATTTCTCCTGATAAATTGGGGTTTCTATTCCCGCCAAACTGGCTACGGTTTTAAATTGCCATTGTTTACTGATATCAAAAATAGTTTCGTTGTAAACCATTTTCCCTTCATCAAGAACTACTATTGTATCAATAATGGTTTCAATGTCTTTTACCTGATGAGTCGAAATCAAAACCAATTGTTCCTCGGAAACTGAACTGACCAATATTTTTCGGAACAAACTCTTGGACGGAATATCCAAACCATTTGTTGGTTCGTCCAGAATAAGCAAACTGCAATTAGTTGATAAGGCAAAAGCAATCAGGAATTTCTTGCGTTGTCCATGCGAAAGTCCGTTCAGGTTTTTTTTAGATTCTAATTCGAATTCCTGCAAAATGCGGTTCATTTTTTCATAATCGAATTTAGGATACAAAGGAGCGGTTGCCTTTATATACAATGCAATAGTTATCGAAGGAAACGAAAACTCCTCAGAAACCATATAGAGGTCCGACAAAAAATCAGGCAATCGATCAAAAGGTTTAAAACCATTAATGTTCAATTCTCCAATTTGTGGTTTTAGTAAACCCGTAATCAGCTTAAGAAAAGTTGATTTACCGGCACCATTTTTACCCAGCAATCCGACTATACTTCCATTTTGCTGCTCAAAAGATAAATCAGTAAACAAAGCGTCCTGCTTTTTGTACTGAAACGTTAAGTGTTGAATGCTTATCATAATATATTTTATTAGTGTACTAGTTTTGTAGTACACAAAGAAATAAAATTATTGTTAAACCAACAAGTGTTTTTATAAAAAATCTTACTTTTTTCACTTCAAAAAACTAAAAACCAAGCTATAACTGAGAAAAAGCCAACTAAAATTTAACTACAAACATTATCTAAATCATCTATTTCTATTCTATAAACAATAACTTAACCTTTTGTTTCAAGTCTTTTAATCCGTTTTGTTGATGAGCTTAATAAATTTGCAGAGCATTAAATACAATACCCTTGAAATTTTTCTTCAACAATTTACGTTACTTCAGAACACAAATATTTTTATCCTTTTCATCAATGATTGCATTGATTGTGGTTTGGTTTATGTTTTACCTCTACATCGACCGCAAAGTAGATCATCTGAATAATTTCACTTATAAATCCTATAGAATTTCGCAGGAATTCAGCTCGAACATAAAAAATTTTCAAACCTTTTTATTATCCGGATACAAAGGGAAAGACTTTTACATCCATCACAATCAAAAAGACCTAAAACTCTATATAGACCATTTAAAAAGGCAAAAAAAAGAAATCGATTTACTTTTCAATGAATCGAAAGAATTGAACATTGGCAGTAATCCCACCATGACTGCAGTTTCAAGAAAAATAGATCACCTTTATACTATCGTAAACCAGTTTAAAGAAATAGCATTAATCAGGGGATTTAAAGATTACGGAATTGAAGGAAAAATGAGAAACAAAGCCCATTTTCTCGAAGAAAAATCCTCATTAGACAAAATTACTTTACTCCAGTTTCGCAGGCACGAGAAAGATTATCTGTTGCGTTCGGACAAAACTTCCATCAAAAAATTTGAAAGCTTGTTCCATCAGACTTTGAAAGAAAAAAACATTGATGTGCTGACCAAGCAAGTACTTATTGACTACAAAACCAATTTTGATTCTTTGGTAAAATTGAGTTCACAACTGGGAGTTTCAGAAAATCAGGGATTGTACAAAAAAATAAATCAAATCAATGGATTTATTGAAAACTCCTTTGTTCAAATCATAGCCCACAATAAAAAAAGGATCAATGAACTAAAAGAAACCTTATTTTATGTGCAATTATCTCAAACCTTACTCATGGCATTAATTGCCTTGTTATTGTGTATTTACATTTCTAAATATTTCACTAAAGACATTCAACTGCTTTCATTGGATATTTCAAACTACATAAAATCCAATTTCAAGGAAGCTGTATCCGATATAAATCATGATTCCTCCATCAGGGAAGTCGATTTCCTATTAAAGAGTTACGGAATATTAAAAGAAAAGCTGTCTGAAAACATTATCTTCTTAGAAAAGAAAACGGAACAGGCTAATAAAACGGCAGCCTTCAAAACGCAATTTCTTGCCAATATGAGTCACGAAATCCGATCTCCTCTTAACGGCGTTATCGGAATGCTGAACATGCTTAAAACAAGCTCCTTAAACAGCGAACAAACAGAACATATAGAAATTGCCGAACACAGTGCCAACCATCTTTTGGGCATTGTAAATATGATTCTGGATCATTCTAAAATGGAAGCCGGCAAAATGAAACTGGAGAAACACCCTATTCATCTTAAAAAAGAGTTATCTAAACTGATTCGGTTATTCGAATACCGTATTAAAGACAAAAACATAGCATTACACTTTAATTTTGACGAGAACATTGACAGCAATATCTTTTGCGATAATTTAAGATTACAACAGGTATTAATCAATCTTTTGGACAATGCCATTAAATTTACTTCCGAAGGAGATGTAAAACTCGAAGTACGATTAGTCAAAAAAGAAAACAAGCTGCAATATCTAAATTTCCGAATCATGGATTCTGGAATTGGTATCGATGTGAATAAAACAGAACAATTGCTATTAGCCTTTGAACAGGCCGATTTAACAACAACCCGAAAATATGGAGGAACAGGACTTGGCTTGACCATTTCAAACCAATTAATACATTTAATGAAAGGTTCCAAATTAAATATAATCGCATTAGAAGAAGGCGGTTCCAGTTTTAGTTTCGACATTCCGTTTTCACTAAATACCGATTCTTTACCTATTGAAAATCAAGACACTCTATCTCATGATACTGATAAAAAAAGTATCCAAAAAGCCTTAATTGTAGAAGACAATATCATCAATCAAAAGGTTTTAAAAAAGCTATTAGACAAATTAAACATTCCTAATACTATTGCTAATAATGGGCTGGAAGCTGTTTTACTTTTCGAAAAAAACGACTACGATATTATTTTCATGGATTTGCACATGCCTGAAATGGACGGATTTGAAGCCACAAAAAAAATCCATTCATTAGCTAAATACAAATTGAGAAATATTCCAATTGTTGCAGTAACTGCCAGCGCTTTTGATGAAGATAAAACCAAAGCAATAGCCAGTGGTATGGACGATTTTGTAACAAAACCTATTGTTTTGAAAAATCTTGAAGAAACCATTGCCAAGCAGATGGAACAATATCATTATTCATAAAAACACAAAACCCAAGATTTCTCTTGGGTTTTATTGTATCATAAAATATATAATAAACTATTTTCTACTTCTGATTTTTCTAGCTAGAAGTGTGTTTTTCAATAACATTGCAATAGTCATTGGTCCTACTCCACCAGGAACTGGTGTAATAAAAGATGATTTTTTACTTACTCCGTCAAAATCAACATCTCCTTTAATTACATATCCTTTTGAGTTTGTAGCATCCTCCACACGGGTAATTCCCACATCAATAATAACTACACCATCTTTTACCATATCAGCCTTTAAAAATTCCGGTACTCCTAAAGCCGTAATAATGATATCGGCATTTTTAGTATATTCTTCTAAATTTTTAGTACGACTGTGAGTCAAAGTAACAGTTGAATCACCAGGATTTCCTTTACGGCTCATCAAAATACTCATAGGACGACCTACAATATGACTACGCCCAATTACAACGGTGTGTTTTCCTGAAGTTTCAACCTTGTAACGCTCTAACAACTCCATAATTCCAAAAGGAGTAGCCGGCAAAAACGTTTCCATTTCTAAAGCCATACGTCCAAAGTTAGTAGGATGAAAACCATCTACATCTTTTTGAGGGTCAATAGCTAAAAGGATTTTTTCCTCGTCGATATGTTTTGGCAAAGGCAATTGAACAATATAACCATCTAAGTCTTCATTCTCATTCAACTCTTTGATTTTGTCTAATAATTCAGCTTCAGTAATGGTTTCCGGCAAAGCTACCAAAGTAGAATCGAAACCAATTTGCTCGCAAGAGCGTACTTTACTACCTACATAAGTTAAACTTGCACCATTATTTCCAACAATAACAGCTGCTAAATGAGGTACTTTTTCCCCATTGGCTTTCATTTGTTGTACTTCGGCTGCGATTTCTTTTTTAATATCTTCCGAAGTTTTTTTTCCGTCTAGTATTTGCATTGTTATTTTTAGTTATGGGTTATCAGTTATAATTTATGAGTTATATAAAACTCATAATTCATAACTCACAATTTATAATTATTTCATTCCCGGCATTCCACCTGGCATTCCTTTCATACCGCCCATCATTTTCATCAGGTTTTTTCCGCCTGGGCCTTGCATCATTTTCATCATTTTACTCATTTGGTCAAACTGTTTCATTAACTGGTTTACCTGCTCCACTTTAGTCCCTGAACCCTTAGCTATTCTTGCTTTTCTTTTTACATCAATCAAAGCAGGTTTTTTTCTTTCTAATGGAGTCATCGAATAGATAATAGCTTCAATATGTTTGAAAGCATCATCTTCAATTTGAACATCTTTCATGGCTTTAGAAGCTCCCGGTATCATTCCTACCAAATCCTTCATATTACCCATTTTCTTTACTTGTTGAATCTGGGTCAGGAAATCATCAAAACCAAATTCATTCTTTGCGATCTTCTTTTGTAATTTTCTGGCTTCTTCTTCGTCAAATTGCTCTTGCGCTCTTTCAACCAAAGAAACAACGTCTCCCATCCCAAGGATACGTTCCGCCATACGGTCTGGATAGAAAACATCAATTGCTTCCATTTTTTCACCAGTACCTACAAATTTAATTGGTTTATTAACAACCGATTTAATAGACAAGGCTGCTCCACCACGGGTATCACCATCTAGTTTAGTCAGGATAACACCATCAAAGTTCAAGATATCGTTAAAAGCTTTTGCAGTATTTACTGCATCTTGCCCTGTCATCGAATCCACAACAAATAAGGTTTCCTGTGGCTTAATAGCAGCGTGAACACGTGCAATTTCGTCCATCATCTCCTTATCTACAGCCAAACGACCTGCTGTATCGACAATAACCACATTAAATCCGTTTGCTTTAGCATGCTTAATAGCGTTTTGTGCAATATCAACAGGATTTTTATTCTCAGGCTCTGAATATACTTCAACACCTATTTGGTCTCCCACCACATGCAACTGATTAATCGCCGCAGGACGGTAAATATCACAAGCTACCAAAAGTGTTTTTTTGTTCTTTTTTGTTTGAAGATAATTAGCCAATTTCCCGGAAAAAGTAGTCTTTCCAGAACCTTGTAAACCTGACATCAAAATCACAGAAGGCGTTCCCTGCAAATTAATTCCTGCTACGTCACCTCCCATTAATTCAGTCAACTCGTCTTTAACCAACTTTACCAATAATTGTCCTGGCTGTAAAGTAGTTAATACGTCCTGACCTATCGCCTTATCTTTTACTCTGGCAGTAAAATCTTTGGCAATTTTAAAATTCACATCGGCATCAAGTAACGCACGACGCACTTCTTTTAATGTATCAGCAACGTTTACTTCGGTAATTTTACCGTGACCTTTTAATATATGAAAAGCTTTATCTAATTTTTCGCTTAAATTATCGAACATAGTATTATTTTTTTTTGAAATGCAAAGATAAACTAATTAGATAATTAGGCAATTACATAATTAGTTTATTGGCATTGATTTTAAACTTTATTAAACATAGAAACAACTTCAAAAAGAAGTCGTTTTTATCCTATAATTACATTCTTTCAGGAACATTAATCCCTAACAAACTAAAAGAAGCAGCAATAGTATCGGCTACTTTTTTAGACAATTGTACTCTGAATATTTTGGTATCCAAATCAGCTTCACCAAGAATTGGCACCGCCTGATAGAATGAATTGTATTCTTTTACCAAATCATAAGTATAATTGGCCAATAAAGCCGGACTGTGATTTTGGGCTCCATTTTGAATTACTTCCGGGAACAATTCCAATTGTTTAATCAATTCTTTTTCTTTTTCGTGCAAAGTTTCAACTTTAGAAACATTCGAAAAATCAAAATCAGCCTTTCTTATAATCGACTGGATTCTGGCATAAGTATATTGAATAAACGGTCCTGTGTTTCCGGCAAAATCAACTGATTCTTCAGGATTAAACAAAATACGTTTTTTAGGATCTACTTTTAAGATATAGTATTTCAAAGCACCAAGACCAATAGTCTTGAACAATTTTGCTTTTTCTTCTTCTGAATAACCGTCTAACTTCCCTAATTCTTCAGAGATTTTTTGAGCCGTATCGGTCATTTCCTGCATCAAATCATCGGCATCAACTACGGTTCCTTCACGGGATTTCATTTTTCCGGAAGGCAAATCCACCATCCCATAAGACAAATGGAATAGATTTTCAGACCAGTCAAAACCTAGTTTTTTCAAGATTAAGAACAACACTTTAAAATGATAATCCTGCTCATTTCCTACGGTATATACCATTCCGCCTACATCCGGATAATCTTTTACACGCTGGATTGCCGTTCCAATATCCTGAGTCATATACACTGCGGTTCCGTCAGAACGCAGTACAATTTTACGGTCTAAACCTTCAGCAGTCAAATCAATCCAAACCGAACCGTCAGGATCTTTTTCGAAAATCCCTTTTTCCAAGCCTATTTGAACCACATCTTTACCTAACAAATAGGTATTGCTTTCGTAGTAATAACTATCAAAATCAACGCCCATACTTTTGTAAGTTGCAGCAAATCCATCATAAACCCATTGGTTCATGGTTTTCCAAAGCTCAACCACTTCTTCATCACCGGCTTCCCATTTGCGAAGCATATCTTGTGCTTCCAGAATAATTGGTGCTTGCTTTTTAGCTTCTTCTTCAGTTTTTCCCTGAGCCATTAATTGGTTGATTTCTTCTTTGTAAGCCTTATCAAAAGCCACATAAAAATTCCCCACTAATTTATCGCCTTTTAATCCCGTTGATTCCGGAGTCTGGTCTTTACCAAATTTTTGCCAGGCCAACATCGACTTACAGATATGAATTCCTCTATCGTTGATGATTTGGGTTTTATATACTTTTTTACCCGAAGCTTTGATAATTTCAGCTACCGAATAACCTAATAAATTATTACGAACGTGACCTAAATGCAACGGTTTATTGGTGTTTGGAGAAGAATATTCAACCATTACCGCCTTGTCTTCGGGATTTGGAGTCACAAAACCATATTTGACATTATCTTTAATTCCGTTGAAAAAATTCAAATAATGCGCATCTGAAATCACAATATTCAAAAAACCGGAAACCACGTTAAATTTGGATACCTCAGCAACATTATCCACTAAATAGTTTCCTATTTTATTTCCTAATTCAACGGGATTACTTTTTATGATTTTCAACAAAGGGAAAATTACCATGGTAATATCGCCTTCAAATTCCTTACGTGTGGCCTGAAATTCTATTTTATCAACTGTTGTATCAAATAAAACCTGAATTGCATTTTGTATAGATGGCGTAAGCGTTTGTGATAATGTCATTTTGTATATGAATTTATAAAGTGCGCAAAGATAGTTATTATACGGTAATTGGGAAATTGGAAAACAAGATAATTTCCCGTACAACCATTCGCCTTTATTATGCGTCTTAAAGATGTAGAAACACTGACGTTTTTGACTATTACAAAATAAATTTTACTTTTTGTAAAAAAATAGTACCTTGTATTACATAATACTATCTAAAAAACACATACCTTTGTTTCAATCATTTAAAAAAATAACCAAACCGCATAATCATGAAAATCAAATTAATCTTAGTTTGCTTATTCGTAAACCTAATTTCGATAGGAGCACAAAACTCTGCACCATTGATTACTACTATCAAACCGGGAAGCATTAGTGGAAAAGTAGTCGACAAAAAAACAAACCAACCACTGCCTTATGTAAATATAATTGTGAAGGAAAACGACAAAATCATTTCGGGTGCTATTACTTCTGAAAAAGGAACTTTTCATATAAAAAGCCTTGAATTAACAAAATACAACATAGAATTCCAATTTATAGGCTACAAAACCATTTCCACTCCAATAACTCTTACTGCAAAAAATTCAGATGTAAATCTCAATACAATTGTTTTAGAAGAAGATGCTATTGAGTTAAAAAGTGTCGAGATTGTCAGTGAAAAATCGACAATAGAACAAAAAATCGATCGAAAAGTAATTAATGTGGGGAAGGATTTAATTTCAGCGGGATCAACAGCTGCTGAAATTATGAACAACATTCCATCGGTTAGTGTTGACCAACAAACCAACGCCATCAGTCTTAGGGGAAATCCTAATGTTAGAGTTTTAATTGACGGCAAACCTACTACCATAGATACAGCCCAATTACTACAACAAATACCATCTTCATCTATTAAACAAATAGAATTAATCACTAATCCATCTGCCAAATACAATCCGGAAGGAATGAGCGGAATTATAAACATTGTTTTAAATAAAAACACTAAAATAGGTCTAAACGGAAGTATTAATAACGGAGTAACCTTTGGTATAACACCAAAATTAAACTCATCTGTTGATATGAATTACCGTAATGGAAAAATCAACTGGTTTGCTAATTATGGTTTAAACACGGGAAAACGTACCAATTACGGTTTTATAAACACCACCGAAACCGGATTGGAAGATTTTCAAAACTATACTTTTACCCGTAACAACACTTCGCAACTAGCCAAAATAGGTTTAGACATTTATCTCAATGAAAAAAATACTTTGTCATTTTATACCAACCAAAACATATTTAAAGGGAAATCAGGTTCATTGTCAACAATTGATTTCGTAACCGATTCAAAAGCTGACATTAACCAAACATTCAACAACAAGGTTGACAATTATTCCCAAACCTACAATTTAGACTATAAAAAGAATTTTAAAAAAGAAGGGCATAATATCGAACTGGAAGTTAATTATTCTGACGGAGACAATAAAGAGGATGCAACTTATAGCGACCCAAAAACCAATTATGTTACCAATAAAAGAAACAATACTTTAATCAATTTAGATTACGTCAATCCACTATCGGAAACCCTAAAATTAGAATTAGGTTTAGAAAGCCGAATCGAAAATGCACGCAATAAATTATTATCGAGCAAAGACAACTCCGACTCCGACTTTAAATTCTCCCGAAATATTTATTCAGGATATGCCACTATTGGTAAACAATGGAAAAAATGGAGCTCACAACTGGGAACAAGAATAGAAAAATACGACGCTATTGCCAATTTCAACAAAGAAAGCGAAACCCCAGCCGAATTCAATAACGACATTTTAACCTTATGTCCTTCCGGATTTTTAAACTATACACCTTCTGAAAAAAACTCATTCAACTTAAGCTTTTCAAGAAGAGTGGATAGACCAAGCATTGGCCAACTGAATCCAATTAGAGATTGGAGTACCCCGCAAATAGACTCAGAAGGAAACCCAAATCTTCGTCCTCAGTTTACCAATTCTTACGAACTAAATTACACCCGAAAAACAAAAATAGGCTCAATAACCACCGGGATTTTCTACAGAAGAATCAATAATGAAATCACAAGAACTTTAGTCGAAAATCCAAACGACAACTCTAAACAAATTTTATCTTATGCCAATCTGGATGGCAACAACGCCTATGGATTTGAATCTTCGGCTAATTTAGATTTCACAAAATGGCTGAGCAGCAATATAAGTGTAGATGCTTATAACAAAACAATTAGAGGCGTAGTTTCAGGTAAATTTCTCGAAGCCAATGTGACAGCCTTTAATGCACGAATGAACAATACCTTCAAAGCATCAAAAAATTTACGTTTCCAATTTTCAGCCATGTATCAGGGAAAGGATTTAACCTTACAAATGCTGGGCAAACCCATGTGGAAAATGGATTTAGGTTCGAGCCTGAACGTTTTAAAAGGAGCCGGAACATTTACTGTTAGATATAGCGATATTTTTAAAACGATGCGCTATCGCTTTACATCAGAATATCCTAAAGAACAATACGGACAATTTAACTGGGAAAGCCGATCCGCTTATATTGGTTTCAATTATAGATTTGGAAGCGGTAAAAACAAAGCGGTTCAGAGAAAAACAAGGGATCAAAACGAAAGCCAGGGTGGTGGCGTTTTATAATATAGTTTTTAATAGTTTGTTGCAAAAGAAAAGCCCGAAGTATACCAACTTCGGGCTTTTCGATTTAAAACCAAAAAGATTACCATTTAATAATGGCGCTTGCCCAGGTAAATCCGCTACCAAAAGCAGCCAAAACAACAGTATCTCCTGATTTTATTTTGCCGAGTTCCCAGGCTTCAGTCAATGCAATAGGAATCGAAGCCGCGGTTGTATTACCGTATTTTTGCAGGTTATTATACACCTGATCGTCATTCAACTCAAATTTCTTCTGGATGTATTGGGATATCCTCAAATTAGCCTGATGTGGAATCAGCATATCAATATCGGAAACTTTTAAGTTATTGGCTTCTAAACCTTCATTAATCACTTCAGCAAAACGAACTACGGCATTTTTAAATACGAATTGCCCGTTCATGTATGGAAAATAACTCTCGTCATTGGGATCATTATCGGCTAAAATATCATTTACCCAACGTCCGCCCATTCCGGGAGCTGTTAAGGCTAATTCTTCGGCATGGATTCCTTCAGAATGCAAATGAGTAGAGAGAATCCCTTTCGATAAATCTTCTTCGCGACTCAACACAGCCGCACCTGCCCCATCTCCAAAAATCACCGAAACACCACGTCCTCTGGTTGTCATGTCTAATCCTGATGATTGTACTTCAGAACCGATGACCAGGATATTCTTGTACATTCCTGTTTTGATATACTGGTCGGCAACCGAAAGTGCATAAACAAAACCCGAACATTGATTTCTGACATCTAATGCCCCTACCGTTCTCAAGCCTAAATCTCTTTGGACTAAAACTCCCGGTCCAGGAAAATAATAATCGGGACTTAAGGTTGCAAAAACAATAAAATCGATATCTTCTTTGGCAATTCCGGAACGTTCAATAGCAATTTTAGCTGCCTTCACTCCCATTGTCGTGGTGGTATCTTCTCCCTTAATGATGTGCCTGCGTTCCTGAATTCCGGTTCTCTCCTGAATCCATTCATCATTGGTATCCATGATTTTTGACAAATCGTCATTAGTAACCACATTGGAAGGCACATAAAAACCTAAACCCGAAATTTTTGAATGATACATATTTTACTTTTTTTACATTAACACCTAAGATATTAAATATAATAAAAAAACCAGTCTAAAACTGGTTTACCTATTCAATTGTATTTATTTAAATCAACTTGTTTGATCATCTACGACTCCATCGGGCGCATTTTTCTTTACTGATTCAATGCCGTTTTCTCTGGAAGCAATTGACTCATACATTTCACTATTTCCAATAATCTGACCATTGGTCGCTTTCAAATTAAAATAAAATTTTCCGTTAGATGATTCTTTACGTTCAAATCGACCGTCTTCCTGAGAATTTTTTCTAACCGATTCAATTCCATTATCACAAGCTGCTTTGGTTGTATACCCCTCACTTGCTAAAATTGTCTGGCCATTGCCCGCTTTCAGATTAAACTGAAGCTCACCGTTAACTCTTTTTGTAATTACAAATTTTCCCATTTTTTTAAAATTTTAATTTATAATCTCTATTTATCTAAAAATCAAAACTTTTTAGTTTTTTTTCATTAGCGAAACTAAAAATACTAAAAAAAGTAATGCAAAAATTTTAATTAAAAATCAAAATTCAAAGAAACAGTTGTATTATTAACTAATTCAGTATCATGCTCAAAGAAAATCACTTTTCTATCAAAAACGGCTTTGATAAGATAATAACCACCTTTAAAATAAGATTGTTTGACCAGAGCATTTATCAAACCTTTTTCGGCTACTTTTAATTGGTGTGGATAAAGTAAAACCGAATCATCAGCACCGTCAACAGCTATGAGTTGGGATAATTTCAGTTCGTTTACTTCCCCAAAAAGCGAAGCCACATATTTATTTATAGGATTGTTATATAAATTATACGAATCGGCTTTATCGACCATTTTTCCGTTTTGCAACACAATAGTTTCGTCAGCAAAAGAAAGCGCATCAGTACTATCATGCGTAGCCACAATACAGGTAATTTCTTTTGCTTTTAGGTAAGCAAACAAATTGCGTCGCAACGCATTTTTTCTAAAATTATCAATATGACTAAAGGGTTCATCCAATAATAAAACTTCAGGTTCTAAAGCTAAAACTCTCGCTAAAGCCACACGTTGTTGCTGACCTCCGCTCAGGTATTTTGCTTTCACATCGGCAAACTCCGACATTTCCACAATTTCCAGCAGTTCTTTGACACGTGCTTTTTTAATTTCAGGAAAAATATTCGACAAATATTTCCCCACATTCTCCGCCACCGTAATATAAGGCATCAAATCAAAATCCTGAGACAGATATTTCATAAAAGGCATTCCTGGAACCAGATTAAAACTAGTTCCTAAAACCTCGGTTTCATTCCAAAAAATCTGTCCTTCATCTAAGTCATACAATCCGTAAATCAGTTTTAACAAAGTGCTTTTACCACAACCACTTTCGCCAATTACAGCAATATTTTGTCCTTTTTCTACAGAGAAATGAATATTTTGAACCACTGGTTTTTCGGTATAACCAAAGGAGATATTTTGAACTTGAAGCATTTTTAAAAGAATGTTTTTTGAGATTGCAAAGATAGATTTCTTTGGTATAAAAAAAGAGGCGAATTTAGAAATATCTTTTAGAATAATCTTTTATCGCATCAAACTATCATATCGAGCGAAATCAAAAACTATGTCATTAATTTCAAGGAGTGTGTTCGATGAGTAATTTTTATTCTAAAAACAATATAAACGTCATTTTTTCCGAGTTTCAACTGTCCTTAGCTTTCGCAGTCGAGTGTCAAATGTTTGAAGAATGCGTAAAAAGAAAATCTGTTTGAGCGTAGCGAGTTATTTTCTTTTAGCATTCGAAAACTAATTTGACCGACGAGGAAGCGTAAGACTTGATTTTTTTGTTTCTTTTTTGATCAAGCAAAAAAGAAATTTGATAAATCTAATTTTCTCTTTTAATAAAAACGTCAATAGTAGTTGCGCCAGAACATTTTTAGCCAGTATAGAGAAACCTAGTTTATATAAAGCTTCTCGATACAATTCTAAATGATAAAGCTATCGCATTATCATTTAGAATCACTCCTTTAGATTTGTTTTTATTATAAAAAAAAGGTCGTTCGGCTATAAAAACGAAACGACCTTTATAATTTAAAAAAGTGCTTTATTATTTAGCAGCTTCTTTTTCAGCATCCGCTTTCATTTTAGCATTTGCAACAATTGCAAATTCTACACGACGGTTTTGACTTCTACCTTCTGCTGTATCGTTAGTAGCAATTGGATCAGCAATTCCCATTCCCTGAATTGTAAATCTACTTGCTGCAAGTCCTTTGCTTGCCAGATAACTTTTAACTGATGCAGCACGTTCTCCTGAAAGTTTCAAGTTGTAATCAGCAGGACCAGTACTATCAGTATATCCAAAAATAGTAATATCAGTATCCGGATATTCGTCAAAAACAGCAACTAATTTATCTAGATTGGCTTTTGCAGCAGCAGTTAAAGTCGATTTGTTTGTATCAAAACGCACTGCATTTTCGTTTAAAACTAATTGAATTCCTTCACCAACTCTTTTTACCTCAGCACCCGGAATAGCCTGGTCAATTTGTCTGGCTTGTTTGTCCATTTTGCTACCGATAACACCTCCGGCAACTCCACCTACAACTCCACCAATAACAGCTCCCATAGCGCCTTTTCCACCTTTTCCAAGGTTATTTCCCAAGATTCCTCCAAGAAGAGCACCTCCGGCAGCTCCAATAGCAGCTCCTCTTTGTGTTTTATTTGTGTTTTTTACTGCTTCACAGCTTGTGAAAATTGACCCCACAACCATTACTAAAGCTAATGCTAATACCGATATATTTTTCATAATTATCTTTTTTATTGTTTATTAAAATCCTGGAATTAGTTTACACGTTGGAATTGGTAAACCACATCTGTTAATTTTCCTCCAACATTGATTTTGTCAATCAACTGGAAAGAACTTTCTGTTAAATTAGCCACGTGTAAAACATAACCATCTCTCACTTTTTTGGCTTTTTCACCAGCATCTAAAATTTTCAAAACAAACTCTCCGTTAGAATTTACAAACCAAGTAATTGGCGAACTAAAAACAGGACAATCGTACTTTGTCAAAGCCATAGTTCCTTTGTTATTGTTAGAAACAAACTTCCAAGTACTTCCTTCAAAACATTTTGAATCAGCCAATTGGAAAGAATTCACTTTAATGTATTCTGAACCCGGATATGAAACAGAACTAATTACCCAATTTCCTTTTACACCAGTTTGAATTCCCCTGTCTAACTTAGTAGCCGTAACTGAAGACGTTTTGCAAGAAAATAATGCTAGCGCAATTGCTGTAACAAAAAATATTTTTTTCATCATTTTATCGTTTTAATATTAAACTTAGGCAAAGATACAATCTAACTTACAGATTTTGTTTCAAAATGTTGTTATTTTATTACAAAATTTATGGTTAAGACAATTTGTCACCCCGATTCGAATTGGTACTTTATTTGAAGAAACCGTAACTGATTGTAAAACATTATAAATAAATTTTAAATATGACAACTGGAAAAATTAACGTTTCAGTGGAAAATATCTTTCCACTTATCAAAAAGTTCTTATACAACGATCACGAGATCTTTTTACGTGAATTAATTTCGAATGGAACAGATGCAACATTAAAATTAAAACACCTGACCAATATTGGCGAAGCCAAAGTAGAATATGGCAATCCAATACTTGAGGTAAAAATTGACAAAGAGGGTAAAAAGCTCCACATCATTGACCAGGGAATCGGAATGACATCAGAAGAGGTTGAAAAATACATCAACCAACTGGCTTTTTCAGGTGCCGAGGAATTCCTGGAAAAATACAAAGACACTGCTAAAGATTCAGGAATTATTGGTCATTTTGGTCTTGGTTTCTACTCTGCTTTTATGGTCGCTTCTAAGGTGGAAATTATCACTAAATCATACAAAGACGAGCCGGCAGCACACTGGACTTGCGACGGAAGTCCTGAATTCTCTTTAGAACCAGCTGACAAAACGACTCGCGGAACTGAAATTATCCTTCACATTGCCGAAGATTCATTAGAATTCTTAGAAGATTTCAAAATCAGAGAATTGCTGAACAAATACAATAAGTTCATGCCAATTCCGATTAAATTTGGAACAACAACAGAAACACTTCCTAAACCGGAAGATGCTCCTGAAGATTATACTACAGAAACTATTGAAGTTGACAACATCATCAACAACCCAAATCCAGCCTGGACAAAACAACCGGCCGATTTAAATGAGGAAGATTACAAAGCTTTCTACCACGAATTGTACCCAATGCAATTTGAAGAGCCTTTATTCAACATTCATTTAAATGTAGATTATCCATTCAACCTTACCGGAATTTTATATTTCCCAAAATTAGGTTCGGATATGCAAATCCAAAAAGACAAAATCCAATTGTACCAAAATCAGGTTTTTGTTACCGATAACGTAGAAGGAATTGTACCTGAATTCCTGATGATGCTTCGCGGAGTAGTGGATTCTCCGGATATTCCTTTGAACGTTTCCCGTTCAGGATTGCAGGCAGATGGTGCGGTGAAGAAAATTTCGAACTACATTACCCGTAAAGTTGCCGATAAACTAAAATCATTATTCAACGAAAACCGTGAGGATTTCGAATCAAAATGGAACGACATCAAAATCGTTTTGGAATACGGAATGCTTTCGGAAGATAAATTCTACGAAAAAGCTGGTGCTTTTGTATTGTACCCAACAGTAGATGACAAATATTACACTCTTGAGGAATTAAAAGAAAACCTGAAAGACGCGCAAACCGACAAAGACGGAAAACTGGTTGTTTTATACGCCGGAAACAAAGAAGCTCAACATTCTTATATCGAAATTGCGAAAGAAAAAGGATACCAGGTATTGCTTTTAGACTCGCCAATTATCTCGCATTTAATTCAAAAATTAGAAAACGACAATAAAGATTTGACTTTCGTTCGTGTGGATTCTGACCATATTGACAACCTTATCAAAAAAGACGAAGTTGTAATTTCTAAATTGTCTGAAGACCAGCAAAACAACCTGAAATCAGCTGTTGAAGCGGTAGTTAATAAACAAACGTACACAGTTCAACTGGAAGCTCTTGACAGCCAGGCGGCACCATTTATCATCACGCAACCGGAATTCATGCGTAGAATGAAAGAAATGAGCCAAACCGGTGGTGGCGGAATGTTCGGAATGGGCAACATGCCGGAAATGTACAATTTGGTGGTGAATACTAATTCGCCTTTGGCTTCAACTATCCTGAATACCGAAGACAAAACTAATCAGGAGCACCTGGTAAAACAAGCTTTAGATTTAGCTAAACTATCCCAAAACCTGTTAAAAGGAGAAGCCCTGACTACTTTCGTAAAACGTAGTTTTGAGATGATTAAGTAAGCATCAAATAAACAGAATTAATACTTAAGACCTGCAAGTGAAAACTTGCGGGTCTTTTTTTGTTTTAGGAGCAGTAGAATTGGTTTTCCAGAAGTACTTTCCTCCTGCTATCCGCTACAATCTCTTGTACCGCTTTCGCTATACAAGGGGATTTCCACTACTATCAGGGCTAAAAATAAGGTTCAATTTCCAAAATAACTTTTGTAAGAATATTTTAATATATTTGATTCTCCAATTTACAAGACTAGTCCTCTATAAATTGATAAACTTAAAGAATCGATTATGAAACGTATTTTAATATTAGTTCTAATAGTTCTATTTTCATCTTGTAATACTTACTATTATATTTCTAACACTGAAGATATTTATTTATATAATACCCCAGATAAAAATGACTCTAGCAAAGAAATAACTCTAATACCTAAAGGAACATATTATTATACAACGATAGTTAAAAAACGATTTAGAAAAGCTAAATACGGTAACTTAAATGGATACATTTATAATCCCTATTTTGACAACCCTTATTATACACCAAATTCAAAAGTTTCTGTATCGAACTCGTCAATAAAAAACAACTCTACAACAAACAATTCAACATACAATTATTCTTCTACAAGCTATGACCGACCCAAAACTGTAAATGTTAAAGGTTATTATAGAAAAAATGGAACATATGTAAAACCACATACCAGAAGCGCTCCAAGAAGAAAATAAATTTAACATTAGCGCGGATTTACAAACCGGATCCCCAACAATGAGCAACTTTGTAGAATTACTAAATGAGATTGCTTCGTTCCTCGCAATGACTACTAAGCAGTTTAAGTCATTGCGAGCGATAGCGAAGCAATCTCACTAAAAAGAGTAAATCTAGTCTTAAAATGCAATTACATCGCTAGCCTATCAATAAAACTAAAAAAGATGAAACCAGGATTTGTCTATATCATTACCAATAAATATCAAACGGTAGTTTATGTTGGTGTCACATCAAATCTTCCACAAAGAATTATAGAACATAAAAACAAGAAATATCCAAAATCATTTTCAGCTAGATACGATATAAACATATTAGTTTACTATGAACAATTTCAATGGATTGAAGATGCTATAGCTCGTGAAAAACAAATAAAAGCGGGTTCAAGGGCTGCCAAAAACAAATTGATTCAATCTATCAATCCAAAATGGACAGATTTATTTGACGAAATTAAAGATATAATGACTGAATAATATCTATTTTTAAATTTAAAACTATGCCAGCAACAATAACTACTTTGTCAAATTACTGGATGAGATTCTCCTTCGTCGAAATGACAAGATTGCGAATAGAAATCACAACTTGATACAGTCTGCAACGGGAAATGTTTTCGCATAAATGTTTTAAAAAGTTCGTTTACACGTCGGCGAGGAATTAGGTATAGTAAAATCACAAATGGATACAAAATAGCTTAATAGATAACTAATTTTAAAGAATAGTAACTACATGATATATATAATATCTTTATTTTTTCTTTTACTTTCGCCATTGCTTTTCCAGTTAATCTTTGGAATCAAAGCTATTAAAGACTCCATCTCTTTAAGTTTTTTAGAAGTAATTTTAATAAGTTCACTTGGACATGTGGCTTTTGCAATTATAAATCTTGAACTAATGGGTGAATCATTAAAACATGCAACTCATAAATGTGGAATGGCTTGGCTCGCTGTTTTAATGATGGAATACTTAGTTGGATTCGTATTATTAATCGTGATTCTCATACAACTATACATCCAATATCGCAAGAATAAATCCAATGAAGAAGGAAATGCAAATTAAACACTAAAAAACCAATGAAAACAATACAAGTCTTTCTTACAACATTTTTCGCAACAATAGTATTTGGACAAAATGGACAAAGAAAAAATCCATCTGATTTTATACCTAAAGGCTATGTGCTTTTTGAAAAAATCAATGGCGATTTAGACAAAGATGGTCTAGAAGATTGTGTACTTATTATTAAAGGCACTGATAAAAGTAAATTTTTCAAACATGAATATCACGGAGAATTAGACCGAAACCGAAGGGGTATTATCATTTTATTTAACAAAAAAGACCATTATGAATTGGCTTCAAAAAACTACAATTGTTTCTCTTCTGAAAATGAAGATGGTGGCGTTTATTTCCCTCCCGATTTAAGTGTTCTAATAGAAAAAGGAAACTTGATTATGCATTACGGGCATGGTAGATATGGCTATTGGAAATATACTTTTCGATATAAAAACGCTGATTTTGATTTAATCGGTTATGACATTAGCAATGGCGGAGCAATAATTAGCGATGAAACTAGCATTAATTTCCTAACTAAAAAGAAACTGCAAAGAGTAAACGTAAACAAGAACGATGACGGTGGTCAGGAAATTTTTAAAGACAGCTGGAAAACCATCAAGCAAAATCCACTCATCAAACTATCTGAGGTTAAAGATTTTGACGAACTCTATTTAGAAGATTACAAATAAAACATTTACCAATAAAAGAAGTAAACCAAAAACCAACCTAAATGAAATCAAAACTATTTTTTTTAACATTATTTTTATGTGTTTCTCAATCAAATTATAGTCAAAAACTAGAATATGGAGCAATGCTCAATCTAGAAAGAACAACGCTTTCTGTACCTAATGGAGAATACACTATTTACTCTAATGGAGGTTACAGCGAAGGAGCTACATCAACTGGAAAAAGAACAAATATCGGAATTGGGGCATTTGCAACCTATCAAATTATAGAAGATGTCTTTGATGTGGGGTGCGAATTATTTTATGACAACACTTCTTCTCAAAAAGTGGATCAAAGTTTTCAAGCCTTTAATTTAGTTCCCTTTCTAAGAGTCCAACTAGCGAGAAACATTTATTTTAGCTTAGGAGGTGGAACTGGTTTTATACTTAATTCACCTCAATTTGAAAACAATACCTATAAATCTAAAAAAATTGATTTTATTGGAAAAGCATCTTTGGGTTATAACATTAAAAATTATTGCACCTTAGAACTTGGTTTTTATCCACCTGTCACCTCTGTAGTTGAAAATTATTTAAATAGACAGAAAACATATTTAGGAATCAAAATCCCATTAAACAAGTATTTTCGAGATAAATAAAATTTCCCGATAGCACGGATTTGCAATCCGTGCCCACAAGCTGGCGAGCGTTATGCATGTGCACTCAAAGAATAATTAGAAAATGAAAACAGTTAATGAAAACAACACTAGTCCTTCTAACAACATTTTTCTCAACAATAATATTTGGACAAAATCAATCAGGAAAAATCATTTTAATATCAAGTGGACAACTTTCAGAATATGAAACTGTTACAATTAACGATATCAATTTTGATTTAGTTATGAACAGCATTCACGATACAATTTATATTCAAACAATGGAACCTAAATTTGTAACTAAAGAAGGATATCATGTAGGAAAACAATTTACAGAATTACCTATTACAATTCAACAAAACTTAATCAGATATCCAGGTTGGGGCTATTTCTACAAATTAGCTTCAGGTTGGTCAATTGCATTTTTTGAGGGAAAAACTCGTACAGACAGTTATCCTAATGCGAATTCAAAAATCAAGTTGATCTTTAAACGAAAATAAAACCTAATGCACGAAAAACCTACCTTATACTTTAAAAACGCTTCCGAATGGAGAGCCTGGCTTCATGAAAACCACAGTAGTCACAAGGCGGTGTATTTGATTTTTTACAGGGTGGCACATGAAGCCGAAAGTATGCGTTGGGAAGAAGCCGTTAAAGTGGCTATTTGTTATGGCTGGATAGATTCTACGGTTAAAAAACTGGATGAAGACCGAAGACAACAACTTTTTACTCCCAGAAAAGACAAAAGTGTTTGGAGCAAGCTAAACAAAACCTACATCGAAGAACTAACTGCTGCCAATTTAATGCACGAAAGTGGATTGAAAAAAGTTGAAACCGCTAAGAAAAACGGTTTCTGGGAAAGTTTAGATTCGGTTGAAAACTTAGAAATCCCTTAAGATTTACAAATGGCTTTTGCTAAAAATCCAGTTGCTTTTTCTAATTATGAAAACTTTAGTAAATCCTATAAAAAAAATTATTTACATTGGTTAAACCAAGCCAAAAGAGTAGAAACAAGACAGAACAGAATTGCTCAAATAATTGACTTGTGCGAGCGAAACTGTAAAGCAAGACAATAAACATTTTATGACTATGGGAAATAAGTTATCAGCAACAGACTCTAAAACCTTAATAGAAATACTAAAAGCCCGTTTTGAGAAAAACAGCAACCGTCATGAAGGTTTGGAATGGGATAAAGTTCAGGCTAAGTTGGAAGCAAATCCTGAAAAACTCTGGTCACTAAATGAAATGGAAAGAACGGGCGGCGAACCTGATGTTGTCAATTATGATAAAAATACAGACGAATACATTTTTTATGATTGTTCAGCTGAAAGTCCAAAAGAGCGCAGAAGCCTTTGTTATGACCGTCAGGCACTGGATTCCCGAAAAGAAAATAAACCTAAAAACAACGTTATAGATGTAGCTGCTGCCATGGGCATTACACTTTTATCAGAAGAACAATACCAGGAATTGCAAAAACTGGGGAATTTCGATACAAAAACCTCGAGTTGGATTGAAACTCCTGCCGAAATCAGGAAACTGGGTGGCGCCATCTTTGCTGATTTCCGTTACGGGAACGTATTTATCTACCACAACGGTGCCGAATCTTATTATGCCGCCAGGGGATTCCGTGGGGCTTTAAAGGTTTAATTACAGATTTTCTCTCAGATAGAATTATTAGGATTAAACTTTATTAGCAATCCAGAGTCCAACTTAAAATTTTTCAAATTTAAAGTTTATGAGTAATAGCAATTCCAAATGGTCAAGACGAAAATTCATTATCAATCTATCTGGTGCAACTGCGGTACTTTATGCCAGTCCGATGCTGGCTTTTGATAATGATACCCAAGAAACTAAAATAGCCAGAATCATAGCTAAAACCATAGGAATTGACACTCACAATCATATTGATGTTCCCTTTAAAATAGCAGATTTTAAGAATCAAAAATATGATTTAGCCACCGAAATAAAAAAATCCGGTTTATCGGCTATATGCATGACCTTTTCGGTAGATCGTCCTAATTTAACCCAGGAAGGAGAAGCTTACCAACGATTCCTGAACAGTTTAGACGAAATGGATGCTGTCCTAAAAGACAACAATATGGAACGCGCACTAAGCCTGGCCAATTTGAAAAAAGCGCATAAAAAAAATAAGCCTATTGCTATTCAGTCGATAGAAGGAGGTCATTTTTTAGAAGGACATCTCGAACGACTCGAACTAGCTTACCATAGAGGATTAAGACATTTAGGATTGCTTCACGACAATCAATCTTCGGTGCCTATAGGAGACATTTATACTAATCCGCCACAATTTGGTGGACTAACTGAATTTGGCAAACAAATTATTACCGAAGCCAATAAACTGGGGATTCTTCTGGATCTTACCCATGCAAGCAATGACGCTATTAATGATTCTCTTGCAATTTCGACCAAGCCTATCCTAATTTCCCATACCGGTCTTGATAGTCAATTAGGCAAAAATGAAAGAATGGCAAAAATGATGAAACCAAGACTTATCAGCAAAGAACAAGCTAAAATTGTGGCTAATGCAGGTGGTGTAATAGGAGTTTGGACACATCTCGCCGATTCACCATTAGAATATGCCCATAACATAAAAGCTATGGTTGATGTCGTTGGCATAGACCATGTGTGCATTGGCACCGATACTAAAATGGCTACGGCTAATTATCCTGCTTCTGAAAATACCAACAATGGTGAAGCCAACAAAAAGAGGGAACGAATTGGTGAAAAAACAAATTCAGCCTGGGAAAATCAGAAAGAAGGCTTTTTCTATAGCGTGGTAAGTGCTTTGCTGGAAACAGGTTTTAACGAAGACGAAATCATAAAAATTGGAGGAGCTAACTATTGCCGAATATTTGACGAAGCAACAAGGCTTTAGTTAATTAGGCTTTTTGCCGTTACTTCGAGTGATTTTAAATAATAATGCGATAGCCTATATTATTTAAAATTGTATCGAGAAGCTTTATCTAAAAAAAGCTGTTTCGATATCCCGATAGCTATCGGGATATCGAAACAGCTTTTAGTAGCTTTAAAATAGATTAAAGCCCTAATCGTACGCTGGGGGTACGTACACCTATTTGGGTATTTATCGAAGTACTACTTGGAGTTCTTTGATAATTTGGTTGATCGTATTGATAATAATAAAATCCGGCGTGACTATAAAAATAATCGTCGTGATGGCAATGTGCGTCACAATGATTATAATGCTCTACATAAACCTCTTTCTTGCTGGCAATATAAGCGCGATATGCCTTTCTATCCCTTTCCTTCAACTCTTTTTCGTAAGCTTTCTGTTCTTTCCAAAAAGCTTTTTCCTCGGCTTTAGTTTTAGCTTCAAAACTTAACTCATACTTAGCATCTTCGGCTCCTCTTTGTTGGTAATACGTGATTTTATCAGGAGTTTTGCCCACACTTGCTCTACTTTCTACACTAGCTTCTTGAGCGTATGTAATTGCCATTGTTCCTAAAAGAAATATTGCTAATATCGTTCTCATAATTTTCAATTTTAGTTATCGTTATTATTACTTTCAATAGTAAGACAACCATAAGCCCATTTACCCTACCCTGTTGAAGAATTAAATTGTGTACATTAGATAACTCAATAAAAAAATCCAATCCATTAAACCTTTTTCACACTTTAACATCTTAATTAATAACAAACCAGAAAAAACCTAAAACCTACTAACTATGAACCCTAATTCGCTTTGGTCCCTCCGTTTAGGCTTTTCAAATAAGCAAGCTGCAGCAATAGAAAAAATGGGAATTTCAAAATTCCTGGATGCTTCATTCAAAACTAATTTTGATGATTCTATCCCCGACTTTTTAAAAGACAGTCCAAAAACATTAGCTGATTACAGAGAACTTCGAAAAAAAGCTAAAGAGCTTACCGACGATCAAAAAAAAGAGTTCCAAAAACAGGAAGCACTCACCTCATTAGACATGAAAGCCTGGTGGCTGGAAAAAATGATGCAGGAAAACTATCCTTTACAGGAGAAAATGACGCTGTTTTTACACAATCATTTTGTGTCAACTTTTCAAAAGGTTAAAGTAAACTATTGGATTTTCGAACACAATCAATTACTTCGAAAACACGCTTTTGGCAATTTCAAAGACTTAACCAAAGCCATTTTAAAAAGCAATGCGATGCTGCGTTATCTGGACAATGTAGATAATCGAAAAGGTAAAATCAACGAAAATCTGAGTCGGGAATTACTGGAACTTTTTACTCTGGGTATTGGAAATTACACCGAAGAAGATATTAAAAACGGCGCTAAAGCCCTGGCAGGATTAGGTGTTGGAGAAAACGGCGGTGTTTACAGAGATAAATTAGCCGACGATTCAGAAATTATATACTTCGGCAAAAAAGGACATTTTAAATCCGATGATATTGTCGATATTATTTTCAAACAAAAAAATGCTCCTTATTTTTTTACTAAAAAAATTCTTCAATGGTTTATTTATGACAATCCCAGTGAAAAACTGGTGACTTATTATGGTGATTATTTCAGGAAAAAAGACTTTGAAATCAAACCCTTATTAGAAAAAATTTTCACCGAAGAATTTGATAAAAAAACGGCAGGTTCTAAAATTAAAAATCCGCTGGAATATAGTTTACAACTCATTTCAGAATTACACATCAATCCCAGAAACAGCAGGCCAATGGTGGCTTTTCTAAAAAACCAAGGCATGGATTTATTCAATCAACCCAATGTAAAAGGTTGGGAAGGCGGAAAATCCTGGCTGACTTCCCAGATTTATTTGCAACGCAACAACTTAGCCGATTTGTATTGTAGCGGAAGGGAGAATTTCAATCAAAAAACGATGGGCACTATGATGGATGAAAATGTGAATCGTCCAGCTTTTAGAAAAACGGTAATTCAATTAGATTGGAACAAAGGAACTAACAAAGAAATCATAAGTGAGTTATCAAGTCGATTGTTATTTCAAATAGACAGCGAAAGCCAAAAAGATTTCGAGAATATCTTAAAATACGATTTTGATACACAGGCTCAAAATGCCAATCAGGCTGTTTTGAGGCTCTTTAATGCCATGGTGAAAGAACCTGAATTTCAATTAATTTAAACCAAACCTTCTAACAATACCGATTATGAACAGAAGAAGTTTTCTATCGCTTACAGGAACATTGACAGGAGGAGCCCTGTTACTTCCTGATTTTTTATTCTCTTACGGCACTCAAAAAAACTTAATCATAGGCGAACAATGTCTTGTTTTTGTACAGCTAAACGGCGGAAATGACGGGCTGAATACTTTTATTCCTTTTGAAGATCCATTGTACTATGACTTCCGTCCCAAAATTGCCATTTCTAAAGGTGATGTTATTTCGACAACCAAAGGAATGGGATTTCATCCTTCGCTAAAAGGATTTGCTCAAATGCAACAAAACGGAGATTTATCAGTAATTCAAAATGTTGGTTATCCTGAACCCAACCGTTCCCATTTCAGAAGTCAGGAAATTTGGCAAACCGCCTCTGATTCGAATAAATACATCAACGAAGGCTGGCTGGGTCGTTACCTTGATTTGCAATGTGTAAGCCATACTCCTACTGCGGGAATTAACATCGATTCGATAGATAATTTATCGCTGAAAGGACAAAGCCCAAATTCTATAACGGTAAAAGATCCTGATCGATTTAAAATAAAAAACATAAAAGAAGAAACAGATGTTTTATCTGAGAATCCTTCGTTGGATTTTGTTCGAAAAGTAGCCAATTCCGTTTTAGAAGGTTCGGAAGAAATCCAAAAAGCACTGACAAAATCTACTACTGAAATTAGCTATCCTAAAAATGCATTGGGTAAAAATTTGGAATGGATTAGCCGATTGATAAAAGGAAATTTAAATTCGAAAGTGTATTATACTTCACAAGGTGGTTATGATACCCATGACAACCAATTAGTGATTCAAAGCAATAAATTCAAAGAACTGGACAGCGCCATTCTTAGCTTTTATCAGGATTTAAAACAAGCCAATTTACTTCAAAATGTGACTATTGTTGTGTTTTCAGAATTTGGGCGAAGAGTCAAAGACAACGGCAATGGAACCGACCACGGAACTGCTGCACCGATGTTTGTCATTGGAGGACAAAACCAGGGAAAAGTAATTGGCTCTAACCCAAATCTTGCCGATTTATCGCAAGGTGATTTAAAACATCAAATTGATTTCAGATCAGTATATGCCAGTTTATTAAAAGAGAAAATGGCATTTGATTACACTAAAATTGGAATAAAAAATCCAAGCTTAGAAGGTTTATTTTAATTTTTGAAACATTCGATCTTATAATAATTCAAAATTTAGCTCACAGATAAATCCGTTTTAATCTGCTATATCGGTATTATCTGTGGGTTATTCTTTTATTTAATCCTAACTATAGTCTATTTTTACAGAGTCAAAAAGGCTAAGATGATTAAAAACAAAACCTTAAAAGGAGTACTATTAGTAGGATTAGGAGCCAGCAGCTATGGTATGCTGGCTACATTTGTAAAAATGGCCTATCAGGAAGGTTATACGACTGCTGAAGTTAGCGGTTCTCAATTTTCTTTAGGACTTTTAGCCCTTCTAAGCCTTAATCTTTTTCGAAAAAAAAGCAAAAATAGCGAGGAGCTGCCAATTAACAAAAATCAAATACTTCAGTTGATAATAGCGGGAACTTCGATAGGTTTTACCAGTGTTTTTTATTACTTATCGGTAAAATACGTTCCTGTTTCCATTAGTATTGTTTTATTAATGCAAACGGTCTGGATGGGCGTTGTTCTCGAAATGTTATTAGACAAAAAACTTCCTTCTGTCCAAAAAACACTATCGGTTATTATTACTTTAATCGGAACAATATTAGCTACAAATTTGCTGCAAGACCAATTGGTTATCGAATGGAAAGGTTTCTTTTGGGGACTTTTAGCCGCAGCCGCATATACCGCTAATATGTACAGTGCAAATAAGATTGCAACCGAAATTTCGTCTGCACAACGTAGTTTGTTTATGCTTATCGGTGGCATATTAATTATCATCCTCTTCGGACTTATGACACAAAACACGGCTTTTCAGTTTTCCATTTTCATAAAGTGGGGGCTTATTTTATCCTTGTTTGGCACAATAATTCCTCCCCTGTTGCTCAATACCGGTTTTCCACTTACAGGCATTGGACTGGGGAGTATCGTTTCGGCATTAGAACTGCCTGTTTCGGTAATGATGGCTTATTTTTTATTATCCGAGAAAGTAAATTTCGAACAATGGTTGGGCATTTTTTTAATTATTACTGCCATTGTTTTCATGAATATTCGTTTAAAGAAATAAAACAAACTGCTCACAAGAGGTTAAAAAATCCTACACTTTCCATCCTTTATTAGTTTTTTTTCAATAAATTCGTATCAAACCTTTTTGTTATGAGTTTACCTTGGCATCTCTATATCATGGCTTTACTGTATATCATGGCAGGGTTAAATCATTTTAGAATTCCAGGAACATACCTCAAAATAATCCCTCCTTACCTACCGAATCCCAAATTACTCAACCTGCTTAGTGGAGCTGCCGAAATAATTCTAGGACTCTTGTTAGTCCTTCCAAACATGACAAATTATGCTGCCTGGGGAATTATTATACTATTAATAGCTGTTTTTCCTGCTAATCTATTTATGTTTCAAAACCGAAAAGCAAGCTTTGGCATCCCAAAATGGATTTTACTATTGCGTTTACCTTTACAAATAGTCCTTATCAGTTGGGCGTATCAATACACATTTAACTAGTAACCATTATATAAATTATTTATTATGAAAAAATTATTTGCAGAATTCTTCGGAACGTATTGGTTGGTTTTTGGAGGTTGTGGTAGTGCTATTTTCGCTGCCGGAATACCTGAATTAGGAATTGGTTTTGCAGGGGTAGCCCTGGCATTTGGTCTAACGGTCTTAACTATGGCTTATGCTGTTGGACATATTTCTGGAGGACATTTTAACCCTGCTGTTTCTTTCGGATTGTGGGCTGGCGGACGTTTTGAAGCCAAAGAGCTGATTCCTTATATTATTTCTCAATGTGTTGGTGCTATTGCCGCAGCTGGTACTTTATACACCATTGCATCAGGAAAAGCGGGATTTGCAATTGATAATACTAAAGCGGGAGCATTCGCTTCTAATGGATTTGGTGATTTTTCGCCTAATGGTTATTCATTAGAAGCTTGCTTTATTACTGAATTTGTATTGACTTTATTCTTCTTATTAATCATTTTGGGAGCCACAGACAAATTTGCTAATGGAAAGTTTGCCGGAGTAGCTATTGGTTTAGGCTTAACATTAATTCACTTAATCAGCATTCCAGTTACCAATACTTCTGTAAATCCTGCCCGTTCCCTATCACAAGCTTTATTTGTAGGTGGTGAACCTTTAAGTCAGATTTGGCTGTTTTGGATTGCTCCAATTTTAGGAGCTATAGCTGCTGGCTTCATTTATAAACTACTTTTACAAAATCACAATGAAGCTTAACTTTAATATTACTTTATAAAATAAATCAAGAGAACAAAACATCTTCTTACTTTATTAAAAAAGGGACTAAAAACCAGCAAAATAAAAAAGAATCGCACAAAAAATAACAATTTCTTAACCCCATACTCTGACCCTAAAAATATCAACAAAAAAAACTACGGAAACTGTGAAGTAATTATTTTTTTTATTAATATTGAAACCTATTACAAAATCATTTTTTTAATTAAAAAAACTATTTAGAATAAATTTTCACGTGATGAAAAAGAGTAACCGTAAAGAACTGACTTGGGAACAAACTGAAAAACTTGTTACATTAGCCTTAGAGGAAAAGAATCCTTTTGAAATAATAAAAAAAGAATTTGGATTGGCTGAAAAAGAAGTTCTGGAAATTATGAAGAAAAAGATGCCTCTAGAGAAATTTGAGATGTGGAAAAAGAAAGCTACGGCTAACAAACCCAAACCTAAGCCGCTTAAAATTGATGATTTTGATGACGATTTAGACGGAAAGTATTATATCAAGAACAAATTAGATTAACCTATACCAAAAGCACTCTTAATTGGAGTGCTTTTTTTTGAACTTTTTATAGCCTGTAAAACAGTATGCTTTTACAACTATAAAACTATTGCACTAAAATATCCCAAAAAAACATGAAAAACACATTTTTTGTCTTAACAATTGCGTCTCTATTTTTGAGTTGTAAAACTATCAATGCCCAAACTACTAAAGCACAAGCCATACAGGTTGCCATCAATTTAAATGAGGTTAAAAACGACCAGGTTTTAGTTACAGTAAATGCTCCTAAAAGCAGCAGTGACGAAATTACTTATCGCATTCCGAAAACAGTTCCCGGAACCTATTCTGAAGACAATTACGGAAAATATATAGAAGACTTAAAAGCCTACGACAAAAAAGGAAATCTGTTAGCTGTTAAAAAAGCTGACGAGAATTCATGGACTATAAGCAAAGCCAAGACTTTAAGTAAAATAACCTATTTAGTCAATGATACTTTCGATACCGAAAAAGGAACCGGTTTTGGCAAAGACGATGTTTTTTCTCCTGCAGGGTCTAATATTAACGCCGGCGAAAATTTCATGATAAACACCCATTGTTTTGTGGGGTATTTTGATAATTTTTCAGCTGTTCCATATCAGGTTTCTGTTGAGCATCCGGCTAATTTATGGGGAAGCACTTCCATGACCGACAAAGACAACAGCACTACAAAAGATGTTTTTGTTACTTCACGCTACGCCGAATTGGTAGAAAATCCTATCATGTATTCCAAACCGGATTATACCACTTTTAATGTTGATGGTATGGATATCCAAATCTGTGTTTATTCGCCTACAGGGAAATATACTGCCGAAAGCATCACAGCGGAAATGAAAACCATGATGACAGCCCAAAAGCACTTTTTAGGAAAAATTAATGCTACTAAAAAATACTCTGTTCTTTTGTATCTGTCTAGCATGAAAGAAGAGGATGCCCGCGGTTTTGGAGCGCTGGAACATCCTACCGCCACCACTGTGGTATTACCGGAAGTGATGGAAAAAGACGAATTGGTAAAATCGATGATGGATGTTGTTTCGCACGAATTTTTCCATATTGTAACGCCTTTAACGATTCATTCTAAGGAAATCCAATATTTTGACTACAATGCACCAAAAATGTCTGAACACCTATGGATGTATGAAGGAGTTACTGAATATTTTGCAAATCTTTTCCAGATTAATCAGGGTTTGATTTCTGAAGATGATTTTTACAACCGAATTGCAGAAAAAATTGAAGGAGCAAGTAAATTAAATGACACCATGTCTTTTACCACAATGAGTGCTAATGTACTAAAGCAACCTTATAAAAACCAATACATCAATGTATATCAAAAAGGTGCTTTGATAGGAATGTGTATCGACATTATTATCAGGGAAAAAAGCAACGGACAAAGAGGAATTCTGGACTTAATGCAAAAATTATCTAATGAATATGGGGTTTCAAAACCATTTAATGATCCTGAACTTTTTAATAAAATTACAGCACTGACTTACCCTGAAGTTGGCGATTTCTTAAAAACATACGTTGCAGGCACCACTCCTATTCCTTATGATTTTTATTTAGCCAAAGTAGGATTAGCAAAATCAAAAGTGCAAGTTGCAGCTGCTGTTTTCTTAAAAGACCAAACTCCATACATAACGGTGAATCCTGACAACAATGAAATTAGTGTTATCCCTAATATCGAATTGAATGTATTTTTCACTAATCTTGGATTAAAAGGCGGAGATGTTATCCTAGAAATAAACAACGTAGCTTATTCTTACGACAACATTTACGACATGATTAACCAAAGTGCGAAATGGAAAGAAAACGAGGACATTACCGTAAAAATAAGACGCAGCGGCAAAGAAGAATTGCTAAAAGGAACCGTAAAATTGCCTTATGAAGACAAAGAAAAGATAGAAGCTACCGATGCTTCTAAAAACCAATTAAAAGAAGCCTGGCTAAAAGGATAATCTAAAAATTTTAATCACAAACAAACCCAATAAAGAACTGTTTATTTGAAAGAGTATCGAAGCAAACTTTCGCTGTTTTTAAAACTATTTTCTTTATTTTGCACCAAATAATATTTATCAATGAAAAAATCAATTCTCGCCTTAGTTGCCATAGTTCTTATTGTCTCTTGTAATAAAAAAGAATCTAAAGGAAACCTACAGATAACAGGAAATGTAAAAGGATTAAAAGAAGGAACTTTATACATCCAAAAAGTAGTAGATACTTCCTTAGTTGCCATCGATACAATTAAAATTGACGGAAATTCACATTTTGAAAGTAATATCGACTTGAAATCACCTGAAATGCTTTATCTGTTTTTAGACAGAGGAGTTAGCAACTCATTAGATAATAATCTTATGTTTTTTGCTGAACCGGGAATTATTAACATCGAAACTAATTTAGATGGCTTTCTTTCAGGAGCAAAAATTACAGGTTCAAAAAATCATGAACTTTATGAAGATTATAAAAAAACAACTTCGAGATATAAAGACGAAAACCTGAACTTAATTGAGCAAAAATTCAAAGCTATTAAAAGAAAAGATCCTAAGGCAATAGATAGTTTAAATCAACTACAGGATTTAAATACAAAACGTAAATATTTATTTGCCGTTAATTTTGCAATGAACAACAAAGATCATGAAATTGCTCCTTACATAGCTCTATCTGAAGTTTATGACATTAACATTAAATATTTAGATACCATCAAAAATGCAATGACTCCAAAAGTGGCTAAATCTTTATATGGTAAAAAACTAACCGAATATGTTAATACACTAAAAAAAGCAAACTAAATTTCTAGCCTAAATAATTCAAAAAAACAAAAGCATTTCAATTATATTTGAAATGCTTTTATTTTTTTATATATAAAATATCCTCAATATTTTATGCTAAAATGCGAATCATCCCAAATAAATTAAATAAATTAGCTATCTAACCTACTTCTAAATTATGTGGAAAAATTTATCCTTTAAAAAACAACTAATTTTAATTCTCTTAATACCTGTTTTTGGGCTATTGTATTTTACTATTTTAAATATTGACAATACGTATCAAAAGTATACCAAAATTGAAAACAGCATCCAAAACATTGATAAAATTGCTCATTTTTCGGAAGGAATAATATTAATTAACAATGAAAGAACATTGAGTGAATATTCAAAATTTGATCCCAATAAAAAAGTGGAATTCAAATTAAAAATGGCTAAAACACTCGAATGGTTTTCTAAAACAAATTCAACCGATAGTGTTGTTGTTAAAAACATTGACGAAGCCCGAAAAATCATCAACAACATCCATTACAATGCCGAAAAAAACACAACTTCTTCATTAAAAACTTTTAATGAATATACGGCTTTAAACAACATATTGAATAATTTGATAGACAGGGAAATTGTAAATTGTGACAATGAAAAATTGGCTAGACTGGCTAATAATCTAAAATCCTATATCGATTCAAAAGCAGCTACTAATTTAATAAGAAGCATCGTATTCGACAAATTAATCGATGATACCATTCATAGCGATTTATATGGATATTATGAAAATCTAAAAAACCTAAATAAAAATGCCGATTTTAAATTAGAAAACTACAACAACAATAAAATCAATGACGAAATAATTAAATTCAAAAAATCGGCAGAATTTAAATCATTTTTAGCCACCGCAGAATCGATTCTTTATAATGCCGCTAAAATAACACCTGAAGCATGGTGGAACCAATCCACTGCCATAAATGACAAACTCAATGTTTTAAAAATTAAAAAACTAAATTATATTATTGATTTAGCAAAACAGGAAAAAGACAACACTATTTTTAGCACTATCATTGCCCTTTTATCCCTTTCAATATTACTAATTACAACAGGAATTTTAGTCTATAAATTGATTAGCAATACTTCAAATTCACTCAATATAATTGCCGCAAAAATTGAGAAAATTTCTTTAGGATATACTGATTTCCAACATACACTTTCAGGTAATACAGAATTAGATTCCATCAGAGAGTCCTTAAAAAAACTCACCAATGCTATTAAAGAACAAATTGATTTAGCCGCTGAAATCAGCTCAGGAAATTTTGGAGACACCATCGTAATCCGAAGCGAATCAGATACTTTAAACCAGTCGCTAAATACGATGTCTTTAGAATTAAAACGTTTTAATGATGAGACTGCAGCTAATAGTTTATTAGAAAAAAACATCATCGAAATAAACAATGCTATCATTAATTCTAAAAACATTTATGCTTTTGGTGCAAATATCAGTAAGATTCTAAGTAATCAAACTAATGGCTGTCAAGCTACCTTTTACACCACAGATTACATCGACAGCAAAAACAATTTAATAAAAATTGGCAGTTATGCCGATGACAATCACAGCCCTGAAATCATTGCTTTTGGTGAAGGATTAATAGGCGAAGTAGTTAAATACAATGAACAAAAGTGTTTGAACAATCTAAGCAAAGAATATTCATTCCTGGCCTCTTCATTGGGAAAAGCTCCTATTTACAATGTTTTAATCACTCCTATTTCTTATAAAAATGAGGTTATAGGTGTTATTGAAATTGGCTCTTTGGAGAACTTCAATAATAGTCATAAAAAATTATTAACTACATTAACTAATTCTATAGGGAATGCTATAGCGGTATTTATTAGAAATGAGGAATTAAAAACATCAGTTAAAGAAATAAATCGCAAAAACAACATTTTACAGGTTCAGGAAGAAGAATTAAGACAAAATAACGAGGAACTTAACAAACACACCTTACTGCTGCAACAATCAGAAGAAATATTAAAAAACCAGGCTGCTGAATTAGAGCAAACCAATACTTATCTCGAAGAAAAAAGCCGGGAACTGGAAACTAAAAACTATGAAATTGAGAAAAAGAACGACGACCTTGTTATTGCCCAGGAAGAATTAAATATAAAATCGGAAGAAATTGCGAAAGCCAGCAAATACAAATCGGAGTTTTTAGCCAATATGTCCCATGAATTAAGAACACCATTAAACAGTATCTTAATTCTTTCGGATATTTTAAGGGACAATACCTCTGGCAATTTGACTAATGCACAATTAGAAAATTTATCGGTAATTAATACCTCAGGTAAAGATTTATTAAACCTAATCACCGATATTTTAGACATTTCGAAAATTGAAGCCGGGAAAGTAGAAATCTACCCGGAGAACACTATTACTGAAAGGATATTCTCGGATATGGACGGTCTTTTTAGAGCTCAAATGGAGAAAAAGAAGATTCATTTTGAAACTAAAATTACCGAGAAATGTCCACGAAAAATCTATAGTGATGTAGGTAAAATAGAACAAATTCTTAAAAACTTCCTTTCAAATGCTTTAAAATTCACTCCTGATGGCGGTACTGTCACGATGACTTTTGATGTAGTAAGCGAAAAATGGGAATATGCCAATCCTAAATTAGCCTTGCTAAACAACAATGAAATTCTGTCCATTGAAATCAAAGATAGCGGTATTGGGATTTCTGAAGAAAATAAGAAAAAACTATTTCAAAGTTTCCAGCAAGCGGACAGCTCCACAAGTAGAAAATATGGAGGAACTGGCTTAGGTTTATACATCTCAAAACAACTGGCTGATTTATTAGATGGCGAAGTGTTTTTTGATAGCGAACTCAATAATGGAAGTACCTTTGGGCTGTTAATTCCAACAAAATTTAAAGACAATACCAGCATTCCTCTTCCTGTGGCTACTGTGGTTCCTGAAATCGTGAAAGAAGTACAAATTGAATCGGAATATCCAAAACCTAATGAGGAATTTGTAGATCTTTCGGCTAACATTAATGATGACCGATTTCAAGCAGATATTGATGATAAAACGGTTTTAATCATCGAAGACGATCCATCCTTTGCCGAAGTCTTGCTTCAGGTAGCGCATAACAATGGATTTAAAGCAATTATTGCCCATCAGGGAGAAACCGGATTCCAATATGCTAAAAAATACAATCCTAAAGCCATCATTCTGGACATGAAATTACCCGGAATTGACGGGTGGACTGTCTTGAAATGGCTTAAGGAAGATCCTGAATTAAAACACATTCCTGTACACGTGATGTCAGGAATGAAGAGAGAAAAATTAGCTAAAGAAATGGGTGCTTTTGATTTTCTGGTTAAACCAATTACTCCCGAAAAACTTAAAAATGCCTTCCTTTCTATCGATGAGGAAATAAACAAAGTTTATAAAAAAGTACTGATTTTAGAAGATGATGAAAAATTAAATTATTCGATAAAACAATTGCTGCACGCCAATGACAAAAACACCATTTGCATACAGGCTTATTCCCGATTAGAAGCCGAAAACATATTGACAAATGTTGAAATTGATTGTGCCATAATAGACTTAGGTTTACCTGATTCAGACAATGTAAAAGCCATTTCTGAATTAAAAAGCATATCTAAAAACAAGAATATCAAAATTATTATCAATACCGGAAAAACATTATCAGATAATGAACAATTAGAACTTGAAAAAAGCGTAGACAGTATTGTAATCAAAACCAATAATGCAACCGAAAGGCTGAAAGACGAAATATTATTGTTTTTAAACAAAATAGAAACTTCGGAAAAAACAGAATATAAAAGTGCTCCTAATTTATCCGGAGGGGAGATTTTGAAAGATAAAAATATTTTGATTGTAGATGACGACATTAGAAATATCTATGCCCTATCGGCAGCCTTAACAAGCAAAGGAGCCATCATAACAACTGCTTTTAATGGATTAGAAGCTTTGAACACATTAGAAGAACATCCTAATTTTGACATTGTTTTAATGGATATTATGATGCCTGAAATGGATGGATTTGAGGCTACTAGAAAAATAAGAGAAAACATAAAATGGAAAAACTTACCTATTATTGCTTTAACCGCCAAGGCAATGAAAGGCGATCGCGATGAAATATTAAAAGCAGGAGCATCTGATTACCAATCAAAACCTATTGACATTCAAAAACTTATTTCACTAATTAGTATCTGGATTTATAAATGATAACACTTAAAGAGCTTGACGAATTGCTATTTACAATAAAAAAGCAATTTGATTATGATTTTAGTGATTACTCTAAGGCGTCAATGCTTAGGAGGATAAATCGTTTTATGGGTATCAACAACATGAAAAATGCTGTTGATTTAAAATTTGAATTAATCAATAACCCTACTATCTTCGAAAGTTTCATCAATGAAATTGTGGTAAATGTGAGTGAATTTTTCAGAGATCCCAGCTTCTTTAAATCCTTACAGGAAAAAGTTTTCCCCTATTTAGACAGCTATCCTAAAATTAATATTTGGAGTGCAGGCTGTTCTTTTGGAGAAGAAACCTATTCTTTAAATATTCTGTTAAAGGAAAATAATCTATATTCAAAAAGCAGAATTTATGCCACTGACATCAGCAGTAATGCCATAGAAAAATCTAGAAAAGGGATTTATAACAATGCTAATTTTAAGGAATACAGCAAGAATTATTATGACTGTGGGGGAAAAGAATCCTTAAAGAATTATTTTGTTTCTGACGAAAGACATTCGATGATACAATCCGGATTAAAGCAAAACATCCTGTTTTCAAACCATAACCTGGTTGCCGATGGTGTTTTTAAAGAATGCCAACTGATACTTTGTCGAAATGTATTGATTTATTTCAACAACAATTTACAAAACAAAGCGTTAGAGCTTTTTTATGAAAGTCTGCCTATTCATGGTTTTTTGGCAATTGGTAAAAAAGAATCTTTGCGATTTAGTTCGGTTTTCGAAAATTTTAAAGAAATTGACCGTGAAGAAAAAATTTATCAAAAAATAAAATGAGACCCGAAGTCATAATAATAGGTGGCTCAGCAGGAGCTTTTGATGCAATTTTGTCTATTTTAAATCATTTAGACAGAAGTATAAATATCCCTATTGTTATTGTTTTGCATCGGTTAAAAAATACGACATCCTCATTTGAAGCTATTTTACAAAGAAGCACCCATTATGTGGTCAAAGAAATAGAAGATAAAGAGAAAATGGAAAAAGGTTTTGTATACACTGCTCCAACCGATTATCACGTTCTATTAGAAGAAGATTACACTTTTTCTCTGGATGTATCTGAACTAGTTAACTTCAGTCGCCCATCCATTGATGTCACATTTGAATCTTTTTCAATATTATTAAAAGAAAAATGTTGCGGAATTTTATTATCAGGTTCTAATCAAGACGGGGCAAATGGATTAAAAATTATGGCCGAAAATAATGGAAAGACAATCATTCAGGACTGTGATGAAGCCGAATTTGCCATTATGCCAAAAGCAGCAAAAATTATTTATAACAAACACCAAGAATTAAATACCACAAACATTATAAATGCATTAAATAATGAATACCGCTAAAAAACATACCCTTTTATTAATTGATGACAAATCCGCAAATCTAATTGCCCTAAAAAGCATGTTAGAAAAACCCGACAGAGAGATCATTACTTGTAATTCCGGAAACGAAGGATTGCAAATATTGCTTAGAGAGAAAATTTCACTTATTTTGGTCGATGTTCAAATGCCTGAAATGGATGGTTATGAATTTGTTGAAATAACAAAACAACACCCCAATACTGCCAGCATTCCAACTATTTTCGTAACCGCCATAAGTGACGAGGCCAAATACGTTAACAAAGCATACGACTTAGGTGCAATCGACTTTCTATTTAAACCTTTAATAACAGAAATTACCCGAAAAAAAGTAGATTCTTTCTTGAAAATTTGGGATTATGATCAGGAATTAAAAAAGTTAAACGAAAAATTAGTTGCTAAAAATGGCGAATTAGAACAATTTGCCAACATCATTGCGCATGATTTAAAAACGCCTTTAAACAATATTAAATCCTTAGTTGAATTCATCGAAGAAGAACATTTATTAGACCTGAAAGAAGAAGCAACAGACTTATTCGACATGGTAAAATCATCGGCTATGTCCATGTCTAAATTAATTGACGATTTACTACATTATTCTAAAAACGTAGAAAATAACCAAGGAAAAGAAGCCATTAATATCCTTAGCGAAATCAATGCTGTAGTTAAATTAATCAATCCTAATGGCAACATCAAAATCACAAAAGAAAACTTAAATCATAATATCAGTTTTCAATCAGTGGCATTTAAGCAAATTATTCAAAATTTATTGTCAAATGCTATCAAATATAATGACAAAGAAATTACCGAAATCACTATTTCTTACAACGAAGAACTGCAACAAATAGCAATAAAGGACAACGGCCCCGGAATACCTGACAACCAGGAAGAAAAAATATTCCAAATGTTTTACACCCTTGGAAAATCCTCAAGAGGAGATTCGGGTACCGGAATGGGATTAAATTTAGTTCGAAAATTAGCCGAAAGAAACGAGGTAAAAGTGCATTATAATACCCAATATAAAAGCGGATCCGAATTTATCATTTCGGAATTGCAAACAACTTAAAAAAAAAAGGAATTGTATCATCTACAATTCCTTTTTCATTTTATCTTTTTAACGAAAAATGAGATTTAAATTCTTTTACGATATCATTTTCCAAATAATGAATCACAAACCAGTAATCATCTGCAGGCACATAATGTCCGTTATAAGTTCCATTCCAGCCAGCACCATTAGGGCTAATTTGTTTTAAAAATTTCCCATAACGGTCGAATATTCGAATATAAGCATAAGGTTGGGAGCTTAATTCTGCTATGTTCCAATAATCATTATAACCATCATTATTAGGAGTGAAATATTTTGGATAATTCACCACCATAATACCGGTTTTAGTAATAGGCATGCTACATCCTGTTTGATCCGTTACCGTTACCGAATGGGATCCTGAAGCAACATATTCAAAAACAGGACTCGATTGTAACGGCCCATCATCCAATTGATACAAATAATCACCTCCCGCTGTAATAGCCGAAACAGTAATTTTTTGATTCTCAGCAAATGCCTCCGAAACAGTCCAGTCAAAATCAACTAACATATTTGATGGCATCACAGTAACATTTATTGTTTGTGTAGTAGCACATTGTCCAGCATCCGGAGTAAATGTATAAGAATCACTATTCACATCATCAACTGTAGGCGGATTCCAGGTTCCTGTAACACCGCTGGGAGATGTATTAGCTAAAGTTGGCGCAGTAGTTCCTGAACAAATAGAAAAGTCGCTGAATCCTGGATTATCCGGATTTACCATTATAGTCATACTTTGTGTTCTTGCACATTCGTTTGCATTTGGTGTAAAAACATAAGTTGTGGTAGCTGTATTGTCTACCACAGATGGAGACCAGGTTCCGTCAAATCCTTCTATCGAACTTGATGGCAATACTGGAGGGGTATCTCCTTCACAAATTGGAGAAATTTGAGTAAAAGTAGGAGTTGATAAAGTAAGGCAGGGAACAGTGCAAGTGACTGTTCTTGGCGGAGCGCAAGGATGTAATGTAGCTGATATAGTCATTGTAGCTGATTGCCCTGGCGACATTCCAAAAATTTGAACATGAGAACCTGTTGTATTGTCAGCAGTTCCGCTAACAGGAGCTCCTCCATCAATTGTATAAGTATAAGAATATAAATTATCAGGTATCGAAGTAGGATTATTAGACCAATCAAAAAAAACAGATGAATATTTATCTGCAGTTGCAATTTGAGAAGGATCACATTTAAAATTAAGTATTGTTGCTCCATTATCGGCTACAACATTTACAATAATTCTAGATCTAGCACTTACAGATATACCGTCAGTTTCACTAACATAATAAGACGTTTGCCCTACAACAGTAGTTGATGGAGTTGGCGCAAAAGGGCTACCTATACCTCCAGTTGCATTTGTCCCATAACAAATTAAAGTATTTCCAGTTGAAGGAGTTGCTGTTAACGGGACTGCTATACTATTTTGACATAAATAGATTGGAGAAGTCACAACTGGAGGACTAACAGCAATTGCATAAGCTTTAAAAGACGCTTCATTAACTGTATTAGCAAAAAGATTAAAACTAAGCAAAAAGCCAAAAAGACAAACAAAGACAAATAAAAGTAAATTCTTTTTCATTGTTCTAATTTTTAAAATAGATTGAGATTTTGGGGAAACCTATTACTAGGTAAATATATTAAAAAACCAACTTTTAATAAAATGAATTGCGAAATATAAAACCACACTTCAACAATTAGTTCATTACTATCAAAAAAAAAAGACCCAACAAAAAGCTGGGTCTTAATTTATATTCTGACAAAAGTAGATTATGCTGCCTGATGCTGCTTTTCTACAGTTGTTTTTTCTTCTTTCGAAATAGTATCAACCAATACCGGAGTAGCAATAAACAATGAAGAATAAGTTCCTACCACGATACCTACTAACATTGCAAAGATGAATCCTCTGATTGATTCTCCACCAAAAATAAACATCGTTAATAATACAATAATCATCATTAATGAAGTATTCAATGTTCTTGACAATGTAGTATTGATAGAAGCATTTACAATCTCTTCAAAACTACCTTTACGGTTTCCAATGATAAACTCTCTGATTCTGTCAAATACAATTACTGTATCATTCATAGAATAACCAATAACGGTAAGGATTGCAGCAATAAAATGTTGATCCATTTCCATGTGGAAAGGCATGAATTTATAACATAAAGAGTAAATTCCTAGTACAAAGATTACGTCATGCGCAACAGCGGCAATCGCACCTAATGAATACTGCCATTTACGGAATGAAATCATCAAGTATAAGAAAATAACTGCCATCGCTCCTAGAACTGCCCAGTACGAATTGGTTTTGATATCTTCAGAGATAGAAGCCCCCACTTTAGAAGCCTGTAATACTCCTACTTTTTTACCGTCAAAAGCATTAATGAATTTATCATAAGAAGTATTTGGATAATACTTAGCTAATGCCTGATATAATTTTTGGTTAACTTCTTCGTCAATAGCTACACCATCTTCTTTGATTTTGTACTTAGTTGTAATTTTTAACTGATCATCATCACCTAAAATCTTAGCCTCAACCGGAGTACCAAAAGCTGCCGATAATTCATCTGAAATTGCAGTTGCATCTACCGGTTTTTCAAATTTAACCTGGAAAGTTCTTCCTCCCACAAAATCAACACCTTCGTCTAAACCATTAACAAAGAAAATAGAAATCAAACTTACTACAACTACAATTGAAGAGAAGATATAAGTAACTTTTTTGATTTTTATAAAATCGAAATGGAAATTAGTGAACCAGTTTTTAGTAATATTAGTAGAGAAAGTCAAAGTCGCTTTTCCTAAAATATTTTTATCAATAAAAATTCTGGCAATAAAAATAGATGTAAACAATGAAGTTACAATACCAATAAGCAATGTTAATGCAAACCCTTTAATTGGACCTGTTCCAAAAATAAACAAGATAGCACCAGTTAATACGTGAGTTACGTTAGCATCAATAATAGAACGCATTGCTCCGTGCCATCCGTAAGAAGACACAACTGCTTCAGACAACGATTTACCTTCGCGCAATTCTTCTTTAGCTCTTTCATATATAATGATGTTAGCATCAACTGCAGTACCTAATGTCAATACGATACCTGCAATACCTGGCAATGTTAATACAAAACCAAAACTTGCCATAATTCCGAATAAGAATAGTAAGTTTAATAACAAAGCTAAGTTTGCATACCAACCTGCTTTACCATAATAGAATACCATCCAAACACAAACAAGGAAGAAACCTACTATTGAAGACATCATACCAGCATCAATAGAAGCCTGACCTAAAGATGGTCCTACTACAGTTGACTGAATAATATCTGCAGAAGCTGGTAATTTACCCGCATTTAATACGTTAGCTAAATCTTTAGTTTCTGAAATATCAAAAGAACCTGTTATTTCTGATCTTCCTCCCGCAATTGGTCCACTTGTAACACCCGGTGCAGAGTAAACAATATTATCTAAAACAATAGCGATATAACTTTTTTGAGTAAAAGCTCTACCTGTCAATTCTTCCCAAATTTTAGCACCTTGAGGATTCATCTGCATAGAAACAGCAGGTTTACCCATTTGGTCAAAAGTATCTTTAGCATCAGTTACAAGACCACCATTCATTGCAGGCACATTGTCTCTGTTACCTTTTAAAGCATATAATTCAACTGCTTCAATTTGTTTTCCTGTTTTGTCTGTTAAAGTTGTTGGTTTACTCCATACAAACTTTGCATAATGCTGGTCAGCACCTAATAAAATTCTAATTTCTGGTCTTTTGAAATATCCATTAACAACGGCAGTATCTTTTGGAGAGAAAAGCCCCAAAACCGGTCCACCACCCTGACCAATCATTTTATCCAATAAAGGATTATTTCCTTTTTTAGTAGTAGCAGAATCTTTAGTAGTATCTGTCAATAAAGCACTCAATGAATCCTTAACTACAGGCTTAGCTTCTGTCTTAGCAACTTCTGTCTTTTTCAAAGCTTCATTAGTAGCCATCAAGAAGTTTCCAATTTCTTCTATCTTATAAGTTTCCCAAAACTCTAGTTGCGCTTTTCCACCTAATAATTTTTTAATTCTATCCACATCTTTAGCACCTGGAAGTTCCACTAAGATTCTTCCTGATTCTCCTAATTTTTGGATATTAGGTTGTGTAACCCCAAATTTGTCGATACGCTCTCTCAATACTTTGTAAGCACTTTCGATAGACTCATCAACTTTTCTTTTGATAACTTTCTGAACCTGTGCATCAGTCATTTGAAAATCGATTCCTCCTTCACCTTGCAAAGATCTATTTGCAAAAATATCTGGAGAAGCTAATTTTACGCTTCCTTTTGAATTAGCTTCAAAAGCTTCAAAGAACTTATTTAAATAGGTTTTGTTTCCTTCTAAATTTGCAGTTGCATCAGCTAATGACTTATTAAATACCGGATTTTTAGAATTATTTGATAATCCTTTCAAAACGTCTTTAATAGAAATTTGAAGAATAACGTTGATTCCTCCTTCTAAGTCAAGACCTTTATTTAGCTGCTTGTTTTTTACTTCATCATAAGTAAACTGGGTAAAACCAAGATTCAACACACTTTCTTTACCAATAGAATCTAAATATTTTAGCTCTTTATCAGGATTATCTCCTGCAAAAGCCTTGGCTTCACTTTTGACACCATTTGCCACAAAAGTGAACGAGAGTTGGTAAATACTTACCAATGCAAATAGAATTGCGAAAAATTTAATAAGTCCTTTATTCTGCATTATTACTAAAAATTAATTATTTTAAATTTATTATTCTGTGTTAAACTCTTATAAACAAGACTTTAGCTTTCATTCATTCAACCATAAAAAAAAGCAAAAGCCAGCTGTCATTTTTTAAACCGAGCAAATATATAATTCTGGTTAAGATTAACCAATTTATTTATGAATTAATCTCAAAAAAAAGACTGCAAAATTGCAGTCTTCACTTTATATGTGAAAAAAACTTAAGCTAAAATAGTTTTCAAAGCGTCATTCATTGCTCTAACTGCATCAGCACTCTTTGCAAACAATGCCTTTTCCTGATCATTTAATTGAATATCGAAAATCTCCTCCACTCCGTTTTTACCGATAATACAAGGTACTCCAATACAAATATCATTCTGACCATATTCCCCTTCAACATATACCGAACAGGCTATCATTCTTTTTTGATCATTCAAAATACTGTCAACCAAAAATGCTACCGATGCTCCCGGCGCATACCAGGCTGATGTCCCTAAAAGCCCCGTAAGTGTTGCTCCTCCTACCATTGTATCTGCCGCTACCTTTTGCAAAACTTCTTCAGACAGAAATTGCGAAACCGGAATCCCATTATATGAAGCCAAACGCGTTAACGGAATCATAGTGGTATCACCATGACCACCTATAACCATTCCCGACACATCATTTGCCGGTTTATCCAAAGCTAAAGACAAATAAGTTCTAAAACGGGAACTATCTAAAATTCCTCCCATTCCAATAATTCTGTTTTTTGGCAATCCAGTCGATTTCAATGCCAAATAAGTCATCGTATCCATTGGATTCGAAACCATAACAATAATTGTATCAGGAGAATATTTTAAAATATTTTCAACAACCAATTTTACTATCCCTGCATTAATTCCTATAAGTTCCTCACGAGTCATCCCCGGTTTTCTGGGAATTCCAGAAGTAACCACCACCACATCACTATTGGCAGTTTTTGAATAATCATTGGTAACTCCTATCACTCGGGTATTGAATCCTGTATCGGTAGCACATTGCATAATATCTAAAGCTTTCCCTTCGGCAAAACCTTCTTTGATATCTAACAACACTACTTCACTGGCAATTCCTCTATAAGAAATAACATCTGCACAGGTTGCTCCTACGTTTCCTGCTCCTACAATAGTAACTTTCATATTTTAATGTTTATTCGGTTAAGTAAAAAATTGGTTAGTACTGCTAATCTACAATTTATTGACCAAAATAACCACCGAATAAACTATTTTTTACGCATCAATATTAGCGTAAACAGCATTTTTCTCGATAAATTCTCTACGTGGCGGAACTTCATCACCCATCAACATAGAGAAAACTCTATCGGCTTCGGCTAAACTCTCAATAGTTACCTGACGTAAAGTTCTGAAATTCGGATCCATAGTAGTTTCCCACAACTGCTCCGCATTCATCTCTCCAAGACCTTTATAACGTTGAATAGCTGCACTTCCACCCATTCTTTCATTGGCCTGATCACGTTGTACGTCATTCCAGGCATATTCTTTTTTGTTTCCTTTTTTAACCAAATACAAAGGCGGAGCTGCAATATATACGTGACCTTCTTCGATTAATTCTTTCATAAAACGGAAGAAGAATGTCAAAATCAAAGTAGAAATGTGACTACCATCGACATCAGCATCACACATGATGATTACTTTATGGTAACGCAGTTTCGAAATATTCAAAGCTTTACTATCTTCTTCAGTTCCAATAGTTACTCCAAGCGCAGTAAATATATTTCGAATCTCTTCGTTTTCAAAAACCTTGTGATGCATTGCTTTTTCAACGTTCAAAATCTTACCACGCAACGGCAAAATAGCCTGGAAATTTCTATCACGACCTTGTTTAGCAGTTCCACCCGCCGAGTCTCCCTCGACAAGATATACCTCACATTTTGCTGGATCCTGCTCAGAACAATCTGATAATTTTCCTGGCAATCCACCACCACCCATTACGGTTTTACGTTGAACCATTTCACGCGCTTTTTTAGCCGCATGACGGGCCTGAGCCGCAAGAATTACTTTTTGAACAATGATTTTAGCATCATTTGGGTTCTCTTCCAAATAATTCTCCACCATCTCACTTACCGCCTGACTCACAGGAGAAACAACCTCTCTGTTTCCAAGTTTGGTTTTAGTTTGTCCTTCAAACTGTGGTTCAGCTACTTTTACCGAAATAATTGCAGTTAATCCTTCGCGGAAATCATCCCCAGAGATATCAAACTTCAGTTTATCTAACATTCCGGAAGCATCGGCATATTTCTTCAATGATCTTGTAAGACCAGTTCTAAAACCTTGCAAATGCGTACCCCCTTCGTGAGTATTAATATTATTTACATAAGAAAAAATATTCTCAGAATAGCTTGTATTATAAATCAAAGCCACCTCAACAGGAATCTCTCCTTTTTCGTTGTCCATAGAAATAACATGTGCAATAATAGGCTCACGATTTCCATCTAAATAACGAATATATTCTTTAAGTCCTTCTTGTGAATGAAACACTTCACCCACAGGATTCCCTTCTTTATCTAATTCTCTTTTATCACAAAAATTAATGGTAATTCCTTTATTCAGAAAAGCCAACTCACGCATACGCGCTGACAAAGTATCATAAGAAAACTCGATAGTTTGCTGAAAAATAGTTGGATCAGGATAAAAAGTAACAATTGTACCTCTTTTATTAGTATCCCCAATTTGCTTTACAGGATAAAGCGCTTTTCCTCTTTCATACTCTTGTTGGTATACTTTTCCATCACTACTATGAACCGTAGCAATTAAGTGATTCGACAAAGCGTTCACACAAGAAACTCCAACACCGTGCAATCCTCCGGAAACCTTATACGAATCTTTATCAAATTTACCTCCGGCTCCAATTTTAGTCATTACAACCTCAAGTGCCGAAACTCCTTCTTTTTTATGAATTCCTACCGGAATACCACGCCCATTATCTTCAACTGTAATAGAACCATCTTCATTTATCGCTACACTTATGGTATCACAATGACCACCCATTGCTTCATCAATGGAGTTATCAACAACCTCATAAACCAAGTGATGCAGTCCTCGAACTCCTACATCTCCAATATACATGGAAGGACGCATCCTTACATGCTCCATTCCTTCTAACGCCTGAATACTATCTGCTGAATAATTGTTCTTGATTTCTTCGCTCATATGTTTTATTCTAAATGTAATTTTGTCTAACAAGCAAATATATAAAAACGCAAACTATATAGCGTTAAAAATAACCTTTTAAGCCTTTAAGTTATCAACAAAAAATGTCAATTTCGACAACAAAATTCAATATCAATTTCAAAAACCAATGGCAATATTCAAATTCAATAAAAACATAACTCATTAAAAACAAAATTTCCAAAACAACCATTTAAAATGTCGTTTTGGAAATTTATTATTTTTCAATTTGCTATTGAAATTGATTTTTGATATTGCTATTTAATTATTCTAACATTCATTTCTTCTACCTTTTTATCAGACAAAAGAGATGGTGCTCCAAACAATAAATCTTCACTGGTTCCTGTTTTCGGGAAAGCCATTACTTCTCTAATAGATGCTTTTTTCTCCAAAATCATCATTAAACGATCAATTCCCCAAGCAATTCCTCCGTGTGGCGGTGCTCCATATTGGAAAGCTTTATACATAGTTCCCACACTTTTAATCATCTCTTCTTTGTTGTAACCCATATTTCTATAAGTTGCTTCTAAAATCTCCGATTTATGTGCACGAACTGATCCTCCACCAATTTCGTAACCGTTCAAAATAATATCGTATTGTTGTGCAATGATAGAACCAATTTCCTCTTCCTTACCATTCATGTGTTTTTCCAAATCATAAATAGCTGGCATCGAGAACGGATTGTGTGTAAATGTCCATCTTCCTTCATCTGTTTTTTCGAACATTGGAAAATCAACCACCCAAGCCGGACGTAATTCCTTCGGATTAATCAAGTGCAACATTCTACCCAATTCCTGACGAACAGCATCTAAAGCTTTATTAGCCGTAGCGTAATCTGCCGCTGAAAAGAATACAATATCCCCAACCTGCGCATCAGTAGCTTTTATGATTCCTGCTGCAATTTCTTCACCCAAGAACTTAATAATTGGCGATTGCAATTCTTCTTCATTAACAATAATATAAGCCAATCCGCCTAAACCGTGCTGTTGAGCAATAGCAGTTAATGCTTCGATTTGACCTTTAGACATACGTTTGTTTCCTTGCTCCTGAGCCGAAACCTTGATACATTTTACAATTCCGCCTTCTTCAATTGGTTTAGAAAAAACCTGGAAAGTAGTATCTTTTACGATAGCTGTAATGTCCTGCATTTTCAATCCGTAACGTAAATCAGGTCGGTCACAACCATAGAAATCCATCGAATCCTTGTATGTAATCACTTCAAACGGACGCAAAATCCACTTATTACCATATACTTTCTTAACTACTTCATTAAATATTTTAGTATTCAAATCGATAATTTGCTGCATACTGGCGTAAGCCATTTCCATATCCAATTGCGTAAATTCCGGTTGACGATCTCCACGGGAATCCTCATCCCTGAAACAACGCGCTACCTGGAAATATTTCTCATAACCACTCACCATCAACATTTGTTTGAATTGCTGTGGCGCTTGTGGCAAGGTGTAAAACAAACCAGCTTGTTTACGTGTAGGAACAATAAATTCACGTGCTCCTTCATCAGTTCCGGCACTTAAAATTGGCGTTTCAATTTCCAAGAACTCCTCAGTATCTAAAATGTCACGAATTAACTTAATTACTTTATGACGATTAACGATTGCTCTCCTTACTTCTTCGTTTCTGTGATCCAAAAACTTGTATTGAAAACGGATTGCTTCGTTTGTTTTAGCCGCTCTTTTAATTTCGAAAGGCAATGTTTTAGATAAATTTAAAATTTCTAAAACTGAAGTTTCTAATTCTATTTTACCTGTACGCAGTCCTGCATTATAATCATCTTCATTACGTCCTACCACGATACCTTTCACCGAAATTACCGATTCCGGTTTCAATTTCACTAACTCATCAATATTAGGAAATGACTCTCTACTAATACGAATTTGGAAAATCTCATAACTTGAATCACGCAAATCAATAAACATTAATTCACCGTGGTCACGGACACTCGCAACCCAACCAGACAACATCACTTCTTCTTTGATATTTTCTTCTGATAATTGCGAAATTTTATGTGTTCTGTACGTATCTTTTATAACAATTGGGATTTCAGGAAGTGATTCTTCATGACTTTCCTTTTGCCCTGTAACTGTTTCTTTAGAAACTTTTTCAGAAGCTTGCTCTTTTTCCAAAACAGCAGCAGCTCCTAATTTATCTAAAATAATTTGACGAATTACTTTTCCATTTGCCCCTTTTCCAATAACACCTAAAACCTTACCAACTAAAATACCGGCTTTTCCTTGGTCGCCGGCTTTAATATCATTAGCAACCGCTTCATTTTCTGAAATTACAGTCGAAATTACTTCTTGAACTTTTTCTTCCGAAATGGTATTCTCTTCAAAATATTTATTATAGTCAAAATTTTGATCTTTTAAATATCCTGAAATCGCATTTTGAACTAAAACCGCCGTGATTTTTTCGGCTTTAAATAACACAAAAATGGTTATTAAATGCTCAATATTATGGATTTTAGCATAATCTTCAGCCTTGACATTATTAGCCAAAGTTTTAGCAACAAACGAAGGATCTTTAATTTCGTTATTTAAAGTCACAAATGTTCTTGAACGCAAAGCATCTGCTGTAAAAAACTTAGCATCTTGTGGCAAAACACCACCGTTAATCAAAATAGATTCAACAGCGTAAGGCAAAGCACTTGTATCTACTTTAATCGCTTCAATTTCAGCCTTAATATTTACAAAAGGTAAATCTGGCTCCGAAATAAAACGGTAATCCGCTTCAAATTCTTTTTTACGCATGGTTTTGGTTTGCTTTAAATCAGCATCCCACAACACAGTCGTTTGATCAGGTCTAAACTCTTTATTTTCGATAAAATAATTGAATTGTTTCTCTACTTCTTCTTTCAAAGCTTCGACCATAAACTTAAAAGAGTTCAAGTTTTTGATTTCCGTTCTTGGGTTTAAAACCTCCGAATTTATTTTACGCAAAGAAACTGAAACATCCGATTTGAATTCTCCTTTTTCCAAATTCGCTTCAGAGATTCCTAAATTCTGAACTATACGCTGAATATATTGAGCGTAAGTCGAAGCATCTTCAATATTACGAACACAAGGTTCGGTAACAATTTCAATCAACGGAACACCCGCTTTGTTAAAATCAACTAACGAAATCTTCTTTTCGTGCATCAATTTTGCCGCATCTTCTTCAATATGAACCTGCGTTAAATTCACGGTAAATTGAGAACCGTCGTTTCGGTAACAAGAAACCTGTCCGTCAGGAATTATTGGATTATGAAATTGCGTTATTTGGATATTTTTTGGATTATCAGGATATTCGTAATGCTTTCTATCCCAAGAAATCACTTCATTACTAAATGTCGAATTGACCGCTTTTCCAAAATAAATCGCTTTGGTAATTGCTTCTCTGTTTAAAGCAGGCAAAACACCCATTTGCCCGGTACAAACCGAACATATATTTTGGTTAGCTGTTTCTATTTCTTGATTTGGACAAGAACAAAACAACTTGGTTTTGGTATTCAATCGAACGTGTGTTTCCAGTCCGATTACCAATTCTAAATCGTGGGCTTTTAAAGCCGCAGTTAATTGCTCCAATTCCATTATATCGTATCTTTTAAGAAGTTAGCAAACTTCAACACTAATTCATCATTATTTTTTGCTGCAGTAATTTGCAGTCCAGTACTTGTTCCTTGTGGCACAGTTAAAGTTGGCAATTGCCCTAAACTAAAACCAACCGTATAAACATCAGACAAATACATTGCTAAAGGAGCTTTTAAACTGTCTCCAATTTTAGGTGGTGTACTAGGTGTAACTGGAGACAAAACAATATCCACGGCTAAAAAATCTTTACTGAAATTTTCAGAAATCTGATCTCTTAAAGCCAATCCTTTTAAATATATTTCATCTGAAAAACCTTGTGACAACACCTGATTTCCACCTACAATTCTGCGTTTTGTTTCTTCTGAAAAGTTTTCAGAACGTGTCACAGCATAAGTTTCAATTAAATTCTCCGCTTCAATTCGGTTTCCATAATTGGTTCCGTCTAAACGGGATAAATTAGAAGCCGTTTCAGCCATTGCCAATGTATAGTATGTAGAAACCAAAATATCCGATTCAAAGAAATCCAATTCTTTAACTTCAATTCCTTTAGCTTTTATTTTTTCGATGCTAGCTAAAAAATCAGCTTTTATTTGAGCATCGATAGCATCACTTTCAATAAAGTTTTTAAAATAACCTACTGTTTTTACAGCGGAAGTTGCAATTGCCTCTTCACTAATTTCAGTTGAAGCAACAGAAGTTTGATCTTTAGGATCTTTTCCACTCATTACATTCAACACAATTCGGATATCTTCAATTGATTTTGCCAATGGACCAACGCAATCCGTAGAAGATGCGTAAGCCATCAATCCGTATCTGGAAATTCTTCCGTAAGTTGGTTTGAAACCGTAAATATGATTGTAACCGGCAGGCTGACGAATCGAACCTCCCGTATCTCCACCAATAGAAAACACAGTATAGTCTTTGGCAACATTCACTGCAGAACCTCCACTTGAACCTCCGGCAACTAATGTTGGATCAATTGCATTTTTTACCGCTCCAAAAATGGTGTTTTCACTTGAAGAACCGTGACCAAAACTATCACAGTTTTCTTTTACCAATGGAATAGCACCCGCATCCAATAATTTTTGAATAGCAGTAGCTGTGTAAGGTGATTTATAATTTTTCAACAAATCAGAACTTGCCGTAGTGTAAGTTCCCTGCAACATATACACATCTTTAATTCCAAAAGGAATTCCTTCCAGCAAACCGATGGTTTCTCCGTTTGCTATTTTTGCATCTACTTTAGCAGCTAATTCAAGCGCCAAAGTATCTAATAAAGAATTTACAGAGTTGTATGTATTTTGTTTAAGTAAGTCTAATTTTTCCTGTACTAAAGCCGTACAAGTAATTTGTTTTGACACCAATTGTTGGTGTATTTCTTTTATTTTAGAATCCATTTTATCCTTCTATAACTTTAGCAACAACTAAAAAACCATTTTTTTTGTTCGGGAAATTTTCTAAAATAAGTTGTTTCTCAATAGCCGAACTCTCTACCACAACATCCTCTCTTAAATCACTCACTGACACACAATTATGATTGACATTATTCAAGGAATTATTATTTGATGGATGTGCATTCTTGATTACATCAAATAATTTGTTCACGCTCTCGGAAGGCTGTGCTCCTTTAATACTCGACAAGATGTCGACTGTCATTATTTTACTCATAATTTTAATTCGTTTTAAAGTCAAACTTTTAAGCTGGCGAATTTACGAAAGTTTTTTTTAGGGAATCCCATTTTTTTAAATGATTTCAAATGCATAAAAACCAAAGTCCATCTCAAAAAAACAGACTTTGGTTTTTATGTAAATTATCGCTTATTCTTTGCTTTATACAAACAGAATCGTTTTGGTGCTTGTATAATTTACAGCTTCTTTCTGCTTAGACTTATTTTTTGAATAAAATTATATAATAGTCATTTCTATAATTCCAATTGCAAGCAAACCAATAATACCAATAACAATTAAAGATATAGAACCCCAATATAATTTTAATTCCATATAGTCTTTAAAATATTCTGCGGAATCTTTTCTCTTAACTCCAACTTTTGGTTTCTCTTTATTTCTATATCGAAAAAAATAAATAAAGCTCCCAACTAAAATTAAGATTACTAATGTTAAAATTATTTCTCTCATTTCTATTAATTTTCAAACACCAAAATTAACACTTAATTCCTGTAATGACAGAGAACTACTCAACACTCTCAATCAAATACTTTGTTCCATTAATTTCAAAAGTAAAACCAACCGAATTCCCCATTAACTTACTTCCCAATGGCGATTGTGGCGATAAGGCAATCACATTTATTCCGTCAATAGTTATTTTTGGCAAAGCCAAAGACAGATACAAATAAATTCCATTGGCTTTTACCAAACTCCCCAAAACGATTGTTTTTGCAATTACCGAAGCATCGATTTTGTCCAAAACTGCTTTTTGCTCTAGAACTTCCCTTAGTTTAGTATTGAATTTTTCCTGTTCCAAATGCATCATCGCTAAAGCTGTTTCGTGTTTATCTCCAGCCGAGCCTTTTGCATCATTTTTAGAATCCTCGGTCAAAGCCGAAATCATATCCCGAAAAGCATCGATTCGATCTTCTACTAATCGGCAATAATAATCATATATTTTTTGTTTGAAAGTCATTTCATTAAGATACTAAGAGATTCTTTTTTCAGGAATAAAAAAGCAAATTTACTTTATTATCCCAATCTCACACTATTTTAGGTGTATTTGAAATTCTTAACCAATCGTAAAACAATTTTTATTTAACTTCGTAAAAGAATCATTACTAATCTTATTCTTTTTTAAATCAATTATGAAAACATTCAAATTCATTTCCGCAGTCGCTTTTGGCTTTCTACTATTATTAGCGACAAATACACAAGCTCAAAAATTTCCTGGTTTAGACAAAAGCCCAATGGATCAAGCCTTATTCCCTGCTGATAACAAAATCCCAACAAAAACAGCAAAAGTTATCTATAGCCGCCCACAACTTAAAGGACGCGCTTTAAGCGAACTGACTCCTGCCGGAAAAGTATGGAGAACCGGTGCCAACGAAGCTACCGAAATCACTTTCTACAAAGATGTTAATCTTGGAAAAACAAAAATCAAAGCGGGGAGTTATTCTTTATACACCATTCCTGGAGAAAAAGAATGGACCATCATTTTAAACAAAGACATTAATATTTGGGGTGCTTATTCGTATAAAGAAGCGAATGATGTTGCCCGATTAGTTGTTCCTGCTACTCAGGCTGAAGAATCGCTTGAAGCCTTTTCTATGGTTTTCACCAAAGCCGATAACGGAATGATTCTGAACCTGGGTTGGGACAAAACCCGTGTTGCGATTCCTTTTACAGAATAAAACATTTATTTAACCGCAAATCCCGATAGCTATCGGGACACAAAGTTATTAAACGCAAAGAGCACTAAGATTTCGAAAGCAAAAACAAAGAATTAAAACTTTGTGAACTTAGCGAAAACCTTAGTGCTCTTTGTGGTTAAACTAAAGACGACTTAAAAACCTAACTCCCCTAAAAATCAAATTTATAATTACCCCCTATCATCACCTGAAAACCTTGTACAGGATAATTCATCCATTTTTGATAAGACTTATTCGTCATATTATTCAACTTCAAAAAAGCGGTAAGCTGAGAATTGTATTTGTAACCAACATGCGAATTCAAATCAACATAACTTTTTAAAGTCATTGGCTCAGGTTGTGTTACGTAAACAATATCGGTATTCAATTGAAAATCTTTTCTTTCTCCCACATAAAACAATTTTGCTCCGGCATACCATTTTGGTGTAATATTAAAATCAATGGAAGAATTAACTTCTACAGCAGGTAAATTCCAGGCTTCCTGCTCCACACTATTTTTGTAACTGCTAAAAGTCCCTCCAAGAGCAAAGCTTACATTTTCAGAAAAATCAGCTTTCAAATTACCTGAAAAACGAAACGTTCTTACATCGTCATAAACCACCTGAAACGAATTACCATAAGCATAATCTTCATTAGCATTGTTTTCAGTGTAGTCATGACTTCTAAACAAAGCTTTGTTTCTCTCATTATTATAAGAACCCTGAATGTTATAACTCACACTGGAAGCTAATTTTCCTTTTAATCCTGCACTAATTTGGTACTGCTTGTCTGTTGGTACAATTGCTAAAGTAGGCGATAAAAACTGGTTTTCTTTCACAAAATCCATATAAGAATTTTGCTCTAAACTTCCTTCGGCTCCTGCATAAAAAATCATCAAATCCTCAACCACAGGATAAGAAACGCTCACATTTGGGTATATTAAAAATTTATTGTCAGCTCCCATTTTATCGATGCTATAAAACAATGAAGCTCCCAATTTTACATTCCAACCGTTTTCGTTAATATTAAAACTAGGAGAAATTCCTAAATTAGTAAAACCGTATTTAACCTTGGCTGTATTGGTATCTTCATAATTTTTATCGAAAGAACCTCCCACATAATCTACAATAATATCGGTTTTCACCAATTGATCTGCTACATCAAATTGCAAAGCCGGTTTAACGTAAAATCTATTTTCAGAAGATCCAAAACTATCTGAAAAATGACTAAATTTCATCGATGCATCTTTAAAAGCACCTTCAGTAAAATTAAGTTTTCCTCCTAAAGAAATTCCATTATACGAATGTTTTGAATCGATACCTGCAATCAGATTATTTCTATCCCCAGGAGTCAATGCACTCCCGAAATCCATTGGCAAACCATACCAATTATAAGCTTGATTTTGGTATCCCAAATCTATATTCCATGACATTTTATCGTAATTAGCACCATAAGTCACATCCAAAGCGGTGTCATAAAACCAATCATCCAGCTCCAAATTATTGATACCACCCTGAGAAGAAAAATGACGAAACATTCCGCCTACATAATCATTATTAGCTAATTCCTGATTCACAAACAACTCAGCATTAAGCGTTCCATAATTCCCAATTGCCAAAGTAGCATAATTATTAAAGAACTTTTCTTTAGCTTCCTTATCCACACCTTCGGCTTTTCCTTTTGCCGGTGTAAAAGTCGAAGCTACAGGAAAAGAAAAAATAGAATATTTTATGGTTTCTTTTTTAGCATTGCCCTCATCATCAAGAACAGGAGATTCCTGAATTTTAGATGCGTCTGAAATTGTTGGTGTATAAGGTTTCACTACGTTTACCACTTCCGAACCAATGTTCTCCTCTTTTTTCTTTTGAGCAAAAGAAAATTGCAAAGCCATTAGAAAAAGGAACAGGATTATTTTTTTTGAGAAATTAAACTTCATATTTCTTATTTTTTAAAAAGCAGTTCAAACTAAAAACTACGTTCTTTATTATTTATTTAATTGACGAATTGGTTTTGGCTTCTTCACCCTTGATAGCATTTAACTCCGTTTGAGCTTCTGAAACAACATCCGGGAAATCAGCAAAATTTTGAATTACACTTTCCAAAATGTAGGTTGCCTGAAAACTGTCTTTTAAACCATAAAAGTTTTTAGCCATTAATACCAATCCTTTTGCTCCATAATAACGGTAAGTAGCGTAGCTTTTTGCTAATTTTTGAACAACAGTATTCGATGCTTCAAACTTATTTTCTTTGTTCTTAAAATAAGCGTCATAATACAGGGATTCGGCAGCAAGTTCTCCTTTAGCTATCACAAGCACTTTGGCATAAGCCGCTTTAGCCTTAGCCCCATCTCCTGTTTGCATAGCTGAACGCGCAATGATTATTTGTGCATCACTTTTTATATTATCATCTATTTTTGGATTATTCAACACTTTTTCAGCATAAACAACCGCATTTGCATAATCTTTCTTCTCATAATAAGATTTCATCAAATTAGCCTGTGAAAAGACTTTGTTTTGAGATAAATCAGCTTCATTTTCTAAACGCGCCAATACCGGAATTGCTTTTTCTTTCGCACCACTATCTAATAATATCTGCCCTAATCTAGCTAAAGACTGCTCAGTAAATTCGTTTCTAGGTTCATTAACAACATACTGATAATATGGAAGTGCATTGTCTTTTTGACCTTCACCATAATAGGCTTGCGCCAAATAATAATTAGCCTTCAAAGCGTGAATTCCATTTGGAAAACTCGAAAGATAAGCTCTGAAACCGGAAATAGCCTGAGCAATATAATTTTGCTCATATTGTTTTACCGCCGATTCATAAGTATCATTATCCAAATCAGCATCGGTAACAGCAACAAAATCCAATGTTCTAACCCAGCTGGCGTACTCGCCCACTTTTCCACTATCTACATATATCAATCTTGCTGTAGCCACCGCTTCTAAAGCTTCTGGAGTTTTAGGATATTCGGCCGCAACTTTTTTGAATTTCACTAAAGCCTCAGTATTTCTGTCTGAATTATAATAAACTAATCCCTGACGCAAAATAGCTCTTGAAGTAAAAGCACTGTTTTTATATTCGCTGATTAATCGGTCGTAAGTTTTTAAGGCAGAATCCTGTTTATTAGTCGCAACATAAGTATTTGCCAATTCGAACAAAGCGTCATCGCGATAGCTCGATTTAAGATAAGCTTGTAAAAACGAATTCAACTCTTCGATTTTTTTGTCATTTTTGCCAACAAAACCATTACAAATTGCTTTTTGATAATAGGCATAATCAGCATCTACACTTTTAAGTTCGATTACTTTATTGTAGGCATCCATAGCCGGCCAGTATTTAGTAGTTACAAAACGACAATCGGCTAATCGCAAATAAGCATCGGTTACTCTTGTTTTATCATCTTTTACTTTATCGATAAACTTCTGAAAAGCATCTCCAGCCGAATCGTATTCTTTCAACTTAAAATAAGCATAAGCAATATTGTAATTGCTGTTTTTATATTCTGGTGTTGCTGCTGCAGCCGACATCCCGGCAAACTGCTTGAAACTCAACAATGACTTATTGTAATCATCCAAAACATACTCAGTTTCTCCTTTCCAGAAAGTGGCTCTTGCCGTAAATTCGGCATCAATTGAATTGGCTAAAGATTTCTGGAACATCTGTAAAGCTCCGCTATAATTTCTATCGGTGTACAATTCTAAACCGTTGTAGAATGTCACTTTTTGATAAGCCAATTTATTCTCAGGAGTTTTATTTTTTTCCAATAAAGCCAAGGCTGCTTTATAATTTTTAGAAGAAATATAAGAATCAATCAATAATTTCTCCACTACCGGACGACTGGAATTATTTGGATATTTATTGATAAAACCCAATAAAACTGAAGGCACACTTTGGTATGAATTTCCTAATTCATAACTCAACTTAGCGTAATTTAAATGAGCATCTTCCTGAATTGCTGCATCAAACGACATTTCGGAAGCATTTTTAAAAGCATTCAACGCCTGTTGTTTTTTATCTAATTTAAGGTAACTTTCCCCTAAATGATAATAGGCATTTTGAGCTACTCCATCTTTTCCTCCAATAATTTTATTGAATTGGGCAATGGCATTTTCAAAATCATTTTGTTTGTAATAAGCATAACCCAATTGGTAATAATCGGTATTATTCCATTTCCCTCTTTTGCCTTTATAAGCAACCAAATACGGAATGGCTTCGTTGTATTTTTTTAAATTAAAATAGCTTTCGCCAATAATTTTATTCAATTCTGATTTTTCCTGGGCATTCGATTTGCCCATTGCTTTTTGTCCTAAAGCAATCGCTTTCTCAAAATTCCCCGATTTAAAACTCATATCGGCCTGATAATACGATAGTTTTTCGGCATATTTTTCATCTCCCGAAACCTGATCAAAATATTTATTGGCTTCCTGATAATTATCGCCTTCATAAGCCATGAAACCTAAATAATATTTAGCCTGAGAACCATAAACATCTGATTTCAAAACCTTATTGAAATACGTTTTTGCTTCTTTTTTATTATTAGAACTAAATAAGCTGTACCCTTTTTGGAAATTAAATCGGTCTTTATCCTTAGCACTTAGCTGACTTTCATCGACTTTTTCAAATCTTTTTAAAGCTTCAGCATAATTCCCCTGATTAAAGTAATAATGTGCGACCTCAACATAAGCCTGATTGCTTTTAGAACTAGTTGGGTATCCTTCAAGGAAGTTTTCCATCAAAGCATCAGCATTGGCATGCCCTAATCGAACAGCACAGCTGGCATCATAATAAGCACAATCTGACTTAACTTCATCATCCTTAGTTACTTCTTTTACTTTTTCGAAAAGAAACTGGGCCGAAGCATATTGATTGTCTTTATACAAAGAAACTGCTCTATTATAATCTTTTAAATCATTAGTATATATCGATGATTTTTGTGCTAAAAGCGTAGTGGTTTGAACAAAAACCAACAAAAAGAAGAGCCAGGAAAGTTTACGCATTTTTATTTTATTTTAATATTCAAATATATCATATAATAAATTTTATAACGAACCCTTAATTGGTTTTATTATGAACAAATATTTTAACAGACCACAAAAAACTAGTATTTGACTATTGCTATTTCATAATTGATAATTACTTTTACGCCATAAACAAATCCTACATTATGTCTCAAGCCGTACTGTCATTAAAAAATGCAACTATCTATCAAGAAGATAAAGTAATCTTATCGAATGTTAACTTGGAAGTAAACCATGGTGAATTTCTATATATCATTGGAAAAACGGGTTCAGGTAAAAGTAGTTTAATGAAAACGCTCTATGCCGATTTACCATTGACAGAAGGAAATGGACACATTGTAGACTTTGATTTAGAAACAATGAAAGAAGATGATATTCCGTTTTTAAGACGTAAAATAGGAATTGTTTTTCAGGATTTCAAATTGTTACCGGATCGTTCTATCCAGGACAACATGCTTTTTGTACTTAAAGCAACAGGATGGACGGATCAAAATGAAATGAATCGAAAAATAGAAGAAGTACTGGATAAAGTAGGCATGAAAAACTATGCGCAAAAAATGCCACACCAAATCTCTGGTGGTGAGCAACAACGTGTAGCCATAGCAAGAGCCTTACTTAACGATCCTGAACTTATCCTTGCCGATGAACCTACAGGAAACTTAGATCCTCAAACCAGCATTGAAGTTTTAGATGTTTTGAAAAAAATTAATGCTAACGGAAAAACCATCATCATGGCAACTCACGACTATGCTTTATTAATGAAATTCCCTTCGAAAACATTAAAATGTGAGGATGCTAAAATTTTTGAAGTAGTCCAAAGAACTGTTTAATTTTTCACAATACTAAAATTTAGAATCTCTTGAAACAAATTACATCCATTCAAAATCCATTCATAAAATCTTTAGTATTATTACAGGAAAAAGCCAAAAACAGAAGACAAACAGGAACTTTTTTAATTGAAGGAGTACGCGAAATTTCGTTAGCCGTAAAAGGAAATTATGAAATTGAAACCGTATTGTTTTATCCTGAAATTTGCAGCGAAATTGAAGCAAAAAAATTAGCCAAATCAGCTGAATTAATCGAAATCAATAAAGACGTATTTCAAAAACTAAGCTACCGCGAAACCACCGAAGGTGTATTGGCTGTGGCCAAATCAAAATCATTACAACTTTCGGATTTAAAGCTCTCAGCCACACCCTTAATTCTGGTTGCCGAAGCTCCTGAAAAGCCAGGAAATATAGGCGCTCTTTTAAGAACCGCCGATGCCGCTAATCTAGACGCTGTAATTATTGCCAACCCCAAAAGCGATTTATACAATCCTAATATTGTTCGTTCCAGCGTAGGTTGTTTATTTACGAACCAAATTGCAACTGCAAGCACCGCTGAAATCATTTCTTTTTTAAAAGAAAAAAACATCAATTTTTACTGCGCGACCTTACAAAATTCAACAAGTTACCACACTCAGGATTATACAAAACCTACAGCCTTAGTAGTAGGAACCGAAGCTACCGGACTTACCCAGGAATGGCGAGACGCCGCTACACAAAACATCATTATTCCTATGCAGGGAGAAATCGACAGCATGAATGTTTCGGTTGCCGCAGCCATATTAATATTCGAAGCTAAAAGACAGAGAGGGTTTTAGATTGTAGATTTCAGATTTTACAATACCGACTTCGAACTAAGGACTAGGGACTAAAAACTCAAGCACTAAATTTGAAATCAACAATTCAAACTCTTGCATATATGCGAACTTATCGTTATTTTTAGAAAATGAACCCTGCACTTATGACAGAAATAGATATCGAAAAAGAGAATAAAGCAATTGCTCAAGAATACAAAGAATTACTTCGTATTAGTTACCAGACCTTAACTACTGAGGATAAAAAACTGATACGCAAAGCTTTTGACGTGGCTGTTGAAGCTCATAAAGACCAAAGAAGAAAATCAGGAGAAGCTTATATTTTTCACCCCATTGCTGTTGCCAAAATTGTCGCCTCCGAAATAGGTCTTGGAGCCACTTCAATTGCTGCCGCTTTATTACATGATGTTGTAGAAGACACACCAACTACCGTTAAAGATATTGAGCGAATGTTCAATCCTAAGGTAGCACAACTTGTGGAAGGTTTGACTAAAATATCCATCGTACAAAAAGACATGAATGTGTCTATGCAGGCCGAAAACTTCCGAAAAATGTTGTTGACTCTGTATGATGATGTGCGCGTAATCCTGATAAAAATAGCCGACAGATTGCACAATATGCAAACTATGGAATCTATGGATGACCATAAACAGGTCAAAATTGCCTCAGAAACCTTATACATCTATGCGCCACTTGCCCATAGATTAGGCTTATATAACATTAAAACAAAACTGGAAGATTTAGGTTTAAAATATACCGAACCTGCCATATACAATGACATTGTCAGCAAAATAAAAGAGACCAAGGAACAACAAGATGCTTATATCAAAGACATCTCGGATGTACTTAAAGCCTCTTTAGATGCCGAAGGAATTGATTACATCATAAAAGGACGTCCAAAATCCATCTACTCCATCCGTAGAAAGATGAAAGCCCAAAATGTAAGCTTTGACGAAGTATACGATAAATTTGCGCTTCGAATTGTCTATAAATCAGATCCACACGACGAAAAATTTATTGCCTGGAAAATTTATTCTATCGTTACAGATCATTACAGACCCAGCCCAAGCCGATTAAGAGACTGGATTTCATCACCTAAATCAACAGGTTATGAAGCGCTTCACATTACGGTAATGGGACCTAAAGGACGTTGGGTCGAAGTTCAGGTACGTAGTGAACGAATGGATGAAATTGCCGAAAAAGGCTATGCTGCACATTACAAATACAAAAATGGAGCTACCGAAGAAGGCGGTTTGGATGTTTGGCTCAACTTATTAAGAGAAGCATTAGAAAACCCGGAAACCAACGCTATTGACTTTGTGGAAGATTTCAAAATGAATTTGTATTCAAAAGAAATCTACATTTTTACCCCTAAAGGTGATATCAAATCCTTGCCTAAAGGAGCAACATCACTTGATTTTGCATTTAGTATCCACTCCGAAATTGGAATTAAAACCCGCGGAACTAGAGTCAACGGAAAATTAGTTCCTTTAAATTACGAATTAAAAAGTGGTGACCAGGTAGAGATTATTACTTCTCCAAATCAAAAACCTACTGCCAACTGGTTAGATTATGTAACTACTTCGAGAGCAAAAAATAAGATTAGAAACGTTCTTAACGAAAACACTAAAAAGATTGCTGAAGAAGGAAAAGAAGTACTTACCCGTAAACTAAAACACCTTAAAGTCACCTTAAACGAAGCGGTGACTAATGAATTAGTTAACTTTTTTCACCTTAAAACCAGTTTAGACTTATTTTACAGAGTGGGAATTGGCACCATCGACAACCAACAATTAAAGGATTTTGCCGCACAAAAAAGCAATACTTTAATCAATTTCTTCAAAAGCAAAATTAAGCGTGGCGGTAATACCGCTGACACCGATATCCACAGACCTGTTTTAAACAACAACTATGACATGTTGGTTTTTGGTAAGGAGCAGGACAAATTAGATTATAAACTTTCTACCTGTTGTAATCCAATACCCGGAGATCAGGTTTTTGGTTTCGTTACCATCAATGAAGGAATAAAAGTGCATAAAAAAGATTGCCCTAACGCTATTTCTTTACAATCCAATTATGCATATCGTATTATGCCTGCCAAATGGATCGACTCTTCTCAACAAGAGTTCAAAGCCATTTTGAACATCACAGGAATGGACACTATTGGTTTAACTAACGAGTTGACAAAGGTAATTTCGAATAATATGAACGTAAATATTCAAAGTATTTCATTGAGTGGTGACGCAGGACTTTTCAAAGGACAGCTTACGGTGATTGTACAAAATATCACCATTTTGAAAAAACTAATCGAAAACATCAAAAAAATCGACGGAATCGACCGGGTAACCAGAGTCTACAAAAATTAGTTTTTTCATAATATGCTTTATTCCAAATACTTTTTAAGTATTTAAAACCGTTTTTAAATAAAAAAAGAGGCTTAAACTATAATTTGATTTTATTGAAAAAAAACAAAATTATCATCTTATAAGTACTTAAACTTGAAAACTATTAAAATAAAAATTTATCTTTGCCGAATATGACACTCATTTCCACAAATAACAACAAAAATCAGGAGATTGTAAAAAACGTTTTTACAATGTATCTTGAGAAAAACGGGCATAGAAAAACGCCTGAACGTTACTCTATACTTCAGGAAATCTATGAAAGCGAAGAACATTTTGATATAGAAAATCTATATATCAAAATGAAAAACAAAAACTACCGTGTCAGTAGAGCTACGCTATACAACACTATAGAATTACTACTTGACTGTGCTTTGGTACGCAAACACCAGTTTGGTCAAAATCAGGCACACTATGAAAAATCCTATTTTGACAAACAACATGACCATCTTATCATGACAGATAGTGGTGATGTAGTAGAATTTTGTGACCCAAGAATTCAATCTATCAAAAAGACCATCGAAGAAATTTTTGATGTAGACATCACAAATCATTCCTTGTATTTTTATGGTACAAAAAGAGTGGCAAAAACAGACGAAGAGAAAGAAGAAACCAATAACGATAACATTTAGTTTAAAAAAGGGCGGTAAACAATTTACCACCAAAACGAATTAACGATAAAATAAAGAAATTAAAATGACCGTAGATTTATTACTAGGATTACAATGGGGAGATGAAGGAAAAGGAAAAATTGTTGACGTTCTTACCTCAAATTACGATATTATTGCTCGTTTTCAAGGAGGACCTAATGCAGGGCATACTTTAGAATTTGACGGAATTAAACACGTACTTAGAACCATTCCTTCTGGAATTTTCCATAAATCAGCGGTAAATGTTATTGGAAATGGTGTTGTAATCGATCCTGTTGTATTTCAAAAAGAAATCGAAGGATTGGCAAAATTCAACATTGATATCAAAAAGAAATTAATCATTTCCAGAAAAGCACACTTAATCTTACCTACACACCGTTTATTAGATGCTGCTTCTGAAGCTTCTAAAGGGAAAGCTAAAATTGGTTCTACACTTAAAGGTATTGGACCAACTTACATGGACAAAACAGGTAGAAATGGTCTACGTGTAGGAGATATTGAATTAGAAGATTTTAAAAAAAGATACCGTTCTCTAGCTGACAAGCACGAAGCAATGATTGCATTCTACGGAGTGGAATTACAATACAACTTAGCTGAACTTGAAGCTGAGTTCTTTGAAGCAATCGAAGAAATCAAAAAATTAGACTTTATTGATAGTGAAGAATACATGTACCAAGCTCAAAAAGCTGGTAAATCAATTTTATGTGAAGGAGCTCAAGGTTCTTTACTAGACGTTGATTTTGGTACTTACCCATTCGTAACTTCTTCTAACACTACAGCTGCCGGAGCTTGTACAGGTTTAGGAATTGCTCCAAACAAAATCAAAGAAGTTTACGGAATTTTCAAAGCTTACACTACTCGTGTAGGTAGCGGTCCTTTCCCTACTGAACTTTTTGACGAAGTTGGTGCTACAATGGCAAAAGTAGGCAACGAATTTGGTTCGGTTACAGGAAGAGCAAGACGTTGTGGATGGTTAGACTTAGTAGCATTGAAATACGCAGTACAAGTAAACGGAGTAACTCAACTGATGATGATGAAAGGTGACGTACTTTCAGGTTTTGACACTTTGAAAATATGTACTGAATACAATTACAAAGGAAAAAACATCGCTCACTTCCCTTACAATGTGGAAGAAGAAAATGTTTCTCCGATTTACAAAGAATTCAAAGGATGGAAACAAGATTTAACAGGAATGACAACTTACGAGGAATTACCGGTTGAATTAAAAGAGTACATCGAGTTCATTGAAAAAGAACTTGAAGTGCCTATCAAAATTGTTTCTGTAGGTCCGGACAGAAAACAAACTATTATGAAATAAACAATTAACGCTCTGATTTTTCAGGGCGTTTTTTTATATCCAAAATCACAACACATGAACGACCCAAAAATAACCATCCAAAAAACCAAACTACTTTCGGACAACTGGTACATTCTGAACAAAGTAACTTTTGATTATCAAAAACCTGACAACAGCGTGATTACTCAAAAAAGAGAAGTCTACGATCGTGGAAATGGAGCGGCCATTTTACTTTATAACAAAACAGATAAAACCATTATTTTAACCCGCCAGTTTCGTTTACCAACCTACTTAAACGGAAATAAAAGCGGAATGATGATCGAAGTTTGCGCCGGCTTATTAGATCAGGACGAACCCGAACAATGCATAATCAGAGAAACAGAAGAAGAAACCGGTTATAGAATTTCTAAGGTTAAAAAAATCATGGAAACCTATATGTCACCGGGTGCCATAACCGAAATTCTATATTTATTTATTGGCGAATATGACGCTTCAATGAAAGTCAGCGAAGGCGGCGGACTGGACCATGAACAAGAAAACATCGAAGTCTTAGAAATGTCTTTTGACCAGGCTTATGCAATGATTGAAACAGGAGAATTAAAAGATGCTAAAACCATTATGTTGTTGCAGTATGCGAAGATAAATGGGTTAATGTAATTTAACACTAACCAAATACACATTATGATAGTTACAAATATTTCCGATTTCAGAAAAGATATTAAATCTTACTTTGATGCAGTAGCGAAGAATTTTGAGACTCTAATTATTAACCGAGGAAAAGATTCAGGGATTGTAGTGATATCGCTTGAAGAATACAATTCATTGATGGCAACAAATCACGAATTGTCATCACGATTAAATGAAAAACGTCTTGATACTGCCATAGAAAAATTAAAACATTTGAAGGTATAGGAAAACCCGAACCTCTAAAACATAAATATGCCGGGTTTTGGTCACGCCGAATTGATGATGAACATCGATTAATTTACAGGTATTTGGAAGATGAAATACAAATTGTAAAATGCCGACACCATTACGACTAAGACTCCGCCTAAAACAAAAAAAGTACAATAAGAAATTTTCTCATTGTACTTTTTTTGTAACCAGAACCTACGAAATTACTTATTAGGCTGTGGTGTCATTCTTAAGTAATATTTAATGCGATTGAATCCTTTTGGGAATTTAGCCGGAATATCTTCATCTGGAATTGATGGAGAAATAACCACATCCTGACCGTCTTTCCAGTTGGCTGGTGTAGCCACGCTATAATTAGCTGTTAACTGTAAACTATCAATTACACGTAGCAATTCGTCAAAGTTTCTTCCTGTAGAAGCCGGATAAGTCAAGATTAATTTTACTTTTTTATCAGCTCCAATAATAAATACTGAACGAACCGTGAAAGTGTCATTCGCATTTGGATGAATCATATCATACAAATTAGCTACTTCTTTGTTCTCATCAGCGATAATTGGGTATTGTAAAGTTACATTTTGAGTTTCTTCGATGTCTTTAATCCAGTTTAAATGCGACTCTAATCCATCCACACTTAATGCGATAACCTTAGTATTTCTTTTTTGGAATTCAGGAAAATAATTAGCTACAGTACCTAATTCTGTTGTACAAACTGGTGTAAAATCAGATGGATGCGAAAATAAAACACCCCAAGAATCACCTAACCATTCATGAAATTGTACAGTACCCTGCGTAGTTTCTGCTTTGAAATCCGGAGCCGTATCTCCTAAACGTATTGTTGCCATTTTTATCTATTTTTAATTCCCAATAAAGTTAATCAAAAAACACTGACAGCCGTTTTAATAAGAATAAAAATTTGTTAAAGAGAGAATACTGAATATTTGATTTTTGAAAATTTCTTGTTTGTAGTTATATTACAAAAGTAAAGTTATTCTTCTGCAAAAGTTATTAATTCTTCATTATCACATTTTTTGCAAACTTGTTTAATTTTGTCTTTTTCGTATTCAATGAATTCTATTTGCAAACTTCCACATTTTGAGCAAGCCAATTCTTGGTCAAAACCTAGATATTTAAAAAATAAGTTCTCAATTAAACTAATAGTAGTACAAGTAAATAATAATGCAATTTTGGCATCTGGATACTTTTTATTCTGCGAATGAACTAACATCGAATTATAGCTCCAAGCACTATCAACTAGTTTTCTCGAATAATTTCTCAAATCAGAGTTTTCACTTCCGGGAATATAATATTCAATAAAAGCATTTGCAACACCTTTAAAGTCCGACTTCTTTAATCCTTTCTCACTTACTAATTCAGGATTTCTATTGCAGAGTTCCTTAGATAAATCAATTAGGCTTTCTCTACATAATAACCCAATAGACTGAAATTCTTCTGGCTCTAAATCTATTGATAATTTTTCAGAAGCCATATTTAGCTTTCTATTAATTGATTTTAGATGTCCAATATCTAAAGGAATTTCCTCTATAATATGTTTGAATTCATTTTTATGTCTCTTTTCTAATCTTTGCGTCAATCCCATATGAAAAGAATATGCTTCATCAGCAGAAAGGTAATTAGCATTCTGAGTATATAAATTCATTGGAGCATCATCACCTTCAACAACCCAAAATGCTTCGTCTTCAGTTTTCACATTCCAAACATTTACGACAATACCTAAGTCAGTAAAAGTTTCCTCGCATTTGATGTTTACAATTTCTTTTATATCATCAAATGACTTAAAATATTCTTTAATATTCTTTTCTACTTCTATTCTATATTCTGGAGTCATTTTTTAGATATAGTTTTTATTATATATTGTACCTAACTAGATATACACGCTACAAAAAAGTATTTATCCCCCTATTAAGAGTAAAGAAACACAGCTTGATTCTGCATCACACTTTTCCAAATATATAAATAATTATTTACAAAAAATAAAAGTTGTTTTGAAAATAAAAACGTACTCTCTAGCCCTGATGGCAATGAAAATCCTCCCGATTTTTCATCGGGAGATTGTAATGAACAGCAGGAGCAAAAGTTGTTTTGGAAATGTATCGTTCTGCTCCTAAAAAGAAATACTTCCTTTAAATGTATTGCAAAATAAGATACCAAAAAGCCAATGTTATAAAAGAAATAGGAATCCCAAAACCAATCATCATACTACTTAATCGGGGTTTGAGACCATGAGAAGTAGCCACAATACTAGCCATAATCATTGGTGCCATTGCGGCTTCCATCAAAGCTACTTGAATCATTAATCCATGTTGTTTTAAGATAACAACATACAATACAAACAATATTGCCGGAGTAATGAACAACTTATAGGCTAATCCTATCCAAAGAAATTTCCAATGCTGGCTTCGACTATCAAAATGCAATTGCAAACCTACCGAAATAATAGCTAAAGGCGTAAGCAAGCTACCTAACTTTGTCAATCCAAATTGGACATAATCATGAAAATCCAAACCTAAAACATTAGCAATACAAGATACTAAAAAGCAAATAAAAGGAGGAAACAACATTACTTTCCTGACTATTGTCCCTCCGCTTGTTGCATCTTTAGAATACATCGTAGCCACAACTACAGCAAGAGTAGAAACCACCACAAAAGTCCCTGGCTGATCGACTAAAATAGCCATTTTCAAACCTTCGGAACCATAAAGTGCATTGACGATAGGAAAACCTAAAAACGAGGTATTTCCTAAACCTGCTGTAATAATAAGACAGCCAATTAATTTTTTAGACCAACCGTATTTTTTTCCTAAAAAGCGAAATAAAAAGAAAGATATAGCAAAACCAATCCAAGTTACCCCAATAAGGTAAAGCAACTTATTATCCCATTGTATTTTTGGAATATAATACAAAGCCAAAGCCGGAAGACAGACATTAATAACAAACTTATTAATTAGTTTATAACTATTGGTTGGAAACCATTTGACGTATTGCAAAGCAACACCTAGAAGTAAATAGACAAAAATTAGAATTATATTGCTCATAGTGCTGCAAAGATATTCACTAATTTACAAGTATCATAAACTTATCAGGAATATCAAATTATTTCCTTTTAATGTATTATTTTTACTTAAAGCATTCTCTATTTTGAAAAAAGATAAGCCCACCTCAGCCAAGAACGAAGACAGCCCTGAAATTTTCAATACTGCTGTGTTGAAGAAAATTCAGCAAGCCCGAATGGCGCAACCTAGCACCGAAGAACTCATTACCCGCGTATTGGCTGGAGAAATTAGTGCGCTCAGTAGAGCCATTACTTTAATTGAAAGCAGCAATCCCAATCATTTTGCGAAAGCCAATGAAATTATCAATGCCTGTTTGCCACATGCTAATAAATCCATTCGAATAGGAATCACCGGAGTTCCCGGAGTAGGGAAAAGTACTTTTATTGAAGCTTTTGGAAAACACTTAAGCAGCCAAGGCAAAAAAATAGCTGTGCTCACAATTGACCCTAGTAGTTCTATTTCGCATGGAAGCATTCTGGGGGACAAAACACGAATGGAAGAATTAGCTAAAGATCCTAATGCTTATGTACGGCCTTCGGCATCAGGAGAAACACTGGGCGGAGTAGCACGCAAAACAAGAGAAACCATAATTCTATGTGAAGCCGCCGGATTTGATACCATTATCATTGAAACCGTAGGCGTAGGACAGAGTGAAACCGCTGTTCACAGCATGGTTGATTTCTTTTTATTATTGCAAATTGCAGGAGCCGGTGATGAATTACAAGGCATCAAAAGAGGCATTATGGAAATGGCAGACGCTATTGTAATCAACAAATCAGATGGGGATAACATCCCAAAAACCACACAAGCAAAAACCGAATTAAGTCGTGCATTGCATCTTTTCCCTTCAAAAAAATCAGGATGGATTCCACTGGCCACAACTTGTAGTGCCAAAACCCATGACGGAATTGCTGAAATAGAACAAATAATTTCAAAATACATCGAACTGACAAAAAGCAATGGTTATTTCGACACTAAAAGAGTAGAACAAAACGAATTCTGGCTATTAGAAACAATTCACAATCAATTACAACAAGATTTTTATACAAATTCTGAAATCCAGGATTTATTAGAAAAAACTAAAAAAGCGGTACAAAACAATGAATACTCACCCTTTGCAGCCGCTCAATTATTATTGGAAACTTATTTTAAAAATAAGCCTTAGATAGCATAATTCTAATAAATATCTTTTTATCTAATATTGCCTACCGAATTCTTAGCCGTATCATGTTTGGTTTTCAAGACTCCGTTTTCTACTGTAAAACCAATACGAACCTGAGTCTTTAAGGTATCTTTTAATCCTGATTTGGCTTTTTGCGAAATCACAAATACCAATTCAAATTCTCCATCTGGCAACTCCATTACGGTATCAGTATCTTCATCCTGAATTGTATATACTTTCTTTGCACTTTTAGCGTATGATGCAGCTGCAGCACCTCCACCAGCGCCACCTGCTAAATTACCCACACTGGAAACTGCAGCCGAGATAATAGCACCTCCCGGTAAAGCACCACCCAATAATGATGCTCCTTGCGATAATGAGCCACCAGCTGCATGTAAGCCCTGATTTACTTTTTCGCCAAAAGTAGAACGCTCAGTTGCTGTCAAGTCATTAATACTATTATCCTTTACATTAATTTTATATCCAGAATTGAGAGGAAATAAAACGACACAGCCATTTTCAATCAGCCTAATATTTATCTTTCCTGAATTTACCTTTTCTCCAAAGGTTGCCCCTTGTGTCTGCTTTGCAACAGTAACATTCATCGAAATCCTATTTGGCATCCCATTATTATTGATCCCATTGATTCCCTTTTGACTGGATTCAACAGCGGTATTTTCTTTACCCAGACTCACTTTAGTACTACTTGTGGTATTGATTTGAGCATTTGCTAAACAATACCAACCTAAAGCTAAAACAACAGTTATTTTTTTTAAATTTTTCATTTTTGTATTTTTTAAGTTTATTATATATCAATTAGTATTTGATTTTGTTACCCTTATTTTTTAAAAATATTGAAAGAAAAAAAATGGCTGTAAAACGATTAAATTTAATCATTTTACAGCCACTAAACTGTTAATTTACAAATATTAAAACAAAAACTATTCTTTCTCGTAGCGTTCCATTTCTCTATCATAAAAAGCATTCGCCTCTTCAATTAAACCTTCCATTTCGGCATTCAATTCGGCTTCGTCAAGATCTTCTGCTTCTTCCATAAATTCCACTTCATCATCTTTTAGGTTAATGATAAATCTTGGATAATCTAAATGGATGATAAAAATATCATCAGGAAAATCGGTATTGTCGCCGAGTACAAATTTTGGTAATTCCATTCTGTAATTAATTTGATTATTTTTTTTAGTTGCTGTATTTTCATTCGAAAAAACAAAGCACTACTTCGTATTTTTAATGTTTTTCTAAAATCAACTGCTTTGTTAATCTAATGAAGCGAATATACAAAAATAAAGCTGCTGTTGTTAATCCTGCCAAAAGTCCAATCCAAATTCCAACTGCTTGTAAACTGGTATAAAATCCTAAATAAATAGATATCGGAAATCCCACAACCCAGTAGGCCACAAAGGTAATATACATCGGAACTTTGGCATCTTGTAAACCTCTTAATGCTCCTAAAACTACCGCCTGAATTCCATCAGAAATTTGAAAAACAGCTGCTACTAATAACAATTGAGCCGCTATGGTTATCACTTCGGTATTGGCTACTAAATCTTTCAAATTACCCATATCTACAAACAAAGCCGGCATTTGTTTATGAAACAAAACAAAAAACAACGCAAAGAAAACTTCTAATAAAACCGCCAATAGAAAGATCGAGAAAGCCACTATTTTCATTTTCTTATAATCGCCTAAACCTTTTTGATTCCCCACCCTAATGGTTGCTGCAACGCTCAATCCCATGGCAAACATAAAAGTAAATGAAGCCAGACTCAGCGCAATTTGGTTCGCTGCCTGATTGGCAATTCCCAATCGTCCTGAAAGCCAAACCGCTGCTGTAAACAATGCTACTTCAAAAAACATTTGCATTGAAGAAGGGGCTCCTAAGCGAATGATTTTTAGATTGATTTTTCGTTGTATTTTTTTAAGTGAAAAGCCATCAAAAAAGGGATGAAACTTTGCATTTTTCTTCATCTTATAATGCATGTATCCCAACATTATAAAACGAGAAACAAGAGTTCCAATGGCTGCGCCAAGCATTCCCAATTCAGGAAAAATCCAAATTCCGTAAATGAATATGTAATTTAAAATTACGTGGATAACATTCGCTAAGATAGTAGCCCACATCGAATATTTAGTTTCACTCATTCCATCGGCAAATTGTTTGTATCCTTGAAAAATAATCAATGGAATTAACGAAAAAGCCACAATATCGAGATAGGGTTTAGCTAATGCAACTACATTTTCAGGTTGCCCCATAAAACCCAGTAACTGTTTGGCAAAAATGATCAATACAAACAGAAAAAAGCCTAAAAAAGTACACAAATACAAACCATGATGAAACACGCTTCTACCCTTTTCAATGTTTTGTTCACCATCTGCTTCGGCAGCCAAAGGTGTTATGGCAGTCGAAAAACCAATTCCTAACGACATGGCTACAAATACAAAACTATTAGCCAAAGAAACTGCTGCTAATTCAGTAGGGCCTAATTTCCCCACCATCACATTATCTACAAGTCCTACCACAGTATGCCCAAGCATTCCCAAAATAATAGGATATGCCAATCGTAAATTATAGGAGAACTCTTTGGTATAAGTAGTTAAAGTCACTTTATTTTTTTTAAGGCGACAAAGGTAAGCAGAAGCGAATCGATATTAAGGTTTGTTGCTAATAATATTTCCCCAGAAGAATTAACTTTATTAGCAAACCAGATAATTAGAAATAGCCACGAATTCACAAATTTTATTTTCAATTCAAAAAATCATTCGTGACCCAAGCGATAACGAACAGGCGAAGCAATTCGTGGCTGTATTATCTAACTTATTTCAAATATTTTTTATCGGTCAGGGTTTTCATAAAATCAACCAATTGTTTTTTCTCTAAATCGGTCAAGTTCAATTTATCTTCAGGCAAGGTTTGGTTTTCTAACGAAAAACCCAATCCTTTCCCTCCGCCTTCATTATAAAAATTGACTACTTCTTCCAAGGTTTTAAAAACACCATTGTGCATATAAGGCGCTGTTAATGCAGCATTTCTAATCGTTGGTGTTTTAAACGAATGTTGATGAATAATCGCTTTGGTCAAATTGTATTTCCCTAAATCGGCATCTAATTTTCCTTTAACATCAGGAACTCCCAAAACTTCACTTTCGGATTTCATAAAATTAGGTGGCACCGTTCCATTGGTTAACGGAATAAAATGACAAGTGGCACATTTGGCTTTGCCTGCAAAAAGATTAAAACCTGCTTTTTCATTGGCTGTAAAAGCAACCTCATCGCGCATATAGGCATCAAATTTAGAGTCGAATTTACTTAGTGTTCGAATATAAGAAGCCAAGGCATTCTTAATTTCAAAAGCAGTAATCCCTTTTTGTGGAAAGGCTTTCTCAAACTTTTGAATATAATTTTGATTCTTTTTTAGTTTCTCAGCGGCAGCTTCTAAAGAACCATGCATCTCATCGGCATTTGTAATTACTGCTACCGCCTGATCTTCTAAATAATTCACTCTCGAATCAGAGAAAAAAACGCGTTGGAAAGCAATATTAGTGAGTGTAGGTGTATTTCTTTTTACAAAAGATTTACCATCAAAAGAAAGGGCTTTTTCTAAACCATCGGTAAAAGCCTTATCGGCATGATGACAGGAAGCACAAGAACGACTATTATCCCCCGATAAAATAGGATCCTTAAAGAGTAATTTTCCTAAAGTAGCTTTTTCTTTAGTTGTTTTATAATCCGGGAATCCAGAAAAGGCTTCTTCGTCAAAAACTTCTTTATCAAATAAGGTTTCCGCATTGGTTTTCAATCCTCGCATTTCATTAAAAAACGGAATTTTCAAATCTTTCTGACTTTGATATAATTTTCGACTCAACGGATTGGCATAATTTTGAATAAAAGTCGCTCTGTCAAAACGATTGAAATCAGGATTGGCTTTTAAATAGCGAATTGCCTGACTGATGATTTTTAAACCGGCATCCGAATCGTTTGTAGCATACAGTTGATAATATTGCTGTATTCCTTCCAATGAAACCACTGTTTCTGAAATTGATTTTTGTGCTACAGGCGAATCAAAACCTGTAATTCCCATACTTATTATTCTAAAAACTTCCAGTCGCAAGGCGTCAAAAACATGAGCATCGGTTAATTCATTGGTCTCTGCTATTCGATTCAAACGCTTTAAATTAGCCGAAAGAATTCCTATTTCTTTCAATAATTCTGCTTTTGATTTCTTATCATACGCTGGAAACAAAAACTCTTCAACCACCTGAAATCCTTGAGGTGCTAATACTAATCCATCATTTTCCTCAAACTCGGGAAGGGCTGGTCCATTAATGGCCTTAGAAACTTCCGGGAAATAATATTCGCTAAAAACTTCTATTCTTTTATAATTTTGGTGTGCTGCTAAAAATTGTTTTTGAAGTTTATCCTGACTTGCATCTGACTTTATTAAAGTCTCTAACTCCGTAACTGATTGCACTAAAAGCGTGATATCCGCTTGAAATAATTGTTTTACTTGTTCGGTTTTAGAAACTTCCTGACAGGAAACTACAACCAACAGCAGCAAAAAAAAGAATGTTTTTTTCATAATAAATAGAAACCTAATTGGAAAACAAAAGCCACGGTTCCCTATTAAGAAACCGTGGACTTTTTAAAGTATTTTTAAATTTTATTATCTCGCTAATCCTTTGATCAATACAATTTGGCTAGCTTGTTGCTCATTAGGACGACCTGTTCCTCCATCAACTCCTTTGTATTTAGCTCCAGTCCATGTATGAGGCTGAACGCTTAACAAGAAAGTATCATCGATTCCTAATTGCTCAGAAACATCTATCAAAGCACCATATTCCCAATCTCCAAATTTAGAAGTTCCACCTACGTTATATTTAGCAGCATCCGTTTCAGTACGACGGTGGTCTAATTCAACCACAACTTTCATTGTTTTGTTAGCAATATCATATTGATAAATGTAACCATCGTGCGTTTCATCTCCATAACCGTTAGGATCTTCCTGAACATATACATAGTTCTTAGTTACACAAATGTTATCTGGATTTTGGAAAGTTTTAGCAATTCCGTTACGATCATCTCCATCTAAAATCACTCTTAAAGTTCCTGACAATGGATTGTTTTCGTCTAAATTCAATTGGTATACTCTACCATATTTAGTTCTGGAAGCATCAGCATTAACACCTGTTGTGTTTTGACCAGTTACATTGAAATAAACTTCTCTATCAGCTGCTTTTTCTCCTTTTCTGTAATCCAAATCCTCAACTCTACCGAATTTAATCGCTTTTAAAGTATTCACAGAAGCATTAATTTGAGCACCTGTCAAAGTAGTATGATTGTCAATTTTAACAAAGGTAACCGGGTAGTTTTGGCCAACAATCATGTCTTTTTCTCTTTGATTCTCACTGTTTCTTTTCATCATATACAAAGAACCACTAGTCAAATCACCTACTGTATTAGAAACATACATAAATATTTGTCCTCCGTAAGTTCCTGAATCGTCATCACCAATTACAACAACTGTTTTCCCAGGAAAAGCCGATGCTTTTAATGGCAATGCATTCTCAGCGCTTAAACGACCAAATCCAGGTAATTCTTTAGAAACACTATTTGATTCTACATCTCCATAAGGATTCACACCATGTGTACGGGATTCTTCACCTGATTCACCACAAGTCAAATACAATGGTCCAAAACCATTAATTGCTGGAGTAGCCATTGTAGCTCCACATAATCTCCAAGTTCCACCATTAGAATTCAATAAATATTCTCCTGCTACTGGTTTAAAAGTTTTATCTAATGTAATTCTGGAAACAGCAAAATTATCTTCATTGTTTACCAAAAAAGTAAAAGTACCATCTGTATTTTTTAATAATCCGCTACCATCTGCCGAACCACCAAAAACAAAATTAGGAGTCTGTGGTAACACATCATCAGAAGTTAATAAAGAGAATAACTCTAATTTTTCAAAACCTTCTTTTTTCTTCAATAATACTGGAGTAACAGATTGATCTGCTAAAACTACATCTGATCCGTTTTTATCGTTCTCACACGAGAAAAAAGCCGTACTTAAAAGTAACCCTAAAATAATTTTTTTCATCTTGGTATGTTTTTAATTTTTCGAAGCAAAGAAAGCCCAGGGATTTTAAAACGGGATGAACTAAACATTACCAAACCTTAAAGAATTATTCCTCTTTTCAAATAAAAACCAAAAAAAATACAGCTCAATTTTACCTAAACATTGTCCGAAGATTACTCTAACATTAGCTAAACCCCTACTTTTTAAAAAATCAAGTTTTATTACCGATTTCTACTTTGTTGAATATCAATAATTCCATTTTTCATGAAGCAAAAATTCAACAATGCCCACAACATTTGAATACAATTGCCGTTTTTTAGCACTAGAACCTCTTTTTTAAGTTCGGAAAAAATTAAACATTAATTATTAAAACCCCTCAAATCATGAAAACTACAAAGAAAATTACCGCCACCGTTCTGTTTGTCCTGGCCTTATTCTCGTTTAATGGAGCCAAAGCACAAGAAACACAAAATTACGACCAAGGTTTCCGACTAGGATTTGGTTTAAATGCCGGTTATGCCACCGAAAAACCATACAAATTAGCCTTAGGTGCTGATGCCAGATTGCAATATGACCTGACAAAAAGATACTCTATCACGCTAACTACAGGTTTCACCAACCTTTTTGTGAGCGAAAATGAAGGGAAAGATTTAGGTTTTGTTCCTGCAAAAGCAGGATTAAAAGCTTTCGTATGGAATGACCAATTTTATTTAACTGGCGAGGCCGGTGCTGCCTTTCCTGTTACTAATAAATACAACCAAATCTCTTTTTTAGTATCTCCAGGTATTGGTTATGCTAATAAATATATTGATATTTCGGCACGTTATGAACACTATTCTGACTTTCCTACTATCAACAGCGATGGAACTGCCGGACAAGGTGCTGGTCAGGTATCACTTAGACTGGCTTACGGTTTTAAATTGTAACAAATTATATTTCTTAAAAAAACACCTGACAGGTTTTAGAAACCTGTCAGGTGTTTTTTTATGTCTTATCACTTTTCTTTACTCAACTGTTCTTTATACATCGCAAAATTAACTTTTATCTTATCGTCTAATTCGGGTTCTTTGATATCAGTATATTTCTGCATTTCCTCCCAAATAATCTTAGCAACAATATAACGACACATTTCTTTGTCATCGGCAGGAACTACAAACCAAGGCGCATTTTCAGTAGTTGTTTTATTAATTGCCTCTTCATAATACCTCATATAATCGTCCCAATGCTCGCGTTCTTTTAAATCTCCGGGAGAAAATTTCCAATGATGCTCTTCCTCTTCTAATCGTCGCAATAGGCGTTTGCGTTGCTCTTCCTTACTCATGTGAAAATAAAACTTCAATACAATTGTCCCGTTTTGTGTAATATGTTTTTCGAAATTATTAATCTGTTCAAAGCGATTCTCCCAAAACTGAGGCATAATATCATCCACATTCTCAATTCCAGGCAAATTTTCACCCAAAATATATTCGGGATGCACACGGGTAACCAAAACATTTTCATAATGCGTGCGATTAAAAACTGCAAACTTCCCTTTTTCGGGCAAGGCCAAATAATGTCTCCATAAATAATCGTGTTCCAGTTCGGTCGAATTAGGCGTTTTAAAACTATGCACCACTACCCCACGCGGATTAAATTCCTTAAAAACCTCCCGAATCAAACTGTCTTTCCCCGAAGTATCCATGCCTTGCAAACAAATTAAAACCCCGTAGCGGTTGTGCGCATACATCACATCCTGCAATTCGCTCAATTTTGCCTGAACCTTATCTAACTTTTCCTCCTTATCATCCTCACTGGCTTTATTAAATAAATTTGTAGGCGTTTTAGACAAATCAATTTTTTTAGTTACTTTAAAATCATCTGGATTAATCGATTTCATATATGTAAAATTTATTTTTTAGCGGTCATATATGGTATCGCCTTTTATTTATCGGTGTTTGCTTCACTGAGTTAATATTTCTCATAGGTGTTCAGCGAATTTCATTTGTTTACACAAACTGCTTGTTAATGGCGATTTCATAAGGAATATTTTAACTTTATACTCTCAAATATAAGGAATAAATACTATAATTTTAGCCTTTTAAGCTTCAATGTCAGGAGCTGTTTCCGGTTATTCGCTATATCTTTAGCTACTTAAAGAAAGTAGCTAAAGGATGCCGCTTCTACCCGGGCTAATACATCTCTGCTTTCAAAATAAAATACATGGAAAAATTTACACTCGAATTATTATTTCACATCATCGGAATTGGTTCTGCCTCAGGACTGCTTTACAAAGACAATTCCCTGTTCATCGTTGGTGACAACAGCGGTTTTCTATACGAATACCATCTTGATTCTAAAGATTTAAAACGTCATCCGTTGATAGAAAATCCCACCGAAAACATCATCAAAAAAGACAAACCCGATTTTGAAGCCCTAAGTTATTTTCAAGATACTATTTATGCTTTCGGCTCCGGCTCTACAGCAAAAAGGAATTCTATGGTCGAATTTGATTTGGCACAAAAAAAGAAAATCGCTACCAACAATCTGACCGAATTATATGCTATGATGCAAAATTTTGCTTCCATAAAAGCTGAAGATTTCAATATCGAAGGCGCTATTCACGATGGCGAAAACTGGTATTTCTTGAATCGGGGCAATGGAATTTCAAACAAAAACACTCTTTTTAGTCTTCGTACCAAAAAACTGAATCAGGAATTCACCATGCTCTCCAATGACTACAAACTCCCTAAAATAAAAGGAGTCCGCAGCAGTTTTACCGATGCCGTTAAAGTTGATAACAGCATTTATTTTTTGGCCACAGCCGAAGATACCCAATCCACTTATGACGATGGCGAAGTACTGGGAAGTCTTATTGGTCGCATTGACCTGGAAACCATGAAAATTAATTTCACCCAAAAAATCAGTGACAGCCATAAATTTGAAGGGCTGACCCTTTTCAAAAAAGACAATAATAAAATTGAATTCTTACTTTGCGAAGACAAGGATACCGAAATTCTTGAAACAGCTATTTATAAATTATCTCTAAATCTTAAGTAATCATGACCGACTTAAAAAATAAAAATGCCCTGATTACGGGCGCAGGAAAAGGAATTGGCAAAGCAGTTGCAATTGCTCTGGCAAAAGAAGGTGTAAACATCATTTTAGTAGCCCGAACGCAAGAGGACATTGACAGCGTTGCACTAAAAATAAAATCTTTAAGAGTAAAAGTATTGGCTATAACTGCCGATGTTTCCGATATTAATTCCATAAACGCAGCTGTTGAAAAAGCCTTAGCCGAATTCGGAACCATTGATATTTTAATCAATAATGCCGGAATTGCCGCTTTTGGAAAATTCCTGGAACTGGAACCTGCCGCCTGGGAACGCATCATTCAGGTTAACCTAATGGGAACCTACTATACAACACGCGCCGTTTTACCTAATATGATAGAAAGACAAACGGGCGATATTATCAATATTTCTTCGACTGCGGGATTAGCAGGAAATGCTTTAACTAGTGCTTACAGCGCATCTAAATTTGCGGTTTTAGGATTGACAGATTCGCTTATGCAAGAAGTTCGCAAACACAACATTCGGGTTACGGCTTTAACACCAAGCACCGTTGCCACTGATATGGCAAAAGAATTAAACCTAACCGACGGAAATCCGGAGAAAGTAATGCAATCTGAAGACATAGCAGAATTAATCATCGCTCAACTTAAACTCAACCGACGCGTATTTATCAAAAATAGCAGCATTTGGTCAACAAATCCCTAAAATATAAAATTCCAATAATTAGAATTTGGAATTTAAGTATTGGAATTTTATATTTATTAAAAAACTAAACAAATGGAAAACTATTTAAGACAACTGGTTTCAATAGAATTTCTGGATAAAAAAGAAATTTATACCGGATTTCTTATTGACTACTCTGATGATTGGATTTTATTACGAAACAATCCCGTTGATTTTATCATTGATGGTTTTGTGATTCTCAAAAACAAAAACATTGAGCGTATGTACAGAGACAGTAATCATGAGTTTACTGAAAAAGTAATCCGATTGAAAGGATTAAAAACAAATGCTAAAGAGATCATTCCTATCAAAGATTTGACATCTATTGTTAACTTTTTGGATAAAAAGTACGGCATTTTTCAAATTGCAAAAAAGTCAGCTACATCCGCTTATTTAGGAAAACTTATTAAGCTGAATGATGAGGAACTTATAATTGATTTTTTAGACACAAAAGGTCAATTTGGAGGCGAATTAAGCTTTAATCCTGAAAAAATAAGAGTCATTGAATTTGACACCGATTATATCAATTCGTTGAAACTGGTAGCTCAGGAAAATCAAAACAAGCACTAAATACGCTAAAAAAACCATTCAGAGATTTAAGTTCCATTAAGATTTTACTCCTTAATTTCCTTAAATCTCTTAATGGTTTAAAAAAACTTATATCCCTTACTTCGCAAAAAACACCCTCATAATCAAATAAATAACTCTGTTTGATTATTTTATTTGAAAAAAAAATGGCTTCTCTCCCAACCTTTTTCCTTTTTTAACGCTCTTTATTATTAAAGACCATATTGTGATAAACGAAAATCTAATAATAGCCTGCAAAAAAATGCAACGCGATGCCCAGCATCAAGTGTATGAGTTTTTGGCACCCAAACTCTACGCAAGTTGCAAGCGCTATTTGAAACAGGAAGAAGAAATTGAAGAAGCCTTGGCAGATGCTTTTTATATCATTTTTACGAAACTAGACCAATTAAAAGAAATTGGTGCTTTTGAAGCCTGGGCTCGAAAAATAGCGGTCAATCAATGTCTGGCAACTATCAAAAAGAAAACCAACTTCAATATGTATCTCGATGATGTAAAAACATTATCACAAGCTTTTACTGATGAGATGACGAATCTTGAAGAAGAAGATTTACTTGATTTACTCAATCATATTCCTGTGGGATGCAAGACTATTTTTAACCTTTTTGTCATTGAAGGCTACAGCCACAAAGAAATAGCCAGCATGCTCAACATTTCTGAAGGCACTTCAAAATCACAATTGAATGCTTCAAAAACAAAATTGAAGGAATTAGTAAATAATCTGTATTACCAAAAATCGAATTAGTCATGGACAATCAAGATAAAATAATTAACAAAATCAAAAGTGCTGCCCACAAGGCAGAACATCAGGATTTTCCGGAAATGGATAAAGTTTGGGCGCGTGTAGAAGACAAACTCGATCAAAAAGTACTGGAAACCAAAACCAAACTTTGGAAAAAATTAGCCATAGCTGCCTCACTATTATTGTTTGTTTCTTTGGGTTACCAATTTCTAAAAACAGATTTAAAAATAGTTGTACCAACTAAAACCAATGAAAACAAGGTAGTAATTCAAAAAAACGAAATCATTAACGACAGCATCGTTCCTTCTAAAAACATCAAAACCGAAGCTCCAGAAATTTTGCAAAAGCAATTAGAGAAACAAAATCCGGTTGCAGTAGTTGAAAATCCTACTCCAAAAAATGACGCCAAAATAATTGTTTCTGATAAAAAGGCTGAAGAATCCAATATTCAGGCAGACGAAATCATCAGTCAGGAATCGAATAGTATTTTAAGTGTAGCTCCGTCAGCTCCTGTAGCGGCAAAAAGCCTTGCTCCAGTTGCCAATGAATATAAAGAAAAAGCAGCTATGATTATGGCAAAAACCAACTCTGATAAAACAATTACAGGTGTTATTACAGACGAAAAAGACAACTTACCCATACCGGGTGCAATTGTCCAAATTAAAGGCAAAAATACTGGTGTTGTAACCGATTTTGATGGGAAATATACGATTGATGCCGAAAAAGGTGAGATACTTATTTTTAATACAATAGGATACAATAGTCACGAAGCTATAGTTGGTAACTCAAATAAGATGAATACTAAACTTTCACCGACTAGTGATGCATTAAACGAAGTAGTGGTAGTCGGTTATGGAAAATCCAAAAAAAATCAGCCAAAAAATACTGCTCCGATAGCTAAATATGGGACAACCAAATTTTACAAATCAGAAAAAGAAAAATCTGTTCCCCATATTAAAGATGCCTTGTACATCATCAACGGAGTTGAATACAGTGAAGCATCCTTATTTGGTCCTAATCCCACAAGTCCTTATGCTCCTTTGAATAAGCAAAAAATAGTAACGTTCAAAATTTTGCAAAACGAAGAAGCTACTACTCTATATGGAAATAAAAGCAATAACGGAGTTATAATTATTACCACTGAAAACGGAATTCCACTGAAGCGTTAATTCGCAAAAATACTGTCAAACATTTTAAAAATTATTGTCATGAAAAGTCTAAAACTTATTTCATCAGCCCTTGCTATGCTCTTTTCTATCCTAACTTTTGGACAGGAAATCACCATTACCGGAACAGTAACTGACCAGACTGATGGTTCAGTTCTTCCTGCTGTTTCCGTTACAATTAAAGGAACAAAAACAACTACTCTGACTGATTTTAACGGAAATTATTCCATTCAGGCTCAAAAAGGAAAAATATTAGTTTGTAACTACATCGGTTATCAAACCAAAGAGGTAAAAATTGGAAATTCCAAAGTGATCAACATTAGCCTAAAAAATAATGTTTCATCTCTAGAAGAAATTGTCGTTGTGGGATATGGAAACAGCCATAAAGACAAGCTTTACTCTGCTGAGGCTGTTGCTTATGAAAAAAAGAATTTAAATAGGAATGTTCCGAATCAACAAACGAGAGCTACGGCAATGGTAATGCCTACAAAGGCAAAAGCAGAATCCATTACTGAACCTCTTCAAATTTATGGAAATACAAATCCCATAAACATCAATCCTCCATTGCGAAACACGCCCAATCAGGAAGATTACGAAACTTTTGTAGAAAACCAGTTTGAAACTCCTAAAAACGCACCTTTATCTACCTTTTCTATCGATGTGGATAATGCTTCTTATACTAACATTCGTCGCTTTATCAATAACGGACAAGCCGTTCCTAAAGATGCCGTTCGAATTGAAGAAATGATGAACTTTTTCAAATACAATTACCCACAACCTAAAGAAAATCATCCTTTTTCTATTAATACTGAATACAGCGATTGTCCCTGGAACAGCAAACACCAATTATTAAAAATAGGATTGCAGGGTAAAAACATTCCAACCGAAAATTTACCGGCTTCCAATTTGGTTTTCCTGATTGATGTTTCAGGTTCTATGAACGATCCCAATAAACTACCATTGCTCAAACAATCGATGAAAATTTTGGTAAACGAATTAAGAAAAGAAGACAAAGTTTCCATGGTAGTTTATGCAGGAGCTGCAGGAATGGTTTTGCCACCAACCTCTGGAGATCAAAAACAAACAATTATTGATGCTTTGGACAATCTGAATGCGGGAGGTAGTACCGCAGGAGGTGCCGGAATTGAATTGGCATACAAAACTGCTATTGCTAACTTTATCAAAGGAGGAAATAACCGTGTCATTCTGGCTACTGACGGCGATTTTAATGTAGGCACTTCATCAAACAAGGATATGGAAACCTTAATTGAAGAAAAACGAAAATCAGGTGTTTTCCTGACTTGTTTGGGTTACGGAATGGGAAATTACAAAGACAGCAAAATGGAAATATTAGCCAACAAAGGCAACGGAAACTATGCCTACATTGACAACATTCAGGAAGCCAATCGCTTTTTAGGAAAAGAATTCAAAGGTTCGATGTTTGCCATTGCCAAAGATGTTAAAATCCAAATTGAATTCAACCCAAAACATGTCCAAGCCTACCGCTTAATTGGTTACGAAAACCGCAAACTTCGTCCTGAAGATTTTAAAAATGATGCCATTGATGCAGGCGAATTAGGCAGCGGACATACCGTTACCGCTTTATACGAAATCATCCCGACAGGAATTGACAGTGATTATAGCGTTGCCGATTTAAAATATACAAACACGACTATAAACAAAGAGTCCTATAGTAATGAATTAGCCACCATAAAATTCAGATATAAAAAACCCGATGGTGACAAAAGTATCGAAATGATTCAAACCATTGCCAACCATTCTGCTCAACTCGCCACTACTTCAAACGATTTTAAATTCAGTTCAGCTGTAGCCTGGTTTGGATTAAAACTAAGAGATTCCAAACTCGTAACCGACAAAGAATCAAAATCAATTTTAAAACTTGCCCAACAAGGACTAAGCAATGACAAAGAAGGTTATCGTACTGAGTTTGTTCGATTAGTAGAAGCTGTACAATAATTACTCTCTTAAAAACTTATGTGACTCCTGCCTGTCGGCAGACAGGTATGTGGTAAAAAAATAAAAACCATTAAGAGATTAAGAAAATTAAGCGTAAAACTTAATGAAACTTAATCTCTTAATAGTTTAAAAACTTATATAACTTATATGTTTAAACCTAAACCAAAGCAGAAGCAAACTCCATTCTCACGCTTCCGTCTTCATCAATTTTAGTCAAATTAATTTGGTGTAAAGTATTGACCAATTCAGGATTCCAGGGAGTTTTTACTTTTACGTAATTCTCGGTAAAACCGTGAATATAGCCTTCTTTATTTTCTCCTTCAAACAAAACAGTTCTGCTGGTTCCTAACTGGCTTTCGTAAAAAGCACGACGTTTTTTAACCGATAATCCGCGTAGCATTTTGCTGCGCTTCGCACGCACATTCGACGGAACCACTCCTGGCATTTCGACAGCTTCGGTATTATCACGCTCTGAATAGGTGAAAACGTGTAAATACGAAATATCCAAATCATTCAGAAAATGATAGGTTTCTAAGAAATGCTCGTCGGTTTCCCCGGGAAAGCCAACAATCACATCCACACCAATGCAAGCATGCGGCATCACTTCGCGAATTTTATTTACTCTTTCAGTATAAACTTCACGCAAATAACGGCGTTTCATCAACTTCAGGATATCATTGCTTCCCGATTGCAACGGAATATGAAAATGCGGTACAAAGGTTCTGCTTTTCGAAACAAATTCAATTGTTTCATTTTTCAATAAATTAGGCTCGATAGACGAAATACGCAAACGCTCTATTCCTTCCACCTCATCCAAAGCCTGAACCAATTCCAGGAAGGTATGTTCGTGTTTTTTATTTCCGAATTCCCCTTTTCCGTAATCTCCAATATTCACTCCAGTAAGCACAATTTCTTTGATGTTTTGCTTCGAAATTTCATAGGCATTTTTCAATACGTTCTGCAATTCGTCACTACGGGAAATCCCACGAGCTAGTGGAATCGTACAATAAGTACATTTATAATCGCAACCGTCTTGTACTTTCAGGAAAGCACGGGTTCGATCGCCAATGGAATAACTGCCCACATAAAAATCGGCTTCGGCAATCTCGCAGGAATGCACTTCGCCCATGTCATTTTTAGACAAATCGTTGATATAATCGGCTAATTTGAATTTTTCAGTAGCACCTAAAACCAAATCCACGCCATCTACACTAGCCAGTTCTTCGGGTTTCAATTGGGCATAACAGCCTACAGCAGCAACAAAAGCTTTATCATTCAGCTTCATCGCTTTACGCACCACTTGTTTGAATTGTTTATCGGCATTTTCAGTCACCGAACAGGTATTGATGACATACATATCAGCCACTTCCTCAAAATCGACACGATCAAAACCTTCGTCTTGTAAGTTTCGGGCAATCGTCGATGTTTCCGAAAAGTTCAGTTTACAGCCCAGAGTATAAAAGGCCACTTTTTTTCTGTTTTCCATAAGTAAGCTCTATCTAATGAAATCGTTGTCAAAAAAATAGAGTGCGCAAATTTACAAACAAATAAGGTAACTGTACAAGGATTTTTATTTTATTCTAATTCAGGATTTGGGCGTGCCCTCGTCTCGTCAAAAATAAAGACGAGACGAGGTCGGGCTGTCGCTGTATCTTTTTATTTTGTCATACTGAACCTGTCGAAGTACAAAATAAAAAGAATTCCGCTTCCATCCCTTACGGGGTTATATTTAGTGAGAAAAATATGATTTAAACTTAACACCATGTAGTATTTTATAGATATATTTGAAGTAATAAAAATTAATTCATAAAAAGTTTGCTTTAATAAATAAACAATATGAAGAAACATTTAGCTTTAATAATACTTTTAATCACCAATTATTGTTTTTCGCAAGAGGATATTTTTAAAAAATTACCATTTTTTATAGGTGATAAAATAGATTTAAAAATATTCATTGAACCGAAAGACATTAAAACAAAAAATTTTAGCTTAACATTTTATAATGCTACAGATGATAATATCATAAATAGCTTAAATTTCAACATATACAACACCAAAGCATTCGACAACGTTGAAAGTTTTTTTAAATCTAATCAAAATTTAATTAAAGTTTCACATATGAATTGGGAAAAATCATTTACTGAATGCTATATTGATAAAACAAATGACATCGAATATACCATTAAGTATAACCCTGGATATGATCCTAATTTTATAGGTAATATTAGCATATTATCTCATAAATTATTAAAATCAAAAATTGATAAAATCTACGACAAAGCAAACAAACAAACAAACAAACAAACAAACAAACAAACAAACAAACAAACAAACAAACAAACAAACAAACAAACAATTTACATCACTTTACGACATTGTTATTTAGGATTAAACATAAAAGAAAATATATATTTCAATTTTAGATTTAATACTGGAGAATCAAATGTATATGGAATTATGAATTTATATACAGACAAAGCTTACGAATTAAGATACATAAATTTTATTTTAAACGATGGAGAAACAATAAAAAAAGAATTAACCTCAATAGGTAAAAGGGTATTAAATTATGATTTTATTGATGAAGCTAATTTTTTTGTTCTAACGTATGAAGAGTTAAAAAAAATAGATCAAGCAGAAAAAGTTGACATACAAATCATTGGAGATAAAAATAATAATAATTTTGAAATGACATATCCTCAAAAAATGTCTATTAGAGATATATTAACATCTGATATATACAAAAATGTTATCACAAAATAATCACATGTCTGGTACTCGATTGCATCGAGTGCCAACTTACTTTTGTAAACAAAATAAAGCGTTTAAAACACATGTACTTTCCAAAACAAAAAAACCATTAAGAAATTAAGTTTATTAAGAACTGATCTTAAATTACCTTAATTTCTTAATGGTTTAAATTATAATTTGAAAATCTTAAGCCAAAATAAATCTTTGGATTACTTCAGCAACACCGTGATTGTTATTAGAAGCAACCACCACATCGCCTTTGTCTCTTAAATGAGCATCCACATTATCAACCCAAACACCAAGACCTGCATATTCAATCATCGATAAATCGTTGCCTGCATTCCCCACTGCAATCACTTCCGATTGTAAGATGTTTAATTTATCTGCCAGGAATTTCACACTGGCTCCCTTATCAATTCCGGTTTGAGCCGCTTCTAGGAAAAAAGGTTTAGACATACACACGCTCAAATGCGGCATAGCAGTTCTCAAATCGGCTTCTACTTCTTTTAAATAACCTGGTTCTTCCAGCAAAATACATTTTATTGCCGCCGATTGCACGCGCTCTTTAAAATTAGGCACTACTTCGTGTTCCAAGCCCGTAATATTCACCTCAACATCAATATACTCTGAATGGGTTTCGCTCACCACCTTTCCATCCAAATAAGTGATAATATGCGTTTTCTTTTCCTTGCTGTAATCATACAAGGTATGAATTTGCTCCTGAGTCAAACTTTGTTCAAAAATTACTTCATCATTTTTCAAATCGGTAATTACGGCTCCGTTAAACGAAATCATATACGAATCCATTAATCCCAAATCCTTAGCATATTCAATCATCGCAGGCGTTGGTCGCCCGGAAGCCAAAATAACATGTACGCCTTTTTCCTTTGCTTTAGAAAGCATCGCTCTATTTTCATCCGAAATGATATGGTCATCATTCAACAAGGTATCATCCATGTCAAGAACCAACATTTTGTATTTCATCCTTTATTATTTTTTTATTGTTCCTCAAAGTTGAAAACTTTGTGGAGCAGTATTTAAATATTCAGCCTAAACTCCTCAATAACAGGATTTGCTTTAGCGAAATCAGTTTCCTGAATAAACAATTCCACTGCCGAACCTGAACTTCCAAACCCTGCTAATCTAGCCGATTGAATATTGTCTTTTATCACCGTATCAACACCGGCAGCTTCTATTTTTTCTTTCAAAGCCAAAGCTAATACTTCACTCCCCGAAAACACTTTCATTAATCCCATGGTACCCTATTTTTTTATTTTTTATTCTTCTTCTCCGTCGTTTTCTAAATCTTCGCCAAGTTCTTCTTCTTCAAAATCCTCTTCATCATACTCCACATCTTCAAAATCAAAGATTTCAGGCTCTTCCATCATTTTATCGGCCAAAATTTCTATTCTTTCTGAAAATTGATCTCCAAAAATAATACGCTGTGTTTTAGCAATACTGTTAGAAATACGCATGATTTTAGTTTCGTGGCGTAATTTCAAAATTGGATTTGCATCGTCCAATATGAACATTTTCAAACGGTTTACATTGTAACCCGCCGTAGAAAACATATCATTCAATTTATTTGGAGTACCAATTAAAACATCGATTCCAGTTGAAACATAATTTTTATCATAATCCATATCGCCTTTGTCATGAACACCATAAACTTCCAGTTCACTGTACTTTCCGTACTTTTCAAAAAGCGCTTCCATTTCTAAAACTTTCTCTTTGTCCTCCACAATAATCAAAGCTCTTGGCGATTCTTCAACAGAACCAATCAATCGCTGAATTACGTTTAACACAATTGTAGTAGTTTTTCCTTCTCCATCTGGCGCGATAATAATACAATCGACGCCACTTTTTATAGTCGAAAAAGTTTCTTGTTGGATATCATTTGCCTCGGTTAATCCGTTTTCAATTAATCCCTGCTGTAACTTTTCGTTTATTTTTTTTAGTTTCATATTTTTTTAGTTATGAGTTATACGTTATGAGTTATGCGTTTAACCTCATAACTCATAACCCATAACTATTTTTTATTTACTTGCAAACAGCTTCACATCATTTTCAGATATCTGGCTTCCGCCAAGGATAATCAAGCGCTCCACCACATTGCGTAATTCGCGGATATTTCCCGTCCAGTCGTATTCTTGTAATAACTTGATCGCATCATCCGAAAATTTCTTCACTGCATTTCCTTGTTCCGAAGCAATTTTTTCGGCAAAATGAGTCACCAATAACGGAATATCTTCACGTCTGTCATTCAGCGAAGGTACTTTAATTAAAATTACTGCCAATCGATGATACAAATCCTCGCGGAAACGTCCTTCTTCGATTTCTTTTTTCAAATCTTTATTCGTTGCCGCCACTACACGTACATCGACTTTTATGTCCTTGTCTGCTCCTACTCTGGTAATGATATTTTCCTGTAAAGCACGTAATACTTTGGCTTGAGCCGAAAGACTCATATCGCCAATTTCATCCAGAAAAATAGTTCCTTTATCAGCCGCTTCAAACTTTCCTGCACGGTCTTTCACCGCCGAGGTAAAAGCTCCTTTCACGTGACCAAACAATTCGCTTTCTATCAATTCTGACGGAATCGCAGCACAGTTCACTTCGATTAAAGGAAAAGCAGCACGCTCACTTTTTTCATGCAATTGATGTGCAACCAATTCCTTTCCTGTTCCGTTAGGCCCAGTAACCAGCACACGGGCTTCGGTTTGGGCGACCTTATCAATCATCAGTTTGATATGATTAATAGCTTCACTTTCGCCAATCATTTCGTAGTTTTTGCTGACTTTTTTCTTTAGAATTTTGTTCTCAACTACCAGTTGCTTTCTGTCTAAAGCATTGCGAACCGTATTCAACAAACGATTCAAATCAGGTGGTTTTGAAATGTAATCAAAGGCACCTAAACGCATCGCATTAATTGCCGTTTCCATATCGCCATGACCCGAAATCATTACCATTGGGATTTCAGGCTTTATCTTTTTGACTTCTTCTAATAATTCGACACCATCCATTTTTGGCATTTTGATGTCGCATAGAACCAAGTCGTAATCGTTATTTTTTATTTTTTCGTAAGCCGAAACACCATCTTCAGCTTCTTCTACCTGATAGGTATCATTTTCTTCCGAAAGAATTTTAGTAAGCACTCTTCTAATAGCGGCTTCGTCTTCGATAATTAGTATTTTACTCATATATTTTTTAGATTCTGAGGTTCTAAGTTACTAAGATTCTAAGTTCTTTTTCTAAACATTTAAAAAACCTTAACAACTTAGAACTTTAGTTGCTTCAAATTAATATTTTAACCAACGGTATAATTCTTTCCAACTTGGTTTTTTCCCATACATCAAAATCCCTATGCGGTATATTTTAGCGGCAAACCAAACCACCAATAAAAATGTTCCAAACAATAATGTTACTGAAATAGCCAGCTGCCACCATGGAACTCCAAAAGGAATTCGCATCAACATCACAATGGGCGAAGTAAGTGGAATCATAGAAAAAGCAACTGCCATCGTACTATTAGGATCATTAACTACACTAAAAAAACCAACATAAACGCTTAACATCAAAGGCATAATTACCGGCAAAAGAAATTGCTGCGAATCGGTTTGATTATCGACAGCTGCACCAATAGCGGCGTAGAAAGAACTATATAAAAAATAACCTCCTATGAAATAAACCACAAAACCAATTAAGATAGTGGCAATAGGCAAATTCCATAATTCTTTGATAAACAACTGGGCTGTTTCGGCAAATTCAGTTTGCGAATGCTCCATCAAAGCAGGAGATACATTAGCTGCCGGACCAACGTTTACTCCAAAAAATACCGAAGCAGCAAACAGCAACGAAAGTCCAATAATTACCCAAATAGTAAACTGTAAAATTCCGGCTAACGAAGTACCAATAATTTTTCCAATCATCAACTGGAAAGGCTTTACCGAGGAAATAATAATCTCTACAATACGGTTTGTTTTTTCCTCAATCACGCTACGCATCACCATATTTCCATAAATAATAATAAACATCATAATTAGGTAACCAAAAGCACCTCCAATAGCAATTTTAGCTTCGTTCAATCCTTTTAAACCTTCTTCTCCCGAAGTTTTTGCAATAGTAATATTGACACTCGCCTGTGCTTTTTTAATAGCCAAAGTATCTAAATGAGCATTTTCCAGATTGATTTTCGTGAGTTTTCTGGCAATAATATCCTGTGCATTTTCGATAAACGAAATACTTGGACTTCCATCAGAAATAAACTCAATTTTGTTTTCTAAATCGGTTACAGCTGCAGTTTTTGGAATAACCAATACGCCTTCATAACCATTACTGGCAATACTGTCTTTCAAGTATTGGCTGTCAATTTGTGATAAATCCAGATATTTGTATTGGTTTTCCTCAGTATTTTGAGCAATAAATTCTTTGGCAAATAAACCCGTTTCATCATGAATAGCCACTTGTTTTACATCGGCTTTCATCGAACTTAAATAACTCACAAATACTGCTATTCCCACAAATAATAACGGACTTAAAAAAGTCATTACAATAAAAGATTTGTTGCGTACCTTGGCAAAAAATTCTCTTTTTATAATTAGTGATATGATACTCATTTCTTGATTTTAGATTTTAGATTGTTGACTTTAGATTTTAGATCCTAGGTTTTCACTCTAAAATCTAAAATCTGAAATCTAAGCTTTTTCAGTTACCGTTTGAATAAAAATATCGTGTACACTCGGAATTTTTTCTACAAAATGAGTGACTTGTCCACGCTGAGTTAAGAGATTCAATAATTCATTTGGAAGACTGCTCCCTATTTGAATTTCAAGTTTTAATTCTTTATTTAAGGATTTAAAATTAGCCGGACCAACAGTGAATTTCTGGGTAATATCATACATCAAACCTTCTACATTCTCTGTTAAAACACCCACTTCAAAACTATTCGTTTTATGCAGTCTTTTAACATCTTCTAATTTTCCTTCGATTAATTTATTCGATTTATGAATCAAAGCAATATGATCGCACAATTCTTCCACACTTTCCATTCTGTGAGTCGAAAATATGATGGTGGCACCTTCATCACGCAATGCCAGAATTTCGTCTTTGATCACATTGGCATTTACAGGATCAAAACCGGAGAAAGGTTCGTCAAAAATCAATAATTTAGGTTTGTGCAATACACAAACTACAAACTGGATTTTCTGTGCCATACCTTTAGAAAGCTCCTGAATTTTCTTGTTCCACCAACCTTGAATTCCCAATCGGTCAAACCAATATTCCAATTGCTTTTTGGCTTCAGCCTTAGACAAACCTTTCATTTGTGCCAAATACAAACATTGCTCGCCCACTTTCATACTTTGGTACAAACCTCTTTCCTCAGGAAGATAACCTATATATTGTACGTGTTTGGGTTGCAATTTTTCGCCATCCAGGATAATTTGACCACTATCCGGCATGGTAATTTGATTAATGATTCGAATAAGGGAAGTTTTTCCGGCACCATTAGGACCTAAAAGTCCATAAATACTGCCTTGTGGCACAGACAAAGAAACTTCATTAAGCGCTACGTAATCTCCATATTGCTTAACTACTTTATTGACTTCTAATAAGGTATTCATGCTGATTTTTTGAATTTTCTTCTTCGGTTTGACCTTTTTTGGTCTTGCGGCTGTAAAAGTAAATAATACTATCTAAATAGATTATAATTGTATCATAAAAAAACCCATCTTCATTTTCATGCGGATGGGTTCTTTACTGTATTTCGATTCATCTGAAAAGCTTAAGAAAACATATCTTTTACTTTTTCAAAAAATGACTTATCTGATTTTTCAGGATTTGGTGAAAAGTTATCATCTTCTAAATATTTCTCGAAGAATTGTTTTTGCTCTTTGTTCAATGTTTTAGGAGTCCAAACATTAACATGAACTAACAAATCTCCGCTTCCATATCCGTTGATACTCGGGATACCTTTACCTTTTAATCGAAGAATTTTTCCTGATTGGATTCCTTCTTCCAGTTTAATTCTTACTTTACCATTAATGGCTTCAATATCTTTAGAAATTCCAAGTACAGCCTCAGGGAAACTTACATACAAATCGTAATGTAAATTCTCTCCTTCACGCTTTAAGAATTCGTGTTCTAACTCTTCGATAGCGACAATTAAATCTCCGGGAATGCTGTTTCCTGGCGCGTCATTTCCTTTGTTAGAAACTTTTAATTGCATACCATCAACAACACCCGCAGGAATTTTAATAGAAACGGTTTCGTCTTCTACAATCATTCCTTGTGCATCAGCGTTAGATGGTTTTTTATCTAAAATTTGACCAGATCCACCACAAGCAGGACAAGTTGTCGCTGATTGCATTCTACCTAAAATAGTATTAGTCACTCGCATTACCTGTCCTTGACCATTACAAGTCGAACAAGTTTTGTAAGTAACTCCAGGAGCCTGAACTTTACGTTTTACCTTTACTTTTTTCTCAACACCATTAGCAATTTCTTCCAAAGTCAATTTTACTTTGATACGCAAATTACTTCCTTTAGCACGACGAACACCGCCTCGGCTTCCGCCTCCGCCAAATCCACCGAAACCACCTCCAAAGATATCACCAAACTGACTGAAGATATCATCCATGTTCATGTGATGACCTCCGCCAAAACCACCAGAACCATCAAAAGCTTGGTGTCCAAATTGGTCATACTTTGCTTTTTTGTCAGGATCGCCTAAAACTTCATAAGCTTCTGCCGCTTCTTTGAACTTTTCTTCTGCCGATTTGTCTCCAGGATTTTTGTCAGGGTGAAACTCAATAGCTTTTTTTCTGTAGGCTTTCTTTATCGCCGCAGCATCTGCATTTTTAGAAACACCTAATATGTCGTAAAAATCTTTTTTCATTTGTATTTATTTTTTAAAACGCATTGCAATGCATTTCTACCCAAATTTACTGCCCAATAACAACTTTTGGGTAACGAATAATTTTATCTCCCAGTTTGTATCCTTTTTCAAGAACATCAACTATTTTACCTTTTAATTTAGGTGATGGAGCAGGAATTTGTGTAATTGCTTCTGCAAAATCTGCATTAAAAGCATCCCCAACTTTCACATCAACTAACTCTAATCCCTTAGAAGACAAGGTACTTTTTAATTTCTCATGAATCAACTCTACTCCTTTTGTTAAAGTTTCATCTTCTGATTTAGTTATTTCAACTAAAGCTCTGTCAAAATCGTCTAAAACAGGCAACATTGCCAATAAAACTTCTTGATTAGCTGTTTTAAATAATTCAATACGCTCTTTTGAAGTTCTTCTTTTATAGTTTTCAAATTCAGCAAATAATCGTAAATGTTTGTCTTTTTCATCTGCTAAGTCTTTAGACAACTGCTCTTCAACACTTAGCTCTTCAGTAACTGCCGGCTCTTGGCTTGCCGTGTTTTCCATTGTTACCTCATCCATTTCTTTATCGATCTCTGTATTCTCAGTACTCATATTTCCCTTATTTTTAAATATATTTTTCAACTTCTTCATTTTTACACTTTCCTTTGGATAGCAAAAGTACTGCCAAAGCTAACTAAATGCCAAATTGTCACCCTTTTCCCTAATAGCTATTTTTATACCCTGTTTTTTCTTGATTTAATTTTTTTTCTAGTTAAAATTAAAATTTTAATAAATTTTTAAGACATAATTCAAATAGATTCTATATGTTTGTTACAGGTTCTAATCAATCTCTGATTTTCGATTCGAAACAAGACCGAAAATTACAGTTGATTCCAAAACAATTATTAATTCGCGATTACTCATACTAAAAAAAGCTTTGTCAACAGACAAAGCTTTTTTTGTTTTTATACACTTTTGAATTATATCAAAGCATCCTTTAACCCTTCAAAATCCAATGTTAATTGTTCTCCAGAAACTAAATTCTTAAGTGAATAAGTATTCGAACTCATCTCTTCCCCTCCAACAATTACTGCAAAAGGAATATTGCGTTTGTCAGCATGCTGAAATTGTTTGGCCACCTTAGCTTTATCAGGATACAATTCTACTTTTATACCTGAAGCTCGTAAATTTTTAATGGCTTGCAAAGCATAAAAAGCTTCAGCATCTCCATAATTAACAAACAGGGCTTTTGAACTTGCCGTAACGGTTTCCGGAAACAATCCCAATTCTTCAATTACCAAATAAATACGATCCAAACCAAAAGAGATCCCTACACCACTCATGTTTTTCAAACCAAAAATCCCGGTCAAATCATCGTATCTACCACCGCCACCAATAGAACCCATAGCGACTCCTTTTGGCGCAGCTACTTCAAAAATAGCTCCTGTATAATAATTTAAACCACGTGCCAAAGTTACATCCAAATCTAAAATGGCAGTTGTCAAGCCTAATTTAGTCACGTTGTCACAAATAAAACGCAACTCCTCCACCCCTTTCATTCCTTCTTCCGAAGCGGTTAAAAGCTGTGATAATTTTTCGATTTTCTCCGAAATGCTTCCAGTGAAATTAAATAAAGGCTGTACTTTCACAATTGCCTCTTCAGAAATTCCCTTTTCAATCATTTCCTTTTTTACACCGTCTTCGCCAATTTTGTCTAACTTATCTAAAGCTACTGTAAAATCAATCAATTTATCCGAAGCACCAATCACTTCGGCAATTCCTGATAATATTTTTCGGTTATTGATTTTAACCGTCACTCCGTTTAAACCTAAAGTGGTAAAAACAGTATCATATAATTGTACCAATTCTACTTCCTGCCACAGCGATTTCGAACCTACCACGTCGGCATCACATTGAAAAAACTCTCTAAAACGTCCTTTTTGAGGTCTGTCGGCACGCCAAACGGGTTGGATTTGGTATCTTTTAAAAGGAAATTCAATTTCATTTTGGTGTTGCACCACATATCTTGCAAAAGGAACGGTCAAATCATAACGCAAGGCTTTTTCAGAAATGCTTGAAGTCAACTTCACGCTGTCCTTACTTTCTAAATGAGCAGCATTGGCTTTCGCCAAATAATCTCCAGAATTCAAAATTTTAAAAATCAATCGATCTCCTTCTTCTCCATATTTCCCCATCAAGGTTTCTGAATTTTCAAACGAAGGTGTTTCTATCGGTTGGAAACCAAATTTCTCAAAATTACTTTTTATAGTCTGGATAATATATTGACGTTTAACCACCTCAGCAGGTGAAAAATCTCTTGTTCCTTTAGGAATACTTGGTTTTGATGCCATTTTTGTTTAATTGCAGATTTTAGATTGCAGATTTTAGATTTGTAAACCCAAAATCATATTTAATTCAGAAAATCTAAAATCTAAATTCTTAAATCTTAAATTTCGACTGCAAATATCTTATTTTTAAAATAAATAACTTGCCTTGAAAACAAACTTCTCTCAAAAATTGTATTTTCGTATCAAACTACTGTGATGCGCAATCTATTAAAGGAAAATATAAAAATAGCTTTTGGTTCTATCAAAACCCAAATCCTCCGAACAACACTTACCATATTAATTATCGCTATTGGTATTACGGCTCTGGTGGGAATTCTGACTGTGGTTTCGGCATTAGAAAACACTATTTCTTCTGATTTTGCTTCAATGGGCGCCAATACTTTCAACATCAATCGCTACGAAAACACCATTAAGAAACATGGTGGCGAAGAACGGGAAATCATCAATCCCATTATTTCTTATCCTGAAGCCGTAGCTTTTAAGAACAAATACAGTTTCCCGCTTTCGCAAACTTCACTTTCTTTTAAAGCTACTTCAACAGCCGAAGTAAAATTTGATTCAGAAAAAACGGATCCTGAAATTTCAGTTCTCGGTGTCGACGAATATTTCATGACTAATTCAGGATTAGAAACCAGTCAGGGACGCAATTTCAACAATTTCGACATCAGCAACAATAATTATGTTTGTGTTGTAGGATCCGATTTTGAAAAAGGACTACTAAAAGATGTCAATCCTATTAATAAAACCATTTCTATCCGTGGCGCCCGATTTAAAGTGATTGGTATTTTAAAAGAGAAAGGCTCCACTTTTGGCAACAGCCAGGATTTAAGAGTTTTAATTCCTATTCAGGTGGCACGCTCGCTTTTTACAGCTCCCAATATCAATTATAGCCTGAGTGTCATGGTAAATAACAAAGAATTTCTTGACCAGGCCACCGACAATGCCATTAGTTCGATGCGCAGCATCCGAAAACTGAGTCCCGTAAAAGACAATAATTTTGGCGTAGTCCGAAGTGACGATTTAATCAATCGAATCCTTAGCATTACACAATATTTAGGATGGGCATCCTGGGTTATCGGTATCATTACAATCCTTGGATCTTCGATTGCTTTGATGAATATTATGATTGTTTCGGTTACTGAACGCACTCGCGAAATCGGTGTTCGAAAAGCATTGGGCGCTAAACGTTCTACGGTTGCCGTTCAGTTTTTTATAGAAACCTTACTTATTGGGCAAATAGGCGGTTTAGCCGGAATTATTTTCGGAATCTTAATTGGCTACGGAATTGCCACTGCCCTAAGTTTTGTTTTTGTTATTCCGTGGGAAGCTATCATGGCTGCTTTCTTAACCAGCTTTGTTGTAGCTATCGTATCTGGTTTATATCCCGCCATTAAAGCCGCAAAACTAGATCCTATTGAGGCGCTGCGCTATGAATAAGTGGTCAGTGAACAGTTCTTGAGTGATCAGTAAGTTATTCGCATTAGTAAATAACTGTTCACTGAACACTACTCCTCGTCATCCTGTCATTCCCATAAATATCCTTTCTCAACTCAACATTCTTGAAATTCATATTTTCGAGTAATGCGATCATTTCTTTTCCCAGATATTGATTGATTTCGAAGAATAATTGTCCGTTTTGAGTCAAGTTTTGCTTTGCTAATTCAGCTATTTTTCGATAAAAAATCAAGGCATTGTCATCTTCTACAAAAAGAGCCAAATGGGGTTCGTTATCCAAAACATTTTTCTTGATTTCCTGTTTTTCCAGATTTCGAACATAAGGCGGATTTGAAACAATTATATCAAATTCCTGTTCTAAGCCATCGTATTCGCTCAGGCTGACAACTTCCAGAATATTTTTGTGAATAAAAGTGACGTTTACATTATTATTTGCAGCATTTTTTTTGGCTGTAGCCAAAGCTTTTTCGGAAACATCAATAGCAAAAACCTGTGCTTCAGGAAGATTTTTTGCCAATGAAATAGCAATACAACCGCTCCCTGTACCAATATCCAAAATTTTCAGTTTTTTACTTTCTGACTTCTCACTTCTCCCGATAGCTATCGGGACTTCTAACTTCTGACTTTCAACGATCCACTGTACCAACTCTTCGGTTTCCGGTCTGGGAATTAATACATTTTCGTTTACTTCAAATTCCAATCCGTAAAAATGGGTTTTCCCAAGTAGGTACTGAACAGGAATTTCTAATTTTAATTGTTCTAAAATGGCATTCCAAATCTGGAAATCGGCATCAGAAAACTCCAAATCAGGCTGCAAAGCCAAGTCAATTCGTTTCAATTGCTTTTTCTCTTCTAATATCAAATAAAAAAAACTTTCAGCTTCGCCTTCGTCGAAAATAGTCGAAAGTACTTGAATAAATTGAGTTCTGTAAGCCTTTATTTTCATTGATATTATTCGTTTAGAATTTGTCTTTTAACAAGCTTTTAATGTAAATCTTTCAACATCCATACCGGACAAGAATCGTGACCTGTACTTCCCATGGGCGCGCAAATATACTCAAAGCCAAATTTCTTATACAGTTTTTGGGCATCATGCATAAAAGGCATTGTTTCGAGATAACATTTTTCGAAACCAAAATCTTTAGCCGCCTGCATACAAATTCCCATCATTCTGCTTCCAACTCCCAAACCGCGAGCTTCGGGAAGGAAAAAAAACTTTTGCAATTCACAGATGGTTTCGGCTTCATTTTCAAGTGGTGCTAATCCTGCTCCGCCAATGATTTTTCCATTATTTTCGACCACAAAATAAGCAGATTTCGGTTTGGTATATTCCTCAAACATTAAATCCAAACACGGATCAGCATAAGCAGTTCCCACTTTCGGAATATCTAATTCATCGAAAACCGTCCGTATCAATTGAGCAATCGATTGATTGTCTTTCTTTTCTATTTTTCTGAGAACCCAATTTTCCATTTTCTTGAAATATTGATTTATGCTACAAAAATAGAAATAGTTTATTGTTATTTTTAGCCGTTTCAAAACTAAATCATAAACTCAAAAATAACTACTTTTGCGCCGTGAAGAAGATACATGAAAAATACCTGGCGCGCTGCATTGAACTAGCCAAAAATGGCATGGGAACGACCTATCCTAACCCGATGGTGGGCAGCGTTATTGTTTATAATGACCAAATTATTGGCGAGGGCTGGCATAAAAAAGCTGGAGAACCTCATGCCGAAGTGAATGCCGTAAATTCGGTTAAAGACCAATCTTTATTGCAAAAAGCGACTATTTATGTCAGCTTGGAACCTTGCAGCCATTTTGGAAAAACACCACCTTGTTGCGATTTAATCATTCGAAATAAAATCCCAAATGTGGTTATAGGAACAGTAGATCCTAACGAGAAAGTAGCCGGAAACGGAATCAAAAAACTAATCGAAGCAGGAATTAACGTTACTGTGGGCGTTCTGGAAGACGAATGCAACGCACTCAATAAACGTTTTTTTACTTTTCACCAACAAAAACGACCTTATGTTATCTTGAAATGGGCAGAAAGTAAGGATGGGTTTATTGCGCCAAGTGAAAGAAACGAACAAAAACCCGTTTGGATTACCAATCAATATTCGAGACAATTTGTCCATAAATGGCGAAGTGAAGAACAGGCTATTCTTGTGGGGACGCAAACCGCCATAGACGACAATCCAAAACTCGATATTAGAGATTGGACAGGAAAAAATCCTGTAAGAGTGGTTTTAGACAAAAACAATCGGATTCCAAAAGAAAGTTTTTTATTAAACAATCAAATCAAAACGATTGTTTTTTGCCAAACAAATATCGATGTAAACCAAGAAAACCTTATCTTTGAAAGAATTGATTTTGAACAAAATATAGCTCCCCAAATCTTAAAAATCTTATTTGAACATCAAATTCAATCGGTAATAATTGAAGGTGGGCGTCAAACCTTACAGACTTTTATTGACGAAAACCTTTGGGACGAAGCACGTATTTTTAAAGGAAAAGCTATCTTTAAAAACGGAACAAAAGCACCAACTATACAACCAAAAACAAACCAAAAACAGTTCATTTTAGAAGATGAACTAATAATTTCTACCAACCATGATTAATACTATTATTTTTGATTTTGGAGATATCTTCATCAATTTAGACAAAAAAGCCACTATTGACGGACTTAAAAATCTAGGTTTAAAAGAATGGAATGAAGATTTAGATCGTTTGAATATTCAATTTGAAAAAGGAAATATTAAAAGAGAGGAATTCTTAGCCGGATTTCAAAAACACATGCCTAATGCCAGCATCGAAGAAATTCTGGAGGCTTGGAATGCTATTTTAGCCGACTTTCCTTTGTATCGATTGGAGTTTCTACAAATGCTTTCTAAAAAATACCGTTTGTTTTTATTGAGCAACACCGACTCGATTCATATTGAAACATTCGAGCAAAGAGTGGGAACTTCTTTTTACAGCGATTTTTACCAATGCTTTGAAAAAGTCTATTTTTCATTCGAAATGGGAATGCGTAAACCCGATGCCGAAATTTACCTTTCGGTTTTAAACAAACACGAACTGCAAGCCAAACGCACTTTGTTTATTGACGACAAAAAAGAAAACACCGATGCAGCTCAGGCTTTAGGCATTCACGTTTGGAATCTTCAGGTAGGAAAAGAAGATGTAGTCGATTTATTCAACAAAGACATTCTTTAAATCAATGGCAATGACAATATCAATAAACAATAACAAGCTTATATTTTGACATTGAATTTTCATATTGAAATTGTTATTGATTTTTGATATTGATATTGCTATTGAATAATGAAAGACACCTACAATACCATTGCATTTCCATCCGAAGAAATTCTTTTTAAAGAAAAAGGAAGTAAATTCTTTGGTTATGCTTTTCCAATAACATCAGAAGAGGAAGTCAAACCTATAATTGAGGCTTTAAGAAAAAAACATCCTACCGCTTGCCATTATTGCTATGCCTACCAAATAGGCTCTGAAAAAATCAGCTACAGAGCCAATGATGATGGCGAACCAAGCAATAGTGCCGGAATGCCCATTTACGGGCAAATCCAGTCTTTTTCAGTAACTAATACACTTGTGGTTATTGTTCGCATCTTTGGCGGAACAAAACTTGGCGTTGGCGGATTAATTACTGCTTACAAAACAGCTGCACAAATCGCGCTTGAAAATTGCTCCATTATAGAAAAAACCATCGATATTCATTATCTTATTTCTTTTGATTACAAAAACATGAATAAAGTAATGCGTATCATCAAAGAAAAAAATTTAGACATTGTGAATCAAAAAATGGAAATGAGCTGCGAAATTGAAATCAAAACCCGAAAAAAAAATGCCGAACAAGTATTCGACATTTTTAATTCTTTATTCGAAATTGAGATCAAAGCAAAGGAATAATTTTCAAGGTAAAATAAAACCCTTAAAAATCACTCCTAAAAAATTCCGAGATTATCAAATTTAACATTCAAATTCCTTCTCAATTTTAAAGAAAAACAAATATAAAATCCTTAGATTTTTATATTCGTAAAAGCTGCGTTTTCACATAGTCTGGAGCAGCCATCGGACGACCCGTTTTCATGTTTACAAACACCAAAATTGAGTTCCCAATTGTTAATAACTCATTTTGTTCATTATAAATCTCATAATCGAATTCAATCTTCGCTGAAGTCTGACTTTTGAAAATCGTTTTTACCCTCAACAAATCGTCATATCGGGCCGGTTTTTTGTAATTCATATTCAAAGAAACCACTGGAAGCATCACTCCGTTTTCTTCCATCCATCTATAAGAAATTCCAATGTTTCTAAGCCATTCCACGCGTCCCATCTCAAAATACTGTGCATAATTCCCATGATAAACCACTCCCATTTGATCTGTTTCAGAATACCTTACCCTAACATTAAACTCGTATGTTTTCATCTATAAATTCTATTATTTTATATATTAATTTGAAATCTTTTTCTTCTTACTTACAACAATATTTCTTCAAAATCAACCTCTATTTATTTTTTTTTAACGAAAATTGTTCACATATTTGTTACCCCAAGAAATAACATCTTTTTCGATATTATTTACTTCAAAAAATAGAATAAAAAATATAATAATTTAACAGAATTTATGAACAAAACTGCTCAATCAGTATGGGATAACTGTTTGTCTTTTATAAAAGACAATATTCAAGACCAAGCTTACAAAACTTGGTTTGAGCCAATCAAGTCAGTTGAACTTACCGATAACGCATTATATATTCAGGTTCCTAGTAAATTTTTCTACGAATGGTTAGAAGAACACTATGTTAAATTATTGAAAGTTGCCCTGACTAAAGAACTTGGTAAAAACGCAAAGTTACTTTATAAAATCAAAATGGAAAACACTTATGGCAACAAACAACCGTTTACGGAACAATTGCCAAGTGCTAACCGCTCTCCAATGAAACCACAAAATGTGGACGCTCCATTGAAAAACCTGGATCCGGAATTAAAAAATCCTTTTGTGATTCCTGGAATTAGAAATTTAAAAATCGAATCGCAACTAAACGCCAATTACAGTTTTGACAATTTCCTTGAAGGAGATTCTAACCGTCTGGCTCGTTCTGCCGGTATGGCTGTAGCCAATAAACCTGGCGGAACTTCATTTAATCCATTGTTGATTTTTGGAGGTGTTGGATTAGGAAAAACGCATTTAGCGCATGCTATTGGAGTTGAAATTAAAGACAAATATCCTGAAAAAACAGTTTTGTATATTTCTGCTGAAATCTTCACGCAACAGTATATTGATTCTGTAAAGAAAAATAACCGAAATGACTTTATTCATTTCTACCAATTAATTGATGTATTAATCATTGACGATGTTCAATTCCTATCTGGAAAATCAGGAACACAAGATGTATTTTTCCATATTTTCAATTATTTGCACCAAAACGGAAAGCAGGTTATCCTGACTTCTGACAAGGCACCTGTTGATATGCAAGATATTGAGCAACGCTTACTATCCCGTTTCAAATGGGGATTATCAGCCGAATTGCACCAACCGGATTACGAGACCAGAATTTCGATTCTAAAAAACATCTTGTACCGCGATGGTGTGGAAATGCCTGAAGAAATTATCGAATATGTAGCCCGCAACATTAAATCTAATGTTCGTGAACTCGAAGGAGCTATTATTTCGTTGATTGCACAATCTTCTTTCAACAAAAAAGAAGTCACTATCGAACTGGCGAAGAGCGTAGTTGAGAAATTTGTCAAGAATGTAAAACGCGAAATTTCTATTGATTATATTCAAAAAATTGTTTCCGATTATTTCCAATTGGATGTAGAAACTTTACAATCAAAAACGAGGAAAAGGCACGTGGTTCAAGCGAGGCAGTTAGCGATGTTTTTCGCTAAAAAATTCACTAAATCGTCTTTGGCAAATATTGGTTCTCAAATTGGTGATCGTGATCACGCAACAGTACTACACGCTTGTAAAACTGTCGATAATTTGGTAGCAACCGACAAACAATTTAAAAAATTTGTCGAAGACATCCACAAAAAACTAACGCTATAAAAGCATTATGTCTGTAAAGATTTTAATGGTATGTTTAGGCAATATTTGTCGGTCTCCTTTAGCCGAAGGAATTCTTGCCTCTAAATTACCTAAAGACAAATTTATTGTAGATTCTGCAGGCACAGGCGCTTGGCACTCAGGAAATCAACCCGACGCACGTTCTATTGCTGTTGCCAAAAAACACCAATTAGACATTTCCACTCAAAGAGCCCGACTATTCAAAGTAGAGGATTTCGAAACTTTTGATTACATCTATGTGATGGATAAATCCAACTTTAGAGACGTGATCCGTTTAGCAAAAAATGATGAGCAAAAAGAAAAAGTTGAAATCATTCTGAACGAATTATATCCTGACGAAAATGTAGATGTTCCCGATCCTTATTATGGCATCGATAATGGATTTGAAATGGTTTTCCAAATGCTTGATGAAGCCTGCGAAATCATTGCATCGAAACTAAAAGCCAATCACGGCTAACTCTAAAAAAAAATCACAATGAAATCAAACGCTCTTTTAGGAAAACTCTATTTAATCCCTACCACAATGGGAGAATGTGACCCGATGGATGTTTTACCGCAAACCGTAAAAAGAACTATTGATTTTATTGACCATTATATTGTTGAAAACGAAAAAACCGCCCGAAAATCCATCAAAGCGGTGCATCCTGAAAAAAAACAAGCTGATTTAGTGCTTTTTGCATTAAACAAACATACTGAAACCAAAGAACATCTGGATTTCATCAAACCTTTATTGGAAGGAAAAAATGTAGGTTTAATGAGCGAAGCGGGTTGTCCCGGTGTTGCCGATCCTGGTGCTGTTATCGTAAAACTGGCTCACGACAGAGGAATTCAGGTGATTCCATTAGTGGGTCCTTCATCTATTTTATTAGCCATGATGGCTTCAGGAATGAACGGCCAAAGTTTTACTTTTCACGGTTATTTACCTATTGAAAAAGACGAAAAAAGAGCAAGTTTCAAAAGCTTAGAAAGAATCTCATTCGAAAAAAATCAATCCCAAATTTTTATCGAAACCCCTTATCGTAACAATAAATTACTGGAAGATTTAATCCAAACACTGCATCCTGAAACTTATTTGTGCATTGCTACTGACATCACTTTACCAACGGAATACATCAAAACAAAGAAAATTTCGGCCTGGAAAAAAGAAACTATCGATTTACATAAGCGCCCTACTATTTTTATTATTCATAAAATGTAGTTTTTTATTTTTTTCACCATATAAGTCATATAAGTTTCTCTTATTTTTTGAATAAAATTTTCAACTATTATTTTTACAAATAGATCACATAAGTTGAATAAAGAAATAATTCACTCTTTATTCTTTTCTCTTTATTCTTTATTCTTTTCACAAACTCAGGTCATTTCCTTACTTTTAGCCTTTCAAAAAGTAAAGTATGTCTAAACTTCCCAACATTAGCACCAGCATTTTTACAGTCATGTCAAAAATGGCAGCAGAACACAATGCTATTAATTTATCTCAAGGTTTTCCAAACTTCCCAGTTGACGAAAAACTGACAGCAATTGTTGCAAAATTGGCTACCGAAGACATTCACCAATACACTCCGATGGCAGGCTATCCGCCGTTGTTATCAAAAATCGCTTCGCTTGTTAAGCATTCGTACCAAAGAATTATTCAGGCAGAAACCGAAATTTTGGTTACAACCGGAGCAACCCAGGGTATTTTTACGACCATTCAAGCCTTGGTAGAAAGTGAAGACGAAGTAATTATCTTAGACCCAAGTTACGATTCTTACGAGGCTCCAATTTTATTGTGCAATGCAAAGCCCGTTCGCGTGGCATTAAATGATGATTACACTCCCAATTGGACAACCATTGAAGCCGCTTGTTCTTCAAAAACCAAAATGATTATCATCAACAATCCGCACAATCCAACAGGAAAAATTTTAACAGAATCAGATATAAAAGCTTTAGAAAACTTACTCGAAAAATTTCCTAAAATGATTTTGTTGTCTGACGAAGTCTATGAATACATCACTTTTGAAGAAAAACACATTTCGGTTCACACACGCGAATTACTCCGTAATCGGGCTGTAGTAGCTTCCTCTTTTGGAAAAAGTTTTCACATTACGGGTTGGAAAGTAGGCTATCTTGTTGCTCCCGAACCTTTGATGACAGAAATTAAAAAAGTACATCAGTTTCTGGTTTTCAGTGTAAACAGTCTTTCACAAGCTGCCATAAGTGAATATTTAGACATTGTTTCTGTTGACGAAATTGGCAGTTTCTATCAGCAAAAAAGAGATTATTTCAGGCAATTACTTTCAAAGAGCAGGTTCAAATTAATGCCTTGTGAAGGCACTTATTTTCAGGTCGTATCCTACGAAGCTATTTCAAACGAAAATGATGTGGATTTTTGCAAACGCCTCATTACTGAACACGGTGTAGCTGCCATCCCAATATCCAATTTCTACGAAAACGGCAAAGATTTACATTTAATCCGCTTTTGTTTTGCCAAAGACAACGCCACCTTAGAAGAAGCCGCCAGAAGACTTTGTCAAATTTAATTAGACTACAAAATTACTTTATTCACGATAATCCTGTCCTTAGCTTCCGCAGGCGAGTGTCAAATGTTTGAAGAATACGTAGAAAGAAAAGCTGTTTGAGCGCAGCGAGTTCTTTTCTTTCAGTATTCGAAAACTAATTTGACCGACGAGGAAGCGCAAGACTTGAAATCGAAGATTCATGAATACCAAAAAACAATAAGAACGCATGAATATTTTTTTGTTTCTTTTTTGATCAAACAAAAAAGAAAGCTAGGAAATAATATTCTCTATACAGTTTTATTCCATTTTACTACAAAAAAATCACTCGATATAAACAATTTTAACAACCACAAATCCTCGATTTCGTATATTTACAATAAAACCAAATCAAAATGAACTTTAGCCAAAAAATGTTACGGGAAGACGCCTTAAAAGGAAAAGTAATTGTTGTTACCGGTGGCGGTAGCGGACTGGGAAAAGCCATGACCAAATATTTCCTGGAACTGGGTGCTAAAGTAGCCATCACTTCCCGCGATTTAGACAAACTTAAAAATACCGCTGCCGAATTAGAATCGGAAACTGGAGGAATTTGTTTACCTGTGCAATGTGATGTGCGACATTATGAAGAAGTCGAAAACATGTTGCAACAAGTCTTGAAAGCTTTTGACAAAGTCGATATTTTACTCAACAACGCTGCGGGCAACTTCATCTCTCCTACCGAACGCTTATCGGCTAATGCCTTCGACACCATTATTGACATTGTTCTAAAAGGAACCAAAAACTGTACCCTGGCTTTTGGAAAACACTGGATTGACAGCAAGCAAACTTCGGCTACCGTTTTAAATATTGTGACCACTTATGCCTGGACGGGTTCGGCTTATGTGGTGCCCAGTGCCACTGCTAAGGCTGGCGTTCTCGCCATGACCCGAAGTCTTGCCGTGGAATGGGCTAAATACGGCATCCGAACTAATGCCATTGCGCCGGGACCATTTCCTACCAAAGGCGCCTGGGACAGATTGCTTCCCGGAAATCTTTCCGAAAAATTCGATATGGCTAAAAAAGTCCCGCTCAAACGCGTGGGCGATCATCAGGAATTAGCCAATTTAGCTGCTTATCTGGTTTCTGATTTCTCCGCTTACATCAACGGCGAAGTCGTGGTAATTGACGGTGGCGAATGGCTTAAAGGCGCCGGACAATTTAATATTTTAGAAGCCATTCCCGAAGAACTTTGGGACCAACTCGAAATGATGATTAAAGCCAAGAAGAATAAATAAAACCTTTTCATTTTTTTGGGCGTTACCCCGCCTCCACTCCGTTACGGCGGGGTCAGGCTGTACGCTATATCTTTTGTTCCGCTACGCTCCACAAAAGGATACCGCTTCCATCCTTAACGCGAACCAAAACCCCAGAATTTGTCATTGCGAGCGCAGCGAAGCAATCTCATTAAGCTTTTCAAACTCAATTAAATTTAAAAAATACAAGCTTACATTTGTAAATATTTATTGATATATTTGAAAAATAGAAATCGCAAAAAAAGCGACAACACTGCCAAATCAGGTAGATTGTCGCAACTATATTACGCATATTTATAAGTTATAGGTAATTTTTAGACAGACAGAAATGTTAAAGACATTAAAAGAAATATCAAAAAAAACATTGCTGCTCAACGACTTTGACTTTAGTGACGAACAAGTAAAAACTAAATGGCTTGGTACATTGGTAGCGGAAGACAAAGAAATATGCGACACAGAGAAAAGGTTAGAAATAAAACTTCCAGGCGACTACCTTGAATTCTTAAAAATCAGCAATGGTTTTCCGCAAACGTCTTCCATAGGTTGTTCCTTCTTACCAATTGACAAAATCAACTACCTCAAGACATTAGATGAAGACCTTGTAGAAATATGGTCTAAAAATGAGGACCTGAAAGAAGTTGGTGAAGCACTTACATCCAGCATCTTAATTGGAGGTCTAAATGAAGAACAACAATTTTTAATTATCCCACCAAGTAAAAAAGTGAGCAAATGGCGTTACTGGAAATTTGCAAGTTGGATTCCTGGTGAAGAAGAATTCACCTCACTAAAAAAATATTTTGAATCTGATCTCTCATTTTTAAAAGAACAAACCAAAAACCTAAAGACTGCCAAGCCAAAATTCGTTACTGACTTCAGTTTAAGAAAGGCTGTTTTTAATCTTGATTGGGAAACTGTTTATTTCTTATCCAGCAATTACATTGCCGAGGGTAAGCTATACGGTTATTATAATGGCATTAGCGACCTACTTGCATTAATACTTATTGCCTCAGGTAAGACAAATCGTTTCCAAGAATTAGAAAAACTGATTCTGAATTTGAAATTTAAAAAAGAAAACGAACACCTACTAAATAAATATAGTGAAGCTGCTCAGGAAAAAAAATTATTTGTTGCAGATTTTCAATTGGACAAATTTACTATTAAGACAAATCCAATAAGTCTTGAAGATATAGAAGTGCAAATAAAAGAAGTGAGAAAGGATTTGCTAAAAGAAAAAAACAAAGTTGCCAAATTGGACTATCAACTTTACTTCTTATTTGAATATGGTTCTCCCGAAGATTTCGTCAATCTGTATGAAGAAAATCATACAAATTTATTCTTAACCACTCATTTCAAAGCTGCCATTGTTTATTCAACCCTCAATCAAATCGAAAATTCAAAGACAGCATTGAAAAGGTATTTTAAGGTCGCTTTTGAGTACAGACCATTTGATCCATTTCTTTGCGAATCTTTATTACCATTATTAAACAAAGAACTATTAAACAAACTTGACAATTAAACGAAATAAAAATAACCTATAATATAATAGCGGTTTGGCGTCAACTTACCGTTTGACATTTATTTTGTCAGCTCCGCAAAGTTTGCAACTTTGCGGTAGCGATTATCGGTTTGCAACCTATATTTAATGATTTAATTCTACAGCTGTCACAGACAGATTAAAGCTTCCTCAAAGTCGGAGACTTTGAGGAGTCAGAGTACAAAAAACTGTTGAAAACCCGCCAACATTTCATCCCAAAACCAAAATATACTCCCAATTAAATTCCTATTTTTGTTTTACAAACAACAACAAACCATTTTATGCTCATTATAGGAATTGCAGGCGGAACAGGAAGTGGAAAAACAACGGTCGTACACCAAATCATGAAGCAATTGCCTGATGCCGAAGTAGGCGTTATTTCTCAGGATTCATATTATAAAAAAACGACCAATCTAAGTTATGACGAACGCGCTCTAATCAATTTTGACCATCCCAGAGCCATCGATTTCGACTTATTAGTCACTCATTTACAGGAACTCAAAGAAGGCAAAACCATTCAGCAGCCCGTATATTCTTTTGTGACCCACAACCGAACCGAAGACAGCATCAGCACGCATCCCAGAAAAGTAATGATTGTGGAAGGAATTTTAATTTTGGCACATGCCCAATTAAGGGATTTATTTGACATCAAAATCTACGTTCATGCCGACGCCGATGAAAGACTCATCCGCCGACTAAAAAGAGACATTGCCGAGCGTGGTCGTGATATGGATGAAGTTTTAAACCGTTATCAACAAACCTTAAAACCAATGCACGAACAGTTTATAGAGCCTACAAAAGCATTTGCCGATATTATTATCCCCAACAACAAATACAACACCGTAGCTATAGACATGCTTCGCACAGTAATAAATCAAAAAATTCTATAATTTTATTGTAATTTTATAATAACACACTAAAACACTAATGCCGTTTTACTTTTATCAAAAGCTGATTTTAGTTTAACCTGACATAAAAAAACTAATGAAGAATCCATATAAAGACAAAGCCTGGTTTAAATTTTTAAGTAACAAATACATTTGGTCCTTATCATTTTTTGCCGCTTGGATGATATTTTTAGACAACTACTCTTATTTTGACCATCGTGTTTTAGACAATCAAATTGAAGAGCTGGAAGACAATAAAACCTATTATCAGGAAGAAATTAAAAAGGATGAAGCCCAAATTAAGCAGCTTAAAAATCCGCAACAGGTAGAAAAATATGCCCGCGAGAAATACTATATGAAAAAAGATAGTGAGGACATTTACCTGATAGAATTTGAAGGCGACACTATCGAAAAGAAACAATAAATCCTGAATTATTAAAATCAAACTAAAAATGGCTACTAATCTATTCGAAGATTTCGACCCTGTTTCATCAAAGCAATGGAAACAAAAAATCCAGTTTGAGCTTGAGGGAGCCGATTATAACGAAAGCTTGGTTTGGAATTCGCCAGAAGACATTAAAGTAAAACCTTTTTACCATAGGGATGATTTTAGTAAAACCACTACGGCTGCCACAAACGCAACACAGTTCAAAATCTGCCAAAACATTTTTGTTTTTGATGTAGAAAAATCGGTAGAAAGAGCCTTGGATTCTTTAAAAAGAGGAGCCGAAAGTTTACGATTTACCATCGAAAATGAATCGGTTGACATTCAAAAACTGCTCGAAAAACTACCGCTGGAAAACACGGCGATTTACTTTGACTTAAAGTTTTTATCGGTTGACTTTATTTCGAAAATAAACACCATTGTAGAACAAAAAAACGCCACTGTATTTTTCAGTTTGGATCCTATTGGACAATTAGCCAAAGAAGGAAATTGGTTTTCGACCAAAGAAAAAGACAATTTTGAAACGCTTCGTTTATTGTCTAAAACAACCAGAGACAGTTCTTTAATCAGTATTAATTCTGCTTTATATCAAAATGCAGGAGCGAATATTGTACAACAAATTGCTTATAGTCTGGCTCACGCCAATGAATATTTGAACCGAATTCCAACAATTCACCAAGCCATAGTTTTTGAAGTTGCAGTAGGGAGCAATTACTTTTTTGAAATAGCCAAATTGCGTGCGCTACGCTTATTATTTCAACTAATTGCAAAAGAATATTATCACGACAGCGATTGCCATCTCATGGTAACACCCACAAAACGCAACAAAACCTTGTATGATTACAACATCAATATGTTGCGCACCACAACCGAATGTATGTCGGCAATACTAGGCGGAGCGGATACCATTGCCAATTTGCCTTACGATGCCATTTACCATAAAAACAATGAATTTGGCGACCGAATAGCCCGCAATCAATTACTGATTCTTAAAGATGAAAGTTATTTTGACAAGGTAAATAATCCTGCTGACGGAAGTTATTATATCGAAACTCTAACCCAGCAACTGGCCGAAAAAGCCTTGACTTTGTTTAAAGAAATAGAAGCCAATGGCGGTTTTTTAAAACAATTGAACGACGGAATTATCAAAAGAAAAATTCAGGAAAGCGCTGATAAAGAACAACTACTTTTTGATTCCGGCAAAGAGATTCTTATTGGAACCAATAAATATTTGAACCAAAAAGACAAAATGAAAGAGCAAATCGAATTGTATCCTTTTGTAAAAATAAAACCCCGAAAAACCCTGATTACGCCAATTATAGAAAAAAGATTAGCAGAAAAATTAGAACAAGAGCGACTGGCTTCAGAATAATTCAGCATTCAATAAATAAATTTGCAAAAAGCATCCAAAATGATTCGAAAAGACCTCAAACATATTCAACTCGACAATCAAAAATCTGAAGCTGATTACAGCTTTGAGGCTACTTTTGCAAAAGAAAAAACCGAAGCTACTCAAAATAATTTTGTTACAGCAGAAGAAATCGAACTCAAACAAAATTATTCAGAAAAAGATGTTGAAGATCTCGAACATTTAGATTTTGCTGCCGGATTTCCGCCTTATTTACGCGGTCCACATACAACGATGTATGTTCAAAAACCCTGGACTATCCGTCAATATTCGGGTTTTTCAACTGCCGAGGAAAGCAATGCTTTTTACAGAAAAAACATCCACGCAGGACAGGAAGGACTTTCCATTGCTTTTGATTTAGCCACCCATCGTGGTTATGATTCGGATCACGAACGTGTAGCTGGTGATGTTGGAAAAGCAGGAGTTGCCATTGATACCGTAGAAGATTTCAAGATATTATTTGACCAAATTCCACTAGATAAGATGTCGGTTTCCATGACTATGAATGGAGCTGTTTTACCCATTATGGCTTTTTATATTGTCGCTGCCGAAGAACAAGGGGTTCGACCAAACCAACTTTCGGGAACCATACAAAATGACATTCTGAAAGAGTTCATGGTGCGTAATACCTACATTTATCCACCAGAAGCTTCGATGAAAATAACGGCTGCTATTTTTGAATACGTCAGCAAAAAAATGCCAAAATTCCATTCGATATCCATATCAGGTTATCACATGCAGGAAGCGGGAGCCACGGCCGATATTGAACTTGCCTACACTCTTGCGGATGGATTAGAGTATGTCAGAACCGGGCTTTCGACAGGAATGAAAATCGATGAATTTGCCCCGAGATTGTCTTTCTTTTGGGGAATTGGCATGAATCATTTTATGGAAATTGCCAAAATGAGAGCCGCAAGAATGATTTGGACCAAACTAATAAAAACTTTTAATCCCAAAAACAGCAAATCCCTCACCTTGCGCACCCATTGCCAAACCAGCGGTTGGAGTTTAACGGCTCAGGATCCGTTTAACAATGTAGCCCGTACCTGTATTGAAGCTTCGGCGGCAGTTTTTGGCGGAACACAATCGCTTCACACCAATGCCTTAGACGAAGCTATGGCTTTGCCTAGCGATTTTTCGGCAAGAATAGCTCGAAACACCCAATTGTTTTTATTGGAAGAAACGAAAGTAAGCAAAACTGTTGATCCTTGGGCCGGCAGTTATTATGTGGAAAGTTTAACCAATAAAATTGCTGAAAAAGCCTGGAAACTAATTGAAGAAATTGAAGCACTTGGCGGCATGACCAAAGCACTGGCAACCGGAATTCCAAAACTGCGAATTGAAGAAGCCGCTGCCAGAAAACAAGCTCGCATAGACAGTGAACAGGATATAATTGTAGGCGTTAATAAATTCCAATTAAAAAGAGAAACGCCTTTAAATACCCTGGATATTGACATTGAAAAAGTTCGACAACAACAACTCGAACGTCTCCATCAGGTAAAGACAAGCCGAAATACTTTAAAAGTAAAAGAAGCTTTAGAAAAAATTACTCTTTGTGCTCAAACTGGAGCTGGAAATTTACTGGAATTAGCCATCGATGCTGCCAGGGAAAGAGCAACATTAGGCGAAATTAGCCAGGCATTAGAAATAGTATTTGGAAGACATAAGGCGCAAATTAAATCTTTTAGCGGTGTGTATAGTAAAGAGATAAAACAGAACAAAAGCTTTGAAAAAGCGAAACAACTGGCAGATATTTTTGCCAAAAAAGAAGGTCGTCGCCCAAGAATCATGATTGCAAAAATGGGACAAGACGGACACGACAGAGGTGCTAAAGTAGTCGCCACAGCATTTGCCGACATTGGTTTTGATGTTGACATTGGACCACTTTTTCAAACACCTGTCGAAACTGCCAAACAAGCCATGGAAAATGACGTCCATATTCTGGGTATATCTTCTCTTGCTGCGGCTCACAAAACATTAGTCCCACAAGTCATAGAAGAACTAAAAAAACTAGGCCGTGAAGACATTATGGTTGTTGTAGGCGGAGTAATCCCAACACAGGATTACCAATTTCTGTTTGATGCCGGTGCTGCTGCTGTTTTTGGTCCGGGAACAAATATTAGTAAGATTGCTATTAAAATCTTAAATATCTTTTTAAACAAAGAATAAAATCTTAAAAAATCAATAATAAAGGGAACATCTATTTTTTTATAGTGTTCCCTTTTTTAATTAGGCAACCAGCTCCTTTAAATATTCTTACTTAATCTTCCTGATTTTTTTGACAAAAAAATAAAAAACTAATGTCAAAAAACAGTATCTTTAATAGCCTAATTTTCACCTCATCTTAGAAAAAGTCTCAAAAGACTAAATGTAGCATTCGTATTTAAATAAAAAAGACAGAAACTCTCGATATAAGCTATTTTAAAAAATTAATTATTCCTACTAAGTATAATACTGAAATCAACATCTTGAATTAAATTAAGTTTAAAACATTCATTAATCAGAATAAAATAAGGTAAAACACCTTTAAAAACATTACCGATTGACATATTAAACCAATATTAATTTAAAACTAAAGCTTATGAAGACATTTATTACTACTTTATTATTTTTAGGTTTGGCTCTTTCATCCTACTCCCAAGAGAAAAATGAAGGTCCTATGGAGATTAAAGGATTACCTACAGTTGTAATCAAAAGAATTGGAAGAGATTTTTCAACTTATATACCAGATCAAAATCCTGATATAAATGTTAGAATATTACAAGAAAAATTTGTTGCTTATGATGTTGGTAGAAACTTAGAAGGAAATGAAACTTATCTTGTAATAATGAATCACGACAAGAATTCTTTGGTAGCCACCTATGATGAAAAAGGGAAATTAACCCGCGTTGTTGAAAATTATGAAAAAGTAAAACTACCCAATGAAGTTATTTATTCTGTTTATAAAACCTATCCCGAATGGAATATTGTAAATGACAAGTTTTTATACACACAAGTGGAAGGAAATGTAATTAAAAAACAATATGATTTAAAAATCCAAAAAGGAAAAGAAATATTGAAATTGAAAGTTCATCCTGATGGCACAATCATGAAACCCTAAATAATATAAAAAGGAAAGCCAATTTGTTTATGCAAATTGGCTTTCCTTTTTATATATTAAACTCTTTAAAGAGTAACTACTGCATTAACATTAGGCTCAATAAATGAGGTATCATATCCTCCAAAAGCTTTTAAATAACTTCGTATCGAAGTACCATAAGCATCTTTAATATACCTCCTACCGTTACTTCTAAAGTATTTTTTTACTGAACCAGCCCCACCAAGGTGAGCAGCTGCTAAAATACCCGATTCTGTTACCAAAATGCCGTTTACGACCTTTCCGTCGTATTTTTCAATAACATCCTTTAAAATTGATTTGTTTTTAGATAATAAAGCGACAAACGCTTTTTCCTGTAGTTTAGGACTTTTTAGGAATTTTTGAGTATCATGAATTCCTATGGATCTTAAAGTTTCATTTCCGAACTGGTATTTTCCTAAATACCCTAATGAATTTACTTTTTTGTATTTGTTTTCGGATTCTCTAAATCCAATTGCTTCTTTAAAAGCGATGAAGAAATTCCCGGTAAAAGGAATGATGTTTAAACTGTTGTTTTCTTCTTTTTCAACTGATGGAAATAAGTAATGAATTCCATCATCATTTTTCGTAAAAAACCACTCATTTGTATCCAATTTAAGAGGTTTGAAACTGTAACTTAAAAAGACAATAATTACAGTCAGACTAAAGTAAAAATACCATTTTTTTATCATAAATTGTTTTTCTTCTAAACCTGTCACATTTAGAAATTACTGCATGCAAAGATACATCTTTTTTACATAAAGCTGAAAATCAATCTATTAAAATTTTCTAAAAATACAAAACGTGAGCCCTAAAGCCCTCGTTAGCCGAGTATTCGAGAGTAGGCGCCGGAATTTTTAAAACAGAAAAAACGGAAAAAAATGTCTTTAAAAAATGAGATTTCGTCTCAATTTTTGTCAAATCCAGGTCTAAACTCAAGTAAAATTGTCGTGATTCCGACAGATTTTCATCCGGAATAAAAGCAGAATTTTCTCCTTTTCCAGTTAACATTCCATCGGCTCCATAACCAATTGCAACATTCAAAATTTTAGGGATTTTTGAGTCCTTAAAAAAGGATTTTAAATTGGCCGACAACCAATAGGTCTGACCATTGTAATCTTTCAGAATTTGTTCACTAAAACTGCTTCCTAAAACTTCAGGACGGTACTTTGCAAATCGAGTGGTATGGAAAGAAAATTTAGGAGTAATGCGCTGTTCTTTCCAAAGTAATTCCTGAGAAACATACAAAGCCGTTCCTGTAGCATTAGCAACCACATCTCCTGCTGACGCTCCCCATTGAGAAGAAAATCCATCCATAACCTCCACAGCGGTTAAAAATGCAAATCCTAAGCCTGCACCATAAACCAATTGCTTTTTAGGACTAACACCGCTCCATTGCAACATTTCACTGCCAAATCGGCCAATATGGTACGAGGAAAAAACATGTCCCACCTTATCCATTTGCAACCATTCCTGGTTGTCATTAATAAAATGAAAATCCGACCTTGGATAATCAGCATACCACAACTGATTTAAACCCACTAAAGCAGTGGCTGATACAACAGATTCTGAAATAAAAACAGTATTCTTTCTTTTCGAATTTAAAGTATCCGAAGGCTTTAAAAAGTTTTGTACTCCGCTTTGAGCCACGCAATTTGACATTGCAAGTACCAATAAAAAGAAAAAAATGCGTTTATCCCTCAAAACTATCTTTTAATTCCCTGAGCATTAACCCAATCAGCATATTTTTTAGCATTTACATTATGCTCAGCCAAAGTAGCTGCAAATTCATGGTATCCAAAACGATCCACACTAGCGCAGAAATAGATGAAATTATTTTTTTCTGGATTTAAAACCGCTTCTAATGCCGTAATATCAGGCATAGCAATAGGTCCTGGAGGAAGCCCAACCACTTTATAAGTGTTGTATGGTGAATTCAAAAACAAATCGTTATAAAAAACCCGTTTTATAACCTGATTAAAATCGTTATCCTTTTTCTTTTTGGCAAAAATCACTGTTGGATCGGCCTGAAGTGGCATTCCTGCTCTTAATCTATTTAAATAAACACCTGCAATTCTAGGTCTTTCGTCTTTTTTAACTGATTCTTTATGTACAATAGAAGCTAATATAGTAGCTTCTGTAGGAGTCAAGCCTTGTTTTTTAGCTTTAGCAACACGATCTTTATCCCAAAAATTACGGTACTCCTTAATCATTTTGTCTCTAAACTTCTCAGCCGAAGTATTCCAATAAACTTCATAAGTATTTGGAATAAACATAGACAAAACATTTTCCTCAGTAAAACCATTTTCTTTTAGAAAAATAGAATCTTTAAAAGAATTAAGCAATGCCAAACTATCAGCTTCAATTTGAGAACCCACACGACCTGCCAAGTTCTCGATTCTCTCCTGATTATTGAAAGCTAATTTTACAGGAATATTATTTCTCATCGCCTTAACCAATTCGTAACTATTCATGCCTTTAGTCAACAAGAAACGTCCTGATTTTACATTTTCAGGATAACTCATTCTATTAGCGACCATTTCAAAACGATCCAAATTAGTAACATAATTCGATAATGAATCTTTTACCTGTTCGTAAGTGGCATCAGTTGGAATATGAACATAAATTTCGTTCTCAGTAAATTTTGTATTATTAGAAAATATTTGGCTAATTAAAACAAAACCATAAATAATCAATACTGAAATAACCGCAATAGAAACGATTGAAATAATTTTTTTTGGAGTCAAAGCTAAAATTTTAAAATTGTTGATTAATTAACTGATAGATGACTTCGTCTTGGTACGTTCCATTGATAAGATTCCAATCCTTTTTAACACCTATACATTGAAAGCCAAATTTAGTAAAAAGTGCTTTACTTGCTTCATTTTGTACACCAATATTTGCATACAATTGATGTAAATTAAGATGATAGAATGAATAGCGAATCAATAAATCCAAAGCTTCTGAACCTATCTTTAGATTTCTATCGACATCACTTAATATCATAATCCCTACACCTGCCCTGTTATTCTTTGGATCAAAATCAAACAAATCAATCAACCCCAGAGCTGGAAAATCCTGATCCTTACAAATAGCTAATCGCAATTGCTTAGCCTCATAAATATCCTGATGGGCATTTTCAAGGTATTGGCGTATTAAAAACCGGCTATAAGGCGTTTGAGTATTACTCACTTCCCAAATGCTTTGATCGTTTTCTACGGCATAAATAAATTCCAAATCATTGGGTTCTAATGCCCGAATATAGATCGTGTCTCCTTTTAGATTAATCATTTTTGAAGTGAGTCCTTTTTATGATTAAATTTCGATAGTTCCTTCAAAAACAAATTTTGCCGGACCGTTCAGGAATACATTAACATATTTATTCCCTTCTTTTTCGAAAGAAACAGATAATTTCCCTCCTTCAACATTCATATTGATAGCGGTCAAATCAGTTTCTCCAATAGCGTTCATGGCAATAGCAGCAGCCGTAGCTCCAGTTCCACAAGCCAGAGTTTCGTCTTCCACTCCACGCTCATAGGTACGAAGTGCAAAAGTTGAATTGTCTATTTTTTTTACAAAATTAATATTGCTTCCTGCTTTGCCATACAATTCACCATAACGAATGGCTGCACCGTTTTCTTTTACATTATAATGTTCTAAATCATCGACTAATTGTACATGATGTGGCGAACCTGTATTTAAAAAACTATATTCAGCCGTTATTTTCACACCATCAACATCAATCATTTGCAAAGAAACGATTCCGTCTTTATCTACCGAAGCATGGTGCAAACCATCAACGGCATTAAATGAAGTTGTATCTCCAATTACATCCAGTTGTTTAGCAAAAGCCACTAAACATCTTCCTCCATTACCACACATGGTACTCTGATTTCCGTCCGAATTATAATAAACCATTTTAAAATCAGTTTCAGGATCATTTTCAAGCAACATCAATCCGTCAGCTCCTATTCCAAATCGTCTGTCACAAAGACGTTCAATCAGTTTTGTATCTTCTTTTGGAAAAAAATTGGTACGATTATCGATAATCACAAAATCGTTACCTGTACCTTGATATTTATAAAATTGTATTTGCATTATTTCTAATTATGTTTTACAAAAGTACAAACTATTAATGAAATGTTAATCATTGTTAAACAGCGTTAAAGTGTTTTTTAACATTCAAATTTCATTTTAAATTTACTCTACAAATAACACAAAATGCTTACTATTATGAAACGATTCTCAAATCTATTTTTAGTATCTCTTTTAAGCGGAGCCACAACACTGGGGGCTTATAAATTATTATTTGACAATGATGGTTATTTTTCGAATAACAGAAAGACACTAACAACTCTGGCACCCGATGCTTATACAAAGAGAGTCGGCTTATCTTCAGATGTATTAGATTTTACTGAAGCGGCAGATAAAACAATCCATACTGTAGTTCACGTAAAAAATGTTTCTTACCAAAAAGTAAGCGACCCAATGCTCGAATTTTTCTACGGCTACAGAGGAGGTCAATCCCAAGAACAAGTTGGTACCGGTTCGGGAGTAATCATTTCAGAAGATGGTTATATTGTAACCAATAATCACGTGGTTAAGGATGCTTCGGAAATTGAAATTACCTTAAACAACAAAAAATCATACAAAGCAAAACTTATTGGTACCGATTCTAAAATGGATATTGCACTATTAAAAATTGATGCCGATGAAAAACTCCCTTATAGCACATTTGGAAATTCAGATGATGTAAAAGTGGGCGAATGGGTACTTGCTGTTGGGAATCCATACAATCTAACTTCCACAGTAACTGCAGGAATTGTTTCGGCCAAAGCCAGAAACCTGGGCACTGACGGAATCCAATCTTTCATTCAAACCGATGCTGCAGTAAACCCGGGAAACAGTGGCGGTGCATTAGTAAACACCCGTGGTGATTTAATTGGAATCAACACCATGATTACTTCTATGACTGGTTCTTATGTAGGTTATTCTTTTGCCGTTCCTTCCAATATTGCACGTAAAATAATTGAAGACATCATGGAATATGGAAATGTACAACGTGGAATTTTAGGAGTTGTGGGAGGTGAATTGAACGCAAAAGTATCTAAAGAACTTGGGACAAAACAAACCGAAGGCTTCTACATTGATAATGTTGGAAAAAGCACAGGTGCTGACAAAGCCGGCTTGAAAAAAGGTGATGTTATCGTAAAAATTGACAATAAGGAAATTAACACATACGCTGACCTTACAGGATATATTAATACAAAACGTCCAAATGACAAAGTTAATGTCACTATCGTAAGAAATGACGAAACTAGAACCATTCCGGTAACCTTAAGTAAAAACGAATTGTTTAATACTGAATTTAAAGGAATTGAATTAGAAAGTATTTCGGCAGCCGACAAAAAGAAATTCCACGTAGATTATGGTGTAAAAATCAAATCAATCAACAACGAAAATTTAAGTCAATATGCTGAAGAATTAAAAGGAAGCATCATCTTAAGCATTGACAACGTAAAAGCAAAAGACATCGAAACCGTTTCAAAACTTTTAAACGGTAAAGATGAACAACAAAGTGTCCGCCTTGAAATGATTAACAAAAACGGAGAACTCATTCGTATTATCATTTAAAAACTTTAATATCTAATTAAACAGAAGCCAGTAATCTTACTGGCTTTTGTATTTTTATATTTTATTCGAAAAAAGGAATACTTTTGAACTTCACCATCTAAAACAAAAACCTTGAAAAAAACGATACTATTATTACTCGCTTTAATTAGCTTTTACACTACTTATTCTCAAAACAGCTATGTCTTTTTTGGTTCTTATACCCCTGACAAAAATGCAGAAGGAATCTATGTTTACCAATTAGATACTATCAAAGGAAAATTAACCAAAATAACCAGTATCAATAACATTTCAAATCCTTCTTATCTTAGCTTATCAAATGACGGAAAGTTTTTATACGCCTGTACCGAAAGCAGAACCCCAAATGCAGGCAGTGTTAGCAGTTTTAAATTTGACCCTCAAAACAAAAGTCTGACATTTTTAAACAGTCAAAAAACAAATGGAGAAAACCCAGCCTATCTCTCAATAGATCACACCGGAAAATGGCTTGTCGACGCCAATTATACAGGAAGCAGCATCTCCGTTTTTCCTATTGCTGAAGACGGAAAAATAGATCCAATTGTACAATACATCCCTTTTACCGAAGGAAGCATCAATCCCGAAAGACAAAAAAGCTCTCATGTACATTCTGTGTTTTTTTCTCCTGACAACAACTACATTATTTCTCCTGACTTAGGAGCAGATAAAATCAGAATCTTCCCTTTTGACAGCTACAAAAAAGAACCTTTAGATACCAGCAACAGTAGTTTTGTAAAAAGTATCCCAGGAAGTGGCCCTAGACATTTTGCGTTTCATCCCAATAAAAAATGGAGCTATTCTATTGAAGAAATTGCCGGAGCCATAAGCGCCTACAGCTTTGAAAAAGGACAGCTAAACCTTATTGACAGAATCAAAATTCAATCTAAAAAAGAGACAAAAGATTTTGGTAGTGCTGAAATTCTCATTTCTCCGGATGGAAAATTTTTATATGTCTCGAATAGAGGAATAGAAAACAACATTTCCATTTACAGCATAGAAAAAGACGGTTCCCTAAAAAATGTTAGCACACAATCCAGCTTAGGAAATCATCCACGGAATTTTGCTATTGACCCTAGTGGAAAATTTTTAATTGTAGCCAATATGAACAGCCAAAGCATAATAGTCTTTAAAAGAAATCAACAAACAGGCTTGCTAAAAAAAGTCAGCAAACTAAAACTAAAAAACATTTCATGTGTTAAAATAAAAACCATGTAAAATTTTAAACACAAAAAAAGCGCTAGAATAGCGCTTTTTTTGTGTTTAAAATTTCAATTCGAATCTATAAAACCCTATTGATTTGAGTTACTCTCTTACTATAATATTTTTCTTTTATTGACGAAATAATAACTCCTCCCCCCACTGAAGCGTGAATAAATTTAATATCTCCATCACAAACTTCAACAACCATTCCTACATGATTAATTTGGCTTCTTCCATTGGTCTTAAAAAATATTAAATCTCCTTTTTGAGCATTTTCAGCATCAATTTTCATCCCAAATTGAGATTGCTCAAAAGATGTTCTAGGCAATTGAATATCAAATGCTCCAAAAGTAGTACACATCAATCCCGAACAATCAAAACCATCTTTAGTAGTACCTCCTGTTCTATAGCGCACTCCAATATTTTCAGAAGCCGTAGAAATCAACTGATCTATTAAATCAGTCCCTTGGAATGATTTCATATTGTAATTAACTCCTACTCCATCATCAACTAAAGTATCATCACTAAAATCGTATTTTGTCGCTGTTTTAACATTCGATTTTGAAGTACGAATCGTTAATTTCTCTCCTACTAAAAGCTTATTTACAATCTTAGGGTTCTGAGCTTCCAATTCTTTTACCGTAAGCCCATATTGTTTTGCTATTCCGTATTTCGTTTCTTTAGCCAAAACTTCATGACTCAGTTCTACCTGAAAATCATTTACAACCTTAGTTTCTCTTTCTACAACTACAGCTGTTTCATTTTTAGGTTCAAGCTTTACTTCCTCTTTCTTAATAATAGCAACATCACTATTTGTTTCAAATAATTGCTTATTAGTAGTTGGAATTACAATTTTCTGGCCAATTCTCAACGATTGCTTTTCTAATATTGGATTGGCTTTTTCAATATCAACTACTGAAACCCCATATTCTTTAGCAATACCATAAAGTGTTTCTTTTGCTAATACCTCCTTAAGAATATTTCCTTTAAAACTATTGTCAACAACAGCTAAAGTATCTTTCTTTACTGAATTTAACTGAACAACTTCTTTTTTAGGCTCCTCAATCTTAATTTCTGTTTTCGAAACTTCCTTTTTAGGAGTATTTTCTACAACCAAATCCTTCGATTCAACATCAGGAACATTAATAGAATTTCCAACTCGCAAACCTCTTTTTTCCAACAGAGGATTTAAACTATACAAATCAGCAACTTTAACTCCGTATTGCTTAGCAATCCCGTATAAAGTTTCTTTAGCCAAAACTAAATGTTCTTTTTGAGCAACATTTGATTTAGAAGCATCAACCACCGATTTTTTATCTGTAGAAGAACCAACAGGCACCAACAAAATTTCTTTAAATTTTATTCCTTTCTTAGCATCGGGATTGATTTCATAAATAGCCGCTGGTTTTACATGGTATTGTTCTGCAATTTTGGATATTGTTTCACCTTTAGCAACCGAATGTTGAATGAATTTTTCCTGAGAAAAACCATTAAACGCGCTAAACAGAACCAATAATAAAATCCAAAACTTACACCTCATAAAAACTTTTTAAGCAAAAACACAACTTATTTATTTTCAATTTATTAAAGAAACAATATTTAAAAATCATATTTCTAATATCAAAAAATTGACAAAAGCGAATTTAACATTTTAATACCAATAAACCCAATACGAACAGCACTTTAAGCTATTTTTTAGCAGATATTCAAAAAAAATGCACTCTGTTTACACAGAACGCATTTTTTTATAATAAAAAATAAATTATGCTTCAGCAGCAATTAAATTTAATGCTGATCCCGCAACAAACCAACCAATTTGACTTGCATTATACGTATGATTAGCCAAGACAACATCCTTAGAACCATCAGCATGAACAAATTCTAATGTTAATGGTTTTCCCGGAGCAAAATCAACTAAATCTACAAAGTTAATTGTATCATCCTCCTGTATTTTATCATAATCAGCCTCATTAGCAAATGTCAAAGCCAACATACCTTGTTTTTTAAGGTTAGTTTCATGGATACGGGCAAAAGATTTCACCAATACCGCTTTTACTCCTAAGAAACGTGGTTCCATTGCAGCATGCTCACGGGAAGAACCTTCCCCATAGTTTTGATCCCCAACAACAATCGAAGGAATTCCGGCCGCTTTGTAAGCACGGGCTACAGCAGGAACCGCATCATAAGCACCAGTCAATTGATTCTTAACTGAATTTGTATTTTGATTATAAGCATTAACTGCACCAATCAACATATTGTTAGAAATATTATCTAAATGCCCTCGGAAACGCAACCATGGACCAGCCATAGAAATATGATCGGTAGTACATTTTCCAAAAGCCTTGATAAGCAATTTAGCACCCGTAATATTTTTACCGTCCCAGGCATCAAATGGAGCTAACAATTGCAAACGATCTGAAGTTTCGCTTACCGCAATTTTCACAGCTGAACCATCAGCAGCTGGCGCCTGAAAACCGGCATCCTCAACATCAAATCCTCTTTTTGGCAATTCATCACCTTCAGGAGCAATTAATTTCACTTCTTCTCCATTATCATTGATTAGGGTGTCGGTAATAGGATTAAAATCCAATCTTCCTGAAATTGCCAGTGCAGCCACCATTTCCGGAGATGTTACAAAAGCATGGGTATTTGGGTTACCATCAGCTCTTTTTGAGAAGTTTCGGTTAAACGAGTGTACAATAGTGTTTTTCTCTCCTTTATCAGCACCAGCCCTATCCCATTGCCCGATACAAGGTCCACAAGCATTGGTAAACACTTTAGTTCCCATTTTTTCGAAAGTTGCGATAATTCCGTCTCTTTCGATAGTATAACGAATTTGCTCAGATCCTGGATTGATCCCGAATTCAGCCTTAGGTGTAATGCCATGTGCAACCGCCTGCTCTACAATTGAAGCAGCACGAGACATATCTTCATAAGAAGAGTTGGTACAAGAACCAATTAATCCCCACTCTACCTTCAATGGCCATCCATTTGCAGCAGCTTCAGCTTTCATTTGTGAAACCGGAGTACCTCTATCCGGAGTAAAAGGACCATTGATATGCGGTTCTAATTCTGAAAGATTAATCTCAATTAACTGATCAAAATATTGTTCCGGATTAGCATACACTTCAGGATCTCCAGTCAAATAAGCCGCTACTTTATCAGCAGCGTCCACTACATCCTGACGGTCAGTTGCAGCTAAATACCTTCTCATGGAATCATCATAGCCGAAAGTAGAAGTTGTAGCACCAATTTCAGCACCCATATTACAGATTGTACCTTTACCGGTACAAGACATATTAGTAGCACCTTCACCAAAATATTCAACAATAGCACCAGTTCCACCTTTTACAGTAAGAATATCAGCTACTTTTAAGATTACATCTTTTGGAGCAGTCCAACCAGATAATTTCCCGGTTAATTTTACCCCGATTAATTTAGGGAATTTCAACTCCCAGGACATTCCTGACATTACATCCACAGCATCAGCACCACCAACACCAATTGCCAACATACCTAACCCACCTGCATTTACAGTGTGAGAATCGGTACCAATCATCATTCCTCCTGGGAATGCATAATTTTCAAGAACGATTTGGTGAATAATCCCTGATCCCGGTTTCCAGAAACCAATACCATATTTATTAGAAACTGATGACAAGAAATCAAAAACTTCTTTAGACTGAGTATTTGCCACAGCTAAATCAGTAGAAGCTCCTACTTTAGCCTGAATCAAGTGATCACAATGTACTGTTGTAGGCACTGCCACTTTTGATTTTCCAGCGTGCATAAATTGTAACAATGCCATTTGCGCAGTTGCATCCTGACATGCCACTCTATCGGGAGCAAAATCAACATAATCCACCCCTCTTCCGTATGCCTGTTTAGCAATACCATCCCAAAGGTGACTGTACAAAATCTTCTCAGTCAAAGAAAGTGGACGACCAACAATCTCACGTGCAGCATCAACACGGCTTACCATGTTGTCATACACTTTTTTAATCATTTCAATATCAAATGCCATAAGATTATATATTGTGTGTTATTAAAATTTTCAAACATACAAGATACAAAAAAATTAGCTATAAAAAAAGCCCGAGTTTATCACTCGGGCTTTTGAATTATGATTAACTAATCTTATGATTATTTAACTAGCAACTTATGAGAAGGCGCAAACTTAGTCAGGTTGATCCCTTCTACTGCAGCTTTATATTCTTCTATAGTTGGAGTTCTACCAAGGATTGTAGATAATACCACAACCGGTGTAGAAGAAAGTAAAGACTCTCCTTTTTTACCTTCCGTATCTTCTACGACTCTTCCTTGGAAAAGACGAGTAGATGTTGCCATAACCGTATCTCCTTTAGCCGCTTTTTCCTGGTTACCCATACAAAGATTACAACCCGGACGCTCTAAGTATAGCATTTTTTCGTATGAAGTACGTGCTGCTGCTTTCGGAGCATTATCGTCGAATTCAAAACCAGAATATTTTTGTAAAATTTCCCAGTCACCTTCTGCTTTTAATTCATCAACAATATTATAAGTAGGAGGAGCTACAACTAGTGGTGCTTTGAACTCAACTTTACCTTCTTGCTCATCAATATTTTTAAGCATATGAGCAAGGATTTTCATATCGCCCTTGTGAACCATACAAGATCCGATAAATCCAAGATCTACTTGTTTAACTCCACCATAGAATGATAGAGGTCTGATAGTATCGTGAGTATATCTTTTAGAAACATCAGCATTATTTACGTCCGGATCTGCAATCATTGGCTCAGCAATTTGATCAAGATCTACAACAACTTCAGCGTAATACTTAGCATTTGCATCTGGTCTTAAGGCTGGTTTCTCACCTGAAATAATCTCAGCAATTCTCTTATCAGCAATAGCAATCAATCCTTTAAGAACTTGATTTTTATTATCCATTCCTTTGTCGATCATGATCTGGATTCTACCTTTAGCCATCTCAAGAGATTCAATCAAGGTATAATCTTCAGAAATACAGATAGAAGCTTTTGCTTTCATTTCTGCAGTCCAATCCGTAAAAGTAAATGCCTGATCCGCATTAAGAGTTCCAATATGAACCTCAATGATTCTACCTTGGAATACGTTCTCTCCACCAAATTGTTTCAACATTTGAGCTTGAGTAGCATGAACTACATCACGGAAATCCATATACCCTTTCATATCTCCTTTGAAAGTTACCTTCACAGATTCCGGAATTGGCATTGAAGCCTCACCAGTAGCCAATGCAAGAGCAACAGTCCCTGAGTCAGCACCAAAAGCAACACCTTTAGACATTCTTGTATGAGAGTCACCACCGATGATGATAGCCCACTCGTTTACAGTAATATCATTAAGTACTTTGTGAATTACATCTGTCATTGAGTGATAAACGCCTTTAGGGTCACGAGCTGTGATCAATCCGAAATCGTTCATGAATTTCATTAATCTAGGAATATTTGCCTTAGATTTATTATCCCAAACTGAAGCAGTATGACAACCTGATTGGTAAGCACCGTCAACGATTGGAGAAATCACAGTAGCAGCCATAGACTCTAATTCCTGAGAAGTCATTAAACCAGTTGTATCTTGCGAACCAACAATATTTACGGTAACACGAACATCTGAACCAGCATGTAAAACTTTACCCGGAGTTGTTCCAACCGCGTTTTTATTAAATATTTTCTCTACAGCTGTAAGACCTTGTCCTTCAACAGAAACCTCTTTTGAAGGAGCATATACAGGAACAATATCAATACCAAGAGTTTTTGAAGCAAATGTTTGTAATTTTTTCCCAAATACAATTGCGTAAGACCCACCAGCTTTTATAAATTCAATTTTCTGAGGCGTGAATGCCTTAGAAATATCTATTAATTCTTTATCGCCGTTATAAAGTTTCTTTGTCTTTGTATTGATTGTAAGAACAGTACCTGTAGCTACAGAGTAAACCTCCTCTAGAATAGGATCACCGCTTTCATTAAGAAGAGGTTTTCCATTTTCGTCTAATTTTTTAACCCAGTTTTTAAGATCCAAACCAATACCTCCAGTAACATCAACAGTTGTTAAGAAAATTGGAGAAATACCGTTTGTTCCTGCAACGATTGGAGCAATATTAATAAATGGAACATAAGGACTTGCTTGTTTTCCAGTCCAAAGTGCCACGTTGTTTACACCTGACATTCTTGAAGAACCTACACCCATAGTTCCTTTTTCAGCGATTAACATCACGCTCTTATCAGGATTCGCTTCTGCTAATGCTTTAATTTCAGCTTGTGCTTCAGGAGAAATTAAACATTTCCCATGAAGTTCACGATCTGAACGAGAGTGAGCCTGGTTTCCTGGAGAAAGTAAATCAGTTGAAATATCTCCTTCACCAGCAATAAAAGTAACGACCTTAATTTCTTCAGCAATCTCAGGTAATTTAGTAAAGAACTCAGCCTTAGCATAGCTCTCTAAAATATCTTTAGCAATTTCGTTACCGCTTTTGAAAGCCTCAGCTAAACGATCTGTATCGGCCTCATAAAGAAAAACTTGTGTTTTTAAAACTTCCGCAGCATCTTTTGCAATAGCAACATCATTACCTAAAGCTAAATCAAGTAAAACCTTTATAGAAGTTCCACCTTTCATATGCGACAATAACTCTAAAGCAAAAGCAGGCGTAATTTCAGCAACTACTGATTGACCTAGAACAATCTCTTTTAAAAAATTAGCTTTTACAGTAGCAGCAGGAGTAGTTCCAGGAACAACATTATAAATAAAGAAGTTAAGAGAATCTGCTCTATATTCGTTATTTAAATCTTTAATTTGCGTAATGATTTCGCTTAATAATTCAGCACCATCAATCGGTTTTGGGTGAAGACCCTGACCTTTTCGCTCTTCAATCTCTTGGATATAATCCTTATAAGTATTCATAATAGAGTATTTTCAAAGTTAATGGCAAATTCCCTTGAACTATTCAAAATCAAATGCCAAAATTTTAGATTTTTTTTATTTGTGATGCAAATTTAGTTATTTAAGCTGAGATTTAAAAAAAATTTAATCCTCCTCAATTCACAAAAGATTTATTATTAAAAAAACCACCCTTAAAGCCCACAAATTAAGAGATAAAAGCAATTTTTCCCTTATTTTATAAACAATCAATAAATAGGCAAACTAATTTCTAACAAACTTAAAAAATGTTGTTACATTGAAAGGGGTATTTTTCTATAGCAACAGCTAAGAGACTAAAGTAATTTAGCAATTATCATCTCTTCGGTAATCCCTTCGGCATCAGCTTTGTAGTTTTTTATAATTCGATGTCTTAATACCGAGTTAGCCACAGCTACTACATCCTCAATATCGGGAGAAAATTTCCCATTAAAAGCAGCATGAGCCTTAGCCGCTAAAATCAAGTTTTGAGAAGCTCTTGGTCCTGCTCCCCAATCTAAATAATTCTTAACATAATCAGTTGCAAATTTACTATCAGGACGCGTTTTACCCACTAAAGTTACCGCATATTCCACCACATTATCAGCCACAGGAATCCTCCGAATTAAATGTTGAAAATCTATAATTTCCTGAGCTGTAAATAAGGGATTAATTTGATGAACCACATCTGAAGTAGTTCTTTTCACCACCTGAACCTCTTCTTCAAACGAAGGATATTCGAGTTTAACAGCAAACATAAAACGATCTAACTGCGCCTCCGGCAAAGGATAAGTTCCTTCTTGCTCAATTGGATTTTGAGTCGCCAAAACAAAATAGGGCAAGTCTAATTTATGATTTATCCCTGCAATTGTCACCGAGCGTTCCTGCATAGCTTCCAATAAAGCTGCCTGTGTTTTAGGCGGCGTTCTGTTAATCTCATCCGCTAAAATAATATTCGAAAAAACAGGGCCTTTTACAAATTTAAACTGGCGGTTTTCATCCAGAATTTCACTTCCTAAAATATCCGAAGGCATTAAATCAGGCGTAAACTGGATTCTTTTAAAATGAAGCCCTAATGCTTCCGAAATAGTATTTACCATCAATGTTTTAGCCAAACCGGGAACACCAACCAAAAGCGCATGCCCTCCTGAAAAAACACACAATAATATTTGATCTATCACTGCTTCCTGACCTACAATGATTTTTGCTATTTCTTTTTTCAACTCAGCTCTTTTCTGAACCAAATTATGTATTGCCGCTACATCAGACATTTTAAAACTATTTTAAATTAAAAAAGAGCTAACTCTATGAATTCATAAAGCTAACTCTTTTTAGTTATCTTGACCAAATTATTTTTTCAACCAATTATTTGTAAAATTACAATCTCTGTATTCGCCAATAATTTTGATATAAGTCTCTTTAATTTTCTCATCAAACCATTTTGCAATTGCTTTGATTTGTTTTTCCTTCAATGCTAATTCTTTAATCTTAACATAATCTTTAGCGTAATCAGCCGTATGCTCATTAATTCGATTAGTAACAGTAATCAATTTGTACTGTTTTTTTCCTGATGGAGTCTCGTCTAAAATAGGTGCCGAAATATCATTATCTTTTAAATTTGAAACCTGAGAATACAAAGTAGGATCCATTTTAGTCAATTCAAAACGGGTATCCTGTGTATTTGGATTAATCAAAACCCCACCATTAGCTCTTGTTTCTTTTTGATCTGACATTGTTCTCGCCGCATCAGCAAAAGAAATTTCTTTATCCATGATTCGTTTTCTAATCAATGTTGCTTTCTCTTTAGCTTCATCCAAAGCTTCTTTAGTCACTGTAGGACTTAACAAAATATGACGCAATTCTAATTCCTGTCCTTTAATTTTCTCCAGGTAAATAATATGATAACCATATTCTGTTTCAAATGGCGCTGATATTTCTCCTTCACTAAGACTGAAAGCAACATCTTTAAACTCTTTTACAAACGGCGTTTTTCTTGTCATTTTATAAAATCCACCACTGGATCTTGATCCCGGATCCTGCGAATACAAAACTGCTTTTGTAGCAAAACTGGAACCTTCCTGAATGTCCTTTTTAAAACCATTCAATCGGTCAATTACTTTTTGTTTTTCAGCTGCAGTTATCTTAGGCTCAACAATGATTTGCGCCACTTCCATTTCTGCACCAAAAACAGGCAATTCATCTTTAGGTAATTTCTTGAAGAAATTACGAACTTCTTCAGGAGTAATCTCAACACCGTCAACTATCTTCTTTTGCATTTCAGATGTCAACTTATTCTCTTTCAAAATATCAAAGAAATAACTTCTAAATTCTTCCTCAGAATCCTTCTTATAATATTTCACCACTTTTTCAATCGACCCAAGTTGTTGAACCATATAATTCAAACGCTCTTCCATCATCGATTTTACTTCAGCATCCGTTACCTTAACACTATCCTGAACTGCTTGATGCGCATATAATTTATCCTCAAGCAATTTTCCCAACATTTGACATCTGGAAATATCCTTTACAGAACCTCCCTGGCTCGAAATCTCTAAATAAGCCTTATCAATATCAGAATCCAAAATTATATAATCTCCTACGGTAGCTATAACACCATCTACTTTTTGTCTTTGACCCGGAGTCACTTTTTTCTCTGCAACAACAGCGCTATCTTTTATAATTTCCTGAGCATTCACTACAGTATTTAAAAATAACATGGCAAAAAACAGAAGTACATTTTTAATATTTATGGATTTCATTCTTAAGGATTTTAAAGGCATTTGCTTTTGAAATTTTATTTTTTTTAGTTGTTATCTAAACGTGATTTATCAATTGGTAAAACAACAACTTAAAAGCACATTATTTATAATTTGTTATAGTAAAAACGAACAAAAATAACAATTCAATTACATTATACAACTATCCACCTTACTATTAACAAAAAATTATACTCAAAAAAATCAGCTACTTTAGTAAAGACTTTTCTCAAGTGCGTAGCGCAAACCCGAAAAGAGTAATCTAGCACTAAAGTACAGCAAATCAAGAGACGACTTATTTATTTTCAAATCGCATATATAAATAGTACTTTTGCAAACTATTTATATTTACACATGAGCTTTTTAAAAGAAATACAACGTAGAAGAACCTTTGGAATTATCTCGCATCCCGATGCCGGAAAAACAACTCTTACTGAAAAACTCCTTCTTTTTGGGGGCGCAATCCAGGAAGCAGGAGCTGTAAAAAACAACAAAATAAAAAAAGGAGCTACCAGTGACTTCATGGAAATTGAACGTCAAAGAGGAATCTCGGTATCTACTTCTGTTTTAGCATTCAACTACAAAGACAAAAAAATCAATATTCTTGATACTCCCGGACACAAGGATTTTGCCGAAGATACTTTTAGAACCTTAACCGCTGTTGACAGTGTTATTGTGGTAATTGACGTAGCAAAAGGAGTTGAGGAACAAACTGAAAAATTAGTTGCTGTTTGTAGAATGCGAAAAATTCCAATTATTGTTTTCATCAACAAATTAGATCGTGAAGGACATGATGCTTTCGATTTGATGGACGAAGTAGAACAAAAATTAGGTCTTACCGTTACTCCATTGAGTTTTCCTATTGGAATGGGTTATGACTTTCAAGGAATTTATAATCTTTGGGAACAAAACATCAATTTATTTAGCGGAGACAGCCGTAAAAACATTGAAGAAACAATCGCTTTTTCAGACGTACAAAGTCCTGAACTAGAAAAGATAATCGGTCAAAAACCAGCCGATAGATTACGTGAAGAATTAGAATTAATTGACGAAGTTTATCCAAAATTCAATCAACAGGATTATTTAGACGGAAAACTGCAGCCTGTGTTTTTTGGTTCTGCGTTGAACAATTTTGGTGTTAGAGAATTACTAGACTGTTTTGTTACAATTGCTCCTTCTCCTAGACCGAAAGAATCAGAAACCAGATTAGTTAATCCAAAAGAAGAAAAACTATCCGGATTTGTTTTTAAAATCCATGCCAATATGGATCCGAAGCACCGTGACCGTTTGGCTTTTATAAAAATTGTTTCCGGAACTTTTGAAAGAAACAAACCGTATTATCACGTTCGTCAAAAGAAAAATCTAAAATTCTCCAGCCCGAATGCCTTTTTCGCAGAGAAAAAAGAAATTGTTGACATCTCTTATCCCGGAGATATTGTAGGGCTTCACGATACCGGAAATTTCAAAATTGGAGACACCTTAACCGAAGGTGAAATCATGAATTTCAAAGGAATTCCAAGTTTCTCTCCAGAACATTTTAGATACATCAATAATGCCGACCCAATGAAGGCAAAACAGCTAGACAAAGGGGTTGACCAATTAATGGACGAAGGTGTAGCGCAGTTGTTTACTTTAGAAATGAACAATCGAAAAGTGATTGGTACTGTAGGAGCACTTCAATATGAAGTAATTCAATACCGTTTAGAGCACGAATATGGCGCTAAATGTACTTATGAAAATTTCCCGGTACACAAAGCTTGTTGGGTAAAACCAGATGATGCTAAAAATGAGGAGTTCAAAGAATTCAAACGAATCAAACAAAAATTCCTTGCTAAAGACAAATACGATCAATTGGTTTTCCTGGCTGATTCAGACTTTACAATCCAAATGACACAAAACAAATACCCAAGTGTTAAATTGTTCTTTACTTCTGAATTAGATTAAAACGACACTTAATTCCACAAAAAAACGGTCTCATTAAATGAGACCGTTTTTTTATGATTTTATATTTTAAGCTTAAGATAATGAGTTTTCATAGTTTACTACTTTTTTCAAAAAAGCTTTAATCAACAAACGATTAGGAGCAATTCCAGAAGTCATAATCATTTTTTTAGTATTAGTTTCTTCAGTAGATAATGTAGAATTTGGATCTTGTTTTGTTCCCATAAACCAAAGTGCAAATTCCATGTTAGAAGCAGCTCTTGAACTTTCTAATTTTACGTTAGTTGATTCTGTTTTTCCATTAAAATCAACACTGGCAGTAGATCGAGACTGACTAAATCCTGAAAAAGAAAACATAAAAAACAATACAAATACAAATATTGATTGTATCAATTTAGAGTCAGTGTTATTTGTTTTTAAGTTGTTCATGGCTTCTATTCTTCAGTTCTAATTTTATTATGAACCAAAGCTATTGCAATATAAAAACAAGAAAAAAAATTTCCGATAAACTACTCTAATACTCGTTTAGCTACTAAAAAAGGGGAATTGATTCTTAAAATTGCAAAGCAAATACCTCCTAAAAAAGTAATACCATAAAAAAAGGCTTTCAGTAAATGAAAGCCTTTATGAGTTTTATGCTTGTCCGGCAGGACCAAAATTAAGCGGAATTGGTGCCTGTTCGGTATCTTTGATTTCGCCGTGAGCGACTTCAAAACGATGAATATTTTCACCTATAGCCTTCAATAATCGCTTGGCGTGTTGCGGTGTCAAAACAATTCTTGACTTCACCTTAGCTTTAGGAACACCAGGCATGATACTTACAAAATCCAAAACAAACTCCGAAGAAGAATGATTAATTATAGCCAAATTAGAGTAAATACCTTCTGCGGTTTTCTCGTCTAATTCAATATTGATTTGTTCTTGTTGTTCTTTCATATCAAAAGTTTTAAAACAAAACTGTTTAAAATTAAAAATAGAAAGAATACACGAGGTAATCTTTCTATTTTATTTAATTTAAAAACATATTATTTATTAATAAATATATTCTTCTTTGTTTGCCATCATATCGTTGTAATCTTCTTTAGAACCTACAATAGCGTTATCGTATTCTCTCATACCTGTACCAGCAGGGATTCTGTGTCCTACAATAACATTCTCTTTCAATCCTTCTAAAAGATCCACTTTACCAGCTACAGCAGCTTCGTTTAATACTTTTGTTGTTTCCTGGAAAGAAGCAGCAGAAATAAATGATTTCGTTTGAAGCGAAGCTCTTGTAATACCTTGTAATATTGGAGTTGCTGTTGCAGTAACAACATCACGGGCAACTACCAGGTTTTTATCAGAACGTTTCAACAATGAATTCTCATCTCTCAATTGACGAGGAGTTACAATTTGACCTTCTTTTAAGTTAGAAGAATCTCCTGCATCCTCAACCACTTTCATACCATACAACTTATCGTTTTCAACAATAAAGTCTTTAGTATGGATCAATTGATCTTCCAAGAATAATGTATCTCCCGGATCCTGAACCTGAACTTTACGCATCATTTGACGAATAACTACCTCAAAGTGCTTGTCATTAATTTTTACCCCTTGTAAACGGTAAACCTCTTGAATTTCGTTAACCAAATACTGTTGAACAGCCGCTGGACCTTGAATTCTCAAGATATCATCCGGAGTAATAGCTCCATCAGACAAAGGAACACCCGCTCTTACGAAGTCATTTTCCTGAACAAGAATTTGACTAGATAATTTCACTAAGTATTTCTTAACCTCACCAAATTTAGATTCGATGATAATCTCACGGTTACCTCTCTTGATTTTTCCAAAAGAAACAACACCGTCAATTTCAGAAACTACAGCTGGGTTAGAAGGGTTACGAGCCTCTAAAAGCTCAGTAATTCTTGGTAAACCTCCCGTGATATCTCCTGATTTAGAAGAACGACGTGGGATTTTAACCAATACTTTACCTGCTTTAATTTTCTCTCCATCTTCAACCATCAAGTGAGCTCCAACTGGTAAGTTGTAAGAACGAATCAATTCACCATCTTTACCATAAACTAATAAAGTAGGAATTAATTTTTTATTTCTGGCTTCAGAAATTACTTTTTCCTGGAATCCGGTTTGCTCATCGATTTCAACCATGAACGTTTGTCCTTGTTCTAAATCTTCGTAAGCAATTTTACCTGTAAACTCAGAAACAATAACCCCGTTATATGGATCCCATTTACAGATTACATCTCCTTTTGCAATTGACATACCGTCTTTTACATAAATACTAGATCCGTAAGGAATATTGTGAGTATTTAATACAATACCTGTTTTTTCGTCAACTAATTTCAATTCTGTAGAACGAGACACAACGATATCCACTTCGTTTCCTTCGTTATCCTCACCTTTTACAGTTTTCAAATCTTCAACTTCAAGTTTTCCAGGGAATTTAGCAATGATGCTAGACTCCTCAGAGATACCTCCTGCAACCCCTCCAACGTGGAATGTACGAAGTGTTAACTGTGTACCTGGCTCTCCAATAGACTGAGCAGCAATTACTCCTACCGCCTCACCTCTTTGAGTCATTTTTCCTGTTGCAAGGTTACGTCCGTAACATTTAGTACAAATACCTTTTAAAGCCTCACAAGTTAATGGAGAACGTACTTCTACTTTTTCTAAAGGAGAAGCTTCAATTGCCTTCACAATTGTCTCGGTAATTTGTTGCCCTGAAGCTACCAATACTTCATTAGTAAGAGGATTAATTACATCTTGTAATGCAACACGTCCTAAAATTCTTTCTCCTAATGATTCAACGATTTCTTCATTCTTTTTCAATGCTGAAACTTCAACACCTCTAAGAGTTCCACAATCTTCGATATTAACAATAACGTCTTGAGAAACGTCATGTAATCTACGAGTCAAGTATCCAGCATCGGCTGTTTTAAGAGCCGTATCCGCAAGACCTTTACGAGCACCGTGAGTAGAGATAAAGTACTCAAGAATAGAAAGACCTTCCTTAAAGTTAGAAAGAATCGGGTTTTCAATAATCTCACCACCACCAGCAGTCGATTTTTTAGGCTTAGCCATCAAACCACGCATACCGGTTAACTGACGAATTTGCTCTTTAGATCCACGAGCTCCAGAGTCAAGCATCATATACACAGAGTTGAAACCTTGTTGGTCTTCTCTAATGTTTTTCATTGCTAATTCTGTCAATTGTGCATTCGCAGAAGTCCATACGTCAATAACCTGGTTGTAACGCTCGTTATTTGTAATAAGACCCATGTTATAGTTAGCAGAAATTCCTTCTACTTGCTCTCTGGCGTCAGCAATCAATTGTGTTTTTTGCTCAGGAATTCTAATATCACCTAATGAGAATGATAATCCTCCGCGGAAAGCGAATTTATACCCCATATCTTTCATGTTATCCAAGAAGGCAGCCGTTTCAGGTACACTTGTTGAATTTAATACGTGACCGATAATATCTCTTAAGTTTTTCTTAGTCAATACATCATTGATATATCCTGCAGCTTCTGGTACTACTTCATTAAATAATACACGACCAGCTGTTGTTTGGATAATTTTGTATACTAATTCTCCTTCATCATTAAAATCTTTTGCTCTAATTCTCACACGAGCATTCAATTCTAATCTTCCTTCGTTTAATGCAATATTTACTTCTTCAGCAGAGTAAAAAGTAAGTCCTTCTCCTAAAATTTTCTTTTCCGGAGTAGACAAACGCTCTTTGGTCATATAATAAAGACCCAAAACCATGTCCTGAGAAGGTACCGTAATAGGAGCACCATTAGCAGGGTTCAAGATATTGTGAGAAGCTAACATTAATAATTGAGCTTCAAGGATTGCTTCTGGTCCTAATGGCAAGTGAACTGCCATCTGGTCACCATCAAAATCCGCGTTGAAAGCCGTACATACTAATGGGTGTAATTGGATTGCTTTTCCTTCAATTAATTTTGGTTGGAAAGCCTGAATACCTAAACGGTGCAAAGTAGGAGCACGGTTCAGTAATACCGGGTGTCCTTTAATTACGTTCTCTAGAATATCCCAAACTACAGGTTCTTTTTTATCTATAATTTTCTTAGCAGATTTAACTGTTTTTACAATTCCTCTTTCTATCAATTTACGGATAACAAAAGGTTTGTATAATTCAGCTGCCATATCTTTTGGCAATCCACATTCGAATAATTTCAATTCAGGTCCAACAACAATTACCGAACGGGCAGAATAATCTACACGTTTTCCAAGTAAGTTTTGACGGAAACGTCCTTGCTTACCTTTTAAGGAATCAGATAATGATTTTAATGGTCTGTTTGATTCTGTTTTAACAGCAGAAGCTTTACGAGTGTTATCAAATAATGAATCTACTGATTCTTGCAACATACGTTTTTCGTTTCTTAAGATTACTTCTGGAGCTTTAATCTCCATTAATCTTTTCAAACGGTTGTTACGGATAATTACACGACGATATAAGTCATTCAAATCTGAAGTTGCAAAACGACCTCCATCAAGTGGCACAAGCGGACGTAATTCTGGTGGAATAACAGGAACTACTTTCATAATCATCCACTCAGGACGGTTCTCACGGTTCAGGTTAGACTCACGGAAAGATTCAACTACTTGTAATCTTTTTAATGCTTCTGTTTTACGTTGTTTAGACGTTTCGTTATTAGCTGAGTGTCTTAATTGGTAAGACAATTGATCTAAATCAATACGAGCTAATAAATCCATAATACATTCTGCTCCCATTTTGGCAACAAATTTATTAGGATCAAAATCATCTAAATATTGGTTATCCTGTGGAAGTGTATCTAAAATATTTAAGTACTCTTCTTCAGTTAAGAAATCTAATCTTTGTAATGATTCTCCATCTGCATTTTTAGCGATACCTGCCTGGATTACTACGTATCTTTCGTAGTAAATGATCATATCTAATTTCTTAGATGGAAGACCAAGGATATAACCTATTTTATTAGGAAGAGAACGGAAATACCAAATGTGGGCAATAGGCACAACTAAGTTGATGTGACCAACTCTATCTCTACGTACTTTTTTCTCAGTAACTTCAACACCACAACGGTCGCAAATGATTCCTTTGTAACGGATTCTTTTGTATTTACCACAAGCACATTCGAAATCTTTTACAGGTCCGAAGATTCTTTCGCAGAAAAGTCCGTCACGCTCTGGTTTGTGTGTTCTATAGTTGATAGTTTCTGGCTTTAAAACTTCACCTCTTGATTCTTTCAAGATTGATTCAGGAGAAGCTAGTCCTATCGAAATTTTGTCAAACCTTTTTACCTGGTTTTTCTCTTTATTATTTCTATTATTCATCATAGTTTTTACTATTGATTTATTTGCAATTAAAAATTGATTTTTGTTAAAGTCGAATTAACAACTCCAACACTACCTCGAATTACTTCTCTAAACTTCAAACGACTATTTTGAAGTGCTAGTTATAAAACCTCTTTGGTTTGTATAAAAAATCGGAACGGTTTACGGGTATAAATCCTAAAAACTTTAAAATGAGTAATCAGCCCCATGAAAATGAGACTGATTAACTCTAAATGTATATTACTCTTCTAATCTAATATCTAATCCAAGACCTTTCAATTCGTGCATTAATACATTGAATGATTCAGGTAATCCTGGTTCTGGCATAGTTTCACCTTTTACGATAGCTTCGTAAGTTTTAGCTCTACCAATTACGTCATCAGATTTAACAGTCAAGATTTCACGAAGTGTACTAGAAGCACCATAAGCCTCAAGTGCCCAAACCTCCATCTCTCCAAAACGCTGACCTCCAAATTGAGCTTTACCTCCAAGTGGTTGTTGAGTAATCAACGAGTATGGACCAATAGAACGTGCGTGCATCTTATCGTCAACCATGTGTCCTAATTTCAACATGTAAATTACACCCACAGTTGCTGCCTGATGGAAACGCTCTCCTGTACCACCATCATAAAGATGAGTATGTCCAAAACGTGGAATTCCAGCTTCGTCAGTCAATTCATTGATTTGGTCAAGAGAAGCACCGTCAAAAATTGGAGTAGCATATTTTCTACCTAATTTTTGTCCAGCCCATCCAAGAACAGTTTCATAAATTTGACCAATGTTCATACGAGAAGGTACCCCAAGTGGGTTCAACACGATATCAACCGGTGTTCCGTCTTCAAGGAAAGGCATATCTTCATGACGAACAATACGAGCAACAATACCTTTGTTACCGTGACGTCCCGCCATCTTATCCCCTACTTTTAACTTACGTTTCTTAGCGATATAAACCTTAGCTAATTTCAAAATTCCTGATGGCAATTCATCTCCAACAGTGATAGTGAATTTCTCTCTTCTTAAAGCTCCTTGTAAATCGTTCAACTTAATTTTATAGTTATGAATCAAATCATTAACTAACTTATTAGTTGCATCATCAGCTACCCATTGACCTTTGCTTAAGTGAGCAAAATCTTCAACTGCGTAAAGCATTTTTTGGGTATATTTTTTACCTTTTGGCAAAACTTCTTCACCCAAATCGTTCATTACACCTTGTGATGTTTTTCCGTTTACGATTAAGAAAAGTTTTTCAATTAATCTATCTTTTAGTTCAGTAAATTTAACTTCAAACTCCATTTCAAGTGCTCCTAAAGCATCTTTGTCCTGAGTACGTTTACGTTTATCTTTTACTGCTCTTGCAAATAATTTTTTGTCTAAAACAACACCGTGTAAAGATGGAGAAGCTTTTAATGAAGCATCTTTTACATCACCAGCTTTATCCCCGAAGATTGCACGAAGCAATTTCTCTTCCGGAGTTGGATCAGATTCTCCTTTTGGTGTAATTTTTCCGATAAGAATATCACCAGGTTTAACCTCGGCACCAATTCTAATCATACCGTTTTCATCTAAGTCTTTAGTAGCCTCTTCAGAAACGTTAGGAATATCATTCGTTAACTCTTCGTTACCTAATTTAGTATCTCTTACCTCTAATGAGTAATCGTCTACGTGGATTGAAGTAAAGATATCATCACGAACAACTTTCTCAGAAATTACAATTGCATCCTCGAAGTTGTACCCTTTCCATGGCATGAACGCTACTTTTAAGTTTCTACCTAAAGCAAGTTCTCCATTTTCAGTAGCATAACCTTCTGACAATACTTGTCCAGGAACAACTCTATCACCTTTTCTTACGATAGGTTTCAAGTTAATACTTGTTCCTTGGTTCGTTTTTCTGAATTTAATTAAGTTATATGTCTTTTCATCAGCATCAAAACTTACCATTCTTTCTTCCTCAGAACGATCGTATTTGATAGTAATGATATTAGCATCTACATATTCTACAGTACCATGCCCTTCAGCATTAATCAATACTCTAGAGTCAGAAGCTACTTGACGCTCTAAACCAGTACCTACAATTGGAGCTTCAGGACGTATCAATGGAACGGCCTGACGCATCATGTTAGATCCCATCAACGCACGGTTCGCATCATCATGCTCCAAGAAAGGAATCAAAGATGCAGAAATCGAAGCGATTTGGTTAGGAGCAACGTCAGTATAATGTACTTTAGAAGGATCGATAACCGGGAAATCTCCTTCTTCACGCGCAATTACGTTTTCAGCAGTAATTTTTCCAGAATCTTCCATTTCAATGTTGGCTTGCGCAATCAACATTCCTTCTTCTTCTTCAGCACTTAAGTAAGTTGGCTCAGAAACTAAATCAACCACACCATCAGTAACTTTACGGTAAGGAGTCTCAATGAATCCCATTCCGTTTACTTTAGCATAAACTCCAAGAGAAGAAATCAAACCAATGTTTGGTCCCTCTGGTGTTTCAATAGGACATAAACGTCCATAGTGCGTATAGTGAACGTCACGAACCTCAAATCCGGCTCTCTCTCTCGAAAGTCCACCTGGTCCAAGTGCAGATAATCTTCTTTTGTGTGTAATCTCAGCTAATGGATTCGTTTGATCCATAAATTGAGATAACTGGTTAGTTCCAAAGAAAGAGTTGATAACTGACGATAATGTTTTAGCATTAATCAAATCAATTGGTGTAAACACCTCGTTATCTCTAACGTTCATTCTCTCACGAATAGTTCTAGCCATACGTGCTAAACCAACACCGAATTGTTGAGACAATTGTTCTCCAACTGTTCTAACACGACGGTTTGATAAGTGGTCAATATCATCGATATCTGCCTTAGCGTTTATCAACTCAATTAAATACTTCACGATAGTAATGATATCTTCTTTGGTCAAAACTTGTTTGTCCATAGGAATATCAAGACTTAATTTCTTGTTCATTCTGTAACGACCTACTTCACCTAAGTTGTAACGTTGGTCAGAGAAGAACAATTTATCTATAATACCACGAGCAGTTTCTTCATCAGGCGGTTCTGCGTTACGCAATTGTCTGTAGATATGCTCAACAGCTTCTTTTTCAGAGTTTGTTGGATCTTTTTGTAACGTATTGTGAATGATAGCGTAATCAGCCTGATTAGCGTCTTCTTTATGCAACAAAATAGATTTAACGTTAGAATCGATGATTTCTTCAACATTATCTTTATCGATAATTGTATCACGATCAAGGATAATCTCGTTACGTTCGATAGAAACTACCTCACCAGTATCCTCATCTACGAAATCTTCATGCCATGTATTCAATACACGGGCAGCTAATTTTCTACCGATATATTTCTTAAGTCCTGTTTTAGATACTTTAATTTCTTCAGCAAGGTCGAAAATTTCAAGGATATCCTTATCTCTTTCGAAACCGATAGCACGGAATAAAGTAGTTACAGGTAATTTTTTCTTTCTATCGATATAAGCGTACATTACGCTATTGATATCAGTAGAAAATTCTATCCAAGATCCTTTAAAAGGAATTACTCTGGCAGAATATAATTTTGTTCCATTTGCGTGGAATGATTGTCCGAAGAAAACACCTGGAGATCTGTGAAGCTGGGAAACAACTACACGTTCAGCACCGTTAATAACAAAAGTTCCACTTGGAGTCATGTAAGGTATTGTACCAAGATAAACATCCTGAACAATAGTCTCAAAATCTTCGTGTTCTGGGTCAGTACAATATAGTTTTAACCTTGCTTTTAAAGGTACACTATGTGTTAGACCTCTTTCTATACATTCTTGAATTGTATAACGTGGTGGGTCAACAAAATAATCCAGGAATTCCAATACAAAGTTATTTCTTGTATCTGTAATTGGAAAGTTTTCCATGAAGGTGTTGTATAGGCCTTCGTTGCCTCTTTCGTCTGATTTAGTTTCTAATTGAAAAAAATCTTGAAAAGATTTAACCTGAACATCCAGAAAATCCGGATACTGAGGTATATTTTTTGTAGAGGCAAAATTCAATCTTTCAGTCTGATTTGTTATCATCAATGGACAAAATTTTGATTAAAAAAAAGTAGTTATTTTTTGTGCAAAAACACATTGTTTAATTTATACTTTCTTTTTATAATCAATACATCTTTAAAAATAAACCGATAAACCCGGTTCAATTTTCTTTCTTCGTACTGATCAAAAACTTTTTCGTATTTTAAACTATTTGATAATAAAATTTGAACTATTTTATTATACGAAAAATGGTTTAGGCTTTGAGTGATTAACTCAAGACCTAAACCTAGTTTTTAAAACTGTTTAAACTTATTTAAGCTCAACTACAGCTCCAGCTTCTTCTAAAGATTTTTTAAGACCTTCAGCCTCTTCTTTAGAAACACCTTCTTTAACGTTTGATGGAGCACCGTCAACTACGTCTTTAGCTTCTTTCAAACCTAAACCAGTTAATTCTTTAACTAATTTTACAACTGCTAATTTAGAAGCACCAGCCTCTTTCAATACAACTGTAAATTCAGTTTGCTCTTCAACAGCAGCACCACCGTCTCCTCCTGCGGCAACTACTACAGCTGCAGCAGCTGGTTCGATACCGTACTCATCTTTTAATATTGTTGCTAATTCGTTAACTTCTTTAACTGTCAAGTTAACTAATTGTTCTGCGAATTGTTTCAAATCTGCCATTTTTTCTATCTTTTAAAATGATTTGTGAAATTATAATTTATTTATTGTGCGCACACTTAAATAAAACAGAGCGTTAGCTCCATTTTATTATGCTTCTGTTTCTTCTCCAGAAAACTGGTTTTGAAGTGCAGAAATAATTCTTTGAGCTGGAGATTGTAATAATCCAATAAGTTCTCCAATAAGCTCTTCTTTAGATTTAATAGTAGCTAATGCATCTAATTGATCATCACCAATATAAATTTCAGAGTTGATGTAAGCTCCTTTCAAAAGAGGCTTAGCAGCTTTTTTTCTGAAATCTTTAATTACTTTTCCAGGTGCATTTGCAACATCTGAAATGAAGATAGCACTGTTACCAGTCAATACCGAAGGTAAATCACCATAATCATTATCAGAAGCTTCCATAGCTTTTGCAAGCAATGTATTTTTAACAACTTCTAATTTAATCCCTGCTTTAAAACAAGCTCTTCTTAAGTTTGAAGTCGCTTCTGCATCAAGTCCAGAAATATCAGATACATAAATAATATTTGTACCAGCTAACTGTGCAGTTAAATCTTCAATCGCGATTGATTTTTCTTCTCTAGTCATACTAAAAATTTTTAACTACCAATTATACTGCTTTTGGGTCTAATGCAATCGCAGGACTCATTGTGCTTGTAAGGTGAATACCTTTAATATAGGTACCTTTAGCAGCAGTTGGCTTAAGTTTGATTAATGTTTGAATAATTTCGTGTGCATTGTCATAAATTTGCTCAGCTCCAAAAGAAACTTTACCAATTCCTGCATGTACGATACCAGTTTTGTCAACTTTAAAGTCAATTTTACCAGCTTTTACCTCTGCAACAGCTTTAGCAACATCCATAGTTACTGTTCCTGTTTTAGGGTTAGGCATTAAACCTCTAGGTCCTAAAATACGACCTAATGGACCTAATTTACCCATAACAGCAGGTACAGTGATGATTACATCAACATCTGTCCAACCGTCTTTAATTTTTTGTAAATAGTCATCAAGACCTACATAATCAGCTCCAGCTTCTTTAGCTTCAGCTTCCTTATCTGGAGTAACTAATGCTAATACTTTTACATCTTTACCAGTTCCATGAGGTAATGTAACCACACCTCTCACCATTTGATTCGCTTTTCTTGGATCAACACCCAAACGTACTGCGATATCAACAGACTCATCAAATTTTGCAGAAGCAACAACTTTAATTAATGCAGCTGCATCTTTTAAAGAGTATAATTTGTTCTTTTCAATTTTTGAAGCAGCCTCTTTTTGCTTTTTTGTCAATTTTGCCATGTCTTTCTCTTAATTAAAAAGGAGCGTCTCCTGATACAGTTATACCCATAGATCTAGCTGTTCCAGCAACCATACTCATAGCTTTCTCAATTGTGAAAGCGTTTAAGTCCGGCATTTTGTCTTCAGCAATAGCTCTAATTTGTTCCCAAGTAACACTAGCTACTTTTTTACGATTAGGCTCACCTGAACCAGATTTTAGCTTTGCAGCTTCCAATAACTGAACTGCTGCAGGAGGAGTCTTAACAACAAAATCGAATGATTTGTCTTTATACACAGTAATTTGTACTGGGCATATTTTGCCAGGTTTATCTTGTGTTCTAGCATTAAATTGCTTACAGAACTCCATGATATTAACCCCAGCAGCTCCTAAAGCAGGTCCAACCGGTGGCGACGGATTCGCAGCACCTCCCTTAACTTGTAGTTTAACTACCTTACTAATTTCTTTAGCCATTTTTTAAAAAATTTAACACAACAATTTACGGAAGCAATTGAAGTGATTATTATAGTGTAACGAAAATTATACTTTTTCTACTTGCATAAAACTTAACTCCAATGGTGTTTTTCTACCGAAAATCTTAACCATAACTTCAAGTTTACGCTTTTCTTCATTGATTTTTTCAACTGAACCATTGAAACCATTAAAAGGTCCATCAATAACCTTAACTGTTTCGCCCAAGTTGAATGGAATTGATTTTGTATCTGTATTAACAGCTAACTCATCAACCTTACCAAGCATTCTGTTTACTTCTGAAAGCCTAAGCGGAACTGGTTCCCCTCCTTTAGTTTCACCTAAAAAACCAATAACACTGGTTATTGATTTAATAATATGAGGAATCTCCCCAACTAAATTTGCCTCTATCATAACATAGCCAGGAAAATATACTTTTTCCTTAACTAATTTCTTTCCATCCTTTACAGATACTACTTTCTCAGTAGGAACAAGTACTTGAGAGACATAATCAGCCATTCCTAATCTAGAAATTTCTGTTTCTATGTATGCCTTTACTTTATTCTCTTGCCCACTTACTGCTCGAACAACATACCATTTTTTAACATTATTATCTGCCATAATAAAAACTAAGCTTTTAACCAGTTAAAAAAACCTTCTAATGTTTTTGCAAAAAACTCATCAACTCCCCAAGTAGCCAAAGCAAATAGTACCGAAAAAATAGCTACAACAATTGTTAGTTTTTGTACCTCAGCCCACTCTGGCCAAGTTACATTTGACTTCAATTCCTCAAATGCTTCTGATATGTAATTAACAATTTTTGCCATTATGATATATTTTTTATTGCACGGGCGGAGGGATTCGAACCCCCATCAACGGTTTTGGAGACCGCTATTCTACCCTTGAACTACGCCCGTATAAATCAGTGCCGTTTAAAAACGGCACTGATAAAATTTATTTAATATAGATTACTCTACGATTTCAGTTACCTGACCAGCACCTACAGTTCTACCACCTTCACGGATAGCAAAACGTAAACCTACGTTCATAGCAATTGGACTCAATAAAGAAACGTTGATTGTCAAGTTATCCCCTGGCATAACCATCTCTACACCTTCTGGTAAAGTAATAACTCCTGTTACGTCAGTTGTACGTACGTAGAACTGTGGACGGTAGTTATTGTGGAATGGAGTGTGACGTCCACCTTCTTCTTTTTTCAAGATATACACCTCAGCTTTGAAAGTAGCGTGTGGTTTTACTGAACCTGGCTTAATAATAACCATACCTCTTTTGATATCAGCTTTATCAATACCTCTTAACAATAAACCTACGTTATCTCCAGCTTCACCTCTATCAAGGATTTTACGGAACATCTCAACTCCTGTAATAGTAGAAGTTAATTTTTCAGCTCCCATACCAATGATTTCAACAGGATCTCCAGTGTTAGCAACTCCAGTTTCGATACGACCTGTAGCAACAGTTCCACGACCTGTAATTGTAAATACGTCCTCAACTGGCATCAAGAATGGTTTTGCTACGTCACGTACTGGCTCTTCGATCCAGTTATCAACAGCATCCATCAATTCAAGAATTTTAGGAACCCAAGCAGCATCATTATTCAATCCTCCTAAAGCAGAACCTTGAATTACTGGACAGTTATCTCCATCATACTCGTAGAAAGATAATAAATCTCTGATTTCCATTTCAACAAGCTCTAACAACTCAGCATCATCAACCATATCCACTTTGTTCATGAAAACAACGATACGAGGAATACCTACCTGACGTCCTAAAAGGATGTGCTCACGAGTTTGTGGCATTGGACCATCAGTTGCAGCAACTACCAAGATAGCACCATCCATTTGAGCAGCTCCAGTAACCATGTTCTTAACGTAATCCGCGTGACCTGGACAGTCTACGTGAGCGTAGTGACGGTTAGCTGTTTCATACTCTACGTGAGATGTATTAATAGTAATACCTCTTTCTTTCTCTTCCGGAGCGTTGTCAATTTGATCAAAAGACTTAGCTTGACAGTATCCTGCATCAGATAATACTTTAGTGATTGCAGCAGTCAAAGTAGTCTTTCCGTGATCTACGTGTCCGATAGTACCAATATTTAAGTGTGGTTTCGAACGATTAAAACTTTCTTTTGCCATTTTACTTAATTTTTAATCTTAGTTATATATTAATTTCAATTTCCTACTTACTTGAGCCAATGTCGGGATTTGAACCCGAGACCTCTTCCTTACCAAGGAAGCACTCTACCCCTGAGCTACACCGGCAGAGAGTTCTGATTTTAGACTTTTGAATTCAAATTTCAGATTTTTATAAATCTGAAATCTAAAATCCGAAATCTTAACTTCTTTTTTTGTGGGGAGAGCAGGATTCGAACCTGCGAAGTTCACACAGCAGATTTACAGTCTGCCCTCGTTGGCCGCTTGAGTATCTCCCCTAAATTTTAAAATTCCAATATTTTAAAGAATCAATTCCAAATCGCATTTGGAATATTTTGAGCCGATAGAGGGACTCGAACCCACGACCTGCTGATTACAAATCAGCTGCTCTAGCCAGCTGAGCTACATCGGCATTTTCAATAAAAAAAGTCCGCTATTTCTAACGGACTGCAAATGTATAGATTTTATCTCTCAATCAAAACATTTTTTAAAAAAAATTTCAATTATATGTGAGTTCTTATTTTTTCTTTCCTTTTTACCAGCAAACGTTCTAATGATTCCGCTGACAACTCTACTGCTTCTTCAAAAGTTTTACATTGTTTTTTTACCAAGAAATCATCCCCAGGCACATTAATTTTTACCTCAACAATTTTATTTTCTTTCTCACTTGTCTTCTCTACTTTCAAATAGACATCTGAAGAAACCACCCTGTCATAGTATTTTTCCAATTTATTCATTCTCTCTTGAACAAAATCTACTAGTTTCCCATCAACATTAAAGTTAACGGCATGAACATTTACCTTCATAATCAATATTTTTTTATGGTTAAACTTTAGAATCATCACCACCTCTAGGATGAGCTACCGCATAGACTTTTTTCAACTCTAATAAACTATTATGAGTATAAACCTGTGTCGAAGCTAAACTAGAATGGCCTAATAATTCTTTAACAGAATTCAAATCAGCCCCGTTATTCAATAAATGAGTAGCAAACGTATGTCTCAACATATGCGGACTTCTTTTTACTTTTTCAGAGACTTTACTAAAGTATGAATTTATTAAGCGATACACAAACGATTCACTTAATTTTAACCCTTTTTTTGTTAGAAAAAAAAACTCCGCATCCTTAACAAGCTCCAAATCACCCCTCTCCTTAAGATACAATCGCATCTGTTTTAACACCACAGCCAATACCGGAATCAACCGCTCTTTATTTCTTTTTCCCAAAACCTTAATAGTCGAATTAGAAAAATCAACCGCACCTACCTTAAGATGAATCAATTCAGACCTTCTTATACCAGTAGAATACAATAATTCCACCAACAACCGATCTCTAACCGCCTCAAAACCTTCTTCCGATTCAATATTCTCCAAAACACCTATCAACTCTTTTTCCGAAAAAGGAATCTGAACTTTTTTAGACACTTTCAACGACCTGTGTTTCAACAGAGGACTAACTTTAATTTGCTTTATTTTTAAAAGGAATTTATAAAACGCTTTCAGGGAAGCTATTTTTCTATTTACTGAAATAGCAGAAAGATCAGCTTCAACCAAAAACACAATCCAGGACCGGATTTGAGCATACTCAACACAATCAACATTTTCCTGCTCAAAATTAACCAAATTATATCCTTGAAAATCAGACACATCTTTTACATAAGCACACACCGTGTGAGGAGAATACTTTTTCTCCTTTTGAAGATAATCCGCAAATGCTTCTAAATTTGTAGCCATAAAAAAAACCGTTAACTTCAAATTTATAAAAAATCTGACCACTAACGGTATTATTTTGTTTCAAAAAGAAACTACTAACTCTCTAAGCTATCTTTCAAACCTTGGATGTAAGCTGCTTTTTGGAATTTCATTCTATTTTTAACTGACGGCTTAATGAAAGCTGTACGAGCTCTTAATTGACGAACTGTTCCAGTTTTATCAAATTTTCTTTTATAGCGCTTTAATGCTCTATCGATATTTTCTCCGTCTTTAATTGGTATAATTAACATAATTTTGACACCTCCTCTCGTTAAGGCTGCAAAAGTAAAAATTAATTCTGAAATACAATTATAAATTACAATATTATTTTCAAAAAGACTTCCAGCTTTAGATTTTAGAAAACAGAAAGCAGAATTTAAATTCTGTAAACTTCTAAATTCTGCCTTCCAAATTCTGCTTTCTGACCTCTTAATCCAGTTATCCTTTCAACAAATTTCTCGAAATAACAACCTTTTGAATCTCGGTAGTTCCTTCACCAATAGTACACAACTTAGCATCTCTATAAAATTTCTCTACAGGATAATCCTTTGTATAACCATAACCTCCGTGAATCTGTACCGCTTCATTTGCTACCTTCACACAGACTTCTGATGCATACATCTTAGCCATTGCACCTGCAGTAGTCACAGGACGATGTTGTTGTTTCAAGAAAGCCGCCTTATGCAATAACAACTCCGAAGCTTCAATTTCAGTAGCCATATCTACTAATTTAAATGAAACTCCTTGAAATTCCGAAATAGCTTTCCCAAACTGCTGTCTTTCTTTCGAATATTTCAAAGCCGCTTCATAAGCTCCTTTTGCAATTCCTAATGACAGTGCTCCAATAGAAATTCTTCCACCATCCAATATTTTCATCGCTTGAATAAAACCTTCTCCTACTTCACCTAATCTATTGGCGTCCGGAATTCGACAATTATCAAAAATTAATTCAGCGGTTTCACTAGCGCGCATTCCTAATTTATTTTCTTTTTTCCCCGAAGAAAACCCTTCCATTCCTTTTTCAAAAACAAAAGCAGTCATTCCTCTGGAATCTCCTTTTTTTCCAGTTCTAACAATTACTACCGAAATATCGCCCGATATTGCATGGGTGATAAAATTCTTAGCTCCATTAACAATCCAATAATCTCCGTCTTTTTTAGCCGTAGTATTCATACCCGCAGCATCCGAACCCGTATTGTGTTCTGTCAATCCCCAGGCTCCAATATGTTCTCCCGATGCTAATTTAGGAATCCATTTCTTTTTTTGCTCTTCGTTACCAAAGGTCAAAATATGGTTAGTACACAAAGAATTATGTGCCGCAACTGACAATCCTATAGATGGATCTACTTTAGAAATTTCTTCAATAATAGTAATGTATTCATGGTAACCTAATCCAGAACCGCCTAATGCTTCAGGGACTAAAATCCCCATAAAGCCCATTTCTCCTAATTGTTTAAATAAAGGAACTGGAAAAATTTGCGCCTCATCCCACTCCATTATATAAGGTTTTATGTTTTTTTCCGCAAAATCCCTTATAGATTGGGCAATCATGTTTTGCGTCTCGCTGTAATCAAAATGCATCATTATGGCTTATTTTTAAAAGTCCAAATATAAGGCTATAATATTTGCATTTTCAACAGACATCCCTTTAATTTTTGTTAAATCAGCAGCATTTTTAATATCTCCGTTCATACTTCTATAGATTACAATCTCTCTTGCCAAATTGTATTTGAAATACGGAAACTGCGCTAATTCCTTTACAGAAGCATTATTAATATCTATTTTTTTGATATTCGAAAGACTTCCAACCTTAAAACCAGCATTCAAACACTGAACCACTTCAGGCGACAAACCCCAAACATCTTTCATCTGTTCCATCGAAACAAATCCTCCCAAGCTTTCTTTAAATTTTAAAATTCGCATTGAAATTGCCTCTCCTATCCCATTAATTTTAATCAAATCTTCCTGAGTAGCCTGATTGATATCCTTAACAACTATTTTCTCTTTTTTCGAAAAGACCTCAGTATTCGTATTTGAAAACGCAACCAATTTAAACATTGGTTTATTCTTTACCCAATCAGGAAATTTAAAATAAGGCGAGATCACTTTTAAAAAAGAATCAGAAACTCCGGTTACCACCTGAAACTCTTTCGCCGAATTCACATACTTATTTTCTTTTCTAAAAGCATGTAATCTATCCAACTCCACTACCGACATCCCTAATTTATAGCCTTTGTAATCTGTTATGAAATTGGGATTAAAAGGATAAATTTTAGGAACTTCTTTCCCTGAGCTGTTTTCCATCGAATCTATTTGAGATTCCAGTGAAAGCCATTTTTGTTTTTCCGGATTTACTTTTGAAGGCGAAGTAAAATCCACAAAATAATAAACCAATTGCAACGCAATAATTACAAAAAACAACGAAAGGATTCCCTTTTGCTGGTCTTTTGAAAAATTAAAATAATTCCTAATTGCTTTAAATTTCATCGGTAGCTACTAAATGAGTTTTTTTCTAACTAAATATAGAAAATAAATACATAAACCTAACAAATTATAAAGAAAACCCAAGCCAAAAACCAGTTTAACATTAATACTACAACTTAAACCCAAAGTCATTGTTTTTTTCATAAAAAATAATACTTTTGACACTTAACAATAACAAACCTCAAAACCATGTCTATTTGGAACAAGAAACCACTAATTAAACTCTTAGCCGAAGCAGAAGATTCTGAAAAAGGATTAAAACGGACTCTTACAGCCTGGTCTTTAATTGCTTTAGGAATTGGAGCAATTATTGGCGCCGGATTATTTGTAAGAACCGCTACAGCAGCAGCACAAAGTGCCGGACCATCAGTAACTTTAGCCTTCATTGTGGCAGCCATAGGTTGTGCTTTGGCAGGACTTTGCTACGCCGAATTATCTTCTTCAATACCTATTTCGGGAAGTGCCTACACATATACCTATGCAACTATGGGTGAATTTCTTGCCTGGATAATTGGCTGGGATTTAATTTTAGAATATGCCGTAGGAGGAGCCACAGTAGGGATTGCCTGGAGTGAATATCTGAATGATTTATTAGTGAATGTCATACATACCAGCCCAATTCCATTTGAATTCTCACACTCTCCATTCCAAACTTCTCCGGAAGGTGTCCACGGAATCATTAATTTACCGGCTTTATTTATAGTTACAATTATTAGCTTATTATTGATTAAAGGGATTCAGGAATCGGCTTTTGTTAACGGTTTAATTGTTATTCTAAAGACAACCATTGTAATCCTTATTATATATATAGGATGGAAATTCATCAATCCTGTTAATCACACCCCTTATATACCACAAAGTTCTATTTTTACCGATGAACACGGAATTGATCATTCTTATGGAGGAATAATGGGAATTCTGGGAGCAGCCGGAACCGTTTTCTTCGCTTTCATTGGTTTTGATGCGGTAAGTACTGCAGCCCAGGAAACAAAAAATCCAAAAACAGCAATGCCTATTGGAATTTTAGGTTCATTAGCAATTTGTACTGTACTATACATTCTTTTTGCGCATGTTCTTACGGGCGTTGCTACAGTAGAAGATTTTAGAACAGGAGGAAAAGAGGCTTCAGTAGCATTTGCAATAAACAAATACATGATAGGATATGAATGGCTTGGAGAATTTGTTACTATAGCTATTCTTGCAGGATTCTCTTCCGTGATTCTGGTATTGCTTTTAGGACAATCAAGAGTCTTTTATGCCATGGGTAGAGATGGATTATTACCTAAAATGTTTAGCGATGTACATCCAAAATTTAAAACTCCATACAAAGCTAATCTTGCAATTCTTGTAATTGTTGGCGGATTTGCAGCATTCATTCCTGGAGATATTGTAGGAGATATGACCAGTATAGGAACTTTATTTGCATTTGTTTTAGTTTGTATCTCGGTAATTATTCTAAGAAAAAAAGAACCGGATATGGTTCGCGAATTCAAAACTCCATTTGTACCATTTGTACCAATATTAGGCGCTTTTGTCTGTTTAGCAATGATGTACGGACTGGGATGGATAAACTGGATGCGACTTTTTATCTGGATGGCAATAGGAATAGTTGTTTATTTTTCATTTAGCCGAAAAAACAGCGTTTTAAACAATCCTGAAGAAACAAAATAATCCATAAATCTTCTTAAAAAAGCCCTCTGAAAATTTTAATTTCAGAGGGCTTTTTTTTTATAAATCAAAAACAGATGTCCGTTTGGCTCTAATCAAATCCTTCAATCGAATCCAAAAAGCCAGAATTAAATAGATTCCAAAACCAAGTCCTACGGTCACAAACGAAATGTAAATAAAAAACAATCGTACGCTGTTGGCTCGCATCCCCAACTTATCTGCCAGACGAGAGGAAACATGAAACCCATGTTTTTCGAGAAAAAATTTAAGTTTTATTATTGCAGACATTTTGTATTCGTTTTGGTATTGGGTAAAATTACAAAATTATACCATCAAAATTATTAAGTAATAAATAATCTGCTTTTAATTCTAAAAGTGAGAAAAATAATCTATTTTTGAAATAACTAACTTTCAAAAAAATATGACTACAATTACAGATTACTGGTGGCTATTATTACTATTTCTATGCATTTTTCTTTACAAATTCGTACTAAGGGTTTTCTTCGGAATGGTAATCGTCCCGGAAGACAAAATTGGTTTGGTGACTAAAAAATTCGTTCTCTTTGGAGCTCAAAAATCATTACCCGATGGCAGAATTATAGCCACAAAAGGAGAAGCCGGTTTTCAAGCCAAAACCCTAGCCCCGGGATTGTATTGGGGAATGTGGCCTTGGCAATATACCGTAAACATGACTCCGTTTACCATTATCCCGGAAGGAAACATCGGATTGCTGTTGAGTAAAGATGGTGCCGAAATACCAACGGGTCGAATTCTTGCCCAAAAAGTAAGTTCCGACAATTTTCAAGATGCAACTTTATTTTTGGACAACGGCGGACAAAAAGGACGTCAATCGGCATTTATAACAACGGGATCTTACCGTATCAATACTTTTTTGTTTGAAGTTGTGGTCTCTCCACAAATAGTCATTTCGGAAAACATGGTTGGAATCGTAACCGCAATGGACGGAGAACCCATTCCAATTGGACAGATTGCCGGTAAATTTGTAGACAACCACAATAACTTTCAGGATTTTGACCAATTTTTAAAAAATGGTGGAAACCGTGGATTACAGCCACAAGTAATGCTTGCCGGTTCTTATTACATCAATTCCTGGGCAATTCAAATAGAGCAAACTCCTATGACCGATGTGCCAATAGGATATGTTGGGGTTGTCATTTCTTATATTGGTGAGGATGGACAGGATGTAACGGGAGATACTTTCAAACACGGAAATATAGTTTCTAAAGGACAACGCGGGGTTTGGATGGAGCCTTTTGGACCGGGAAAATATGCACTTAATAAATACACTACAAAGTTGGAACCTGTCCCTACAACCAACTTAGTACTGAACTGGGCTGATGCCAGAAGCGAATCTCATAACTTAGACCAAAACCTTTCTACCATAACCGTTCGTTCCAAAGATGGTTTTCCTTTCAATCTGGATGTTTCCCAGATTATCCACGTTCCCGCTAACGAAGCGCCAAAAGTAATTGCCCGATTTGGAAGCATGAACAATCTTGTTTCGCAGGTTTTGGAACCAACCATTGGAAATTATTTTAGAAACTCGGCTCAGGAAAGTGATGTGATTTCGTTTCTTTCTACCCGAAAAGAACGTCAGGAATCGGCTAAAAATCATATTAAAGTAGTTTTGGACGAATACAATGTCAATGCCGTTGATACCTTAATAGGAGATATCGTTCCACCGGAATCATTGATGAAAACCCTGACTGACAGAAAAATTGCCGAGGAAGAGCAAAAAACTTATCAGACTCAAAAAATGGCGCAAGAACAACGCCAGGGTGTCGAAAAAGAAACCGCCATTGCCGATATGCAAAAGGAAATTGTAAAAGCATCTCAAAGTGTTGAAATTGCCCAAAGAACTGCCGATGCCACCGTTAAAAAAGCCGAAGGAGATGCCACCAGTTTAAAACTGAATGTAAATGCCGAAGCGGAAGCTACAAAAATGCGTGCCAATGCCGAAGCGGAAGCTACAAAAGCAAGAGCCGGAGCACAAGCAGAAGCTACAAAACTGACAGCAAGTGCTGAGGCTGAAAGAATTTCTAAAACCGGTTTAGCAGAAGCCGAAAAGATTATGGCAATAGGAAAATCTACTGCAGAAGCCTACCAATTACAGGTTTCTGCTATGGGAGGTGACAACTTTACCAAATATAAAATCACCGAAGAAATAGGTAAAGGACAAATTAAAGTCATTCCTGATGTATTAATTTCTGGAAATTCAGGTTCTGATGGTGGAATTAGTGGTCTTCTAGGTATGAAATTAATGGAAATGATGGACACGAAAAAAGATGAACCTAACAAAAATTAATTTTTATTGAATTGACGTATTAAAAATCCGCTTCACGGCGGATTTTTTTTTAATTATAGCTGAGTTAAAAAGATTCAAAAACACTTAATTACTCTTCTTCAACAATTCTATTCCAATGGCACAATCTAAACATCTTCCTCCTGCACAATATTCATTCTTTAACTGTAACAAAGATTGGGTTTCAAACGAATTTCCAGATTTTATACCAAAGGAATCAAACTTATCAATAATTGCATTTTTCTCGGGAGCCACCTCCACTAACATTGCCATCAAATCCTCAGCTACTTCCTTTCCCAGACTTTTGGCATAGGCAAACTGAATGGGGATAATCGTATTAATCAACAACAAATCCACAAAAGACTTCGATAATTTCTTCGACTTCTTCGGACTCACTTTGTCAAATTGATAATGTGTTTCCCAATAAGCCGAAGTACTTACTTGAAACAATTGATAAATGGCTGTTATCGAAGAAATACTATTGATTTTCGAAAATAAATTTTGATGCAAATGATACAAATGTGCCAATTGCGAAAGACGGATTGTCGGGAAATTATCAGGACGATGCTTAAAAAACTGAAGCTGTCCTTCATTATCCGGCTCTAATTGGTATTTATGCAACAAATAAAAATACCTGAATTTTAAATCTTTGAAATAAGCATCTTCTTTCTCTAAATCCAATAAGGCTGATTTACCAAACAAAAGCGCCTCTAAATTCTCTACTTCAAAACTTTCTTTTCTTATGATTGAAAAAGGAATTGCTTTTGCAATTTTCAAAAAAGTTTCACCGTTTGTATTCAATCCAAAGTTTTTAGCCAGCATGCAAAACAACACCGCTTCCCAATCCCTATTTGTTTGTTCTAACAACTCATAAATAGCTTTAGACTTTCGTTCCAAGCGTTCAAAAAACAAGCGTTCCTGCCAATTTTTCAAAACAAAATCATCTAAATCGCCCAATTGTTTTTCGCAAAAAACCCATGATTTTGGAGTCACTAATCTTTGATAATTAGTTAAAACTTCCTTATCCACATAGCCTTTAAGTTCTAAAACAGGGATCTCAGAATTGTTTTTCCTAAAAACTTCGGTATCGTGTTCCCAAACCACATGAAGAATCACATTTTCGTAAGCTGCATCTTTTTCATGGTGATGCACATACCAATCGGAAGATTTGAGATGAATTTCGACATTACCCGCCCATTTTTGATTTTCTATAATAATTTGAGCATTAAAAAAATCAGGCCCGGCTTGTTCTAAATATTGACCAACATTGATGATGGTAATTTCTTGTCCGTTAGAAGTTTTTAAATGTAGTGTATCAAATTTCTTGAATCTCCAGAGGTAGTGTAAAAAATCTTCTTTCATCTTGATTACTTAAAAAGTTAACACACTAATTTAATGAAAAAACCTACACAGATAACTTTCGAAAGAAAATATATTTATTGTTTAAGAAATAATTGAGCACAAGCCCTGGCATCAGACAATGCTTCGTGATGTTGTAATTTAATATTCATTGCTCTACAGCAATCACTAAGTTTGGTAGGTTTCAAGCCTTTTGCTTTATAAATTTTCACGGTACATTCCCATTTTGAAGCAATATTCAAATCGGCATAATCTAGGCCGTAATACACCATTGATTTGGCCAGAACATTACGGTCAAAACTCTCGTTATGCGCTACAACCACTCTGTTTTGAATACGTTTTTGAATTTCAGGGAATACTTGAAGGAAATTTTTAGCCCTGGCTGTATCTCTCGGATAAATACCATGAACTTGTATAGTATAAGGATTGTACAAATTATTAGGCGGCTGTATCAAAGTCACAAACTCATCTACAACAATTCCATTTTCTACAGTAACAATCCCAACAGAACAGGGATGAAAAGCAGTTGCGGTTTCAAAATCTATAGCGGTGAAGGTCATTATTAAAAAACTAATTAAAGAAATTCCATATTAAACCAAAACGAATCGTCATATCTCGATACGGATTACTAGGTGACGAATAATAATTATTCCCTGTGTAAGCCGCATTAAAATGTTCGGTTTTTAAATAAACTCTTGTTCGCTGAATTTTAGCATTGATAAAGAAATCAAGGTTAGGGTAGTTTCCAATTTCTTTTTTATTTTGAATAAAAAATTCTCCAATAACCGGGTTATACTCGTTTGCAAAGTAGTTTGTAAAATAATTTAGAGTGATTCCTGTTTGAAGAAATAATGCTCTACTAAAGAAATAATTAGAATAATAAATGGTATTACGTGTAACTAAATCAGGCACATTTAAAATAGCATCATTCTGATCTACTTTTTGATACAATATTGTATTATTCAACGCAAATTTCCCAAAAGTAATCTCCTTATTTAATTTAAGAGAAACATACTTAATAGTTCCGCCATATTGATTTGGTGTTGCTATTTGCTGTGATTCATCAGTTGCTGTGTTTTCAAAATACAAATGATCAGTAAGAGTAGACAACTGTAACGAAGCTTCAAACCAAGGTGTTGTGGCACTTCCGCTAAGAATATTAACTTTTTCGTTTTTAAAATTATTCGACCAATTATAACCTACATAATTACTTTGGTACAAATTATAATTATCGTTAGGCAATTTATTTAAATTTTGGTACCCAAAAACAAATTGGAAATCGTCATTTAAATCATAATTCAGTTTTGCATCTAAATTAGACAAGGTCTGCTTTGTAACTGATTTAGAAAGCAAAAATTTTCCGTGCCATTTGTTTTTTTGATATTCATATTGACCTCCTACACTATTCACATTTCGTGATAAAGTAGATGGAATCACACCATTATCCTGAATTAATATTCGATTGTAATAAAAATTACTGCGGAAATCATCTATAAAAAACTGAAACTTCCCAAGCGTAGTATTCTCATACATCACAGCCGCTTTGTTGTACATTTTATTATAATGAGTCTGATCTTTAAGATTAGAAGTCACAATAGCATCGCCAAATCTAGACACCGATCGTGTTCCTATCGCTGAAAGTATGGTAGGCTGAAAATATTCAAAGAATTTATTTTCGTAATTCAACTGATGCGTCACATACAAATTATTAGCTCCGTGAGTGGGATTAATTCTAAAACTATGGTCCGCAAAAATACGTTTCGCCTTCAAAAAAGATTCTGCATCGGTTAGATACACCTGTAAACGTTGTCTATTAGTGTATTTTGAATCTTCACTTTCAAAATCTCCTACAGTTGTGATTCCTCCATTTTCCTCATTCAAGGCATCCTGACCCGTAAAATGAGCGTTCAAAAAATAACGCTTACTGGCTGTATTATAACTGGCAGTAAATCTAAAACTACCCGTAGTAGCCAATTGGTTGATGTATTTCCCTTCTGAACGCAATCCTTTGTAAGCAATAGATAAATTAAAATTTGGTAAAAGATTCACGGCAAAAAATGAATCTACCGATTGCCCTTTTGTCAAAGTCGATTTAAAAAACAACTCGGTTACAGGAGTTGCAACAGAACTATACCTAATTTGGTTTGCCTCTAAAAAATTAAAATGTTTTGCCTTAAAACCCATTTCCGGATAAGGAGTATAATCAATCAAACTGTACTGAAGTGTATTGTACGGTTGACCTTCGTTCGGAAAAGGCAATAGTCCAAAAATATCTCTTCGAAGATAATTCATCGAATATTCTCTTTGAATAGTCAGCGCAGTATCTAAATAGGTCGTATCTCTTTCTAAAGTAATAAAACGATACATATCCATAGTAGCAACTTTGGCAGTATCTTTTCCTTTTTCATTTGTTCCTTTCAACCTTTCCGAAAAGCTTCTTTTAGGTGCTTCTTCTCTTGATTTTACTTGAGAAAACAACAATGTAGGCAATGCTAAAAAATATAAAAAAAAGAGAATTCTCATTCGAAACAGATATATGATTGGGCTTTTATTTCAAAACTAATAACGAAGCAAAGGTAAACGATAAAAACATATAAAAAAACAACTTAATTCAGCCTTCTTTCTAAGGAAACGTTAGAATAACGAACAATTATCTTAAAAATTTTATAATCTTTGCTATTCCAAAAACTTTTCAATATGCTTGCCACTACTTTTTCTCAACTAATTCTTGAAGCAGGAACCGATGAAGCGGGTCGTGGTTGCCTTGCCGGGCCCGTTACTGCTGCTGCCGTTATCCTTCCTTTGGATTTTGCAAATACTATCCTGAATGACAGTAAGCAACTTTCTGAGAAAGTACGCGAAAAATTAAAACCTATTATCGAGGAACAAGCCGTTACTTTTGCCGTTACCCATTTGTTTCCAAATGAAATTGACGAAATCAACATTCTGAATGCTTCGATGAAAGGCATGCAGGAATCGGTTTTAAAATTAAATGTTGTACCCGAATTTATTATTGTGGATGGCAACAGAAGTTTGAATGCCAAATTAGGTCTAAAAAACACCACAGGAAAACAATTCACAACCTCAGAAATAGAATTATTAAAATCGATTCCGAATCAAAGTATTGTAAAAGGAGATTCGAAATATTTAAGTATCGCTGCGGCTTCTATTTTGGCAAAAACTTATCGCGACGAATACATGGATAAAATCCACGAAGAATTCCCGATGTACAACTGGAAAAAAAACAAAGGTTATCCAACAACAGAACATCGCGAAGCCATTAAAAAACATGGAACAACAAAATACCACAGAATGAGTTTTAGATTGTTACCAGAGCAGTTGACCTTAGATTTGTAATATTTTACCATATAAGTCATATAAGTTTTTTAAAGCCTATAAACTTTCTGTTTTACGGAAAACATATCTTAAAAGTTCATTTAAGTTTTGTGAACTTAGTGTTTACTTTGCGGTTAAACTTGAAACTCCACCTCAAATAAATTGGTAAAATGTTTCAGGATTTTTGCTTTCACTTCAGCTTCATCTACTTTTTCAACACCGAGTTCTACGTTCAAAGTAGTCACTGCTTTTCCGCGAATGCCACAAGGAATAATATTATCAAAATAACCCAAATCGGCATTGACGTTTAAGGCAAATCCGTGCATGGTTACCCAGCGTGAAGCGCGTACACCCATTGCGCAAATCTTGCGGGCAAACGGCGTTCCTACACCCAGCCAAACCCCAGTTTCTCCATCGCTTCGTCCAGATTCGATTCCGTATTCAGCTAAAGTCAGAATAATGGCTTCTTCCAGAAAACGCAGGTATTTATGAATATCAGTAAAGAAATTTTCTAAGTCCAGAATAGGATATCCTACAATTTGTCCCGGACCATGATAGGTAATATCACCTCCACGATTGATTTTGTAGAAAGTAGCTCCTTTGGCTTCCAATTGCTTTTCAGACAACAGTAAATTTTCAAAATCACCACTTTTCCCTAAGGTGTACACATGAGGATGCTCTACAAAAAGTAAATAATTCGGCGTTGGCAGATTAGTTTCTTCTCTACGGTTTTGGATTTTCAAGTCAACAATACCCTTGAACAATTCTTCCTGATATTCCCAAGTCGATTTGTAATCTTTCGTACCTAAATCTTGAAGTTGGATTTTTTTATTCATCTGTCATGGCAAGGAAAGAAGTTTCTATCATTCCTTATTGGTGAAATGCAAAAATACAATTAATTATTTTCTTTTACCTAAGAGTCACAAAGTCGCCAACTTTGTTATTTTATTCAAAGATTACATTCAAATTTAATTTTTCCGGATTTTCCGAGTAATCTGTAAAAGGATATTCTACGGTAATTGTTTTTCTATCAGCACTAAATAAAGCATCGGGATTAGAAACTGATTTTATGGCTTTAGGAAAATGGTATTTCAAAGTATATTTAGACGAAGCAAAAATCATTTTAGCCATCCCAAGTGAATCAGCCGCTATTTTTTTTATTTGGTCTTTTAAAACTACAGCTTTTCGGGTAAAATTTTTGCCGTTATAACTAAAACTTAATTTAGAATTATTGTCCCCCAGACCACTCATCATGGCTGCAGGATTGTCTTTTTGATTCGATTTCCCCTTCAAATCTTTTAAAGCACTCATATTTTCCATCAAACCATCTAATTCATTTACACTTTTAAACGGAGTGTTCATAGAAAACAGCAATTGTTTTGCTTCGGGATTCATTTTTATTTTCATTACAAAGTTTTCCAACTTTTTCAGAGCCGCTTGCTGCTCTGCTGACAATTTAGTAATACTGTCTTTTTTAGCTTCAAAAATCTGTTTGAACGAAAACGTAGAATCAATAACCTTGGTATCTTTTTTTGTTGCCAATTCGCTTCCTATTTTATCCCCAGCCATCGCCATCAAACCAGCACCATCCATTTCTAATGCAAAAGTTCCTGTTCCATCAGGATGAACTTCAATGTTTTCGGTGAAATTACAGCTCGTTAATACCAATAAGAAAGTAAGAAGTAGTAAAAATTTTGATTTCATCGTGCTTTTTATTTTTTCCAAAGATACAAAGACTGTTTCAATTCTTTCATTCGTAATTTTGAAAGAAAAATTTCCAGTATAGCCCCGATAGTAGCGGCATCCTTTTTATTTTGTTACCTGAGCTTGTCGAAGGTAACAAAATAAAAAGATATAGCGGATAGCGGGAGAAATCCTCATAGAAAACGCAGATTTTCAGCTCCTAAAAATTCTGAAATTGGCAATCTAAAATCTGCAATCAATTTGCTATCTTTGCGGTCTTAAAAATCAGACTATAATGGCATTATCAGAACAAGAAATCATCCGAAGAGAAAAACTTCAATCTTTACGCAACTTGGGAATCAACCCTTATCCTGCTAATCTTTTTCCTGTAAATCATACTTCGAAGCAGATTAAGGAATCATTTGAAGAAGGAAAGAAAGTGATTGTTGCCGGGCGTTTGATGAGTGTGAGAGATCAGGGAAAAGCTTGTTTTGCCGAATTACAGGATAGCGAAGGACGTATTCAATTGTACGTGAATCGCGATGTTTTGTGTGAAGGTGATGATAAAACTTTATACAACCAGGTATTCAAAAAACTGACCGATTTAGGCGATTTTATTGGTATTGAAGGCGAATTGTTTACTACGCAAGTTGGTGCGAAATGTATTCGTGTGAGCGGATTTACTTTCCTGAGTAAAACTTTGCGTCCGCTTCCTTTGCCAAAAGTAGATGAAGATGGAAAAGTTCACGATGCTTTTAACGATGCCGAATTGCGTTACCGTATGCGTTATGTGGATTTAACGGTGAACCAAAACGTAAAAGATACTTTTATCAAACGTACTAAATTGTTCAACGCCATGCGTGGTTTCTTTAACGATGCTGGCTATCTTGAAGTAGAAACTCCTGTTTTGCAAGCGATTCCGGGTGGTGCTGCAGCGCGTCCGTTTATTACGCATCATAACTCGCTTGACATTCCGTTGTACATGCGTATTGCGAATGAATTGTATTTAAAAAGATTGATTGTTGGTGGATTTGATGGTGTATATGAGTTTTCGAAAAACTTCCGTAACGAAGGAATGGACAGAACCCACAACCCTGAATTTACTGCCATGGAAATATATGTAGCCTACAAAGACTACAACTGGATGATGGAATTTACTGAGAAACTGTTAGAGCATTGTGCAATTGGAGTGAATGGTACCAGCGAAGCTACTTTTGGCGAACACCAAATTAGCTTCAAAGCACCTTATGCCCGTGTAACGATGACCGATTCTATCAAACATTTTACTGGTTTTGATATTTCCGGTAAAAGCGAAGCTGAATTATATGAAGCTGCTAAAGGCATGGGAATTGAGGTTGACGAAACCATGGGTAAAGGAAAATTGATTGATGAGATTTTTGGAGCAAAATGTGAAGGAAATTATATTCAGCCAACGTTCATTACTGATTATCCAAAAGAAATGTCGCCATTGTGTAAAGAACACCGTGACAATCCTGAATTGACGGAACGTTTTGAATTAATGGTTTGCGGTAAAGAAGTAGCAAATGCCTACTCTGAACTAAATGACCCAATTGACCAAAGAGAGCGTTTTGAAGACCAAATGCGTCTGGCTGCCAAAGGTGATGATGAAGCAAACGGAATTATCGATGAAGATTTCTTAAGAGCTTTAGAATACGGTATGCCTCCAACATCTGGTTTAGGAATTGGAATGGATCGTTTGATGATGTTCTTGACCAATAATGCTTCTATTCAGGAAGTATTGTTGTTCCCACAAATGAGACCGGAGAAAAAACAAACTATTGAATTATCTGATGAAGAAAAATTCATAGTAGATTTGTTGAAAAAAAGTGAAAATAAAATGGATCTAACGCAATTAAAAATTTCTGCGAATTTAAGCGGTAAAAAATGGGATGCGTCTATGAAAAACTTATCTAAACACGGTTTGACTAAAGTAGCTGTAGAAGGCGAAAGTAAAGTGGTGGAATTAGTGGGATAATTTTTTATTCGAATAATATTCAAACCCGACAGCTTTTAAAAAGCTGTCGGGTTTTTTATTTTAAACCAACAACGCTACCTTATTATCGATATCGTTTTGAGTCAGAAATGATTCTATATTATCTTTTCAAAGAAAGCTTTGTCGTAGACTTGGGTTAAAAAAACTTTTGGTTTCAATGGTAAAACGGGATTTTTCATGAGCTATTTTTAAAGAATTCCTTTGATTTTAAAGTGTTTTCAAATTAGTAAATAAATCTTGAGCAGCATATTAAACCAATTATAAAAAAACACATCTATATAATAAATAGATTACATTTATATTTTTAAAACCCAAAAGCATACCCTATTACAACCGAACCAAAGAATAACCATTATGACAAAAAAAATAATTTACCTACTTGTATTTTTTTTCAGCATACCCGCAATCAATTTTGCTCAACAGTCAACCGATTCCGTTGCAAAAACAAAAACTACTCCACCAGAGATTGAAAAAGTATACCTCCATACTGACAATAATTATTACACGGTTGAAGAATCATTATGGTACAAAGCCTATTCCGTCTATGCTTATACCAATCAACTTTTTGATCATAGTAAAATACTCTATGTAGAACTCATTTCGCCAGAATCTAAAATAATCAGTCGCAATATAACCAACCTTGAGGGAGGTCTTGGGCATGGCGATTTTGTATTGGCTGACTCCCTTGGTATCAAACCCGGAACCTACCAATTGAGAGCTTACACAAATTGGATGCGGAATTATGGAGATGATTTTGTTTTCAAAAAAGAAATTCAAATTATAACTCCCAATAAAGAAAACACAATCCAAGCAAAAGATGATACAAAAACAGTTTCAAAAAATAAAAAAGACAATCCAAAACTTGAAAATACAGCAACAGTACTAGTCGATTTTTTCCCCGAAGGCGGTTCCCTAGTGGAAGATGTTATTAGCAATGTAGCTTTCAAAGCGACGGATTCCTACGGGAATCCAATTGAAATAAAAGGGACGATTTTTGATACTAATGACAAACAAATCAATTTATTCAAAAGCAGTCATGACGGCATGGGGAAATTCATATTACAACCCGAAAAAAATCAAAAGTATTATGCCAAAGTGATTACTCCCAACAATGAAGAGGTAAAAATAACTCTTCCAGAAACCCAAAAAACAGGCTACACACTTAGCATCAATAAGGTTGATGAGAAAAAAGTAGTCACTATTAAAACCAACGCAGCCACTTTAAATCAAAATCCAGATAGTGATTTAACACTTATTTGCTCCACAAGAGGCATTACTTATTTTGAAGGAACTCAAACTTTAAAAGACACTAAACTTTCTTTTATATTACCCGAGGAAAATTTCCCGGAAGGTATTGCACAAATCACACTTTATGATAAACTCTCTCGACCTCAAAGTGAACGATTAATCTATATTGAAAAAAATAATGACATTACTGTATCTTTAACAACTGACAAAAAACAATATATCCCAAAAGAAAAAGTAAACCTTAACTTTTCGGCAAAAGACAAACAAGGGAATCCTTTGATAGCCAACTTTTCGATAGCAGCAACGGATACAAATGGCATAAACGAAAATTTTGATGACACAGTAAATATTTGTTCCTATTTCCTGATGGCTTCGGACATTAAAGGAAAAGTACACAACCCAAATTACTATTTCAACAATTCGAATCCTGCAAGATTAAATCATTTAGATCTACTTTTACTAACCCAGGGATGGCGTGATTTTGTATGGAAAAAATTCCCAAACCTCAACGTAAATAAAAACTTTAAAGTAGAAAAAGGAATTTCAATTACTGGAAAAGTAGAAAATTTAATTGGTACTACTGCCAAAGAAAATAATCAGGTACAAATGCTACTTTTAAATAACAAAGCTACCGCAATGCTAAATGATACTACTGATGTGAATGGAAAATTTGAATTTAATAATATTGTTTTCAAAGGCACCGCTACTATGCTACTCAATACAAAAAATCAAAAAGGAAAAAATAGTGGCGAATTTGTGCTGGACTCAATATACAATCCACCCATAGCAGTCGATTTCAAGGGCTATAATCCTTTAAATTATGAAGAAAATAAAATAACTCAAATCAAAACATACATTCGTAATAAAAACATTCTCTTTAACATCCCCGAAGAAAACCAATTGAAAGATGTAATTATTACTGCTAAAAAGAAAAAAGAAGACATAACGCAAAGCCGATATGGTTTTGCCGACTTTACTTATATTCCTGAAGAAAAAGGACCTCGCTTTTCTAATATTTTTATGCTTCTCCAAATTGCCATTCCTAATGTAACAGCTTCTGCTAATTCAGTTCGTTTTAACCGTTATAGTGGACCACCGATTATTTTAGTTGATGGAATAGAAACCGATATGGATCTTTTGTCTTTTATTTCTACCGATGATATCGCTAAAATTGAAGCTATAAAAGGACCTGGAGCTGCTGTTTTTGGTTCACAAGGTGCAAATGGAGCCATACTTATCTATACCAAACTAGGAAAAGGAAGTACCACTGGCAGAAAAGTGTTCCACTCTATAGCCATGCCTGTCAATGGATATCAAAATACCCGATTTTTCTATTCTCCCGATTACAGCAAGCCAAATCCATTAGAAAAGGACAAAGCCGATATTCGAAACACCTTATATTGGAATCCTTACATTCAGCCTGATGAAAAAGGAAATGCAACAATTTCATATTATAACAATGAAGTAGATACAACTATAAATATCAATTTAGAAGGAATAACAAATAATGGGATTCCTATAGTTGTAAAAAGCAGTTATCAAATAAAAAATAAACCTATTTTAAATCAACCGTAAATGCTTATTATCAACCATAAATTACCCTCATAATCAATTATTCAAACAAACAAAAAGTCATAATTTCTTCTTAATGATTAAACTTTATACATTGTTTCAAGTCTTATTTAAAAATAAAACCAATTTATTATGAAAAAAATAATCACTATTGCATTGATAGCTGTTATGGGCGTATCATCTTATGCACAAGAAAGAAAAGAAAGAAAAAGAAGACCCGAAGGAAATCCGATGGAGAAATTCACTCCGGAACAACGCAGTCAACTAATGTTGAAAAAAATGACATTAGACCTTGATTTGAACGCTTCCCAACAAAAAGAAGTGGGCAAAATAATTGCTGAGCAAAGCGCAAAAAGAGAAGCTCATTTGAAAGACAAAAAGGCTAAAACAACAAAACCAACTTCAGACGAAATTTTTGAAATGAAAAGCAAAATGCTTGATGAACAAATTGCGATGAATGGTAAAATGAAAAAAATCCTTTCTCCTGAACAATTTAAAAAATGGGATGAAATAAAACAACACCATCGTGAAGGCATGAGAAAAAATCACCATGAGGGAATGAAACCACATGACCATCGTGGAATGAAAAAAGGTATGATGCACAAAGATAGTACTAACGTAAAAAAGTAACTATTTCTAAAAAACAAAAAGGGATTAACTTCTAATTTAAGTTAATCCCTTTTTTATGTATTATATAAACTTGTTTATTTTTTAGCATGGCCATTATTTCCTGTTGGCAAATAATAAAGCCAGCTAAAACCTATCAAAAACAAGATTAAAGAAGCTACAAATGCTGGTATAAGTATCTCTTTGTTATTATCCAAAGCATTGTTTAACGAAGCATACAATAACCATATTTGAATACTTACATTAAGAATTAATATAAAAATTAAGGTCGAAAGAATAGCATTCAATTTATTAGGATTGGCTTGATTCTGACTTCTTCTAAAATTACTCATACTGATTTATTTTAATGATTTATCCTAATTGCTCTTCATCAGTTGCTGCTCTTACATAAACAGCATTGTCTTTAAAGAAAACATCCAATTTAGGCAAAGCTCTTGGCGGCGGCCCTCCTAAAACGTCTCCCGTTTTGGCATCAAATGAACCTTCATGACATGGACAATGAATAATTCCGGTACCTGGCTTGTAAAAAACAGAACAAGAAAGGTGGGTACATTTCTGTTCATAGGCTTTAAACTCGCCAGTTTCCAAATGAATTAATATATATGGAATCGTGCTTCCTTCGATTACAAAAGCACGGGTTCCTCCTATTGGAACTTCTTCTTTATTACATACAAAATGTTCGCCTTGGACTTCTTCTTTTGGATACATATAAGCCTTGGCAGCAACTAAACCACTTCCTACCATCAATCCTCCTGAAACCAGCGTAAGGAATTTGGCAAAGTCACGACGACTTACATTAGTAGCCTGTTGTTTTTCAATTGGAAAATCTTTTTTCCAATTTTTATTTAAATTATCTTCTTTAGACATGAGCGTATTCTTTAATATATTACCAATTCTGTGCTTCCCTTAGGCATCATAATATTGACCTTTGTATTCACTACTTCTTTTCCAAATATGAAACTATTTACAGGAGTACTGTTAGGACGCATTTCTTGAATTTCATCTCTGGTACCATAAAACAAAGCACCACTTGGACAAACAGTAGCACACATTGGCTTTTTGCCCACGCTGGTTCTGTCGTAACACATGGTACACTTCATCATCAAATCGTAATTTTCTTCTTTCTTTGGCACACCAAAAGGACAAGCCATCACACAGTTAGAACATCCAATACATCTTTCGGTATTAGCGGTGTGAACAATTCCGAATTCGTCTTTTGAAATCGCATCGGCAGGACAAACATTAGCACAAACAGGATCATCACAGTGCATGCACACCTGAACGGTTGTTTGTACAGTAGCAGCACGATCTACATAATTAACATGTATCATCGATTCCTGACCGTTTGTCTCGCATTCTGCACAAGCTAATTCGCAGGCTTTGCAGCCAATGCAACGTTGCATATCTACAAAAAACTCTTCATTTTTATTGAAACTGGTATAGTTCATTTTATATCAATTCTTTATAGATTAAATACTAGCGTAAGCCGTTGATTCACTTGAAGGTGGAGCTATTTCCTTAAGCGGTTCCAAATGACAGGCACAAACTTTAAATTCAGGTATTTTAGAAATTGGATCTAATGTCCCCGGTGTCAATTGGTTTGCTGATTTTTTTCCGGACCAGTGGTACGGAATAAAAACAGTATCTTCCCGAATGGTTTCCACAATATTAGCCGGAAAAATTCCTTCTCCTCTTCGAGTTGAAACCCGAATTAATTCTCTTTGTTTAATACCATATTGTTGTGCCAATTTAGGATGAATTTCCAATAAAGGCTCTGGAAACTGATCTACTAATTTCCCGATTCTACGGGTTTGCGTTCCGCTCAAATACTGAGAAACCACACGCCCAGTAGTTAAAATCACAGGATAATCAACACAGGTTACTTCACCCGGAAGTTTGTAAGGCGCTGGATTAAAATGTGCTTTTCCATCAGGTGTTTTAAACTTTCTGTCTTCCCATAATCTTGGAGTTCCTGGATGTCCTATTGTTGGACATGGCCAGAAAACGCCCATTTCGTCTTCAATTCTTTGGTAGGTAATCCCATAATAATCGGCAGTTCCTCCTTTGGAAGCCACACGTAATTCGTTGAAAATGGCTTCGCTATTCTCATAGGTAAATTTATCTTTCACACCCAAACGTCTTGCTAATTCTAACAATATAGCAGTATCAGTATGAGCATTTCCTGGAGGTGTAACCGCCTGACGAATACGGATTACACGTCCTTCCGCAGAAGTAGTTGTTCCTTCTTCTTCTTCCTGCAAAGAACCTGCTAAAACAATATCAGCATGACGCGCTGTTTCGTTCAGGAAAAAGTCAATACACACATAGTATTCTAACTTTTCCAAAGCTTCTCTAACATAATTACTATTTGGTAAAGAAACTAACGGATTGAAACAAATAGACAACAAACCTTTGATTTCTCCTCGATGAATGGCTTCGATGATTTCATAAGCAGACAAACCTTTTCCAGGCAAATCTTTCTCATCGATTCCCCAAACTTCCGAAATATACTTACGATGTTCCGGATTTTCTATATCTCTGTTTCCTGGTAATTGATCACATTTATGACCGTGCTCTCTACCTCCTTGTCCATTTCCTTGTCCCGTAATAGTTGCATAACCGCAATAAGGCTTACCAATTCTTCCTGTTGCCAAAACTAAATTGATACAGCCTAAAACGTTATCTACCCCTTTCGAATGGTGTTCGATTCCGCGGGCATGAAGCAGAAAACTCGTCTTGGCCTTACCCCATAATTCGGCTGTTTGCTGAATTTTTTCTTTCTTAATTCCTGTAACTTCTTCCGCCCATTCTAGCGTATAATCTTTTACAGCATCTATAGTTTCCTGAAAACCAGAAGTATGATTATCAATAAAATCGTGATCTAACATATCATGATCTACCAAGTATTTCAGTATTGCACCGTACAAAGCAGAATCGGTTCCTGGACGTACATCCAAATGAATATCAGCTGTTCGTGCCAATGGAATCATCCTTGGATCAATCACTATAATTTTGGCACCACGATCACGAGCTTTCCAAATCCAATGTGTTAATGTTGGAAAAGTTTCACTTATATTGGCTCCTGCTACAATAATTACTTCGGCATATTCTAAATCAGAATAGTTATTCGAACCTCTGTCTAATCCAAATGCTTTTTTATTTCCGGCACCGGCACTTACCATGCACAAACGACCGTTATAATCCAGGTTTTTTGTTTTTAAAGCAACACGGGCAAATTTTCCCACCAAATAACTTTTTTCATTGGTCAATGAAACACCTGACAACATCGAAAAGGCATCATTACCGTATTTCTCTTGAATTCTTTTGATTTCCGAAACAGTTTTTGTCAATGCCTCATCCCAAGAAGTAGGTACAAATCCCTGCCCCGGAACACTTTTCAAAGGCGACATCAATCGGTCGGGATGATTGTTTTGTAAATAGCGTTGCACTCCTTTTGGACACAATCTTCCTTCATTGAAAGGAAATTCCATCCAAGGCTCAAATCCTACTACTTTATTTTCTTTTACAGATAATTGAATTCCACATTGCATTCCACAAAAACAACAATGAGTTTTGACCAACTCATCTGGTTCATCTCTTCCCTCATAGCCTTCCTTTGGACTATAATTCTTATGTGGTCCAAATTGTGCAACAATATGCTCTTCTGAAACAGGTAATTTTGCCATGTTTATATACTTTTATCTTTAAATTATCCAAATAAATTTCCGCCAGCCTGTCTTGCTCTCAGGTGTGCTTGTGCCAATCGGGATCTTTTTCCTTCAGGACTTAAATCCAGATGCGAACCTCCATCTTCCATCGAAAAATCAAAGCCTAATTGTTTAGTCACTAACTTAAGATCGTCAATATGTAATTTGGTTGCAAATTCTTCTCCGGTGTGTGGACAAACAGCCATTCCTTTTCTTCTTCCTTCCTTATTATATATATGTGCACCAATTTGTGCCGGACGCTGAATAATGTGAAAAAACTTCCCAAACGGAATCCAAATCAAAAACATGATTACCGTAACGGCATGCAATACCGCTAAAAAGTCGAAAGCAAAACCTTTCATAAATTGGTAAGAATAAGTCAACCCCAATCCTGTAACCGAAATAGCGATTAACAAAATAAGCGGTAACAAATCACCTTCAAAAGATTGTGTAGCAATCAATCCCGGATTAGTCAATCGTCTTCTTAAATAATACACTGAACCAAAAATAACCAGATAAGATGACCAGTTTAGTGCGTGAAAAGTCAGGAATGCCATGATAGAATCCAGCTCAAAATCCATCACTTTAAATCCGAAAAAATGGGCTTCATAAACCGAAATCGAATTAGGAGCCATCGTAAAATGAATCCAACCAAAAGTCAATGGAATTGTAATTAAAAAAGCAGAGGTACAGCCCACTGCAATCATAAAATGCGCTACCCAACGGTATTTTCCCCTTGGATAAATGAATTTTTGAAAAGCAATATTTTCTATAGTTTCTTTAGAAGCAAACCAAAAATGAGAAAACACTTTTCCTGTAAACAAGAAACAGATTCCTCTTTTAAAATAAATCCAAGTAGGCGGTCTTTGCAACCATACCGTATAACGATAAATAATCCCAAAAAAAGCAAATACAGTTCCAAACAAGTAGGTAATTAGAGCTGCATCAAAATTTTGTAATTCTCTTGAACCATAAAACACTAACACAATCATTATTACCGAAAGTAATGTAGCGATGAGTAATGCTTTTATATTATATGTTCTGTTTTTCATCTTAGTTTATATTAATACACGCTTGCAATTATAAATCTATTTTTTAATCCATTTTAATTAAAAATCCAGAGGCTTTTCTTCGGGAGTAAAATTAAACAAAAGAAAAACTAAGTGAAACTACTTAAGTATTTTTCTCAAACACAAAAACACTTAAATATGTTATAATATTTCATCCAAATCACTAATTTACAATAATAAAAGTCATTTAGGATGATTAAATCATTTAATTTTAATATCCTTTTATCGATATATGAATTACTTAATTGAATTATTTACTTAGATATACTTAAAATTTATAAATATAAGTAGCATTCATTTAGCTTGGTCTTTCACATCCTTTTCGATTGTAAAACCACCAATTAATTACTGTAGCCAATACTGTAAAAAGAATCAATCCTATAAAAAAATAATTTGCCCCTCCATTAGAAGAAATATCGCTACCAATTAATATAGAAAAAAGAAAAGGACCAAAGGCTGCAATAGCTGCTGTCCAACCAATAACACCGGCGGCTTGTCTTTGATTTTCTGAAAAGATAATAGGAAACTGCCTAAATGTTCCCGCATTACCAATACCTGTAAAAAAGAACATAGTCAAAATTACTCCAACAAATAACGGAAACTGCTCCATACTTGTAGGTACTACCAAGCCTTGAGTTACTAAAATTACAGCTCCTGCTAAAATTCCTAATCCTGTAATAGTGGTTAATACTGCGCCTCCTACTTTATCTGCAATAAAACCAAATAAAATTCGGCTTGATGAGCCAATTAATGGCCCGTAAAAAGCATACGCTAAAGGATCGGGAGCATTTGGGAAATCACCATATAAAAATTTTATCATCAACGGAAAAGCAGCTGCCAAACCGGCAAAGGTCCCAAAAGTCATCATATAAGTTATGGTGCAATACCAGGTGTGTTTATTACTAAAAATATCCAATTGCTCTTTAATAGAAGCCTGAATAGGAATACTTCTTAAATAAAACCAGCTTACCAAAGTCATAATCAATAAAAACGGAATGTACCATAAAGCAGCAGATTGAATATACATCGGTTTATTGATTACTGCTTTATTTTTTTTGTCTAATTGATTCAAAAATTTTTCTACCAATTTAGGATTAGCATCCGCAATTATTTTAGCTCTAACTTTTAAAGGAAGTGAAGTAAAAACAACTTTTTTATCGGTAGAATGAACTGCAGCCGTAACTGAATCCATAACATTTTTCTTCACAGTAGCTAAAATGGCAGTTTGTTTACTGTCTTCTAATGAAGCGAAAACAACGCCTTGTTTTTCGATGCTGGTTTGCTCTAAAACAGCTTGGGTTCCATTGAAATCAATTTTTGTAAAAACTGAGGGAGCTCCATAAATTGCTACACTCAACACCACAGGCGTTACAAACTGCGCTAAAGAAACTCCAAAATTCCCTATTCCTGCCTGAATTCCCAAAGCTGTTCCTTTTAATCTTTTTGGGAAAAACAAACTCGTACTTGGCATATAAGAAGAGAAATCTCCTCCTCCAAAACCTGTTGTAAATGCCAATATCATAAAAACCCAAAATGGTGTTTCGGTATTCATAACCGCTATTCCAATACCTAACACTGGAATCAATTTGATAAAAGTAGCAAAGCTTACTACATCTCGGGTTCCAAATATGGGTAATATAAAAGTATGTATAATACGTAAAATCCCCGCTGCTAATCCCGGAATTGCCGCCAACCAAAAAAGTTGATCTTTAGAAAACGTAAAACCTAAACCAGGTAATTTTACTACTACAACACTCATGATAAACCATGATGCAAAAGACAAAACCAGTGTAAGTGTTGTAATTATTAAGGTTTTCCAGGCTATTTTGCTTCCTGTTTCTTTCCAGAATTTTTCATTTTCAGGCTCCCATTCGTTCAACCATGTTTTTGCCGGCGTATTTTGTGTCCCGTTAGATACATTTTCACGCTCTGATCCTAATTTTTCTAAGTAAGTATCCATAGTGTTATTCTTTAAATTAAAAAATACTTTATTGATTGCGTTCGATTCCTTTTGTAAACTGAGGCATCTTTTCTCGCATTATATTGATAATTGTACGGTGCATCCATAATAAACAGCCCACAGAAATCAGGAAAATGAATATCCAGGAACTCGTCCATAAACCCGTTGAATTCAATAAATAGCCAAATAATATTGGGCCTATAAATCCGCCTAAACCACCTATCAAACCAACCATCCCTCCTACAACCCCCACTTCATTAGGGAAATATTCCGGGATGTGTTTGAAAACGGCTGCCTTACCAATTCCCCAAGAAATCCCGATTAAAACTACCAGTACAAGATAAATCCACATATTGGCATTAAATTTTATCCGGGTAATCCCTTCGGCCAAAAGTTCTTTCTTTTTGACTTCCTGATTTTGTTTTACTACAATTTCCTGCCATGAATTTCGAACAGGTAAAATGTCTGCATCTGATGAAGCAATTGCTGATTTTGGGTTAACAGTATATGTTTTTTCACCAACTTTAATTTCAGAAGCTGAAACTTTAGTAACCAAACCATTATTAGTTGCTAAAACTCCCGGGCCAGTTGTAAAAACTTCCATTTTAGGAAATATCAATAAAAAACTAATTGCAATTGAAGAACCCAAAACCCAATACATTATCGTTCTGGCTCCGAATTTATCCGACAAATAACCTCCAAAAGCCCTGATGATTCCTGATGGTAAACTAAACATAGTTGCAAATATCCCTCCCATAACTAGAGTGGTGTGATACACATTCATAAAATTGGGCAACAACCACTGTGAGTAAGCCACAAAACATCCAAAGACTAAGAAATAATAAGCTCCAAATCGCCAAACACGTACATTTTTCAAAGGAGCTAATAATTCGGATGTTGATCTGGCTACTGTTTCTGCTTTTTTATTTTTGGTAAAAAACACAAACAACAATCCAATTAAGACCAGTACAACTCCATAAATTACAGGAAGCATTTTCCAGCCGTTTTCAGTATCTGTTTTTGACAAAACGTTTAATAAGGTTGGTGCAAAAAAAGTGGTTACGGCAGCACCGGCATTCCCCATTCCGAAAATCCCTAAGGCTCTTCCCTGCCATTCTTTAGGATACCAAACCGAAGTATATCCTACTCCAACAGCAAAACTGGTTCCTACCAATCCAAACAAAAAACTCAATACAGCAAATTCCCAAAACGAACTGGCAAGTGGCAATATAAAAAGAGGAATAGAACAAAGTAATAATAAAGCTGAGAATACTTTTTTCCCGCCATATTTATCAGTTAAAATCCCAATTGGCAAACGAAAAATAGCTCCCGATAAAATAGGAAGTCCTAACAACCATCCTACCTCAACAACTGACCAATTGAAGATTCCGCGATCTACCAAAAAAGTAACCAAAACACCGTTTAAAGTCCAACAGGCAAAACTGATTGTGAATGCCAGTGTATTTAAAAATAAAATACGATGAGACTGTGATAAATTACCCATAAAGCAACTATTATAATTTCCTTAAACAAAGATAAAATAGTCCTTTATCTATAAACATGATAAATATCAGCAAGCCTTATATTCTTATTACTTTCAAAAAAGCATTTAAGTAAGCTTTATTAATAGTGCAAAAAACCTCTATTTAAAAACTACGATAGCTTTTAAATAGAGGTTTACTAAAACAGAATTAATACAATTTATTTTAATGAAAAGATTTTTGGATTAATAGAAACCATAATCCAAGTCCAATTATTGGTAGCAGCAGCATCGGTCACATTTTTGAGTCTTTCTAAAGTTCCAGAAGCGAACATCTGTGAATATCCCGCTGTAGCTACAATATCTTTTTGAATGGTATAAGTAGCCGTAAAATCGATTTCTGTGCCCAAATAACTATTCATTTTTTTATTGGCTGCATCCACAACCGTATTGGGCGCATTGAAAATATGTGGCATCAAGATAAATTGCCATTTGTGGGACGTATAATTTAATTTCAAATAGGCATCTTGTAATCCCACACTGTTTTGATGGTTTCCCACGTAGAAATAATCCATAAAACCATTAAAAGCATGATTGGTTCCAAAAATCGGACTGAAAGATTTAATAGCTAAACTGCTATCATTTTGATCTTTTCCCGAAAGAAATTCATAGCCCACACCGACTTTAAATCCATCTGAAAAAGCATAGCCTGCAAAAGCTCCCGCATACCAGGCACTGACATTTTCATCAGCACTTTTTCCTGTTTGTCCGTACAAACCTAAATTGCCATCCCATTTTTTATTCTTGAAAGTAAGATAGCTTCCAAAAGTTTGCTTGTAATCGACTTCTAAATTGCCTAGCGATTTTTCGAATTCATAAGCTGTATTCAACAATAACACACTCGCATTTATTTTACTAAATTGGGTATGGTACCAGGCATATTGCAACGATTTATAATTAGTGGTATAAGGCGTTTTAGGAGCAACCAAATTTTCCGCATTGGCATTTAACGCAAATCCTAAATCCAGCTGATGGTTTTTCGGATGAAAAGAAAACAGAGCAGCATCATGGCTTTGTCCTTGTTGTAACCAATCGATTTCGCCCAAAATACGCTGATTGTCATAGGAAATCACCTGACGTCCCAGACGTGCACTCCAATTGGAACTGAATTCGTATTGAGCCCAAGCCTCAAATAAAGCGATACCATTTTTATCGACAGTGGCTGTAGTAGCCACATCTCCCCAAGTTCGGATATTCTGTAATGTTAGTTTGGCTTTCAATTTTTCCTGCCTGAAATTGACATTCAGTCGGGAACGTTGGGAGACAAAAGAGGTGGGATTTTCTCCATTTACCATCGGACTTTTAAAACCGTTTCGGTATTCGAAACGAGGTCTGAATTGTAAATTTGCATCCAATTCCTGTGCATAAGTTCCCAGACTTATCATTGCTATCAATGATAAACCAATTGTTTGTAGTGTTTTCATCTTTAATTTAATTTTTGAGCTTCCTCGGTAATTTTAGCTATGGTTGGATCTGAATTCACTCCTAAACCTTCTTGTTGGTAAACCAACTCCCCATCGGCATTGAACACACTGATGATATTGGAATGGGAGAATTCTAAAGGAGCTATTTTTTTATAATTCACCGCCAAAACCGCTGCAAACTCTCTGGTATTTTCTTCAGTAGAACGCAGAAAAAACCATTGATTACTATCCATTTTATTTTCGACAGCAAAAGTTTTCAATCGTTTTGGTGTGTCTACCTCCGGGGCAATACTTACTAAAACCAGTTGCACATCATCTTTGATATTTTCGGGCAAACGCTGTTCGATATTGCGCATATCGGCCACTAATCTAGGGCAGGCTGCTTTACAGGAAGTGTAAATCATCACCATGACCAGGACTTTTCCTTTCAGGTCTTTCATTTCGATACTTTGTCCGTTTTGATTCGTCCATTTGGAAGGAAGATTATAAATCGACAAATCTGAAATTGGCTTGTCTTTTACCGCTGCTTTTGCTTTTTGGTTACAGGATTGCAATGCCAATGCCATTGCCACCACAAACACACCTAAAAAAAGCAGGCTAACGATTCCTTTTTTTATTTTCCGGCATTCTATTTTTGATTTCATCATCTTAAATTTTGAATGGGTTTCACTAGAGCAACTTTATCTTTAGCACAGCGAAATCCAAGATTTCTCGTAGTGTATTTTGCTTTTAAACTACCTCTAAACGCATAGCGCATAAAGGCGGCATAATTCATCAAATCAGTGGCATTAACTGAACCGCTGCCGCAAAACAGATTCTTATCGGTATCCTTGTCTTTTCTGGATTCACCGGAAAGAAAAATACTGTTGAAATCAGCCGTCCATTCCCAAACCAGTCCATGCATGTCATAAACACCCCAATAATTTTTGAAGGTTTGCCCTATCGGATTGGCAAAGGTTTTCGGTTTTTCGTACCAGGACATAATGTATCTATTGAAGGCTTCTTTGGTTCTGGCATCGATTCGTTTTTCATCGGCCATCGCCACATATTCCCATTCATCCATCGTAGGCAAACGTTTCCCCTGACATTCACAATATTTTTTGGCAGCAAACCAGGAAACATTGGTAACCGGTGCATTATCTAAATTATTTTTTCCGTAATTAAAATCACTTTCCCAATGGGACAAATAACTTTTATCGGCAAAAATGCCTTTCATTTTCGAACGACTGTATTCGGGGTATTTTTTCAAAAATGCCAGATATTGGGCATTGGTAACCGGATAAACATCCATTTCAAAAACAGCAATCGCAACCGGCTTCCTGTCTGTGGTTCCATAAAGGGGAACATAAGTCCCCCTTTTTATAGAAACCATCGGAGTCTGTTGCGCCCACAGTGATGTTCCAATTCCCAACAGAAATGAGAATAGGACTACTTTTCTTTGTAACATGGCTCACTGCTTTTAAAATGAATATATTATTATTTTCTTTGGGCTTTCACCATTGCCGGAGTAACCACCGTTTTATTGTTACCCCAACTGCTGTACACATAAGTAAAAGTATCCGCCAGTTGCTGATCGCTCAAGGACTGTGCTGGCATCGCTCCGCTGAATTTTTTACCGTTCACGGTAATGGGACCGGATAATCCTTTCACCACTCCTTTTATAGCCCGATTTACATCTTTATTCAAGAAATCTGATTTGGCCAAAGGAGGAAAAGCCCCCGGAATTCCAAGACCTGTAGCCTGATGACAAGTGATACAAACCTTATCATAAACTCCTTTTCCTTTGGCTGCATTTTGGCCGAAGCCATATAAACCAAATCCCATCATTGCTATTGCAAAAACATACTTTTTCATTACTATTATTTTTAAATTTTAAACTTTTAAATTCTATTTCCAATTAATGAGCTGCCACAGCTTTTGGAGCCGGTTTTGCCCTGATTGCTTTTACTTTAGCTGGACTCACCACTGTTTTATTATTGCCCCAACTGTTATACACATAAGTCAACACATCGGCTACTTCGTCGTCGGTCAGATTTTGACTCGTCATTACGTTATTGAATTTCTTACCGTTTACCGTAATTTCTCCGCTTAATCCGTGCAGTACCGCATTAATAGCACGGTCAGGATTAGCATTCATGAAATCAGATTTCACCAATGGAGGGAAAGCATTCGGAATTCCCTGTCCACTTGGTTGGTGACAGGCAAAACAGGTTCTTCCGTATAATTCTTTACCTGATTTAATTTGCTCCGGAACTGTTTTCGCCACGGTACTTTTTGCAGCACCATTTTCTTTAGGCATGTTTTGTATGGTTCCGCCTTCAGGCAAATAAATCCCTTCTTGTGTTGTTCCTGAGTACACTTTTTTAGTCTCATCCCCTTCTACTTTTAACATCCCTAAGGCTCCTTTGTTGAACGCCCTGAAAATAGAGTGATCCACCAGAATAAAAGTTCCCGGAACATCCACTTTGAACTCGACTATGGCTGAACCTCCAGCAGGAATCAAAGTAGTTTGGACATTTTTGTTAATCATGTCTCCACCTTCTATGTGTACTTTATCAAAAATTTCCCCGATAACATGGAATGAAGAAACCAGATTTGGCCCGCCATTACCCATAAAAATACGCACGGTTTCCCCCACTTTGGCAGTGATTGCTTTATCTCCCGCAATAGAGCCAACCTTTCCGTTGAATACCACATAGTCCGGATTTTCTTTAATTGCTTTGTTCATATCAAAAGGTTGGTTACCCTGTTCTCCATAACTTCCCTTGGTATAAAAATCCCCTTGCATCACATAGTATTCTTTATCTACTGGCGGCAATCCTCCTTCGGGTTCCACCAAAATCAAACCATACATTCCGTTGGCAATATGCATCCCCACAGGTGCTGTGGCACAGTGATAAACATACAGACCCGGATTTAATGTTTTGAAATTAAATACTTTTTCATGTCCCGGTGCCACCAATGAAGAGGTCGCCCCTCCTCCCGGCCCAGTCACTGAATGCAAATCGATGTTGTGCGGCATTTTGTTATCCGGATGGTTTCTTAAGTGAAATTCGACTTCATCACCCACTCTGGTTCTGATAAAACTACCCGGAACAGAACCTCCAAAAGTCCAATAGGTATATTTTACCCCATCAGCCATTTCTCCTTCCTGTTCCTTAATTTCCATGTTGACTACCAATTTCATCGCGGCACGATCTCCAACAGGTTTGGGAACCAATGGTGGCGCGGTAAGTTCCGCTTCTTTTTGTCCTTCTGTTTTAATGCTCTGATAATATTGAGCATCTTTATCTTCCTTTTTGGCACAAGAAAACAAGCCAAAAGCCACAGCAATTGCCACAGCAATTCTCAAGCTTTGTTTCTTTAAATTTAGTTTAGGTTTCATAATTATTTGGTGTTAAATTCATCTTGATTTGTATTACAAAAATAAAAGACAAAAACATCCTTTATTATGATATTTGTCATGTTTATGCTTTTTATTCTAATTTATTTTATCAAAACAATTACTAAAACCAATAAGCCTAAAACAAAGCTTAAACTAAGTCTCCAAAAAGGATTTGCCTTCTTTAATTCCATAAATTGAAAAGCAACTAAGAGGAATTTAATGGCCGAAAAAAACATAATTAAAAGGATTACACTGTTTGAAAGAAAATCAGATTTTGAAATTAATGCCGTAAACAAAGTCAGCGCAATCAATAATCCATAAGTAAACAATAGTGATTTTTTCATCTTTTAAAAAATTAAGTATAAAACCGGAAACAAAAGCAGCCAAATCAAATCGCACATGTGCCAGAATGCAGCACAGGCTTCTACATCTTCAATTTGAGTATCCGAATTCTTTTTTGTCATTCCATAATTGGTCCAAGCCAAAATGACCAAACCAATAAGAACATGAATCAGATGAAATCCGGTTAGCAACCAATAAAAAGTGAAAAAAATATTGGTTTCCAATGAAATCCCGGACTCGATTTTATGATAATATTCCAGGCTTTTTAAGATTAAAAACAATAATCCGCCCAGCATTGTCAATTTAAAATATAAAGAAGATTTTGCTGTATTATTTCCTTTAAATTCCTGTACCGCATTGGCCATACAAAAACCACTCGTCAACAAAAAAACCGTGTTTATGGCTCCAAAAGTGGTATTCAATCGCAATCGGGATTGATGAAATAATTCTGCTTGCTCACTTCCATAATATACAAAAGCCACAATCGCCATCCCGAACGTTATGAGTTCCAGAAAAATAATAATCCACATCAAAATACCTCCCGGTGGATAATAGATGTTTTTGTAATTGATTTTAAGTGTCTCCATTTTTAATAAGTCTTAAATAATCTATTCCCAATCCAGTAATCGTTTTTCGCCTTCAATTTTCTTGATATCGGTAATATCCTGTGACATTTCGATTACGCCTTTGTAGTTTTTGTTGGCATCACGAACAGCGAAATAGCGAATGTAAATCAGCCTTTCCTTGTAGTTAATCCAAAAGGAGGATTCGTTTTTAGTCCCTTTTCTAAATTCGTCCAGGATTCTGAGAACGGTTCCAACGCTTTTGGGCGGATGACAAAATTTAACTTCACGCCCAATGATTCCGGCACTTCTGGGAAAAACGCGTTCTTCTCCACGATTATAAAAAATAACTCTGTCGTTTTCATCCACATAAGTCAAATCCAGCGGAATGGTTTTAAAAAGCAAATTCACCTGCTCCACCGTCATATAGCCTTCATCATAATGGGAAGTGTTTTCCAAAGAAAAGGTCAGTTCTCTCGGAGTAACATCTTCAGCCGGATGAACGTATTCAATAGCCGGAAACGGAGCCGGAGTATTGGGCAACATCCAGCCAATTTCTTCCTCACCGACACGCATTTTTATCCAGTCTTCTTCGGAAAGTAAATCCAAAGCATTGGGAAACAAAACCGTTTCTTCCACATGCATCAAGCGATAAATCCCATCAACCAAAAATGGAGTGTTTGTACTTATTTTTTCGGGATTTTGAGTTTTAAGATAATAGCGAATCAAACGAAATTGTTCTCTCAAATTATCATGAAAAGACCACATGCCCTGTGATGGTCCCACCCAGTTTTTCTTTTCCAAAAACGGAAAAAGCTGGTTTTCTTTTCGGGCAAACCGTTTTTCAATCATGTACAATTCATTAAATACATTCGTGTATTTTTGAAAATCTTCTTCAGGATTTGTGTTTGATAATTCTTCTAAAAGAGAATGAATCAAATCATTTTCCTGAAAATATACCCTGATAGGGTGCCCTTCGGGAAGTCTTGTGGTATTGGAATCAGTGTTCATTGTACTATTATTTTTGATGTTTAATTTTTTCATACAATCGCACTAACGATTGCAATAATTCAACAGGGGTGGTTAAAATCTGATAGTGATTCTGCCCAAACATTTGCGGCAAATAATATTTCGCTTCGGCCTCAATGGCCAACGCATAGGAATTGATATTCTTTGAATTAAGTTCGCGAAGTGCCTGTTTCACATCGTTAATACCGTAGTTGCCTTCGTATTTGTCGTAATCATTCGGCTTTCCGTCAGAAATCAGGATTACCCATTTATTTTTGGTATTTCTTTTGTCAAGTCGGGCACCGGCATGGCGCAGAGCTGCCCCGATTCGGGTATAACCGCTAGGCTCAACAGCTCCGATTTTATGTTTGCCAATATTCCAATTTTCATCAAAATCCTTAATGGTCAAATAGGTCGAATAATTTCGGGTTTTCGAATAAAAACTGTCAATCGAAAAATCGATATTGAACTCGTTCAGGATTTCCCCAAAAAGAATTGAAACCTCTTTCTCCACATCAATCACCCGGTTTCCTGCGGCATATCCATCGCTGGAAAGGCTGATATCCAACAGAATCAGAATAGATAAATCTTTTTCTTTTTTACGGTTCGAAATATAAATTTTGTCCGAAGGCGTTCTTCGGGAATGCACATCGACATACAAATCGGTAATGGCATCAATATCAAATTCGTCGCCTTGGGTCTGGCGTTTTTGCTGTTGCATTTTGTTATTGACATTGGTCAACATTTTGCGCAAGCCCATCAAAGTCGAAGAATTTTTTGTGATTGTCTTTTTATAGTAATCCGAATCGGTTTTTTGCTGTGATTTGGGATAGACTTTACAAAAATTCTCTTTGTAAATCCCTTTGCTGCAATCCCATTCGCTATAGGTCAAATGAAAACCTTTGGCATCCACTTCGGCACTTTCGGAGATAGAAGTGTTCTCGATAAAATCAGCCTGATAAACCGAATGAGCCGTATCATCCACGCGAACGGTGAATTTCATATTCAGCTCTTCCAAGGCTTCCTGATGGTCTTCCAATTCGTCTGAACCATCAAAATCACGCCAGGTTCCGTTGAACTCCTCAGCCGTTTCCACTTTTTCAAAATTATGCAGCAAGACATAATCCTCCTGCTGTTTTTTATCCAATTCCACCGTTTTAACTTCTTCAACAGCAGTTGCTTTTAAAGTAGTTACAGGCTGGTTTTCGATTCCTTTTTTGGTCTTATCCGAGAAATTTTCGAGCACCGTTTCGGGATTTTGTTCTACCTCATTTTGCATCCATTTACCGTAAAGCCAGGAAAAATCAGGAGCTTTTTTTTCAGTCGCTTGCTGAATAAAATGTTCTCTGGCCTGGGCATGAAAGTTTTCGTCAAGAGCATAATCTTCGAATACAATTTTCAAAATCGCATTAGAAGTTTCTAATGCTTTTTGCTGTGAAAGCTCCAATGACGGTTCTTTTTCTTCAGAAGTCCAATTGAGATTCAAGCGTTGTTGCACGCTTAAAAACAATATCCGAAAAAGATAAAAAGTATGATTTTCTTCTTTGGTAGCTAATTCGGCAAAGGAAATCGGAAGGAAAAAATTATTGTTTTTATAGCCTCCTTCGCGTTCGGCTGGAAAAATTTCGATAGGATTGCCTGTTAAAGCCCTGGCCAAAATAGTCAGTCGCGGTTTTATTTCACTAAGCCTAACAGTTCTCACCAGAATTTCGGGATGTACTTTTCTACTTTTTTTTAAGTGTTTAAAGAATTTCCCAACTAAATATTCATCTATTTCGAAACCCATATTTTTCTAGTGTTCAGTTTTTAGTAATCAGTATGCAGTAATTTTTAGTGTGCAGTGAATAGGTCAATTTTAATCCCAACAAAAACTGAACACTAAAAATCTGACCACTGTTTTCTATATCATCAAATTGCACAAATCTTTGAGTGCTTCCAACGTTTGCAAGTCATCCGTCAGAGGTTCTACAATTGCCACATGAACAGACAAACGTTTCGGTAATCCGCTGTGGATGATTTTCGCGGTATCTACCAGCAGTCGTGTAGAAACGGTTTCGGTCAATCCCAATTCGGTCAGGTTTCGGATTTTATTTCCAATGGCCACCAGTTTTTTAGCCGTATCCTGATCGATATCGGTTTCATTAACCAAAATCTCGGTTTCAATTTTGGGTTCGGGATAATCAAACGACATCGCAATAAAACGTTGACGTGTGGAAGGTTTCAGTTCTTTAAAACCTCTTTGATAACCCGGATTGAAAGAAGCCACCAGCATGAAATCCTCGTGTGCTTTTATGGTTTCTCCCAGTTTATCAATAAACAATTCGCGTCTATGATCGGTCAGGGAGTGAATAGTGACAATCACATCGGGACGAGCTTCGGCTATCTCATCCAGATAGATAATTGCTCCTTCTTTTACGGCAGTGGTCAACGGACCGTCCAACCAGACGGTTTCGGCTCCTTTGATGATAAACCTACCTATTAAATCCGTAGAAGAGGTTTCTTCATGACAGCTGATAGTGATGATTTTCTTGTCCAATTGATGCGCCATAAATTCCACAAATCGGGATTTCCCGGTTCCGGTTGGCCCTTTTAATAAAAAAGGAATTTTGTTTTTATATGCTTGGTTAAAAACATCTATCTCTTTGCCAACAGCATGATAATAGGGCGTATTTATTAAAGTTTCTACTAACATATTTTTAAAATTTTAGAAAAAAACCGGAACGTCAAACCATTGTCTTTCTGGAAATGCAGTTCTAAAAAACGCTCGTTATCGTTCCGGTCAAAAAAAAGGGATTTGGTTAGTTATTTTAGTTCTATGGCTTCATCCGAAGGACAGCCGTATTTGAAGAAATCATAAATAAAGAGGCTTATTCCGAGAGTAAACATCGTAGCGCAAATAAGCAGTACTACAAAATGGATACTGATTTCGTTTTGAACGGCCATAAATTCCATTTTCATTTTGCGTTCCAAATAAACCTGGGCCACACCTGCAACCCCAAAGGCTACAGTCATTCCAAGCATTCCGATATTGGACAACCAGAAAGCCATCATCCCCTGTGTACTTTCGAAACGTTTACGTCCGGTAACATTTGGCAGTGCATAGCTGATCATCGCCAAAACAATCATCGCATAGGCACCCCAAAAGGCGTAATGGCCGTGCATGGCGGTAACCAAAGTTCCGTGTGTGTACAAATTGGTTTGTGGCAAAGTGTGTGCAAACCCCAATAATCCGGCTCCAACAAAAGAAACGATAGACGAACCGATAGTCCAGAATAAGGCAATTTTGTTAGGATGGCTTTTTTCGCCTTTACGGTACATGTTTACGGCAAACAATGCCATCGCCAAGAAAGCCAAAGGTTCTAAGGCAGAGAAAATTCCACCTACTATGAGCCAAATTTTATTCACCCCGATAAAATAGTAGTGATGTCCTGTTCCCAACACTCCGGATAGGAAAGTCAGACCAACAATCACGTACAACCATTTCTCGATTACTTCTCTGTCAACACCCGTTAATTTGATTAACAGGAACGAAAGAATACCTCCCATGATTAATTCCCAAACTCCTTCAACCCAAAGGTGTACTACCCACCAACGGAAAAATGAATCCATTACCTGGCTGTCGAACCAAATCATTCCCGGCAGGTACAACAAGGCGGCAAACAACAATCCCATGGATAAAACCAAGGCTGTGGTTGTCTGGCGTTTTCCTTTGAATAACGTTCCCAGAATTAATCCCAGAAACAGCAATACATTAATCACTACCAGAAAGTCTAATTCTCTGGGAATCTCCAAAAATTTTCGACCTTCCCAATGGTTGAAGTGAAAGCCAACAATGGCTACAACTCCTACCACCGCTAAGGATATGAGCTGAATGTACGCCCATTTGACGCTGATTAATTCTCGTTGGGCCTCTTCGGGAATAATATAATAGGCGGATCCCATAAAACCGGTCAATAACCAAACCACCAACAAATTGGTATGTACGGCACGAGCCGTATTAAAAGGAATAATGTCATGTAATCCTTGTATTCCTATACGGTCGAAGCCCATGATAAAACCATAGATAATTTGCAATGAGAACAAAAGCATACATAATGCAAAAAACCAATAGGCAACTTTTTGTGATTTATATTTCATATCTGGATAATTTTTAATTATTTTCTTTGGCTAAAGGTGAAACGATACGGTCAAAACCATTTAAATCTATTTTTCCAACCCATTTAAAGTAGGCAACCAATGCATCGGCATCTTTTTCGTTCATGTGGTAAGCTACCATTTTTCGACCATTTGGTGCCCAGGGTACCGGCGACATTAAAGCTGCTTTGACATAACCTTCCCCTCTTCGGTCGATTACTTTTGTCAATTCGGGAGCATAATAACCTCCTTCTCCCATGATCGAATGACATCCCATACAGTTGTTAGTTTCCCAAAGTTCTTTTCCCCGTACTACCTTTTTGTCAATCTTAGTGTAGTTTGTTTGATCGTTTCTGGGCATAAAGGAATAAACGGTCAATCCTATAAAGATTAAAAAAGTGACCAATGTCCCACCCAAAAAAAATGCTCTTGCCTGTGATTTTGAAAGCATACTTAATTAGTTTTTTTAGTTAATAAATGAGATTTTTTAAATAAAAGATAAAAACATCCTTTATTTAATACTGCAAAGAAAAGATTGATATGAAATATAGAATATGATTTAAATCATATTCTATATTTTTTATTATCCCTAAAATTACATTCACAAATAAGAGCAACTAATCGAAGCTCATTTCACTGATTACAAATTATTTAAAAAACAAAAATTTACGAAAATTAATTTAGGATAATTTTGTCCTTTTCTAAAAGAGATTATTTAATTTTTAAACTTAAAAAACAACAATTATGGAAACATTAGAAAAAAAAACAATTGGAGAATATGTAGCAAAAGATTTTAGAACAGCCGCTATTTTTTCAAAATACGGAATTGATTTTTGTTGCAAAGGCAACCGAACTATCGAACAAGCCTGTGAAAAAAAATTCATTGATGCGAATGAAATACAAGAAGAAATTAACGCTGTTTTGGCCACAAAAAACGACAATACCATCGACTTCCAATCCTGGCCTTTGGATTTATTGGTGGACTATATTGAGAAAACCCATCACCGTTATGTGGAAGACAAAACCCAAATCTTACTTCCTTTCCTGGACAAATTGTGCAGGGTACACGGAGCAAGTCATCCCGAACTTTTCGAAATCAACGAACTTTTCATAGGCTGTGCGGGAGAACTGGCGCAACACATGAAAAAAGAAGAACTGATTTTGTTTCCTTTCATCAAAAAATTGGTCAAAGCCAGTCTTAGCGATGAACTGATTCAGCAACCGCATTTTGGGACGGTAGAAAACCCGATTGCCATGATGATGCACGAGCACGATGCCGAAGGAGAGCGTTTCCGCAAAATTGACGGATTGACCAATAATTATACACCACCGGCAGATGCTTGTAACACATACAAAGTAACCTTTGCCATGCTTCAGGAATTCGAGCAGGATTTACACAAACACATCCATCTGGAAAACAACATTTTGTTTCCCAAAGCAGTCGCATTGGAGAAAAAATTCTCAGAACAATAATAAAATCAACTCATCAAAACTAAAATCATCAAATGCTATGGAAAAATATGTTATCAAAAGAAACGGCGAATACAAACCCTTTGAGAGTTTCAAAATAAAGGATGCCATTAAAAAAAGTTTCAACAGTGTCAGTGTAGCATTTGATGAAAATATTTTCAAAACCATTTTGCAAGGCTTGGAAGGCAAAGAAACCTGGGCGGTAGAGGAAATTCAGGATTTGATTGAGAAAACGCTTTTCGAGAAACAATATTTTGAAGTCATGCGTTCGTTTATGTTGTTTCGACATACCCGTAAACTGCAACGCGAACATATTGATGGTTTAAATGAGGACACCACTTATGTCGACAGCACCCAAACTATCGAAGAATACATAGAACAAACCGATTGGCGCATCAATGCCAATGCGAATACCTCCTACTCTAATGCCGGTTTGGTCAACAATGTGGCAGGAAAAATCATTGCCAATTACTGGCTGGATAAAGTTTATACCAAAGAAGAAGGCTATGCGCACCGCAATGGCGACATCCATATTCACGACTTAGACTGCTTGACGGGCTATTGCGCCGGCTGGAGTTTGCGCGTATTGCTCAACGAAGGTTTCAATGGCGTTCGCGGACGTGTAGAAAGCAAAGCCCCTTCTCATTTCAGGGAAGCCTTGGGACAAATGGCTAATTTTCTTGGAATTTTGCAGAGCGAATGGGCCGGAGCACAGGCCTTCAGTTCGTTTGACACCTATCTGGCGCCTTATGTTTTCAAAGATAATTTATCGTTTGATGATGTGCTGAAAGCGGTTCGCAGTTTTGTTTACAACCTGAATGTTCCGGCCCGTTGGGGACAATCGCCTTTTACCAATATCACTTTGGACTGGGTCGTGCCCGAAGATTTGAAAACACAGATTCCGACGAAAAATGACCTACACTTTTTTGAAGCTAATTTTGAATATGATTTATTAATAAGAGCCAAAGAAAGAGGAGTCAACAAACTGACCGATTTGCGTTACGAACATTTTCAACCCGAAATGAACCTCATCAACAAGGCTTATTACACCGTAATGACCGAAGGTGATGCGAATGGACAGCCATTTACGTTCCCGATTCCAACGGTGAATATCACCGAAGAATTTGACTGGAACGGAGAAAATACCGAATTGCTTTTTGAAAATACAGCCAAGATTGGATCTTCCTATTTCCAGAATTTCATTGGGAGTCAATATGTTTTAGATGAAAATGGCAATAAAGAAGAAAATCCAAATGCGTATAAACCCAATGCCGTACGTTCTATGTGCTGCCGTTTGCAACTGGATTTGCGCGAACTCTTAAAACGCGGCAACGGTCTTTTTGGAAGTGCCGAAATGACCGGAAGTATTGGAGTGGTAACCATCAACATGGCGCGTTTGGGGTATTTATACAAAGGAAACAAAACCGAATTGTTCAAACAATTAGACCGATTATTATCTATTTCCAAATCGACTCTGGAGAAAAAAAGAATCTTTATTCAGGAAATGTATAACCGTGGTTTGTACCCGTACACCAAACGTTATTTGCCCCATTTCAGAAATCACTTTTCTACCATTGGAGTAAACGGAATGAACGAGATGATTATCAATTTTACCGAAAACCAAAACGATATCACGACCGCATCCGGAATTGCATTTGCTTCTGAAATATTAGACCACATTCGCAACCGAATGAGAGAATTTCAGGAACAAACAGGAAATTTATACAATCTGGAAGCAACTCCTGCCGAGGGGACTACCTATCGTTTTGCCAAGGAAGACCGGAAACGCTTTGCCGATATTTATCAGGCAGGACAGGAAAATAACATCTATTATACCAACAGTTCCCAAATTCCGGTGAATCACACCGAAGATCCTTTTGAAGCCTTGTTTCTTCAGGACGAATTGCAATGCAAATACACCGGAGGAACGGTATTGCACTTGTACATGAGCGAAAGAATCAGCTCTCCGGAAGCCTGTAAAAAATTTGTCAAGAAAGTGATTAGCAATTTCAAATTGCCTTACATCACCGTAACGCCCGTGTTTAGTGTGTGTCCGGTACATGGCTATTTGAATGGCGAACACGAATATTGTCCAAAATGTGATGATCTTTTATTAATAGAAAAAAATTAAGAGTTAAGCGTCAGCTATCGAAAATTAGTAACCAACTCTTTTAGTCATAACTTTTAACACATAACTCCACAAAATATGAAAACAGCCACTAATCCCATTTTAGAAGAAAAACAACATTTGAGAACCAAATGCTTAGTGTACACCCGCGTCATGGGCTACCACCGACCTGTAGAGAGTTTCAACATTGGTAAAAAAGGCGAGCACAAACAACGCACCCATTTCAATGAAGAAAAATGTTAGTACCCCTATTTATAGCATAACCCCTTTTACGTTATTAGATTATGCGCATCAATCAGCCTGTATCCTTTGGTTTGCAGGCTGTAATATGCGTTGTCTCTACTGTTACAATCCTGAAATTGTATTGGGAAAAGGAAGCATTTCTTTCGAAAAAACACTTAGCTTTCTTCACTCCCGAAAAAAAGTATTAGACGGAGTGGTTTTCAGCGGTGGAGAATGTTTGTTACATAAAAACATCATAGAATTAATTGTTGAAGTCAAAAAAATGGGATTTTTAATCAAAATTGATACTAACGGTTCCCAACCCAAAGTATTAAAAACGCTGATTGAAAACCAATTAATTGATTATGTAGCTTTGGATTTTAAGGCTCTGCCCGGGTATTTTGAGAAAATAACCCAATCCACACTTTTTTCTCCTTTTGAAAAATCCTTACATTTATTGCTGGAAAGCCAGCTTCCGTTCGAAGTTCGTACCACTGTTCATTCTGAATTAATCAGAGAAAAAGACATTCAGCTAATGATTGCGTATTTAGAAAACAAAAAATATTCTGGTAATTATTACATCCAACATTTTGTAAATGGAGTTCAGACCTTGGGAAAAATGGAATATTCGAACAGAATGATAGAACAGCAAATGCTTTCGACAACAAAAATCAACGTCCATTTTAGAGGATAATTATGCAAAAATCCTGGCTTATCGCCTGCTTCATCAATTTTTTCATCGCAGCACTGATGGGATTACTGCTCCGATTGCTGTATGTTTTCCCTATTGAAATTGTAAATTATCAGTTTTTATTGCATGGCCATTCCCATGTGGCCATGCTAGGCTGGGTTTACCTGATGCTTTACAGCCTGATGGTTCATTTTTTTATTCCAAAAGAAAAACAACAAAAACCTGTTTACAACCGATTATTTTGGGTAACCGAAATAGCCGTTATCGGTATGATGTTCCGTTTTCCTGTTGAAGGATATGCTTTGTTTTCGATTGTCTTTTCAACCCTACATATTTTTTGCAGTTACTATTTCTGCCGATTAGTATGGAAAGACGCCCATACCGATTCGCTTCCGGAAAAGCTATTATTGCGAACCGCATTATTTTTCATGATTTTATCGACTTTTGGTGTTTGGTGTTTGGGACCTGCAGTTGGCTTACTGGGTAAAGCGAGTGCTTTTTACCAAATTGCCATTCAATTTTTCCTGCATTTCCAATTCAACGGTTGGTTTCTTTTTACAGTTTTAGCCTTATTTTTTCATCAATTAAAAGTCAATATTGATGAAAAACAATTCCGATTGTTCTATAATTTATTGGTCGCAGCCACAATTTTAACCCTGGCTTTGCCTGTTAGTTGGTATCTTCCTAATCCTGTTTTTCATTGGATTAACAGCATCGGAGTTCTATTGCAATTGCTTTCTTTTATAATCTGTATTCAAATAATCCGGCCTCATTTTCAAACTTTTTTCTCCACATTAAGACCTATTGAAAAACTGGTTTATGGCTTTGCGTTGACATCATTATTCTTAAAAGTTATCATTCAATTAGTGGTTTTAATTCCCGAATTTGCCCAAATCTCACATCAGATTAGAAACCTTGTCATTGGCTATATCCATTTGACGATGTTGGGAATTATCACCGGTTTTTTGTTTGCTTTCCTATTAAAAAATTCTTTCTTAAACAAAGAAAACAACTGGGTTAAATATGGAATGAAATTGTTTATAATGAGTTTTATCCTCACCGAATTGACTCTCTTTTTTCAGGGTATTTATTTCGTTTTAGCCAAAGAACAACTTCCCATGTACTACCAAAATCTTTTTATAACTAGTATTTTCCTACCAATAGCCATTTTAATGATTATTTTCAGCCTTTTTAAAGGCATAATTAAATCACATAAATACTGAAATTTGAGTCGAATAATAACGCTTATTTTCTATAAATTTGTAAAAAACTAATTATGTTCTCTAAAACCTGCGAATATGGGATTCGAGCGACTATTTTCATTGCATCCGAATCTTATCAAAACAATAGAGTCGGACTAAAAGATATTGCCAAAAAGATAGATTCTCCAGAGGCTTTTACTGCCAAAATTTTGCAGATTTTATCTAAAAACAATATTATCAATTCTATCAAAGGTGTGGGTGGTGGATTTGAAATTCCAAAAGAAAAAATGAGTCAATTAAAATTGTCTCAAATTGTAACCGCATTAGAAGGTGATTCTGTTTTTACAGGATGTGGTTTGGGATTAAGCCATTGCTCTGAAACACACCCTTGTCCGGTACACGAAAAATTCAAATCAATCCGAAATGAATTGGCTTTTATGTTAGAAAACACTAATTTGGAGGAATTGGCAATGGGAATTAAATCAGGGGATACTTTTTTAAGGTATTAACTTTTTAAACTAAATTAGCTTTACAAAAACAAAACAACAAACAACAACATATTACAATTAAACACTTGTTATCAATATTAAAATGGATACAAACAAAATAAAAGATCTAAAAGAACAAATATTAAAATTAAAAAAAGAAAAAAATGCTGTTCTTTTAGCGCACTATTATCAGGAAAATGACATTCAGGATATCGCTGATTATGTAGGGGACAGCTTGGGATTATCACAAGAAGCAATGAAAGTGGATGCCAATATTATTCTTTTTGCAGGAGTCCATTTTATGGCAGAAACAGCCAAAATTTTAAATCCAAACAAAAAAGTAATCCTTCCTGATTTGAATGCAGGATGTTCATTGGCAGAATCTTGTCCTCCGGATTTATTTAAAAAATTCATTGACCAGCATCCTGACCATACCGTTATTACTTATGTGAATTGCTCTGCTGAGGTTAAAGCCTTAACTGACATTGTAGTTACTTCGGCTAATGCGGTAAAAATTGTAGAATCAATTCCAAAAGACAAGCCAATTATCTTTGCTCCTGATAAAAATTTAGGAAAATATGTGATGAGCAAAACAGGTCGTGATATGTTACTTTGGGATGGTTCTTGCGTAGTTCACGAAGCCTTTTCATTGGATAAATTAATTGAATTACACAAACAGCATCCTGACGCAAAAATTATTGCACACCCGGAATCTGAAACCCATATTTTAGCCACAGCCAGCTATATTGGTTCGACTTCAGGGATGATTGATTATGTAAAAAATAATCCTAACAATAAATTTATTGTGGCTACTGAATTTGGTATTTTGCACAAAATGCAACAAGAAGTACCTAATAAAATATTAATTCCAGCTCCGGCAAAAGAAGACAATACTTGTGCTTGCAGCGAATGTGGTTACATGAAAATGAATACCCTACAAAAAGTATACGACTGCTTAGTAAATGAAAGTCCTGAGGTTCACGTAGCAGAAGATATTATCCAAAAAGCATTAATTCCAATTGAGAGAATGCTTGAATTATCAAAATAAATGACAAATACCAATTACTTGATTATAGGTTCTGGTGTTGCCGGTTTGACATTTGCTCTTCGAATAGCAGAGCAATTTCCGAACAAAAAAGTAACCATCGTAACCAAAGCCAATGCTGACGAATCAAATACTAAATACGCCCAGGGCGGTATAGCCATTGTTACTGATAAAAACGAAGACTCGTACCAAAAACACATCGAAGATACTCTTATTTGTGGAGATGGATTGTGTGATGAAGCAGTAGTAAAAATGGTAGTTACCGAAGGTCCAAAGCGATTAAAAGAATTGATCGAATGGGGAGCGAAATTTGATAAAAATTCTGATGGTAATTTAAATTTAGGTAAAGAAGGAGGGCATTCTGAAAATCGTGTGGTGCATCATAAAGACCAAACGGGTCATGAAATAGAACGCGCTATTTTGATGCAAGTTTATCAAAAAGAAAACATTACTGTTCTGGATCATCATTTTGCTACCGATTTAATCACAGCTGAAAACTGCTGTTTAGGAGCTATTGTTTTGGATGAAAAGACAAAACAAATAAGTACTTATCTGTCTGATATTACACTACTGGCAACTGGCGGAATTGGACATCTTTACGGACATACTACAAATCCTGTAATAGCAACCGGGGACGGAATTGCCATGGCCTATCGTGCTCATGCCGATATTAAAGAAATGGAATTCATACAATTCCATCCTACTGCTTTTTATGAAGCATCTACAGGTTCGAAATTTTTGATTTCAGAAGCGGTTCGTGGTTTTGGTGCTTATTTACGCACTAAAAAAGGACATCGTTTCATGATTGATTATGATTCTCGGGAAGAATTAGCTTCAAGAGATATTGTATCCCAAAGTATTGATTTGGAACTAAAGAAATCAGGTGATGACTGCGTGTATTTAGACTGTACTCACCTTGATTTGGAAGCCTTTAAAAAGCACTTCCCAATGATTTACAATCATTGTCTAAAATCAGGAATTGATATTTCAAAAGACTGGATTCCGGTAGTACCTGCCCAACATTATCTTTGTGGGGGAATTGTGGTTGACACCAATGGAAAAACCTCTGTTACTAATTTATTTGCCTGTGGCGAATGCACACAAACCGGTTTGCATGGAGCTAACCGATTAGCGTCCAATTCATTATTAGAAGCTCTAGTCTATTCGAGTAGAATTTATGAATATTTAGCCAATCCTAACTTAAAAATAAAAATAGTAAAGAAGGAAATTCTGGAAAGCGACACCGCAAAAAAAACAGAAATTGATTCCAACTATCTTGATGTATTAAAAGCAAAACTGCAGCATTTAATGAGACAGAATGCGGGAATCGTCAGATATGATACGGATTTACTCAATGCCAAAGAACAGCTTTTGAAATGGAAAGAAGAAATAGAAAAAATTGGTAACACACACCAAATTAGTTCTTCTTATTATGAGTTATTAAATATGATCACTATTGGAACTTTAATTGTATCACAATCAATCGAAAGACAAGAAAATCGTGGTGGTTTTGTAAAATTTAAAGCTCCTTCATTTGCTAAAAAAAAATCCTAACTTGATTATTTTATTTATAAATTAGTAAATTCAAATTATTTGGATTAAAAAAATAAATGATATTTTTTCTGTTAATAATTAAACCTTTTATTCTGTTTATTGTCTTATAACCATAACTTTTAACATAAATCAAGAAAAAATGAAAAAATTAATTATTGCCGCATTATTAGTTGTTGGAGTATCTAGTTTTGCTCAAGACAACGCTGACCGACCACAAAGAGCTAACATGGGAAATATGACTCCTGAGCAGCGTACAGAACAACGTGTTGCAAGGATGACTAAAGATCTAAACCTGGATGCGAAACAACAAGAACAAGTAAAACAACTTTACGCTGACGAAGCTAAAAACAGAGAAGCTAAAATGGCTGAAATGAAAGACAAAAAAGGTCAAGGTAGAGAAATGATGGCTGAACAAAGAAAAGCCATGGAAGGAAAAATGGCCGCTATCTTAACTCCTGAGCAATTGGCAAAATGGAAAAGCAATCAAGAAAAAATGCAACAAAGAATGCAACAAAGAATGAGTGAAAGACAAGGTGGAGGAATGGGAGATGACAGACCACAAGGTGGTGGCGGTAATATGGAAAACTAAAAAAAAGCTTCGAGTAGTTCTCGAAGCTTTTTTTTGCTCTTTAAAAATTATAATGTTTTGGAAACTTTATCAATTGCATTGATTGTAAAGTCCAAATCTTCGTAACTCAAAGCATCGGTGATGAACCAGGTTTCATAAGCTGAAGGTGCAATGTAAATTCCTTCCTGCAATAATCCATGGAAGAATTTCTTGAAAGTTTCATTATCTCCCTTAGCAGCAGTTTGAAAATCAACAACGGGATTGGCATCAAAATGTACCGAAATCATAGAACCTACTCTATTGATAGTATAAACAACGTTATTGGCTTTTAATACCCTATGGATTCCTGCTTCTAAATAAGCGGTTTTTTCTTCTAATCTTTGAAAAATAGCCGCATCATTATTTAATGACTCCAGCATTGACAATCCAGCAGCCATCGCCAGTGGATTTCCTGATAAAGTTCCCGCCTGATAAACAGGACCAAGTGGAGCCAGATAATTCATGATTTCTTCACGGGCAGCAAATGCCCCTACCGGCAATCCACCACCAATTACTTTTCCGAAACAAACAATATCAGCATTGATGTTCAATAATTCCTGAGCACCACCTTTGGCTAATCGGAAACCAGTCATTACCTCATCAAAAATCAGTAAGATTCCGTTTTCAGAACACAATTGGCGTAAGCCTTCCAAGAAACCTTTAGTTGGTGGCACACACCCCATATTCCCAGCAACCGGTTCTACTATAATAGCTGCAATTTCGTTAGGATTGGCTTCAATTAAACTTTGTACATTTTCTAAATCATTGTATTTAGCTAACAAAGTATCCTTAGCAGTTCCCGCTGTAACACCCGGACTGTTTGGGGTTCCAAAAGTCATTGCACCACTTCCAGCCTGAATCAGGAAAGAATCAGAATGCCCGTGATAACAACCTGCAAATTTTATAATTTTATCTCTTTTAGTAAATCCACGAGCTAATCTTACTGCACTCATACAAGCTTCTGTACCTGAATTTACAAAACGGATTTTATCGATATTAGGAACCATCGAAACAGCTAAAGCAGCTATTTTAGTTTCTAATTCCGTTGGCATTCCAAAAGAAGTTCCAAGCTTGGCTTTCTCAGTTACCGCTTGAACTACTGGCTCATAAGCATGTCCCAGAATCATTGGTCCCCAGGAATTAATATAATCAATCAATCGGTTTCCATCTTCATCATACAAATAAGCACCTTTGGCTTGTTTTACAAAAATAGGCGTTCCTCCTACTGATTTGAATGCTCTAACTGGCGAATTTACTCCTCCCGGAATTACTTTTTCTGCTTCAGCAAATAGCTGACTACTTCTTTGGTATAACATTTTTAATTTTAGAATTTCGAGTTTAGAATTCAGTTTGCACCTTGATTTCTTATAAACTCATTAAAATATTTTTGAAACTTAATATTGATAAGACTAATTTATTTTCAGTTTTTGCCCCACAAAAAGGGTGCTGCTATCTGATAATTTATTCTTTTGTTTTAAATCGTCTACTAATACATTGTATTTCTTCGAAATAGAATACAAAGTATCTCCTTTTTGAACTTCATAAAAAGTATCGTTTCTGGAATCTCTGGCAACAATTCTTCTGTTTTGATTCTCAACAGGCACATAATTCCTCCCTAAAACCTGGGCATCATATTGCCCCAAATTATAACGTTCGATATAGGAAATCAATTTATCCGGATATTGGGAATCGGTAGCATAACCTGCATTTCTCAAGCCTTTTGCCCACGCCCTATAATCGTCTTTATCCAATTCAAACAGGCTGGCATATCTGCCCTTTCCCGTTAAAAACAAAGCGTGATCTCTATATGATTCGGATACTTTATTATATTTCCTAAAACATTCCTGACTGCTATCGTCATCATGGTTTACAGTATCTCCAGTCCAATCAGAATGGCATTTTATACCAAAATGATTATTGGCACTAACAGCTAAATCTCCCCTTCCTGCTCCCGATTCTAAAATTCCCTGAGCCAAAATAATACTGGCAGGAATTCCATACGTCTTCATATTACTCATTGCAATGTCTTTGTATTGCGACACATAATTGTTAACTATATCATTTGTAACCGACGTTCTCGAAGTCGATTGTATCACTTCATTTCGACTTTTGGTTTTCTTGTTTTTCTGGGAATAGGTATTTTTCGCACCCCCTTTTTTAGTTGTTACAATTGGAGATTTTGTAGCATGACAACTAATAAGAGTTAAGGCAATAAATAAAAGTAGACTTTTCTTAAACATTGATAGCTATTGTTGGTAATTGTTTATTTTTCAATTTAACATTCATCCCCCGAATTCCCTGAAGTCCTCCAGTATGAATGAGTAAAATATTAGAATGAGCCGGAAAATAATTCTTTTGTATCAAATCCATAACGCCAAAAACCATTTTCCCGGTATAAATAGGATCTAACGGAATTTGATTATCAGCATAAAACTGATTTATAAAACCTATCAAATCTTCCTTTACCTTGCCATATCCTCCAAAATGATAATCAGTTATTAACTCCCAATTTTCATTTTGCACAAAAATACGGATTTCATCTTGTAAAAAATCGCCTTTTAAAGCTGGAAATCCTAAAACTTTTTGATGCGGTAATGCGCTGTTAATAATTCCCGAAATGGTTCCACCCGTTCCTACCGCACAACAAATATAATCAAAGCCGCGGTCTTCCTCTGTTAAAATCTCTTCACAGCCTTTTATGGCCAGGGCATTTGTTCCGCCTTCAGGAATCAGAAAAAAATCACCAAACTTCAATTTTAATTCATCTAAAAAAGCTGCTTCATTTTTCAAACGATAGGCTTCACGGGAAACAAATTCAAATTGCATTCCGCATTCCTGGGCAAATTGCAAGGTGGGATTTGCTGCAATTTTATCTTTCAATTCATCGCCACGAATAATCCCGATAGACTGAAAACCATTTTCTTTTGCTGCAAAAGCAACTGCCGCAATATGATTTGAAAAAGCGCCTCCAAAAGTAAGCAGCGTCTTTTTATTTTCAGCTTTCGCCTGAAACAAATTGTACTTTAGCTTTCGAAACTTATTTCCCGAAACCACCGTATGAATTAAATCTTCCCTTTTGATGGTAACAGAAATAGAATTCGGAAATGATATTAGCAATTTTTGATTCAAAGCAATTATTTTTTTGACAAAGGTAAAACTTATAGTAATAAAAATAATGGAACTAGACGAAACTGATTTTTTAAAATCTTTGAACTTTAAAATCTTTGCGAAAAACTTTGCGCGCTCTGCGGTTAAAAAAAATAAAGCTATTTTTCTATTTATTTTGACTGAGATAAATACTTACAAAAACTAAAAAAACGTCTCTTTTTAAGATAATCCAAATTAGATTCATTCGTATAAGCCTCTCTTTCAAACGAAATGTTTCTATAGGCATGATTTTTGTTGCTGTATTTTAATAAGAGAACCAGATATTCCAGATAATACCAAATAAAAAAAGGAAGTATCAATAGTTCTAATTGTTGTCGTAAATGAATGCGTTCGTGATTGATAAAAACAGCATTTTCTTTATCAATACGATATTTTAGAAACACAAAGGGATAAGCCGCCATTCCGCGGAAACCCTTTGGTATTAAATACTTGTTAACAACAAAAAACATTGGCTCTTTAATTTATAAATTTGTATGAATTAGCTATTGTTTTAAAGATTACAAAGGCAAAAAATAAAATCTATATATGATTGAACAAAGTAATGAAAATAAATTAATTGAAGGCGAAGATTTCTATTATACTCCTGAAGGATACAAATGTTTTACCGAAAAGTATCATTTAAAAAGGGGCTATTGTTGTAAGAGTGGTTGCCGTCATTGTCCTTACGGATATGATAAAAAAACAGGAACAAATAAAAAAATATAAACAATTCGATTTAAATCTTTTTCTTTCGTTTATCGTATATAAAAACAGAACCCATTTTTATTTATATATTTAACAATCAAACAATTGAACCATGAAAACAATCAAAATAGTACCGCTATTAGTTCTTTTTCTATTAAGTGCCTGTAGTTCGATAAGAGTTAACTCTGATTATGATAGTCGTGTTGATTTTAGTCAATACAAAACCTATGCTTTTCATAAAAAAGGCATTGACAAGGTTCAGGTATCTGAATTAGACAAAAGAAGAATATTACATGCCATAGATGATGAATTGACTAAAAAAGGAATGAGTAAAAGTGAAAATCCTGATTTACTTGTAAATATCTTCACCAAAGAAAGAGAACAAATTGACGTAAACCAATTCAATGTGGGTTGGGGATACGGTTGGGGATGGGGATGGAATCCTTATTTCTGGGGCGGCAATACCTATGTTACCTCATCAACACAAGGAACACTTTATATCGATTTAATCGACGCTAAGAAAAAAGAGTTAATTTGGGAAGGAGAAGGAATGGGAATTCTAACTGAAAACAGAAGAGAGAAAGAAAAACAAATCAATGAGTTTGTGGCTAAAATTTTAGCACAATTCCCTCCTACTGAAACAAAAAAATAAATCTTTTATCCATAACTAAAGAATCTGTATATTTGTAATACAATCATAAAAGATGAACAACACTATTAACATACGTATCGCAATTAACATTATTATTCAATAATAATGACGGAGAGTTATGTAAATAAGTAATCAAGATACCATTTATCAAACCTCCCACAACGGGAGGTTTTTTTATAGCTGTAAAATATGAATCTACTAAGCCAAATACAAGAAGCCCAAAAACAATTACAAGATGTGGTTATGGCTACGCCTTTGTCTAAAAATTTAAATTTATCTAATGAATTTGCTGCCCGAATTCTGTTAAAAAGAGAAGATTTACAAACTGTACGCTCCTATAAAATCAGAGGTGCATATAATAAAATCAGTACGCTTAGTGTAGAAGAACAAGAACAGGGTGTAATATGTGCCAGCGCCGGAAATCATGCCCAGGGCGTGGCTTATTCCTGTAAATTACTTCAAATAAAAGGCAAAATATACATGCCAAAAACCACTCCGAAACAAAAGATAAAACAAGTCAATCTCTTTGGCGGTTCCTTTGTCGAAATTGTACTTACAGGAGATACTTTTGACGATGCCTATGCAGCTGCAATGGATGATGCAACCAAAAACAAAATGGCTTTTATCCATCCTTTTGATGATTTAAAAGTTATTGCCGGTCAGGGAACCGTAGGTCTCGAAATTCTGGAAAGCTATAAAAAACCTATCGATTATGTATTTGTTCCCATCGGTGGCGGTGGACTGGCTTCAGGACTTTCGGAAGTTTTCAAACATTTAAGTCCTAATACCAAAATCATCGGAGTGGAACCGGAAGGTGCACCTTCTATGAAAACATCTATTGACAATGGAAAAGTTACCATTTTAGAAAACATAGACAAATTTGTAGACGGAGCTGCCGTAAAACAAGTAGGCAAAATAACTTTTGACATTTGCAAAAAGAACCTCAGCGATATTATTCTTGTTCCTGAAGGGAAAGTGTGCACGACCATTTTGCGTCTGTACAATGAAGAAGCCATGGTGGTGGAACCTGCAGGTGCATTAACCATTTCGGCATTAGATTTATATAAAGAAAAAATAAAAGGAAAAACTGTTGTTTGCATCGTTAGCGGAAGTAATAATGATATTGAGCGCACCGCCGAAATAAAAGAACGCTCTTTACTCTATGAAGGACTGATGCATTACTTTATGATACAATTTCCACAACGTCCCGGTGCTTTAAAAGAATTTGTAAATGATATTTTAGGCCCTGATGACGATATTACCTATTTTCAGTTTACCAAAAAAAACAGCCGCGAAGTGGGGCCGGCCGTTGTAGGTCTGGAACTCAAAAACAAAAACGACATCATTGCGATAAAAGAAAAAATGGAAAACAAAGGATTTGAGTACAAATACCTGAACGAAAAACAAGATTTATTCAACCAATTGATAGGGTAAATTTATTCTAATCCTATACCTTTATCACCGTTTATTTTACAAAAAAACATGACACAATTAGCCGACATAAAAAATCTTGACGACATAAAATTACTGGTAGATACTTTTTATACTAAAGTACGGGAAGACGAATTGATTGGCCCTGTTTTTAATGAAAAAATTGGCAATCAATGGCCGTCACATTTGGAAAGAATGTACCGTTTTTGGCAAACTATTTTATTAGAAGAACATACGTATTCAGGCAGTCCGTTTCCTCCACACAAACATTTGCCTGTAGCCAAAGAACATTTCAATCGCTGGATGGAAATTTTTACCGAAACTATTAATAATTTATTCAAAGGCGCTCTAGCCGAAGAAGCAAAACTCCGCGCCCAAAATATGGCCGAAATGTTCTTTTATAAAATTGAGTATTTCAGAAATGGAGGACGGAATTTTTTTGAAAGTTAAACACTTACAATTTGATTTTTTGAGTCAAATCGTTTTCATTTTCAATAGCTTTACCTTCGTATTTTAAAGTCCAGCCTAAATTATTGGTTAGAATAAAAAGCTTCGACAATTCGCTTATTAATCGGTTTTGGGCATTTTTTTTCAAAGAAGAATTAGCAATTTTCTTAGCCAAATTAGCTCTTACCTGCTTGTTGATTTTATTATAATCGTCGCCTGTAAACGGATTTAATTTACTTTGCTCTACATCATAGAATTTTATGTCGGGACTGATTTTTATTTCTTCTTTTGGAATACTTATAATCGTGATGGTTTTGTTTTTTTCATCAATATCGTATTTCATTTGATGCAAATCATAAGCCACCGTCACATCGGCATTAACGACCAAAAGTGCTTTCTTTTCGAATGAAAGCATATTCATCAAATATTTTTGTTGGTTTTTATAAGTAATCACCTCTGCAAAATGTCCTTCGGTAACGACTAATTTACCAACATTTACTATTTGTTGTTGAATCAAATTCGTATTGTAATCTAATGCACTATCATCACTTTTTTTAAATTCACAAAATTTAAAAAGCAAAATAACAATAACTAAAGCTGCTGCCCCTATAACTATCTTTTTTATCATAATTAAAATTTCATAAATGGATATTCCGAATGCAATTTCGTAATTCTTATTTGAAGTTTAGCGATAAACTTTTGATGACTTTCCGACTGCTGGTTAAAAGGACGATGAGACAAACCTTTCTGAATTCCTTCGACTTCATCCATTATTGCAAAAGCTGTTTTTGAAATTGAAGTTTCTTTAAATCGTTGCCAGATATAGTCTATTGCTACCTGACTAGGATGTAACATATCTTCGGCATAAAATCGATAATCACGTAGTTCGTCCATCATGATTTCGTAACTCGGAAAGTAGTTATAAGTTATAAGTTGTGAGTCCCGATAGCTATCGGGATGAGTTGAATGAATTGCCGAGATTAAATGCGACTTACTCAAGGTGTTTTCTACAAAACCATCTTTGATATGTCGCACTGGTGAAACGGTGAAAATAAATTTTGCTGCTGGATTTATAGATTGTATTAGACGAATCGTATTTTGAATTGCGGTTTGAATTCTTTCAATAGAAACTAATTCTTTGGTAAATTGTTTTTGAGGCACTTTATGGCAATTGGCTACAATTTGCTTACTTTCAATATTTCGATACACCCAGGCAGTTCCATAGGTAAATAGAAAATGTGTTGCCTCAGTGATTTGCTGATTTGTTGAATGGATTAACTGATTTAAGGAATGTAGAAAAGCTTCTTTATCAGGATTTGAAAGTTCCGAATGTATCTCAAAACAATGCCATAAATCGTTGTGAAAGAAAATATCACTTTCCGTAAACATTCTTTTATTTACAATTCTTTCAACTAATTTTTCAATTGAAACAGGATTGAAAATAATACCAAATGGATTGCAGCTATTTTGAAATTTAAAATTATCCCATTTTTCTGCCATGTTTACTGCAAAACAGGAACCCACAGACATAATTTTAGAATTATAATCAATAGGAAAAATACTTTCCAGAATGGGTATTGGCGTACGAAATTGCATGCTGGTTTTTTTTCAAAAATAAGTATTATAATATTTATTATAACGCATCTTATATAAACTTTTTTGCAAACAATTAAACACAAATAATGTAGCTTTTTTTTAAACCATATAAGCCATATAAGTTTTAGCTTATCTTATGTCTCACTTACATAAACTTTGAGTTGCAGTTTTATAATATATTAAGACCATATAAGTATCGATACACCAAACAACAAAACTTATATGACTTATATGGTTTACAAGTTCCTGCAAACCCAATAATATTAATACAAATATTGGATTTTGGAATAATTTGGATTTCCTATACTAGCTTCCGAAACCTGTTCAGTAGGATAATCATCAGCATCGTATTTAAAAGTGTTTCTGTATATATTAGCAGAGGTAATCGTTTCGTCGCCATTTACAACTGTGGTTTCCACAATGGTTATAAGGGCATTGTTTTTAGAAACTAACGCAGCACGATCTAATAATTTATCAAAACCTGAAATACTAAGATAAGGATTATTGTAAGTATCGTATTCAAAAGTTGTTTTAGAACCGGATATTACGCCTTCGCTGACATTATCAAAAAAACGCTCGTCTTTAATTAAATTTTTACTTCTAAAAAACAAAGTTCCATGACTTACTTTTCGTTCCTGATTTTGGGAATCTATCTTGTATTTCTCATAAGAAACAGTAGCATCAACATTATAAGTATAATAAATCACATAGTTATTTACCGACTTTGCTTTCACTAATTTTTCATCAAGATAAGTATATTCTAATGTAGTGCTAAGCTGAGTTTGTTTATTGTACTTGACTATTTTTGTGATTAGTTCATTATCATAAGTATAATCAATTTTCTCCTTAGAGTTATCAGAGCTTATTATTTGATTTTCATGATAAGTAAAAACTGTATTTTCAGAAATACCATTCTCAGTAGATTCAACTATTTTAATAAAATTCTTGCCCTTCTCGTCTTTATCATTTGAACAAGACGTTAAAAAAAGAGAAACTATTAAAATGAAAAAAAATATTCTAATTAATTTTTTCATGATATTATAGGTTATATTGAACTTAATATTTGGGTTCTCAAAACTATATATTAAATAGAGCTCAACCAATTATACGGGTCTAACTACCTAAAAACTCGTTTAAATGGCTCTTTTATCAAATAAAAATGAATCTATAAAAGACTCATTTTTATTTTAATCACATTTTATCTCTTAGTGTTATTTTGCTTTTGGTGCTTTATAAGGATGTTCTTTTAATTCAACAATCAAAAATTCGGCTGTTTTGTTACCTATGTTTTGGTTTGTATGTGGGCGTTCGGGTTCACTCACTCCAGATTCAGCTGCTTTCATTTTATACACCTCCTCTTTTCCGTCTTGATAGTGTACTTTTATATTCACATCGGTCAGTGCGTAATAAAAATGCGCAGGATATGTGTGCATATTAGTTTTTTTCCCTGATTTAAGTGTAACTTCTGATGCATGAATCAATTTAGAATTAGCCAAATCACGCGCAACCTGACCTTCATTATTCATCATCTGAGCCTCAAGATTTAATGGACATAGCAAAAAAATAAAATTCCTTCAACTACTAACAGTAAACTCTTTCTCATAATTTCCGATATTAAAAATTAAACAACATACTAGATACCAACATAATAACAAAATTACGATTTCATTCAATTATTCCCATAAAACACTACAATACAACAACTTAACCTCATACTACAAATCCAACATACAATTAAAGGATAATGAAATTTTTATTACAAATACTTTAAAAAACAATAATTAAACACTGCTATTCTTGATAAATCTCTAATTAGTGTAATCTTTAAACTTATACTTTTTACCGATAAAAAACCAACAGCTAGCGGTTTAAAGAGTATTTTTCCCTTTCAACGATTTTAAATGGTAAACTAATTTTTTGCATCTACTTTTGATAAGGATACCATTACAATTATTATGAAAAACATATTCAACCCAATTTACAGACAAGATTATCTAAAAGGATATTCTAATGGTCAAAATCCGTATTCAAAAGTAAAAAACAACACATCTAATAATACGGCTTTTAATGACGGATTTAATGCAGGTAGACTTGATTACGAAAGTATAAATGGTAACATTCTTAACGGAATTCCGAAAAGAATTATAACCGAAAAGATTCTGGAAGAATTCCTAATGGCCGGCTTACTGGGCATTAACATTGACACCGAAGGTTATACCCACTTTCAAATAAGCGTTTTGGTGAAATGGTATCAAAGCGGAATTGAAAAATACGATCCCATACAAAACAACTATCTCTTAGATATTCTCGAAGAAAACGGAATTGAGATAAGCCATTCTTAAAAATAACTTTTTCATGTTTATTTAAAGAGAGAAACCCTTTTAGTTTGTTGAGGCACAAATTAAAAGGGTTTCTTATTTTAAAAGCTAAAATTTACTTCACAAAGTCAATTGCTTTGGATAAAGCTTCCGGAATTCCGGCAACATTCTTACCTCCTGCAGTAGCAAAGAACGACTGTCCTCCACCTCCACCTTGGATAAACTTCCCTAACTCACGAACTACCTGACCAGCATTTAAGCTTTTCTCAGCCACTAATTCTTTAGAAATATAGCAGCTTAACATTGGTTTTCCTTCTTCGGCTGTAGCCAATACTAAAAACAGATTATCGCCTAAATTCCCTAATTCATAAGCCAGGTCTTTTGCTCCTTCCGGATTCAAATCGACTTGCTTGGCTAAGAATTGAACTCCGTTTACTTCCTGAAGTTCACTAGCCAATTCGGATTTCATATTTTTCGCTTTCTCTTTCAACAAAGCTTCTACTTGTTTTTTCAACTTAGCATTTTCGTCTTGTAAAGAAATCACAGCTTTAACCGTATCCTGTGGATTCTTCAATGTCGTTTTAATTTCGCTCAGCAATTCTTCCTGCGAAGCAAAAAACTGTCTTACCCCATCCCCGGTAATCGCTTCAATACGACGAATACCTGCTGCAACCGCACCTTCCGAAACGATTTTGAAAGACCAAATATCAGCCGAATTGTTCACATGAATTCCTCCACACAATTCCATACTGTCGCCAAATTTAATTGCACGCACATTATCCCCATATTTCTCACCGAATAAAGCCATCGCTCCTTCGTCCAAAGCTTGCTGGATAGGGATGCTTCTTCTTTCGATTAATGGCAATTGCTCCTGGATTCTGGCATTTACAAAATCCTCTACTTGCTGCAATTCTTCATCAGTTACTTTAGAAAAATGCGAAAAATCAAAACGTAAATTTTTTGGATTTACCAAAGATCCTTTTTGTTCCACATGCGTTCCTAAAATACTTCTCAACGCTTGGTGCATTAAGTGTGTCGCCGAGTGATTTTTAGAAGTCGCTGCTCTTAAATCAGTATTTACTTTAGCAACAAAAGAAGCGTTTACATTTTCCGGCAATTTTTTAGCAAAATGCAGGATTAGATTATTCTCTTTCTTAGTATCTATAATCTCAATGGTTTCATTAGCCGAAATCAAAGTCCCTTTGTCTCCTACCTGTCCTCCTCCTTCCGGATAAAATGGCGTAGCATCTAAAACAATTTGGTACAAAATACCATCTTTTTTAGAATCAACTTTACGGATACGCGTGATTTTCACTTCGTTTTCTGTCTGGTCATAACCTACAAAAGATTCTGTATTTCCATCAACCAGGATTTTCCAGTCATCCGTAGAAACTTCAGAAGCCGCACGAGAACGTGATTTTTGTTCCTGCATCGCTTTGTCAAAACCTGCTTCGTCCAGACTGAATCCTCTTTCTCTAAGAATCAAAGCGGTTAAATCAATTGGAAAACCAAAAGTATCATACAATTCGAATGCTTTTGTTCCTGCCACTTCTTTTCCTTCGGTAGTAGCAATTACGTTATCTAACAATTGTAATCCTTGGTCTAAAGTTCTTAAGAAAGAAGCTTCTTCCTCACGGATTACATTGGTAACCAAAGTCTGTTGCTTTTTGACTTCAGGAAAAAATTCGCCCATTTGATCTGCTAAAACAGCCACCAATTGATTGATAAAAGGTTCTTTTGTTCCTAAGAAAGTAAAACCGTAACGGATAGCACGACGCAAAATACGACGAATTACATAACCTGCTCCTGTGTTAGATGGCAACTGTCCGTCGGCAATAGCAAAGGCTACGGCACGAACGTGATCCACAACTACACGAATCGCAATATTGATTTTATTCTGTTCTTCAGATATGTTTTTCACTTCGTTTGAAGTGTATTTCAATCCTGTAATTTGCTCCACTTTTTCAATAAGCGGTGTAAACACATCGGTATCATAGTTTGAAGTTACATTTTGCATCGCCATACACAAACGCTCAAACCCCATTCCGGTATCTACGTGTTGTGCGGGTAATTTCTCCAATGAACCATCGGCTTTACGGTTGAATTCCATAAATACATTGTTCCAAATCTCTACTACCTGCGGATGATCGGCATTTACTAAACTAAAACCTGAAACTTCAGCTCTTTCAGCATCGGTGCGCAAATCGATATGAATTTCTGAACATGGTCCACAAGGTCCCTGGTCACCCATTTCCCAGAAATTGTCTTTTTTGTTTCCAAGGATAATACGATCTTCGGATACGAATTGCTTCCAAATATCGAAAGCATCCTGATCAAAAGGCACATTCTCTGCTTCGTTTCCTTCAAAAACAGAAACATACAAACGGTCTTTGTCCAATTTCAACACTTCGGTCAAAAATTCCCAAGCCCACGGAATAGCCTCTTTTTTGAAATAATCTCCAAAAGACCAGTTTCCAAGCATTTCAAACATGGTGTGGTGGTAAGTATCAAAACCTACATCTTCCAAGTCGTTGTGTTTTCCTGAAACACGAAGGCATTTTTGCGTATCGGTAATACGATTGCTTTTAGGCGTGGCGTTTCCTAAGAAATACTCTTTAAACTGCGCCATTCCTGAGTTGTTGAACATCAGGGTTGGGTCGTCTTTTAGAACTATAGGTGCCGAAGGAACAATTAAATGTCCTTTACTTTCAAAGAATTGTAAATACGCTTTGCGAATGTCTTGTGATTTCATTTTTATATTTTTTTGCCACTAAGGCGCTAAGAAACAAAGTTTTTATTTTTTTGTAAAACTTCTAAATTCAACATTTTTTAAATCATTGAATTTTTAAATCTTCTAATCAATTTTATATTATATTTAATACTAAAAAAAGGGCTGAACAACTAAAACATTTATTAAATTTGTTGCAATGCGCTTTTTTAGCAGGTGCAAAAATAGGGTATTTTAAAATATGGCGAAAGTAAAATATTATTACGATTCTGAAAATCTGGCATATCGCAAAATCAAAGTCAAAAAAAGAAAGAAATTTGGTTTTGCTGCCTTGTTTATACTGGCTTCTGCTTTATTTGGTTTTATCTGTTTTGTGGTTTTATTAAACACCCCTTATTTTGATACTCCCAAAGACCGTCTCTTGATTCGGGAAATGGAAAATTTAAAACTGAATTATGCCGTTTTAAATAAAAAAATGGATCAAGTGGACAATGTAATTGAAACCATTGAAGAACGCGACAACAACTTGTACCGCACCTATTTTAACACCGCTCCTATTCCCGAAGAAGAAAGAAAAGCAGGTTTTACAGACATCAATCGCTACAAAGCATTAGAAGGTTATGACAATAGCAAACTGGTTTTACAAACTACCAAAAGAGTGGATGTATTAACAAAAGAACTGGCTATTCAGTCGAAATCCTTAGATTATATTGTAAAACTGGCTAAGGAGAAAAACAAATTTCTGGCTGCCATTCCTGCCATCCAACCTGTTAGAAACGAAAACTTAAAACACATGGCATCAGGTTTTGGTTATCGGACAGATCCATTTACCAAAGCAAGAAAAATGCACAAAGGAATGGATTTTACTGCTAAAAAAGGAACGCCTATTTTTGCGACCGGAGACGGCGTAATTGCAAAGGCTGACAATACGGCTTCGGGATACGGAAATCATATTGTAATAAGACATGGTTATGGATACGAAACTTTATATGGTCATTTGAGCAAATACAATTGCAGGGCTGGCCAAAGAGTGAAACGCGGGGACGTCATTGGGTACGTAGGAAGTACAGGACGATCAGAAGCACCACATTTACATTATGAAGTTCACAAAGACGGTAAAGTCGTCAATCCGCTTAATTTTTATTATGGCGATATTTCGGCGGTGGAATACGTTGCCATTTCAAAATTGGCAAACCAGGAAAATCAATCATTGGATTAATGATTTTTATATCTTAGATGAGAAATTACAGAATTTAGACTAAAAAAAGCAGCATAATTAAAAAGAAATAAAAATGCACATAGAATTACAACCAGGCAAAAGATATTACAGCATAGGCGAAGTAGCGAAAGCCTTTGATGTCAATGCTTCTCTGATTCGTTTTTGGGACAGTGAATTTGATATTCTCAAACCTAAAAAGAATGCCAAAGGAAACAGAATGTTTACTCCTGAAGACATTAAAAACCTCCAACTCATTTATCATTTGGTAAAAGAAAGAGGATTTACGCTTGAAGGTGCCAAAACCCATTTGAAAGAAGGACAAAAGAAAACCTTAGACAAATTTGAAATCATCAGCAAACTGGAAGCCATCAAAGTGCAATTGACAAATATTAAAAACGAACTTTAAATAATATCAATTGCAAAATTCAATAGCAATATCAATTTTGAAATAAATTAAAACAATAAATAATAAACTTTAAATTAAATAGAAACATGGATTTTAAAAGATTTTTACCTTGGATTATTTTAGCGGTTATCCTAATTGGCGGTTACAGCTGGGCATCAGGAATTTACAATAACGCTGTGACACTTGAACAAAACGTAAAAGAAAGTTGGGGAAATGTTAATACAGCCTACCAAAGAAGAAATGATCTTATACCAAATATTGTTAGTACTGTAAAAGGGTATGCAGAACATGAAAAAAGCACATTAACAGCAGTAATCGAAGCAAGAGCTAAAGCAACTGCTGTTACTATTGACCCAACCAAAGTAACTCCAGAACAATTGGCTGCATTTAATTCGGCTCAATCTGGAGTATCTTCATCTTTATCTAAATTGCTAGTAAGCGTTGAACAATATCCAAATCTAAAAGCTGATGCAAGTTTTATGAAATTACAGGATGAGTTAGCCAGTACTGAAAATCAAATTTTGACAGCCAGAACCCGTTTTAACGAAGCTGTAAAACCATATAACAACAATATCAACACTTTTCCAAGAAATATTTTAGCGGGAATGTATGGACTTAAAGAAAAACCTTATTTTGAAGCGGTAGCAGGATCAGATAAAGCTCCTGAAGTAAAATTCTAATCCTCCCCAACCCCTCCAAGGAGGGGCTTTTTAATAGGTATTTAAAAAACAAAACAAATGTCAAAAGTAGAAGATTTTTTAACCAAAGAGGAGGAACAAGAAATTGTTGAAGCTATCCGAATAGCCGAAAAAAACACTTCTGGCGAGATTAGAGTTCATATAGAAAAAACTACTTCTCTGGACGCCTATGATCGTGCCATGGAAATTTTCCATGAATTAAAAATGGACGAAACCCAATTGCAAAATGGTGTTTTAATCTATTTAGCTGTCAAAGACAAAACCTTTGTTATTTGCGGAGACAAAGGAATCAACGATGTTGTTGGAACCGATTTTTGGAACTGTACTCGAGATGCCATGGTTGCTCAATTCAAACAAAACAATTTCAAGCAAGGACTTGTTGACGGAATTTTAAGAGCGGGCGAACAACTCAAAAAATATTTTCCTTGGCAGGAAGGCGACAGCAACGAATTATCTAACGAAATATCAAAAGGATAAATAATGAAAATTCCAACACAGAAAAACTCAAATTCCAAAGGAATTTTTCAATTTGCATTCTTACTGATTGTCCTTTTTTCCAGCAATTGCATCTTTTCACAATTTACAATTCCTGAAAAACCCAGTTTACAAACTTCGGTTTATGATTATGCCAATCTTTTTAGTGCCAATGAAAAAACGCAATTAGAAGAAAAACTCATTCATTATGCTGACACCACTACAACACAAATTGTAGTTATCACAATAGAAAGTTTAAAAGGCGAAGACGTAAGTTTGCTGGCAACCAAATGGGGACAAACCTGGGGAGTTGGCGGAACAGCCAAAGACGACAACGGGGTAATCATACTGGTATCTAAAAACGATCGAAAAATTGCTATTAATCCAGGTTATGGTTTAGAAGATAGATTAACAGCTGGAATTGGCGGTGAAATTATCAGAAACATTATCATTCCTGAATTTAAAGCCGGTAGTTATTACAACGGAATCAACAAAGGTACTGATGCTTTATTTGACGTCTTTAAAGGCAAATACAAAGGAACCCGAAAACAAAGCAAACAGCAACAGGATTTTCCAGTCTTTCCTTTTATTATCATCATTGTTTTTATTTTAATTTTAGTATCCAGAAACAAAGGCGGTGGAGGAAACTCCGGAAATCGTGGCGGCGGTGGACCAAGTTTATTAGATGTCATTATCCTGAGTAATTTGGGTCGCAACAGTGGCGGTTTTGGAGGAGGCAGCTTTGGTGGCGGTTCTTCTGGCGGTGGATTTGGAGGAGGCGGCTTCGGTGGTGGCTTCGGCGGCGGAGGTTTCTCCGGCGGTGGCTCAAGCGGAAGCTGGTAAAAACTATAGATTATAAAAGAGAGTTCTTGTCGAACTCTCTTTTTTTTTGGGAATCTTTGAAATTGGCTCACGGATAACACAGATTAGCGCGGATTTTTTTTTACTATTGACCACATTTTACACAAACAAACAATATTAAACTGACGAAATAAATCAACCCCCAATAATTTTTAAAAAATAAGGAATTTCATATATTATTTCTCAAAATATGAAAGATAAATACGCTAAAAAGAATGATTTTAAGCTAAATTTGAAACCAAAAAATAAATTCAAAATTATCCATTTATGAAAACCTATATTTTCCTATTTCTCTTTTGTTCTTACTTTTCGGCATATTCACAAGACTTCAATGATATTGACTTAAAAGAAATTCCGCAAGAAATTGAAAACATAAATGCCGCAATCCTTAAGGAACCAAATGGCGATAACTACTACCTAAGAGGCTATTATTATTATCAGATCAAAAATTATCCAAAAGCCATTGCCGATTATGACAAGGCCATATCGTTAAACCCGAATAACTATAAATTTTATTACAGCAAAGGCAATACAAACATTAAATTAAAAGAGTACAAACAAGCGATAGATTGCTATACAAAATGTATCGCCTTAAACAATAATTTACAAAAAGTCTACTTCAACAGAGCTTATTCAAAAACAATGATTAACGATGCTAAAGGTGCAATAGATGACTATTCCAAAAGCATTTCAATCAATCCCAAATACCTGCAGGCCTATCAAAACAGGGGTATTATAAAACAAAAATTAAACCTGCACAAAGAAGCCATTCAGGATTTTGACAAAGTAATCGAAATTAACCCTAAATTCGTTGAAGCTTATCAAAATCGAGCCATTTCGAAAGCTCTGGTTAATATAAACGCCAAAAGCGATTTTGACCAAGTAGTAGGTTTAAGCCCCGAAGACCCTGAGGCCTATTACAATCGGGCCATTTATTTTATTAATTTTAAAATCAAGGGAGATTATTGCTCCGATTTAAAAAAAGCGGTTAGCCTTCACTTCGACCCTTCGATTGAATTATTGGCTAAGTATTGTAAAAAATAAACAAAATCAACCGACAAAACCACTTCAATTACGAAGTGGTTTTCTTTATTTATCTAAAATCGTTGTTCTTTGTATTTCTTTTCTTTTCCGCCAAACTTACTAATCTTATAAGCTAATGAAAACATCATATAACGCTTTAGAACCGTATTTTCATAATCATAAATACCATTAGGCGAAATATATCTTACAGCACTTTGATTTTGATTTAAAATATCATACACCTTTATTTTTGCGGTCAATTGATTTTTATAGAAACTATAAGCCAAACTGGTATTCCATAGATAAAAATCTTTTTTATAACCATCAGCTATATTAGAGTTGTAGGTATAAGAGAAATCATTTGCAAAAACCCAATTTTTACCCCAATAATTTGTGGTCTGCAATTCTACTTTATGCACTGCATTAGAAGTTGAACTAATAGTATAATTAGTATATTTAGAAACATTGAAGGTAGGATTATAATTAGTTGTAAGCGTAAAAACCTTATCTATTTCATAAGTAAAACTAGCTCTGGGATACAATGACACCGTATTAGATTCAAAGATTTCACCATCAACAAATCCTTTATTGAATCTGAAACCACCATAACTACCTACACTAAATTTATAAATATTGCTCTCCTTTTTTATGGTTTTATCCCAACTGGCTCCCCCATTAATTGAATAATTTCCCGAAACATTTTCATAGGTACTAGAAGTTTTAAGATTTATTTTATCATAAATCATCGAATAAACGGATTGATTATCATAATAATTACCCGACAAATACAAATAAAAACCGGAACGATTTGCATAATCATAATTATTAAAATTAATACTTAGCGAATGTGATTTATTGGGATTTAAATCTTCATTCCCTATAAAAGTACTTAATGGCCTTGAAACATCTTTTACCGGTAAAATTTGATTAGCTGAAGGCAAATCGACTCTGTAATCGTAGTACATTCCTATTGATTTTGATTTAGACAAGGTGTATCTGAAATTAAAATTAACAAAAGGAACTACATAATTTTTTTTCAAATTAGTATCCTGCCCCAGATAGCTGGAATATGCATTTTGTCTCATAATAGATGGCCCTGCATCTAAATTGAAATTAAAATTCTTCTTCTGAATTTTAATCCCCGATTGAGGTCTCAAAAAGATATTATCGGAAGTAAAATAATTGGATTGCGTTGCATTAAGATTACTATATTCTCCTGTAGTAGTATTAAAATCATAATTTTTTCTTTGGGTCAAATTAGAATCAGCCCTAAAATCAAATCCAACATTAATATTTAATGAATCGGTTATTTTATTAGAAAACTCAAAACTGGCATGGTAATTATCCGTTTTATTTTTACTAATCACATTTTGATTTCTTTTTACATCATCATCAGTAGCAGTCTTAAATAAAATGGTATCAGTTATTACTCCATAAGACTCTTCTTTATTGTTTTCATTTTCAAAACGGATTGCTAAAAATTGCTTATTCCCTTTGAATCGTTTATTCAAAAAAACAGAATTCGAAAACTTATTATTATTCGAATCATTCGAATAAGTATTTGCACTTTCATTCACTAAATCTCCATTGGTATTAAACGATTTACCAGAAGATTCACTCCAATTGTTAGTTTTTGTATTATTAAACTTTGGAGAAACTACAACTGTTGTCATAGAATCTATTTTATATTCAAATTCAAGATTTAGATTGTGCCCATTAGTTTCGTTATTGGAATTCCCATTGGATTCGGAATACAGATTCCCTGTTGGTAAAAAAGTAGTTGCCTTATTTGAACTTCTATTTTCAGTATTCGAATTGGTAAAGAAATAACTACCACTGGCATCCATTTTTTTAATTATTTCATCTGTATAATTTAAACCCAGCATATTTGATCTCGTAATTCCATTTCCTCCACCAAATCGAACTCCATTTGTCGAAAAAGAATTCCCTCCATAGGAAATCCCACTCCTACTTCTGCCTCCCGCCATATTGTCAAAAATTTCATTCATCGAAAACCCAGGAGAATTAATATTATTGGAAGAGGTTAAAATACTTACCTTTCTTTTATTTTTAAAATAATTGAGCAATCCATTGCTTTCATATCTATTATCCGTTCCTATTCCGGCCATGACTTTACCAAATAGTCCTTTGTTTTTATCTTTATCTATAGTCAAATTAATACTTGCATTATTAGAAGTAGCTGCTTGTTTATTCAATTCCTGTTGTTTGGTTTTAGTATCACTCACCTGAACTTTATTAATAATATCAGCTGGTAAACTTTGCAAGGCAATTTTTCCGTCTTTATCAAAAAAAGGTTTTCCGTTCACTAAAATCTTGTTTACTTCTTTTCCATTAACGGTAATTTTCCCTTCGCCATCAACAACAACTCCAGGCAATTGTTTTAATAAGGTTTCTACATTAGCATCCGGTCTTACTTTAAAGGAAGAAGCATTAAATTCTAAAGTATCTTTTTTAATTCTAATAGGTGGCGCCTCTGCTTTAATTACTACCTCACTCAAAACATTTTCGTTCTCTATCAAATCTAAAACACCAAAATCTTTACTTTCGGTAAGCTCGTTCATTTCTCTTTTCAAAGATTTATAACCCAAATAAGAAGTTTTCAAGAAAAAAGGTTTTATGATTTTTTTAGTGTCCAACTTAAAAAAACCATTTTTATCAGTAATTGTATAATCAATTACCGATGAATCATTTGCAAATGAAAGATAAACAGTAGCTGCCTCAATGGGAACTTGAGACTTTTTATCTAACAATTTTCCTTTGACACTAACATTGTTTTGTGCCAATAATGAAACACTAAAAAATAATAAAAAAAATACCGAGTATAATTTTACCATAAATAAAAGACTACGTTAATTATAAAAATAAATGCGCAATCTAAGTTTTTTTAACTAATCAAAGTTATTTCCTACACTAATTTTAACATATTATTTTTCTTAATAAATTGAGAAGCCTTATATTTATTAGAATAATTAAAATTCAAATTCCTTATTATTTTAACACATGACAGCTGAAATTAGAAATCTATATTAAAATTGCTTGACTCATCTCTAAAATTATTTATCTTTATCCTAAATTTATCTGAACCACATAAGATAACAATACAATATGCTATCACAAAAAACCAAATACGCACTTAAAGCCTTACTCTATTTAGCGCAACAAGATGCAAATCATATTTCTAAAACCACGGACATTGCCGAAGAAGCTAATATTCCTAAAAAGTTTTTGGAACAAATTCTATTAGACTTAAAACGTGGTCATTTAGTGGGTAGTAAGCAAGGAAAATTTGGTGGTTATTACCTTTTAAAATCAGGAAATGATATCACATTAGCCGATATTCACCGCTTATTTGATGGTGCTATTGCACTATTACCTTGTGCTTCATTAAATTTTTATGAGCGTTGTTCGGATTGCAAAGATGAAGATGAATGCTTGCTGCGACACGGTTTAACAGCTATTAGAGACGAAACGTTAAAAGCTATGCAAGGTATTACTATCGCCTCATTAGTAAAAAAATAAAAAAATATTTCCTAAAGCCTACTAATTTTATAGAATTAATTATATATTTGCAATCGAATTACGATTACAAATTTAATTATTAAGAAATGAAAACAGTTCAAACGAAGTTCGTCAAAAAAGGACAGAATCAGGAAACGAATTTAGAATCTATAAAAGATTATAGTTATTCTATGATGTGTATGTGTTGGTAAAAAAATTTTATTTTAAATTCTACTAATTACATATAACATACATGATAAATAAACAATGAAAACAACTATAAAAAACATATTCTCAACAATCTTATTATTAAGCGTTTCAAGCACATTTGCTCAAATCGTTAAAGGACACGTAAACAACACTGATAACATTTCATTAGAATCAGCTAATGTTATTATAAGCGGTACAAAAATAAATACTACAACCGACAAGAACGGAGATTTTGATATCGATTCACAAGGAAAATTTCCATTAACGTTACTAGTACAATACTCAGGACACAAAACAGAACGCGTACAAGTTGCTGCCTTTCCTTCAACTCCACTAAACATTATTCTTATCGAAGACAACAAACTGGCAGAAGTAGTAATTTCTTCCAGACGTAGAATTGAAAAAGCACAAAACGTGCCTATTCCAATTTCTGTAGTGAGCGGTAAACAAGCAGAACAAGCTGGCGCTTTCAACGTTAACAGAATCAAAGAATTGATTCCATCTGTACAACTATATTCATCTAATCCAAGAAACACAGGGATTAACATTCGTAGCCTTGGTTCTCCTTTTGGACTTACTAATGACGGTATCGATCCGGGTGTTGGTTTCTATATTGATGGAGTATATTATGCTCGTCCTGCGATTACTACTTTAGATTTTATTGATGTAAGCCAAATAGAGGTTTTACGTGGACCACAAGGAACATTATTTGGAAAAAACACTACTTCCGGAGCTTTTAACATTACGACCAGAAGACCAAGTTTTACTCCAAGTGCTGACTTTGAAGTAAGTTACGGAAATTACTCGTTTTTACAAGCCAAAGCCTCGATTACAGGAGCATTAGGCAAAAAAGTTGCAGGTCGTCTTTCATTCTCTGGTACACAACGTGACGGACTAATAGACAATGTTGCAACAGGAAAAGCAACAAACACCTTAAACAATCAAGGGATTAGAGGACAATTACTTTATACTCCATCAGAAAACACTAACGTATTGTTTTCAGCTGATATCACAACACAACGTCCGGATGGATATGCTCAGGTTCTTGCTGGTGTAGCTCCTACTCAAAGAGCTGCTTACCGTCAATTTAATGCTATTATTGCTGATTTAGGATACCAATTACCAAGCACCAATGCCTTTGACCGTAAAATTGACCATGACACACCATGGCGTTCTGGACAAGACATAGGAGGTGTTTCGCTTAATGTTGACACAAAAATTGGACAAGGAACACTTACCTCAACAACTGCTTGGCGTTTTTCAACTTGGGATCCTTCTAATGACAGAGACTTTACAGGTTTACAAGTATTGGCTAAATCACAAAATCCAAATAGACATACACAATTCACTCAAGAAGTGCGTTATGCAGGTGAAATCAGTTCTAAATTGACTGGGGTTGGAGGAATATTCTTCATTGATCAAGAAGTTAAAACAAAAGGTACAGAAGAATCAGGAAGTGCACAATGGCGTTTCTCTCAAAGTACCACTAGCTCAAAATGGGCAACTCCAGGTCTTTTTGAAGGATACGGAATAAAAACTAATGCTAATATCCATTCAGTTAGTGCTGCTGTATTTGGTCAATTAGACTGGGAAATTACAGAAGGTTTACATATATTACCTGGTGTACGATACAATTTCGACAAAAAGGATGCTGATTATGCACGTACAACATACGGAGGATTACAAACAAACGATCCGGAACTTATCGCTCTAAAAAAATTAGTATATACTGATCAAAGCTTTGCAAAAAATACTGATGCTACTGACTTTTCAGGAAACTTAACGGTATCTTATAAAGCATCTGACAAAATCAATGCTTACGCTACTTATGCGAAAAGTTACAAACCTGTAGGGGTTAACGTAGCAGGACTTCCTACCGTTAATGGACAACCAGCTCTTGATCTTGCGGTAATCAAACCTGAAAAAGTAAACCATTTTGAAGTGGGTGCAAAAACATCTCCTTTTAACAATGCTATATTGAACTTAACTTTGTTTAATACTGATATTAAAGACTACCAAACTAACGTTCAGGCTGCTGAATTAGGTGTAAATCGTGGTTATTTAGCCAATGCTGATAAAGTACGTGTAAGAGGTGCTGAACTTGACGCTAGCTTTGTTATCAACAGTCACTTCACTGTAAATGGAGCTGCAACTTATAGTGATGGAAAATACATTAAATTTACTAACGCACCACTTCCATTAGAAGAAACAGGAAAAACTGAAAATGGAGTTCAGGTAGCTTACAAAGATGTTTCAGGAAGTAGCTTACCTGGAGTTTCTAAATGGGCTGGAAGTTTAGGTGGTGAATACACTACAGAAGCTAAATTCTTTGGTAACTTAGGTAAATTCTTCGTAGCACTTGATTCATACGCTCGTTCTGAATTTTCTTCAAGCCCATCAGCTTCTAAATACTTAATAGTTCAGGGGTATGCTATCTTTAATGGTCGTCTTGGATTCCGTGCAGCAGAAGGATTATCTGTTTCAGTATGGGGACGTAACCTTTTAAATAAAGATTATTACGAACAATTATTACCTGCTGGTGGAAATGCCGGACACTATGCCGGAGTATTGGGAGACCAAAGAACATATGGTATTACTTTGAAATATTCATTATAATATTAAAAGAAAATATTCATTAGAACATTAAAAGCCTATAGTTTAAAGATGAATTTCTGAAAAACTCATAGGCTTTTTTAACTAAATTACCGAAATTTACGTTAGAAAAATCTCACTTATAAACTTATTTTTTGCTTTAAATTCTAAAGGAGTTACCATCTTAACAAAATAAAACTCCCCATCAATGTTCTTTAGATTACTTACGAATACATATAACCACATATAGTAAGTTTTTCATACCATAGAACTTGAAAATCAACTGTTCGATATAATTAACGTGAGTTCGATATAATCACGTAATAAATACGTAAAAATAATTGTACAAAAAAGCAAAAGTTAGTATATTTAAAGTGCTTAATTTCAAACAAATACTAAACTTTTGCTTATGCTTTCGCTAGA
>NZ_SACJ01000040.1 GCF_004016525.1 Flavobacterium sufflavum
TTTCCTTTGGAAAAACGAAATTCAGATGTATATTTGCACTCGTAATAATGACGCCGATGTAGCTCAGCTGGCTAGAGCAGCTGATTTGTAATCAGCAGGTCGTGGGTTCGAGTCCCTCTATCGGCTCTTAGTAAAACCACTTAAGGAATTAGGTGGTTTTTTATTGAAATTGACATTATTACAGGCCGATGTAGCTCAGCTGGCTAGAGCAGCTGATTTGTAATCAGCAGGTCGTGGGTTCGAGTCCCTCTATCGGCTCAAATAAACCATCTAACTTTTGTTAGGTGGTTTTTTGTTTTTATGAAAAAACA
>NZ_SACJ01000041.1 GCF_004016525.1 Flavobacterium sufflavum
GAATTGTCCGGGTTCAAGCAATAGTGTGAATATTGTTGAGGTTGCTAATCCAGTTGCTCTTGTATTGACCGGAAGTTCTATTTGTGCTTCTAATCCAGGCACAGGAACAGTTAGTTCTAGTACTTCAGAATCAGGAGTGAGTTATCAGTTAAGAATAGGTACGACTAATGTTCAGGCTCCAAAAGCAGGTACAGGTTCGGCTCTATCATGGACTGGTTTAAATGCAGGAACAAACTATAATGTGGTTTCTACAGGTGCTGCTCCAACGAATTGTCCGGGTTCAAGCAATAGTGTGAATATTGTTGAGGT
>NZ_SACJ01000042.1 GCF_004016525.1 Flavobacterium sufflavum
TTGCAAAACGACCTTAAGGTGGTTATTGCGGCGGGGCTCACCTCTTCCCATCCCGAACAGAGTAGTTAAGCCCGCCTGCGCAGATGGTACTGCAGTTATGTGGGAGAGTATGTCGTCGCCTTTCTTTTGAAAACCCTTCCCGATAATCGGGAGGGGTTTTTTATTCTTATTTTATTTGTTTAATTATAATAGAATAAAAAAGGTACCTTAGCTCAGATGGTAGAGCAATGGACTGAAAATCCATGTGTCCCTGGTTCGATCCCTGGAGGTACCACAATATTGCTCGGATGGTGAAATTGGTAGA
>NZ_SACJ01000043.1 GCF_004016525.1 Flavobacterium sufflavum
GATGTTACATTGATGTTGAAGGTTTGATTATCACTTTGATCATCTCCTCCATCTGCAACTCCTCCATTATCTTTCAAATAAACTGTAACAAGTGCACTTCCATTTGCATTGGCTGCCAATGTGTATGATAATGTTCCGTTTGCTGCAATTGCCGGTTGTACCGAAAATAAACTGTTATTGTTATTGGTAACAGTGAAGCTCAGGGTCTGAGTCAATTCTGGATCTCCATCATCTATACCTGTTGCCCAACCAGGAACACTGATTGCTCCCGCATCTTCCAGTTTAGTCTGGTCTGCTCCTTT
>NZ_SACJ01000044.1 GCF_004016525.1 Flavobacterium sufflavum
TGTTGACGATGTTACTAAACCGGCAAAACCAATTCTGGCTGATGTAAATGGTGAATGTTCGGCTACGGCGACAGCTCCTACTACTAATGATAATTGTAAAGGAACTATCACAGGAACAACTACTGATCCGTTAACTTATACAACTCAAGGAACTCACGTAATTACCTGGACTTTCAATGACGGTAATGGAAACACTGAAACAGCTACTCAAAATGTAATTGTTGACGATGTTACTAAACCGGCAAAACCAATTCTGGCTGATGTAAATGGTGAATGTTCGGCTACGGCGACAG
>NZ_SACJ01000045.1 GCF_004016525.1 Flavobacterium sufflavum
TTTCTACAGGTGCTGCTCCAACGAATTGTCCGGGTTCAAGCAATAGTGTGAATATTGTTGAGGTTGCTAATCCAGTTGCTCTTGTATTGACCGGAAGTTCTATTTGTGCTTCTAATCCAGGCACAGGAACAGTTAGTTCTAGTACTTCACAATCAGGAGTAAGCTATCAGTTAAGAATAGGTACGACTAACGTACAAGCACCACAAGCAGGTACAGGTTCGGCTCTATCATGGACTGGTTTAAATGCAGGAACAAACTATAATGT
>NZ_SACJ01000048.1 GCF_004016525.1 Flavobacterium sufflavum
CACCGCCCCAGTTAAAGGTATAAGGGCCTGTTCCTCCAGTTGGAGTAAGGTTAATTGCTCCGGTAGTTCCACCATTACAAGCAACATTCGTAACAACGGTTGTTCCGCTTACGGCTGCTGCCGGTTGAGTTAATGTAATTCCTGATACAGTTCCAGTACATCCATTAGCATCGGTAATTGTTACCGAATAGCTTCCAGCTGCAAGTCCTGTTCTGTCTTCGGTAGTTATACCACCACCCCAGTTAAAGGTATATGGTC
>NZ_SACJ01000049.1 GCF_004016525.1 Flavobacterium sufflavum
TGTAAGTTACTACAGGAGCAGCATCACAATTATCAGTAGCCGTTAAATCAGCAGCAGTAGCAGTTGGAACCGCAGAACACTCTACAGTTACATCAGCAGGAGCATTGCTCAATACCGGAGCCGTTGTGTCTTTTACAGTGATTGTTTGAGATTTAGAAGATTCATTACCACAAGCATCTTTAGCCGTCCATGTTCTGGTTAAAGTATAGTTGCTAGCACAGTTTCCGTCAGCTCTTACTTCTTTGTAAGTTACTA
>NZ_SACJ01000004.1 GCF_004016525.1 Flavobacterium sufflavum
CTAGCGAAAGCATAAGCAAAAGTTTAGTATTTGTTTGAAATTAAGCACTTTAAATATACTAACTTTTGCTTTTTTGTACAATTATTTTTACGTATTTATTACGTGATTATATCGAACTCACGTTAATGAATATAAAAATCATAAAATATTTAGGATTTATACTTCGATATGCTTTACCGCTTGGGACAATAACTTTAATGATTGTCGATAAAACAAACCAGCCGACTTTTAAAAACATTGCTTTATTCATAATAATTTGTGTTAGTTTAATTTTCAACATCTTGATGAGTTACATAATCGATATTCACAAAATGATTAGTGATATACTCGCTATAAATTCCAAAAATTTTTCTGAAATAGACTTATATGCAGGAAGGGTAAATTCAGTTCTTACTGAATTAAAAGATAAATAGTTTTAGTACGGTTCCAAAGAACCGATGATTAGTAATTTAATTTTCAACCTTATACAATAAACATGAACACTGAAATTCCAAATAATGATTATCGAGATTGGATATTATTCTATGGTGTTGATAATAAAAACTTTGTTTTTGATATTTCCAAACATTCTGATTTTATAAATAGTTTAGACGAAATTGGAAAAGCTCGTTTTAAATTAGCATTAAAAGAAATGCTATTAAACAATACTCTTACAGAACATAAAAAAGACAAACTATTTTTACTTACAAGTCTAGGTAAATTTATTTCAGAAAATGGAGGGTTTACATCTATAAATCTTCAAACCAATTCGGAATTAAATATAAACGAAAAGTTCAGTAAAAATTTAGAAATAAATAAACAAGCTACATATATAACTGTGGGTGTTTCTATAATTACAATGTTTATTTTAGGATTACAGACATTTCTCCAAACTCAGCCCTCCATAGTAAAAATAGACACAGAACCAACATTAACCAAAACATTAGAACTAGAAGTGCAAGAAACAAATACCATATTACGTCATCATTATCAGCCATTAAAGGATTCTTTAAAAAAGGAACTCCATATACAATCCAAGAAATAAGATTCATCATTATTCTGTGTGTTTTAGCACCGATTCTGAATCCGAAATGGAAAGAAAACCGATATAACAACACTCGTTTCTATCTATTGTGGACTTTAGTGGAATTTTCGTTGTTTAAACAGTGTTTTCGTTTAGCCGAAAATATACTTTTTCACAAGTCCACAACATATAGAAGCGAGGGGAACGTTGTGCGTAATTATTTGAAAATTGAATTAAATTACAAACCTAAAATATTATGAAGCCCGAAAATTACCCTGAAATAATTTACAAATATCGTTGTTGGTCAAATCAATATCACCAAAATATCCTTCACAAAAACCAAGTTTATTTATCAGCACCTAAACATTTTAATGATCCATTTGATTTTAGGATTTCAAAAAATTATTTATTATTAGATTCTCAAGAAAAAATTAAAAAATTTGTTGATGACGGATTAAAGGAACATAAAGAATGGCTTATCCATAACGGTAAAAATATTGACTATGAAAGAGCCCTGCTCATGGAAAGATTACAAAATTTAGAACAATATCAAACAGAATATGAAGTTTTAGAAAACGAAGAAACAGATAAGTCTCAAGGTGTTTTATCTTTATCAGCAAAATGGGATTCAATTTTAATGTGGTCACATTATGGAGATTTTCACAAAGGCTTTAATATAGGTTTTAGTGAAGATAAAATGAGAAAATCTGGACTGTTTGGGAAAGGTGGCCAAGTTATATATTCAGAAAGTTTTCCTGTTATCGACCCTTTTACTGAATTTTCAATGGAAACATCATTTTTGCAAACGCACTACAAAGCAAAAGAATGGGAATATGAAGCGGAATATAGATTAGGAAAACTTTATTATCCAGTAATTCCAAGTGAAGAAGATAGAACTATAACTGTTCCTGAAGAATGTATTGTTGAAATAAATCTTGGAATAAGCATTTCAGAAAAAGATAGAAATGAAATTTTAGAAATAACTAGACAACGGAATATAAAAACATATCAATTAAAAAAAGTTCCGTTTAAATTTGAACTAACAAGAACACAATTATAACTCCTTCTGGTACCCCCCCACGCTGCCGCACGAATCCTTTCGTGCGGCATCTTGAAAATATTTGTTTTTATAAATGCTGTTAATCATGAATTATTCTAATTGGGCTTTTTTGGTAATTGTTAATTGGTTATTATTTTTTATCTTAAAATTTAATGATGATTTACATCGTAAAAGAATTATTAATAGTATTTCAATTCAACAATTAAAATTATACATAGTTATTGCTTCAATTTTCTTGATTGAGTACTATTTTACAAATAATGGTTATTATACTATTTATAGTCCAGCTGTTAGGTCATTTATAACTAGTCTATATGTTTTTCTTATATCCAAAAACTATTTTAATAGTTTATTTATGAACAAAGTAGATTTACAAAAACTATTAATTATAGCACTTATTTCATCAGTTTTTGCATTTCTGATTTTAAATTTACAAGAATATTTATTTGATTTGGTCAATCGTAAATTTCCGATAGAAAATGGCGTCTATTTATCAGATTACAAGATATTGATTGGATTTATTTTTTATGCAACTCTCCCCGCCATTTTCGAGGAAATATTTTTTAGAGGATTAATTTTTGATAAATTAAAACTTATTTATTCAATAAAAAATTCAATAATAATAAGTAGTATTTTATTTTATTTAACTCATTTGGTTTTTGGTTCTTTTCTATCGTTCATATATATATTACCACTTGGAATTTTCTACGGTTATTTAAGAAATAGATATAATAATTTATTTTATCCTATTGTCTCCCATTTTTTCTATAACTTCGTTATATTCGTATATCCCATAATTAAATAATTTAAACGATGACTACACCTGACTTAACTCAAAGATTTTTGCCCTATTTTATTTGGTTTTTAATTGTTATTTTGACAAATTATTTTTTTTCAATTTTTTCAAAAAAAACTAAAAGTACAGGTAAAATATTAATTGCAGTATTTTTACCTGTTTGGTTAATAATTACCGTTGTGACAGTTATTTTTGATATTATTTATTTGGCTTCATATTCTGTTACACCTCTACTTTTCAGTCTAAAACTTATTGAAAATATTCCTCAAGTATTTATTTTCGGTGGAATAGCATTCTTTCTTAAATATAGAAAATTCAAAAAGGAACCAAGTGTTAAAGGAAGTTAAATCCCACGCTGCCGCCCCCTGCTCGCGCGAGCGTCACGCTCGTGCCACAACCCAAACTGCTTGTAGAGCGAGAACGTTAGCGGTAAGCGTATGAATAATAGTGAATATGACAAAAGCAAAGACAAAAAATGAAAAATGCAACTTTTTTAATCTCAGTAATTGGAGCATTCTTGGCGGGTGTTGCAGTTAAAACTTTAATGCAAAAGCAAAATATTGAAGCTATGTCAGAGATCAATAAAGGGTCTAGAAAACTTGATGAGCAGCTAATTCGAAAAACAGAGGCATCCTATGACTCCGCATGGCGCCAAGGAAATATAGAAAGTTTAATGGCTTGCTTTACGGATGATCCGACACTTATTAGTCCTCGTGGGGATGAGGCTTTCGGTACGGGGCAAATTCGAAATTTATTTACTGAGTTTTTAGGGAAAGAAGGCAAAAGCACAAAGCATACTGGTCGAATTATTCGAATAACTTTTGTAACCAATGATGTAGCCATTGTTGATGGGGAAGCATTTATAGAAGGGGCTGAAAATTTATCTGCCGCAGTCACACACCACAAGTTTATTGATGTTCTCGTTCGAAAAGGTGATACTTGGCTTATTTCTCAAATTCGTGCCTTTGCTATTAATTAGACTAGAGAGTCTTTTGCTATTAAATAATTTCAATTACGAAAGTAGGCCTACCGCTAACACCCGACAGCGCGGAAATGTTTTCCGTGCCCACAAAGAGGAGCAACTTTGTCGAGTTACTTGATGAGATTGCTTCGCCAATTCGCTATCGCTCGGGTCTTCCTTCGTCAGGATGACAAGTTTGCGGTAAAAGTGCCCCCGATCGTTCGGATATATCAACTCATAGGTACGAGCGTGACGCTCGCACCAGCAAACGGCTCAATTAAATAAAAAATGCTTCCCGATTGAGAAGCATTTTTTATTCATTTTTTTATTCCAAAGAATTCTGAGACAAATAATTCATAAACTGTGGCTTGTACTGTTCAGAAACGGTGATGCGTTGTTTGTTAATCACAATTTGACTTCGTTCCACCACCTCAACATTTTTAAGCGAAACAATAAACGAACGATGAACTCTCATGAATTTCTCGGCAGATAATTCTTCTTCCATCGTTTTTAAACTCATCAAAGTGAGAATGGGCTGCGGCTCATTTTTAAGCCAAATTTTGATATAATCTTTGAGTCCTTCAAAGTATAAAACCGAATCCAACTCTATTTTGAGTTGCTTGTGTCCTGATTTCACAAATATAAATTCCATTTGGTCGGTCTTTTCTTTTTTCGCTTTTTTAGTCATCGAAAACCAATCTCTGGCTTTATTGACTGCGGTAAAAAACTCGGTATAATCAAATGGTTTTAGCAAATAATCAATGGCTTCGGCCTTCAAACCTTCCAAGGCATACTGATCAAAAGCAGTGGTGAAAATAACCCGGGTATATTTAGGAAGTAATTTTGCCAATTCCAAACCTGTTAAATCAGGCATCTGAATGTCTAAAAAAATCAAATCAACACGCTCTTCAGTTAAAAAGTCCAAAGCCTCAATGGCGCTATTGCATTTTTTTAATAGTTGTAAAAATGGCGTCTTTTCCACATAGCTTTCGACTAAATTCAAAGCCATCGGTTCGTCATCTACTATTAAACAGGTTATTTTATCTGACATTGATTTCTATTTTAATTCAATACAAAAGTTAAATTTCTAAGGCAAGGTTAACTGTGAAAAAACCATCATTTACAGCGGTGGAAAACTGATGTTTTCCGGGATACAACAATTGTAATCTTTTCTCCATATTTTGTAAACCAATACCGGAACCACTTTTGTCACTATCGGTTTTAGGGAAATTATGGTTTTTTATGCTAAATGAAATTCGGTTTCCATCGACGCTCATCTTAAAAACAATTTCGGTTTCCTGACTGGCCGAAACCCCGTGTTTAAAAGCATTTTCTATCAACGAAATAAACAACAAAGGAGCAACCTGAAGGTCGGTTTTTAAAACCGGAAAATCATATTCTATTTTAGTATTTTCCGTAAATCGCAACTTCATTAACTCAATATAATTGGTAATAAATTGAATTTCATTGCTCAGACTTACCTTGTCATTATTGGTTTGATACAATAAATAACGCATCAGTTTGCTTAGACTATGAATGGTTTGTTTGGCCTGCTCCGGCGAAACATCCACAAGAGAATAAATATTATTTAAGGAGTTAAAAAAGAAATGCGGTTGCAACTGGTATTTTAAATGCTGCAATTCTGATTCCAATTTAATAGTCATCGCTTCTTTGCGTTCTCCCTCGGTTTTTATCCAACGTTCCGTGGTTTTTAACGCAACTGAAAAAACCAACGGAACAGTGAAAAAAAGAATATCAATGTAAATAAATAAATTTCTGGATGGCTTAAACTGCCCTTGTTTGTCTTTATGAATAAAGATATGCTGAAAGAAATACTCTTTTATCTGGTTGTTAATCAGAATAAAAAAGGCAATCAAAATAGCATTGGAAACCAGAAATAAAATTGTCTTTTTTGTAAAAAGAAACCGCTCAATAAATACAAAATAATTGGTGTAAAAAATAAGTACATAAAAAGACAATGGAATCCAGGAGAAAACAATAACAGCCTGAATAGCCTGATTTTGCCCTGATGACAGTAAATAAGGAAAGCTAAATAAAACCGTCCAAACCATCAAATGGTAAAATACTATCGCTAACTTATTTTTTAAAAAATCCATTTTCTCTATTTTATACTACCAGACCATTATTATTGAGCACCTTGCATCGCTCCCTGCATTCCTTCTGATTCTCCTTTCATATTCTTTCTCTTCATTATTGAAGCATCCATTTGTCCAAATTTATAACTAAAATTCAATTTAAACATTGGGGCGTCATTAATCCTGTAGCTATTTTGTATAAAAAAGTCACTTTCTGAATATTGACTGTAACTTCTGGTTCTGAATATATCATTAACACTTAAAGTTAGCGTTGCAGCATTATTTTTTAAGAAGCTTTTTTGTAGTGCCAAATCCACGCCATAATTCGATTTAACATACCCTTGGGACGAACTTTGTGAACCACTCATTTGTGGACCGCCCATACCTCCTCCGCCTTGATTCACCGGTAAGTTGGTTTTAGACTGATAGGTACCTGACAGCTGTATTTTGTAATTTTTAGGCAATTTAAAATTATTGTTCATTTTTAAAAACCAGCTGGTAATGGCGTCTTGTGAAGTTCCGGTTATATTATCAGTATCAATTTTTGAATTATAAATATTCAAATTAGTATTTGAATCCCACCAGGCATTAAATGTATTTTGAGCGGTAAATTCGGCTCCAATACTTCTGCTTGAATTAGCGTTAACATAGGTACTCAATGGTCTTTTAACTCCATCGGCTGTAATTGTATCCATGTATTTGGTTATTAAATCTTTCGACCCTTTGTAATAAACCGAAACCAATAATGAATTATTTCCTTTGAATTTCTTAGAATAAGACGTTTCCAATGAATTAATGAATTCCGGTTTTAAGCCTGCATTTCCTCTACTCCAGTTTAACGGATCAGTTGAATCAATAAACGGAATTACCTGCATAAAGAAAGGTCGGTTTACTCTTCTCGAAAAATTAAATTGAACATCCTCATTATCATTCAATTTCTGACTTAAAAATACCGATGGAAACAAACTGATTGGATAGTTATTGGTAAAGGTTTGTTTGGTATCTGTAAGTTCTCCTTTGTAATTGGAACTTTCAGCTCTTAAACCCACTTTATATCCAAAGTTGTTGATTGTATTAGAAAAAGTGGCATAAGCCGCATAAACGTTATCCGTATTTTTATAATTACTACTGGACGACGGCACAATATCATAGCTATTAGTTGAATTATTATAAATATAATTTCCCTGACTATTGCTCATATTCTTTATTTGAACCCTTAATCCCGCTTCAATTTTTCCTTTTTCTCCAATAGGATTTACATAATCGGTTTGTATCGTTTGGAACTTATTTGTTCCGTTACCTACTAAGTTTTGAAGAATAGTCCCTTTTTGAACACCTCCATTGGTATCAAAAATATTGGTAGTATACAAGGTATTTGTTTCATTTACTCCCGAAAATAGATTAAAATCTCCGGTAAGCTCTTCCCCGTCCTTTTGAAATAAATATTTAAATCCGCCGGTTAGGCCATTGGCATTAAAAATTCTATTATTGTTTGTCGTTCTTTCACTATAACTCACATGAGCACCGCCATCATAAAGACTATCCGTTTTTAGAAAATCATTCGGACTCATGTCTCCGTGTACTTTGATAGCCCCTAATGACAAAGTCAATCGGTTACTTAAAAAGTAGTCAATCCCAAACTTACCAAATAGAAAACCTCCGTTATTTTTACTATTGCTGTTTTGATCCACCAATAAATTAGGTGAGCTTACTAAATTCCTGATCTCGGTGTTTCCTGTATTAACATTTTTCGATTGATTGCCAAATGTGCTAACAGAGACATTAAACTTATCTTCTCTCAAATTGAAGCTTGCTCCCCCGTTTAATCCGCCTCTTTTATCAACACCGGCATTTAAATTACCGTTGTAACCGTTCTTTTTGTTTTTCTTTAAAACCAAATTTAATATCCCTGCATTTCCTCCCGAAGCATCATACTTAGCCGAAGGATTGGTTATAATCTCTACACTTTCAATGGCATCCGAAGGAATTTGATCTAAAGTTAATGTCGTTGGGCGACCATCAATATAAATTTGAGGCGTGGCATTTCTTAAGGTTACATTACCATCGATATCAACATTAACCGAAGGAACATTTTTCATTAAATCTGCCGCTGTCCCACCAACACTGACTAAATTTTTCTCTACATTAAAAACTTTCTTGTCAATATCCATAGTAAGTCCTTTTTTAGTCCCTGTAACAACTACTGATTTTAATTCCTCTATTCGGGCAACCAATGCAATATTCCCTAAATCCTTATCCAAATCAGCAGATTTTAAATTAGGCATTCCTCCCTTTGCTAAAGAAGGAGAAGGCATGGCTGCATTTTGTCCTCCCGTTCCACTTCCGCTATTGGGTGGTAAATCAATAAAACTGAATTTATTGTCAAAATCCTCAAATCCGACAGCAGTAATTTTTAAAGTATATTTATTAAATATTGATAAAGATTCGAATCTAAAATCACCATTTGATTTAGTGGTATTGACAAAAACTAAAACTTCTTTGACTTTTTTGGTTTGCGGATCCATTTTAGATTGCATCAATGTAACCGTGACACCACTTAAGGCTTTCCCATCGGTATCAACTATTTTACCGTATGCTATTCCCGTTGGTGCGGATGGCATTTTCCCTGTTGGACTTTGAATTGGACCTTGTGCTACTATCTTAATTGAAAAACCCAGGAATAACAATAAGAAGCCGAAATACTTTTTCATAATAAAAACGTTAAATGATGTTCTTGATATCAAAAGCAAAACAGTTTCACTTAAAGGCTTTCACTCTGATATCTTTATTTTGCATCAAAGCTCCGAACAAAGTATTCCTTATTATAACCAAATAGACAGTGAGCCTGAAAAAATAGACAAACTTGGCTTTTATATAGATGAGAATTTGAAAAAAGAGAAGAAAGAGAAAATTAGATTATAAATTTTCTTTTTTGCTTGATCAAAAAAGAAACAAAAAAATCAAGTCTTGCACTTCCTCGTCGGTCAAATTAGTTTTCGAATACTAAAAGAAAATAACTCGCCCCGAAAGCTTTCGGGACTCAAACAGATTTTCTTTTTACGTATTCTTCAAACATTTGACACTCGACTGCGGAAGCTAAGGACAAACGAAAAAATTATCATAAAAACTAATTACACCCAACAGATTAAGAAAGCACTTAATTAAAAAAGGAGCATTGAATCTTTAAATCCAATACTCCTTTTAAAAAATATATTCGGTATATCTTATTTAGAATAAGCTACAGCAACTTGTTTACTGGAACCTAAACCTTCGATTCCTAATTCAATCACATCACCTGCTTTTACATAAATAGGATCTGGTTTGATACCTAAACCAACTCCCGGAGGCGTTCCTGTACTGATGATATCACCAGGAAGTAAAGTCATAAACTGGCTTAAATAATGTACTAAAAATGGAATTTTAAACACTAAATTAGAAGTGTTACTGTTTTGGAATTTTTTACCATTTACAGTCAACCACATTGGAAGATTGTTCACATCGGTAATTTCATCTTGTGTAGCCAAAACCGGTCCAAGAGGTGCGAAAGTATCACAACCTTTACCTTTAGCCCATTGTCCTCCCATTTCAATTTGGAAAGCTCTCTCGCTATAATCGTTTAACAAAGCATATCCCGCAACATAATCTAAAGCTTCAGCTTCTTCCACATAACTTGCTTTTTTACCCACTACAAAGGCTAATTCTACTTCCCAGTCGGTTTTTTCACTTCCTTTAGGGATAATCACATTATCATTTGGTCCACACAAAGAAGTAGTCGATTTAAAGAAAATGATAGGCTCTGTTGGGATTGGTGCACCAGTTTCATGACAGTGGTCCACATAATTCAAACCAATGCAAATAATTTTTGAAGGTCTTGCAACCGGAGAACCCAAACGAACATCATTTGAAACTTCAGGGAAAGAAGTTCCGCTTTCGATAGCTGCTTTTAATTTTTCTAAGCCATTATTCTCAAAAAAAGATTCGTTATAATCAGTTACAATTGAAGAAACATCATATCTTTTTTCTCCAACTAAAATTCCTGGTTTTTCGCTGCCTGCTGCTCCAAAACGTATTAATTTCATTTCTCTATATTTTATTGTTATTTTTTTCTTTTAGGTATTTAGCAACTAAGTCGCTTAGACTTAATTATTTAATTTGATAAATCCGCCGTCAATTGGATAATCTGATCCTGTAATAAATCCGGCTTCATCACTTGCTAAAAACAATGCTAAAGTAGCAATTTCTTCCGGTTTTCCCATTCTTCCTATAGGCTGTGATTTTGATAATTTATCGAATATTTCAGCCTCATTTCCCGGATAATTTTTCGAAATAAATCCATCTACAAACGGTGTATGTACACGTGCAGGAGAAATCGAGTTACAACGGATATTCTCATTGATATAATCTTTAGCAACTGATAAGGTCATAGACATAACCGCCCCTTTGGCTGTTGAATAAGCAAAACGATCCGGAATACCAACCCATGAAGCAATCGAAGCCATATTTACAATCGATCCTCCACCCGACTTACGGAATTGAGGAATAGATGCAAACAAACAGTTATAAACTCCTTTTACATTCACGTCCATGATTCGGTCAAAATCAGCTTCCGGAGTGGTATCAACCTTACCTACATGGGCAATTCCGGCATTATTCACTAAAACATGAATGTTACCAATTTTTTCAAAAGTAGCTACCACTTCATCATGTTTGGCAACGTTACAGGCATGAGCAAAAACTTTACCTCCTTCGGCAGTGATTTCATCCACGGTAGATTGTGCACTTTCGGCAGTTAATTCTATAATATGGACCTCAGCTCCTTGTTTTGCAAATAAAACAGAAATGGCTTTTCCTATTCCGCTACCACCACCTGTTATGATTGCTTTTTTATCTTTTAATGAGAACATTTAAATTGTAGTATTAAATTATTAAAAATGATATTTTATTTTAAAAGGACAAATTTATAAATAAACGCTTCGTTTTCAAGAGATAAAATAGTCTTAATTTATCAAAGTCTTCGAAAAAAAGAATTTAATTATTTACAAAAATTAAATTTGGTACTATTTTAGCTATCAACCGATTACTATTTTTTATATCCCAAAATATAAAAAAATAAAGGTACTGTGCCGTATGACCATATAATAATTCGATTTTATCCTTATCTAATTATTAATTATCTTTGAAAACTGATGAAACTAGAAAAAACAAAAATATCGTCTTATCTCAATAGTGCCATTTCTGTGCTATCAAGAGAGGAAGCTTTCTTTCAGGCTCCTTTCCATTCCCATCCCGAATTAGAGCTGGTTTATGTAAAAGAAAGTTTTGGCAAACGAATTGTCGGCAACTCTGTCGATACTTTTGAATCGGGCGACTTGGTGTTTTTGGGTTCCGACATTCCGCATGTCTGGTTAAATGACGAAATTTACTATCAGAATATCAATAAACTAAAAGCGAAAGCCATTGTAGTTTATTTCAACAAAGATATTTTCGGCCCTACATTTTACGAATTAAAGGAAGCCCAGAAAATAAACAGCCTTTTTGAAAAAGCCAAAAAAGGGCTTTCGATTACAGGGAAAACCAATAAGCTAATAGCCAAAAAGCTAGAACAATTAGTTGTCAAACAGGATTTTGAGGTAATCATCGGACTTTTCGAAATTTTATCCATTCTCTCAGCTACTACAGATATTGATTTTATAAATAGCGAAACCTACACTCCTACCAATGATTCTTTCAAGAAAGACCGTCTTTCTGATGTATACCAATATGTAAAAGAAAATTATAAAAAAGAAATTTCACTGGATGAAGTGGCTCAAATTGCCAATCTGACCCCAACCTCTTTTTGCAGAATGTTCAAATCAAAAACCAAAAAGAATTTCATTGAATATCTGAACGAAATACGTATTTCCAATGCCTGTAAACACCTTATAGAAAGTGACATGAGTGTTTCGGAAATAGCCTATGAATGCGGATACAAAACCGTTTCTAATTTCAATAAATTATTTAAAAAAAATACAGGAAACACTCCTAAAGAATACAAAAATAAAATAGCCCGTTAAGCTTAGTTAAACGCATAAACCACATTAAAACCTCCGTAATAATTTACCGGATTCCCCGGATAATAATAACGAGCCGGAGCAGTTCCAAAACCTACTGCATTAGGTAAAACACTGGCTGCATATTTCTCGTTCAATACATTTTGGACTCCCAAATTGATTTCCATTTTTACTTTTTTAAGAATCAAAAAGGCATATACCGCTTTGACATCTAAAAGTTGGTATCCATCCGTTTCTTTCGAATTGGCATCATCAAGATACATCTTATCCGTTAATCGATAAGAAGCGTTAAAATTCAATCCCATCGCACTAACAACATCTAATCCAAAATTGAATTGTGTATTAGGCACTGCCGGCAAAAATTTACCCGAAAAATCTTTATCGTTATCTACAAAATCCTTAAACTTAAAACGATTGACAGTTGCCGAAAAATAAGGATTCAGCTGAATATTCGAATTAGGTTCAAATTTATAATTCAATAAAAACTCTATTCCCTTATGCGAACTTTCACCAGCATTGATTCCCACATATTGGTCTTCCGCAATGCGTCTTGCCACTAATAAATTATTGATTTGAGTGGAATACAAAATCAATTCGGTATAAAGCTTCTTCTCTAAGAAATTAGCCTTAAAACCTATTTCATAATTAATTCCTTTTTCGGACTTCAAATCGGTATTAATTTGCCCTTCTGCAGTTAATGTTTCGGCTACTGAAGGTATCGAGAAACCTTTACTCAAAGAAACATACACATTTTTCGAATTATCAATCTTATACGAAAGCCCTAATCTAGGAGACCAAACCGTTCCGAAAGTATATTTTTGCTTCGTATTCACATCACTTACAAAAATATCTTCCTGACTATAATGAGTTGAATTAAAAGCCAAACCGGACTCTAAATTAAACTTATTTGAAAGCTTCGTCTCCATTTGGACAAATCCATTCCAATAACCTCTTTTTTGCTCCATCTCACTAAATCGATCTCCCTGAATACTGCCTTGTCCGGGATGAGATTGGTATAGATTTTTAAAAAGCGAGAAGCCATAATTTTCAGTCATAAATTCTGTCCCAACACTTATTGTATTAGGTAAAGAAAATAAAAAAGCCGCATAATTCACTTTGGCTCTAAAACCCAAAGCATTTGTTTTTTCTTCTAATATATCAAAAGGGCGGGCTTCGTAAGCATTCTTTAAATTAGTAAAAAGACTAATATCGGCCGACCAGTTTTCTGAAAACTGATGCTCAAATCCGATTCCTGCCAGCAATCTATCATAAGATTCAAATCCTTTGGAAGCCAGCCAGGTAGCAGCTGCCGATTCAGGTTTTACATTAAAAGCAGTTTCACTTATCGAACTCGGAATAAAAGCCTTCAATCGGGTAGCAATTCCAAAAAAAGAAAGCGTAGATTTTTTAGAAAGTATCTGTTTGCCAAATAGGTTTAACGATTGGCGGTTATAATCACTATTGGCCCGATAACCATCTTGCTGTAAATTACTATAGTTAGCAAAAACACTTGATTGCGAATCACTATACCCAGCAGATAAAATTTGTTTTGTCAAACCAAAACTACCAAAAGTAGTCCCCGTTTTTCCAAAAGAAGTTGCTGTATCCAATTGCTTTGCCCTCAAACTGATGATACCTCCCAATCCGGCGCCAAAACTAGTCGAATTAGGCCCTTTTATAATTTCGATTCCTCCTAAAACCTCTAAATCAATATCCTCTAACGCGGTTTCTCCCTCAGCATTGGAAAGAGGAATCCCTTCAAAATAAGCCTTAATTCTGCTGGTTCCATATTGTGTCCTCGCACCAATCCCACGAATCGTAATTCTATTAGTATTCAAAGCCCCTTGCTGCATAGAAACACCCGGGATTTTATTTAAAATAGGAGTCAAAATAACCCCATCAGCCTGATTGATTTCTTTTTCGGTTATAATCGAAACGGCAGCAGCAGTATGCTGTATTGAATTTCGAATAGGAGAATTCATCAACACCAATTCCGATAAAGAAACGGTATCTTTTTTTATCTGGCCAAAAACAGCACTGCAGGAAAATAAAATTAGAAGAAGAATTAATTTAAAAGCTGTTTTTGTATTTAGTATCATTACTATTATTTAAAATTGAGCGTTTTCAAATTTATTATTTTAAGCTGTTAGTAAAATTAATTTTTGATGATAATTTTTCTTGCTCTCGATACCTGCCTATAGCAGACAGGCATTTCTAATAATTTCAGCCAACGGATTTTCTTATTTGACTTATACACCAAATCTAAGGATTAAGATGGCTGGATTAATTTAATTATCCTTTTTTGACTGTAATTATAACCTTAATTCTTAAATTAATTTGCCTTTACCCGCCAAATTGTTTTTGCAGCATCATCGGTTACCAGCAATGAACCATCCAGTAATACAGCAACAGCAACCGGACGTCCGTGTACTTCATTCTTTTCGGCATTTGCTATAAAACCTGTTAAAAAATCTTCTGGTTTACCCGAAGGATGCCCGTTTTTAAACGGTACAAAAACTACTTTATAACCTGATAACACAGCCCTGTTCCATGATCCATGCTGACCAACGAACATTCCGTTACGGTATTTTTTAGGGAAAGATTTACCTTGGTAAAAAGTAAGACCAAGTGATGCTGTATGAGATCCAAGAGCAATATCGGGTACAATAGCCTTACTTACCAAATCAGGTCGTTCATTTTTATGACGTGGGTCTACATTTTGTCCAAAGTAAGAATAAGGCCAGCCATAAAATCCACCATCCTTGACACTTGTAACATAATCCGGCACAAGATCATCACCAAGATCATCACGCTCGTTTACTGCCGTCCATAATGTTTTTGTTCCCGGCGCCCAGTCCATTCCGTTAGGATTACGGAGACCACTGGCATAAATACGCTCCCCGCTTCCATCTGGATTGATTTCAAGAATATTAGCTCTTTTATATTCCGATTCAATACCATGTTCTGCCACATTGCTTTCTGATCCTACAGTAATGTATATTTTAGAACCTTTCGGATTAGAAATTATATTTCTTGTCCAGTGATTGTTATATCCCCCAGAGGGAAGGTCTATAACTTTTTCATATTTTCCACGATTGATGCTGTCTTTCTCATGATACGGGAAACGTAAAACCTCATCGGTATTAGCCACATAAAAATAATTATTAAGTACTAACATACCAAAAGGTTGATTAAGGTTATTTAAATAAGAATATTTACTTTCATAAACCCCATCTTTATCCTTATCCCTAAACATAGTAATACGGTTAGCGCTACCAAAATTTTGCGACTTAGATGCAAAAAATTCGTCTTTTTCATCGCTGCGTTTCTTTTTTGGTATTCTTGTCCCTGCTTCTGCTACAAACACATCGCCATTTTTTGTAACATACAACCACCTTGGATTTTCCAAACCACCGGCAAATTTACTTACAGTGAAACCTTTTGGCGCAACAGGTGCCTGATTCCCCTTCCAGCCTATTACTTTAGAAAACACCTTACTCGATTTTGTTGCATACGGCTCAGGTAATACTACATGATCTTTGTACTCTTGTGCCTGTACTGAAATATTAGATATTGATATAACTGCTATTGTACAGCCTAATGTTAAGTACTTATAAAATATCATTGTTTGTTTTTAAAATTAATAACGATTACCAATCCAATTTTACCAGAGCCACACCTTGACGTTCTAATTTTAAAGGCAATACAGCTTTGGCTGAATTAATTTTTAGTTTTTTTGTTAAGACACATTTTAGTTTTCCCGATTTTTCGAGTGTATCTATTTGTTGTTGTGTAGGATTTTGTGGTGAACCCATTTTTTTCCATACTTCATAAGAGTTACTATTTTCCTTGTCGATAAGGTAAATATTCAGAGCAAGCTTTTTAGCCGGAATATTTTCGATAGTTATATTTACTGTTTCAACAGGTCCAGATTTATCATCATCATGATAGTTCCACACCATAACTGCCGCAGACTTTAAATCCTTTGTTGCCAATGCTCCAATATCTGACTGAGTACCGCGAACACTTGATTTGAGTACTTCGGCTATAGGATACATCCGATTACTTTTAACAGCTAAACGTTTTCCTGACATCATGCCAAACATCCTGAAAACATTAAGCACCGGTTTATCAACTCCATTGGTTGCAAGATCGCGAAAACCATAAAACCATGGTTGGTCTTCAAACTCAAAAGACCAGGATACCGCTCCCAGAAAGTTTGCCTTCGTCTGATCTGCTAGTATATATTTACGGGCAAAAGATGCAGCTGTATAACTGGAATACATTGTACCGTTTCGGTAAGCATTCTCCGGATTAGTAGCCATACCGCAGGCTGCACAGCCTTCAGGATCTGATTCACCAATTATGATAGGTAGATTTTTTGTTTCTGGATACGACATAGTAAGCTTAAAACCTGTTTCTATATCGTTTAACTGTGGTGCCATATTCATTCTAACAGAACCATCTACTAATTTAGGACTGCCTTTAGCATGAAAAAGAATTGCATCCATAGGCGAACCTATTTTTCCTGTGGCATAATTGGTACCACTAATACAATGTTTAATAAAATCATTTGTCCACTCCTGAGCACCCTTCCCTTTTGTACCAGCAATATTAATCCCTCCAATTTTTGCTGTAGGCAAGGCTTGCTTAAGCCCATCGGCTGCATAATCATACATCTTAAAAAATTCTTCCCTTGTACCTTTCCAATAGTGACCATTTGGTTCGTTCCAAACTTCCCAATACCAACTTTCCACTTCCTTTTTCCCATAACGCTCCACCGAATGTTTAACCCACTCGTACACCAATTTTCTCCATTTATCATAATCTTTTGGTGGATAAGCCCAACCGGTAATAATATCAGTGTAAGGATCACCAGGTTTCCAATAATGTCTATAAGGCGTAGGATGTGTTGATAAAGCTTCAGGCATAAAACCAATTTGTGCCAAGGGTTTCATACCACGCGAAACATAGGTATCAAAAATACTATCTACAATTTTCCAATTATACACCGGATTTCCATTAGCATCTTCTGTATAAGCATTAGTTGAACCCCATTTCAGGGCAGCAACACCATCACCGCTTACAAGCATACTATGCGTACGAACATATACAGGAACCGGACTCAAAGCTGCAATTTCGCTAAGCAGCTTTTTACCGTCTTTCATATAGGTATAATTGGGTTCATCATAACCAAACCATGCCCATACTGGAGTCATAGGAGCAATCTCTTGTTTAAGATCCACTGTAATTTCAGGACTTTGAGCATAGAGGGCTTGAGTTAAAAATTGAAACATGAAGACAGCCAGGCAATAATTGAATAGTTTTAGCATAGTTTGGTTGGTTTTTATGACGGAATTACCGCAATAGTTAGTTATACTTAAAAATAATGTTTACTTTTATTCAACATTGTTGACAAATATAATTATATATTATTAAAATCAGTATCTTTATTTCGATTTTAATTTCAGAACATTGATTAGCTAAATATTTGCAATAATTATCTAATATGAAGCAAAAAAATAATTTAAACAATTGAACATCGTATTTTGGAAAAAGAAAATAATACCATTACACCAGCAAATACACTTGAGGTTGGCGCAAGAATAAAATTATTGAGAACAAACCAAAAACGCACGCTACAGGAAGTTGCCGACAGTTGTGGTTTATCTAAAAGTATGATTTCCAAAATAGAGAACGACAAAACAATTCCTTCGGTTGCAACACTGGTAAAAATTGCGGCAGTATTAGGCACTAGCGTTTCAAGTCTTCTGGAACAGGAAGGATGGAACAAAGCTATTGTTACAAGCAGGAATACCGCAATAGAAAAATTGGTTAAGACTGAAAAAGGGTATATGATTTTTCCATATGCATCGGAGTATCATGATAAAAAAATGCAGCCTTTTTTGTTTGTAGCCCGCAAGGGTGAAGTTATACCTCATCAACTGTCGCATGAAGGCGAAGAATTTGTTTTTGTAGTAGAAGGCAGTATGAAAATGCAAATAGGCGATACAGAATACGTACTTAAAACTGGAGACAGCCTGTATTTTAATGCGCTTCAAAAACACGGGATTATCCCTATATCAAACGAAGTTACCTATATCGATATTTTTGTTTAATACAACATAATAAGTTCTTAACAAAAAAAAACTCCAGATTGCTCTGGAGTTTACTATAATCGAAAATAGAGAAATCTATTTTATCATTTCAATTTTTTGTACTTCTTCTTCGTTAATACTATCGAAGAACCCTTGTTCATTCATCCAATCATCACTGAAAACTTTACTCATGTAACGGGAACCGTGATCTGGGAAAATAGCAATTACATTACTATTAGCATCAAACTCTCCTTCTTCGGCATATTGTTTTATAGCCTGTAAAACAGCTCCTGATGTATAACCTACAAACATTCCCTCTTTTCTGGTGATTTCTCTTGCTGAATGCGCACTTTCCTCATCTGTTACCTTCATAAACTTATCGATAACATCAAAATCAGTAGCCGATGGAATCAGGTTTTTACCTAATCCTTCAATACGGTAAGGATAAATTTCTTCAGTATCAAATTCTCTTGTTTCGTGGTATTTTTTCAATACAGAACCAAAAGCATCAACACCTAAAACTTTAATATTTGGATTTTGCTCTTTTAAGAATTTAGCAGTTCCTGAGATAGTCCCTCCTGTTCCACTGCAGGCAACAAGGTGGGTAATTTTACCGTTAGTTTGTTTCCAAATTTCCGGTCCGGTAGTATTGTAATGGGCGTCTATATTCAATTGGTTAAAATACTGATTGATATAAACGGAACCTTTTGTTTCTTCGTGCAATCTCTTAGCCACACTGTAGTAAGAACGTTCATCATCTGCCGAAACGTGAGCCGGACAAACATAAACCTTTGCCCCTAAACTACGAAGCATGTCTATCTTATCTCTTGATGATTTAGAGCTTACCGCTAATATGCAATTATATCCTTTTATGATACTTACCATAGCCAAACTAAAACCTGTATTACCAGATGTAGTTTCGATTATGGTGTCTCCAGGAGATAATATTCCTTTTTTTTCTGCTTCTTCAATAATGTACAAAGCGATCCTATCTTTTGAGGAATGTCCCGGATTAAAAGCTTCTACCTTAGCATAGAAATTACCTTCTAAATTTTCGGTTACTTTGTTTATCTTGATAAGAGGCGTATTTCCTATCAATTCTAAAACATTATTATAAGCATTTATTTCTTCTTTCATAAAAAAATAGTTAATCAAGATTAAGTTTTATTTAACCTGGATACGCAGCAAATTTAACAAAAAAAAACTAATTAGATTTTAATTTTTTCCAAATCTAGTAAAAAACTGAATTCTTTAGCTAATTCTTTTAGCGCTTCAAACCTTCCTGAAGCTCCTCCATGACCTGCATCCATGTTAGTATCCAAATACAAAACATTTTCATCTGTTTTATACTCTCTTAGTTTAGCCACCCATTTAGCTGGCTCCCAGTACTGTACCTGAGAATCATGCAAGCCTGTAGAAACATACATATTAGGGTAATCTTGTTTTTTAACATTATCGTAAGGAGAATAAGATCTCATGTATTGATAGTATTTTTTAACATTTGGATTTCCCCATTCGTCATATTCACCCGTAGTTAATGGTATGCTATCATCCAACATAGTAGTCATTACATCGACAAAAGGAACCTGAGCAATAACCCCATGATACAATTCGGGTGCTTCATTGATAATTACTCCCATCAGCAAGCCTCCTGCCGAACCACCCTCGGCATATAAATGCGCTGTTGAAGTGTATTTTTGCTCAATCAGATGCTTAGAACAATCTATAAAATCAGTGAAAGTATTTTTCTTATGAAGTAATTTTCCATCTTCATACCATTGTCTTCCTAAATCTTCCCCACCGCGAATGTGAGCAATAGCATAAACAAATCCTCTGTCTAACAATGACAAACGTGTCGATGAAAAATAAGCGTCCATAGAATGTCCATAAGAACCATAAGCATAAAGTAATAATGGATTTTTCCCGTCTTTCTTCAACTCTTTACGGTACACCATCGAAATAGGAATCTTAGTCCCATCTTTGGCTGTTGCCCAAACACGTTCTTCGGTATAATTATTTTTATCGAATTTCCCTCCTAAGACCTCTTGCTCTTTTTTGACTTCCTTTTCTTTGGTACGCATATTAAAATCAATCACCGATGATGGTGTTGCCATCGACTGGTAACTGTAACGCAAAATTTCAGTTTCAAAATCAACATTCGTCGATGTGTAAGCAGTATAAGTTTCGCTGCCAAAAGGTAAATAATATTCTTCACTTCCGTCCCAGGACATAATTCGGATTTTATTCAATCCTCCTTCACGTTCATCGAGGACTAAATAATTGGCAAAAATTTCAATATCTTCCAATAAAACATCCTCGCGATGCCCAATGATTTCGACCCAATTTTCAACTGAAGTTGAATCCTCATGGGTTTTCATCAGTTTAAAATTATCAGCATCATCTTTATTGGTAAGAATGTAAAAACTATCTTTATAATGATTAATACTGTATTCTACGCCTCTTTTTCGTTTTTGAAAAATCTTAAATTTCCCATCAGGAGTATCCGCATTTAAAATACGATACTCAGAAGTCAACGTACTTCCTGATTCAATTGCTAAATATTTTCTGGATTTTGATTTATTAATATCAACACTAAAAGTGTCGTCTTTTTCAAAATAAACTAACACATCATCTTCCTGCTTTGTTCCCAGTTTATGCTTGAAAATCTTATCCGAACGCAGAGTAACTTCGTCCTGACTCGAATAAAAAATAGTCTTATTATCATTTGCCCAAACTGCTGAACCCGTAACTTTTTCGATTTTATCTTCCAGAATTTCATCAGTCTCTAAATTCTTAACCTGAATAGTATAAATTCTTCTGCCAACAACGTCTGTACTAAAAATAGCCAACTTATTATCGGGACTAATACTCATACCTCCCAATTTGAAATAAGCCTGACCTTCGGCCAATATATTACAGTCAAAAAGAATTTCTTCTTTTGCCGTAAGGCTGCCTTTTTTTCGGGAATAGATAGGATAGTTTTTGGCCGTTTCATATCGGGTGATGTAGTAATAGCCATTGTATAAATACGGAACCGACTCATCGTCTTCTTTAATTCTCGCTTTCATTTCCTCAAACAATTGGTTTTGGAAATCCTTCGTGTGAGCAGTCATTTGTTGGTAATACTCATTTTCCTTGTTCAGATAATCAATAACTTCCGGATTTTCCCGGTCTTTTAACCAGAAATAATTATCAATTCTAACATCTCTAAACTTCTCAAATTCTGTAGGTATAACTTTGGCAACAGGCGGTAGTATTTTTTCTATCATGTAGTAAATCTTCACATTTATGTAAAAGCTCGCACAAAAATAGCTGAAACAACTTCTAATACGAGCACCTTTTTCATCAATTTTAACATTGTAATCAGCGTAAAAATACTAATTTCGTAAACTAATTATTAAAAAAAATAAAAATGGATTTAATGGGAATGATGGGTAAATTAAAAGAAACCCAAAATAAAATTGAAGAGACTAAAAAACGTCTGGATACTGTTCTTGTTGACGAGCAAAGCACAGATGGTTTATTAAAAGTAACTATTACTGCCAATAGAAAAATAAAATCCATTACTATTGCCGATGAATTATTGGAAGACAAAGAACAACTGGAAGATTATATGATTTTAGTTATCAATAAAGCTATCGAAAAAGCAACTAAAGTAAACGAAGCCGAACTGGATGCAGTTGCCAAAATGGATATGCCAATGATTCCCGGAATGGATAATTTATTTAAATAAGTTTGATGAAATTCAATAAATCAATTTTAGGCTTAAGTATCGTTGCTGCATGTTTCTTTTTTTCTTGTAGCAACGATAGCTCAACCGACACAGAAACCATAACAGATGATTTCAACTACACCACTGTAAATGATTTAGGAGAAATTCATACTGTTGGAAACAAATCAGGAAAAATTACTTTATCAACTAAGTTTAACGGATTAACGACCACGACTATAAACCTGAATACTGTTTGTTCTAATAACAATAGTATCTTTTTAGTTGGACATTACCCGCCTTTAGACAAACTTTACATTTTTGATAAAAACTCAAAAACAACTACATCAAAAATACTTTCTTATCCTGATAAAATAATTGGTTTTGAACCAATGCTGATTGCTTTAGAATGGAACGAATCTAAAAGTTTGTTATACGGTATAATAATTTCTAATCCCTATAGCGAAACTAACAATGTAAATTATTTTGTTACTATAAATCCATCAACTTACGAAGTCCAATACTCAGATATTTCTTTTTCACAAAAAAGATTGTATTCAACTTTTATGAATGATTCTAAATTCTACAGTACAAGTTATACGGACAATCTTTTTGAAATTAATCCTGACGGAAAAACAGCTACATCAACATTATTAAATAACACAAAAATTCCATTAACACATACTGCAATTTATTCAAATACTATTGTTTATGGTTTAAAAGCAAATTCGTCTATAAACGGAGTGAATTTGGTAAAATTAGATTTAGCTAATAAAACATATCTAGATATATTACCTAATGAGGATTATGGTGTATTTAATGTTAACGAAAAGGATTTATTGACAAGACTAACAATCAATATCTAAATTTAGTTTCTAAAAACAACCAATTTGGAATATTAAAATATAATATTACCTCAAACACAACTGAATTTATACCAATACCTACAAACAGCTATAGTAAAAACATGGTGATAGTAAATTAACAAAAAAGCATGAATTAAATTCATGCTTTTTTGTTATTATAGTAAACTTTACATCTTAGCCAAGGTTTCAATTACATAAGTATGCATTACTTCACGATAATCTAAATGCGTCACCATTCTTAATTTTCTATTTCCAACAGCACTAATCGAGATGTTTTTTTGCTTTAATTTCTCAATCAAAACTTCGTCTTTATATTCAGGAACTAAAGAAAAAATCAAAATATTGGTTTCTACAGGCTCCACCGAGGCTACCCAAGTTTTTTTCTTCAAAATATTAGCCAGTTCCTTAGCTCTTCGGTGATCTTCGGTTAATAATTTGATATTATTTTCCAAAGCATAAATCGCTCCTGCCGCCAAATATCCCGATTGACGCATAGCGCCTCCCAATACTTTTCTGATTCTCAAAGCACGCTGAATTGTTTTTTTATCGCCTAACAAAACCGAACCTACTGGCGCTCCCAATCCTTTTGAAAAACAAACCGAAATAGTATCGAATAGTTTTCCGAAATCTTTCGGGCTCTGTCTTTTGGCAACCAAAGCATTCCAGATTCGGGCTCCATCCAGGTGTAATTTCAAATTGTTAGCCTCGCAAACGGATTTTATTTTTTGCAAATCCTCCATTTCATAACAGGCACCACCGCCAATATTGGTTGTGTTTTCAAGACAAACCAAACTCGTTAACGGACTGTGGTAAAAATCAGGCTCATTGATTGCAGCAGCAACCTGCTCAGCGGTAATCATTCCGCGATTTCCTTCAACTAAGCAGCAGGAAACACCACTATTAAAAGAAACACCACCGGCTTCAAAATGAAAAATATGCGAATGTTTATCGGCTATTAATTGTTCACCCGGTTGAGTATGCAGTTTTATGGCCGTTTGATTTGCCATAGTCCCCGAAGGAAAAAACAAGCCCGCTTCCATCCCAAAAATAGCCGCCACTCTTTCTTCCAGTTCAACAACGCTAGGGTCTTGTTTATAGACATCATCCCCTACATCGGCGTTAAACATATATTGTAACATTTCGTAGGACGGTTTCGTTACCGTATCACTAACTAAATTTATTTGCATTTTTATATTTTTAATAGAGATACAGTGTCTGTAGTCCCTACGTGATTTTTTTTACTATTTTTGCGCAACAAAATTACACATTTTATGACAACTACCGAACAAATTAAAGGTATTGTGGAGCGCCTTGGTGCGTTGAGGAGGTATCTTTGACGTCGATGCTAAACTTATCGAAATTTCTAACGAAGAAGAGAAAACCTTTGCTCCGGATTTTTGGAACAACGCCAAAGAAGCCGAACTTATTGTAAAGAATCTTCGAAACAAAAAAAAGTGGATTGAAGACTACGACAAAGCCGTTGCCTTAACAGAGGAATTGCAGCTCGCCTACGAATTTTACAAAGAAGGCGAACTCACATCAGACGAACTTGACGAACAATACCAACTGACTCAAAACCATATCGAAGGCATTGAATTTAAAAATATGCTTTCGGATGAAGGAGACACCCTAAGCGCTGTTTTGCAAATTACAGCCGGAGCTGGTGGAACCGAAAGTTGCGATTGGGCTTCAATGCTGATGCGTATGTACATGATGTGGGGTGAAAAATACGGTTTCAAAATAAAAGAACTGAACTATCAGGAAGGCGACGTTGCGGGAATAAAAACCGTGACCCTGGAATTTGAAGGCGATTATTCTTTTGGTTATCTAAAAGGCGAAAATGGTGTGCATCGATTGGTGCGTATTTCTCCATTTGACAGTAATGCTAAACGTCATACCTCATTTGCTTCTGTTTATGTTTATCCATTGGTGGATGACAGTATCGAAATCGACATTAATCCTGCCGATATCGAAATTACAACTTCCCGCTCCAGTGGTGCCGGAGGACAGAACGTAAATAAGGTAGAAACCAAAGTACAGCTGTATCACAAACCTACAGGAATCCAGATTCAGTGTTCTGAAACCCGTTCGCAACAGGACAACAGACAGCGCGCCATGCAAATGCTTCGCTCTCAATTGTACGAAATCGAATTGAAAAAGAAACAGGCACAACGCGCCGATATCGAAGCCGGAAAGATGAAAATCGAATGGGGTTCGCAAATTCGAAATTATGTGATGCAACCTTATAAATTAGTCAAAGACGTCCGCACAGGATATGAAACCAGCAATGTCGATGGCGTAATGAACGGTGAAATCGACGAATTCCTGAAAGCCTATCTGATGATGATGGGACAAAAAGAAGAGGAATAAAACTTAGATTGCAGAAGGCAGAATTTAGATTTTAGATTTCTGCCTTCTAAAATCTGAAATCTAAAGTAAAAAATGACCGAGTATTTCTTTGACCAGCACTACAACAACATCCACTATGGTCTGGAAACGCTCAACCTCAAAGAATTTGAAAGCTGCACATTTACCAATTGCAATTTTTCTGATTGTAATCTTATAGGCGTCACTTTTATAGATTGCCAGTTCAATAACTGCAATTTCAATACTTCAAAAATCAATCACACCGCTTTTAGAACCGTATTCTTTAATAATTGCCAAATCAAAGAAGTCAATTTTGCCATGAGCGACAAACTCATCTTCGAAATTCACTTTAACAACTGCACCTTAGATTTCTCTAAATTCTACGCCTTGAAATTAAAAGGTATCTCGTTTAACAATTCAAGCCTGATTGCTGTTGATTTTATGGCAACCGATTTAACCGGAGCACAATTCTACAACTGTAATTTGTACCGCTCCGAATTTGAAAAAGCCATCGCCAACAAAGTCGATTTTAGAAGCAGCTACAACTACACTATCGATCCCTCGAAAACCAAATTAAAAAAAGCACAATTCGCGCTTGAAGGTTTAAAAGGCTTGCTTTATAAGCATGGTATTATTGTAGAGTAAAATATAACTTTTTCTTTTTTCAGAAGCAGAAACATTCAGCACTAAACATCCATCCCTCCTGCTCTCGCCTTTATCTCTTCGAGGATATCGGCTCCATCAGGGCTATAAAGAACGATTTATTTTTAAAGCACTTTTTGTAAGAATATTTTAATATATTTGAAAGAAAAACTAAAAACAATAATCAGACTTTTAAAAAACATGTTTAAAAAAATAGTACTGCTTCTGCTTGTTCTATCTTTTCAATTTATAAATGCGCAAATAACATTGACTAACAACATAGGGACAACTCTTATTAAGACCGATATGTACTCTTGTTTAGAAGATGAAAATTGGGGTAGAGTATTTAAATTATCCGATTTTGGTATAGCTCCAAATGAACAATTTATTATTAAATCAGGACAGATTGGAATTTCAAAATCTGATATTGGTTCAAAATTATATTTTTCGGTATATATTTATGATGAAAATTTTCCAGGTACTTACAATTCTTATTTTGAAAAGCCATTACTTGGAACTCGGGGAGTGATATCTACAAAAACAATTGATAGTAATCCCGAAATTATGCAAATAGACTTTGATAGTCCCATCATTGTTCCTGCAGGAGTTGAAAAAATCATCGTATTAGTTGGAAAAGGAAGAGACTACACTAATTATACCCAAGCAAAAGTTTTTGTTGCTGGCACACAAGAAGACAATGGAGATTCGTGGTATGTAGGTTGTAACAACAACCAACTTTTGAAACCAACAACAGAAATGAATATTCCAGTTCCTAATGCCAATTTTTACATCACTGTAACTGGGGACGTATCCAATGTAAAAAGCTCGGGGCCTGTTACTAGATTATCTCATAACATTTGTGATGATCTATTGAGAACAGATATGTATGGCTGTTATGGAACTACATATTATTGGGCTAGAGATTTTAACTTAAAAGATTTTGGTATATCTCCTAATGAAGAATTTGTAATTAATTCTGGACAGGTTGGGGTTAATAACACTGCATGGGGTGCCACTGTTCGTTTTAATTTCTATAAAATAGATAATAATTTCCCAGCTTCTTTTTCGGAAACCAATTTAATTGGTAGTAGCCAAACCATAGATCTTCCTCCAAGCATAGGTCATGAATCTCAAATCATTCAGCTAGATTTTAACAACCCAATTATTATACCAGCAGGTGTAGAAAAAATACTAGTTGAAGTTCAAAAAGGGGGTAACCCTATATTAGGTGGTGGATCACAAGCTGCTTTTATAGCAGGTTCAACACAAGACAATGGTATTTCTTGGTTTAAAGGCTGCGCTCGTACGGCAGGTATTCCAAATAACGAATATTTCTCTACTACTGTTTTTGGAGTCCCAAACGCCAATTATTACATCAATGTGACAGGAAAAGTAAACAACATTTCCAATCATTTCGAAATGAATTACACTAATAATTGCTCTGATTTTTTGAAAGAATTCAGCATTGATGATGAAACAAAAATGGCATCGGTAGTTTGGGATTTTGGAGATCCAACTTCAGGAATCGATAATACCTCAACTGATTTATCTCCTTATCATGATTTTTCATCAGATGGAACCTATACAATTACTGCAAGAGTTACTGCTAAAGATGGAACAGTTGAAAATTTAAGCGAAACCATTGATGTAAAAGAACCTCCAAAAGCATACGGAATTAACAATATTTCCGCTTGTGAAAACAGCTTCAATACTGGCTTTTCAACCTCTTTTGATACTTCTACGATTAACCTACAAGTTCTAGGTGGGCAAATAAACAAAGTCATTACTTTTATTGACGGAAAAGGGAATAAATACAATTCGTTACCAAATCCCTTTACTAATACTGTAAAAAATAGAGAAACCATTACAGTCAGAGTATCCCATAAAGATAATTTATGCTGTTATTCTGAAACTACTTTTGATTTAATTGTAAATCCTTTACCAGATATTACATTGGTCAAAGACTTAAAAGTATGTGATAACACCAATAATGGATATTCTACATTTAATCTTAATCAAGTTAAATTAGACATATTAGGCATTCAAACCAATTTACAAATTGAATTTTACCATGAAAATGGTCAATTAATAGTTGATTCTGAATTAGGTTCTGTTACCAATTCAGTTAAAAATCTAGAAGTTATAACCGTAAAAGCTACAAATCTTGATACTAATTGCTTTTCAACAACTACTTTTAAACTAATTGTAAGCTATTTACCTGTTGCAAATACTTTGAATAACTTAACTGGTTGTGATGACAATAACGATGGAATTTCAGAATATTTTGACACCTCAAATATTGAAAGTACAGTATTAGGCAATCAAACAGGAATGCAAGTATCTTATTTTGATAGCAATGGAAATCAACTACCTAGTCCACTACCCAATCCTTATACAAATTTAGTCCCTAATCAAGAAACTATAATTGTTAGAGTAACAAATTCGGTAACCAATTGTTATTCGGAAACATCGTTGAATTTAGCTACATCAACCAAACCACAAATTAATCAGCCGCAAAATTTATATGCTTGTGATGAAGGAAATGGATTTTCTCATTTTGACACTTCAACTATCAAAAATCAAATTATTGGTAATCAAACCGGTTTAATTATATCCTATTCAGATGAAAATGGAAATAATCTATTAAATCCATCATCACCAAATTATCAAAATACAACTGCTTGGTCTCAAACTATTAATGTAAAAGTTGAAAATCAACTGAATCCATTATGTTATTCTGAAACTAGTTTTAAATTGATTGTAAATGAGTTGCCACAAATTAATTTAGAAAGCAACTATTATTTATGCGATTTAGAACCGTCCTTATCTATTGCTACAAATCCAGATTTTGACACTTGGGAATGGAAATATAAAGACAATACAATAATTTCTAATTCCTTTGAAGCAAATCTAATAGAAGCAGGACAATATACACTTCGTGTATCTAAAACAAGTAATGGAATATCTTGTGAAAATTCATTTTCATTTAAATTGATACGCTCTAATCTACCAAAAATTCAACAAGTAAATAATGGGGAATTAGGTAATAATTTTATTGAAATAATAGCTACAGGAAATGGTGATTTTGAATATTCAATAGATGGAATAACCTACCAAGACAGCAATTATTTTTCAGAAATTGCAGGAGGAAATTATACGGTTCATGTAAGAGACAAAAAAGGTTGTGGAGAAGACTCTTCGGAAGTAACAATCATAGATTATCCAAAATTCTTTACTCCAAACAATGATGGCTTTAACGACTTTTGGCAAGTTAAAGGAATTAACAAATTTCCAAACTCTAAAATATTCATATTTGACAGATATGGAAAATTTTTAAAACATCTCACTGCTAACAGCTCAGGATGGGATGGCTTATATAATGGCAAAGAGATAAATCCGGATGATTACTGGTTTAAAATAGATTTTGGAAACGGAAAGTCCTTTTCTGGACACTTTACTTTAAAAAGATAAATTCATCAAAAGACCAACATTTAACCAACCCAAATAAACCATGAAAAAACTACAACTATTACTTTCATTTTTTGCTACTTTAAATTGTATTAGTCAATCAAACACTGACAAACTAAGCAAACCTATTATTGAAGAAGGGAAAAAATTATACCAATCGGAAATGGCTTCCTGGTATGGAACGGATATTTTTTTGGCAAAATACCCAAACAAGGAAAAAATTGGAGGTTACTTTTCGTATTCTGAAAATGATAAATCAAAATGTATTTTCTTTTCAAAAGAAGAAAACCCAAAAGTCATTGGAACCATTACTTTTGATGCTACTTTTGATGTCAATAAAGCAACAACCTTATTAGAAGAACGAACATTTACCAAAAATGAACTCGATTATTATACCTTAAGAGAAAACTCAAAAAAAGCACTACAAAACGACACTCTAATCAAAAATTACAATAATAGTAAACTAAATCTAATTCCTTTGATTTCAAATGGGGAGAAAAAAGTGTACATTTTAACAGGCCCCAATGTAAATGGAGTCGTATTATTAGGAAATGATTATTTATTGAATTTTGATAAAAACAATAATTTCATAAGCCGAAAAGCATTGCATAAAAACTTAATTCCTCTACAATTCAAAAAAGATCAAACCGATGTAGAAACCATGCATAATCATCAAGCTGAAACTGGTGATTTTATCACAGCAACAGATATTTGCACATTGATGCTTTATGAAAAATTTACAAATTAGAAAAATCATATTGTGTTATCTAAAAATTATGCTTCTATTTGGAATTGTAAAACCAATGAACTTCAAATAATATCAGCAGAGGCATTTAATAAAATGTTCGAAAAAAAGAGAAATAAATGATTCACCACCCAATTTTTGAAAAAAGAATACTGCTGTTTCTTTTTATTGTATTTTTCTTTGCGCAGTGCAGCACTGTAAAAAAAGATAATGCCCATTTACAACAATTAATTGGGGTGAACCAACTCAAAGAAGACATTGATTTTACACATAAAAAATTCCAAAAACTGCATCCTAAACTGGATTATTACATTAGCAAGGAAAGTCTGGATTATCAGTTTGACAGTCTCAAAACTACTATTGACAAACCCTTAACTCCGCTCGAATTTTATAAAAAAATCAGTATTGTTGTTGCTTCAATAAGACAGGGACACAGCTATGTTTTAACACCGGAGAAACAATTTTCGAAAAAAGAAACTAAGGCTCTTATCAAAAAAGGAGTTGGTCCTTTTTCGCAATTTGATTTTTCTTTTTACAACGATAAATTGTATGTTATCAAAAATAAATCATACAACAAAACGATACAGCCAGGAACCGAAGTGCTTTCGGTAAACGGCATCCAACCGCAAAAACTCATCCGGGAATACAATCGGTTTTACAGTTCAGATGGTTTTAATACCACCTTAAAAGACCGAATTGCAGCCAAACGTTTTGTTTCGGCTTTCACCACCCAATATGGTATCAAAGACAGTCTTCAATATGTTTTTAAATCCAATGACAGCATCGAAAATATCACCATAAAGAGATTTAAGCTGGATAGCATTGATAAAAAAGAAAAAAAGAAAATTAAAAAAACCGTTCCGGTTGACAAAGCAAAACAACAGGCTTTAAAAAGAAAAAAACGAATTAACGGCTACGATAAATCGTCCAATAATTTTATCAGAAACCTTGATTTTTTTCCAAAAGACAGCAGCGTAGCCATACTAAAAATCAGAGGTTTTAAAAGCGGAAACTTCAGAAAGTTTTACAAAGAAAGCTTTGCCGAAATTCGAAAACGAAATACCAAAACCCTGATTATCGATTTAAGAAATAACGGTGGCGGGCGATTGAACGAAATTATCAAACTCTACAGCTACCTAGCCGATTCAACTTTTGTGTTCTTAAAAAAATCAGAAGTAGTTTCCAGAGCGAGTTTATTTAATGGAGTCTATTTTAACAAAGGTAGTGTTCCAGTAAAAGCCGTAAAAGCGCTTTTCTCGCCTCTTATTTACAGTTATTTGCTGCTAAATGTACATAAGGACAAAGACGGCAAAAACTATTTTGATACCGACACACAGCCACAGCAAATCAACAAAAGAGCATTCAAGGGCAAAATCTATGTGTTGATTAACGGAGCGAGCTTTTCGGCTTCGAGTATCATTTCGTCTAATTTAAAAGGATCCAAAAGAGCCACATTTGTAGGCGAAGAAACAGGAGGCGATTATAACGGCACCGTGGCTGGATTTATGCCTGTTGTATGCATGCCACATTCTAAACTAAAAGTCCGAATCGGGATTATGAATATTGCACCTTATTATCAAACCAAAGCATTTGGACATGGTGTTTTTCCGGATATTCCCATAACTCCTTCTCTCGAAGACCAAATCCAGGGAGAAGACCCTGAACTGGATTGGATAACAAACCAAAATCAATAATAAATTCTTTTTTATTCAATTACCAAAATCTAATTTGAATTTTACCCCTGTTTAAACTATTATAATTGATTTTTGAAATTGCCATTGCCATTGATTTTAACACCCTAACTGTTCGCTATTATTTTAAAAATCACTACCTTAGTAGTAACCAATTTTAAACATACAGCAATATGAACAATGTGAAAGAATTAAATAAATGGGCCAATGCGCACACTTATTTTACCTTAGATTTAGTACGAATTGCACTTGGAGTGTTTTTATTCGTAAAAGGAGTTAAATTTATAACTAACATCCCATATCTTGTCGAGTTGATTTCTCCTATTGACAAAATTGGAGGAGGAATGTTTTTGGTTCATTACATTACTCCTGCCCACATGATTGGAGGAATATTAATTGCTTTCGGTTTACTTACCCGATGGGCTATTATTGCACAATTACCTATTTTAATTGGAGCTATTTTAGTCAATTTTATGGGCAAAATGCACTCAGATAATTTATTTCTTGCCTTAGCAACTTTGGCAGTTTGTTTATTTTTCTTAGTTTATGGAAGCGGAAAAAATTCTGCCGATTATTATTTTAAAATGTCTAAATAAAGATTTAAAATAAGTAGTTTAATATAGCTGCGATTAATTGTTTTATTAGTTAATTATTGGGAAGCCCGGTATTTATATCGGGCTTTTTTGTTGGTATGTTTCAAAAAAACAAATTCCTTTCAACAAATTCTACACTTTTATTTCAACACAACATCCCCTAATTCTACGTACAATTACTAGATTTTTCAAAAGTTTTAAATTCTACTTAGTAAACACCTACGTATTTAAAACCAATAAAATCAATACATTAAATCAGTTTTATGTTTTTCCGCATATTTTTTATTGTTATATAAAACATATAAAATTGGTTTAAAAAGCTGTTTTTTATTGCGCAAGACGTTGTGCATAAGTACAATTACGTAAGTATGTTTGCAGTGTAATAATTTAATAAAAACACTTAAAAATCGACGATTATGAAATTACTCAAAACACTTTCTTTATCAATAATAGGATTAGTAGGTACTGGGGCAATGGCACAGGAATTCAATTCTGATATTCAAATCAGACCAAGGTATGAATACACCAATGGTTTTGGAACTTTATTAACCCCTACCACTCATCACACTTCATTTGTAGGGCAACGTACCAGATTGAACTTAAATTACAAAGACGAAAAATTAACTGTAAAAGTAGCGTTGCAAAATGTACGTACCTGGGGTAACGTTGTTACAAGTGCTCCAACTACTGTAAACAACACTACCGATAAAAACGGAGTGGCACTATACGAAGGATGGGCTCAATACAATTTCACTGATAAATGGAGTACTAAAATAGGTCGTCAACTTATTTCTTATGACAATCAACGTATCATTGGAGGATTAGACTGGTCAAATCAAGGACGTAGCTTTGATGCAGCTTTAATCAAATACAAAGGAGCTAAATCTCAATTGGATTTAGGTTTTGCTCTAAATGCTGATAATGAAGCAAAAGTGGCTCCTTCTACTCCATTCGCAACTGATTTTAAAGATATGCAATATGCCTGGTATCATACAAGTATTAAAAAATTAGGAGTTAGCTTCTTAGCCTTAAATCTTGGAAGAGAATACTTAAAAGCACCTTCAGTAATAGAAACTAATTATATGCAAACTTTTGGAACTTATGCTAATTATGCAGGTAAAAAAGTAACTTTTGACTTTAGTTTCTACGGACAAACCGGAAAAGTGGCTACTAGTGAAGTTTCGGCTTGGGAAACAGCAGCTAACTTAGGATATGCTTTTTCTCCTAAATTCAAAGCTACTTTAGGATATGAATTTTTATCTGGTAAAGATCAGAGTTCTTCTTCTACAATGACTAAATCATTCAACCCTGTTTTTGGTACAAACCACGCTTTCAATGGTTTTATGGATTATTTCTACGTAGGAAACCACGCGGGTTCAGTAGGATTACAAGATGTGTCTTTAAAATTAGACTTCCCTATCAAAAAAGTAAACCTTTCTGTAGCTCCACATTTATTCTATGCTCCTAACAAAATTGTTGTAGCTAGTGTTGAGCAAGATTCTTACTTAGGTACAGAGGTTGATTTGACAGCGGTTTACAAAGCCAGCAAAGACATCACACTTATTGCAGGATACTCTCAAATGTTTGGTTCAGATTCTATGGTAGCCTTAAAAGGTGGAACCGGTTTGAACGATAACACTAACAACTGGGCGTATTTAATGGTTAACATCAACCCACAAATATTCTCTGTTAAAAAGTAATTAGCAATCAATTGAGACAATTTCAAAGAAATTAAATCATTAATAGTCCTAATTAAATAAAGCCCCAAAATCTAACTTTCCATCAGGACTATTTGAATTCAATTATAATTTTTTTTTGGTAATTAACTATTTTTACAAAAGAACCGAAGCCTTAAAACTTCGGTTCTTTTTTTTGTGCCTTTTCCATATAAAATAGTAATCTTGCAGGAATTCTAAAATCAGATACAAATGAATATCGAAGACCTGATAGGCAACTTTCAAATTATAGGAAGCAATCAAGATGCCGAAGAAAACAACTATAAAGGAACACTTTCTTTAAGTCTTGACCCCAACAACAGAATCAAGGCAAAATGGCTTATTAATAATGACCAACTGCAAACAGGAACGGGATTTTTTAGAGATAATATTCTGGTTATCAATTTTAAATACCAGGGAGAAGATTCTCAAACCTATAAAGGAGTGGCGGTTTATCGTTGTTTGTCTAAAGATCTATTAGATGGTTTTTGGTCTGAAAAACATGGCAACCCAATGTATTTGGGGAAAGAACGCGGTTTTAGGATTAATGAGGTTGTTAATTAGTATTCAGTCGGCAGAAAGCAGTTTTTAGTAAATAGTTTGGGCTAAAATGTCCCCTATAGGGACTATAAAAGTCCTAAAAAGTCTTTTTTAAGTACCATAATAGACTATTTTTAGTATCAAATAGACCTTTATAGGTACTATAAGGGGCATTTTTAAGTACCAAAATACCCTTTTTTAGTACCCTATAGGGTGTTTTTTAGTCCCTATACATCCTTTTTAGGGTCTATAGTAGCAAAACAACAACATAATTTCGCTTATATTTGGCTCTATCAATCTAAAAAACAGAGCATTATATCCGATAGCACTAGTCCGGTCCAAGCCGAACAATACCCTGTAATAGGTAATTTTATCCATTACCACATTACGCAGCAAACCAAAACCAAAAGCGAAATTGCCAAAGCACTAGACATAAGCCCTAAAGGACTGAGAGCTTATTTTAAGAGAGACACACTACATTTGCCGTTTTGTGGAAACTAAGCCTGGTGCTTAAGCACAATTTTTTGGCGCAACTGGGCGAATACCTCCCCTACCGTTTTGAAACCATACAGGAAAAAGCCCTAAAAAAAGAACTGGCTGAAAAAAACGACTATATACAGAAACTGGAAATCCAGCTCGAAACCTTAAGAGAAATAATACGGAAACAATAAAGCTACAGCTTTTTTTGTAAGATTTTTTTATATCTTCGCTATAATAACTAAGTCTGACGTTTGTCAGACTTAGCCACCCAAATACGGGTGCATAAGTCTGACTACGTCAGTAGTATATACAAGTTATAGGTAATGCTATGACGACAGAACCCGACAAGAATAACGACTAATGACAAATAGCATTTTTAGGACATTACGAAAGTTTAGAATTCCAAAAACGGTTAAAAGAGTTTTCAATTTTGTTGGTGGACTTTTTTTAACTGCTTGTTGTTTTTTCGTTGCCTACTTGACATTTCAAAATGGCTGGACAGACCTAGATAAAGTCGACAAATTTGAAGGAATAATTACTGAAAAAGGTATAACAACCTATCAGACTTCTACAAGCGGACGTTATCGGACAACTTTGACTAAACAAGCATTTTACTTGAAACTCAAAGACCTTAACCAGACACTCGCTGTTTACAACCCACAACAGAATTATGGTTCGCTTGACAACAACCTATATGTTGGCGACACAGTTAAGGTGTTTTACAAACATTCCAATTTGGTTGACAAATTAAATCTTGAGACTTTTAAAATTGAAAAGAACAATCAACGAATATTAAATAGTCAAGACTTTCAAGGTAGAGAACAAATTGCATTTTATATTACATTAGTAGGCGGTTTTGTATTACTTCTCTTGACATTTTATCAGGACAAAAAATTTAGACTCAACAAATGAAACGGACAGAAAGCACTACCTATAACAGCACATTTGCAATAGGCGGGGTTTCGTGCTCCGCAGCCAGTTTAGAGGTAGCCGAAAGTTTTGTGCTCCGCATAAACATTAGTGGTAAAAATCCCGCCCATCGCAAATCTGCAAAACGTTGGCGGTAATGCGATCAACCAAAACATAAATCGAACTGATGTAAAATCTAGAAATGACGAAATCTAAAATATTAAATATCCATCTTTATTTATTAAGCTTCATTTTGCTTCATTTTGGTTTTCAATTCTTAACAGGTTATGGTCTAAATCCAAGTGCAGTATTTGTGGTAAAATTAATATTATACACATCTGGTATTGTACTGTTTTTTATGAACATAAAACCATTTAAGCTAATATCAATTTACTTTTCTTTTTATACAATCTCTGGAATAGTAGTCGCAATGTTTTTTTTGTTTGGAGGAATTATGTTAGCCGTTTTTTCTTCCATCCTTTTATATCCAATTTATCCAAAACAAGTTGAATATGAAAATCAATCAATCAGAGTTTATCATAGATTCCAAGGATTTTTATCGCATTGTTGCTCTTATGAAGTCACAGAACCTAAACAATATTTTTTTGAAAAACACTTAGGATTTATAGAAATTGAAACCGAAATCAACCCTAATAAAACCGAATTAAAGTTAAACAATGGAAAAATTCTATTTAAACACGAAGTTGAAAACTATAATATTGAAAATAAAACTTCAATAGTTGTTGACACGATAGAAATAAAGTCTAACTAAAAACACTACCGCCAACAGCTACTCCTATGTAAAGCATCGTAAAGTTATTCACAACTTTTGAGAGGGTTATATGTTGGTTATTTTTCGAGTATAGAATACCCGATAGCGCGGATTTATAATCCGTGCCTACAAAGATGAGCAACTTTGTCGAGATTGCTTCGCCAATTCGCTATCGCTCGTGTCTTCCTCGTCAGGATGACAAGCTTGCGGTAAAAGTCCTTTAGCTCACACTAGCAAAAGGATAAATTAAACAGCTTTTAACCCCTCAACAATCGAATATCTACTTCCCTATCCACATAATTCCATTCTTCTGTTTTTCGCAAAGAATACAATAATTCCTCGAAAGCTTCTTCGTCTGCTGGGGCGTATTCAAACCATGTTAAAAAATCAAAAGCTTCACCAATATCCCTGCTATGAAATAGTTTTCGGGCTATGGCCGGTAAATATTTCAGTCCTGTTTGGGTATGTTTAGAACTCTCTTCCATAATTTTCCTTCTTTCATCCTGAGCGAGATTCCACCAATCAGCCGATTTTCGCAAAGGAATAAATGCGGCCTGGGTTGCCGATGGTCGGCCTAAATCTTCCTGAATAGCGATTAGTTTTTCTTTTTCGGCTTTCTCCGTATATCTAAGGTTACTGACAATACCTTTTAAAGTCCAAATGCCTTCATTGCCCTTAATAAGTGAACTAGATGTTCTATCAATATGAGTTATCTCAGCCAGAGCATCTCCTTTTAAGGTATTCATTTTTATTACTTTCCATTCTCCTGTTGTCCCGCCAACGAAGTCAAAAATTGTATTGCTCATTAGGTATTTATTTTAAGTTATAAATTGGAAATTAAATATTTAAACAGTACTGAAAAATCCCTATCGCAAGACTACGATAGGGATTTAAAAACAAACAAAACAAATTAAACTAACTTTTGTATTTCCGTTCCATATTCCCGATTGGGAATTTGGAAAACATTTTTTTATCCCGTTTTTTTCAAACCTTTATTGGCATTGTACAGATAAGACGCCTTTGTATAAAAATCAATTTTATTAAAAAGAATCTCAGGACTAAATGGTTTACTGATATAATCATTCATACCTGATTTTAATACTTCTGCCTTCACATCGCCTACCGCCGAAGCTGTAAGGGCAATAATGGGAAGTTCCTTGTATTTCCCTTTTAGTTTTCTGATTGCTCTTGTAGCATCATAACCATCCATTACAGGCATTTGCAAATCCATCAAAACTAAATCGTAATCCGTTTTTTTGACTTTTTCTACAGCAATTAATCCATTTTCGGCCTTATCGCTTTCAATATCCCATAATTTGAAAAACTGTTTGACCAATAATATATTAATCTTATTATCATCAACTATCAGAATACGTAATCCTTTGAGTGTATTTTCCTGAACATTTAGTTCCTTAGGTTCATTAGCATCAACATAAGGAGGAGTAACTAAATAAGGGGCGCTGATATCCATATTTAAATGGAAAGAAAAGCGGCTTCCTTTTCCCGGTTTACTATCCAGCTGAATACTACTTCCCTGAAATTCTATTAAGCGTTTCGATATTGCCAGTCCTAATCCTGTGCCACCATATTTTCGGCTGGTCTCTGAACTTGCCTGTGTGAAAGATTCAAAAATTAATTCCTGTTTGTCTTTGGCAATACCAATACCGGTATCTTTCACTTCAAAAACAATATCCACACTCTTTGATTCTTTGCTTTGAGAAACAACTGAAGCACTGATAATAACTTTACCGGTCTCAGTAAATTTAACGGCATTGCTGGCAAGGTTCGTTAAAATTTGCCCCAAACGTACAGGATCTCCCATAAGCTTTTCCGGAAGTTTATCATCTAAACGTACCTTTAACAAAATCCCTTTTTTTCGGGCTTTTTCAAGTAATGCTCCCTGAATATTATATATCAATTCTTTTATATTAAAATCTACTTTTTCAAAGTCAATTTTGCCTGCTTCAATTTTACTGAAATCTAAAATATCGTTTATTAATACCAGCAGATTATCCCCTGAATATTTAATCAATTTTAAATGTTCAATCTGGTCTTCCCTTGCATTTTGAAGCAAAATCGTAGTAAAACCAAGTACTGCATTCATAGGAGTCCTGATTTCATGACTCATGGTCGAAAGGAAATTGGCTTTTGCAATAGCGGCTTGTTCCGCGCGAATCAATTCCTCCTTAACTAATTTTTGTTCAGTGATGATCTCCGTAAACATAACCAGACCACCAATGGTTTCTTTATCTTGGTACCAGGGTCTGATTTCCCATTTCAGCCATTCGACACTTCCGTCTGCACGTATAAAAGAATCTTCATCATTCCGGACTATTTCTCCAGCAAAACATCGCTGATAATGCGCTTTCCAATAATCCTGTGTAATTTCAGGAAATAATTCATCATGGCTTTTTCCAATAACATCCTCTTCTTCTAACTTATAAGTGGTTTTCCAAACCTTGCTTACTGAAATATACCTCATATTCATGTCCAGCATAGCAATGGCTACGGGTGTATATTCGATAAAAGTTTTAAGCTGATTTTTTTCATAAAGGATTTTCTCCCCAGCCTTTCTCTTTCTTAGTTTATTTTTTTCGTAAAGATTTCTTCGTTGTATAACCAACCAGGCATTTACAATTACTGCAACTATTGATATGCAGCGATTAGCAATTACCATCCAACTAGTTTGACTTGTATAAAAAATAGCCAATTTTAAAAAAATCAAAAAAGAAACAACAATGGCAAAAGTGATAATGGTCTTTTTAGTTTCTCTACTGATTAATAAAAAATTAAACATGTACAAAACGCCAATAACAACACCCAGCGGAAGGGAAAGATCAATACAAAAAACAATTGCCGCCCCAGCAGCTCCATAAAGTTGAGCCTTGTTTATTTTAAAATTGATTCCCATTTTTTATAATTTCCTTCTAACAGAAACACTTTTTTGTGTTTCTAAAAACTGATTTATAGTAACCAAGGGTGAAAAATTAAGTCTCTGATGCCAAAACTTACTGTTTTTAAAACTTAATTTTTCAGCCCTTGATGTGTATTATCCTTTATAAACCATTCCCATATCCTCGATAGAGAAATGATCCGTTAACAAGTGTAGTAATTTATCTCTCAAATCAATGTATTCCGGCATTTTTACAATTTCGATTTTGTTTCTTGGTCTTGGCAAATGCACCTCAACAATTTCTTTTATTGTTGAAGACGGACCATTATTCAAAACGATAATTCTATCCGACAGGAATAAAGCTTCTTCGATATCGTGTGTAATCATCACAATAGTTTTTTCACGATTGTCAAGATTCCATAATTTCAACACTTCTAATTGCATAGTTCCTTTAGTCAAAGCATCCAATGCTCCAAAAGGCTCATCCATCAATAAAACTCCCGGATTGATTGCAAAAGCACGAGCAATAGCAACTCTTTGTTTCATCCCTCCTGAAAGTTGTCCCGGTAATTTATCTTTATGTTCGAATAAATTTACCATTTTAAGATTCTTCTCTACAATATCATGCTTTTCTGTAGCAGTACCTTCCATTACTGAATCTACTACCTGAAATATGTTTTGATATACTGTTAACCAAGGTAAAAGAGAATAGTTTTGAAAAACAATTCCTCTGTCAGGACCCGGTCCTTTGATACTTTGATTGTTTAATACTACTGAACCTGCTGAAGGTGTTAACATTCCCGCAATAGCATTTAATATAGTTGATTTTCCACAACCTGAATGTCCGATTATAGATATGATTTCGCCTTTTTGGATTGATAAATTAATATCTCTTACGGCTGTATATTTTCCTTTTGGTGTTGGAAATGAAATTTCCAAATCTTTGATTTCTAAATAACTCATGATACTTTGATTTTAGATTGTAGACTTTTGATATTAGATTTTAGATCTTGGCTCTGGTTTTTAGACTTAGTCTCTTAGCAACTCAGAACCTTAGCATCTTTATTATGCTTTGTAAGCCACTTTGTTTTCTATGTAAGTAAATAATTTATCAAAAAGTAATCCTACTACTCCAATGATAATAATTGCCGATATTACTTTTTCAAGACTTAATGCATTCCAGCTGTCCCAAACAAAGAATCCAATTCCTGCTCCTCCAGACAACATTTCGCCTGCTACGATTACCAACCAAGCCACACTGATACTTAAACGTAAACCTGTAATGATGTGAGGTAAACTAAATGGAATTAAAATTTTAGTTAAATATCTCGTTTTAGAAAATCCAAATGCTTTGGCTACATTTTTATGATCTTGAGGCAAAGATGCAATACCAAAAGAGGTATTAATCAATGTAGACCATAATGATGTAATAAACACAATAAAAATTGTTGCTAAACCTGTATCCTTGAATACCACTAAACCAATTGGGAACCAAGCTAATGGCGAAACCGGTTTTAAAAGTTGTACGATAGGGTAAAAAATTTGTTTGCAAATAGTACTTGCTCCCATCAATATCCCTACAGGAATGGCTACTAATGAGCCTAAAAAGAAACCTAATAATACGGTTTTTATAGAGTTGAATAATTGCAATCCGATTCCTTTGTCGTTAGGACCATAATCGTAAAAAGGATCGCTAATCATTTCAAATAAAACCGTTAATGTTGCTATGGGACCAGGTAAGGCACCTTTAGTAACAGCACTCAATAATTCCCACACTCCTCCAAATATCACTAATCCTAACGCTGCCAAAAGCAATGATTTTGATTTTGTTACCAGCTTTTCAGTAAATACGCTTAATTTTTCGTTTTTACTTTCTTCACTTTGAGAAGTTGCTACTGAAGCTATTTTTACCTCCTCAAGAGTATCTATTGTTAATGTATCTCTCTCTGACATGATTCAATCTGTTTTAGTTTAACTTTTTTGTTTGTTTCAATTGTTTTTGTTTATTCCGGGTAAACTTATTTTAATATCCCTCCCTTTCGAGAGGGACTTTTTACTGCTTTATTTTTATTTTATTATTTTCTTACTACTTTAAGGTAAGCTGCTGGATTTGCAGGGTTAAAAACCGTTTTATCTATTGTAAGTGAAAATGGTTTCATATCATCAGCAGGTACTTTTATTTTCATACTTGCAGCTACTTCTTTATATAAATCCTGTAGAATTAATTTATCTGCAATTGCTTTATAATTTGGAGCTTCTTTCAAATATCCGAATCTTACATATTGTGCCATTGCCCAGATAGCGTAAGATTTACGAGGAAAGTTTACAGCACCACCTTTATGAAAAATCATTTGGTCTCCTTTGTAGATTTTTTGTCCCAGTTTACAACCCAAGTTGTATTCTCCATTCAATCTATCCTGAATAACATCATCGTTAGCATTTACATAAGGAGCTCTACCAATAACTTCAGACGTTTTTTTACGGTTTGCAGGTACATCTAACCACTTACAAGCCTCCAAAATCGCTTTCATTACTTTTTTAAGATCTTCTCTTCTTTTTACACTAAAGTCTTTGTTTACTACCAATGCTTTTTCTGGGTGATCTTTCCAGATATCCTGAGTAGCGATTTGTGTAAATCCAATTCCCTGCATAGCTGCAACTCCTCCCCAAGGCTCACCAACACAGTATCCATCCATGTTACCTACTTTCATATTCGCAACCATTTGTGGAGGTGGAATAGTAATAATCTTAACCGCTTTTTGATTTAAACCTGCAGCAGCCATCCAGTTTCTTAACCATAAATCATGGGTTCCTCCAGGGAAAGTCATTGCAAAAGTCACTTCTTTTTCGGCTTTCAACTTGGCTGCTACTACCGGAGCAACTTTAGCCATATCTTTGAAACCTACTTTTCCACAAAAATCATTTGATAATGTAATTGCCTGTCCGTTTGAGTTAAGCATCATAGCAATTTTCATTTCTGAACCGGCCTTACCACCTACTCCGGTATAAACTGAAAATGGCATTGTGTACAAACAGTGTGCTCCGTCTAATTCTCCTGTTAAGATTTTATCTCTAACATTAGCCCAGGAAGATTCTTTAGTTACAACTACATCCACTCCGTATTTTTTGAATAATCCTAATTCCTTAGCCATTACAATTGGAGAACAATCCGTTAGAGGAATAAATCCTAATTTAATTGGTTCACCTTGTGCACTAACTTTAATTGATGTTAGTGAAACTATTGTCACCAAACCTGCTAGCATCAATTTTGAAAAGAGTTTTGCCATTTTTTGAGTTGCTTTTTTCATATTAATTATTTTAATTATTTATTGATTTTGTACATAGCAAATGTACGTAAGTACTAATACGTAAAAACCATCTAAAAACCAGTCTAAAACAGCTTTTTATCACAGTAAATCAAAGAATAAAAGCCTTATTAAATCTTGCCAAAACGCATAAAATAACACAAAACCCTTGTAAATACAAGGATTACTTAAAACTCAATACGTAGTTTAAAAAACTAAGTTGTCAATTTCAACACATAAAAAACATACTTATCCTTAAAAAAAGAGATACAATAGCATATCATTTCAATAAATAACTTTGAAAAAAATCAGACACTATACTATAATAATGTATGAGTAAAAACAGTGGAAATCTAAAAACTCATTTTTTACTTAAGCAAAATTTTCACAGTCTTTCATATTTATTAAATAAGAAAATAAAAACCGCTGTTGGGAAACTAAATATCTCAATTCTAAAAAACAACAATATCTCGTTCAATCCTATCCAACAATATAATGTATACCAATATGTTATATATTACTCTAATCCAAACAGTTGAAAAACAGTAACAATAAGGATTTACACAAACTGCATTATATTAAGTAGTATTCTTTTAATCTATAACTGTTTTTAACTTCTGCGTATCCAACATTTCCTCTTATAAAGTCAAAAATTAATGTCAACTCAAATGTTATTTTTTTGAATTAATAATTGTTTTTGGAGGCAAAAAAAAGATAAAAAGCATTATTTTAGGCTTCTTTTATCTTTTTAACAAACTTGAAAAATAAATCAAAATAAATACGTACTTATACTTAATTAATACGTATTTTTACATTTTAAAAGTATAGTTATACCGTTTGAAAAAAGATTTCGCAATTAAAAAATACAAATGATAATGCAAAATTCAGAAATCAAAACTACGTGTTCGTATTGTGGAGTAGGATGCGGAATCATTGTAAGCAAAGATTCCAGTAATGGAGTTACAGTAAAAGGAGATATAGATCATCCAGTAAACAGAGGAATGCTTTGTTCTAAAGGAATGAATCTGCATTATGTAGCTAACGACACTTCTGATAGAATTCTTTATCCTGAAATGCGTTGGAGTAAATCGCACCCTATGGAGCGTGTAAGCTGGGACGATGGTTTAGATCGTGCTGCAGCAGTATTTTCTTCGATAATAAAAAAATATGGCCCCGATAGTGTGGGCTTTTATATCTCAGGACAATGTCTTACTGAGGAATATTATTTGGTTAACAAACTCGTAAAAGGTTTTCTAAAAACAAATAATATAGACACTAATTCGCGTCTTTGCATGAGTTCTGCCGTGGTAGGTTATAAAAAAACCTTCGGAGAAGACTCTGTTCCTATTGCTTATGATGACATCGAATTAGCAGATACTTTCCTAATAACAGGAGCTAATCCGGCATGGTGCCACCCTATTCTATTCAGACGTTTAGAACAACACCGCGAGAAAAATCCAAAAGTAAAAGTAATTGTAATCGATCCACGAAAAACAGATACAGCTTTAACCGCCGATTTGCATTTACAAATTCTGCCTGGAAGTGATATCATATTATACCATGCTTTAGCCAAAAGAATTATCGAAAAAGGCTATGCCGATACCAATTTTGTTAAAAAACATACTGAAAATTACGAAGCTTACAAGGAGTTAGTACTATCTACCTCATTAGAAAGAGCCTCACAACTTTGTGGGATTTCCATCAAAGAAATTGATTTGGCAGCTGATTTAATTGGTAAGGCTCAAGGATTTATTTCCCTTTGGGCTATGGGATTGAATCAAAGTGCTGTGGGTGTTGATAAAAATACCGCTTTACTTAATCTTTCATTGTTAACCGGACATGTTGGAAAACCAGGTTCAGGACCTTTTTCTCTAACAGGGCAACCTAACGCTATGGGCGGACGAGAAGTAGGTGGAATGGCCAGTTTATTAGCCGTTCACAGAGAACTGAACAACCCGGAACACCGTCAGGAAGTAGCCGATTTTTGGGGAGTAGACAGTGTTTCTGAAAAACCGGGTCTTACCGCTACAGAAATGTTTGAAGCCTTAGAATCAGGAAAAATGAAAGCCGTTTGGATTATCTGTACCAATCCAATGGTGAGCTTACCCGATTCCAGAAAAGTGGAAAAAGCCCTGCAAAATGCTAAATTTGTTGTAGTTCAGGAAATATCACATAAATCTGATACCGCAAAATTTGCCGACTTATTGTTACCTGCAGCCGGTTGGTTAGAAAAAGAAGGGACGATGACCAATTCTGAACGACGAATTTCCTATTTGCCTAAAGGAATTAACGCTCCCGGAGAAGCCCTGCCCGACGTTGAAATCCTAACCCGATTTGCAAAAAAAATGGGATTCACTGGCTTTAATTTCAATACTTCTGAAGAAGTTTATAAGGAATATTGCCAGATGACAAAAAATACCAATATTGATATTTCTTACCTCAATTACAACCGTTTAAAACACGAAGGAACTTTCCAATGGCCTGTACCTGATTACGGACATCCGGGTACGCCTCGTCTTTTTACAGATAGAAAATTTTATACGCCTTCGCAAAAAGCCATTTTCAATCTGCCGGTAGCAATCGAAAATACATCTGAACAACCTAGTGATAAATATCCACTTATACTTACCACAGGACGTATTAGAGACCAATGGCATACGATGACCAAAACAGGAAAAGTATCCCGATTACTCTCGCACATCCCTAATCCGTTTTTAGAAATCAATCCTATCGATGCTTTTAAATCAGGAATAGAAAACGGAGATATCGTAGTGGTAACATCCAAAAATGGTGAAGTCCGTGTCAAAGCCACTGTGACTGATTCCATCAAAGAAGGAGTTGTTTTCCTGCCAATGCATTGGGGAAAACAATTAGATAACGACCTGAACAGAACCAATAATCTAACTAATACGGTTATTGATCCAATTTCTAAAGAACCTGATTTTAAATATACCGCTGTTGCCATAGCAAAATATGAAAAACCTTTTCAAAAAATTGCTATTGTTGGTGCTGGAGCAGCTTCTTTCAGATTCATACAAAATTACAGAGAACTTAATACTACCGATGAAATTATTGTTTTCTCTAATGAAGCCAATCCATTTTATAATCGCGTTTTATTACCAGAATATGTTACCGAAGAATTGTCTTGGGAAAACCTATTAAAAATAAGAGACGAAGAAGGTTTAAGCAAATTGAATATTACTTTGAGATCATCGGTGGGTATTGAAAACATCGATACTACCAATAAAACAATCAAAGACAGCCGTGGTGAAACACACACTTTTGACCGCTTGATTCTTGCTACCGGAAGTCGCCCTTTTATTCCAGAAAATGCACAATTACATCTTCCGGGACGTTTTACTATGCGTAGAAAAGAAGATGCTGATAAATTAAAAAACTATTTAGACAATACTAATTTAGCCCCCGAAGATCAACATGTGGTTATTGTTGGTGGTGGTCTATTAGGTCTCGAATTAGCAGCAGCCCTAAAGCATAAAAAAGTAAAAATTACCATTATCCAAAGGGCTTCCCGATTAATGGAACGTCAATTAGATCGTATTTCCTGTAAATTATTAGCCGAAGAAGTTCAGCTTCGTGATATTCAAATTTATTTTGATAATGAAGTAAGTACTGTTTTCGAATCTGATAATGATAATGAATTGGAAATTGCACTTAAGAGTGGTAGAATCCTTACTGCCAATGCCGTTGTTTACGCCATTGGAACTGTACCAAACATAGAAATAGCCAAAGAATCAGGAATTGCCTGCGGACGTGGAGTTAAAGTGAATCAATATTTACAATCTTCAAATCCTGATGTTTTTGCCATTGGTGAAATTGCTGAATTTGATGGTAAATTATTCGGAATTACTTCTGCCGCTGAAGAACAAGCCGATATTTTAGCCAACTATTTTGCCGGGGACATCAGCAGTTTTTACAAAGGTTCAGTACTAATGAACATCCTAAAACTGGAAGACATTAATCTTTGCAGTATTGGTGAACTTAGTATTCCGGAAAATGACGATAGTTATGAAGAAATTGTCTTTGCCGATTTGAAAAAACGCTATTACAAAAAATGTATCGTTAAAGACGATTTGTTAGTAGGAGCTATTTTGATGGGAGATAAAAATGAATTTGCCGAATTCAAAACCATGATTGAAAGCAAAATCGAATTATCAGACAAACGTAACCAACTCTTAAGAGGAAACGGTGCTGCCGCCAAACCTGTTGTGGGTAAATTAGTTTGCTCATGCAGTCAGGTAGGAAGCGGTAACATCGAAGAAGCAGTCAAAGCAGGAACAACTAATTTCACTGAATTGTGTAAATCTACCGGAGCCGGTTTAGGCTGCGGAAGTTGTAAAACCGAAGTAAAAGAGATTTTAGCTAAATGCAAATAAGTTTGTTGTCAATCGCTTATAGTTTATTGTTCAAAAACTATAAACACCAAACTACAAACCTTAAACTTTAAAAACATGGAATTAACTCGATTAATAGTCAAAGGAGGCGTTATTTCGCCAGGTGAACTACGCAACATTGTTAACATGAGTTTAGCGCAAGGACTAAAAGACATTTCCTTTGGTTCCAGACAGGATATTATTTTCCCTAATGGATTTCAATATTCAGAAACGGAAAATAATGGCAAACTACACATCGTTTATCCCAATGAACAAAGTGGAAACAATATTGTTTCTTCTTATGTTTCAACCGATATTTTCAGAAATACACCTTGGCTTACAGGGAATAAATTCCTGTATATTTTAGAGCAATTTAAAGAACAGCCTGTTTTGAAAGTCAACATTACCGACCCAAAACAGCAATTGGTTCCTTTATTTACAGGGCACCTTAATTTTATAGCTTCTGAGCACGAAGATTATTGGTATTTATACATTCGTTTACCAAACTGGCAACGCATGGAAGTATATCCTGTACTAATTTACAGCTGGGATATTTCTAAAATTTATTACGAAATCGAACGCGTTGTTAGCGAAGAGTCAATTGGCATCGACATGATTTTCAATCTCGTAAGCGAAAATTTAGATACCAATAACCGAACAATAGACAAAGCCCTGAATGTTCCTTTTTATCCATTTCCTTATTACGAAGGAATGAACCGTTTAGGAATCGATCAGTACTGGCTTGGATTGTACTGGAGAAATAACCTTTACGATTTAGAGTTTCTAAAAGAAATGTGTGATTTGTGTTTTGACTGCAAAATTGGAAAAATATGTATCACGCCTTGGAAATCCTTTATTGTAAAAGGAATTCCAAAAGACCGAAAATTGGATTGGGAAAAATTCCTTGGAAAAAAAGGAATTAATGTACGTCATTCTCTTTTAGAATTAAACTGGCATCTCCCTGTAGCAACCGATTGGTCTTTAAACCTGAAAACATTTTTAGTTAGAACCTTAGATCAATTTGATATCAGTACCTACGGACTCACTTTTGGTATTTCCGATTACAACCGTGAAGGACATTATTTTACCTCGATTGTAATAGAAAAAAACAAATTACCAAAAGATTTGGAATCCATAAAAATCAGGGATACTTACAATGTACTGTACGCCAAACATTTTGATCCAAATACGCGTGAATACATCGTTCACACCCAAGACATCGACAAACTGGAATTACCTAGTATTTTGATTGAATTGAGTAAAAAATATTTTAATGAACTAGGAAGCATTACTACAAGTGAAAATAATGATGCTGCCACAACTAAGAAAGAAAAACAGGAACAAGACGTTTACCAATGTTCAGAATGTCTTACCATTTATAATTCTGAATATGGTGATACTGTGCAAGGTATCGAAAAAGGAGTTTTGTTTAATGATTTACCTGTTGATTATTGCTGTCCATTATGCGAAGCACCAAAATCTAATTTTGTACTTTTAACGGCCGAAAAACAAGACCATTAAAACCTAAATTACCCTAAAAACAACACTTATGAGTACTGAATATAAAACTGTCGATTCTTCAAAAATAACAATCTCTGAATTAATGCTGCCTTCGCACACTAATTTCAGTGGAAAAATTCATGGTGGTTATATTTTATCGTTAATGGACCAAATTGCCTTTGCCTGTGGTTCTAAATTTTCAGGAAACTATTGCGTTACAGCTTCTGTTGACACAGTAAACTTCCTAAAACCTATTGAAGTAGGCGAGCTGGTAACTATGAAAGCCAGCGTAAATTATGTAGGAAACAGTTCGATGATTGTAGGTATCCGAGTAGAAGCCGAAAACATTCAAACAGGAGTTATCAAACATTGTAACTCATCCTATTTCACAATGGTTGCCAAAGACAAATCAGGACAAAATGTTGCTGTTCCAGGTCTAATTTTAACTACACTTAAGGAAGTAAGTCGTTTTCAAAACTGCTTACGCCAAATTGCATTGAAAAAAGAAAAAGAATACCAAAAAACAATTGCTTCTTTTGGATCTATCGAAAACATTCTAAAATCGAATAATTATAAAGTAAAAGTAGATTTTGAAAAATAAATGTTGCTATAAACTCGACCGTTTGCTAAAACGGCCGAATCTATAAACAACATCTAAAAACGCGAAAAGCACAGTGTAATACTGTGCTTTTTGTATTTACAACAAATTGAAATTGAGTTTTTTTTTACAAATTCAGATTACAAACTTTGTTAAAAAGTGTAAAACGCTTTTTCATTACATGATTATTTTATAATTTACGCTATCATGTTTGGCTATCCTTTCGTTAATCAACTCAAGTACTACTTCCATTATTTGATGTTTATTTCAACTAACCAATTCACAATATCATTAAACACAAAATCCGGGGTAGTTTCTCCTGCGGGGCGTTTCTCTTTTTTTTCACGATAAGGACGTAAACTATGATCTAATCCGTCGTAATATTTCAAACTAAAATTAGTTAATTTATAGTCCTTAATAATTCGTCTAACAGAGTCAACCCCGGGTTTCAAACTAATATTTATATCTTTCTCGCCATAAAGCATTAATACCGGCTGTTTAATTTCAGGAAAATACAATTTGGGATCCCATTTTAATAATTCTATGTTTCTTGGAGTAAACATTCCTAACGATATCAAGTCATTGATAAATTTTTCAGCAGGTATTTTTCCTTCTTTTCGATCATTGTAATACAGCTTAAATTTAGTCCCTTGCCATTTTTTAATAAACAGTTTAACTGCCTGTGTTCTAATGGTATCGTAATTTGAATATTGGGGAATAATTTGTCTCCTAATTGCAGAAATTCCTTTGTAAAAGTTATCATAAAAAACCTCTACTGAGACCTGTTTTTCAGCATTATATACATATCTTTTTTTATTAAATATATAAACTGAATCATTGAGGGTAGTTAGAAAGCCGCCTGGAATTAGGAAAGGTTGATTTCTTTTTTCAACATCATAATCAAATTCATCATAGCCAGTTACTCCAGGGGTGGATAGTAAAATTGAAAAAGCAATATCTTTATGCTGTGAAACCACTATAGCAGCAGCACAACCAGCCTCACTTGACCCCATAATCCCAATCGGGATTTTTTGATATTTTTCATCAGATTTCAAATAAATAAAAACTTTTTCTGTATCAGAAACCAAAGTCTTTATTGATGTTAATGGCCGATTAGAATGCTCATTCCACTTAACGCCTCGGGTCAAAAGCAACACTCCAATATGATTATCAGTAAAGTGTTGAATATATTTCCGCATCAATAAAAGCGTATCTCTGGTAGCAGTAAAGTCGGGGTGAGAATCTTCTTCCCATATGGAAGTTAAACATATGATTATTTTGCCAGGCTTACGATTAGCAGGCAAATACATTGTTCCTTTTAAAGAATGCAATGTATCTTTTTCGAATGCTATTTTTTCGATAATGGGAACACTATCTGCTTCTTTACAAAAACCAAAGGAAATACTAAAAAGAAAAACCAATATATAATTAAAACGCATTTTACAAAATAGGAATATAGTGAAAAAAAAAAAATAAGTTGCTATGCAATAGGATTGTCAATTCCTCCCATATACATTATTTGTTGTTCTGGACTTATAACCGAGTTCATAACTTTTAGTTGGTCTAAGGAAAGTTTCTTTAGGTTATTTTGTTTCCTCATAGTTACTTAATATTTTAAATAAAAATATTAAATCAGAAGTAAATCAATACTAAATTAACACAAAATTAACAAGTATTTTTATTGCTTTTAAACCTTTTATGTAACCGAAACTTCCCTAGTTATGATAATAATGACTCATAAACTCATGACTATTTTTAGAATATTTACCCTCCAATCAAAGAAATACAACATACAAAAGTGACATACAATTTATTCACCGAACCTTAACTTATGTAATTGTAGCCATAATGTTGTTTTTATACTTTAAAAGTAAAAAATTCAATTTGAATCACAACCAGAGAACAGGAATCCAAGCATTGGTGTTTCTTGTCTTTGTACAATTTGCATTAGGGGTTTTCACGCTGCTCTACGGAGTTCCTCTATGGCTTGGAGAAGGAAATCATTTTAGTGAACATGATTTGATTTTAAACAACAATAAACCTATCCACCAATCGCAATCATAGAACGATTGTCTTGATTTAAAAGAGGATTATCAACATCTTCAAGAGTTGTCATTCCTGCTCTTACCTTCTTTTTATTTTTAATCGCTGAGGCAATAATACTTTCAATGTCTTCACCATTTCTATAAGGAGTCAATAAATCAGTTTCTGAATTGGAAAACAAGCAATTCTTGATTTTTCCATTTGCCGTAAGGCGAATTCTATTACAGCCATCACAAAACGGATTCGTAATGGAACTAATGATTCCGAAGCTTCCCAAATAGTCTTTTATCTTAAATTCTCGGGCAGTGAAGTTTTTTTCATCTTGTAGTTTCTCCAAATTGGATTCAGAAAAATGAGCTGAAAGTTGGTCTAAAATTTCCTTTTGAGAAACCATTTTACTTCTGTCCCACTGATTTCCGGCAAAAGGCATAAATTCGATAAAACGAATCGAAATAGGTAAAGACTCTGTTAGATTAATAAAATCAATAATTTCGTTATCATTAAAACCTTTAATCAAAACCACATTTACTTTGACCTTAAAATCATTATTCAATAGCAAATGCAAATTATCAATTACTTTTTCAAACTGATTGCGAAGTGTAATAGTATTGAATTTGGCAGCAACTAAAGTATCCAAACTCAAATTGATTTTTTTGACTTTAAATTGCTTTAAAACTTCAATATGTCGGTCAATTAAAATTCCGTTTGTAGTAATCGAAATTTCTGTTTCTAATTGAGATAGTTTTTCAATGATGTCAGGAAAATCTTTTCGCAAAAGCGGTTCTCCTCCTGTTAATCTTATTTTGTTAACTCCATTATTTACGAATGTTTGGGCGATAGCAAAAACCTCATCGGCAGTCATCAACTCTTTTTTAGGAGTCAATGCAATTCCCTCTGCCGGCATGCAATAAGTACAACGTAAATTGCATTTCTCAATTAAAGAAATGCGTAAATAGTTGTGTTTACGACCAAAATCATCCGTCAATATGGTGTTATTTGGTATCATGATTACTCCCTTTTAGGATGTGAAAAACATGTAAAACATGTGGAAAAACAGCATCCATAGATTCTCTTGCTCCATTAACAGAACCTGGCAAAGCCAAAACTAAGCTATCACCTATAGTTCCAACAACAGAACGCGAAAGCATCGCATACGGCATTCTGTCCTGTCCATAATTGCGAATAGCTTCTTCGATTCCTGGAATTCTGTTTTCCAATAATGGTTCTAATGCTTCAGGAGTAACATCTCTTGGCGAAAGCCCTGTTCCCCCGGTAAAAATCACCAATTGGTTATCCTGAACGTATTTTTTAGTTCTGTCCTGAATAAAATCAACTTCATCAGGAATGATTTCGTAATGTGTTGTTTCAACACCGTAAGATTCCAGTTTTTCAACAATAACTTTTCCTGAACTATCTTCTTTATCTCCCGCATAAATAGAGTCCGAACAAACAAAAACAGCCGCTTTTAAAACATCACGGAATCTGTTTTTATAAGACGATTTCCCTCCTTTTTTCTCCACTAATTTAATAGTCGAAATTTCGATGTTTTTGTCAATTGGTTTCAACATATCATACATCGTCAACGCCACAATAGACGCGCCGTGCATGGCTTCCACCTCTACTCCTGTTTTATAAACGGTTTTCACCGTAAAAAGAATATCAATCGTTAAATCCTTAATTTCATAAGCAACTGCTGTATATTCAATCGGCAATGGATGACAATCTGGAATAGATAAATGTGTATTTTTTACAGCAAATAAACCCGCAGTTTTAGCCATTTCAAGCACATTGCCTTTGGGAACCAAATTTTTCTCAATAGCTTCAATCGTTTCCGGCAAACTAACTTTTACAGTTGCCATGGCAGTTGCCGAACGTAACGTACTTATTTTATGGGTAATATCAACCATTTTTATTTATTTTGCTTCCAAATGAAATCTTCATTCTCAAATATTTCTTTACCAAAGATAGGCACATCCGTCTTAATCCAATTCACAATAGCCTCGGTAGCTTCATAAACCTGAGTTCTATGTCCTGCCGAAACAAAGACAAACAAACAAATTTCACCTGCTTTAACCTCGCCTAAACTGTGGTAAATATGCATACAAACCAAATCAAATTCAGCGAAAGCCTTTTCTCTAACTGCCGTTAAAGCTTCGTTTGCCATTTCTTCATAAGCGGTATATTCTATCGCTTTTACAACATTTTCTTCATGAACATCGGCACGAACCTGACCTAAAAAAATATTGTGTGCCCCAATCGTGTGCTTCCCTTGATGTTTAGCTATCGATTCGGCTATGAATTCAGGAGAAATTGCTCCTTCTATAAAAACTTTTTTACTCATGATTTTTATTTTTAAGAAACAGAAACAGCATCAGTAGCTATAATTCCTTGTAGTTTTAAAGCACCACCTGCAATACTTTGTACTTTTAAAAATTGATGTTTTTTAAGTATTTCAACTGCTTTTTTACTTCTCATTCCCGATTGGCAATACACCAATATCGTTTTATTCGAATCCAATTGATCTAAATTCTCTTCTAACTCAGAAAGCGGAATTTGGATTGCATTTGGTAAACTCATTTTTGGTAACTCTTCTTCATTTCTAACATCCAGAAAAAGGACATCTGGATTTTCCATTTGTTCCAAAGCTTCATTAGCTGTTATTTCTAAAACTGTATTTTCAACAACATTGTATTTTTTTTCGAAATCCAATCGGCTTAATACAATTGTATTGGTTTTAACCAAATCAAATTTTTGTTGGTCGTTATTGAGCATGTTGTAAATCAACAATTCTCCCGAAAGTACATTGCCTATCCCTAAAACCATTTTCAAAACTTCATTGGCTTGAAACATTCCAATAATTCCAACCGAAATTCCCATTACTCCAGCATCAACACAATTTTTACTGTTTGAAGATTCATCCGGAAAAAGACAGCGGTATGTAGGTCCGTTTTGATAATTAAACACTGAAACCTGACCCTGGAATTTATAAATAGAACCGTAAACAAAAGGTTTATTGGTTACAACACAGGCATCGTTAATCAAATATTTGGTATGTAAATTATCGGTTGCATCAACCATAATGTCATAATATTCGAATAATGGAATGGCATTTTTAGCATTCAAAGTATCCGTAATAGCATTAACTTGTATCGAAGGATTCAAAGACAAAGCCATTTCTTTAGCTTCTAATGCTTTGGATTTCCCTATCGCATCGTTTTTATAGATTACCTGGCGTTGTAGGTTACTGATTTCAATGGAATCATCATCAATAATTCCTATTTCTCCAATTCCGGCAGCTGCCAAATACGGCAAAATTGCCGCACCCAAACCACCGGCACCAATAATCAATACCTTAGCTTTGCCTAGTTTTTCCTGGCCTTTTTCACCAACTTCAGGAAGTATAATTTGTCGATTGTATCGCATAATTGCTACCAATTAAGAAATTGTTTTTTTTTAACCTCCGGCAAATGGAGGCAACAAAGCAACAACATCATTAGTCATTAACATGTAACTGTTTTTGTCTTGTACCAGTTTTTGATTGACCGCAATACTATAAGAAAGCGAAGCCAAATCATATTTTTGTTCTAATTCATCTACTAATTCCTGTAAAGATAGATTAGAAATAGGAAGATTTTCTCCTTGTACCTTTGTTTTCTCGGCTACAGCACCAAAATATTTTACACTTAGCATTATTCGATTACATTTAGATTTTGAAAAATAAATTCGTCTTCAGTATAAGCCGCTTTAGTAAAAACAGCAAGTTCAGAAGTATGATTCACCACCTCGCCTATCACGATAATTGCCGGCGAAGCCAGTTTGTGTTCAGCTACTAATTTACTGATAGAACTTACCGTTCCTATTACTTTTTTCTGCGTATCCTTAGTTCCATTTTGAATGATGGCAACGGGTAAATCATCGGTTCTATTGTTTTGATAAATAGATACAATTTCGTCCAGCTTATTCATTCCCATCAAAATCACTACGGTAGCAGATGATTGTGCTGCCAAACTAACGTCTGTAGATAATTTATGAGCCGAAGTGGTTCCTGTAATCACCCAAAAACTTTCTGAAATTCCGCGTTGTGTTAAACTGATTCCATTAGATGCCGGAACTCCTAAAGCCGAAGATATTCCCGGAACGATAGCCGTTTGCAAACCATGTTGTTGAGCAAATTCAATTTCTTCGCTTCCTCTACCAAAAACAAATGGATCTCCACCTTTTAATCGCACCACATGACCGTATTTTTGAGCCATAACCACAATCAATTCGTTTATTTGATCCTGAGTATATGCGTGACAACCAAAACGCTTCCCTACAAAAACAATCTCTGTTCCTGCAGCAGCATATTGCAATAAGTCTTCATTCACAAGTGCATCATAAAGCACTACATCAGCATCTCCTAAGGCTTTTATGGCTTTTATGGTAATTAATTCCACATCGCCAGGACCAGCCCCTACAATTGTCAACTTTGGTGTGTTAGCATTTCTCATATTCTTCAGTATAAATTGGTATTCAGTTCATTTAATTCAGCAAGCGAATTGATATTTCTAAATTCCTTGCTTTTCTCTCCCGCAACTTCAATTATTTGGTGATTCACTTTTTCTAACAAGCGCATCATTTTTAAATCATTTTCTTCTATCGCCTTTTTCAAAATCGGAATTATTTTCTTCGAATAAATTCCTATCAAAGGATGGATTTTATTGGCATCTGAAAAAACAGAAACCTCAAAATCCGTTGTATGTTTTGTTATCAATTCCGATAATAATTCGGTCGAAATTAAAGGAATATCACAACTTAATATTAAATTGATTTCAGACTCTGAATGAACCAATGCCGAATAAATTCCGCCAATAGGTCCTTTGTCTAATTCAATATCTTTTATTTTTTTATAAGGCAAATAATCGTAATCGGATGTATTTGTCACTAATTGTATTTCATTACTAATAGGCAAAGCCGCTTCAATAATATGCTCAATAAATGGCGTTCCCTGAAAAAGCACCAATCCTTTCTCCGACTGCATTCGGCTACTTTTGCCTCCACAAAGAATTGATATGCTTACTTTTTTCATTTTTCTTTCAATTAAAAGGCAAAACTACAACTTCCTGATTCGCCTTAACATGAGTAATATCATGTGGTACAACAATAAAACTATTTGCAATCGAAAAAGTATTTAGCATCGCCGAGCTTTGACTATCTAAAACAGTCACCTTTTCATCTTCATACAAGGCTTTTAAAAACAAGGTCTTTCCAGATGTATTATTAAAAGCAGCACTTATTTTTCGCTTCATTTCCGGTAAATGTATCGCTTCAAATCCCATCATTTTTTTCAAAGCAGGCAAAGCATATACATAAAAGCAAGTCAGTGACGAAGCAGGATTTCCCGGTAAAGCAAAGACAATTTTATTTTCTTTTCGTCCAAAAAACAAAGGCTTACCCGGTTTTTGATTAATCTTATAAAACAACTCAGTCACTCCATTTTTCAATAAAGCTTCTTTGACATAATCATAATCACCTACCGAAATTCCGCCTGAAATCAACACCACATCAAAATTAGCAAGACAGCTTTCTACAGCTTTTGTTGTCTTTTTTAAACTATCTTTTACCTTAAAGACAGTTGCTTTCTTAATCCCAATTGTTTTTAAAGCGGCTTCTATCATCAGCGAATTACTCTCATAAATCTTTCCTTTTGGCAATTTATTTCCTGCTGAAACCAATTCGTTTCCGGTAACCAAAATGGCTACTTTTGGTTTTTCATACACCTTGATTTTTGTAATTCCCAAACAAGCTAAAAAACCAATAGCCGCCGGAGTAATTACTGCATTTACATCAAAAACCAATTCACCTTTTTTAATCTGCTCTCCTTTTGCTCTTACATTGGCACAAGCCTCTGGCATTTTTTCAATTTGAAGCAAATTATCGGTTCTTGTTGTATGCTCTTGCATCACAACAGTATCAGTATCATCAGGAACAAAAGCACCGGTAAAAATTCGAACCGCCTGATTTCCTGCAACTTTTTCATCTAAAAAATCTCCCGCCTGAGCAATTTTAACCACTTCAAACTGCGTCAATTCGCCGTGAGTAAAAGCGTATCCATCCATCGCCGACTGACGGAAAGGAGGCATATTTATTGGAGAATAAATAGCTTCTGCCAAAACATATCCCAGTGATTTACTCACTTTTATTTTTGTAATTGGCATTTTACAACTATTCTCAGCTATAATATTTAAAGCTTCGGCTACTTGAATCATAAAAACTGATTTTTAAAACTAAGTATAAATACTTATGCAAATATACGTAATTTTGATTTGTATTGTTATAAATTAACGGTTTTAAAGAGCGAAATACAATAAATAGAATTTACTCTCTATAAATTGCGAAAAAACAAATTTTTAATTGCTTTTTGTTACAAATCTTTAAAGTGTGTTTTCACAAAAGCACTTTAAATTTAGAATTTTGTTTGCTAAAACCGCCTAAAAAGCTATTCATTAGGCAAAACCAAACTGGATGTAATTTGTTCTAAAATCTCAAAAGCAGTTTCAGCCATTTTATTTCCTTTAGTATCTACAAGCGGATTGATTTCGCAAAATTCGATACAAATTACTTTTCGTGACATGATAATTTGATTGATCATTGCAATCACCTCATATTGATCAAAACCTTTTGAAACAGGAGTCCCTGTTCCATTAGAAATCAAATCACAATCTAAAGAATCCACATCAAAAGAAATATAAATCATATCGCAATTAGACAATTGTGACAAAGCTTTTTCGACACAATTTTCTAAACCTTTATACCTAACTTCTTCGACCCTGAAATTTTTAATACCTAATTCGGCGATTTGTTTGTCTTCTGCCTCTTCAGTATCGCGAACACCAAAATAGATCAGATGTTCCGGATCAATCTTAGCCGCTTCAATCCCAATGTGTTTCATCTCCTCCCAATGCTGTTGAGTTTCGGGAATGACTTCATTAATTTGGCATTTCAAATTATCCAAAGCTAAGGCTGCCGCCAAAGGCATTCCGTGAATATTTCCAGATGGAGAAGTATAAGGCGAATGCAAATCGGCATGGGCATCAATCCAAACCACACCTAAGGTTTCATGAGGATAAACGGCTTTAATACCGCTTATTGTCCCCAATGCCGAAGAATGATCTCCTGATAAAACGATAGGCAAAAAATCAGCTTCTAAATTTCGTTTTATGGTATAGGAAACACGGGTACATTGCTCTAAAACAAACTCGATTCGCTTAGCAAATGTATTTCTATTCTTATCATAAATACTTTCGTTATGCGTTTTTACATCTTCAAAAGTAAATTGGTTAAAATACTCACTCCCGTGATTAATTGCAGCAACTTCCAATGCATCAACCCCTAAATCAGAACCACGGGTTCCACCACCAATATCCGAGCGATTTTTTATTAATTTAACAACCCGATCCATAGTGTTTTATTTAAAATCGTTTAACGCTTTTTCGATAATAGAAAGACAATCCTGAATTTGATCTTCGGTGATAACCAATGGCGGAGCCAAACGAATTTTGTTTCCATGAGTAGGCTTGGCAAGCAAACCATAATCCCTGAATTTCAAACAAATTTCCCAGGCCAAATCAGATTCTTCATCGCAATCAATCACAATGGCATTCAATAATCCTTTTCCTCTTACCAAAGAAATTAAAGGATTTCTTGAAGCAATAGCATTCAATCCGTCTCTTAAAACTACTCCTAAACGTTCAGCGTTTTCGGCTAATTTTTCTTCTTTTACCACTTCAAGCGCAGCAATAGCAACAGCTGCTGCCACAGGATTTCCGCCAAAAGTAGAACCGTGTTGTCCTGGTTTAATCACATTCATAATGGCATTATTAGCCAAAACTGCCGAAACAGGATAAACACCTCCCGAGATTGCTTTCCCTAAAATCAAAATATCGGGTTGCACATTTTCATGGTTTACAGCCAATAATTTCCCGGTACGCGCAATTCCGGTTTGTACTTCATCAGCAATAAATAATACATTGTACTTTTCGCATAATGCTTTGGCTTTCGCCAAATAACCTTCGCTGGGAACATAAACTCCTGCTTCGCCCTGAATAGGTTCAACCAGGAATCCGGCAATATTTTTAGATGATTCCAATACTTTTTCTAAAGCATCCAGATTATCATACTCAATTTTTATAAAACCATCGGTAAAAGGACCAAAACTCTTACGAGCCGTTTCGTCATTAGAAAACGAAATAATGGTAGTCGTTCTTCCATGGAAATTGTTTTCGCAAACAATAATTTGCGCTTGATTTTCATGAATTTTCTTTACTTCATACGCCCATTTTCTACACAATTTCAAAGCCGTTTCCACTGCTTCGGCACCTGTATTCATTGGCAATACTTTGTCAAAACCAAAATATTTGGTGACATATTCTTCATAAACACCCAATTGGTCATTATAAAAAGCGCGGGAAGTCAGTGTTAATTTTTGCGCTTGTTGAATCATCGCACCTACAATATTAGGATGACAATGCCCCTGATTTACTGCTGAATAAGCCGACAAAAAATCATAATATTTCTTTCCGTCAACATCCCAAACAAATACTCCTTCGCCTCTATCAAGAACTACAGGTAACGGATGGTAATTATGTGCCCCATAATTGTTTTCTTTATTAATTAAGGCTTCTGATTTTGAAGAGAGAATTTGTTGTATTTGTTCCATGGTATTTATATTATATTCTAAGATTACAAAATTACGTATATTTTATTGCCTATCAAAACCTTAGTCAAAGAGTTCGAACACCAATAAAAGAAGACAATTGCGCTATTTTCAATCGATAAAAAGAAGTTTTTCTAAGATATAGCTAATTCTTATTTTATTAAATTAATTTTCAGATATTTGTAAATAAGCCCTTATTTAATTGTTAGCATTTATAAGATGAAAAAAATAATTTACTTTCTTGCCTTTAGCTGTATCGCATCTTGTCAAAGTACTAAAGAAACAGCCACTAAAAGCCTGTTTTCTCCAATAAAATATAGCAATACCATTACTGCCGATGAATTAAAAACACATCTGTACATTGTGGCCAGCGATTCTATGGAAGGAAGAGAAACAGGTTCTATTGGACAAAAAAAAGCAGGCAAATACCTCATTAGTCAATATCAAAAAGACAAAATCCCTTTTCCTAAAGGAACTCAAAATTATTACCAGCACATTCCTGCAGCATATCTTAATGCTAAAAATAATGATAACCTACCCGATTCTGAAAACATTTGGGCCTACATAGAAGGCTCTGAAAAACAAGACGAAGTGATTGTTATTTCTGCACATTATGATCATGTAGGTAAAAAAGACAATAGTATATTTTATGGCGCCGATGATGATGGTTCCGGAACTGTGGCTTTGCTCGAAATTGCTGAAGCTTTCCAATTAGCCAAAAAAGAAGGACACGGCCCAAAACGTTCTATTTTATTTCTACATGTTACCGGCGAAGAACACGGCCTGCATGGTTCACGCTACTATAGCGAAAACCCTTTATTTCCATTAAAAAACACCGTTGCCGATATTAATATCGACATGATAGGTCGGCGTGACGAAGCGCACGCTACTTCAAACAACTATGTTTATTTAATTGGAGCTGATAGACTTTCGACTGAATTGGATCAAATATGCACCTCAGTTAATGAAAAATATGTTCATTTGAATTTGGATTACAAATACAATGCGTTAAACGACCCTAATAATTTCTATCGCCGTTCAGACCATTATAATTTTGCCAAAAACGGCATTCCGTCAGTTTTTATTTTCAACGGCGTACACGCTGATTATCACAGAAAAACAGATACACCTGATAAAATAGAATACGATGCTTTGGCAAAAAGAGCCCAATTGGCATTTAACATTGCCTGGGAATTAGCCAATAGAGAAAACCGAATTGTGGTGGATAAAAAGTAAGACGTTATGTTTCCACACGAATTACACTAATTTACACGAAATACTTTTAGTTTTAATTTCACGAATCTGCCAAAGGCAGAAAAAATCTGTGTAATTACAATTTAGCTGCATTCAAATCTGTGCTAATTAGTGAAATCTGTGTAAAACTTTTTTTTATTTTAAACTTTGTGAACTTTGCGAAAAACTTGACGAACTTTGCGGTTAAAATTATTACGCAATATCAACATACAAAAATGAAATTTAAAGCAGTACTATTCGACTTGGACGGAACCCTGGTTAACTCACTTATAGACATCGCCGATTCGATTAACAAGGTGCTTCAAGAAAGCAACTTCCCTACTCATAGCTATGCCGTTATTAATGATTTTATAGGTAGCGGACTTCGAAATTTGGTTACCAAAGCACTTCCGGAAACCCATAAAAACGAAGCAACTATCGAAAGTACTTTTCAAGCCATGATGACAAACTACCGCGAGAATTGTACCAACAAAACCATAGCTTACGACGGAATTATAGAACTTTTAGATGAGTTAAAATCTAAAAATATCAAATTAGCTGTATTATCCAATAAAGCCGATGAGCTGACCAAGAAAATTGGACTTACATTATTCCCTGATTATTTTGAAATTGTAATGGGTTTAAAGAGCGAGGCAACAAAAAAACCAAATCCGGCAGCTGCCATTGAAATCAGCAAAGATTTAGGCTTTTCTGCTGAAGAATTCCTTTATGTTGGTGATTCTGGTATTGATATGCAAACGGCAAAAAATGCCAATATGCATGCAGTAGGTGTACTTTGGGGTTACAGACCAGAAGAAGAATTAGTTGCCGAAGGTGCTCAATCAATCATCAATCATCCACTGGAATTATTGGAACTTTTATAATTTGAAAGAAACTATGAAATACAAATGCATCATTTTTGATTGCGATGGCGTACTGGTAGATAGCGAAGCAATTTCTATTGGCACCTTAGTGAGCATGGCAAAATCACATGGAGCAATCATCGATGAAACCGAAGCACACCAATTGTTTTTAGGAAAATCACTTGAATTTTGTTTCGACTATATTGCTGATTTGGCTAACAAAAAATTGCCGGCTAATTTTGAAGAGGAATTTAGAGCACGCACTTTCGAAGCTTTTCAAAAAGATTTGAAACCTATAAAAGGAATTCATGAATTATTAGCCAAAATGAACGTTCCAATAGGCGTAGCTTCCAATGGTCCTGCCGATAAAATAAGACTCAATTTAACCACCACAAAATTGATTGATAAATTTGAGGGGAATATTTTTAGTGCTTACGACATTAACAGTTGGAAACCCAATCCCGAATTGTATCTTCATGCTGCAGATTCAATGGGATTTGAAGTCAAAGATTGCGTTATTATCGAAGACAGTCCTGCCGGTGTTCAGGCTGCTTTAGCTGGAGGTTTTGACGTTTTTGGTTTTACAAATTACGCTAATTTTGATGCTTTACAGCAAATGAATATTCCGCTATTTGATGATATGGCGCAACTTAATTTACTTTTACAATAACTCAATTATGACTACACATCTGGCTTTACTTCGCGGTATTAATGTTTCTGGGCACAACATGATGAAAATGGATGCCTTGCAAAAAATGCTCGAAAACATTGGATTCACCAACGTAACCACTTACATCCAAACTGGAAATGTATTCGTAACAACCGAAGAAGAAAATCCGGCCGCTGTAGGTTTCAAAATCAAACAGGAAATCTTCAAAACCTTTGGTCACGATGTTCCTGTAGTGGTAATCAATAAAGCCGATTTAGAATCCTGTTTAAATAACAATCTCTTTCTAAAAGAAAAAGAGGTTGATACTAAAAAACTCTATGTGGCTTTTGTATCGATGGAATTACACAAAGACCGAATTCACGACCTTAAAATGAGTGCTGTAAAACCTGATGAAGTTCATATTGACAAAAACAGAATTTACATTAAATATGCTGTTTCAGCCGGAAAAACCAGATTAGATCAAAAATATATCGAGAAAAAACTGAATCTCATTGCCACAATCCGAAACTGGAATACGGTAAATCAGTTGCTAAAAATGTATGAGGAATTCGAATAAAAACAACTACAATAGGAATCTGATAGATTTTTAATCTAAAAAATAAGATTCCTGTAAAAAGCAGCACTTCAATTTCTAAATCCATAAAAACATCTAAATCTAAGTAATTTTGATTTAAAAATACGTATTTATACTTATTTTTATCTTACATTTGTTCTATTCAAACTTGAGTTCAACTCATCAATTAAAGAACAAATGAGAGGAATTACTACCGACTGTACTAGCTGTATCAATGCTAATTGTTTTATAAAAAAACATTTGCATCTGGAAAAGATGCAGGATTTTGTTTTAGAAAAAACCAATTATACCTGCAAAAAAGGACAACAATTCATGATTGAAGGTGCTCCTATGCAAGGACTTTATTTTATATACAAAGGAAAAGTAAAGGTTCTAAAAACAGGTATTTACGGAAAAGAACAAATTGTGCGTCTTACAACTGACGGAGATACGTTGGGGTTCAGGGGTTTTGGAACCAGTAATCGTTATTTGATTGCCGCTTCAGCTATTGAAGATACTGTTTTGTGCAATTTTAGTAATGATGTTATGCACTCCATTCTAAAATCGATTCCTGAGTTTACCTATGACATGATGCTTTTTTATGCTGAAGAATTGAATAAAAGTGAAAACAGGGTCAAAAAAATCGCCCAAATGAATGTGCGCGAAAGAGTCATCGACATCTTGTTGTATTTGCTAAAAAAATTTGGTCACACTAATAACCTGTTAAACATCAATCTTTCAAGAAAAGAAATCGCCGATTTTGCCGGAACTACTGATGAACAGGTAACGCGTATTCTTTCAAGTTTAAAGAAAGAAGGTGTTATCAAAATAGTCAATAAAAAAATTGGTTTATTGCAAGTGGACAAACTGAATGCCGAAATTATAGAGCACAAATAAAAACTATTCTAAAGCCGTCAAAATGGCTTTTCGCTTGATTTTTCCGCTTTCGGTTGTGTCAAATTCCGGGACAAAAAATACTGCCTTGGGTTTTTCGTATTTATCCAGAACAGCAAAGATAGATTCGTCAAGCTCCTGTTTTTCTCCTTCAACAAGCAAAACTAATTTTTCTCCTAAATCAGCATCCGGAATACCACCTACAAAGAAACGAGCCGCAATTGCATCGGCTAATTTTTCTTCTATTTTTTCAGGAATCAGTTTGACACCACCACTATTCACCACATTGTCAATACGCCCCAAAAGCACAAACTGATTATCATTGATTATTTGAACCAAATCGTTGGTAAACAAACGTTCCTCGCTCACCTGTGGCGCATCAATAACCAAACAATCATTTTCATTCTGAGAAATGCTTACATTGGGCAAAATAGAAAAAGCCCGTTCCCCTATTTTCTTAGCGGCTATATGTGTAATCGTTTCGGTCATCCCGTAGGTTTCGTAAACTTTAGTGCTAACATTTAAGAGTTTATTTTCTAAAGAATTAGCCATCTTAGCACCGCCAATAATGAGCTTTTTAACCTTATGCAATTCGTTCAATGAATTCTGAACCTGTAAGGGAACCATGGCAACAAAATCATATTCTTTATCAATAGTTGCCAGAGGATGTGAATTTGGTGAAACAACATCAATTGCTAAACCTAAAATAAAGCTTCTTACCAGCATCATCTTTCCGGCAATAAATTGAACAGGCAAACAACACAAAGCACTGTCTCCGGGTTTTAATTCGAAAAAATCTCCGGTTGCTAAAGCCGAATTAACCAAAGCCTGTTTACTTTTTCGAATTATCTTAGGTACTCCCGTAGTTCCGGAAGTTTTCAAATCGATATACGGATTCTCATCAAACCAATCGAGTAAAAAATCCCCAATAGCCTTTTCCTGCTCATTTCCTTCTTTTATCAAATAATAAGCGGCTATTCGCAATCCATTACTATCAAAATGAACGCCATTGAATTTAAAAAAATTATGAATATTTTTATAAGTAACTTTTTTCATGAATTAGTGCTTTACATCGATTCTTCCTGTCAATTTCTCCTTCCAATGCGTCCATTGGTATTTTCTACTAAAAATAAATAAAAGCAGCGGGTAAACCAACACCACCGGCAAAATAATATCTATTCCGGCCTGAGGTTCTGACAAATCCTTAAGAATAGAATGCGTTTGAAAAGCCGACCAATCGGAAGTAACCAGTAAAGCTCCAATTAGATTGTTGGCCGTATGGAAACCTAAAGCTAATTCGAGACCTTCATCCATTAAAGTGATAATTCCCAGAAACAATCCCGTCCCTATATAATAGACAAAAACGATATTTCCTATTTTTTCCACTTCGGGATTAAAAAAGTGCATTCCTCCAAAAATAACCGAAGTCATCAATAAAGGAAACCATTTATTTTGAGCCAAATTAGCAAAACCCTGCATCAAATATCCTCTAAACACATATTCTTCGGTACTGGTTTGAATAGGAACCAGCGCCACGGCAATAACAAACAAAATGGCAAAAGGAACAGGTTTAAAATCTAAAACATATAAACTTGGATTTGAAAAATAAAACACCATAGTAGACGCAATCGAAAATACAGCCCAAAGCCCGAATGAAAATAAAATCCTGCTCCAATCGACTTTTTTTCTGGAAGTGGTTACCGAAAGAAATGTTTGCTGATGCAAATACCTGACCACAAAATAAATGCCTGCCAAAGCGAATACAAATGAAATTAAGAGCAGGAAAAAAGTCAGATTAGGTTCGAAAAAGCGCATAATTCCATCATTGGTTGACGGATAAGTGGCTCCTGTCAGAATTGTTTTTCCAATAACAGCTATTAACAAAGGAAGCTGTCCTACAAAAGAAGCAGTAATAATAAATACTGAGCCCAGTAAATATTTCCAAAATTTATTCTCCGGACGAATCCCCTGTTCTATAAACATCTATTTTATGAATTAAAGTAGTACTATTTAACTTTCAAAAGCTATTTTTGCCTCTTCGAAAATACTTATTTTATTTTAAACTCGTTTCTAACTTTAAAAATAGTACTCATGATTGAAGTATATCATAATCCGCGTTGTGGAAAATCAAGAAATTGTCTGGCTTTTTTAGAAAATTCAAACCAAGAATATAAAATCATTAAATATCTGGAAGACGTTCCTACCCAGGAAGAACTTACTTCTTTATTAAAAAAATTAGACCTCAAACCTATTGAATTAGTTCGTCAAAAAGAAAAAATTTGGATTGATAATTTTAAAAATCAGGAAATGAGCGACGAAGCTATAATTCAAGCCATGATAACACACCCTACTTTGATTGAAAGACCCATAATCATAAAAGAGAACAAGGCAATCATAGCCCGAGAAGCCGATAAAATAGAAGCTTTTTTCGAAGCACAATAGTCATTTTAACATTTATTTAATATATCACTGTTAAACCAAATTGTGTTTTTCGATTCCTAACACAAACATAAAATTTTAGAAAATGCGTCAACCATTAAAATTCATTTTAAGTCTCAGCTTACTTTTTACCTTTCTGAGCAGTTTTGCTAAAATAGGAGATCCTGTAATAGACCCTGCTAAAGAAAAAGTAAAAATATCAGGGACAGTAATTGAAAAAGTAAGCAAACAACCCCTTGAATATGCTACAATAACCATTACCGATACTAAAAATCCAAAGCCTATTGCCGGTGGAATTACTAATGCTAAAGGTAATTTTTCCATAGAAGTCGCTCCGGGAATCTATACCATAAAAATTGAATTTATTTCTTTCAAGTCAGTTCAATTTAATCAACGTGACATACAAAAAAACACCGATTTAGGAACTATTACCCTTGCCGAAGATGTAGCGCAACTAAACGAAGTGGTAGTTCGTGCCGAAAAATCGACTGTCGAAATTAAATTAGATAAAAAAGTGTACAATGTAGGTCAGGACATGATTGTAAAAGGAGGAACAGTAAGTGATGTACTGGAAAATGTTCCTTCGGTTACGGTAGATGTTGAAGGAAATGTAAGTTTGCGTGGAAACGAAAACGTGCGTATTTTTATCGATGGTCGTCCTTCAAACTCTTTGAATATGGCCGATGCTTTGCGTCAAATTCCAGCTGATGCGATTGATAAAGTGGAAGTAATTACCAATCCATCTGCACGTTATGATGCCGAAGGTGGAGCCGGAATTCTAAATATTATTTTGAAAAAAGGTAGAAATCAGGGCTTCAACGGAAGTTTTATTGCTTCAACTGGAATTCCAGAAACTTATGGATTAAGTACCAATTTGAATTACAAAACCGAAAAATTAAACTTTTTCACCTCTACAGGATACGATTACAGAACAAGCAAAGGTAAAGGTTTGACTAACTCAAAACTATTAGATAGTAATAAAGACATTATTGGCTACACTAATGAAGACAAGAATACTGAACGTCTAAGAAAAGGAATTTCTACCAAAACAGGAGTAGAATGGACTGTAGCTCCTAACACTTTTTGGACAAACTCTATCAGTTACCGTGATAATAGAGGTTCTAACAATGATTTGGTAAACTACAACTCATTTGATGCTAACAATAATTTCACTAATACCCGTTACCGTTTGAGCGAAGGGGATGATAATGGAAAAGACTTGGAATTTGCTTCTAATTTCTTAAAGAATTTCAACGACAAAGGTCATAAGTTAACTATGGATTTCTCTTATGCTACTAATAAAGACAACGAAAACGCTCTTATTACCGATGAAACTATAGGAAGTGGAAACCCAGCTACATACAACACTACTTTTAACAACCAAACACAAAATCAGTTACAGCTACAAACTGATTATGTATTACCTTTTGAAAATGGAAGCCAGTTTGAAGCCGGTTACAAAGGAAACTTTAACAATCTGGATAACAAATATAATGTTACTACTGATAATAGCGGAAATCCTATCGATGGTTATCTTTCTAATACCTTAGAATACAATGAGCGTATCAATGCATTGTACACTCAATATGGTTTTAAATTAAACAAATTCTCTTACCTATTTGGTTTACGTTGGGAAGACACTAAAATTAATGTGAACTTATTAGATACTAATGATTTCAATACTAAAAAATACAACAATTTCTTTCCTAGTGCCTTTATAAACTATGCAATATCAGATGAAAGCAGTCTTTCTTTAAGTTATAGCAAGCGTTTATCAAGACCTAGAGGACGTTTCTTAAACCCTGCAACTAACTATTCGAGTAACATCAACTTGTTTAGAGGTAATCCTGATTTAAATCCTTCTTTCACCGATAAATTTGATTTAGGATACCTGAAAAAATGGGAAAAAGTCACTTTCAGTACTTCAATGTTTTTTGAAAACACTAAAGATGTATTCTCATTTGTTCGTACAGAAACAGGAGAATATGTTGGAAACAATCCAGTAATTTTAAGTTCTCCAATCAATTTAGCTAAGGAGCAACAATTTGGTTTTGAATTTACCCTAAACTATACTCCACTAAAAAAATGGAAAATCAACAGTAGTTTTAACCTTGCTAACGTTAAAACAACGGGATCATATACTTATGAAAATTCTAAAAACATAGAAATTACTCAAAACTTAAACAACGAGACTTTCTCCTGGTTTTCAAGACTAAACTCCCGTTTAACACTTCCTGCCAAAATTGACTGGCAATTAACCGGAATGTATTTTGGACCACGAAATACAGCTCAGGGAAAAAGCTTAGGAAATTATGTGGTTAACACAGCTTTTAGCAAAGACATCCTAAAAGACAAAGCGACTATTGCATTTAACGTAAGTGATCTTTTCAATTCCAGAAGAATGAAATCGGAAACTAATTTACCAAGTGTTAGTTCATACAGTGAATTTCAGTTTAGAAGAAGACAATTCAATCTGTCATTCACTTACCGTCTGAACATGAAAAAAACAGACAAAGACAAAAACATGCCAAAAAACAATGGAGATGGCGGCGGTGAAGGCGGCGGAGATTTCCCTGGATAATATATAGAAAATTCCAATAAAAAAATTCCAAATTCCAAAATGTAAAAGTTGGAATTTGGAATTTTTTTATTGGAATTTAATTTTTTTAGAATAAAAAAAGGATTCGTTTTCACGAATCCTTTTTTATGAACAATCAAAAATTTATAGTGATTGTTGTTTTTTTGCTCTCTTTTCTTTGAATCTTTCCCAAGTTGCTCCTCCTACCCAGTAAGATACGAAACTAACAAGGAAAAACATTAACCAAAATCCCATTGTAAGGATGGTTAAGAAAAGTAAAAAGCCTAAATACTGTGAAAATTCAAACATGTTTTCCGGAATTTTGAATGTAGCCACAAATGTAATAGTTAATTTTTTTCTTAGCAATAAAAACAACACTCAATTTTCATAAAAATACATTTATGCGTACATTTAAGCTACTTTTTGTTTTTAGGAGCTTCTTCCTGCTGTCCACTCTATCTTTTATGTCTTAAAGAAAGACATAAAAGGATGCCGTTTCCACCTGCCTGTCGGCAGACAGGTCAGGGCTATAGCAATAGTTTTCATCAAGAACTTATTTTCTAAAATTATTTAATTAACAACAACTATGAAATACCGAATTGAAAAAGACACCATGGGCGAAGTGAAAGTCCCAGCCGATAAATACTGGGGCGCCCAAACCGAGCGTTCAAGAAACAATTTTAAAATAGGCCCATCAGCCTCGATGCCACAGGAAATCATTGCCGGTTTTGCCTATTTAAAAAAAGCGGCTGCTTATGCTAATTGTGATTTGGGCGTTTTATCCATCGAAAAAAGAGACTCCATTGCCGCAGTTTGTGATGAAATCCTCGCTGGAAAATTAGACGAACAATTTCCTTTGGTTATTTGGCAAACAGGTTCCGGAACGCAAAGCAACATGAACCTGAACGAAGTGATTGCTAATCGTGCCCAGGTACTAAAAGGATTTGAAATTGGTCAGGGAGAACCATTTATCAAGGCCAACGACGATGTCAATAAATCACAGTCGTCTAATGACACCTTCCCTACTGCCATGCACATTGCGGCTTACAAAGCTGTTATTGACATCACAATTCCTGGAGTTGAAAAATTGCGTGATACACTCAATGCTAAAGCAAATGAATTCAAAAAAGTGGTAAAAATTGGTCGAACCCATTTAATGGATGCCACTCCATTGACTTTAGGACAGGAACTTTCAGGCTATGTAGCGCAATTAAATCATGGATTAAAAGCACTGAAAAACACCTTAGCCCATTTATCCGAAATTGCTTTAGGCGGAACAGCAGTCGGAACAGGGTTAAACACACCCAAAGCTTATGATGTAAAAGTGGCTGAATACATCGCTCAATTTACAGGACTTCCATTTGTAACCGCCGAAAATAAATTTGAAGCCTTAGCTTCTCATGATGCTATTGTGGAATCGCATGGTGCATTAAAACAACTGGCTGTTTCTTTAAATAAAATTGCCAATGATATTCGAATGCTGGCTTCGGGACCACGCTCGGGAATTGGAGAAATCCTGATTCCTGAAAACGAACCCGGTTCATCCATCATGCCCGGAAAAGTAAATCCCACCCAATGCGAAGCCCTGACTATGGTTTGCGCTCAAATAATGGGGAATGATGTTGTCATCAGCGTTGGAGGCATGCAAGGTCATTACGAATTGAATGTTTTTAAGCCTTTGATGGCTGCCAACTTCCTGCAATCGGCTCGATTGCTTGGAGATGCTTGTGTTTCTTTTGACGAACATTGCGCTCAAGGCATTGAACCGAATTACAAACGTATCAAAGAATTAGTAGATAATTCGTTGATGTTGGTTACCGCATTAAACACTAAAATAGGATATTATAAAGCCGCCGAAATAGCGCAAACCGCCCATAAAAACGGCACAACTCTTAAAGAGGAAGCAGTTCGCTTAGGCTATGTAACTGCTGAGGATTTTGATGCCTGGGTAAAACCGGAAGATATGGTGTAAATTGCTTATTTTTTTTAACCGCAAAGTGCGCAAAGCTTTGTATACTTTGCGGTTTCTCAACACAAGCAATAGAAAAAACCTTGCGCACTTTGCGGTTAAAACTTTTTTGAATTATTATAATTTGTGGGCACAATCCCAATACATAACAAAATTACGCTAACGATTGTGGTAAATCAGAGTGTTCTGGATTCTCAAACCAACTAAAAAACAAATTATAAATCTAAAAAACAACCACTTAACCACTTGTAATTTCACAAAACTTAATCATTTTTTTCGTAAATTTAATACTCGTTTTTAAAGTTTTGGTATCCACTTGAGTTTAACCATCAAAAAACAATTACCATGGATAACTATGTTGTTAAAGTCTTGCAAGCTGTTTTTATCACCCATGATGTAAAACGTTTTGTTGTTGAAAAACCGGAAGGATATCATTTCATTCCCGGTCAGGCAACAGAAGTTTCCATCAATCTGCCGGAATGGAAAGATGAATTAAGACCTTTTACATTTACCTGTTTAGGAGAGGAGAACCATCTCGAATTCATAATTAAAATTTACAACGACCATAAAGGGGTTACTGCCATGTTAGGCCGTGTTAACAAAGGTGACGAATTGATTATTCGCGATGTTTGGGGTGCTATCCAATACAAAAAACCGGGAATATTTATTGCCGGAGGTGCAGGAATCACTCCTTTTATTGCTATTTTCAGGGATTTGTACCAAAAAAACCAACTAAAAGGAAACCGACTCATCTACTCCAATAAAACCTCGGAAGATGTCATCATTGCTGAGGAATTACAGGAAATGCTCAACGATGATTTCATAAATATCTTTACCCGGGAAAACGTCACCGGATTTGTGGGTAAAAGAATAGACCGTAAATACCTGATAGAAAATATTGCCGATTTCAGTCAACATTTTTACATCTGTGGGCCATCTGCTTTTGTAAAAAACATCAGCAATTTATTGATTGAATTGGGTGCAACTGCTGATGAAGTTGTTTTTGAAAAATAAAACCAGCGATCAACTAAAAAACAATGTAGTCTAAAAAACTATTCTTTTTTGCCTTAACAGCTTTTTAAAATTGATACGAGATGCTGTGCTTTTCGGCTGGTAACATCAAAAATTTGATGACGACAACTGGTTTCTGCTGCGGCAATAGCCACATCAGCATCGGTAACAGAATTAAATAAGTAGAAATAAAAAAAGCCATTAAACAAATCCACTTTTTCACAACAAAAAACATAACACACTAATTTAAAACGTCTTAATTCATAAATTTATAGACTAATAAAGCCCTACCCCCTCAATTAACATAATCAACAATCTCTTTTAGGTTAGACTCCTAATTTTGTTATTTGTATATCAATTATATTTTTCTGCAATAATTATCATAGAAAAACACTAAATATATTGAAACATGAAGAAATCTATATTTTACGTTTACATCATATTAATATATACAATACAATTTTTCTTAACGTCTTGTGATACGAATGATGATAACACAGAAATTCCTAAAAGTTATTTTAGTTTTACTTATAACGGTAAACAATACGATTTAGGTGAATTCAACAACGGAACAGGCGGAGTAGTTGGGCCAGAACATCCATGGATTGCATTAGACAATTTCATTTGGATCAATAGACCCGATATTTTTGGTGGTGTTATACTTTTTAAGGATACCAATTGCACTTTTTTTAGCCCTGTACACAATAATCTTGATCAATTATTCCAATGTCAACTTACTTTAAATGGAATTCCTATTGACCCTGTCTCCGTTTACTTTTATAAATCTGGAAATCAAACATACACAAGTAAAATATACTCAACATATAAAGTATTTGATTTTTTTACGGGTAAATGGTATGAACAAACCATTTTTGATATCAATGGTACTTTTGATCTTGAACTGATAAATTCAGAAAACAAAATTATCAGGATAACTAATGGAAAATATAACATAAAAAGAGGTGGAGGGTAATAATCGAAGTTGTAAATAAAAAACTCATTACGATTTTTATACTAGATAAAAAATACCTGTCGCACTCAGTATATACAAACGTTAATACGGTTTTACAAACCGCACACACAAAAGCCATGAACTTACTCATGGCTTTTGTGTTTTTTAACTAATAAGTATAAAATCTTTTTTTTATTGTAAACAACTTTTTAAAATCGATACGGGATGTTGTGCTTTTCGGCTGGTTCCGTCATAAATTTGATGGCGGCAAGAGGTTCCTGCTGCTGCTATAGACACATTTTCATCGGTAGCCCTGATTTTTGGGAACAAGGTATCTTCCCCCATTTGCATACTTATTTCGTAATGTTCTTCTTCGTAGCCAAAAGAACCCGCCATTCCGCAACAACCGGAGTTGTAAATAGTAACCGAATTGTTTTTAGGCACATTCAACATCGCAAAAGTAGCTTCAACAGCACTCAATGATTTCTGGTGGCAATGTCCGTGAATTTTAATCTGCTTTTCGTTGGTTGAAAATTGTCCCGCATGGATTTTCCCTGCTCCAATTTCTTTCTTGAAAAACTCCTCGATAGTTAAAACGTTCTTAGCCAGCTTTTCAGCAGCAGTTTTGTCTTCTACCAATCGTAAGTATTCATCTCTGAAAGTCAATATTGCCGAAGGTTCAATCCCTATTAACTGGCAATCATCTGAAATAATCGGTGCAAAAGTAGCTACGTTTTTAATGGCTATCATTTTAGCTTCTTCCAGGAATCCTTTCGAAATATAAGCTCTTCCGCTTTCTTCATGCTCCACAACTACCACTTCGTAACCTAATTTTGTCAACAATTCGAAGGCATCAATCCCGACATTTACATCATAATAATTAGTGAATTCATCGCAAAATAAAACCACTTTACCATTTGGATACTCCTTATTGTTATTGACATTGTTATTGCTAAGCCATTTTCTAAAAGTCTGTTTGGCTAATAGCGGAACTTCACGTTTCTGTGCCACTCCCATTCCTTTTTTCACAATGGAAAGATTGGAAACAAAATTAGTAAGGGCAGGAAAAAGACTTCCCATCTTATTCATCTTGGCATTATTGGCAAAGATTTTATTTCGAAACGAAAAACCATTCGCTTTTTGGTATTGGTACAAAAACTCGGCTTTTAAAGTCGCCACATCCACATTAGACGGGCATTCGCTGGCACAGGCTTTACAGCTTACACACAATTCAAAAACTTCATACAATTCCTTGTGATCAAATTTATTGTCTTTTTCAGAATGCGTTAAATATTCGCGTAAAGCGTTTGCACGGGCACGGGTCGTATCTTTTTCATTTCGGGTAGCGCGATAACTCGGGCATAAAGTCCCTCCCGCCGAAGGCAATTTTCTACAATCACCGGAACCATTGCATTTTTCGGCAGCTCTCAAAATCCCCATGCTGTCTGAGAAATCCTGAATGGTTTTAATATCCGGTTCTACCCTATCGGTTTCAAAACGGAAATTCTCATCCATTTTTAGCGCATTGACAATTTTCCCCATATTCAAAACCGAATTCGGGTCGAATGCCAATTTGATACGCTTTAATAATCCGTAATTTTTTTCACCAATCATAAAAGGCAAAAATTCCCCTCTTACAATTCCGTCACCGTGTTCTCCACTTAAGGAACCTCTATATTTTTTTACCAAAATAGCCACTTCGGTAGCGATATTTCTAAATTGGTAAACGCCTTCCTTAGTCTTTAAATTCAACACCGGACGCAGGTGCAATTCTCCCGCACCGGCATGAGCATAATAAATAGCTTCCTGTCCGTGGCGTTTCATCATAGCCGAAAAATCGGCAATATAATTAGGCAAATCACTCAACTCCACCGCAGTATCTTCAATAGAATCGGCTGCTTTGTCATCGCCCACAATACTTCCTAAAAGCCCAAGTCCTGCTTTGCGGAGTTCGTTTACTTTATCAACATCGGCTCCATATAATTTTACCGAAGCATAACCAAAATTGTTGTCTTCTAAATCTTTAATCAAAGCTTCTGCTTGTTTTTCGGCCTCATCCATACTGATATAGGAAGCCACTTCAAACATCATAATCGCTTTGGGTTCACCCTGAATAAAAAAGCGATTTTTGCTTTGTTCTTTGTTGTGTTTCGTACAATCTAAAATAGTATCGTCAATCATTTCGCAGGTATACAAATGATGCTTCATAGCAATCATTACCGCTTCTAAACTTTCCTGAATACTGGTAAAATGAGTCACTACCATGATGTTATTCGTTGGCGGTAAATCGTCTAATTGTAAAGTAACTTCAGTTGTAAAAGCCAATGTTCCTTCGCTACCGCAAAGCAACTTCCCTACATTTATCGTAGGCTCAGTTCCTCCAAACAAATCCGATTTCAACAACACATCAACCGCATAACCGGTATTTCGTCTGTGGATTTCCGGTTTTGGAAATTCGTTTTTTATCTCTTGCTGGTTGGCTTCATTGGACAATTCTTCATAAAGCTTTCTGTAAATAGCACTTTCTAAAGAATCGCCTTTGGTTTTTTCTACGAATTCAGCCGAAGTAATGGTATTAAAAACAACTTGGGAACCATCAGCCAACACCGTTTTTATCTCAATAATCTTATCACGGGTTACTCCGTAACGGATAGAAGTAGTTCCTGATGAATTGTTCCCCACCATTCCTCCTACCATACAACGATTAGAAGTAGAAGTATTAGGGCCAAAAAACACGCCATGTGGTTTTAAATACAAATTCAATTCGTCTCTAATAACACCCGGTTGTACTGTAACGGTCTTTTTTTGGGCATCAAAAGCGACAATTTTTGTAAAATGTTTCGATACATCTACAACAATTCCGTCACCAATAGTTTGCCCCGCTAAAGAAGTTCCAGCGGTTCTGGGAATTAATGTCGTTTTATTTTGAATGGCATAACGCACTAATTTTACAATATCCTCCGTTGATTTTGGCAAAGCTACCGCCAAAGGAACAATTCGGTACGCCGAAGCATCAGTGGCATATAAAGTTTTATGAAGATCATCATATAAAAGGCTTCCTTCTAAAGAATCGGACAATTGCTTTAACGAGTGTGAATGAGACATAAATAGAATATCTTTTGTGTATTTAATACAGTTCTAAAAAATTATTTGACAAATATAAATATATCAGTTTTTAAAAAATCATAATTACTCTATTTAATATTTTTTATTGTCCTGTGGCCTTAACAAAGAAAAAAATATGCTACTTCCGGTTTTGGCAAAAAAATTGTATAACTAAAAAACATAAGGAAAATTAATCCTAAATTATCTGATAAACTTCGCTAAAAAAACTATTTTTGGTAACTGTTAAAACATCGAATTCAATGAATCATAAAAACCAAATCTGCTTATTTATCTCCGTTTTGTTGTTGTCTTTTGGCTACAGCCAGGCACAAAATAAAACCGCTAATCCAAAAAACGAATTCAGAGCCGTGTGGATTGCAACGGTTGCCAATATTGACTGGCCCATAAAAAACACCGATGCTGTCGAAAAACAAAAAGCCGATTTTATTGAAATTTTAGATACTTATAAAAAGCTGAATTACAATGTGGTTATTGTGCAAATTCGCAGTACAGGCGATGCCATGTATCCAACTGATTTAGCGCCCTGGTCTAAATATCTAACCGGCAAACAAGGACAAGCTCCTTACCCTTTTTATGATCCTTTGGAATGGATGATTACTGAAACCCACAATCGCGGATTTGAATTTCATGCCTGGTTTAACCCTTACAGAGCGAGCATGGATTTAAACACAGCTGAATTGAGCAGAACTCACGATATAATCAAACATCCTGAATGGATGATTAAATACGGTGGAAAATACTATTACAATCCGGCTTTGCCTGAAGTTCAGGCACATTTAATTAATGTAGTTGACGAAGTTGTGAGTAAATATGATGTGGATGCCGTCCATTTTGACGATTATTTTTATCCATACAGAATACCGGGAGAATCATTTAACGATACTGCATCTTACAAAAAATACGGAAAAGGCATGGGACTTGAAGATTGGCGTCGTGATAATGTCAACACTTATTTAAAAAACACTTATGCTTCCATCAAAAAACTAAAACCCTGGGTACAGTTTGGCATCAGTCCATTTGGAGTTTGGAGAAACAAATCCGTTGATCCTAAAGGTTCTGACACTCAGGCAGGACAAACCAACTATGATGATTTGTATGCCGACCCAATGGCCTGGATGGAAGGTAATTACATTGATTATCTTTTGCCTCAATTGTATTGGAGCATCGACCATCCGAAAGCTTCTTATGCTAAATTATCGAAATGGTGGTCAGAAAACACCAATAAAAATACCGCACTTTATATTGGAAACGGAAGTTATAAAATCAACGCCGATTCGGATAAAAGATGGTCCGATCCAAATGAAATTCCTAATCAAATTGATTTAACCCGTAGTTTCAATAATATCAATGGAAATGCTTTTTTCAGTGCCAAGTCTTTTGTAAATAAAAACAATGCTGTAACCCAATTGCTAAAAGACAATCAATACCAATATCCGGCTTTAGCTTTTGTAGTTCCAAATTCTAAAAAAGAAGTTTTAGACACGCCTAATGTAACTAATATCAATAATCAGAGTGACAGCACTGTAGTTACTTTAGGTTTTCCAACGCAAAGTAAAATTCGTTATGTAATCGTTTATGGTAGTACTAATAAAAACCTGATTAACGTTAATGATCCAAGCCAGATTATTGATAAAATCGCTTTTAAAGAAACCAAGGACAGCATTGCTGTCAAAATACCAAAACTGTATCTTGAAAAGCACAACAACTGTGCATTAACTTTTGTTGATTATTTTGGAAATGAAAGTCAGGCGACTTTATTGAAGGCAAACAATCAAAACCTAAAAACGAATGAAGACAGATAAAAACCCTTGGTATTGGATTCCATTATTAAATTTTGCTTCGGGCTTTCCGTATGTAATTATAATTTCCGTTTCGGTATTAATGTACAAAAACCTCGGAATCAGCAATGAGGACATTGGTTTATACACCAGTTTACTATACTTGCCCTGGGTAATTAAACCGCTTTGGAGTCCGTTTATTGAGTTACACGGCACTAAACGAAAATGGTTTTTGAGTATGCAATTATTCATTTCCATTGCCTTTTTAATTGTTGGTTTTATTATTCCAACGAGCCAGTTTTTTATGTTGAGCCTGGCTATTTTTTGGGTCGCTGCCTTTGCTTCTGCTTCTAATGATGTAGCCAGTGACGGTTTTTATTTATTAGCCTTAACTAAAGACCAACAATCATTCTTTTTAGGAATCCGAAGCACTTTTTACAGAGCTTCTATGCTAACCGGAAATGGACTAATTATCCTATTGGCGGGTTATTTAGAACATCAATATGGCGACAATCAAAAAGCCTGGTCATACACGATGGTATTCGTTGGATTGGTAATGACCTTTTTAACGATTTACAACTACTTTGCTACTCCAAAAGCCGAATTACCAATTAAAGCAGGAGAAACCGAAGAGAAAAATTTTGCAACTGTTTTTGCCAGTTTTTTCAAAAAGAAACAAATCGGATTGGCTCTTGCTTTCATCCTTTTATTTCGTTTAGGAGAATCCCAACTACTTAAAATGCTGACTCCTTTTTTAGTTGATAAAACTGATGTTGGCGGATTGGGATTAGAAACTGAAGATGTGGGATTAATATATGGAACCTTCGGATTAATTGCACTTACTGTTGGTGGAATTTTAGGCGGAATAGCGATTTCTAAACAAGGCTTAGGAAAATGGATGCTACCAATGATTTTAACCATGCACTTGCCTATTATTGGCTTTATTTTACTGGCAAATTTTCATCCTGCTTCGGTATATTACATTTATGCGGTAGTTATTCTGGAACAGTTTGGTTACGGATTTGGTTTTGCCGCTTTTATGATGTATTTAATTTATGTTGCCGAAGGCGAATCAAAAACTTCACATTATGCTATTGCTACTGGTTTTATGGCATTAGGAATGATGCTTCCGGGAATGCTTAGCGGCTACATTCAGGAATATTTAGGGTATGGCAACTTCTTTATTTGGGTTTTAATAGCTACTATTCCGGGATTAATTTTATCCCGATTTTTAATTTTTCCAAAGGATTTTGGGAAGAAGGTGGAATAGTGTTTTTCTAATTCCATCGAATTCGATGGAATTAAATACAATAAAATATGGCAAAATTAAACGTACAAGGAAAAGAAATAAATATAATTCAATCCAACAATCAGGATTATATTTCTATTACCGATATGTTAAAAGCTAAAGATGGAGACTTCTTTATTTCAGATTGGTTAAGAAATAGAAACACCATTGAATATTTAGGTATCTGGGAGCGAATTCATAATCCAGATTTTAATTATGGCGAATTTGCCATAATTAAAAGTCAAGCAGGTTTAAACAATTACAAGTTAAGTGTAAAAGAGTGGGTTGAAAAAACTAATGCCGTAGGTATTAAAGCTACTTCTGGAAGGTATGGAGGAACTTACGCTCATCAAGATATAGCTTTTGAATTTGGGATGTGGATTAGTGCCGAATTCAAGATTTATTTAGTTAAAGAGTTTCAACGTTTAAAAGAAGAAGAAAACAGCAGCAAAAAACTCGAATGGAATTTACAAAGAACCATTTCAAAAATCAATTATAGAATTCATACCGATGCTATAAAAGAAAATCTAATTCCGATAAGTCTGACGGCAAATCAAAAGAATTTTATTTATGCAGACGAAGCCGATATACTAAACGTGGCGCTATTTGGTAAAACTGCCAAAGAATGGCGTACCGAAAATCCAAACGAAAAAGGAAACATTAGAGATACCGCTACAATCGAACAATTAGTCTTATTATCCAATCTTGAAAGTATCAATGCAATGCTAATACAACAAGAAATAACACAACAGCAACGGCTTATAAAACTGAATGAAATTGCTATTAGCCAAATGAAATCCCTTATCAATACAAATGCATTGAGTAAATTAAAATAATTTTAACCAATGCAAAATTCCAAACAATGACATTAGAACAAAAAATAGGACAATTCTTTTTTCCTGCTGTTTTTATCAATGACAGCGAAGAAAATATCCAGACAACCGAAGAACTAATAAGAAAATACAACATTGGAGGATTGACTTTTTTTCACAGTCGTGCCAGTGCAGCTACAAACTACGAATCGAAGAAAAAAATTGAATTCAACGATGACAGTTACTTTCGATTAAAAGAATTAATTGTCCGTTATCAAAAATGCGCTTCCACTCCACTTTTGATGAGTATTGATGCCGAATGGGGTTTAGCCATGCGTGTCGAAAAAACACCGCAATATCCTTATGCAATTACTTTAGGCGCATTACCAGAAGAGCAAAAAGACTTGGTTTATGAAGTTGGAAAACAAATTGCATCAGACTTAAAATCGGCGGGGATTCATTATAATTTGGCTCCTTTGGCTGATATCAATAACAACCCAAATAATCCTGTTATTGGCTATCGTTCTTTTGGCGAAGACAAAAATAAAGTCGCCAATTTTGCGCTTGAATATTTACGCGGAATAACTGATGCAGGCGTTTTAGGCTGTTTGAAACATTTCCCTGGACATGGAAATACCAATGTCGATTCCCATTTAGGATTGCCTATTTTAGAAGAAAACCTGGAACAATTATTGGCAAACGAATTGTATCCATTTATCAAAGGAATCGAGAATAATGTCGATTCAATTATGATTGGACATTTGGCTGTTCCTGCTTTAAATGAAGGAAAAGATACTTCGGCAACCTTGTCTAAAAATATTATCCAAACACTTTTAAGAGAGCAATTGGGTTATGATGGTTTGATTATTTCAGATGCTTTGAACATGCACAGTGTTTCTAAATTATACGACATTAAAGGCCAACTGGAATGGGAAGCTTTCAACGCCGGAAACGATGTGTTGTGTTTTGCCGAAAATGTTCCCGAAGGAATCCAAGCTATTTTAGAAAATGCTTCTGCGGAACGCATCGATGAAAGTTTTAATCGAATTATGAAATGCAAGGAAAAAGTTGGGATTTTAAACCCTGTTCCTGAAAATGATAGCATTCTGAATTTCGAAAAAGCTAAGATTTTAAATAATCAAATCGCTAAGTTCAGTATTACAAAAATTATTGACAACATTGATTTCGAAAGCATACAAAAAGCCAATACCGAGAAAAAAGTAGCCCAATTATCTATCTATAAAAATGCGGAAAATGATTTTTCAAAAACCATCAATTCCAAATTGCATTGTCCTCAATTTACGATTGAATCGATATTGGATTTTGATTTTGCAACTTTCGAAAAAATAGCAGCATCCTTTGATTACCTCATTATTTCGCTATTTGTTCCAAAGGCAAAACCGCTGAATAATTTTGAAATTGATGATGCCATTTTTAAATTATTGGAAAAATTATTGGCTACAAAAAAATGCGCGATTTACGTTTTTGGAAATCCGTATGCCTTGCCTTTAATTCCTAATTTATCTAAGGCTTCAAGACTTATTGAGGCGTATCAGGATTTTAGCGAATTTCAAATCAATGCAGCGAATCAATTTTTATCTGATGCGGATTGCTTTGGGAAACTCCCTGTTTCTATTGAAATTCAATAAATTAAACTAAGAAACAAGTTTAATATAGTTAAAAATTATTATTAAATAAATATTAATAATCAACTACTATTATTAAAACCGTTTTTTAAGACTTATTTTTGCAGCAACAAATAATAACTTTAAAAATAAATAATATGTCATTAGTAGGAAAAAAATTCCCAAGTATTGCAGTTGACGCCATTTCTGAAATGGGTGATAATTTAAAAATCAACATCTTCGAAGAAGCAGTAAACAACAACAAAAAAGTACTTTTGTTTTGGTATCCAAAAGATTTTACTTTCGTATGTCCAACTGAATTACACGCTTTTCAAGCTGCTTTACCAGAATTTGAAAAAAGAAACACAGTTGTAATTGGTGCTTCTTGTGATACTAACGAAGTACACTTTGCGTGGTTAAACACTGCAAAAAACAACGGTGGAATCGAAGGTGTTACTTACCCTCTTTTAGCTGATACTACAAGAAATTTATCTGCTGCTTTAGGAATTTTAGATGCTGAAGCTGGTGCTTACAACGAAGATGCTGATACTTATTTAGTAGAAGGTTCTAACGTAACTTACAGAGCTACTTATTTAGTGGACGAAACCGGAAAAATTTTCCACGAAAGTGTAAATGATATGCCATTAGGTCGTAATGTAAACGAATATTTACGTCTAATAGATGCTTACACTCACGTACAAACAAAAGGTGAAGTTTGTCCTGCTAACTGGGAATCTGGTAAAGAAGCAATGACTGCTGACAGAAACAGTACTGCTGCTTACTTAAGCGCTAACTAAGAATAAATTCAATTTTTTGAAATTCCAAATTCCAATTTTGGGATTTGGAATTTCTAAATTGAAATTTCACTTCAAAAAAATCAATAACAATAATCTCAATTGCAATTGCAAAAATCAATAACAATTTCAAGATTGAAAGACTTATCATGAAATTGTATCATCCAAAAATTGTTTTTTGACATTGAAATTGACATTGAAATTTTTTAAGATATGTTAATCGAATTAAACGAAGACACTTTAGCAAATTTAGTTGCTGAAAACGAAAAAGTAGTAGTTCAATTTTCGGCATCATGGTGTGGTAATTGCCGTATTATGAAACCAAAATTCAAAAAACTGGCTACCGAAAATGAATCCATCACTTTTGCCTTAGTTGATGCAGAAAATTTTCCTGAATCAAGAAAATTAGCCAATGTAAGCAACTTACCAACCTTTGCTACTTTTGTAAACGGAAAATTGGTAAACGAAACCCAAACTAACAAACAAGAAGTACTAATTGATTTAGTAAACGAAATTGTTTAAAAAGTTTAGAGTTTGTTGTTTATAGTTTATGGTTCAACCCAAAACTCTAACAACAAACCATAAACAACAAACTACAAACCTCAAACAAAAAATGAAATTACCCGTAATAAAACAACTGACTCAATTTATCGAAGAAAACGACCAGGATTACATCATCGAAACCATTGAAGTTTTAGAAGCACTGACTGAGATTTCTTCACTTAAAGATGAAGAATTAGATGTTATTGGTGAGTTAATTTCGAATATGTACGGTGCACTTGAAGTACATAAATTAGTCAAAAACGGAACCGATAAAAAAGAAGCACTAAATACTTTTATGAAAAGAGTATTGGGTTCTATCGACAAATAATACTGTTATAAAAACAGCAACTAAAATGCATCTCAGACAGTTGCATTTTTTTTGCATTTATCCCTACTCTCCAAATAAACATTACTTTAAAACTGATTCCTCCAGGGTTTTAAAATCTTAAATTAGAAATCCTAATTCTTAAATAATTTTCATACTTTTGAACCTCATTAAAAAATTTAATTATGGCTTCAATCACATTAGGAGGAAATCCAATAAACACTGCAGGAGAATTACCAAAAGTAGGTTCAAAACTTGCCGATTTTAAATTAGTAAAAAACGATCTTTCTGTTGCTTCTTTAAGCGATTTTAGCGGAAAAAAATTAGTTTTAAATATTTTCCCAAGTATCGATACAGGAACTTGTGCTACTTCAGTAAGAAAGTTCAATGAAGCTGCTGCTAAATTAGATAACACTGCTGTTTTATGTATTTCTAGAGATTTACCATTCGCTCAAAAACGTTTTTGTGGAGCAGAAGGAATTGAAAATGTAGTTAATTTATCTGACTTTCAGGAAGGAAGTTTTGGAAAGGCTAACGGATTAGAAATCGTTGATGGTCCTTTAGCAGGATTACACTCAAGAGTATTAATTGTTGCTGATGCTGAAGGAACAATTTTACATACAGAGCAAGTTGCTGAAATTGCAAACGAACCAAATTACGAAGCTGCTTTAGCGGTACTTTAATCTCTACTTAATGGCATTTCAAAAAGACAATACCTTTGTTACTGGAAGATTAAAAAGTGTAAGCTATGCCCTAAAAGGAGCTATAAAACTAATCACTACTGAACACAGTGTGATGGTGCAAACTTCTTTGGGAGTTATATTAACAGTGGCAGGATTTGTAATAGGAATTACTCCTACCGAATGGCTTTTTCAAACTTTTGCTATCGGTTTAGTTTTAAGTATTGAAGGACTAAACACAGCAATAGAAAAAGTAGCCGATTTTATTCATCCGGATTACCATGAAAGAATTGGTTTTATAAAAGATATTGCTGCCGGTTCAGTATTTTTTGCAGCAATTACAGCAATAATTATTGGTTTAATCATATACGTACCTCACTTTATTTAGAGGCTTAGTTACATATAGAATGGCAAAAACAACAAAAAAAGAATCTTTAGATCCGAAAGACAATTCTAGCCCTAAAGTTTTCGAATCATGGGAAATATCTAAACAGCATAAAACAATTTTAGGCTGTTTACTCATCTTATTTTCTATTGCTTTATTAGTTGCTTTTGTATCTTTCTATGTTTATGGACAAGAAGATCAAAGTGCTGTTTTAGAATTAACAAACAGAACAGAAACTGTAAAAAATTGGCTAGGAAAGTTTGGTGCTTTCCTGGCTGATTTAATAGTATACCAAGGCTTCGGATTGGCTTCTTTCCTATTCGTCCGATTATTTTTCTTAACGGGAATCTTTCTAATACTGGGTATTTCCAGCCGAAAACTAAAAAACATCTGGTTTTGGGATTTATTTGTCATGATTAATGTATCCGTATTATTTGGCTTTTTTGCCACTTCATTACCTGAATTAGGCGGAACAATTGGCTACGAATTGAATTTATTTCTACAAGATTACATTGGAAAAACAGGAACTCTATTGTTGCTTCTCTTTGGAATTCTTATTTATGTTATTTTCAAACTAAGATTATCTACTGAAAAAGTGCAGTCTTTTTTTGAAAACAACAAAAAAGAGATTATCTCAGATACCAACACTATTTTTTCTCAAAAAACCGATGACAGTGCTTATAACTTAGAAGAATTTGCGGTTACTGAAGAAGAAGCTGAACCTGAAAAAGAAATAATTCCGGAATTCAAACCTTCTCAATTCGAAATCAACAAAGAAGCGCTAAAACCTACCATTAATCATTCATCTGAAATTGATTTAAATCCAATTTCTAAACCGCTTGCAGTTGAAAAAACTGCTGTAACAACAATGGCTGTAGCCAATGACGATTTTGTTATCGAAACTGCTCCTGAAGAAGAAGTAATCGAAGAAAATCTGGCTGCCCGCTTAGTTTCTGATTTTGGATTATTTGACCCAACACTGGACTTATCGAATTATAAATTCCCAACAATTGATTTATTAAAAGAATATTCAACTGGCGGAATTACCATTAATCAAGAAGAATTAGAAGAAAACAAAAACCGAATTGTAGATACGCTTCGTAATTATAAAATTGAAATCGCCCAAATTAAAGCAACAGTAGGACCTTCGGTAACTTTATACGAAATTGTGCCAGAAGCAGGAATTCGAATTTCTAAAATCAAAAGCTTAGAAGACGATATTGCATTGTCTCTTTCGGCACTTGGAATTCGTATCATTGCTCCTATTCCCGGAAAAGGAACCATTGGTATCGAGGTTCCAAACAAGAATCCTACTATGGTTTCGATGAAATCTGTTATTGGTTCGGCTAAATTCCAGGAAGCTGAAATGGAATTGCCAATCGCTCTTGGAAAAACCATTTCAAATGAAACTTTTGTTGTCGATTTGGCTAAAATGCCTCACTTATTGATGGCCGGAGCTACAGGACAAGGAAAATCGGTTGGATTAAATGCGGTTTTAACTTCGCTTTTATACAAAAAACATCCAGCCGAAGTAAAATTTGTATTGGTTGACCCGAAAAAAGTAGAATTAACTCTTTTTAATAAAATTGAAAGACATTATCTGGCCAAATTACCAGACACCGAAGACGCTATTATTACCGATAATGCTAAAGTGGTAAACACTTTAAATTCGCTTTGTGTGGAAATGGACAACCGTTATTCTTTGTTAAAAGACGCCATGGTGCGTAACATCAAAGAATACAACGAAAAATTCAAATCTCGAAAATTAAACCCTGAAAACGGACACCGCTTTTTACCTTACATCATATTAGTTGTCGATGAGTTTGCCGACTTGATTATGACTGCCGGAAAAGAGGTTGAAGTTCCTATTGCGCGTTTGGCCCAGTTAGCCCGTGCCATTGGTATCCACTTAATTATTGCAACCCAAAGACCTTCGGTAAACGTAATTACAGGTTTAATCAAAGCTAATTTCCCGGCTAGAATTGCCTTTAGAGTAACTTCTAAAATTGATTCCAGAACCATTTTGGATACTCAGGGAGCCGATCAGTTAATAGGTCGCGGGGATTTATTATACACCAATGGAAATGATGTGGTACGTGTACAATGTGCTTTTATCGATACTCCCGAAGTAGAAAAAATTACAGATTTTGTTGGTTCTCAAAAAGCCTATGCAACCGCTTATTTGCTTCCTGAATATATAGGAGAGGAAAATGGCATTAATCTTGATATTGATATTTCTGAAAGAGATACGCTGTTTAGAGAAGCTGCAGAAATTATAGTAAACGCGCAACAAGGTTCGGCCTCTTTGTTACAGCGAAAACTGAAACTAGGTTACAATAGAGCCGGTCGATTAATTGATCAATTAGAAGCCGCAGGAATTGTAGGCCCTTTTGAAGGAAGTAAAGCCCGCAGCGTAAACATTCTGGACATGCATGCTCTTGATCAGTTTTTTAATAATGAAGAAAATAATTAATACAATGAAAAAGTTTATCCAAATTACATTTATCTTACTAATTTGTTTTTCTGTACAGGCACAGGACAAAAAAGCAAAAAGCCTTTTAGACCAAGTTACCGCCAAAGTAAAAAGTTATGATAACATTGTAATCGATTTTAAATATTCACTAAACAACAGCAGAGAAAACATTAATCAAGACAGTAAAGGAAATGTTACCTTAAAAAACAATCAATATGTGTTGAATTTCATGGGAATGACCAAAATTTTTGATGGAAAAAAAACCTACACTATTGTTCCTGAAGACGAAGAAGTAAATATTTCGACAGTAAATGAGAAAGATGACAACGCCGTTACTCCTTCAAAAATGCTGACTTTCTTTAACAGTGGTTACAAATATTCTATGGATATTTTACAAAATGTAAAAGGTCGAAAAATACAATATGTAAAATTGATTCCAACAAGCTCTAAGGATCAAAGAAAAGAAATTTTGTTGGGTATTGATGTACAAACCAAACACATCTACAATTTAATAGAAACCGGTAAAAAAGGCACAAAAACAACTTTAACCGTTAATTCTTTTAAAACCAATCAGCCTTTGTCAAAAAATCAATTTACCTTTGTAGCTAGCAAATATCCAAATTACTACATCAATAAATTAGATTAATTCATTTCGTGAAAATCCTTGACAAATACTTATTAAAAACATTCCTGATTACATTTACCACGGTATTTGTAATCTTGTTTTTTATATTCATACTTCAAACCATTTGGCTTTTTATTGCTGAGCTGGCCGGAAAAGATTTAGATGTTGGATTAGTTATTAAGTTCTTACTATTTTCAATGCCTAGAATTATTCCGTTGGTATTGCCTTTATCTATTCTGCTTTCCTCGATTATGACCTTTGGAAATCTGGCTGAAAACTACGAATTTGCAGCAATGAAATCCTCTGGTATCTCATTACAGAGAGCCATGAGAAGCCTTACCTTATTCATTGTTGTATTGAGTATTGTGGCTTTCTTTTTTGCCAATAATGTAATCCCTTTTGCCGAATATAAATTTATCAATTTTAGACAAAACATTGCCCAACTGAAACCTGCAATGGCAATCACCGAAGGTCAATTTAGCGATGTGGGTTATTACAATATCAAAGTCAATAAAAAATCAGGCGAAAATGGGAATAAACTAACCGGAATTACCATTCATAAAAAATCAATGAACGGCGATGGCAGTAAAACAGTCATAAAAGCTAAAAAAGGAGAACTGATTAGTAGCGAAAATTCAAGTGTTTTACAAATGGTATTGAATGACGGAAACTACTACGAAGACATTACTCCTAAAAATTATTCAGACCGAAATAAAATTCCTTTTGCTAAAAGTTCGTTTAAAAAATACACAATAAACATTGATTTGTCATACTTAAACAAAGCAAATGTAGACGACGAAAAAGTTAACAATACCAATACCATGTTAACGGTTAATGAACTGAATTACACCTTAGATTCATTAAACAAAAATTTCAAAACCGAAGTAGCCTCTTATTCCGAAAACATCAGCTTAAGAACCACCATTGAAAACAAAACCTTTAATGATTTAGCAAACAAAGAACTGGTTCGAAAAAGAAAAACACTTCCTACTGATATTCTGTCTTTATATGATAACAAAAAGAAATCAGAAATTTTAAAAACAGCCAGCAGTAATCTTAGCAGTATTGGTTATAGTATAGACGGCAGCAGAACCAATTTGCAAGCCAAACAAAAAAACATCAACAACCACTTATTGGCTTTCTATGACAAGTTTGTAATTGCTTTTGCCTGTTTTATGATGTTTTTTATCGGAGCACCATTAGGGGCAATTATTAGAAAAGGAGGACTTGGACTGCCAATTATTTTTGCCGTATTAATTTTTATTACCTTTCACTTTATTAATACTTTTGGAAAAAGATTTTCACAGGAAAACGGAATGACTCCTTTCTTAGGAGCCTGGATGTCTTCCTTTATCTTATCTCCACTCGCTATATTACTAACTTACAGAGCCACAAACGACATTGGTTTAATCAACATGGATGTTGTATTGGCTCCACTACAGAAACTACTACAGAAATTCATACCTAACAAAAAATAACTACCAAAAATGGCCAACGATAAAATACAACTCCACACAATTGAAGAAGCAATCGAGGATATCCGTCAAGGAAAAATAATCTTAGTTGTTGATGATGAAGACAGGGAAAATGAAGGCGATTTTTTAGCAGCGGCTGAGAAAGTAACTCCTGAAATGATCAACTTTATGGCCACACATGGTCGTGGATTAATTTGTACCCCACTAACCGAAAAACGTTGTAAAGAATTAGATTTAAAACCAATGGTCACCAATAATACCGACCATATGGAAACTGCTTTTACGGTATCAGTTGATTTAAAAGGGAATGGAGTAACTACAGGTATTTCGGCTGCCGATCGCGCAAAAACGGTACTATCTTTAATCGATACTAAAACAAAACCACAGGATTTAGCCAGACCAGGACATATTTTCCCTTTAATTGCAAAAGAAGGTGGTGTTTTAAGAAGAACCGGACATACTGAAGCTGCGATAGACTTTGCCAGATTAGCAGGCTTTAAACCAGCCGGTGTTATTGTTGAAGTAATGAACGAGGATGGAACTATGGCTCGTTTACCACAATTAGTTAAAATTGCTAAAAAATTCGACATCAAAGTTGTTTCGATCGAAGCTCTTGTTGCCTATCGAATGCAACACGACAGTATCATTGTTAAAAAAGAAGATTTTGATATCAATACCCGTTTTGGTACTTTCCGCTTAAGAGCTTACGAACAAATAACAAATAAACAAATCCATATTGCTTTAACAAAAGGAACCTGGAATACAGGAGAGCCTATTTTGACAAGAATTCACTCTTCACAGGTAAATAACGACTTATTAGGCACTTTAACCAATAACGTTGACCAACAATTAGACGATATGTTTAAAATAATCAACGAAAACGGTCGTGGAGCAGTAATTTTCATCAATCAGGATATGTCAGCTGTAAACTTGCTTAACCGTATCACCGAATTGAAAACACTACAAGCCGAAGGAACCATGAAAGCACCTAAAGTTGTTATTGACATCAAAGATTACGGAATTGGAGCACAAATATTACACGATATAGATATTTCAAAAATAAGATTGGTATCTAATAGTACCCAAACCAAACGTGTGGGAATGATTGGTTATGGCTTAGAAATTACAGAATATGTACACTATTAAGTAATTATTCTAAAAAAGCAAAACCCATTAACTCACACAGAATAAATCATTTAAATCAGCTATCAAAAAATAGCTGATTTTTTTATCCAAATATATTTTTTTATCTGGAAAAACCTCCTATATTTGCACTCGCAATCACAAAATGATAGCGACATACTGGAGAAATGGCAGAGCGGTCGAATGCGGCAGTCTTGAAAACTGTTGACTGTAACAGGTCCGGGGGTTCGAATCCCTCTTTCTCCGCCAGTATTTTAAACCCGAAATGAAAATTTCGGGTTTTTTAGTTTTATACAGCTAACTGAATCTAAAATACAAGAGTTAATCCGTGACCTCAAGGTTATGAATCCTGAGGTCTAAAAAGGCTAGAAAAACAAGAAAAACAACCATTGAGGTACCTCCAAAAATTAAGGTGACAAGACTTAATTTTCATTGAGATCCATCTCTTTCTACTCAAAAAGGTTAACAAACCTCAACAAAACACTGAAAAACTTATGTTTTAAGGTGTTTAATCTTTTACGACTATTCCAAAAAATCCACCCATCCTTTCCCAAATACATTTTGTAAGAATATTTTAATATATTTGAAATAAAAAAGTAAATTACTACTAGAATCTAACCATAAATGTATCTATAATAGTGGGGAGCAAGTCTCTATTATACATACAAATTAACAATAATTGTTTTCAAAATCGGCCTCTAAACAAAATCCAAATGAACGGAAAAATAAAATATGAGTTTTCAGAAAAGCCATGGCGACATTCTTCATCTGGAGGTTGGTATTTTGTTTCGCTTCCAAAAGAAATGTCAAAAGAAATCAGAAGCGTGTTAAAATCTGAAGAAGAAGGCTGAGGAAGATTAAAAGCAATAGCTAAGATTGGAAAAAGTGAATGGAAAACGGCTATATGGTTTGATACAAAAAATAAAATTTATTTGTTGCCGATAAAAGCTGAAATAAGAAAAAAAGAAAATATAGAAGCCGAAAAAGAAATAGATGTGGTTATTTGGCTTTAAATCTGTTACTAAAAAGAAACAGCTGCACTAAAAGTTGTTTAAAACCATAGTTCTGTAGTTTTTCAGCAGTTAATTAGTACGTTGAATTTTTACTTATCTTTAAAACTAAATTAGTAAAACACTACTATGCGTAACATTAAATATAACTCTAAATAATCTTGATAGACATATGGAGAAAACATATAAAAATTGCCAAAGTTGTGGAATGCCATTGAATAAAGACAAGAATGGCGGGGGGACTAATGCAGACGGGACAAAAAGTAGAATGTTTTGTTCAAAATGTTTTGAGAATGGAAATTTCACTTTACCAGATATAACAGTTGACGAAATGAAAGAGCTGGTAAAAGGAAAACTTAAAGAATTTGGTTTTCCAGGTTTCTTAGCTGGATTCTTTACAAAAGGCATTCCTAAGCTGGAAAGATGGAAAAATAATTAAATAATTCCGCGCTTACCAAATTTTAAATCACTAATGAGTACTATACTACTAAATAAGTTAGGGATAAGTTATCCTATTATCCAGGCTCCCATGTTTGGTGTGACTACTCCCGAAATGGTCGCTGCGGCGAATAGAGCAGGATGTTTAGGATCGGCTGCTCTTGGCGATTTAGATTACAACAGCACTATACAAATCCTTAGGGAGTGTAAAAATTTAACCGCTGCTAATTTTGCCGCAAACATTTTTGTAAATGAGATACCTCCAATCACAGAGGAATTGAAAATCAAATACAGCAAAACAAAAGACTATCTCTACCAATTGGCGGAAAAACTCTATCTCGAAGTTGATTTACCTGAGATAGAAAAAATTAAACCTGCAGGATACCAACAACAAATTGAAGCAATAATAGACGAAAACATTAAAATCCTGAGTTTTACATTCGGAAATCTGGACAACGACTCCATCAATACATTAAAAAACCATGGAATTGTACTAATAGGAAATTGTACAAGCGAAAAAGAAGCACAACTCCTGATTAACTCCGGAATTGACATTATCAGTCTTCAGGGTATTGAGGCAGGTGGTCATCGGGGTTCATTCAGCACCGAAAACATTCCTAAAATTGGCGGTTTGTCATTATTACAAAACGTTAGAGCTATAACCGATATTCCTTTAATATATGCCGGTGGCATTACCAGTAAAAAAACAATGGAATCCCTGTCGGTTTTAGGTGCCGATGGTTTTCAGATAGGAACCCTCCTTCTGTGTTCGAAAGAAAGTGCTCTGACATCCGCCGAAAAACAACGATTACTTAAAGCTTCTGAGAAAGAAATTATCCTCACCCGAAGTTTTTCAGGTCGTTATGCAAGAGGTTTAAAAAATGAATTTATAGAGCTATTTGAAAATTCTGATTATGTACTGCCTTATCCTTATCAAAACAAGTTAACTGCTCCATTTAGAAAAGCAGCCAGAAATGCACAGCTATTGGAATACGTTAACCTATGGACGGGGCAGTCTTACAAGAATCTCAGTCAGGAATCAACCGAGTCAATAATAAACAACCTTAAATAAAGAAATTACTAAACAAAAAAGAGCCGAACGTGATGTTCGGCTCTTCGTTTATAAAAATGGGGAAATGTTGTTACTTCCAACCTCCACCAAGGTTTTTATACACATTAACCACGGCATTCAATTGGTCTCTTTTAGTTTCAATCAATTCCAGTTTCGTTTCTAAAGCATCGCGCTGCGTTAGTAAAACTTCTAAATAATCAACTCTCGCCGATTTAAACAAATCATTGGAAACATTGATAGACTGATCTAAGGCAGCTACCTGTTGTGATTTTAAATCATAACTTTTTTCCAGATTATCAATCTTAGAAAGTTGGTTTGAAACTTCTAAATAAGCATTCAAAACCGTTTTTTCATAGTTGTACAAAGCTTGAAGTTGTCTTGCATTAGCAGAGTTAAACTCGGCTTTAATTGCATTTCTGTTAATCAAAGGTGCAGCTAAATCGCCTACCAAATTGTACAGTAAAGACTCTGGAGTTCTAAACAAATAAGAAGGTTTGAACGCATTGAATCCTACTCCTGCCGAAATTTCCAAAGAAGGGAAAAACTCTGCTCTGGCTACTTTCACATCAATTTTGGCTGCTACCAATTCTAATTCGGCTTGTTTAATATCCGGACGATTGCTTAACAACTGTGATGGAATACCCGCAGCAATTGTTTTAGGAACAACACTCAAAACTGAAGCTTTATCTCTAGGAATTTCTTGCGGATAACGTCCTAACAAAAAGTTGATTCTGTTTTCAGTCTCTTTAATATTTTGACGAATATCAAATTCCAAACTTCTTGATTTCAAGACTTCAGCCTTGAATTTTTGTACTGCTAATTCAGTTTCTTTTGCAGCCTCTTTTTGCCATTGCACAATTTCTAAAGCATTCTTCTGAATGGCTATATTTTGTTGCACAATCAGCAATTGGTTATCCAATGCCTGTAATTCATAATACGAATTAGCGACCTCGGCAACCAAATTAGTCAACACAAAGTTTTTACCTTCTACAGTGGCCAAATATCTTGTTAAAGCTGCTTTTTTAGAGTTGTGGAGTTTGTGCCAAATATCCACTTCCCAATTCGCATAAGCTCCAACAATAAAATCTCCTAATGGATCCGGCATTTCTTTTCCCGGAGTGATTTCAGTAGAAGCATCACCTGCACCCTGACTGGTATAACGTCCTACTTTTTCAATTCCTGAACCGGCACGCAAACCTACGGTTGGGAACAAAGCCGCCTTTTTAAGACGAACTTCGTTTTTAGCAATTTCGATTTCCTGTAAGGTAATCATCAACTCCTGATTGTTTTGTAAGGCAGTATCAATTAAGCTTTGCAAATTGGTATCAGTAAAGAAATTTCTCCATTGTACCGTAGCGGTATTGGTAGTGTCTTTACTCGAATTATATGCTTCAGGAACCACCGTTTTAGCAGTGCTTTCCATAATCGATGGAGCCTTACATCCTACTACTAGTGCACTTAAACCAAGTACAACAACGTATTTATTTAGCTGAACTTTATACATGATTGTTATCAATTTCTTCAGTTAATGGATTTTCATTTTCATTTTTAATCATCTTGTATTTCTCCGAAATTCTAGCGAATATGTAGTACAAGCCCGGAATAATGAATACTCCGCAAATTGTTCCTACAAGCATTCCTCCTGCTGCTGCCGTACCGATGGTTCTGTTTCCAATTTTTCCTGGTCCGGTAGCAAAAACTAACGGAATCAAACCAGCAATAAACGCAAAGGAAGTCATCAAAATAGGACGGAACCTTGCTTTAGCACCTTCCATGGCAGCTTCCAGCACTGATTTTCCGGCAAGACGTCGTTGTATAGCAAACTCTACTATCAAAACGGCATTTTTACCTAATAAACCAATCAACATTACCATGGCAACCTGTGCATAAATATTGTTTTCTAAACCGGTTAATTTTAACAGCATGAACGCACCAAAGATTCCCGCAGGCAACGATAGAATTACTGATAATGGTAAAATAAAACTTTCGTATTGTGCTGCCAAAACCAGATATACAAATCCTAAACAGATCAAGAAAACCCAAATAGCCTGGTTTCCTTGTGCTACCTCATCGGCAGAGATACCCGCCCAGTCAATATCATAACCTCTAGGTAATTTCTCAGCAGCCACTTGCTGAATAACTTTAATGGCCGTTCCACTACTGTACCCTGGTGCCGAAGAACCACTAATCTGCGTAGAAGTGTACATATTATGTCTTGTAATTTCCGATAGACCATACACTTTTTCCAATTTCATAAAAGCTGAAAAAGGAACCATTTCATCGCGGTCATTTTTCACATACAATTTCAAAATATCCTCTGGCAAGGCACGGTATTCCGGTGCTGCCTGAACAATTACCTTGTAGTTAATACCGAATTTAATGAAACTGATCTCGTAGTTACTTCCCACTAAAGTAGATAAGGTATTCATCGCATTTTCAATAGACACTCCTTTTTGTTGTGCCAAATCATTGTCAACCTTCATCATGTACTGAGGGAAACTGGAACTATAGAAACTGAATACGTTAGATAACTCTTTGTGCTTGTTCAATTCGGCAACAAATTCATTATTTACCTTCTCCATTTTTTTGTAATCCCCTGAACCTGTTTTGTCCAATAAACGAAGTTCAAATCCTCCTGCAGCTCCATATCCAGGTACAGCAGGTGGTTGGAAAAACTCAATATTAGCTCCTGAAATGTCTTTGGATTTTTCTTCTAATTCGGTCATAATCTCACGAACAGATTGCTTTCTGTCGTTCCAATCCTTAAGGTTAACCAAACAGGTTCCTGAGTTGGCACCTGTACCTTCAGACAAAATCTCATAACCTGCCAATGAAGAAACTGATTTCACTCCTTCTACACCTTCTGCAATTTTTTGCAGCTTTTCGGCAATATTATTCGTTCTTTCTAGTGATGAACCCGGAGGCGTTTGAATAACGGCATAAAACATCCCTTGATCCTCATTTGGAATAAATCCGGAAGGAACCGTACTACTGGTAATCCATATTCCGGCACAAAAAGCAAGCAAGGTTACCATAGTAACTGTTCTTCTGCTGACAATCTTTCTTAATAGCTTTTGGTATTTATCTGAAATAAAATTGAATTTATTATTAAAGGCATCCAAAAACATATCAATAGGCGTCTTCTTTTTAGCAGCACCGTGATTGTTTTTCAACATCATCGCACAAAGTGCCGGTGTTAATGTCAATGCCACAATTCCCGAAAGGATAATAGCTGTTGCCATTGTGATAGAGAATTGACGATAAAATACCCCAACCGGACCTGACATGAACGCTACCGGAACAAATACCGCCGCCATCAAGAACGTAATAGCCACAATTGCCCCTGCAATCTCGTGCATGGCTTTTTTAGTTGCTTTTAAAGCCGAAAGATGCTCTTCCTCCATCTTAGCATGTACGGCTTCGATAACCACAATGGCATCATCGACAACGACCCCAATAGCTAAAACAAGAGCAAATAATGTAATTAAGTTCAACGAAATATCGAAAAATGTCATGAACACAAATGTTCCAATTAACGATACCGGTACCGCAATGGCCGGGATTAAAGTGGAACGCCAGTCGCCCAAGAAAATAAACACAACCAATCCCACCAAAATAAAGGCTTCCACTAAGGTGTGAATTACTTTTTCGATAGAAGCATCTAAGAATTTAGAAACGTCATACGATATTTCATAATCCATTCCTTTTGGAAACTTTTGTTTTATTTTTTCCAGTTTGGCTTTTACTTCTTCAATAACCTGATTGGCATTACTACCAAAAGATTGCTTCAATACAATTGCCGCTGATGGTCTTCCATTTAAGTTCGAATAAATATCATACATCGAACTACCAAATTCCACATTGGCAACATCTTTCAAACGTAAAATTTCCCCATTTGGATTCGATCTTAATACAATATTACCATATTGCTCTTTAGTTGTAAAACGACCTGAATATTTCAATACATATTCAAATGCCTGCGAACGTTTCCCTGAGGCTTCCCCTGTTTTACCCGGAGAGGCTTCCAAACTCTGACTTGATAAAGCTTCCATTACCTCTTCAGCAGAAATTTTATAAGCCAGCATACGGTCAGGTTTCAACCAAATACGCATGGCATATTCACGTGTTCCTAAGATATCTCCGGATCCAATACCATTTACCCTTTTTAATTCTGACAATACGTTGATATCGGCATAGTTGTATAAAAACTTCATGTCGGTATTTTTATCCGTACTATAAAGGTTAACATACATCAACATACTTGGAACCTCACGGGAAATTTTAAGTCCCTCTCTTACTACTAATGGTGGTAGCTTATTAGTAACCGAAGCTACACGGTTTTGAACGTTAACCGCGGCCTGATTAGGATCGGTACCTAAGTTAAACACCACTTTTATATTAGCCTCACCATCATTTCCTGCATCAGAACTCATGTATTTCATTCCCGGAACTCCATTTAAAGCTCTTTCTAAAGGAATGATAACCGATTTAACCATCAATTCCCCGTTAGACCCAGGATAATCGGCAGTAACATTCACCATTGGTGGCGATATGGTAGGGAATTGGGTAATAGGCAAACTTATTACCGACAACACCCCTAAAAAGACAATGATGAGCGATATTACTATCGACAAAACTGGTCTTTGAATAAATTTATTAAACATTTGTTTTTATTTTTTTATGATTAAACCAATTATACCTATTCTGCTTTTACTCGTAAATGATTAATTACTGTTTGAGGAGATTGGAATTCATATTTAATTTTATCTTTCTCTTTTACCTTCTGAACACCTTCCAATAAAATTTTGTCATTTTCAGTTATCCCTCCTTCAATCATATATAAATCAGGGATTTCACCTTTAATTTTGATTTCTCTGGAACTTACCACATCATTTTTACCTACCACAAAAACATATTTCTTATCCTGAATTTCGTAAGTAGCTTTTTGTGGAATAACAATTACGTTATGCAAAGGAACTTCCATCAATACTTTACCGGTTTCACCGTGTTTAAGCAATTTATCAGGATTAGGGAAACGGGATCTAAAAGCAATGTTTCCTGTTTCGCTATTAAATTCACTTTCGATAACTTCTACGTTTCCTTTGTATTTCAAACGCTCACCATTAGCCAAAAGTAAGCTCACTTTGCTATCGGCTCTGTTTTTTATATTGGTTTCGTAATCCAAATATTCCGGTTCAGAAACATTAAAATAAGCAAACATCTGAGAGTTATCAGAAAGGCTCGTTAACAGTTCACCTTCATCGATAAGGCTTCCTAATTTTTTTGGAAGTCTGTCAATAGTTCCTGAAAATGGAGCTTTGATTACTGTGGCAGACAAATGAAATTTAGCCATAGCCATTTCAGCTCTGGCCTGATCTAATTTGGTTTGCGCAAGAGCCAATTCATTTTTAGAAACAACATTTTTATCAGAAAGGCTTTTTGTATTCTGAAGTTCAATCTCCGCTGTTCTCACTTCAGCTTTTGACTTTTGGTATTCAGCGTCATACATCGTTGGTAAAATTTGGAATAATACCTGACCTTCTTTCACATATTGACCTTCGTCAACATATATTTTTTGTAAAAACCCTTTTTCAAGAGCTCTCACTTCAATGTTTCTAAAAGATCTAATTTGTGAAACATACTCTTTGGTAAATGAAGTGTCAATTCGAACCGGATTAGTTACCGTGAATTTTTCAGCTTCTTCTTTTTCTTCTTTCTTAGAGTTACAACTCGTTAAGCATACAAGGGCTATAAACCCTGATAAAATGGCAATTCTCTTCATAATTTTTTTAAAGAAATTGAATAATTGATATTTAGTGTTTGGAAATTTAATTTTTAAAAAAGGTCATTGCTGACCATTAAAAGCTTAAGAATGCTTTAGTAAATATTCCATAGGGTAAATTATTCAAACAAGCATTCGAATGTTTTTTATGAAAAAACAAAACAAAGTCATAATGTTACTTTGTATCGAATAAAAGTTAGCGAGAAACCTTTGGTTTCAACAGAATTAATCGTTTTTATGATAATTATTCGTCAATTGGAACAATCCAGTTCTTTAACAGAATATCCTTCGACTTCGCTCAGAATGACAGAACAAAAAATTCAATAAAACAATACGACCTACGGATTAATTTATTTACATGAATAGCAATAAATCATGCTTTTAAAACCGATAAGTGTGTATTATCAAATCCTTAAAACGCGTTGTAAAATATAAATTGGCTGCGAATAGGCATGTAAAGGCTTGAAGTATTTATTGCCTTTAAAATTATTTTTGAAGAAAGTTAAACCTAAAAAGTCCAATTGCCATTGATTAGCAAAATCATTGCTAACAGAACAAATTTTATTTGACTTATCAAAATTAGTATTGTCTTCATTAGAATCTTCAATAATTCTGTTTGAATCTACCGAATTATCTAAAGAATATGATTGATCAAGGTTTTGATTATGAGACGAAGAATGGCATACACTGTAAAAGTGTGCCTTGTTAACAACAGCATGTGTTCTATTAGAAAAAAATAATGAACACAGAAAAATAAAAAATACAGTTACTCTCATTTCGGTAGCAAATGTAAGCAAAGATTGAAAGTAAAAAATTAATTTTATGATTTTGTTAAAGAAAATTATTGATTAACTCGTTAACGATGCACAAAAATCAGCCAAACTGCTAATATGATACAGATTGTATTTTCTTTTGTAAACGGAGCTATATATCCATCAATAACTTCCCAATTGCTTTCGGAAATAATAAATCTACTTTAATTTTTGTAATGATTTATCTATATATTAGCTAAAAAATAATTTATAACAGTTGTCATACATATCTACCCAAAAACATGTGGCTTTATATGATTTTGTCATACATATAAACGAGTTATGCACAATATTCAGAACCGACGTAGAAAAAAGACTTCAATGAAAAATATATCTATCATTTTTTTATTACTGTTTTTGAGTTGCTCGAAGAAAGAGAGCGTAAATAATGATTGGAGAGAAATTAACACCAAAGATTCAATTCCGAAACAACTTAACAATGTATTACTTTCTATAAATGGGAATCTGAAAATTGCAAATCCGAATGAAGATTTTGAAGCAACAGACAATATAGGAAATGAAAATTTACCAATTAGACAGTTAAAATTATTAGCTGTGAAAAACAACGAATGGAGATTGTCTTACATACAAGGAGGAATCGGAACATCTTATTTTTTAATTGAATGTACAATCAAAAATGATTCTCTTTATAATTTGAAAATTGCAAATTCATTATTAGATTTAGATAATAATGACAGTATTTCAAAATTTATAAAACAAGGCAAAATAGAATACAAAAGATTAGAAAAATCTGAACGATAAAATACTGTGCATAACAACTAATACAACGGATTTGGGCAATTTGCTTAATGGAAAGTTGGTTTTGTATTTGGGATGATTTGTCAAATCCGAATAATAGAATTAATTAAGTCCTGAAACTACTGTAGTAGCTAGACGTTTATGAAAAACAAACTGTATACCTAAAACTTAAAATGAAAAAAAACTTCTCCATTTTATTTACTCTCCTATTTCTTCAAACTTGGAGTCAAGAAAATAAATCACTTGAATACCAGAAAAAAACATTTGATGAAGCTAATGAATATTTAAAAAAATTAGAATATTCTAGTGCCGCCGGAGCATTCCAGTATGTAAATGAATTAAATCCTAAAAATGAAATTGGAAAAATAGCATTAAAAAAATCAGATTCATTAAGACCCATCGCAAGACAAAAATTGAAAGAAAGCTTAATTGGAAAATGGAAATTAGCTGAAACAGGTTCTAATTGGGGAATGGAAAAAACTCAAGATACTTTGATTGAAAAAATTTTAATTATTGACGAAAACAAATTTCATTTTTACGAAAAAAATGTAAAAACCAAAGAAATTAAATTAGTCAAATCAGAAAAAATGAATTTCTCAAAAGGGATAAACGAAAATTTTTATTCCTACGAATTTGTTTTTTCTGACAATCAAATTTGGTACTTTTCTGTAAATCCAAAAACAAATAAACTAAGACAAGTAAATACTGGAGAGGATAAAGAAATTGGAAGATCTGAAATTGTTTGTGGAAACTTAGAACTGTATTACACCCGAATCTTATATTAAATAAAAAACTTTGCTTTAGAATAATATATATATCAAATCCTCTTCTCCATAACATAATCCTCCATTAAATACCCGTATTCTAATTCAATATCAATTTCTTCAATGATTTCGAAACCTTGTTTTTGATAGAAAGTCAAGGCTTTATTAAACCGGTTGACATTTAATAAAAGTGTAGTAGCATTGTTTTCTTTTGCAAATTGAGCTACGGAATCAATCAACAACTTACCGATTCCTTTTCCTTGGGTTTCTGGAAGAATGTAAATTTTATGGATTCTTGTAGTATTTTCATTTTTATAATGATGTTCGAAAGAAGCAAAACCTAAACAAATATCATCTTCCTTAGCAAGAATAAATTCATGTCCGTTTTCCATATTGGCTCGCAAGGCTTCGTCAGAATAAAAAGCGTTGAGCATATACTCCAATTGTACCTGGGATAGAATTTCGCCATAAGTAAGCGGCCAGGTTTTATGGGCTATTTCGGTAATAATTTTTAAATCGGCGACTGTAGCTTTAGTAATACTTATCATTTGTTATTCATTCGTAAAAACTCTGTTTTCCTGTTCGCTCACGCGTATAAAAGTGGTTCTTTTAGTCAATTCTTTTAGTCGGGACGCACCTACATAAGTACAGCTACTGCGTAAACCTCCCAAAATATCCAAAACCGTATCTGCCACATCACCTTTAAAAGGAATTTTCACTACCTTTCCTTCACTGGCTCTGTATTCGGCAACGCCACCCACATGTTTGTTCATGGCTGTGGTAGAACTCATACCGTAAAACTGTTTATATCTTTTACCGTTAATTTCCAGTAATTCTCCCCCACTTTCGGTATGTCCGGCGAGCATTCCACCAAGCATCACAAAATCAGAACCGGCACCAAAGGCTTTCGCTATATCTCCCGGAGTCGTACAACCACCATCACTGATAATGTGACCTCCCAGTCCATGAGCAGCATCAGCACATTCAATAATTGCCGAAAGTTGTGGATAGCCCACACCCGTTTTTATTCTGGTAGTACAAACCGAACCTGGACCAATTCCAACTTTTATAATATCGGCGCCAGCTAGAAGTAATTCTTCCACCATTTCGCCAGTAACTACATTCCCGGCAATAATTACTTTGTCGGGAAATTGTTTTCGGGTTTGTTTCAAGAAGTTCACAAAATGTTCCGAATAACCATTGGCAACATCAATACAGATAAATTTCAACAAAGGATTAGCAGTAATAATTTCAATTACCTTTTTGAAATCATTTTTTCCCGTTCCCGTACTAACGGCGATATAATCATAAAAATCAGGAGCCACATCCTCAAGAAATGCATTCCATTCTGAAACCGAATAATGCTTATGAATGGCAGTAAACAATTTGTGTTTGGCTAATTCCTTAGCCATTTCAAAAGTCCCAACTGTATCCATATTGGCTGCCATAATGGGAATTCCGTTCCATTTAGCGGTACTGTGCAAAAACTTAAATTCCCTTTCCAGAGAAACCTCAGCCCTACTTTTTAGTGTAGAACGTTTGGGTCTTATCATTACATCTTTAAAGCCTAATTTCAAATCGGTTTCTATTCGCATAATTATCACTTTTTAAACGGTTATTGGAAAATAACTTTTATTATTCTTAAAAGTAATGAATTTTACGCGAGAATTATGCAATGAAAAAAGAGACTTATCAACTATATATTAACCGTGAATGAGACGGATTCTAAAAAATTCCGCAAAAGATTCACTAAAACCCCACAGAGATTCACCAAGCTTTCTAATTTAACGCTTTTAGGCTTTACTCGGGATTACAAACAAAACCAAGACTGAATACTGATCACTAAAAACTACCCGTGAATCGTTTCGTTTTTTCCGTAGTTAGAAATAATGGATTCTTCAAATTCTAACCATTCTCTCCAGCGCTTTTCTACATCAATTCCTTCACCATATTTTCGGGCATAAGTAATAAAAGTGGTGTAATGTCCTGCTTCACTTTCCATCAATTCTCTATAAAAAACAGCCAATTCTTCGTCTTGAATATTTTCAGAAAGTACTTTGAAACGTTCGCAGCTTCTGGCTTCAATCATTGCCGAAAAAAGCAATCTTTCGACCAAACCTGAAACACGGCTTCCGTTTCCGCTTCTTTTCATGTATTGGTATAATTCGTTTACATAATCGTCTTTACGCTCACGACCTAACTTTAATCCGCGTTTGATGATTAGATTATGTACTTGTTCGAAATGATCGATTTCTTCTTTGGCTAAAGCCAATAAATCTTTAACCAAATCCTGGTGTTCTGAATTATTGGTGATAATTGTAATGGCGTTTGTTGCTGCTTTTTGCTCGCACCAAGCGTGATCCGTCAAGATTTCCTCTATGTTTTTCTCTACAATATTTACCCATCTTGGGTCGGTTGGTAATTGTAATCGTAATACGCCCATGTTTTTAATCTTAAGGTTAAAAGTCCTGAAAAGCAAAAGTCGAAAGTCAAAAATTATACTTTCGACTTTCGACTTAAAAAATTTTGTAGCTTATTTTATTAGAAAACGAAAATAGCTCTTTCGCTCATCATTTCGTTTACTTCTTCAGCTACTTCTTCGATAACATCTTCGTTAGTATGATTTGTCAATACTTTATCAATCATAGCTACGATAACTTCCATATCTTCTTCTACTAAACCACGAGTTGTGATTGCAGCAGTTCCTACACGGATACCAGAAGTAACAAATGGAGATTTGTCATCAAATGGAACCATGTTTTTATTTACAGTGATTTCTGCTTTTACCAACGCATTTTCAGCATCTTTTCCAGAAATTCCTTTGTTTCTTAAATCAATTAACATCATGTGGTTATCAGTACCTCCAGAGATGATGTTATATCCTCTTTTTACGAAAGCGTCAGCCATTGCATTAGCATTCTTTTGCAATTGACGTGCATAAGTAAAGAACTCATCTTGCAAAGCTTCACCAAAAGCAACCGCTTTAGCAGCGATGATGTGCATTAAAGGTCCACCTTGATTTCCAGGGAAAACAGCTAAGTCCAATAAAGCCGACATCATTCTGATTTCACCTTTTGGAGTAGTTAATCCCCATGGATTTGGGAAATCTTTCCCCATCAAAATCAAACCACCACGAGGACCACGTAAAGTTTTGTGAGTTGTAGTAGTCACAATATGACAGTGAGGAATTGGGTCATTCAATAATCCTTTAGCTATTAATCCTGCCGGGTGAGAAATATCAGCCATTAAAATTGCACCTACGCTATCAGCTATTTCTCTAAAACGAGCAAAATCCATATCACGAGAATAAGCCGAAGCTCCAGCGATAATTAATTTTGGCTGCTCTTTAGTAGCAATTTCTTGAATTTTATCATAGTCTAAACGACCTGTTTCTTTGTCAACACCGTAAAAAACCGGGTTGTAAACACGTCCTGAGAAGTTTACAGGAGAACCGTGAGTCAAGTGACCCCCGTGAGATAAATCAAAACCTAAAATTTTGTCACCTGGTTTCAAACAAGCGTGAAATACAGATGCATTAGCTTGAGAACCTGAGTGAGGCTGTACGTTAGCATACTCAGCACCAAACAATTCTTTAGCTCTATCAATTGCAATTTGCTCAATAACATCTACCACTTCACAACCTCCATAGTATCTTTTACCAGGATATCCTTCTGCATATTTATTTGTCAAAACTGAACCAGCAGCTTCTATTACTTCGTCACTTACAAAGTTCTCAGAAGCAATAAGTTCTAAGCCGTGTATTTGTCTATCTTGTTCCTCAAGAATAAGTTCAAAAATTTGTTTGTCGCGTTGCATTTTTTAGATTTTAAATAATTTAGCGCAAAAATACAAAAAAACGTTTGCTAAACAGTTAGATTATGATATATTTGATATATAATTTTCAACAAAAAATTAACAAAACATGCCAATATCAGCCAACGATACCAAAAGAAAATCATGGATAGAAGTTCCTCAAAACAGTGATTTCCCAATCCAGAACATTCCTTTTGGTGTATTCTTAACGAAAGAAAACGTCGTAACAGTAGGAACTCGTATTGGAGATTCGGCTATTGATTTAGGAGCATTACAACAACTGGGGTATTTTTCCGGCATTGAACTAACCGACGATATGTTCATTCAGGACACCCTGAACGATTTCATTTCGGATGGAAAAAAAACATGGCGTTTAGTTCGCAACCGTATTGCTGATATTTTTGACGAAAATAATTCCACATTACGAGACAATCCAGACCACAAAAGCATCATTATATTTAAAATGGATGAAATCGAAATGCAATTGCCGGTATTGATTGGTGATTATACCGATTTTTATTCGAGTAAAATCCATGCTTCGAATGTGGGAAAAATGATTCGCAACGAAGAAAACGCCTTATTACCTAACTGGCCTCAAATGCCTATTGGTTATCATGGAAGAAGCTCTACAATAGTTCCTTCAGGAATTCCTGTACACAGACCTTTTGGACAAACACTACCACAAGGAGAATCTACTCCTGTTTTTGGTTCTTCCCGTTCTGTTGATTTCGAATTAGAAACCGCTTTCATAACTACCGACGCTAATGTAATGGGAGAAATGATTCCTATCAGCGAAGCCGAAGATTATATTTTTGGAATGGTTTTATTAAATGATTGGACTGCACGCGACATTCAAAAATGGGAATACATGCCTTTAGGCCCTTTTTTATCTAAAAACTTTGCCTCTTCCATATCGCCATGGATTGTGACTATGGATGCTTTAGAGCCATTTAGAGTTGCCAGCCCAAAACAAAATCCGAGTCCCCTTCCTTATTTACAACAAAAAGGAAAACACTCTTTTGACATCAATCTTGAAGTAACGATACAACCTGAAGATGCTGAACCAACCATTGTGTCTAAATCTAATTTTAAACACATGTATTGGACTATGAACCAACAACTGACACACCACACTTCTAATGGTTGTCGGGTGAATTCGGGTGACATGATGGGTTCTGGTGCTATTTCCGGCCCTACTGAAGATAGTTATGGCTCGATGTTAGAATTAACCTGGGGAGGAGAAAAACCACTGAAACTGAATGATGGTAGCGAACGTAAATTTATAAACGATAACGATACTGTAACTATAAAAGGTTTTTGCGAAAATAGTCAGGTTCGCATTGGTTTTGGAGAAGTTTCCAGCAAATTACTTCCTCCATTCGTTAGAAAATAATCTTAATATCACATAAAACAAAAAGTCCCATTTGAAATTCAAATGGGACTTTTTTTATTGATATAGAAAGTAACTAATTACTTGTTTCCTTTTTCGAAATCAGCAACAAACTGAGCCAATCCAATATCAGTTAATGGGTGTTTCAACAAACCATAGATTGCAGAAAGAGGTCCAGTCATAACATCAGAACCAATTTTAGCACAGTTAACAATGTGCATTGTATGACGTACTGAAGCTGAAAGAATTTGAGTTTCGTAACCGTAGTTATCATAGATTTCTCTAATTTCCTGAATCAAATTTAATCCGTCAGTAGAAACATCATCTAATCTTCCTAAGAATGGAGAAACATAAGTAGCTCCAGCTTTAGCAGCCAATAAAGCCTGACCAGCAGAAAATACTAAAGTTACGTTAGTTTTAATTCCTTTATCAGAGAAATATTTAGCAGCCTGAACACCTTCTTTAGTCATAGGCAATTTCACAACGATTTGCTCATGTAAATCAGCTAATTCCTCACCTTCTTTTACCATTCCTTCAAAGTCCAAAGCATTTACCTCAGCACTTACATCACCATCAACAAGATTACAAATGTCAACATAATGTTTCAAGATGTTATCTTTTCCTGTGATACCTTCTTTAGCCATCAAAGATGGGTTTGTAGTTACACCATCTAATACACCTAAAGATTGTGCTTCTTTAATTTGAGCTAAATTAGCCGTGTCAATAAAAAATTTCATAATTTATATATTTAATTGTTTTTAGTTCATCTTTAAAAAAGTGTTTTTTTTACACTTAATTTTTATTCGACGTTTGCAAATTTACAATTTATAATGATTCATCAGCATTTTTTCGAAAATTTTATCTGGCAATAAACGTTTTAATACAATTGAGAACTTTTGCATAAAGACACCAACCTTATAATGTATCTTAGGATTCTTTGCCTGAATGATGTTATAAACCGCTACAGCCATTTCATCCGGATTACTTCCACTATCCACATGCTCGTCCATCATTTTTAGAGTCATTCCATAAGGAACTTCATAAGCCGAACCTTTTATTAAAGGCGCATGAAAACGTCCCGAAGCAATATTAGTAGCAAAATCCCCCGGAGCTACATTGGTAATCTGAATTCCAAAAGACTTTACTTCCATTCGCAAGGCTTCGGTAATTAACTCCAAAGCACCTTTGGATGCCGAATAAACACTTCTATATGGCAACCCCATATAAGCTGCAATTGAAGTAACATTGATAATTAATCCTGATTTTTGTTGGCGCATTTGTGGCAACGCCGCCTTCATCACTTCGATAGGACCAAAAAAGTTAGTCTCGAAATTATTTTTGATTTCTGCCGTTGGAATTTCTTCCAATGGACCTGTAATCCCTACTCCTGCATTGTTAATCACCACATCTAATCTTCCAGTTGTAGCAATTATTTTAGCAACAGCAGCCTGAATACTTTCCACGTTTCTAACATCTAAAGCCACTAACGGAAAAACCGAATTCAAAACCTTTTCCGGATTTCTGCTGGTTCCATAAACAATAAAGCCTTTATGATGTAAAAATTCCCCAATAGATTTTCCTATTCCTGAAGAACCTCCAGTAATCAATACTACTTTGCTCATTGTTTAATTGGTTTTTTGTTAGACTGGGCCAAAAATAAAAAAATCCTCCCGAAGGAAGACTACTTTTGTTTTAATTCTGAAAAAGAATCTGATTCACTGTGTCGAACAGATTAAATAAAAAAAGGCAAGCGACCTACATCGCACCGCTCAACCACGTACCCTTGCTATGTTCCCATCCTGGGGGAGTCTGCAGGAGCTGGTCGTGTAGGACTTGCCGGTGCAAATATACAATCTTTTTATATTTTTGCAAGCCCTTTTGTGTGCTTAAAATAACATTGTATATTAGGGCTTTTAAAATTCGTAACATGAAAAAACATAACTTACTATCTTTCATTTTATTAGGAACTATCCTTTCTAATTGTGGAGATACAAAAAATAGAGAAAACACTATATTTAATTTTGATTCTTCTAAAATTTCGGCACAATATCAGCCTCAAGAGACTGTTGACTTAAGCATTTTAAACCCCAAATCAAAACAAGTTGACAGCACTGTATACTACATTAACGATGCTAAGGTTAAAACGGTAAAAGGACTGGAAAAACTTTCTTTTGAATTAAAAAACCAAAAACTAGGCTACCAAAACATCAAAGCTTTGGTTTATTTTGAAGGTGAAAATGCCGAAACTACAACCAGAATTGAAGTTGTTTCTAATGTGACTCCTAAATTATTAAATTACAAGATTGTAAATACATACCCTCACGACACAAACTCTTTCACTGAAGGATTGGAATTTTATAAAGATACCTTATATGAAAGCACAGGTTCAGGAAGCTCAGGTTCAGGAAATAAATGTAAATCCTATTTAAGAAAGTACGATTATAAAACAGGAAAAATATTCAACCAAATCAATTTAGATGATAAATACTTTGGAGAAGGAATTACTTTTATAAACGAAAAACTTTTACAGTTGACCTGGCAAGATAAAACAGGTTTTATTTATAATGCCAACACCTTAAAACTGGAAAAAACATTTGCTTTTACCAAAGATATTGAAGGCTGGGGAATGACTAATGACGGGAAATATATTTACCAATCGGATGGGACAGAGAAAATCTGGAAAATGGATCCTACTACTCAAAAAATGATTGATCATATCAATGTTTACTCTGGAAATTCTAAAATTAAATCGGTAAACGAATTAGAACTTATTGATGGAAAATTTTACGCTAACATTTGGCAAAAAGATGCTATAGCAGTAGTCAACCCTACAAATGGTGCTGTTGAAGGAATTATCGATTTATCGAAATTACGCAAACAACTTAAAAGTGTAACTTCAGAGGATGTATTAAACGGAATCGCCTACAATCCAAAAAACAAAACCATTTTTGTAACAGGAAAGAATTGGGACAAAATGTTTGAAATAACAGTCTCTGAATAAATTATAATATCTTTCTCAACTATAAAACAAACCCCGTTTTCGACTCTATTTTGAGCAATTACGGGGTTTGTTGTTTTAGAATGTGTAGTTTAGATTATTATGAATACCCCTAATTACATTTCATCCATTGGGTGGAGATAGTTTAATAATTCCCTCATTTAACTTCAATGAGTTTGCCTTTTTTTCCAATTCCATTTTCATTAAAAGCTTCAATTGTAAAATAATACTTTGTCCCTTTATCTAAGCCTCTAAAATCATATAAGTTATTGTCGTAAACCATAATGCTGTTATATAATTTATCAGGGGCAATTCCGTAATAAATGTTATATCCAACAGCATCATTTTGTTTTTTCCACGAAATCATAGCGTTTCTCGAATCTAATTTATTTCTATCAACGTTAAACGCAGCAACAACTTTTGGTTTTTCTAACAATCCATTCCCAAAAACCCTGAAATCAGAAATAGCAAACAATCCTGACGCATTGTGAATATTTACCATTTTGATGTAACGCGCCTTGAACGCTTTTATTAATTCTACATAATCATGAGGAACGTCTTTTGTATTTTTAGATTTATCAACAACTAAAGTCCAATTTTGCGCATCATCAGACATAAAGATTTTATACTGATAATAAATATCCATCGCCTTATTGTACTGTGTTGCTTTATGATCGGCATAATTAATCTGCAAAGCATTAATTTCCATTTGTCTTCCTAAATCCATTTGAAGCCATTCCTCTGGATTACTGGTTTTTGCAGACCAATAAGTTTGAATATTCTCATCGGTTAAATTTTCAGGATCATAACAGAATTTCTCATAAACTTTTTTGCCACCATTATCCATTCGGTGTGTTTCGACTTCCATACAATCTTCAGAAGAAGAAACGATAACCGGCTTTTTATAAGAGAGTAACATCCATCCAGACGAAGCTCCTTTTGTCTGATCACGCTGCTGCGTTGGAAGTACAATTGGAAAATCTCCATAAGAAGTGATGGAATACATTACATCGTCTTTATCAAATCCGGCAGGAAACATATCTATACGACGCTCAAAACGATCTTTTATGGATATTTTACAAGTTCCTGTATTCCAATAATTCCCATAATTATCAGCAAAAGTATTTCCGTGTCCGGCTCCAATTACAAATCCTCCCGGTTTGTACGACATCGGATTGTGTTTTTGATATACAAAAGGTCCTAAAGGCTTATCGCCTACGTGAACACCATTGGCATAACCTTTAAATTCGGTTGCTGGGGCTCCATATTGCATATAATATTTACCGTTGTGTTTTGTCATCCAGGCTCCTTCAATAAAATTTCCCCAGGGTGCCGGTTCCATATCATTATTGGGTCCAAACCGCTCCCAGCCATGAGCTGAAGGATCTAAAACAGCAACTTCTTTAATTTGACCATAGGGACGTTGAATATCTTCAACTTCTGTTGCTTTATACAATTGTTCATAATCTGCCTGATTTCCTTTTGGAAGCCAAGTATTATAATCCACTTCAGCCCCCACTAGAGGTAATTTTCCACTTGAACCATAATACATATACACTTTCTTGTCATCATCCTGAAAGATGGCAGGATCCCAAGTTGGCAGCATAGCCTTGTCTACATGACGTATCCATCTCCCTGATTTTGGGTCGGCAGTTTTCCAGATTGGATGATCTCTTTTCCAGGTTGAGCCCACATAAAATAAAGTGTCATTTACAACCCAGGCGGCTGGCGCACATTGGTCATCGTCACCAGGCTGTCTTTGAAAACTTCCATATACAAAATTCCAGTCGGACATGTCTTTACTCCAAAAGAAACCTGCCTGATTAGTAGCAAACAAATAATATTCGCCTTTGTAGGTGATAATTACAGGATCGGCACTTGAACGACGCGATTCAGAAATTCCATTATGATTGTATGTTGTATAATTGTATCCAATATTAATTGGATTACAATAAGTAGTTGCGGGTTTATTAGGATCAAACCATTCTGTCTTTCCGGGAATACTAGTATTTTGTGCCCATACATTTACTGTACAGGTAATTAAAAGCAACATCAACATCTTTTTCATCTGTATTCTTTTTAAATTTCTATAGAATTCCATTTCTTAAAGTAAAATGATAATGATCTATTTTTTCTTCTTTAATCTTTCATTGAGAAGTTCAGGTTCGTTTGTTGTGATGTAATTGAATTTATGAGCTATAATCCAATCCATATCAGCAATCTCATTAACCGTCCAGGCATTTAGAATAATATTATTCTCCTTTGCTTCCTTAATCCATTCAGGATGTTTTTTAAATACCGAATAATGATAATCAACACCATTAATATTATCAGCTTTAACTTCTTTTGGAGATTTATTCCCTTCCAGATATTGTAAAGAAGCTTTTGCATCAACTGCTCTGATTTGTTTTAAAATGTCATAATCGAAACTAATGTAGCAGCTAATTTTTCCGGCTTGCAGTTTTTTAATCATTTCAACCGCCATTAAAGCCGTCTTTTTTCCTCTTTCTTTACTGATTTCCGACGGTTTTATTTCGCATACCAAAAGCGTATACCTATTATTTCGTTTGCCTTCTGTAATATATTCGTGTAAAGTAGACAGCTTCTCTCCATTAGAAAGTTTAAACTTTATTAAATCAGCATAATTCGTTTCTTCAATAAACAGTTTGTTGTAATGTGCATCATGGTTGATTACAAGTGAATCATCGGCGGTTCTCCAAACGTCAAATTCTGAACCGGTAAGTTTTAAGTCGATCGCATGTCTTAAAGATGCAATGGAGTTTTCAGGCAGATTATTTTTTTTCCATGCGCCCCGATGTGCTACAACCGCATTTTTCTTCACATTACAAGAAGATAAAAGAACCATTAATAGCGTAAAAAGAAGTCCTCCAAATATTTTAATTCGTTTCATTTTTTAAATTAAATTTATAATTGCTTATAAAAAAACCCTTCGTATAACCAGTACGAAGGGCCATTACTAATAACAAACCAACTATTTAGTTAATTCAAAACTAACTTTCTTATCGGCATTTGAATTTCCTCCAACGAAAACATCAAACTGTCCAGATTCTGCTACGAATTGTAAATCAGAATTATAAAATTTTAAATCTTCAACAGTAATATCAAAACTTACCGTTTGTTTTTCACCTTTTTTAAGTGCTATTTTCTGGAAACCTTTCAACTCTCTAACGGGTCTTGTTACTGAACCCACTATATCTCTAATGTATAATTGAACTGTTTCTTTTCCGTCAAAATTTCCTGTGTTGCTTACATCAACCGTTACTTTTAATTTTCCACTAAAATCCATCTTATCAGAAGAAATTTTCAGGTTTGAATAATCAAAAGTGGTATAACTTAAACCAAATCCAAACGGAAATAAAGGCTCATTTCTTTCGTCAAGATAATTTGATCTGAATTTTTCAAATTTGCCTTCTTTATTAGAAAGAGGTCTTCCTGTATTTTTGTGTGCATAATAAATTGGTACCTGACCAACACTTCTAGGAAAAGTAGTCGTTAATTTTCCAGAAGGATTTTCATCACCAAATAAAACATCAGCAATAGCATAACCTGCTTCTGTACCGGCAAACCAAACATTTAAAATAGCAGGAACAGTATTATTTTCATCTTTAATTACCAAAGGGCGACCATCAAATAAAACTAAAACTACCGGCTTCCCTGTTTTCAATAATTCATTCAATAAATCTTTTTGGGCTTGTGGAATTTCTAATTTTGTTCTGCTACTAGATTCTCCACTCATCTCAGCAGATTCTCCTAAAGCAGCCACAATTACATCCGATTGATTGGCTACTTTTAAAGCTTCTGCAATTAATTCTTCTTTTGAACGGGCATCACGATGTAACGTTTTACCAAACACCGTTGCGTTTGTTTCAAAAGTTTCATCGTAATCTAAATTACTTCCTTTAGCATAAAGTATTGTTGCTGATTTTCCGGCTACTTCTTTAATTCCTTTCAATAAAGTTATTGAACTTCCTTTTTGGGTTGCCACACTCCAGGTACCCGACATATTTTCTTCGGCATCAACCAAAGGACCAATAAGAGCAATTGTACCTGATTTTTTCAGAGGTAAAGTTTGATTTTCATTTTTTAATAAAACCAATGATTGAGCGGCAATTTTACGGGCTTCATTTCTGCTATTTGAAGTAAAAATTTCTGTTTTAGCTCTTTTTACATCACAATATTTATAGGGATCATGGAACAGACCTAAATCATATTTTGCTTCTAAAATAAGTTTTACGGCAGCATCTATTCTTTCCATGGCAACTTTTTTCTCATCTAAAGATTTTTTCAAAGTAGTCAAAAATCCTTCTCCTACCATGTCCATTTCTACACCTGCATTCATCGCTAAAGCAGAAGTAGTTTGCAAATCTCCCATTCCGTGATCAATCATTTCATTGATTCCGGTAAAATCAGTCACTACAAATCCTTTGAATCCCCATTGTTTTCTTAAAACATCCGTCATCAACCATTTGTTTCCAGTTGCAGGAATTCCGTCAACTTCGTTAAAAGAAGCCATAACCGAACCCACCCCTGCATCTACAGCTGCTTTGTAAGGAGGAAAGTAGTCATTGAACATTCTGATATGACTCATATCTACGGTATTATAATCACGACCCGCTTCTGGCGCACCATATAATGCAAAATGTTTAACACAGGCTAAAATGGAAGTGTTTTTTGAAAGGTCATGCTGCTGATATCCATTAACCATTGCTTTAGCAATCTGGCTTCCTAAATAAGGATCTTCCCCGGAACCTTCAGAAATTCTTCCCCAACGAGGATCACGAGATATGTCAACCATTGGAGAAAATGTCCAATTTATTCCATCTGCACTTGCTTCCTGAGCAGCAATTTGAGCACTTCTTTCGATTAAATTCATATCCCATGTACAAGACAATCCCAGAGGAATAGGAAATGTTGTTTCATAACCGTGTATAACGTCCATCCCAAAAATTAATGGAATTTTCAAACGACTATTTTCAACTGCAATCTTTTGTACTTCTTTTATTTTCTCAACTGATTTAATATTAAACAAACCTCCTACTTTTCCTTCGGCAATTTTTTTAGATATATCAGAACTTTTTGCCAGACCCGTAGTAAAATCACCTGAACTGGGTAAATTTAATTGACCTAATTTCTCTTCCAATGTCATTTTAGACATCAATTCGGCTACAAATTCAGCTTTGGGTTTGATTTTTACTATACTTTGCGCGTTCTTTTTTTGGGAATACCCCAAAACAGCACATCCTAAAAAAAGTAAAACTAATTTATTTTTCATTTTTATGATATTTATTTATTTGTATTCGATTTTGTCTGTTTAAACATCCAGTCGTATATTTCCTGATTGTCATAAACCCTTGTCCAGCTGTCATGCCCCGCATCATCAAAAATGCTTAGCTGTACATCTTTGGCATTGCATTTTTTTAATTCTTTGTATATAGATATCGCGTAATCAACCTTTACCACATCATCTAATAATCCGTGAAAAATTCTGGTTGGAATATTTGCAATTGCGCAAGCCTTTTCTAATTCAGTCAAATCAACAAAACCAGAAATAGGTACAATTGCTGCAAACATATCCGGATATGAAAATGCTAAATTCCATGCTGCCCACCCCCCAGAACTTAAACCTGTAACATATATTCTGTTAGAATCTATTTTGTTCTCTTTTTGAACTTTTAAAATAAGCTCATAAATGGATTTTATATTCCAATTTTCATCTTCTTTACATTGTGGAGCTAATACATAAGCATCTATAAAATGTCTCTTCAAATATTTTAAAGGACCATGTGTTTTTACTTTTTCAATGTCAGTTCCTTTTTCTCCATCACCCGGAATAAAAACTATTAAAGGCTTTTTGTCATTAATAATTTCAGGACGATGCAAAATATAACCAAGCTCATAGTTGTTTGTCACAACTGTATTGATTTTTCCTGTTATCTCACTTTGACTAAAGCTATATGATTCGAATAGCAGCAATAGAAAAACTAACTTGTACTTCATATAAATTCTTAAATCCCATATTTTTCAGACTTAAATCCAAGTTTTGTTAATCCTTGTTTTGTCTCTGATGCATTCATGAACAATTTCCATAATAAACCACTTCTATAATTTTCAATCATAGGAGCAATTGTACCCTGATCAATCGCCAAATATCGCGGCGTTACCCAATTATAATGAGGAGAAAAAGCATCATAAGGACCTGCAATCCCTACATATTGTGCTTTATTTTCATCATATAAATAATGTAAAAACTTCATTGCTTCAACAGCTGCAAAAGGAAAAGAGGACAAAGCCGCTGTAGGCGAAATCACTCCGGTATCATTATTAGGTTGATGTGCGGTATAACCTGTTGTCCCATCGGAATTTCTAGTATAACTTGCTGTCAACCCCCAACATTTATCTGAGTATCCCTTCCATCCTTTTGGATTTACAATGCTATGCTGTACCATAATTTTAGCATGATTTTGAGTCAAAACTCCATAATCAGCATATTTATCTATTAAACTGTTTGGATCTAAACCTAAATAGGAATAATGTGACCAAAACATCGGTCCAACGTTTCCTGTTGCTCCATTGTAATTTAAAACAACCGGAATTCCATATTGAGAACCGCTGTTTACTATAGCTCCACTTCTTGCCCAGGCTTTATGATATGCTTCTGCAGAAATTGGATGTGTTGGTGATGAAGCAGCCATTATATAAGTAATTAAACACTCATTATAACCTTCTAATTTAAAGTTCATTTCCCAAGCATAATTTGGCGACCAATGCCAGTATAATGCATCCTCTCCTTTGGTGTACCAATCCCACTCAACCCCTTTCCAAAGTACATCAGCCTTGGCTGCCAATTCTTTTTCGGAAGTACTACCATTTTTAAAATATTCCCTTATGGTTATTAAAGCCTGACAAACAAAAGAAGTTTCTACTAAATCTCCTCCATTATCTTTTGTTCCAAATGGAATTACTTTTCCTTCTTTATTATCCATCCAGTGTGGCCATGCACCATGAAAACGATCTGCTTTTTCAAGAAAATTTAAAGCTGTTGAAAGTCTGGAAACAGCTTCTGCTCTAGGTAGAAAACCTCTTTCTATTCCAACAATAATACTCATCAATCCAAAACCGGAACCTCCTGTGGTGATAATATTCGATTCGAAATTTGGATCTTCTGTCAGGTATCTCTCCCGAGCCAATTTTGAATTTGGATCAGCATAATCCCAAAAATATTTAATAGCATCTTTTTGAACCTGATCTAATGCTTCAACATCAGTCAAAGGTTTTAGCTGATTTGTTGGTAAGGGGGTTCCTGTACCGCTCCCTCCTCCGGGAGAAGAAGAACATGATGCAAAAACACTCAAAAAAAGGATTATGTATAAACTACTTTTCATATTTAAACTTGCTTGGTATTGTATTGATTAAATGAAAAAATATACCTAGAGTTTTCACTCTAGGTATTTTATTAAAGGCTTCTATCTTTTATCCTTCTCTAATTTATAAAGAGCCGTAACTTCATTATCGGTTAAAGCTGAATCATAAATTCTAAATTCATCTAATAAACCGGTATAGTTAAGCATCCAACCATCAGGAGTCCCCCAAGGTGAACCTAAATGTTGTTGATAACCTCCAATAATAAATTTTGAAACTTCAGAATTGGCTAATTCACCATATCCAACTCCTCCTGTCAAAGGATCACTTGCATATCTTTTTGAAATAGATGCAGGCAAAGCTAATTTTTGACCATCTATATAAAGACTGTAAGTGGAATTTGTCCCATTATATGTCCAAACTATGTGTTTCCAGGCACCAAACATATTATTCAAAACATTTGCTCCTGCATGTTCAATAAATTGTCCTGCCCAAGGAATACTCGGTACAACGTCTTTTTGAATATGATTTTTCATCAACATTGTTGTTGCAGGTCCAGTACCTTCAATCAATGTAAAAATGTTCCCCCAGAAATCCGTTTTCTTTGGAAGCATAAATATTGATTGCGCTCCACCAGTATGTGGATTTGTTTTTATCCACATTGAAACAGAGATATGTTTTAAATTTATTACGGAATTTGCAACATTAGCATAAGCAATAAATGAAGTTGAAGACCCTTGATAAGCTTCGCCTTTTATTCCTGTTCCATAGGTTACATTAGTTCCTACTCCACCCGTAACACCACTTTTGGAATCTGCAATGTTTCCATCAAAACTTAATTTTGAAACTAAATGAGTCGCTGCAACATCATCAGAACTATCATATCCCCCAATTGATTCATAGGGAATTGGACTATTTACTTTATCAATACTATCCTCACAGCTTACCAAAACTATAGAAGCTAAAACAAAAGAAAGTAAGAAAACAGATTTATTTTTTTTCATTTTTAATTGTTTTTAAGGATTAATAATTAGGGTTTTGAGCCGATAAACCACCTGCTTGTTTTATGAAAGATGCTGGTATAGGAAATAATTCATGTTTTCCTTCGATAAATGTTTTCCCATCAACAGCAAAAGCAGCTTTGGCCTGACCTGTACGTACTAAATCAAAAAATCTATCGTGTTCAAAGGCCATTTCTACTCTTCTTTCTTTCCAAATTGCCGTTCTGACATTGGCTTGGGTAGTTGCTGTTGTAACTCCTAAATTCGCTCTCCCTCTAATTTGGTTCAACAACGGAATTGCTTCTGCTGTTTGACCTAATTCGTTTAAAGCCTCTGCTTTCATCAATAAAACTTCAGCATATCTTAAGTACTTGATATCTACATCGGTTTCCCAGGCATCAGTATAGGTAGACGAATATGCTTTATAATTATAGCGTTCGTTTTCAACAGTATTAGGCACTACTCTTCCATCGTATAAAGTTGATCCTCTAAAAATAATAGTTGCTGCTTTTCTAACATCGCCAGGTTCATAGGCATTTACCAAGCTTTGAGATGGTGTATTGAACCCCCAACCCCAACCACCGGCTCCACGAGCTCCCTGTGTGTTAGAGTAACCTTCGATACCTTTAGCCGGAACAGCACCTTGGGCATAAATTTCGAAAATTGATTCTGAATCAAATTTCCCGGAAGCTTTAAACATTGAAGCGTAATCACCTACAATTGAGTAACCTGTAACTTTATTACAGTTATCAACCACATCCTGCCATTTTTTTTGATACAAACTTACTTTTGCCAATAAAGCATAAGCAGCTCCTTTTGACGCTCTTGATTTTTCATTTGCTCCATAAGCCGATTTTTCCGGTAATGCTGCAATAGCATCTTTCAAATCACTTTCGATAAAAGCATAAACCTCAGCAGAAGTTTTACGTGTTAACTGCATAATTCTGTCTGAATCTGAACCCGGAACTGGCAAATGATCCACAATAGGCGCTCCTCCATAGCATTTTACTAAAGTGAAATACATAAAAGCTCTTAAAAACTTAGCTTCCCCTATTAATCTCGATCTTAAATTGGCATCAGCCTTATCTAACTTTGGAATAATATTTAATGCCTGATTACATCTGTTGATTCCATCATAATTGGCAATAAAAGTACTTTCGGCAGAAGGATTTGATGCGTTGTAAGTTAATGCATCCAATACATCTTTATCGGTCCCTGTATCTCCTGGTGAAGATCCTTTATCGGCATCATCTGATGTTATACTTGATAATCCAATCCAACCAAATGAGGTCATATCCCAATTCAAAAATTTATTATAAATTGAAGTTACAAATGAAGCTGCACCAGCATCATTATTAAACAACTCAATATCATTAGTTGAAATAGATTCTGTTTGATCTACATCTAAATAATCGTCTGCACAGCCAGTAAAAAACAATGCTGATAATACAAACGTTGCCATATATATCTTTTTCATAGTATTAAAATTTTAAGTTAGCACCAATTACAAATGATCTTAAAGTAGGGTAAGCATCAAGCTCAACTCCCTGAGTTCCATAAGGATTTCCGTCTCCATTTAATTCCGGAGAAAATCCTGAGAATTTTTGGGTTATAAATGGATTAATCGCATTTACATAAACTCTGCAGGCATTAATAAAACTGTTGCTTTGTATTGGTAATTTGTATCCTAAAGTGATATTATTGATTCTGAAAAAATCACCTGATTCTAAATAATAAGTCGAAGCAACAGGCACTTGGTTGAATGGTGCCGGATTAGAAGCTGTCAAATTATTTGGTGTCCAAAAATCGGTTGCCACAGATGCTTCTATATTTTCTCCTGAAAAACGTTGTGCTTTTTTACCATTATACACCTTTGCCCCTGCTGTTCCATATCCATCAACAGAAAAATCAAAGTTTTTATAATTAAATCCTAAAGAAACTCCATAATTAGATTTTGGTAAACTAGAGCCAACATACTTTTTATCTGTAGTTGCACTCAATGCATCCTGGGTTACTTTGTCTCCTGCTGCATTATAGTATAACATTTGTCCATTTGTACTATCAAAACCAGCATACTCATAGATATAGAAGCTTCCTAAAGGCTGACCAACAGTAGTATTATCTAATAACTTTGTATCTTGACCGTTGCCTAAACCTCCTCCAATAACCGGAGATAAAACAACATTCTTCAAGTTTGTAAGTTCGTTTTTGTTGTGAGAAAAGTTACCTCCAATGAAATAACTAAAATCATCATTGATTTTATCGTCCCAACGCAAAGAAACCTCAAATCCTTTATTTGAGACCTCACCTACATGTGCTGGTGAAGCACTAGTAATTCCTGAAGTAAAATAAGGTTTAGTGTTTAAAATTACATTTGTTGTTTTTTTATCATAAACATCAAAACCACCTTTTAATCTATGATCTAACAACTCAATATCTAAACCTACTGAAGCTTCTTCTGTAATTTCCCAAGACAAACTTGGATCAATTTGAGAGCTAATAGTTGTTCCTTCATTTAAGATAGAACCTCCTAAATAAGTATTTAAACCTGAAGCATAAGCCTGACTGTTAAGAGGTACATTTTGATTTCCTAATTTACCCCAACCTCCTCTTAATTTCAATAAATTGATGGTTTTGGAATCTGCTAAAAAAGCTTCTTTAGAAATAATCCAACCTAAACCAAAAGCCGGGAAAGTTCCCCAACGGTAATCTTTAGCAAAATTAGATGATCCATCACGTCTAATTGTTCCTGAAACCAGGTATCTGTCCATCAACTTATATTGAAAACGCCCAAAATATGAAGCTAATTTAGTTTCGTTAAAAACCTCATCTTTATAACTGGTAACATTTGCAGCATATTCAACATCTTTTAAAGCCCAATAATTAGAATTTGCATTTACATTTTTTCTTTTTATTGTTAGTTTTTCTCTAGCTCCTTTAACACTGGTTTCAATACCTGCCGTTACTTCAACATCATGAATTTCAGCAAATAATTTATTATAGGTTAAATAATTCGTCAAATTCCAATTGTAATATTGCTCTCTTCCTTTTGTTAGAGTATTTATATTTGAAGTTGTTGGATAAGCTGATGCTACACGTGTTGGATCTGCAGCTAACCAGATATTTTTGTTATCCTCATAATTATACTGTTTCCATGTATAAAACTCCCCGTTGAATTGTGACGTAAATTTTAATGATTTTAAAATTTCGTAATCTAATTTTAAACCTCCTTGCAAGGTTATGCTTCTTTGTTGCTCATCAAAAAAATCAAGTTGTGCTACAGGATTACCAACATTATTAAATGATGAACCTGATTGACTTACAAAACCGTCATTGCCTACTCTTGAAACCCCATATTTACCATCAGGAAAATAGACAGGAACTATCGGAGACTGTTTGTAAGCATTTGTAAAAGCACTTAATGGTTTTGGGGTAGATTTAGTCGATGTCAAACTAAAATTTTGATTTAAAGTCAGCTTTTTAGAAATTTTATATTCATTATTATTTCTAAAAGTAGTACGACCATAAGCCAAACCATCTAAGACAGCCTTTTCTTCGTAATTACCTAAACTGAAAAAATATTTAATATTTTCAGTTGCTCCTGAAACAGATACGTTGTTCTGGATATAATTACCAGTTCTTGTAATTTCATCAAACCAATCCGTATTTATAGGTTGATCCTGAGAAAAAGTAGTAGATTGCAAAGCCGAATTAGTATAATGTGCATACTTATTACTACCTGCCATTTTTACTTTTTTAAGCGGTTCTCTAAAACCGATAAAACTTTCAACTTCAACAGAAACTTTATCTCCCTTACCTTTTTTAGTAGTAATAATGATAACCCCATTTGCAGCTCTGGTTCCATAGATAGCTAATGCTGAGGCATCTTTTAAAATCTCATAAGAAGTAATATCATTTGAATTAATATTATTGATATTTTCTGTAGGCATCCCATCGACTACATAAAGAGGAGTTCTTCCTCCCAAAGCGGTCCCCAATCCTCTGATAACTACTGAAGGTGTACTACCCGGTAAATCTGAAGAAGTAACCTGAACCCCGGCTGCTTTACCCTGAATAGCCTGTGATGCATTTAAAACCTTTGTTTTTGTAATTTCTTCAGCTTTTAAAGAAGTAATTGCCGAAGTATTATCAATTTTTTTTCTGGTACCATACCCAATTACTACAACTTCTTTTAAAACAGTATCTGCTGCTTCTTTTAAAGTAATTGTCATTAGTGTTTTCTCTGCAGGTAAAGAAACTGTTTCAAGACCTAGCATCGAAATTTTTAAAATTTCTCCTGCCTTAGCATTAATAGTGAAATTCCCATCAAAATCTGTAACAGTAGATGTTTTGGACTCGGCTGCAATAATATTGGCTCCCGGTAGCCCCATTCCACTACTGTCAACTACTTTTCCTTTAATTGCTTGTACTTGTCCAGACATATAAGCTGGAAGCAATAGGAGTGCTAAAAAGCTAAAAATAAAATTTTTCATATGGTTAATAATTGTTAAAGTTAGTAGAACCAAATTTAACAATTAAAGCCCTATAACTCATCAAATACCACCACTACACAGCTACATCATTACATCAAAAAACCCACACAAACAACTGTAAATAAACAGATTACAAAAAAGACTAAATTCACCAATACATCGTTATGATGTAGTAATGATGGGTTAGAATTACATAAAAAAAGAGAATAAAAAACATAAAATATGTAAAAAATAAAACAAAATATTATATATTCAATAAAAAAATCGACAGATTTTCATCCTGAGTCAAACTTAATTTCTTTCTTAAACGATATCTGTGCAATTCGACACCCCTAAAAGTAATGTTCATTAAAGGTGCAATTTCCTTAGACGAAAGATTCATTTTAAGATAAACACAAAGTTTTATATCCTTTGAAGTTAAATGTGGATATTTTTTTGAAAGCTTAATTATGAATTCATTGTGGATTTGATTTAAATTAGTTTCAAATATCTCCCACTCATGTTTATACACTTCGTTTATTTTGATTGCTTTATTAATTTCGCTTTTAAGCTTATTAAAATCATTTTCAGTATCCAAAATTCGTTGGATATTAGTAATCATCTCACTTTGCTTAGCTATTGATAAGGATTTTCCAGCTACTTCTGAAGATTTAGTCTTCAGTTCCAGTTCTAAAATATGCCTTTGATATTCCTGTATATTTAACTCATTCTTTGCATTTAACTCCATTTCCAATATCTCACGTTGATGTTTCAACTCTTCGGCTTGCAGTTTTAATTTTTGAGTATAACGTAATTTATTCCATTTATAATAGAGGAACAGCACAACTCCTATTCCCAATAAATAAAGTAAAATCATCCAAAATGAAAAATACCAGGGCTGTGCAACTCTAAAATCAAAACCGGAAACCTTTTCATAATTAGCTCCTTCATGTTTAAAAATTGCAACCGAATGTGAACCACTACTCAAATTGTTCAAAACAATTACCCCATTTGAAACCGAGAGATATTTTTTCTCATCATCAACCCGATAAAACAAATTTGGCTTTCTTGCACCATAAACTCCAGAAATTACATTTATCCGAAGCTCAGTATTAAATTTTATTTTTCCATCTTTAGCTAACAATTCATTTTCATTATAAACCTCAACCTTAACTCCTTTATTTTGCTTATTTTTATAGGTTAACTGAAGTGAAATGAATCCGTCATCAAGGTTCAATAAATAATGATCCCCACTTTTAAAAATTCTCAGGTTTTCATTAATTAATTTTCCTTTATAATACTTCTCCTGAATAATATTCCATACAAAATCATTACCATTTGCATAGATATGATATAAAATACCTTCCTGAAGTACAATAAAATGATCCTTATCTATTGCAACAACATCCGAAATATTCTTAAAGTTGGCATTAAACAATTCATTTTCTTCTAATTTATTTGAAATGGAATTAAATGTGTACCAAACATTATTAATCAGGAAGAGAATTTCTTTTCTAAATTCAAAAATCTTAACCCCAAAGTCATTCTTAATTTTACTTTGTTGGGTAATATTTTCAACTTTTTTAGTTTTGAAATTCTCATCTAAAAACACTCTGTATAATCCCCGATAATTATCTGCCGCCCAAATTTCATTTTTTATATTTTGGGCTACATATTTTATCGGTTTGTAAAAATCATTGATTATTTTAATTTGATTCAGTTCTGAAGCATTCTCATACACTAAAACACCACTGTATGTTGACTGAAAATAAGTATCATTAATAATACTCTTCGATAAATTCCAGCCACCGCTTACCTTATTAATTTTGGTCAGCACTCCTTTTTCATAACAAAAAGTTCCATCATTATGACCAATAATATATTTTTCTCCAATTTTAGTAATATTCCAACCTTGACCTTGGGTATTAGGCAACATTTTAAAATTTCCCGAATCAAACTCAAAAATTCCATGATTTGACGCAATTAAATACCCTTTGTTTATTGTTGCGACTGAATACACTGACCCTAAAATTCCTGAATTATCATAGAAAAATGAAATTGGCGAATTAATTTCAACATGTGCAATTCCACTATCTAGCCCTAACCATAAATCTTCTTCCTTATCAAAACCAATACACAAAACTGAATTATTCATCAAAACATTGTTCCGATTAATGTTTTTATATGTATTTGCCTTAAAATCATATATAAAAACCCCTTTATTACCTGTACCAACAATCAGTTTATTGGTTTTAGTAAACTTAGCTACATTTATTCCATTAGATTTTAAGGTTTCATTTAATGGATTCTCCCAAGGTTTGAGACCATTATTTTCGACTAAAAAAACCCCTTTCTTTTGGGTAAAAATATAAATTTGCCCTTTGTACTTTTCAATAGCATGAACGACTGTATTTTTTAGGACATCCCAGCCTTTTATGCTTATAATACCAGAACCATTCATTTCAAAAAGACCTTTCTCTACTGAAGCTACGTAAAGATTATTGTCTACTACAAAACAGTATGATATTAAAAATGGAAATTTTATTTTTTTAATATGTTTTCCATCATAAATAAAAACGCTATTAAAAGACTGAAAATATAATGAGCCATTATATCTGAAAATTTTCCAAATTTCCTCATTATCATTGTCATTAAACAGATGAAGTTTATTAGTAATAGAAACATAGCGCATTTTGCCATTTTCTCTGTACCAATAACCAAATTCTTTATAAGAACCAGAATAAATTCGGTCACCTTCTATTAAAACTGAACGAATTATAGTTTTATTAGGAAGAGAGTATTTTTCCCACACAACGCCATCATATCGCAATAAATAATGATTATTAGCTAAATACATAGCCTTATCTTTACCCTGAGCGACATTCCATATTTGATTATCGCCCTGATAAACCGATTTATTGTAATTTTCTACAAAAGGAAGTAACTCTTGTGCATAAAGTTGAGAGGATACAAAATAGAGAAAGATTAATCTAAGTATATATGTTTTCAAAATTCATGGTTTTATATCCAAATATAATTAGATTTATTCAATAGATAAGTATAAAAAAAGCTTCTCTACAGAGAAGCTTTTTAATCATTTTTAATTCAAAATTAAATCATAAACCTGATTGGCTATTTCTAATTCTTCATTGGTTGGCACCACTAAAATTTTAGTTTTAGAATTTGGAGTATTTATTTCGCGAATGTCACTCGAACGGATTTCATTTTTAGCTTCATCCAGTTCCAAACCTAAAAACTGCATGTCGGCACATACCGATTTCCTGATATAAGCAGAGTTCTCTCCTATTCCTGCTGTAAAAACAATGGCGTCAATTCCGTTCAAAACTGCCGCATAAGAACCAATGTATTTTTTAATACGATACACATTCATATCCAGAGCCAACTGACAATTCACATCTCCTTTTTCGGCATTGGCCTGAATATCTCTTAAATCACTATGACCGGTAAGTCCCAGCATTCCACTTTGTTTTTGCAATACCGTATTTACCTCATTTAATTTGTATCCCAAAGTATTTACCATATAAAAAATGACTGACTGATCAATATCACCACTTCGAGTCCCCATGATTAATCCATTCATAGGGCCAAATCCCATACTGTGATCAATACTTTTACCGTCTTTTACAGCGGTAATGCTACATCCATTTCCTAAATGAATCGTAATTATTTTGTCGCTTTTCTCTAAAAACCCAATTGCTTTTTCCGAAACATATTTATGAGACGTCCCATGAAAACCGTATGCTCTGATTTTATTTTCGGTCAATAAGTAATTTGGAATTGCATATCGATAAGCCACTTCGGGCATAGTTTGATGAAAAGCAGTATCAAAAACAGCCACTTGTTTAGCCGAAGGAAAAACTTCCTCGGCAACGATTATCCCTTCTAAATTGGCCGGATTATGCAAAGGAGCCAATTCAAAAAGTTGTTTTATCTTTTCTTTTACTTCATCATCAATCATAACAGTGTCCGAAAAACTAGCTCCGCCATGAACAACTCTATGTCCAACTGCACCAATTTCTTGGGTGCTTTTAATCACACCAATAGTTTCATCCAACAACAATTGAGCAATTTTCTCCAATCCTATTTTATGATTCGGAATCGGTAGCATTTCTTCCAATGAATCCTTATTAGTTTTATACATTAAATTTGAAGTTTCTAAACCTATTCTATCAATCATACCGCTACAAATTACTTCTTTTGATGGCATGTCAATTAATTGGTATTTTATAGATGAACTTCCTGAATTTATAATAACTATTTTCATTTTACAATCCTTGTGCTTGAATCGCTGTAATCACGACTGTGTTAATAATATCATCTACGGTACAACCACGACTTAAATCGTTAACAGGCTTATTTAACCCCTGCAGCATTGGTCCAATCGCTAAAGCTCCTGTTTCTCTCTGAACAGCTTTATAAGTATTGTTTCCTGTATTCAAATCCGGAAAAATAAGTACACTCGCCTGCCCTGCCACTTCTGAGTTTGGCATTTTGCTTTTCCCTACTTCCATGTCAACGGCCGCATCATACTGAATAGGGCCTTCTATTTTTAAATCGGGACGTTTTTTCTTTACAATTTCAGTTGCTGTTCGCACTTTTTCAACTTCATCTCCTTTTCCTGATGAACCCGAAGAATAAGACAACATGGCCACTTTAGGTTCTATTCCGAAAGCTAAACTCGAATCGGCAGAAGAAATTGCAATTTCGGCCAATTGTTCAGCAGTAGGATTCGGATTAATGGCACAATCTCCAAAAATAGAAACCCTGTCTTCTAAACACATGAAAAATATTGACGAAACCACACTCGAATTAGGCTTGGTTTTAATGAATTGTAAAGCCGGTAAAATGGTGTGTTGTGTGGTATGTGCCGCCCCGGAAACCATTCCGTCCGCATGGCCTTTGTACACCATCATCGTTCCAAAATAAGACACATCTTCCATTAAATCTTTGGCCATAGCCATAGAAACATTCTTATTTTTTCGAAGCTCATAATAAGTACTTACATAATCATCATAATAAGGAGATGCTATAGGATTAATAATATTCACTTTCGAAAAATCGAAAGCTATTCCTAATTCGGCTACTTTATTTTCTATTTGTTTTTTGTTTCCAATGATAGAAATATCTACCACATCCATCGCTAATAATCGAGAGGTCGCAATAATTATTCGATCATCATTTCCTTCCGGAAGGACAACATGTTTTCGGTGTTGTTTGGCTCTTTTTACCAGATTGTACTGAAACATTTTTGGCGTCATTCCTTCGGCTTCAAAAGCACTTAATTTATCCGACAGTTCATCTAAATCAACATACTTTTCAAAGGTGCTTATTGAGGTTTCTATTTTATGAATATTCTCGGCATAAATTTTAGACTGTATTGAACCTATCTTATTAGTTATTCGATACGTCCCTCCTTCTACCGAAATAATTGGTACAACTCCATTCAAACCTTCGATTAACTTCAAAATACTATCTTCAGGAAGAATATTTCCAGTCAAAACTATTCCGGAAACAGAAGGATAATTAACCGATTCATTGGCCTGTAAAGCTCCCAAAATAATATCGGCTCTATCTCCCGGAGTAATGACCAACGCATTCTCTTTTAGATGCAATAAATAATTTCGCAATTGCATAGCCCCCACACTAAAACTGCCTACTTCATTATTGATAAAATCCTTGCCAAAAAGAATCTTAGCATCCAATTCCTCCACTATTTCCTTAACCGTAGGATTATTTAAACTTGAGACAACAGGAATAGCACTCACCAAAACTTCTTTGGGCAAAACACTTCGCAAACCATCCTCTGCTAATTTCAAGTTTTCGGGTTGGATTTTATTGGCAATAAAAGCCAACACTTCAACTTCCTTATTTTTAAAAGAATCATAAGCAAGATATTCTCCATCCAAAAATTCTTCGAGAGTTTTCCCAACACCTGAACCAACAATTATAGTTGGAATCCCTAAATTTTTAGCAATAAGAACATTCATATCAAGCTCGATAGCCGTTCCTTCTCCACTAAAGCTTGTACCTTCAACCAATACAAAATCAAACCTCTCTTCTAAATGTTTGAATTTTTCAATAATCAAATCTAAAACATCGCCTATTTTTCCCTTATTCTTTTTCTTGATTAACTGACTCTTGGTGATGGCAAAAGCATCTTCAAATCGGATATCCAAACCAAAATGAGATATTACCGTTTCGATATGATTGTCTAATTTTCCATCTTCAAAATCTTCAATAATAGGCCTGAAATAGCCCACCTTGGCAGTTTTACCAATAAGCATACTCATTAATCCAAGGGTAATAATCGATTTCCCGCTATTACTTTCTGAAGTCGCGATATAAATGGCTTTGTTCATTTTATAAATATTTAAACTTATTTTATTCTTTCAATTCCTTTTACAATTTTACTGACAACATTCAACCGATAATTGTTCTCAAAACCATCTTCTCTTTTTAAAATAAATAATCATCAGAATCCCTATTAAAACCATTATACCAATGACAGTATAATAACCTTTTTCATATCTCAGTTCGGGCATGTAATCAAAATTCATCCCGTAAACACCAACAATAAACGTTAACGGAATAAATATAGCTGACACTATCGTAAGCGTTTTCATAATCTCATTCATCTTATGCGATTGAGAAGAAAAAAAGAAATTTGAAGCACCTTCCAGCATCCCCATATCTGATTCAATTTGTTCCAAAAGCTCTAAACTTTTTTGATGCAATCGCGAAAAATAAACATAGGAATCCATTTGAATTACATTGCAAACAACATCTTCTTTTAATGTTTTAATACCGTATAATGAATCTCTAAGCGGAATAATCGAGCGTTTTAAAAAACTTAAATTATCCCTGTGCTTTTCAATTCGTACCAAAATATCAGGATTAGTACTACTCTTAGACAGATTAATCAATTCCTCTACCTTTTCTTCCTCATCCTCAATAGTAATATAGAAATTTTCCATAACAGCATCTAAAAGAAGAGAGAGCAAATAATCAGCCTTTTTAGTTCTCACAACCCCTGAATGGGTCCGTATCCTTTCTCTAATATGCGTAAAAAAATCACTGCTTTTTTCCTGAAAAGAAATCAAAATTCCATCCTTTATCAAAAAACTAATCTGCTCGGAACTAATATTATCAGAGTTTTCTGTTGGCAATATCGACTTTATATTAAAAAACAAACTACTGGCTGATTCTTCCATTTTTGTCCTTCTTGCAGTATTTAAAATATCCGAAAGCAGAAAACTATCAATATCAAAAAATTCTCCAATTCCCTCCACTGTTTTAATATCGCTTAAACCATGTAAATTAAGCCAGTTTGTTTTTGTATTATCGATGCATTCTCTAAAATCTGAAATAGCTAAATCCTGGTATTCTGTAAAATCCAAATCGTCATACACAAACAGCTGCATTTTTGACTCCAGCTTCTTGTGTTTTCCTGTGTACTCTAATTGATTTAAATGTACTTTTCTAGCCTTTTTATATTTTATTTTTCTCATACAAAAATCATTTAACAGTAATATTACAAAAAACTTTTGGCAAAAAAGTACAACTTAACAATTTAAAAACACGGATTAACTCTGACAAAAGTAATTTGAAATCCTATTTTCTTTTATGAGATAAATCATGTTTTGGAAATAATTTTAATTAACAAACAAACCCGACAGCTTTTAAAAAGCTGTCGGGTTTAATAAACAAAAAAACCGAGCCATTCCTGACTCGGTTTTTCATTATTTATGTTCTTCAAAAGATCCCGATAAAAATCGGGATAAGCGATTCACACAATTTTTTATTCAAAAAATTGGTTCTCTGCTTATTTTACTTCTTCGTAATCTACGTCTTGAACGTTATCACCTTCAGCTTGTGGTTCAGCAGCAGCTTGACCTTGCTCTCCTTGAGCGTACATAGCTTCAGTAGCAGTTTTCCAAGCAGCATTTACATTATCTAAACCTTTTTGGATAGCAGCAATATCTTGAGATTGGTGAGCCATTCTTAATTCAGTTAAAGCAAATTCGATAGCTGTTTTGTTCTCAGCAGAAATTTTATCTCCCAATTCTTTCAATTGACTTTCAGTTTGGAAAATAGTACTATCAGCTTCGTTTAATTTTTCAGCTCTTTCTTTTGCAGCTCTATCAGCATCAGCATTAGCTTCAGCATCTTTTTTCATTTGTTCGATTTCTTCAGCTGTTAAACCAGAAGAAGCTTCGATACGGATATCGTGAGATTTTCCAGTTCCTTTATCAGTAGCAGAAACTTTGATGATACCATTAGCATCAATATCAAAAGAAACCTCGATTTGAGGAACTCCTCTTGGTGCTGGTGGAATACCGTCTAAGTGGAAACGACCGATAGTTTTGTTATCAGCAGCCATTGCTCTAGCTCCTTGTAAAACGTGGATTTCAACAGATGGTTGAGAATCAGCAGCAGTAGAGAATACTTGAGATTTTTTAGTTGGGATAGTAGTGTTAGCTTCGATAAGAACAGTCATTACACCACCCATAGTTTCGATACCTAAAGATAATGGAGTAACGTCAAGTAACAATACATCTTTTACATCTCCAGAAAGTACACCACCTTGGATAGCAGCTCCAATAGCTACAACCTCATCAGGGTTAACTCCTTTAGAAGCTTTTTTACCAAAGAATTTCTCAACTTCTTCAACGATTCTTGGGATACGAGTAGAACCTCCTACCAAGATAACTTCGTCGATATCAGAAACTGATAAACCAGCATTTTTCAATGCTTTAGCAACTGGTGCCATAGAACGTTTAACTAATGAATCAGTTAATTGCTCAAATTTAGCTCTAGATAATTTTTTAACTAAGTGTTTTGGTCCTGAAGCCGTAGCAGTTACATATGGCAAGTTGATTTCAGTTTCAGCAGAAGCAGATAATTCAATTTTAGCTTTCTCAGCAGCTTCTTTAATACGTTGTAAAGACATTGGGTCTAAACGCAAGTCAACACCTTCTTCAGCTAAGAATTCATTAGCTAACCAGTCAATAATTTCGTGGTCAAAATCATCTCCTCCCAAGTGAGTATCTCCATCAGTAGATAATACTTCGAAAACTCCGTCTCCTAATTCAAGAACAGAGATATCAAAAGTACCTCCACCTAAATCGTAAACAGCAATTTTTTGATCAGTTCCTTTTTTATCTAATCCGTAAGCTAATGCAGCAGCAGTAGGCTCGTTGATGATACGCATAACTTTAAGACCAGCAATTTCACCAGCTTCTTTAGTAGCCTGACGTTGTGCATCGTTAAAGTAAGCAGGAACAGTAATAACTGCTTCAGTTACTGTTTGACCTAAATAGTCTTCAGCAGTTTTTTTCATTTTTTGAAGTGTCATAGCTGACAATTCTTGAGCAGTATACAAACGACCGTCAATATCCACACGTGGAGTATTGTTGTCTCCTTTTACTACACTGTAAGGAACTCTTTTTGCTTCTTCAGTAATTTCAGCAAATGAATGTCCCATAAAACGTTTGATAGAAGCAATAGTCTTAGTTGGATTAGTTACCGCTTGTCTTTTTGCAGGATCACCCACTTTAATTTCTCCACCTTCAACAAAAGCAATGATAGATGGCGTTGTTCTTTTTCCTTCTGCATTAGGAATAACAACTGCTTCACTACCTTCCATTACAGAAACACAAGAGTTGGTCGTACCTAAATCAATTCCGATTATTTTACCCATTTTTAATATATTTAATTTTTATTATATACTCGTTTTAATAACTCAAGCTGCTTAAGTCAATCTTTGTGCCAATATCAAAGCCCCTTGTAAATTGTCATAAAATATTAAACTGCCGCAAAATTAGCTGACAATATGACATTTTAAACTGACTGACAGACTTGCAAAAACAGAAAACAGGACTGTCATAGTCATAACAAATGCTAAAATGAGAAGCTATTTCCCGCTCTCCACTCTATCTTTATGTTCTTAAAGAAAGAACATAAAGGATGCCGCTGCTATCGGGGCTAGAACAACAGCAATTTAAGCCCCTTTATTTATTTTAAGGAACAAAAACTCTTTTCTGAAAAATATTTGTAATACAAATCAACTATATTTATACTTCAAGAAACAACCTAGAAAATGAAAATAATAGAAACAGTACTTCCAAATAAATCAATTTTAAAAAATGACGGAGTAAACTATGATTTCGTTGACAGTTTTGTTGGAGAGTTCAGCGACAATAAAAATACTATTACAAGTGCCACAATAGGAAAAGCCTTTTTTACAAGTGCTCCAAATTGGGTTGGAAAACTTTTTACGTTAAGAAACAAGATTGTGAGTCTGTTTGGACTTAAAACCTCAGGAAACAGCAATGACAGACAAGCACAATTAGATAATTTTAAATGTCAGGAAGGTGAACAACTAGGACTATTCAAAGTTTTTAGCAAAACGGAAGACGAGCTAATATTAGGTGAAGACGACAAACATTTGAATTTCAGAATTTCTCTTTTTATTGACAAACAAACCGAAAATCACAACAAAAGCAAATTGGTAATCAGTACAACAGTTAAGTTCCACAACGCCTTTGGAAGAATGTATTTTTTACCGGTAAGACCGTTTCACAAACTTATTGTTCCCAAAATGCTGAAAGGAATAATCAATCAACTTGAAAATGAAAAATAAGACTTTTTAAAAAGAAAATCAAATAAACAATAGCTATATACAGTGGGTTAAATCGTTAAAAAGCTACTAAAATTCAACTATTTTTCTTTGGTTCTTTGTTAAGTTAGTACATTTGCCTACTAAATCTATAAGGTTAACAGATAATGAAATTTAAAATTGACAAATTCGTCCTTTCAATAATTGTGGTAGTGCTTTTTGCCTATCTTTTTCCTCAATTTGGCAGTAAATCAAGTCCTATTCCATTAGACAAAATTGGAAGTATTGGTGTTTCCTTAATCTTCTTTTTCTACGGACTCAAACTAAGCCCCGAAAAAACAAAATCAGGATTAAAAAACTGGAAATTACATCTTTTGGTACAAGTCTGCACTTTCTTGGTATTTCCTATCATTATTCTGTGTTTTCACCCTTTAATCCACTCTGAATACGATAAAACCATTTGGCTTGCCTTTTTGTTCCTGGCCTCACTTCCTTCAACGGTTTCTTCATCGGTAGTGATGGTTTCTATGGCCAAAGGAAATATTCCAGCAGCCATATTTAACGCCAGTATTTCGGGTTTAATAGGAATTGTTATTACACCGCTTTGGTTGGGACTTTTTTTAAATAATACCGCTGCAAGCTATGATTTGGGAGATATTTACATCAAATTGATTGTAGAAGTTGTCGTTCCTGTAATTCTGGGTTTACTGTTGCATCGCTATTGGGGCAACTTAGCTCAAAAATACAATAGTTACCTGACCTTATTTGATAAATCGATTATCTTATTGATTATCTACAAAAGTTTTGCCAGCTCCTTTGAAGAAAATGTATTTAGCGGAATAGACACTTTTGATTTTGTCATTATTTCAGTTGCGGTTTTCAGTTTATTTTATTTGGTCTATTTCCTTACCGGTTTTTTAAGCAGCAAACTTGGATTTAATGTCGAAGATAAAATTACAGCTCAGTTTTGTGGTACCAAAAAATCATTAGTACACGGAACCGTATTTGCCAAAATATTATTCCCTAATCCAAGCGCAATGGGAATTATTCTACTTCCCATCATGCTTTTCCATGCTTTTCAGATTTTTATTATTAGCTTTATAGCAACCCACGCCGCTAATCGAAAAGAAGCTCAACTGTCTTACGTGCGAAATAAATAGAAAAATCAATTTTGATAACCCAAAATAGAGCGATATGAACTTTTTCAAAATCAAAACTTGTTGGTCAAACGCTGAATTTATTCCATTAAAACTCTGTATTGCCTCGGCCTATCTTTTCATCGGATCATACTTTCACGATTTTTTTGATGACTATTATACCCTAATATTTATCATCTTCGGTATCACAGTAGTTTGGTCAGTTTCTCTTTGGATACACAAAATGAAGAGCCAAAACAAACAGTAAAAAACACGCTGTTTTTCAATACATTAAAAACAATTCAATTGTATTATTTCTTAACTTTATACGTATAAAATTATTTGTTTAACTCCTAATTTTTGTACTCATGTATATAGTTCGCGAAATTTTTTATCTGCAATTTGGCCGTTATAAAGATGCCAAAGCTTTGATTGATGAGGCCACTCAGGGTGGATTATTTCCACAAACAGCTGGAAATAGAGTTTTAACTGACTTTACCGGAGAAAGTTACCGACTGATTTTTGAATCATCCTATGCCACACTTGCCGATTTTGAACAAGGACTTGCCAGAGACATGGGCGCTACCGACTGGAGACCCTGGTACGAAAAATTCAAAATCCTCGTTCGCCATTCCGAAAGGGAAATTCTCAAACAAGTCGATATTAAGAAATAAATCGGCCGAATTTATTAAATCAAAATTCCTTTTTAAATTAACAAGGATAACAAATTAACAATTGGAAAACTTAGCCTTATTCATACTATTGGCACTATTGGCCGAAATCCTTGGTACTGTGGGCGGATTTGGCTCTTCCTTGTTTTTTGTCCCCATTGCCAGTTATTTTTTAGATTTTCATTCCGTATTAGGCATTACGGCATTATTTCATGTATCAAGTAATTTAAGTAAAATTGCTTTTTTCAGAAAAGGCTTCGATAAAAAACTGCTGGTTTCTATTGGGATTCCGGCAGTTATTTTTGTGATTACAGGGGCTTTTATCAGTCAATTTATCGACTCTAAAACTCTTGAAATAGCTCTCGCAGCATTCCTGATTATTACCAGTTTAGTGTTTCTATTTTTCAAAAACATTATCATAAAACCAACAACAACAAATTCAGTCATTGGAGGTACTTTTTCGGGATTAATTGCAGGTTTATTAGGTACTGGAGGAGCAATTCGCGGAATGACCTTAGCGGCTTATAATCTTAAAATGGAAGTTTTCATAGCAACTTCTGCCATAATTGATTTGGCTATTGACTCCAGTAGAAGCATTGTTTATAGCTACAACGGCTATGTTCATAAACACGACATGTACCTCATTCCTATTCTCCTTTTGGTAAGCATAGCAGGTACTTTTATTGGAAAAAAAATCTTAAATCAAATCTCCGAACAGCAATTCAAATCTATTGTTTTGATATTAATTTTAATTACGGGAATAGTTACTCTTTCTAAAGTCATGCTAAACTAGAAAAACAAAAAAATCGCCAATTATACATTTTAAATGAAACTATAATTGGCGATTTTTATTGTTATTTGGCTAAAGCCTTATGAAACTTCTTCCTCTTCAACGGCAAATTCCATGTGATCTTCTATTTCTGAAACAATTTCCGGTTTAGAAGCTTTAAGTGCATTGAACTTTTCTAATTGCTCCAATTCATCTTCATCTCCACTAAAATAAGGAAAAACATCCATAATAGGCGACTCTGAAATAGCCGGAATGGTGTAATCACCCATAGTGCCTTTCATTGTGGAAACAGTGTTATCATAAGCTTCTTTAACATCATTGGCCTGAACTAAGAAATACATGTTAGTCTTGCGTTCTTTACCGCTTTCCTCATCATAAGCTAGTAAAGAAATCTTCGATTTAAACCAACGATCAGCATTTTCAAAAGGATGAATCTCAGCATAATTAGCCACTTTTATGTTGGTGATTTTAAATTCCTCACTAATATAAGCTTTCATTTCTTCATTAATCCTGCTTTCGGCTTCTGTGAAAGATATCGCATCAATCAAATACGGTTCGGTTGTAACTTTCTGATTTCCTGTTTCGTCTGTTTTTCTATATTTTACTTTGCATTCGTACCAAATTGCGCTCATAATTTCTTTTTTTAAGGATGCCAAAGATAGATTTTAGAGCAAAATAATCATCAAATTATCAAAATAGATATTCACAATTTTGAATCAAAAAAGCTATCCGTTTTACTACGAAGCATTTAGCTTTTAATAAAATAAGCTGCTGAAAAAATCCTTAATTTTGCATTTCACAATAACTTCTCATGGATTTAGCAGCTCATTACAATCAATTGTTTACCAACTCGGCAGAGACAATTTCGAATAATAATTATGTAATAGACCCTAAAATTGATGCAGAAAACGACAATCGTTTTGGAATTACTTTACTCATTCGCCCGTCGGAATCAATAAAAAATAAGATTCAGTCGTTTTTAAACGAACTTAAAAAAGAGGATGCTGAGCAATATTATTATCCCAATTCGGATATGCACATCACCGTTTTATCTATCATTTCCTGCCATGACGGTTTTTCTTTAAGCCAAATTAATCCTTCAACATATATTGCTGTCATCCAGGAAAATCTAATTCACTTGAAGAATTTAGAAATTAATCTAAACGGAATTACAGCATCCAATTCGACCATTATGATTCAAGGCTTCCCAACGAATGAAAGTCTAAATTCATTTCGGGATTCACTTCGAAAAGCATTCAAAAACACTAATTTGGAACAAAGTATTGATAGTCGATATACATTATTTACCGCTCACATTAGTGTTTGTCGCTTTAGAAAACCTATTGCCGATACTACTAAACTCATTTCTTTATTGGAAAAATACCGCAACGAGGATTTTGGAAAATTTGAAGTAAACAAACTTGAATTAGTCTATAATGACTGGTACCAAAGAAAGGAGAAAACACAAATACTGCATCAATTTATCGTTCCCAATTAAAGCCTAATGTCTCCTTATTGTTTTGTTTCATATTTTCTAACACGAACACAAGAACACACTAAACAACTTAAAAACAATAACTTATACTTAAATTTCACAGAAACAGACTCCGCTTTACTATGTTAATATTACGTTAAATAAAAATTAAACAACTGTTTAAATTAAACAGTTGTTTAATTTTGTACTGTAATTAAAAACAAATCCAAGTGAAAACTGATTTTAACGAAAAGCAAATTCAAATTCTGCTGATAGCAGAAACGCTATTTGCCGAGAATGGATTCGAGGGAACTTCGATTAGAACAATAGCTAAGGAGGCCGATATTAATGTTGCGATGGTTTCCTATTATTTTGGTTCGAAAGAAAAATTATTGGAAGCACTGATTGTTTACCGGACTTCCGATTTAAAAATTCAAATGGAAAATCTATCTGTTGAAGACTTAGATCCTATTGAAAAAATTGACAAACTGATTGAACTATACGTCAACCGTATTAGATGCAATAAAGGAATTTACAGAATCTTACATTTTGAATTTTCATCTGAAGAGAAAGAGGATAAATTAAAAGTCTTAAACGAAGTAAGGGATAAAAATTTAAAATCATTGGAAGCCATTATTCACGAAGGACAACAAAAAGGAATTTTTAGAAAAGACGTCGTCATTCCGCTGATTCCTCCCACAATAATGGGTACGTTTTTTCACTTCACCATGAATAAAGCCTATTTCAAAAAGCTATTGGTTCTGGAAACAGACGAAGACTTCGAAAATTATGTACAAACAAAACTTAAAACTCACATTCAACAAACAATAAAAGCACTTCTAATATATGAAAGCTAATCATTTAATACTCTTTGGGGTTTTATTTCTAGGAATAACATCCATAGAAGCACAGGAAAAAAAGAGTTTATCGCTCGACGAAGCCATTCATCTGGCTTGGGAGAAGAGCAACGAAGTAAATTTAGCCAACGCCAAAGTGACGACTAAAAAATACGAGTTGCAATCGGTAAAAAACAACATCTATCCTGATTTAAAGGCTTCGGCACAATACCAACGATTGACCAAAGCTTCTGTGAATATGAAAACTAACAGCAGCGACAGCAATTCGGATAACAAAGCACCTAATGTAGATCAATTGGTTTTAGGACAAATTAATGCCACTTTGCCTATTTTCTCCGGCTTTAAATTAAAGAATAGCATTAAGGTTTCAGATAATTTGTATCAGGCTGAAACGGCTAATGCTTTGCAAACCAAAGAAGAAACGGCAATGAAAGTCATCAACTATTATGCAGCTTTATACAAAGCACAAAAAACAGTTGAATTACTGAACGAAAATTACAAAAGTGCCCAACAACGTGTGAAGGATTTTACGGAATTGGAAAAAAACGAAATTGTTCCTAAAAACGATTTGCTAAAAACACAGTTACAACTTTCTAAAGTCCAATTGTCTTTAGACCAGGCTAAAAGTAATTTAAGTGTTGTAAATTACGAACTAACCAGCTTTTTGAAACTGGATCCTAAAACGATAATCGAAATTAGAGAAAGTGATTTCTACAATTTTGAAATGAATAATATTCCTACCGATGAAAATCCGGCATTGGAAAACCGTAAGGATTTAGAAGCCATTCGTCTTCAGGAAAAAGCAAGTCAGGCAAGTATTAAAGTAGCTCGAAGTGGCTACTACCCTTCTCTTTCACTCATTGGCGGATATACTACTCTGGATTTAAAAAATGTGGTTACTGTACAAAATGCGATGAATTTTGGAGTTGGAATCTCTTATAATTTAAGTAACATTTTTAAAAATGCAACTGAAGTAAAAGTAGCCAAAAGCCAGGCCGAAGAATTACAGGCTTCGGAAATGATGCTTACCGATTACATCAAGGTTCAAGTTCAAAAAGCAATTGAAGACTATGATTTGGCAGTAAAACAAAAGGGCGTTTACGCTCAGGCTGTAGAACAGGCGACTGAAAATTACAGAATTTTAAAAGATAAATACGATAACGGACTTGCAGATACTAATGATTTATTAGAAGCCGACGTAGAGCAACTGAGTTCAAAAATCAACAACACAGTTGCCAAAGCCAATGTGATTCAAAAATATTACAACTTACTCTCAGTAACAGGACAATTAAACCAAACTTTCAACCTTTCTAAAATATAATCGATACCTAAAATGGAAAAGAAAAAAACAAACAAAAAATTCATCGCTATAATAGGTTCTTTAATTCTATTAGGCGTTATATATGGTTCTTACAAATACATTCACTCTCTATCTCACGAAGGAACTGATGATGCACAGATAGAAAAATACATGAATCCAATTATTCCTAGGGTTTCGGGTTATGTGAAAAAGGTCTACATTAAAGACAATGATTTTGTAAAAAAAGGAGATACTTTATTTACTATTGATCAAAAAGATTACCAATTAAAAATTGACGAAGCTACAGCAGCATTGGCAGCAGCCGAAGGAAATTTTGAAGTATCAAAAGCGGATATTGGTAGTATTCTGGCTAATATCTCCGTATCGGATGCAAATGTTAAATCGGCATCTGGAAACATTGAATCTGCTAAAATTAAATTAGGTTTGGCTACCAATGATTTCAACCGTTACAGCAATTTGTATAAAAATCATACCATTACAAAACAACAATACGAGCAGGCTTTAGCTGCAAAACAAGAAGCTGAAAATCAAGTGCGTATTTTGCAACAACAAGAAAGAGCAAGTGCTTTTCAAAAATCGGTTATCCAGGCTAAATCGGTAGTTTCTAACAAAGAAACTGATGTAGCTTCGGCTAATATCAAAAGAGCACAAGCTTTATTAGAATCGGCTAAATTAAACTTAACTTATACGGTTATTACAGCAGCTATTGACGGTCAGGTTTCTAAAATTGACATCCAACCAGGACAATTAGTACAACCGGGACAATCTTTGTTTTACATTATCAACAACAACGAAGCCTGGGTAATTGCTAATTTCAAAGAAACACAATTGAACAAAATGGTTGCGGGTCAAAAAGTAGCTTTAAAAGTAGATGCCTATCCTGATTATGAATTTACAGGAACTGTGACTTCATTTTCACCGGCTACAGGTTCTCGTTTTTCTATCCTGCCTCCTGATAATGCCACTGGAAACTTTGTGAAAACAATCCAACGTTTGCCTGTAAAAATTAGTATTGATCCTAGCAATGATATCGAAAAAGTAAAACTATTACGTCCCGGAATGAATGTGGATGTAGATGTACATATAAAATAAAAATGGTACTAGCAGACGACGATTTAGTAGAATATGGCTTTAGAAGAGTTATCATAACAATTACAGCAGTACTCTGTGCTTTGTTGGAAATTGTTGATACCACTATTGTCAATGTGGCTTTGACCAACATGAGAGGAAGTCTGGGAGCCACTTTAACGGATGTTGCCTGGGTAATTACTGCCTATGCCATTGCAAACGTTATTGTAATCCCAATGACAAGCTGGCTTTCGCAACAATTTGGAAGACGTAATTATTTTGCCGTTTCAATCATTATTTTTACTGTTTCCTCCTTTTTATGCGGAAATGCAACGAATATTTGGGAGTTAGTAGCCTTTCGATTTGTTCAGGGTTTAGGTGGTGGAGCTTTGCTGGTAACAGCACAAACCATCATTACCGAAAGTTATCCTATTGCTAAACGTGGAATGGCACAAGCTATTTACGGAATGGGGGTAATTGTAGGTCCTACTCTTGGTCCGCCTTTAGGAGGTTATTTAGTAGATAATTTTTCATGGCCTTATATTTTTTATATCAATATTCCATTAGGGATTATTGCTACGCTTTTGACACTTACGTTTGTTAGAAGTCCAAAATATGGTGAGAAATTAAAATCGAATCAGGTCGATTGGTACGGAATTATTCTTTTGGCAACCTTCATTGGTTCCTTACAATTTGTATTGGAACACGGACAACAGGATGATTGGTTTAACGATGATTTAATTGTTACGCTTAGTGTTGTTTCTTTATTTGGACTGATACTTTTTATCTGGAGACAACTGGTTTACAAATACCCAATTGTGAATTTAAGTGTATTAAAAGACGGAAACCTAAGAATTGGTACCATTATGAGTTTCATCATGGGATTCGGATTGTATGGTTCTACGTTGATTATTCCTATCTATACCCAATCTATTTTGGGTTGGACCGCCACCGATGCCGGTTTATTATTAATCCCGGGATCGATTACCACGGCCATTATGATGCCATTTGTGGGTAAAATGATTCAAAAAGGAGTTCCACAAGGATATATGGTAGCAGTAGGTTTTTTAATTTTCTTTATTTTTACTTTAACCATGTATTTCAACATGACTCCGGACACAGGTGTTGAGCACATGTATTGGCCTTTAATTTTGAGAGGAATTGGACTAGGATTACTATTTGTACCTATTACCACTTTATCACTCTCCACGCTTAAAGGAAAGAATATTGGCGAAGGAGCTGCCTTTACCGGGATGATGCGACAACTGGGAGGTTCTTTTGGTATTGCCATTATTACCACTTTTATCACCCGTTTATCACAAAGCCATCGTGTAAATTTAGTGGCTAATTTAGATGGTAGTAAATTGGAAGTGCAAAACCGCCTTACACAGTTACAACATGGCTTTATGGCTAAAGGTTATTCCATAAACGAATCACTCAAAAAAGCCTATGAAGTACTGGATTTTTCAGTTATGAAACAAAGTACCGTATTAGCTTATATGGATATTTTCCTGTATCTCGGTTTGCTCTTTTTGTGTTGTATTCCTTTTATTTTATTAATCAAAAAAGGGAAAAACAAAATCAATCCGGCAGATGCGATGCACTAGCTCAGAAAGCAGATTTTAGAAAGCAGAAAAATAGAAAAGCCGTCCCGAAATGAATCGAGACGGCTTTTTTGTCTTTTATGATCTTAGATTTTTAAGGTAATATGGGCAAAAATTAAAAACTTATATGACTTATATGGTAAAAAAATTATCGTGTAAAAACCAAATGATTTCCTTTAGATAAATTAGCATCAAATTGATAGCCTTCATAATTAAATCCTTTCAGATCATCAATAGTTTCGGCATTGGTATCAATAATATAACGCACCATCATTCCTCTGGCTTTTTTAGCAAAAAAACTAATCATCTTTAGTTTTCCATCTTTATAATCCTTGAAATCAGGTGTGATTACGGGAACTTTCAGGGCTTTGGCATCAATAGCCGAGAAATATTCGTTACTGGCTAAATTGATGAACAAGTCCCCTTTTTTCAATTCTTTATTTAGCGAATGCGTTAAGGTCGTTTTCCAGAATTCATATAGATTTTTTTTGTCTCCAATAGGCAATTTCGTTCCCATTTCCAATCGGTAGGCTTGCATTAAATCCAATGGATGCAAAATTCCGTACAAACCTGACAGAATTCTTAATTTACTCTGAAGTACCTCTAATTTTTCAACAGGAATAGAATAAGCATCTAAACCCGTGTACACATCTCCATCAAAAGTATAAATGGCAGGACGAGCATTCTCAGGGCTAAAAGGAGTTTTCCAATCTTTATTGCGTTGCCAGTTTAAATCGGCTAACTTATCTGAAATAGACATCAAATCAGATAAATCCTTAGGCGATTGTTGTTTTAATACTTTATGGACTTGTCTGGATTCTTTTAAAAATGAAGGTTGCGTAAACTGGGTTGTAGGCAGTTCTTTCTCAAAATTTAATGATTTGGCGGGTGATATTACTATTTTCATAAAGTGCTATTGGCATTTTTTCTTATCCAATTCAAAAATACTAATTGAAAACAAATTAATAAGCAGAATTAAATTCTTTTAACTGCATTCAATGAAAAAACATTTCGCATTTCCCTATTTTTGTAGAGCATCCGCAATTTAAAGCTAGATTTCACTAAGTATTTCGTTATTTTTGTATGTCATTACATTTTTCTAAATTGTAAAAGAAATCAATCATTTCTTTAATTAAATGACAAAAATAATCTAAGATGAAAAAGACAATTAACCGCCTTTATAATTCTGATCTTTTTAAAGATTTTTTTGAAAATGAAAAATTAAGTGGACTGGTTCTAATTGGTTGCACCTTAGTTTCTTTATCTCTGGCTAACTCTGCATTTTCGGAACAATATCTTCATACCTGGCATACTAAAATTGGAAGTCAAAGCATGGAATACTGGATTAACGATGGCTTGATGACCATTTTCTTTTTATTGATTGGATTAGAGTTAGAACGGGAAATTTATCTGGGGGAATTATCAAATATAAAAGAAGCCTTGTTGCCTATTTTTGCAGCCCTAGGAGGAATGCTGGTACCTGCCGGACTCTATTTGATTCTTAACTATGGAACTAATGCTCAATCGGGAGCCGGAATCCCAATGGCAACTGATATTGCTTTTGCTTTAGGAGTCTTGTCTTTGTTAGGAAATCGGGTACCATTATCTTTAAAAATTTTCTTAACCGCCTTAGCCGTTATTGACGATTTAGGTGCCATACTGGTAATTGCCATTTTTTATACCAAGACTATTTTTTGGAACAATTTACTTATTGCTTTAGGCATTTTACTCGTTTTATTTATCCTTAACCGAATGAAAGTAAAAAGCCTGACTCTTTATCTCATAGGAGGTGTTTTCATGTGGTATTTTATGCTAAATTCGGGAATTCATGCTACCATTACAGGCGTTTTATTGGCTTTTGTGATTCCTTTTGGCGATGGCAGCAAAAAATCCATTTCGTATAAATTACAGCATTTTTTACACAGTCCAGTGGCTTTTATCATCCTTCCCCTATTTGCGTTAGCTAATACGGCAATCCTTTTAGGCTCAGATATAGGAACGACTTTGAGCTTAGATTATAGCAAAGGAATTTTGCTTGGATTAGTAATAGGAAAGCCTCTTGGAATTGCTTTGTTTAGCTTTATTGCCGTATCAATCGGTCTTTGTAAACTACCAAATGATCTCAATTGGAAAACCATTATCAGTGTTGGTTTTCTGGCCGGAATTGGTTTCACCATGTCTATTTTTGTTACCCTGCTTGCTTTTGATGATAATCACATCATTAACAAGGCTAAATTTATCATTTTACTTTCTTCGTTAATTGCGGGCTGTATTGGTTTTATGCTATTAAAACAAAATCTAAAAGAAAGCAATCAAATTGACAATTAACCAGCTATAACAATAAAAACCATGGATTTATTTAGTCCCGAATTCGACGAAAACACCAATCTTTTGCCTAAAGACGGAACGGTGCTTTACTATGGACAAATCATGGATTATTCCAAGACAGAATTCTATTTAAATCGTTTACTGGAAACCATCGAATGGAAAAATGACGAAGCTATTATTTTTGGCCAACTCATTACTACCAAACGAAAAGTAGCCTGGTATGGCAATACTAATTTTAAATATAGTTATTCTAAAATAACCAAGGAAGCCCTTCTTTGGACTCCGGAACTGGAAGAATTAAAACGTTTAGTCGAAGAAAAAACCGGGGAAACCTACAATTCCTGCCTGCTCAATTTGTATCACGATGGCAGTGAAGGAATGGCCTGGCACAGCGATGGAGAAAAAGATTTGAAAAAAAACGGAGCAATTGCATCACTGAGTTTTGGTGCTGAAAGAAAATTTGCGTTCAAGCATAAAACAACCAAAGAAACCGTTTCTTTAATCCTGGAACGCGGAAGCGTCTTAGTCATGAAAGACGAAACCCAAACCCATTGGCTGCACCGCCTTCCTCCTACTAAAAAAGTTAGCAAACCCAGAATCAACCTGACCTTCAGGACAATTGTTACTGAATAATTTTTTCTTTTTACCACATAAGTCATATAAGTTTTTAGTAAAAACAGAAACTTATATGACTTATATGTTTAATTATTTTTTCCAAATTCCTCCAACCAACCAAAAAATTAACAACGATTTCCTTAAAAAGCTATCACTTTATTAACTACGCCAACTAATTAACAGCGCTTTTATTTTGTTTTTCAACAGACCTTTAGTATCTTTCACATCAAATTAACCAACTTTAACAACCCTTAAACATTTAAAAAAATGTTAGAAGAAACGAATGATAACCTGCCTCAAGCACAGCAAGAGACAGACGGAGGAAATTTAGCCACTGATATTCAAGCGAATGATCAGGCTACAACTAATCCTGAAATGGATATAAATCAAACCTCCGCAGAGGTGGATGAAGCTACTGAAATTTGTAAAAAGCAACAAGCTTTGAACGAAATTGAAGCATCAAACGCAGAAGAAAATGAAGACGAAACCTTAAAAGCCCGTCACGAGATTCCGATGCTTGATTACGACACTTTATCGATGGAAGCATTAGTCAAAGAACTGCAAAAACTGGTTACGAATGAAAAAGTGATGTCTATAAGAGATCATATCGAAGAAATCAAAAAAGCTTTTCTGTCTAAATACAACCACTTCATCGAAGAGAAAAAAGAAGAATTCCATGCTGAAAACCCGGACAGCACCGAAGAATTTCAGTATCATTTTCCTTTAAAAGCAATATTTGATCAGTTTTACAATTTATACAAAGACAATAAAAATACGCATTTTAAAAGCTTACAAAACAATCTAAAAACCAATTTAGAAGTCCGACTAGCGATAGTTGAAGAACTAAAAGAGCTTATTAATCCAAATGAAAACATTAAGGATACCCTAAAACATTTCAACGAATTAAGAGAACGTTGGAAAAATGCAGGTGCTATTCCAAAAGACAAATACAACCACGTTTGGAACAACTATCATTTTCATGTAGAGAATTTTTACGATTATTTACATTTAGATCGTGAAGCCAGAGATTTAGATTTCAAACACAATTTAGAGCAAAAACAAAAAATAATTGCACGTGTAGAAGAATTACTTCAGGAGCAGGATATCAATAAAGCGTTTAGAGAATTACAGGATTTACACCGTATCTGGAAAGAAGAAATAGGTCCTGTTTCCAGAGAACATCGCGATGAAATTTGGAATCAATTTAGTGATTTGACTAAAAAAATGCACGACAAACGCGAGATTCTATTCGAAAAAATCAGAGGAACTGAGCATGAAAATCTGGAAAAAAAGAATGCTATTATTGCCCAAATTGAAGAATTAGCTACTATCAAAGTCAATGCACATTCACAATGGCTCGTTCAAATAGAAAAAGTGGAAGCTTTAAGAGAGGCTTTTTTCTCCACCGGAAAAGTTCCTTCCGATGTTAACGAAGCAACCTGGGCAGCTTTTAAAACTGCCGTCAGAAATTTTAATTCTTTCAAAAACTCTTTTTACAAAGACATCAAGAAAGAACAAAATGAAAATCTGACTAAAAAAAATGCCTTAGTAGCTAAAGCAAATGAACTAAAAGAAAGTGAAGATTTTGCTGCTACTACCCCAATCATGAAACAAATTCAGGAAGATTGGAAAAAAATAGGTCATGTACCCCGAAAATATTCTGATAAAGTTTGGGCCGAATTTAAAGAAGCCTGCAATCATTATTTTGATCGATTAAAAGAGCAAAAAAGTGAAGAAAATGCCGGAGAAATGGAAGCTTTTGACAAAAAGAAAGCTTATCTGGAATCTTTAAAGGAATTTCAATTAACAGGAGATCACAAAACCGATTTAGATGCCATAAAACAGCATATTGAAACCTGGAAAAGCTTTGGAAAAGTACCATTTACCAGAAGACATATCGAAGGCAAATTCAATAAAATATTAGATGCCCTTTTTGACAAATTGAGTCTGAGCAAAAAAGATTCTGATATGATGCGTTTTACTAACAAAATAGAAAATCTTTCTGAAGGTGGCGATAACAGAAAAATAGAAAACGAAAAGATTTTTATTATTCGTAAAATCGAAGAAGTACAAAACGAAATTTTCCAATTAGAAAATAACATTCAGTTTTTCACCAATACCAAAAACGCTAAAAAAGAGAATTCTATTGTTTTAGAAGTTCGAAAAAACATCGCTATTCACAAAGAAAGCCTTGACACCTGGAAAGAAAAACTAAAACAACTTAGAAATCTAAATCAAGAATAACAGGAAAAGTTAGAAGTTAGAGGTGGGAAGTTAGAAGTAAAAAAACAGACACCAGAAGCTAGATAAAAAAAACAGCGATTTTCAAACTGAGAATCGCTGTTTTTTTTATCATACAATGTTTGACTACTCCCCACTTCTAACTTCTATCTTCCACAATCATGATAAATATCATTTCAATTGGTTTCAAATCGATTTACTTTTGAATGATTAAAATTAGACTATCATGAAAAATTCTTTGATTCAAAAATACAATGTACCTGGTCCCAGATACACCAGCTACCCTACTGTTCCATACTGGAATGAAGCTGATTTTTCATACGAAGATTGGATTTCATCTTTCAAAAAAACATTTATAGAAAGCAATACTGAAGAAGGAATCAGTTTATATATTCATCTTCCATTCTGTGAAAGCCTCTGTACTTTTTGTGGTTGCAACAAACGAATTACCAAAAATCACAACGTAGAATCCCCATATATTCAGGCAGTTTTAAAAGAATGGCGCTTGTACTGCAATCTTCTTGATGAAAAACCAATCATCAAAGAAATCCATTTGGGCGGAGGGACACCTACTTTTTTTTCGACTCAAAATTTAGAAGATTTAATCAATGGTATCTTTGCTTATGCTGTGAAAGCCGAGAATCACGAATTTAGTTTTGAAGGGCATCCTAACAATACTACACACGCCCATTTACAAAAACTCTACGACTTAGATTTTAGAAGAGTGAGTTTTGGCGTTCAGGATTATTCTGAAAAAGTGCAAAAAGCCATTCATCGCGAGCAGCCTTTTCACAATGTAGCCAAAGTGACTTTTTGGGCTAGGGAAATCGGCTATACTTCTATTGGTCACGACATTATTTTTGGTCTTCCTTTCCAAAAAATCGAAGATGTAGTCGATACGATTGAAAAAACAAAATCCTTACAACCCGACCGATTGGCATTTTACAGCTATGCTCATGTACCCTGGATAAAAGGAAACGGACAACGCGGTTTTAAAGACGAAGACATTCCTAAAGACAATGAAAAAAGGATATTGTACCAGGTAGGCAAAGAATTATTACAAAAAAACGGCTACCACGAAATAGGAATGGATCATTTTGCCTTAAAAACCGATAGCTTGTATCAGTCTTTCAGAAAAGGTCAATTGCATCGCAATTTTATGGGATACAGTTCCTCTAAAACCAAACTGATGATCGGTTTAGGCGTTTCATCAATTGGCGATAGCTGGTACAGTTTTGCCCAAAATGAGAAAAACTTGGACGATTATTACCAAGTTTTAGAATGGGACAAACTGCCTGTTTTCAGAGGACATTTATTGACCGAAGAAGATCTTATCATCAGGAAACACATCCTTAACCTGATGTGTCAATTTGAAACCCGCTGGGACAAAACCACTACTTATTTCAAAGAAATCCCAGAAGTTCTAGAACAATTGCGAGAAATGGAAAAAGACGGTATACTCATTATCAAAGAAAATGGAATCCAAGTTACTGATAAAGGTAAAGCCTATGTTAGAAATATCTGTATGGCATTTGATTTACACCTAAAACGAAAAGCCCCTGAAACTGCTTTGTTTTCGATGACGGTATAATATTATTTTCATGCAAAGCTTGTCAAAGCTTTTAGAAAATCCGATTTGTCCCCACAACTCGGATTTTTTCGTGGTGTGTTCGCTGAACTCCTATAAAATTAATGAAGTAATCCTTCACACGAAAGCCACAAATTCTCGATAAAGTTATTTTTTGAAATTTACATTCCAAAGTTCCAAACAATTTGTAAGAAAAAAAACGATATATTTGAATTAAAATAAAGTTTGACATTTTTAATACATACTTTAACTAATTAAAAACAAATTTAAAGGCTTCAATCGAAATGGAAAACTTTACTATAAAATCACGAATGACAACAAAAGAATATGCTAAAATTATGTTTGTTGGACTTCATAAAAAACCAGTTTTTATAGTATGTGCAATTCTTGGAATATATTATATTATAACATTTCTACTTCATTATTTAAAAATTATAAATTTCTACACAGACACGCCATCTTTTGAAATATTTATGTGTTTATTTCTTCTTCTTTCTCCATCATTAATTACAGTATTATCAGTCAGACAATTTATTTCAAACGAAAGTTTCAGTAATGATATTAAATATACTTTTACGGAAAATGGAATAGCTGTTGAAGGACAAACATGTAAAGCAGAATATTTGTGGTCACATATTATTAAACAAAAGGAAATAAATAAATTTCTTATTTTATATCATACTAAAAAAACGGGGAATTTTATTGACAAAACAAAGTTAACTTTAGAACAATTAAAATTTATTAAATCAAAAGTTGGACATAAATAATTATGTTACTAACAACGGTAAACTATTACACAACCTATTCAAAATTATAAAACCATAAAAAATCTGTTTCACAAATTGTTAAACAGATTTTTACATTAAAAACTATTTAAAATCAAAATCTCCTAATGACAATTAGGATTTGCCTGAACAAATAAACTCATTGTGGCAGGTGAAACATAAGGAATTCCTAATCCTAATCCTCTAAGGATAAACAACACTCCTATTAAAACCACCACATAAGGTATCACTTGTTGAATTTTATTTCTCACCGGAACGGTCAAAAAAGAATTGATATACACCACAGTACTCATCAACGGAACGGTTCCTAAACCGAATAAAACCATATATAAAAATCCTAAACCGCTACTCTGCATGGCAATGGCTCCAAATAAGGCTACATATACCATTCCGCATGGCAAGAACCCATTCAACAACCCGATGGTGAAAAGCGATTGATAGGATTTCTTTTTAAACTGGCTTCCTAAAACTTGTTTTACTCTTGAAATTAACCTAAAAACAGGCTTTGAAAAATTATACTTTGCGAATTCTTTTTCGGGAATTACAATCGCTATAATCATCAATATTCCTATAATAATCGACAATTTTTGCTGCATTCCTGCCATAAAAAAACCTTTGCCCAGCAAACCAAAAACAAAACCAATTGTAGCATAGGCTGTTATTCGTCCCAAATGATAGGTAATAATTTGGGTTACTTTCTTTGCAGGATTGCTCCTATCCACTGGCAGCATCATAGCAATAGCCCCGCACATTCCGATGCAGTGAAAGCTACTTATGAGTCCGAATAGTAAAGCTGTATAAAGCATTTTTTTGAAGTTGGAAGCAGGGAGTTGGGGGCTATGAAATATACACTTAACTCATAACCCATAACTCACAACTCAAATTACTGTATATAAATAGGTTCTTTAGTCAAATACTTTTTTCCGGCGTATTGCCATTCCATATTAATGTCCCATTGACCGCCTACCAATTTTGATTTAGGTATGAGCAAAGTTGGATTAGACAACGAAATCGGAGTATCGAAATCTAATTTTTTGTTAGACGGTCGGTAAAGGGACACTGTTCCTGTAATTTGGTTTAAAGTAAACGATTCGGGAAAAACAATTGTAATTCCTTGGCTAGTATAGTTAATAATTGGTTTTTGCTTTAAATCATGTGCGTTTTGAACGCGTTCCATTTCTTCCTGAAAACGGGCGTCGTGTTTGTAATATTCTTCCACCACCAGCTCATTATCGTATTTTGAATTGGATTGTACTTTAATTACAAAATACAATATAAAACTCATAAACAACGCTATGGCAATTACTAATCCTGTTCCCCAATTAATTTTCATAATCTTATCTTTTCGAAGTAAAACTTCCGTTATTTATCAATCAAATGTTCTCGGACTTAAAAAACTGGTTGCGGTGGTTTCAATTTTTTTATTGCCGTTGTACACTTCAATTTTTAATTTTGTTTTATCATTTTCCAATAAATACTGATTGATTTCAACAAATAAGGTTCCGCTACTCATGCCTTGTTTGGGCACTTTTAAGATTTGGTTTCCAACCAATTTTAACGTCCCTTTTATACCATCGAGTTTAAAATGAATCGCATTGAAATCGTCATTAGTCTTATTGATAATTTTATAGGTAAACACATTACTTATATTTTCTCCTTTATGCTGATACAACTGCCCCGGTAATCTTAAAATAAGTGCTTCCACATCGGTACGCAAAAACAATAAACCAATTAGCATTCCTATCAAAATGATTAAAATAGCGCTGTAACCTTTCATTCTTGCGGTGAATTTGAAAGGGGCTTTTTTCTCTATTTCATCTTCAGAAGCATAGCGAATCAAGCCTTTCGGAAATCCGACACTTTCCATTATCGAATCGCATTCATCAATACAAGCCGTGCAATTCACGCATTCCAGTTGGGTTCCGTTACGAATGTCAATTCCCGTAGGACATACATTCACACATTGTCGGCAATCAATACAATCGCCTTTTCCGCTTGAATCCCTGTCTACTTTTTTATTGAATTTAGCTCGTCCTGCTTCTTTTTCGCCACGAACAAAATCATAAGCCACATTTATAGACTTATTATCTAAAAGAACGCCTTGCAACCTTCCGTAAGGACAGGCAATGATACAAACCTGCTCTCTAAACCAAACAAAAATAAAATAGAATATCCCCGTAAAAATCAATAAGGAAATCAAGGTTTTTAAATGATTCAGCGGACTATCTTCAATCATTTCAATCAACGCATCACTTCCTATCAGATAAGCCAAAAACACATTGGCTATGCCAAAAGAAATAATCAAAAACAATGTCCATTTTAATCCTTTTTTCCTGATTTTTTCGCCATTCCATTCTTGTTTTGCTAGTCGAATTTGGGCACCTCTGTCTCCTTCTATCCAATATTCGATTCTTCTGAAAACCATTTCCAGGAATATGGTTTGCGGACAAATCCAACCACAAAATATACGCCCAAATATTACCGTAAATAAGATTACAAACACCACCCCAATAAGCATAGAAAGCACAACGAGATAAAAATCCTGAGGCCAAAATGGAAAACCAAAAATATTAAAACGGCGTTCCAGGATGTTGAACATCATGAACTGATTGCCATTTACTTTTATAAACGGATTGGCAATTAGAATCAATAATAGAAAATAACTCAATCCTTTTCTATAACTGTAAAATTTGCCCGAAGGTTTTTTAGGATAAATAAATTTCCTTTTTCCTTCTTTGTCAATTGTTCCAATGGTATCCCGATAGCTATCGGGACTAAAAGCTTCGTTGGTTATTTTTGACATTTTGTTTGGTGTTTATAATTTTAAACTGTCTCAAATTATTTTGCCACAGATTACACAGATTAGTACAGATTATTTTTCTACACCACAAATTATTAAGAATCAACAATAAATAAAATCTGTGAAAATTCTTTTAATCCGTGGCAAAAAACATTTATTTCACTTCAGCAACTGGAACATCTTCTACCCAAATTTCACCGTCGGGTGCTTTTGGATCTTTCGGGTTACTACCTCTAAGAGAGAGTACATAACTCGCCACTTTTTGAATATCTCTAGGTTTCATTCCATTAGTTTTCCAGGAAACCATCCCTTTTCCATCACGACCTCCATTAGTAATGGTATGAAAGACATTTTTAATTCCACCACCAAGAATCCAGTGATCGTCTGTCAGGTTGGGTCCAATTTGTCCACCTGCATCGGCTCTGTGACAAGCAGCACAATTAGTCGTGAAAATTTCTTTCCCAATAGCTAAATCAGCAGCTTCAGTAAGCTGTGTTACCGTTTTTTCATCCATTAAATCAGGGGCATTTTTCATGTATTCGGCCACTTCTACTTTGGCTTGAGCCAATTCTTTTTTCAATTCCATTTCCTGATTATCAGCACCCAGAATTTCAAAACGCACTAGATATATCCCGGCAAATAAAATACAAGCGTAAAAAGAATACACCCACCAAGGCGGCAAATTATTGTCTAATTCTTTGATGCCATCATAATCGTGGTTTAACAATAAACTAGCCTCATTTTCAATTGGCACTGTTCGGGTTAACTTGCTCATCAAATTTTTAAACCATTCTGACTCTTTAAATTTCAAATTTTCTTCGGCAGCTAATTTTGCTTTTTCTTCCTCTGGTAATATTTGGTAAACAATAGCATCTACGGCGCTTACAATCATTTCTACTGCAATTATTAGCAATAAAATCACCAATAAAATAAGATCCACCATAGGATATTTTATAAATGCAGCCCGATCACCTGAGTCAATAAAATATTCCATTGCACCAAAAATGATGAAGAAAATCACGGGCACTCTAACATATACTGGAATTAGTTTTTTCATTTTAATTATTTTGAAATTATACTATAAACTATCTTTCAAAGGGAATCTGGCTCAACTCCTTAATTTTTTCTTTTTTATAGGAGAAAACCCAAAAAGCTAATCCTACAAAGAAGAAAAAGAAAATCAATAACGATAGTATCGGATATATCGCTACTCCCGCGATAGTTTCCATATTGTGTTTTATTTGTTCAAACATATTTTTTCATTTTAAGGTTCTAAGATGCTGAGTGACTAAGTTCCTAAGTTTTTAGCTTACTTAGCTACTTAGAAACTCAGTACCTCAAAAACTATTCTTTCACTTTAATATCGGTTCCTAATCTTTGGATGTAAGCAATTAAGGCAACAATTTCCCTATTCTGCATTGGAACAAATTTTTCACCTCTGGCTACTGCTTTCTTTTTACTGTCTTCATAACTTTTTACAAAATCAGGATCGGCATGCAGACTGTTTTCAATTTCCTGAGATTGCTCTTTAATTGCTTTTTGAGCATTGGCAATATCAGTATCGCTATAAGGAACGCCAAGTGTTCTCATTGTTTCCATCTTGCCTTCGATATCAGAAACATCCATTTCTTTATTGTCAAATAACCATTTGTATCCTGGCATAATAGAACCCGCAGAAGTACTTTGTGGAGACCACAAGTGATTAAAATGCCAGTTGTCATTGTATTTTCCACCTACTCTTAACAAATCAGGTCCTGTACGTTTAGATCCCCAAAGGAATGGATGATCGTATACAAATTCCCCTGCTTTAGATTGTGGTCCGTAACGTTCTACCTCACTTCTAAACGGACGCACCATTTGAGAATGACAGCCCACACAGCCTTCTCGGATATACAAATCACGCCCTTCCAATTCTAATGGAGTATATGGTTTTACACTTGTAATAGTTGGGATATTTGATTTTACCATAATCGTAGGAACGATTTGGATAATCCCTCCAATCAAAATAGCTACAGTAGCCAGAATAGTCAACTGAATTGGTTTTCTTTCTAACCAAGGGTGGAATTTTTCTCCCTGTACTCTTCTGCTGCTGATTTTTTGCAATTCAGGAGCTTCAGCTAATTCGTCTTCAATTACATCGTTTGCTTTTACCGTTTTATAAATATTATAAACTAACACAAACATCCCTGTAATGTATAAAGTCCCTCCTACGGCACGCATCCAATACATTGGAATAATCTGAGTTACCGTTTCCAAAAAGTTTCCATAAGTCAAAGTTCCATCAGGATTAAATTGTTTCCACATAGAGGCTTGTAGAAAACCGGCAACATACATTGGTAAAGTATAAAGGATGATTCCTAAAGTCCCTATCCAAAAGTGAACATTGGCTAATTTAAGAGAGTACAAAGGCCCTTTTGACATTCTTGGAACTAACCAATAAATAACACCAAAAGCCATAAATCCGTTCCAGGCCAAAGCCCCTACGTGTACGTGAGCAATAATCCAATCGGTGAAATGCGCAATAGCATTTACATTTTTAAGTGATAACATTGGCCCTTCAAAAGTTGCCATTCCATAACCTGTAATAGCCACTACAAAGAATTTCAAAACGGGTTCGGTACGCACTTTGTCCCAGGCTCCACGCAAAGTCAACAATCCGTTTATCATTCCTCCCCAAGACGGCGCAATCAACATTACTGAGAAAACAACTCCTAAATTCTGTGCCCAGGTAGGTAAAGCAGAATACAATAAATGGTGAGGTCCAGCCCAGATATATAAAAAAATTAATGACCAAAAGTGAACAATAGACAATCTGTAAGAATAAACCGGACGATTAGCCGCTTTAGGAATATAATAATACATCAATCCTAAGAAAGGCGTAGTCAGGAAAAAAGCCACCGCATTGTGACCATACCACCATTGCACCAAAGCATCCTGAACTCCTGCGTAAACAGAGTAACTTTTTAAAGCCGAAACCGGTAAAGCCAAACTATTAAAGATATGCAACACCGCTACCGTAACAAAAGTGGCCAGGTAAAACCAAATGGCAACATACAAATGACGCTCTCTTCTTTTTAAAATAGTCCCAATCATATTGATACCAAAAACTACCCAAATCAAAGCAATAGCAATATCTATAGGCCATTCTAATTCGGCATATTCTTTAGAGGTACTGTATCCTAAAGGCAAAGAAATTGCCGCCGCAACAATAATCAATTGCCATCCCCAAAAATTAAGATTACTCAAAAAATCACTGTACATCCTTGCTTTTAACAATCGTTGCAAAGAATAATAAATCCCCGCAAACATGGCATTACCAACAAAAGCAAAAATAACAGCATTGGTATGCAAAGGTCTTAATCGACCAAAACTCAACCAGGAAACCCCATCAGTCAGGTTAGGGAATAAAAATAAGATTGCCAATAAAAGCCCGACCGCCATGCCGACTACCCCAAAAACAATGGTAGCATAAATAAACTTCTTAACAATTTTGTTGTCGTAATAAAACTGCTGCATTTCCATATATTAAAATTAAAATGATTTAAAAATTATTGCTTCTGTCCCTTTTTAGACTTCTGCATTCTGTTCTTTGCCTTCTGAATTCTGAGTTCTGTTTTTCGAAATTTCATCGTCAAAAAGCATTCTGACCGAAGGAGTATAATCGTCGTCATACTGCCCACTTTTTACCGCAATAACAAAAGCGACAAAAAAGCCCACGGCAACGAATATGCTAATGGTGATTAATAAATAGATGACACTCATACCTTAAAAATTTATACCCCAAAATTAGACTCCCTGTTTCGGGCATACTATGACATTTATCATGCTTTGAATTTTAATACCGTGTTATTTCAAAATAGACCACCCCGCCCGCTGGATCCCCCTCCAAAGGAGGGAAAGTCGTATAATTACCCTACTCCCAACTTCCCTCTTCTAACTCCTAACTTCTAACTTCCTCGCATAATAATTACTCATCACCGTTACAAAACTCACAATGGTAACAGTGCTTAAAGGCATGATAATAGCCGCAATTAAGGGTTGCAAATTGCCTGTAATTGCAAAAGTTAGCCCCACCACATTATAGAGTAAGGACAAGCCAAAACTCATCTTTATCACTAACATAGCTTTCTTGGAAAGTTTCAGGAAATAATGCAGTTTTTGAAACTGAGTCGCCTCTAAAATAGCATCGCAGGCAGGTGAAAAAACATTCACATTTTCAGAAATCGAAATCCCTACATTGCTCTGAGCCAAAGCTCCGGCATCATTCAGTCCATCACCTACCATCATCACATTTTTTCCTGAATCCTGTAATTGCTTGATAAATTCCAGTTTCTGTTCCGGTTTTTGATTAAAAACAAGCTCAGTGCTTTTAGGCAAAAGTTGTTCTAAAGCGGCTTTTTCTCCCGCATTATCACCTGACAAGACTTTTATTTGATAATGGCTATCCAAACTTTTAAAAAGTTCCTCTAATCCTTCACGATATTGATTTTTGAAAACATATTTTCCATAATATTCATCGTTCATCTGAATGTGAACCGAAGTTTGCAACGCCGTATTTTCCTCTGTTTTCCCCGTAAACGCAGCCGAACCAATCCTGACAAAACTCTCTACCACTTTGGACTGAATTCCTTTTCCGGTAATTTCTTCAAAATCACTGATGTTTACTCTTCCCATATCGGGTAAAAAGTCATATAGCATCCGGCTTAAAGGATGATTAGACCCACGAAGCACTGATTTTATCCGAATCAAATTTGTCTCAGACAGCGGCTTTCCTTCATACGAAATATTCGATTTTTTATTGGTAGTTATCGTTCCGGTTTTATCAAAAACAATCGTATCCACTTTTGCCAATTGTTCGATTACCAAAGCATTTTTGAGATAAAACTTTTGCTTGCCTACAATTCGCAATACATTCCCTAAAGTAAAAGGCGCTGTCAAAGCCAAAGCGCAGGGACAAGCCACGATTAATACCGCAGTGAAGACATTAAAAGCCGTATTGACATCTTTAAAAATCCAATAGCCAAATCCCGCAAAAGCAATTAACAATAATATAGGTGTGAAATAACGGGAAATACTGTCGGTAATGCTTTTGTGTTTTTGCTCCACATTTTTCTGAAACACATCATTACTCCACAATTGGGTCAAATAACTTTGGGAAACCGAAAACAGCACTTCCATTTCGATTACTTTACCAATTTGTTTTCCTCCGGCAAAAACTTTATCGCCTGAATTCTTGTTTATCGGAATAAATTCACCCGTTACAAAACTGTAATCAATTGCTGCGGTTTCGCTTATCAAAATTCCGTCAACCGGAATCAACTCCTGGTTTCTTATGAGTAATCGGTCGCCTTTTTTAATATCATAAACAGCCACACTTTCTTCGGAAGCATCGGTGTTTATTCGGGTAACAGCAACCGGAAAATAGGATTTAAAATCTCTTTCGAAACTCAGAAAACTATAGGTTTTTATTTGAAACATTTTGCCCAAAAGCATAAAGAAAACCAAACCTGTCAGGCTGTCAAAAAAACCCGAACCGTAATCCATAACGATATCTACGGTGCTTCGAATAAAAAAGATGATAATTCCCAAAGCAATAGGAATATCAATATTGAGCATTCTGGATTTAATACTTTTATAAGCCGAAACATAATAGCCACTTGCCGAATACAAAAAGGATGGCAATGACAGCGCAAAAATTAACCACCTGAAAAACGGTTTGTAATTGTCCAGCCAAAATTCCTTAACCTCAAAATATTCCGGAAAAGAAAGCAGCATAATATTCCCAAAACAAAAGAAAGCAACCCCTAATTTATAGGTTAAACTTCTGTCAACGTTTTGCGTTCCTGATTCGTAATTTTCTAAACTGATATACGGTTCATAGCCAATAGAACTCAGCAAATACGCAATTTTACTAAGGGAAACTATTTGCGGATTATAATTAATCCGTACTTTTTTATCAGGGAAATTAACCTGAGAAACATTTATTCCTTCCTGAAGACGCTGTAAATTTTCCAGAATCCAAATACAAGAGCTACAATGTATATGAGGAATGCTAAGTGAAACAATAGCAGTGGTTTCCTCCTGAAATTCCAATAATTTTGAAACGATGCTTTCGTTTTCTAAAAAATCATATTTACCTTTTATATCCTGCGGAGTTGCTCCAGGTGATTTTTCGAAATCATAATAAGAAGTCAAATCATTGAGACTAAAAATTTCGTAAACCGTTTTACAACCGGCGCAACAAAATGTTTTTTCGTCAAAAATAATTTCAGCTTCCGCTACAATATCTAAACCACAATGGAAACAGTTTTGTGTGTCCATAACTTTGCTCATTTTACCTGATACAAAGCTCTTGAATGAATATTGAGTAAAATATGATATATATCATAGAAATGATTAATTTTACAATACAATTAAACCTTTTCTAAAATGAGTAAATGCGAACAATGTATCGTTAGAGAATTCAGCTCTTTGAAAGCGCTAAACAAGGACGAATTAGTAAAACTTGCCGAGTGTAAGACGTCTCGTTTAGTAAAAAAGGGCGAAATCATTTTTGAAGAAGGTGAAAATGTAAACGGTATCTTTTGCGTAAAAGATGGTGTTTGTAAATTGACCAAATTAAGCCCAAATGGCAAAGATCATATTGTAAAACTGGTTACTAAAGGAGAACTTTTAGGACAACGCTCGATGATTAGTGACGAGCCTGTAAACCTTAGTGCCGTAGCGCTCGAAGACATGCAAGTATGTTTTATCCCGAAAAGTGAAATCATGGGATTCTTCGACAAAAACAATCAGTTTTCTATGAATGTCATGAGAACCATTTGCGGCGATCTTAAAGAAGCCGACAGCCAAATGGTGAATATGGCTCAAAAAACCGTAAAAGAACGCCTTGCCGAAACCCTACTTTATCTTCAGGATACTTTTGGCAAAAATGAAGATGGCAGCCTAAAAATTCAATTAACCCGTGACGAACTCGCCAGCATGATTGGTACCGCTACCGAAAGCTGTATTCGTTTATTATCTGATTTTAATAAATTAGGTTTAATCGAATTAAAAGGTAAAAAGATTACCCTTAAAAATATCGCCCAACTTAAAAAGATGATTTAAGGTTTTCTTTATTTTCTTATTCTCTTTTCTATACAATTAGAAATCCTTCTCAGTTATAGTCTTTTCTGTATTTTGTAATAAAAATATTATTTCTATATTTGTTAGGAATCAGGCAATTAATGGCTATAATCAAGCCGATTTGGGTAGATTGTTGCTACTTTGTAGTGACTATATATTAGTTAGAGCCAATTGTAAAGAAATAATACCAAAATAACATACAGAATAATTTAAAAAAATATGAAAACTTGTCCAAACTGCAAATCAGAAATTGAAGATAATTGGGATTTATGCTGGAATTGTAATTATAGTATGATTGAAAACAAGGTCATTGAATTCAAAGAAACTACAAGAATAAGCAGAAAAATAGAATGTTTAAGATGTAAAATTCCTTTAATATTTTCAGGGGAATACAAATTTCACGAAGGTGCAAAGATTGGTTTTTTTGGAAATTTATTTGAAGCCTTTGTTAACAGAGAAAAATTCGATTTATACATTTGTCCGAAATGTGAAAAAGTAGAATTTTATTTACCACAGAAAGGATAAGGATATTTATATAGAAAAGTCAAAAGAAAAACAACAACCGGCTCTAACAGCCGTTTGGCAATATTGGGGCTTTATTGGATTTATCGTTTTTATTTATATATTCGTTTAGCCGAAAATACTCTGCTATTATTTCCTCAACCTTGCCAAGCGCTAAAACGTTACGGAATATTATGATCGAAGAAGAAATAAATCAATTTATTAGAATTCATAAAATCGAAGATAAAATACAGAAGTCTTTTGAATATTTGCTTTATAGTAATGCTTCTGACGAAATAGATATAAATAGCAAAAACATATCTATTAACCCTAAAAACCTAAAATATAAACTAACCGAAATTAATTCGCATTCTTTTCAAACTCCAATAATTAATAAAAGTATTGAAATAGGCAATTATACTTTATTATATAATTCCGAAGGTAAATTAATTGATGACATTTTTGTAATCTACTAATGACTCTAACAGAAAAAGCAATCAATAAAATTTCACAAGATAAAATAGATTTTAATCTTGGAGTAAAGTTATTACTGGAAGACAAAGCATTTAATTTTGACGAACTTTTTGCAACTTTAAGAGACTATATATTTAACTCTATCCCAAATAAAACAGATTATAATTCAGAAACTTATCAAAACGCCATAAGTACAATTCCTTTAAAATCAACATATACTACAATTGCAATTCTACAAACCTATCCTCCAAAAATTGCACTTAATAAATTAGTTGAACTTCCAAAAAGCGAAAGAGAAAAAACAATAATTTCACTAGTTTGGATTTTTAAAATAACAGACACTGAAAGAAGAAACACAGAATGTAAAAATGGTTGCGAACATTATTGGCACAACCTTGACTAAAAAATACTGCAGCTAATACTTGCTACAATTAATTTAGGCATTGACTTAATTTTAAATGTTTTTCTATTCATAACAACACCTTGAAACAGCTCGCTCCTATGGAGCTTACTTTAGCAATGCTAATTATTTCTACAAACATTTCACTTCTGGCGTAGTTGGTCAAAGTCCCATCGGGACTTTCTGTTTGTAGCAATCGATGTTGTTTTTCTTTTTTAGCTCTGTAGGAGCCAACTGTTCATTCCTTTTTATTGGATAACGATACATCAATAAAAAGCATTTCTTTTTTCGAATAATCAAATGACTTCTTAAAATTTAGTTCATTCAATTAAAATTATCGTTTATTTTCTTTTTCTTTCGTTTATTTTCTTTTATATTTGTTTTAACACTAATACAAAAAGAAAACAAATTATGTTGCCAAATCAACGCAGGGAGAAAATTTTAGATCTTTTAAAAGAAGATGGATTTGCAAAAGTTATCGATTTAGCGCGCTTATTCAAAGTAACCGAAGTCACTATTCGTCAAGACCTTGAAAAACTGGAAAGCGAAGATCTTATCATCAAAGAACACGGAGGAGCGAGTATAAAAAACGTTGCTGATCAGGTAAGAAGCTTTTCGCTGATTCGTCAGGAAAACTTAGAATTAAAATCGGCTATTGCCCAAAAATGTCTCGAATTTATCGAAAATGGAGACACTATCATTCTGGATTCCGGTTCTACAACCACTGAAATCGCAAAAAAACTAAAAGGATTCAAAAACTTAACAGTCATTACTAACGCCTTGAACATTGCCTTATTACTTGGTACTGAACAGGATATAGAAGTTATTATGACAGGAGGCGAATTCAAACCACCTACTTTATCGTTAACCGGTCAAAAAGCCGCCGATTTCTTCAAAGGCTTAAACGTTCAAAAACTATTTTTAGCCACTGCGGGAATCTCACTAAAATCAGGACTTACCTATCCTAGTATTAGTGATTTAGTGGTAAAAAAAGCGATGATTGACGCTGCAGAAGTGACCTATTTAGTGGCCGATAGCACCAAAATTGGTAAAAGTGCTTTAGCCAGTTTAGGCGCCTTATCCTTAATTGATTATATCATTACCGATAATGGAATTGAAGAAAAACACAAAGAAGTATTTAGAGATAACGAAATTGAAGTTATCGTAGCATAAAAGACAAAACACAAAAAAACATAAAAAAAGCAAAGAAAATGGCAACATCAACATTAGGAGTAATCATAGGAAACAGAGATTTTTTCCCGGACAGTTTAGTAGAAAAAGCAAGATTTGAAATCATTGAAATATTTGCTAAATTAAACATCAAACCTATTTTATTAGACAGTACAGATACTAAACTAGGCGGTGTAGAAACCTATAAAGAAGCACAAAAATGTGCTGAATTATTCAAAAAACACCAGGATGAAATTATGGGAGTCTTGGTATTGCTACCTAATTTTGGTGATGAAAAAGGAGTTGCTGACACTTTAAAATTAGCCAACTTAAATGTTCCTGTTTTAATCCAGGCTTACCCTGATGAGTTGACAAAAATGAATGTGGTAAACAGACGTGATTCCTGGTGTGGAAAAATCTCGGTTTGCAACAACTTATACCAATACGGTATCAAATACTCGTTGACATCTCAGCACGTAATGAGTCCGTCGGATCCTATTTTCCAAAAAGATTTATTAGACTTTACTGCTGTTTGTAGAGTCGTAAAAGGAATGCGCAATGTGCGTATTGGAGCTATCGGTGCAAGACCGGGTGCTTTTAATACCGTGCGTTATTCTGAAAAAATATTACAAAGAAACGGCATCACGGTTACTACTGTAGATTTATCTGAAATTTTAGGTAAAGCCAATAAATTAACCGCTGAGGATCCAGCTGTAAAAAAACATTTGGAATCCATAAACGCCTATGTTGCCCAGGGAAAAACACCTAACGAAGCAATGCTTCAAATTGCAAAATTAGATGTGGTGTTGAAAGATTTCATGGAAGAATACGCCTTAGACGCCACTGCTATCCAATGTTGGACTTCATTACAACAAAATTACGGTTGTAACGTGTGTACCAGCATGAGTATCATGAGTGAAAACATGCTTCCAAGTGCCTGTGAAGTTGACGTTACAGGAACCTTGAGTATGTATGCAATGCAGTTGGCTTCGGGTTCTCCAAGTGCATTGGTAGACTGGAATAACAACTATGCTGATGATCCTGAAAAATGTGTTTTATTCCACTGTGGAAACTGGGCAAAATCATTCCTGCCGGACATTCAAATGGGCACCGCTCCTATCTTAGGAACAACTGTAGGTGTAGAAAACACTTATGGAGCCTTAGACGGAAGAACACCTGCTATGCCGCTTACTTATGGTCGAATCAGTACGGATGATCCTAAAGGAATCATTAAGGTTTACATTGGCGAAGGCGAATTGACAAACGATACCTTAGAAACTTTTGGAAACAGAGCCGTTGCACAAATTCCTGACTTGCAAGGACTAATGCAATACGTTTGTAAAAACGGATTTGAACACCACGTGGTGATGAATGCTTCAAAAACAGCAGCCATCTTAGAAGAAGCCTTAGGAAATTACATGGGCTGGGAAGTTTACAAACACTAAAAGAATCAAGATGCACATCGAAAATTTAAAACGAAAATCCATTGAGAGTAGAAAAAAAATACTCAAATACATCTTCAATGCCAAGGCAGGTCACACCGGTGGAAGCCTTTCTATTTTAGACATTCTGAATGTATTGTACAATGATGTAATGAACGTTTCCCCTGAGAATTTCGATTCTAACACCAGAGACCGATTTATCCAGAGTAAAGGACATTGTGTGGAAGCATTGTACGTTGTTTTAGCTGACAAAGGTTTTTTTCCTGAAGAAGACTTGTTGACTATGTGCCAATACAAATCGCCTTATATAGGACACCCAACCAAATCTATTCCCGGTATTGAACAAAATACCGGTGGATTAGGTCACGGTTTGCCTATTTGTGCCGGAGCTGCTTTGGCTGCCAAAAAAGACAACTCGCCTACAAAAGTTTTTACCATTTTAGGGGACGGAGAAATGGCCGAAGGTTCTAATTGGGAAGCGATGATGTTTGCTGCTCATTATAAACTGGATAATCTATGTGCTATTTTGGATTACAACAAACTTCAAATCACAGCTGCTAATGAAGATGTGATGGGCTTAGAACCTATTGATCAAAAATTAGAAGCCTTTGGTTGGGCAGTAAAACATGTGGATGGTCACAACATTGAAAAACTTTCCCAAACACTAAGAGGACTTCCGTTAGAAAAAGGAAAACCAACCTTTATCATAGCACATACCATCAAAGGAAAAGGAATCAGCTACATGGAAAATGTATTGAAATGGCATCATGGCGTTCCTTCAAAAGAACAATACGATTTGGCTATAGAAGAGTTAGACAAACAATTACAAGAACTTGAAACTGTCTCAAAATAATGGAAGAAATAAAAACAATTGACGCCGCTAACCTCGAAGTTTTTTCTGAAGTTCTTCAGTCATTAGCCGCAACCGATAGAGATATTATGGTGGTTACGAGTGATTCTCGTGGTTCAGGAAAATTAGTCCCTTTTGGACAAAAATATCCCGAACAAATTGTTGAAGTGGGTATTGCCGAACAAAACTTAGTAGGTGTAGCCACAGGATTAGCCAGTATGGGCAAGAAAGCATTTGCCGTTTCTCCAGCCTGTTTTCTTACGGCACGAGCATTGGAACAAATTAAAAATGACGTGGCTTATTCAGACAATCCTGTGAAACTAATAGGTATTAGTGCCGGAGTAAGTTATGGAGCATTAGGAACCACACACCATAGTTTACACGATTATGCGGTGCTGAGAGCCATCAATAACATTATCATTGTAGCGCCTGCAGATAATTTTGAAACTGCCGAAGCCATCAAACAAGCTGCCGAAATGACCAGCCCTATTTACCTGCGTTTTGGTAAAAAAACAATGCCTGCTAATTTAGCAACAAACTCAAATACTGATTTTAAAATTGGTAAAGGACGTGTTATTCAGGAAGGAAACGATTTGACTTTTATTGCTACTGGTGAAGCGGTACTTCCCTGTGTTGAAGCAGCTAAACTATTGGAAAAAGAACATAACATTTCTTGCAAAATAATCAGTTTACACACCATTAAACCTTTGGATACCAAATTATTATTGGCTTCAGCCTCAAATGGAAAAGCCATTATTACCGTTGAAGAACACTCCATCAATGGCGGATTAGGCGAAGCTGTGGCTTCTTTATTATTCCAAAACGGATGCTCTAATAAATTCAAAATCGTAGGATTACCTGATGATCATACCGTTTCAGGTTCGCAAATCGAAATTTTCAATCATTATGGTATTTCAGCCGACGGATTAAAAAATACTGCTTTAAATACAATCAACCTATGAAGATAAAACACCTTTCCTTAATGCTGCTAACATTGGTTTTAGTTTTTGGATGTTCCTCGAAAGAGAAGTCTGAAAAGCCTAAAATTGCAGTTGTGGTTTCTACCCTGAACAATCCCTGGTTTGTGATGCTGGCGGAATCAGCTGCTGAAAACGCCAAAAAATTAGGATATGAGGCCAAAATATTTGATTCACAAAACAACCCTGCTATCGAATCGGATAATTTTGAAAACCTCATCTCTTCGGGTTATGATGCCATACTTTTAAATCCAACCGATTCTGACGGTTCTATTTCGAATATTTTAAAAGCTAAAACAGCTGGAATTCCTGTGTTTTGCATGGATAGAGAAGTAAATGCCGATGATGCAGCTACAAGCCAGATTCTTTCGGACAACTACTCCGGTTGTGTTTCTATCGGAATCGAATTTGTAAAAGAATTAAAAGAAAAAGGAAAGTATGTAGAAATCTTAGGTTTAGTAGGCGACAATAACACCTGGGCGCGCTCAGGAGGATTCCATTCGGTGGTGGATAAATTCCCTAATTTAAAAATGGTAGCCCAACAAAGTGGCGACTTCGATCGAAATAAAGCCATGGAAGTTTTAGAAACAATCCTACAGGCTAATCCTGATATTGACGGTGTTTTTTGTGGTAATGATGCGATGGCAATGGGTGCTTTTCAAGCCTTACAAGCGGCAGGAAAAGAAACTAAAGTCAAAATTTTTGGATTTGATGGTGCTGGTGATGTCATTGAAAAAATTCGGGAAAAGAAAATTATAGCTACAGGCATGCAATTTCCTAAAGTGATGGCTCAAACAGCTGCCCAATATGCCGATGAGTATTTTAAAGGAAGAAAAGTGTTTCCTCAAAGGGTTCCTGTAGAAGTCGAATTAGTAAATGCAGCAAACATTAAAGACTACTAAAGATGAGAAAAAAGTATGTATATATTTTAGCTTTCGTAATAATCGCCATTTTAGGATACAATTCGGTTTATTTCAAAAAACTGAGTGATGTAAAAAATGCCAAAAAGGAAAATTTCGATTTTAAAGCTTACGCCGATTCGATTTACTACAAAGGTATTTTGAAAAGTAAAAAAACGATTGCTTTAACCAATTTGATTTCTTCAGTAAAAACCAATCAGGAAGCTGCTTTCAAAAAATACGGAAACCGCCTTGGAATAGGAAATTCGGCTTATTTTATGATTCAAAGCACCGGAAAAATCATTGATATCAAAGACGGAATTTACACAATAGCCGACGAAAAAAACGGTGTCGTTTACATTGACACCAAATACATTTTCGGAAATGCGTTGCGAGATGCTTCGGGTTTAGTAAAACTGACTGATTTTAAAACCAATGCACAATTTAACAAAGTGTCAGAATCGTTGAATGATATTGTTCGAAATGAAGTCATCCCAAAAGAAATTAAAAAGGTACAAATTGGCGATAGTGTTTCATTTTCAGGAGCCATCAAACTAAGTAAAAAACAAACTTTGTTTACCGATCTTTTAATTATTCCATCACAAATTAAACTTCAGTAAATTGTTAGAAGCAATTAACATATCCAAAGAATTCCCGGGCGTAAAAGCACTGAATCAGGTAAATTTTAAATTTTATCCTGCCAAAGTCAATGCCATATTGGGAGAAAACGGTGCGGGAAAATCGACCTTATTGAAAATTTTGACAGGCGTTTACACCCAATACGATGGTGAGATTCAATTAAATGGTGAAACCGTTACGTTTTCGAATATTAAAGAAGCTCAAAATGCGGGAATTGCCATTATTCATCAGGAATTAAATTTAATTCCGGAGCTTAGTGTAACCGAAAATTTATTTCTGGGAAGAGAAATGGTGACTTCCCTTGGACTTTTAGATTCCTCAAAAATGGAAGCGGAAGCCAAGCGCATTTTTGAAAAAATTCAATTGAACGTTAGTCCGAAAACTTTGGTTCAACAACTAAAAGTAGGCGAACAACAATTAGTCGAAATTGCAAAAGCACTTCTTTGTAATGCCGATGTTATTTTGATGGACGAACCTACTTCTGCCTTGAGCGACAAAGAAATAGACAACTTACACCGCATTATTTATGAGCTAAAAGCGGAAGGCAAAACCATTGTTTACATTTCCCATAAAATGGATGAATTATTCAAAATTGCTGAAAACTATACCGTTTTGAGAGACGGAAACAGCATTGATGCCGGGGAAATGAAAAACACCACCGAGCAGGAATTAATTCGGAAAATGGTAGGCCGTGATGTGTTTATCGAGAAAAAAAATACCGAAAATCAATTTCAAAACACCATTCTAAAAGTAGAAAACCTAAACCTGATTCATCCCAGTAATAAAAAAAGAAAGCTCCTTCACGATATTTCTTTCGAATTAAAAAAGGGAGAAATTCTGGGAATCTTTGGTTTGATGGGAGCCGGAAGAACAGAGCTTTTGGAAACTATATTCGGAATGCACCCTGTAAACAGCGAATATAATCTGGAAATTGACGAAAAAAGCACTTTCCACAAAAAGCCAAAAGATGCAATTGGTAACGGATTGGCTTTTGTAACCGAAGATCGTAAAACCGAAGGATTGGTTTTAGGCATGGATATTTCGTCTAATATCAGCCTGACTAATCTGCCTACGTTTGGACTTTTGAATCCGTCAAAAGACAAGGCATCTTCGAAAGATTATATCGAAAAATTACGCATCAAGACACCATCTGAAATGCAATTGTGCCAAAATTTAAGTGGTGGAAATCAGCAAAAAGTAGTTTTAGCCAAATGGCTCGCAACCAATCCTCAGATTTTAATGATGGATGAGCCTACGCGTGGAATTGATATCAATGCCAAAAACGAAATTTACAATCTAATAAAAGAGCTCGCAACCAACCAAATGAGTATCATTTTAGTTTCTTCTGAAATTCCCGAAATACTAGCGCTTTCGGACAGAATTTTAGTAATGGCCGAAGGGAAGATTAAAGCTTCCTATTTAGCCGCAGAAGCCAATGAAGATAAATTATTAAAATCAGCCTTACCTGAATAATTATGACTATTTCCTTAAACCACCCTATTATCAAAAAATCGCAATCCTTAATTGCGCTGTTTCTTTTATGTTTATTTATCAGTTTGTTGTCTGATAAATTCATGACAAGCACTAACCTTTGGAATGTATTGAGACAAATCTCTGTTAATGTTTGTATTTCTGTCGGAATGACATTGGTAGTTTTAATGGCTGGAATCGATCTTTCAGTAGGTTCAGTATTGGGGCTTACCGCAGCAATATGTGCCGGTTTATTAAAAAGCGGACTCTCTTTTGAATCCATGGATTTATTTGTAGGCTTTAGCGTTTTAGGAGCCATTTTAGCAGCCATACTTATCGGAATGGCCTTGGGTTTATTCAACGGCTGGGTGATTACCAAATTCGCCATTCCTCCTTTTGTGGCAACACTGGCGATGTTAACAATTGCCCGTGGATTAACGATGCTTTATACTGAAGGTATTCCCATTTCAAATTTAGGTCCTGAATTTGAGTTTATTGGTTCGGGTTGGATTTTAGGAATTCCGGTACCGGTTTGGATTTCCTTATTCATGGTCTTAATTGTCGTTTTCTTAACTAAAAAAACCACTTTTGGACGCTACATTTATGCCATTGGAGGAAATGAAAAAGCAGCGTTTTTATCGGGAATCAGCATTAATAAAATCAAATTGGCTGTTTATGGAATTGCCGGAATGATGGCGGCTGTGGGTGGTGTTTTAGTTACTTCGAGACTAAATTCAGCACAACCTAATGCCGGTATGAGTTACGAACTGGATTCTATCGCAGCCGTGGTTATTGGAGGAACTTCGCTATCAGGTGGTGTGGGTACCGTTGCCGGAACCGTGATTGGTGCGATAATTATTGGGGTTTTAAACAACGGATTGGTTTTACTGGATGTATCGCCTTTCTGGCAGCAAGTAGTAAAAGGTATCGTTATTTTATTGGCGGTGATTATTGATAAAATGAATCAGAAAAATAAATAACAACTATCGAAAATATGAAAAAACTGATTTTTATGATTCTATTTTGCGTTGTTTCTAAAAAACTAATAGCGCAACAATCTGTACCAGTTAAACCCCGAATTCTGATAAGTACCGATATTGGAGGTACTGATCCGGATGATAACCAATCCATGATACACCTCTTAATGTATAATGAAAAGTTTGATATTGAAGGGGTTGTTTCTTCGCCTTCATACGGTGAGGGTAACAAAAAAGAAATACTCAGAACTATTGATCTTTACGAAAAAGATTTACCGAAACTAAAAAAGCACGTTCAGGGATTAGCATCTCCCGAATACTTACGCTCAATAACAAAACAAGGAAAAAAGGGAGCTGCACCATTAAAAGGCTTTGCAACTTCAACGGAAGGTTCTGACTGGATTATCAAATGCGCTCTTAAAAAAAGTGAAAAGCCTCTTTGGATATTGGTTTGGGGAGGTCTTGAAGATGTAGCACAGGCATTGCATGACAAACCCGAAATCCAGAAAAATATAAAAGTATTCTGGATAGGCGGCCCTAACAAAAAATGGAGTGCAAATAGTTATGCGTACATAGCTGAAAAATTTCCAAACCTATGGTTTATAGAATCCAATTCATCCTATTATGGTTTTTTCTCAGATAATGTTGCCGAGAATTTGAATGAAAAAAATTACTATAAAAACTATATTAACGAAGCTGGTTTTTTGGGTAAAGACTATAAAAACAATCGTTATGAAGGCAGGCTTAAAATGGGTGATACACCATCATTACTATATATGATGGATGGAAACCCAAATAATCCAATGAAAGAAAGCTGGGGTGGCAGCTACATAAAAATACCACATAGCCCCAGAATTGTATTTAAAAGAAATACATCAGTGCAAGATACAGTACCGGTATTTTCTATATTAGAATTTCACTTTAAAGGTCCCGTTGTCAATATTCCTAAAGATTCTGCTTGTATTACAATGACTGTACAGGCAGAAATTGGAGAACAAAAATGGGACGGATTTTACCAAGGTGATGGAAATTATGTGATTAGATATTGTCCAAAGCGTACTGAAAAATTAACATATAAAGTTACTTCGAATATTCCCGGATTTGAAACGCAAAGCGGAAGTTTCTTTGTAGGCAATCTTTGGCCGGGGAAACACCATTCCACTGACTACAAATTAGGTAAGAATTGGTATTCAGACAGAACAAATCCTGAACTCTTTGATGATATTTGGCAAGGCGGTAAAACGGTTTTAAAATGGAGAAGTGATGTCCTGTTAGATTGGGCTAAACGTTGGGATTGGCTTCGATAATTATTCCAAACACTTCGATTAACATTGTGTGACAACAAAAAATACAATTAAAAACATTAATTCTTTTTTCACCATTAAGAAATTAAGATAATTAAAACTTAATGCTCCTTAACTTCTTAATGGTGGAAATATTTCTATTCAATGTTCTCTTTTAAAAATTGTTTATTATTTAACTGAGCTTTTAAAAGGCAAATTTTACACTAAAAAATGAAAAAATATATTCTCGCCATAGACCAGGGTACCAGCAGTACCAAAACCATACTTTTTGACGAATTAGGACAGGCTGCGGCTAAAGGCAGCGTTGATTTAAAAACAAATTATTTTGACAATGGTTTTGTAGAGCAAAATCCTGAAGACATCTTCCAAAATGTACTCGACTCCGTAACTGAATGCGTGAATGATTTTACCCAAAAAGGTCTGGCTGTTTCAGATATTGTTTCCTGTGGTATCAGTAATCAAAGAGAAACTTTTGTCCTTTGGGACAAAGACGGAAAAGCATTGGCTCCCGCTGTGGTTTGGGCCTGTAAACGCTCTATTTCTATTTGTACGGACTTAATCCAAAAAGGACAGAATGATTTTATCAAACTAAAAACAGGTTTACTATTAGACCCCTATTTTTCTGGTACCAAATTGCTTTGGCTGCTGGAAAATGACGCCGAATTAAAAGAAAAAGTAACCAAAAGTGAAGTCTATTTTGGAACAATAGATTGTTGGCTTTTGTACAAATTGACCAATGGCACTCATTTCAAAACCGATTACACCAATGCTTCCCGAACCTTACTTTTCAATATTCATACGTTACAATGGGATGCTGAAATTTTAGAAACCTGGGGATTATCCAACTTAAATTTACCTCAACCTTGCCCTTCTTCACATGATTTTGGAATGGTTGATTTTGGACAAATTTTGAACCATAAAACCCCACTTTCCATCCCAATTACATCTTTAATTGGCGATTCGCATGCGGCGACTTTTGGAGAAGGCTGTTTCGAAAAAGGTACCGCCAAAGTCACTCTGGGAACAGGAAGTTCGATTATGATGAACATTGGCGACAAAGCCGTATTATCCAATTCCGGAATGTTGACCACCATTTGCTGGAGTACCGAAAACCGCGTAGATTATGCACTGGAAGGCGCTATTGTTTCCTGTGGTTCCACTATCGAATGGCTGAAAAACGAATTGCAATTGTTCTCCTCTCCTGCTGAAACCGAAGCCATGGCAAAAGCCATTCCGGACAATGCCGGTGTTTATCTGATTCCTGCTTTTAGCGGACTGGGTGCGCCACACTGGCAAATGAGCCGAAAAGCATCGATTGAAGGAATGACTTTTGGAACTACTAAAAATCATATTGTCAGGGCAGCTTTAGAGAGCATTCCGTACCAAATAAAAGATGTGGTAGAAGCTATGGCAAAAGACATGCAAGCCACATTAAAATCAATTTCGGTAAACGGTGGTATGACTCAAAACAAGTTTGTCATTCATTTTTTAGCCGATTTATTAGGAATTCCGTTGAACAAACAACGAAATCCAGACGTTTCCGCCTTAGGAGCCGCCTATTTATCCGGTCTTAAAAGTGGTGTTTACAGCAGTATTGAACAACTTTCAGCAATTAATAAAAGCCAAACCGAACAGGTTTTAGCAGATTCAGACAATGAATTACCAAGGAATGGGTATCTGGGCTGGAAAGGAAAAATAGCTCGATTTTAGAATACAGAACGCAGAATGCAGATTGCAGTCCCGAAGATTCGAGAAAAAAATAGAAAATACTCATTCACAGTCGTTTTTAAAGCGGCTGTTTTTGCATACGTAAGTAATATTTTTATTTTTGTGTAGTGTTATTAAAAAATAATACGCAACAAAAGAAATTAAAACATACGCATAACATGCCAGTTTAAAATAAAACAGGGTAAATTTATGCGAGTACAAACAAGTTAGCAGCAAGTGTTTTCCAAAATTACGCCAAAAACAATACTCTAAAAATAGAGTAAATACTATAAATTATTACATTTACAAAAGAACATTTTGACTGTTATGAAAAACAAAAAAGCTCTATTGATAATTGATATGCAAAAAGGTTCTTTCACACCTGAAACACCCCGATTTGACACAAATGGAATTGTAGATCGAATTAATTCTCTTGCTGAAATATTTAGAGAGTCTAACTTACCTGTTATTTTTATTCAACATGATGGTACAGAAATGAATGAATTTAAACCAAATACAACTGAATGGGAATTATTAGATGATTTAAAAGTAAATCCAACTGATATTTGCATCAACAAGTACGCTAATGATGTGTTTTACAATTCCCTACTCCAATCAAAACTAACCAAACTAAATATAAATGAATTATTTATCACAGGTTGTGCAACTGACTTTTGTGTTGAATCAACAATACAGTCAGCATTAACTAAAGATTATAACATAATAGTGGTTGAAGATGGTCATACAACTGGAGAAAGACCACACTTGAAAGCTGAAAAAGTAATCGAGCATTATAATTGGGTTTGGCAAAATATGATTCCGACCAAGGGCAAAATAGAGGTTAAAAACTTTGAGGAGATAAAAAAAGTGTTGATTTTTTAATAAGGCCTGCTAGGCGAAGTCTCCTGACTTCGCCACACAAACTAAGCAACTCCAACTAACGTCAGTTTCTTGCGGAGATGCTTCCTTCGTCAGCATGACAAGTTTGCGGGAATAGTTTCTTTTTAACACGGTGAGAGGCTTGTTCCTAACATTTCAATTGATTAATATTTTAGCAAACAAATATCTAGACTTAAGTAATGTGTTTTTCTTATTACATTAATAAAACTCACACAATACCATCAAATTACTACAATTCAACTACTTAAAAAACGCAAAAGTATTTCCAAATTGTTTTTTTTCATTAATTTAATGCTATAATACAAAATCATTTAATATCAAAATAATGAATACACCAGAGTAGCCGAAAACTGCATATTGAAAGAGTAGGCAACAAATATTTAGGTCATGAAAAAAATTACATTATCGCTTTCAATGTTGTTTTTCATTGTAAATTCTTTTTGCCAGACACAAACTACAACATTTTCAAAAGATTACTATTTGGAAAAAAGTAAAAGCCAAAAAAAAACAGCCTGGAGAATATTAGGCGCTGGTTTAGGAATTGCTGCAATTGGAGGTATTGTCCAATTACAACATGAAAATCAAGCAAGTAATAGTTTTGATTTCGATTTTACCGGAGCTTATATTGCCATTGGTGGAGGCGTATTATGCGTAGCAAGCATTCCTTTCTTTGTGAGTGCCGCAAAAAACAAAAAAATGGCTGTAGCCATAGCCATTGATAACCAAAATATCCTTCTTCCTCAAGACAATAACTTTGCTTTTAAAAAACAGCCTTCGCTCTGTTTAAGGATTGAATTATACTAAAATATAAGGTGTTACACGATTACTCAAATATGTGCAAACGTTAGCGCAGAATTTCATTCTGTGCCCACGATAATGAGCAAACAACGTTAAGTAAATACTTTGTCGAGTTGCTTACGAAGATTGCTTCGCCAGTTCGCTATCGCTCGTGTCCTCCTTCGTCGGAAAGACAAGATTGCGATAAAAGTTATTTTAATTTCATGAAAAACACCTGCTAGGCGAAGTCTCCTGACTTCGCTACACAAACTAAGCAACTCCAACTAACGTCAGTTTCTTGCGGAGATGCTTCCTTCGTCAGCATGACAAGTTTGCGGGAATAGTTGCTTGAACCCGACCGCTTAGATAAGTTCAAACGTTAATGTGGTTTTTCAAATCATGCCCAAAACATTCCTAAAACAACCTCCAAAAATAGATTCTCAATCAGCTTTTTCAACATTTTTTCAAAAAAAATCCTTTCTAAAGTCTTATAAATACTGAGTTCAGTAATTTTTCATAAATAAACTCGATTAACTCTATAGGATTTATAAAATTATTTTGTAGGTTTGCATCAACAATGAAAGTATTTAAGTTAAACAACATTTTTATATCGAATGTAACCTGGAAGTTTTTCGACATAAAATGGCTTTAATAGCTTCTTGATTTTTTTTTTGGAGCCTTTCATCCAAAGTGGAAGGCTTTTTTTAAAATTTTATAAATAATAACATGAGATCCAATAGAAACAGAAATAGAATGATGCAATGCTGTCACATGAAAATTCCTCCATGTTGTTGTTACCTGGTCTTATTTGTAGAAAAATAAAGCTCTTTTGTAACAACTCAAAAGAGCTTTTTTATGGAATAAATTTAAAAAAATAGAATCAAACAGATTTAACAGAATAAAATCATGAGTGCAGAAATTATAAAACAGAGTCCCTTTCAATCAATGATTGACAGGTTTAATATAGCAGCAGACATTTTGAAATTGGATGCCCCAATTCGTCAAAAATTACAACGCCCCGAAAAACAAATTGTAGTTAACTTTTCAATCGTATTAGATAACGGAATAGAGCAAAACTTTGAAGGTTACCGCATTATCCACAATACGGCTTTAGGACCTTCTAAAGGCGGAATTCGCTATGATACTGAAGTGAATTTAGAAGAAGTAAAAGCACTGGCAGCCTGGATGACCTGGAAATCGGCGGTGACTGGAATTCCTTTTGGAGGAGCCAAAGGAGGAATTATTTGCGATCCAAAAGCACATTCCAAAAGAGAATTGGAAAAAATAACCAGAGCTTATACTAAAAGTTTATCGGATATTTTTGGGCCCGAAAAAGATGTTCCGGCTCCCGATATGGGAACAGGACCAGATGAAATGGGATGGTTGATGGACGAATTTTCGCAAGTTCACGGCAAAACAGTTCACGGAGTGGTTACTGGCAAGCATTTACACGCCGGAGGCTCTTTAGGACGCGTAGAAGCAACAGGAAAAGGCGTTAGCATCATCACACTTTTAGCAATTGAACAATTGAAATTGAGGCCAGCAAGATCATCTGTTGCAGTACAGGGATTTGGTAACGTAGGAATTCATTCTGCCTTATTTCTTTATGAAAAAGGATTGAAAGTAGTTGCCGTAAGCGATGTTTCGGAAGCTTTGTACAATCCTGAAGGTATTAATATTCCGGAACTGATTTTGTATTATAACCTCAACAATAAAAGCATCAAAGGCTACCCTAATTCGGTTACCATACAACATGAAGAATTGCTGCTTTTGGAAGTCGATGTGCTGATACCCGCTGCAAAAGAAGATGTAATTACCCGAACGAATGCCGCTTCAGTGCGTGCTAAAATTATTGTTGAAGGTGCAAATGGTCCTGTTTCCTCAGATGCTGACACCATTTTGCATGCCAATAATGTTTTGGTAGTTCCTGATATTCTGGCAAATGCCGGTGGCGTTACGGTTTCCTATTTCGAATGGCTTCAAAATACGCTTATCGAAAAATGGGGAGTCAATCGAGTAAACAGACAGCTTGAAAACATATTGGAGAAAAGCTTTAAATCTGTCTTTAAAACGGCTACAAAATACAATGTAACACCGCGAATCGCCTCATATATCCTTGCTTTGCAAAAAGTTGCCGAAACACAATCTGTAAAAGAAGTGGCTTTGGTCACAAACAACTATAAACTAAATTAAAATTGCCCTAAACCGGAAAGAGATATTGAATCTTTTGTCAGCTGTAAAAGCGACTAATGGATATCAATATCTCTTTTTTTAAATTATAGTATTAAAATGAAGCATATCAATTTTCTTGCCTTCGTTATGCCTGCTTTTTTTCTGTTTTTGTATTTAGAATTTAAGCTTGCTCAACGTAGAAAAAGACCGGAAATTTTTAATTACGAAAGTTCTGTTTCCAATATTAGCATTGGAATTGCCGAAAGATTGATCAATTTATTTATAGCAGCGAGTTTTTATCAGCTGTATTATTTGATATATGATGATTATCGAATTTTTAATATTCCGACTAATGCATTTATATGGTTTTTATTGATTCTCATGACCGATTTTGTCTGGTATTGGTACCACAGACTGGGACATGAAGTAAATTTTTTCTGGGCTGCCCACATTGTGCATCATCACAGTGAAGCTTTCAATTTTACCACCGCCGCCAGAATTACTACTTTTCAGGCTATTGTCCGAACGGGATTTTGGTGTGTGCTACCTTTATTAGGATTTCATCCTTCGATGGTTATTACCATGTTGATAGTTCACGGTGCCTATTCTTTTTTTACGCATACCCAACTCGTGAGAAAAATAAAATGGCTAGAATATGTTTTTGTAACTCCATCAGTACATGGTGTGCATCACGCCTCAGACGAGAAATACCTGGATAAGAATTTCGGGGATATGTTTACCTTTTGGGATAGACTCTTTGGAACTTTTCAATCCGAAGAAGAAAAACCAAAATACGGATTAACGCATCCATTAAAAAGCTATAGTTTTCTGTGGCAGCATTTTCATTATTATTTCGAAATTTTCGAATTGTGGAAAAGGTCTAAAGGATTTAAAGCTAAATTACTGGCCATATTTGGAAGTCCCGCTCATATGGATCAGAATATCCGACCTGAGTTAGAGAAACGCTTTCTTCAGGATAAATCGAATCCGAATAAGCGCCTTAAATTCAGGAATTATCTCTACATCCAATTGGGAATTTGCATTTTATTTCTGACTGTCGTTACTTATGATTTTGAGTTTTTAAATATTGCTGATAAAGTTTTTGCGCTGACTTTTATCCTCATTACACTCATCAATTGCGGAGCTTTATTAGAGCATCGAAAATGGATTTATTATCTGGAATACGGCCGAATTTACATTGTAACCAGCTATTTTTTATACGAAGAAAATCTGCTTACTTTCTTTGCTATGCCTCTATTTATCATGTTTATCGCCGAACAATTGTTTTCGCTAGGAAAACGCTATCGGGATGTCATACTTCAATTGGAAATTTCAGAATAGCCTAAAAAAGAGCATCACTTTTTCAGAATAAGCCTCTAATTATTACAAACAGATTTAACAATTCATCTTTCAAAATGTCATTTTCAAAACAATCCTTTTTATCCCTTAGTCTTTTACTTCTATTTAATATTTTACAAGCTCAGAATGCAACAATTAAAGGAATTGTTATTGAGAAGCAAAATCATTTGCCTATAGAGTTTGCAAGTGTGGCTATACTAAAACAAGCCGACTCAACTGTTGTAGCTGGTGTGTTGACTCAAAAGAGTGGGACATTTTCAATCCCCAAAATAAATACGGGAAATTATATCCTTAAAATAGTTTCCATTGGTTATGAAACATTTTATTCTAATTTTTCAGTATTAGACAAAAGCCAACACATTACATTGGACAAAATCTATTTAAATGTGTCTACTAAATTATTAGAGGAAGTTGTTGTAAAAGGACAAAAAAGTACAATTAATAATAAATTTGATAAGCAAACCTATAAAGCAAACCACTTTGAGGCAGCAAAAGGAGGCAGCGCAACAGATGTTTTAAAAAATCTACCCTCAGTTTCGGTTAATAGCTCTGGTGAAATAAGTGTAAGAGGCTCAACAGGTTTCTTGGTTCTTATTAATGGAAAACCGATTTTAACTGATGCACAAACCATTCTAAGCCAATTTCCCGCCAACACTATTGAAAACATTGAATTAATAACTGCTCCCTCAGCCAAATATGATGCTGACGGAAAAGGCGGGATAATAAACATTACTACAAAAAAAGGAACAACTGATGGTTTTGCTTTGCAGGCCAATGTTCTGGCAGGTTTGCCAAGTACCACCAATTATAACAATCTTGAAAATCCGCATAGGTATGGTGCAGATGCAACCATCAACTACAAAAAAAGCAAATGGGATATTTCAGTTAGCGGAAATTATACAAGAAACGATGCCAACGGCAGAAGAGAAGGCAACGTTTATACCAAGAATTTCACTAACAACACGATTACCTATTTTCCTTCAACAGGTGAAAGAAGTTTTGACAAATATAATTATGGTCTAAGAACAAATATAAACTATGCAGCTAATAAAAATGACGTATTTGGAATTGGCTTTTTTGCAAGTAAAAAATACCAACAACGAAGAGCGGATATTACTTATAACAATTCAACAGCCGACTTAACAACTGGGGATCTTTTAAGTCAGTTCTCTTATTTTAATTCCAATCTGCAAAATAAAGAAGGTAAGTTTTTATTAGGCAATTTTGATTATAGCCACACTTTTAAAAACAATTCAAAACTTTCTACATCAGCTATATACGAAAAGGCAAATTTATATGGCAATACCACCAATAAAAATTTAGACCTTCCAAATAAGAGTACTCTTTTTCAATTGGTAACAAACCCCTACTCTAACCCAATTAACGGCTACCGATTAAAATTGGATTATAGCACCACTATTGGAGAAGGGAAATTGGAAACCGGTTATCAGTACAGATGGGACAAACAAGATGGGACATTTGACTATAACGTAACTCCATCTACAAACCAAGCTGATATTGCAAAATTTAGCGGAACTGCTAAATCAATAAATATAATTAATGCTGCTTATGCTCAATATTCCAACGCCATTTCAAAGCTAAAATATACCGCAGGATTAAGGTACGAATACGCCACAAGAGAAGTAAACCTATCATCAGACGTTAATCCACATAATCTCAATTTGAGCAACTTTTTCCCTTCGGCAAACTTGCTTTATACCATTAATAATGACTGGAGCATTAAGGCAGGATATAGTAAAAGAGTGCAACGAAATAATAACTTTGAATTAAACCCAATTCCCGAGAGAGAACACTCTGAAACCTTAGAGCAAGGCGACCCTGATTTATTACCCCAATTTATAGATCTTGTTGAACTAGGGATCAATCACAATTTCAAGAAAGGTTCCTTTTTTGCAACAATGTATTATCAAAACATCAAGAATCCCATACAAAGAGTGAATAGTGTCTATGCTGATACTATCTTAAACAGGCTTTTTACCAATGCCGAAAAAGCAAGGCTTATTGGTTTAGAATTAGGCACTACAATAAAACCAATAAAATGGATTACTACTTATCTGGGAGCTAATGTTTACAACTATAAAATTAGTGGTCCTTTGAATGTGTTGGGGACGACTTCCACTGTAAACAATGCTGACTGGGTGTATTCTATCAATATGAATACAACCTTTGACTTAGGAAACAACTGGAATTTACAAGCCAACGCCAATTACTTGTCGAACAGACCCACTGCGCAAGGTGAAGATTCAAGATTTTTTTCACCCAATACTTCAGTAAAGAAAACATTTGGGAATGGTAAATATTCTTTGGGACTACAATGGCAAAATATGAATCTTGGTTTTATGAATGCAAACCAACAACGAATTACAACCTGGGGCAACGATTTTTATACCACAACAAACTATGTATATGAAACAGATGTTCTTCTATTAAATTTTAGTATCAACCTAAACAAATTTAGCAGCAAAACAAAACTACCTGCAAGTGAACTGGGAGAAAAAGAATTTTAACGAAAGTAAATACTACCCTAGCTGGTGCGAGTATCTTACTCGTACATACAAGAAGCTAAAAACCTGTAAAACTAAGTTTTACAGGTTTTTAGGTTTTTAGGTTTTTAGAAATAACCATCAAAACTATTCCGTAAATTAAAAGTACTTTTATTTTTTTGTAAGAATATTTTATATATTTGATATTAATAAAATCTGATTGCTGTCAGACCTATGTACAAGTTAGACGTCAGTTAACAAGAAACGAAATGGAAAATAACAAATTGAAAAAAATGGAAATTCCAAAAATTAAATTAGTCCCAAGTCCAGAAACAAACGAAGCGACATCTGCGATAGGTTACAAATGGAATGAGATTGCGGGAACTAGACATTTCTTAGGCGGAAAACCTGAAGAAGTTAGTGAGGATGATTATCCAACTTGCGATAATTGCAAAAAAGAAATGACTTTTTATGCTCAAATAGATAGTATTGGAGAAAATTATGATTTAGCGGATTGTATGGTAATTCATAATTATGTTTGTTTTAGTTGTTTAACTGTAAAAGCGCAATTAATGCAACTATTAGCCTAAAATCAAATTATTACAAAAAAAACACTTTCCTAAAATAAAAATTGAAAACTATGATCGATAAATTATTTACCAACAAAATTTTTAGGACATTATTAATTTTATTTGTTGGAATTGATCTTATAATTACAATTTCAAGAATTTCTAGCAATAATGACTTCGCTTCTACAATAATTTTGCGGTATTTTAATCTACTTTTAACTTTAGTTACCTTCATTTCATTCTTCATAACAACAAAACATTCATTGTCAATAATTAAGATTTACATAATTTTTAAACAAATAGTATTTCCAATTTTTATGATAGTTTATGGTTTAAAAGAATTCTTGTTTTATGGCTATAATAGATATAGAATTGAAACTTATTTTGAATTTAGTTTTAGTTTATTAATTGGATTTGTGATTTACTATTTCTTTAAAAAATACAGAGTAGAAAACATTGAATAGGGAGAAAAACAGAAAATGGAAACATAAATTAAATAAGCAACCGAACGCCTAAAATCTACTACAAAGGATTTGGACAATAACCTTAATGGAAAGTTAGTTTTGTATTTGGAATCATTTTGCAAATCCGAAAATAGGGCTTAATTTAATCCCAAACCGCTTGTAGCAATAGAACGTTGTGCCTAATACTAAAAATAAAACTATGAAAGATTCAAATATCTTAGATATCCCTAAGCTTCATTTTGAAATTGATGCAAAATCGAAAGAAATCGGTTTCAGTATGCCTTCAGATTTGTTGATTGGAACATTATTGAAGACACTTATTACTTCCAAACCAAAATCAAAAATATTAGAAATTGGAACCGGAATTGGTCTGTCACTTTCTTGGATGATTGACGGAATGGATTCTGATTCTAAATTAGTTACTATTGACAATGACCCAAAACTAACTGATATAGCTAAAAGTTATTTTGGAACTGATGAAAGAGTTGAAATTATTTGTGCGGACGGAAGTGAATGGATTAAAAACTACAATAGTGAAAAATTTGATTTAGTCTTTGCAGATGCTTGGCCAGGAAAATATAGTGAAATAAATGAAATTCTGGAATTGGTAAAAGTCGGAGGTTTTTATATTATTGATGATATGTTGACACAACCAAATTGGCCTGAAGGACATCAAGAAAATGTCAATAAACTAATCGAATATTTAGAAAACAGAATGGATTTCAACTTAACAAAGATGAATTGGTCAACAGGTATTATAATTGCGACAAAAAAGTACTAGCTACTACAACAGATTTGGGCAATTGGCTTTATGGAAAGTTAGTTTTGTATTTTGGATGATTGGGCAAATCCAACAATTAGAATTCTATCAAAAAGAAAATATTTAATTTTATTAATTTAAAAAAGAATACAATGGCAAATAAAGTTACACTTCACAGAGTTTTTACTGCAAGTCCTGAAAAAGTTTATAAAGCTTTCACAGATGCTGACGCTATGGCGTCCTGGTTACCGCCTTATGGTTTTGTTTGCAAAGTACATAGTATGGATGTGCAAATTGGAGGTAAATACAAAATGTCGTTTACAAATTTCACTACGGGCAATAGTCATTCATTTGGTGGCGAATATTTAGAAATTATACCTAATGAACTATTAAAATATACTGACGAGTTTGACGATCCAAATTTACCCGGACAAATGATTACAACAATAGAATTAAGAAAAGTATTATGTGGCACTGAACTTTTTGCAACACAAGAAGGAATACCTGATGTAATACCAACTGAAATGTGCTATTTAGGTTGGCAGGAATCATTGGATAAATTAAAACGTTTGGTAGAACCTAATATTCCAGATGCATAAACCGATAGCGCAGATTTATTAGCGGAAATTTTTAACAACAGAAAATGAGCAAAAAATGAAATTAAACAGAATTCTAATAAATATTACATTATTATCAATTTCATTTTTGTCATTTGGACAAAATGAAACATTAAATACTTCAGAAGTAGAAATTATTCCTCACTGGGAAAAAAATGAAGCTCATTCTATAATAATTAAAAGCACAACAACTGATATTGTAAAAGAGAAACCATTTACATATTTGACAACTTTCAATGCTAATTTTAAAGTTTTAGAAAAAAGCGAAACAGAATATTTAGTTGAATGGATTTATACAAATTCAGTAATAGCAAACAAAGACCCAAATTTTGAAAATAACATATTAGCTAAACTTTTGAATACAAAATTTAAAATAAAATTATCAAATTTTGGTAGATTCATTGAACTTGTGAATGTTGAGGAAATAAGAACAGCTTCCAATAAAGCTATAGATGAACTTAATGGAAAAGACATAAGTCCTAATATGAAAGTTCAATATAATGCAGCAAAGCAAATGATTGTTTCTAAACAAGGTTTAGAAATTGCATTATTAAAACATATCAAGCTTTATAATTTTTCATTTGGTTATAAATACAAAATTGACTTTGAACAACTTAACAATATGAAATTTCCAAATCCCCTTGGCGGTGCACCTTTCGATGCAGTTGAAAAAGTAAAATTAGTAAACATCGATAATAAAAATTCAATTTGTAAAATAGAAACTAGCAAAATTGTAGAAGGAGCAGTTTTTACAAAATCTGTAATGGAGCATTTAAAGAAAAATAATAAAGATCATATAAAAGAAATTGAACAAGAATTTGGAAATGAAATTTTTGAAATTAGTGAAAGTTCAATGCAAGAATTAAATTTTGAAAAAGGAATTCTGAAAAAGTCTTCATTCAAAAGAAAAATAAATTTAGGACCACAAAACAGAACAGTATTAATGGAAATTGAAGCTATCTAAGTAAAACTACCAATACAGATTTTGCCCAATAGTGTGGATTTATAATCCTTGCCAACAACAGTGAAGCAATCAAATACTTTGTAGAGTTACTTGATGAGATTGCTTCGTTCCTCGCAATGACGAGCTTGCGGATAAGCCCTAAAATCATTAAGACAGTAATCTAAAATCTGAAATCTGCTTTCTAAAATCTGGAATCTACAATCTCTTCGCTTCTTCCCAAAAAACATCCATTTCAGCCAGGGACATATCCATTAGGGATTTTCCTAAATCATTGGCTTTGCTTTCTAAATATTGGAATCTTTTAATGAATTTTTTGTTGGTTCGTTCCAGCGCATCTTCGGGATTTACATTCAGAAAACGGGCATAATTTATCATCGAAAACAGCACATCGCCAAATTCGGCTTCTATTTCGTCCTGATTTCCTGATTTTACCTCCTCTTGCAGTTCTTGTAATTCCTCCTGCACCTTGTCCCAAACCTGATGCGATTCTTCCCAATCAAAGCCCACTCCTTTTACCTTATCCTGAATTCTACTGGCTTTTACTAAGGCCGGCAAACTTCGGGGAACGCCTTCCAGTACGGATTTTTTGCCTTCCTTGAGTTTTAATTTTTCCCAGTTTTGTTTGACTTCTTCTTCATCTTTTACCACTGTATCGCTGTAAATATGAGGATGACGGTGAATGAGTTTTTCACAAATTTCGTTACATACATCGGCAATATCGAAATCATTGGTTTCGCTGCCTATTTTGGCATAAAAAACAATGTGTAATAACAAATCGCCCAACTCTTTTTTAACTTCATTCAAATCATTATCTAAGATTGCATCACCTAGTTCATAGGTTTCTTCAATAGTAAGATGACGAAGGGTTTGCAGGGTTTGCTTTTTATCCCAGGGACATTTTTCACGCAAATCGTCCATAATATCTAATAATCGCTCAAAAGCCTGTAACTGGGTTTGTCTTGTATTCATTGCATTGGGTTTTGGGTAAAAATAAGAAATCCTGTGTTCTAATTAGTTTAGAACACAGGATTTTTATAAAAATTCAAAATCAATTATTCTGTTACTTTTTTAGTTTTTTTTGGTTTCTCAGCTGGAGCTTCTGCTTCAGCAACTGCCGCTTCTACTACTTCTTCCACTGCAGTTTCTTCAACAATTAAACCTTTAGCTTGTAAAGTGTTGTACCAGTTTAAGATTTTCTTAATATCTGAAGCATAAACTCTTTCTTCATCATAAGTTGGTAAAACCTCTTTAAAATAAGCTGCTAAGGCTGCATTATCCTCTTTATGAGAAATAGCCGGACCGTTATTTTCTTTAGTAGCGATAGCATCCATTACTTCTTTCAACGGTTTCTCTCCTTCATAAGTGTAAACTGAAATCTCAGATAATAAACTCACATTACTTTTTAAATTTACTGTGATTTTTTTTCCATCTGCCAATGATTCTGCTACAAAACCAGTACGTGTTTGTACTTTTAAAACATATAAACCTGGTTTACCAGAAATCGCTAATATTTTTTCTAAATTCATGCTTTTTAAATTATTATTAAGAATTCAATTTTTACAATTTATTGTTCTGGTATTCTTCAAAAACAATACCAAAAACGGAATTTTGAAGGCTTTTTATCTTCCTTTTTTACCGAAGAAACGCATTCTATATTCCTGGAACGTTTTCCCTTCCATGATGTTTTTCAATTTCCCTTTGATCAATCGCTTTTTTAAAGACGAAATTTTATCGGTAAATAAAATACCTTCAATATGATCGTATTCGTGCTGAATCACTCGCGCAATCAATCCGTCGAAAACTTCTGTTTTCATCACAAAATCTTCCTCGCAATATTCGATAGTAATTTTTTCTTTGCGATAAACGTCTTCACGAACATCAGGAATACTCAAACAACCTTCGTTAAAAGCCCAATCATTACCTTCTTCCTTAATGATTTTAGCATTAATAAATGTACGTTTGAATCCTTTTAACTGTTTTTGTTGATCGGCTGCTAAATCTTCGTCGTCACTAAAAGGAGATGCATCTACTATAAATAAACGAATTGCAATTCCTACTTGTGGCGCTGCCAGTCCTACTCCAGATGCATTATACATTGTTTCGTACATATTGGCAATTGTTTCTTTCAAATCAGGATATTCGGCTGTTATTTCCTCACATACTTTTCTCAAAACCGGATCGCCATATCCTACAATTGGTAAAATCATTGTTGTTGTATTAAATATTATTAACCTCAAATAAAGGTTCTACATCCTGAATTAGGATTGCCAAAAATAGTAAAAATTTAGACAAAGCTTAAACGGAAAACCGAGAAATAGTATTTTTAAATGAAATACTAAAAACACTTTCATTTATTCAATAGATAAATCGCACAATTCATACCTTTGTGTATAATCCGAAATTTATGACCTCTAAAATTCAGAAATTTATTGCCGGTACTGATTTCAGCAACGCCCTAAAAATTACTATTGCAGCCGTTTCTCCCGTACTGTTGTTTTCTTACTTAGATAATTTCCATATTGGTTTCACCATTGCTTTAGGGGCTTTCTTTACTTTCCCGAGTGATATTCCCAGTAATTTAAAACATAAAATTAAAGGATTACTGGTTACTTCATTAATTATAGCGGGAGTTAACCTGATCATTAACCTTTGTTATCCTTATCCGTGGTTGTTCTATCCCGTACTCATCGCCTTGATTTTTAATGTCTCGATGATTTTAGTCTATGGGCAACGTGCCACCATGGTTTCTTTTTCGGCTTTATTATCGCTTTCACTAGCTTTTGCCCATCTGAATTCGGGTTGGGAAATGCTACAATATTCAGGACTTTTATTTGCCGGAGGTTTATTCTACACCCTTATTTCTGTCATTTTTTTCCACATAAAACCCAATCATTATGTCGAATTACAAATGGCAGAATGCATCCGACTAACCTCAAAATACCTGAAATTACGGGGAGATCTTTGGGAATTAAATTCGAACAGAAAAGCAATTACCAAAAAGCAACTGCATTTTCAGGTAGAACTGAACACTATTCACGAAAATATTAGAGAAGTTTTAATTACCAATAGAACCAAATCAGGTTCGTCAGGGCAAAACCGAAAAATGCTGTTGAGTTTTATCACATTGGTAGAAATAATGGAATTAGCCATATCAACTTCTTTCGACCATAACAAACTGCATCAAAAGTTTGATGTCTATCCGAAAGCTTTGGAAACTTATCAAAATTTAGCGTATAACTTGGCTAAAAGCCTAAAGCTACTGTCCAAAAGCATCATAGAAAGAAAACCTTATGAATCCGAACATAATCTAATTGAGGATTTACATCAATTTGAAATTACAATTGGCAATTACAAAAAAGAATTAAAGGCCGATTCCTCTTCCGAAGAGGTATTGATGCTCATTACCATGTTGCATTATGCCGAAAAACAGGTCGAAAAAATAAAAACCTTAGAACGTGCTTATACTGTTAACATTAATTCCGGAGATTTAAAAGGACGGGATAAAGACATTGAAAAATTCATCAAACCACAGTATTACCCGCTGAGTACTTTGGTTGAAAATTTCAGCTTTTCATCTACGGTTTTCAGGCATTCGCTTAGAATAACAATCACTATTTTGTTAGGTTATATGATTGGGAAAGTCCTTCCTTTAGAAAACGTCTATTGGATTATTCTTACCATAGTGGTAATTATGAAACAGGGATTTGGGCTTACAAATGAGCGCACTTATCATCGTATTTTTGGCACTTTAGCTGGTGGTATTATCGCTTTCGGAATCTTATCGGTGGTTCATGATTCTTACGTTATTAGCACCCTCGCCATTATTGCCATGCTTTTAGGTTTTTCGTTCAATCCTACCAATTATAAAATTGGCGCTACTTTTATTACCATTTATGTTATCTTAATTTACGGTGTTTTATCTCCTGACAATGGAAATGTAATCGAATATCGAATTTTGGACACCTTTGTAGGTGCCGTTTTATGTCTGCTTGCTAATTATTTTTTATGGCCTTCATGGGAGTTTTTAAGCTTACCGGTTTATATACAAGACGCTATAGAAGCGAACCGAAATTATTTGAAGCAAATCTCAATTTTGTACAATCAAAAAGGGGACGTTCCTACCGAATATCGATTAGCCAGAAAACAGGCTTTTATCGAAATTGGGAATTTAATGGCTTCTTTTCAGCGAATGTTGCAAGAACCAAAATCGAAGCAGAGCAAACTTCCTCAGGTATACAAACTCACGGTATTGAATCATTCGTTATTGTCTTCTATTGCTTCGTTAGGCACTTATATTCAATCGCACAAAACAACCGAAGCCTCCAAAGCTTTTAATGTAGTAGTAGACAAAGTAATTGAGAATTTAGAGTTTGCCATGAATACCTTAAGTAATCCTGATTCGAAAATAGCAGCATCTAACGAAGATTTAAACCAAAGACTTACTGAATTGAAAAACATTCGGGCAAAGGAATTAAAACAAATAAAACTAATCGACGAAGAGGAGTACCAAATCAAGATGCAGGAAGCGCAATTAGTCATCGAACAGTTAATTTGGTTGACTAGTTTATCTGAAAACATTGTAAAAACAACGCAGCTGTTAATGGCTGTAAAAAAAGAATCCCATTAGCCGCGGCTAATGGGATTCTCGTTTTATAAATATGAGCAAATAGCTATTATTTTAATTTTAAAACTTCGGCAGTATTTTCTCTTACTTCTTTTAACAATTCTGGATTTTCATTCAATTTTTGTCCGTAAGAAGGAATCATAGCTTTAAATTTCTGCTGCCATTCCGGAGTTTTCATTTCTTCTTTGTAACATCTTCCTATTACATCTATCATAATAGAAACTGCTGTTGAAGCTCCTGGTGACGCTCCTAATAATACTGATAAAGTTCCATCAGCCGAAGTAATTACCTCTGTACCGAATTCTAATTTACCCCCTTCTTTTTCGTCTTTTTTAATTACCTGAACTCTTTGTCCTGCACGTTCAATCACCCAATCCTTAGATTTAGCTCCCGGAACATATTCTCTTAAAGCTTTAATTCTATCAGCAGGAGATTGTCTTACTTGCTCAATTAAATATTTGGTTAACGGAATATTTTTAACTCCCGCCATAACCATTGGTACAATATTATCCAATTGTATTGATTTTGGCAAATCAGAATATTTACCATTTTTCAGGAAACGGGTTGAAAAACCTGCAAAAGGTCCAAACAATAATTGTTTCTCACCATTAATCATTCTGGAATCAATATGAGGAACCGACATTGGTGGTGCACCCACTGATGCTTTTCCATACACTTTTGATTCGTGTTGCGCAATTACTTCTGGATTAGTACATCTCAACCATTGTCCACTTACTGGGAAACCTCCAAAACCTTTTCCTTCTGGGATATCTGCTTTTTCTAATAACGGCAATGAACCTCCTCCTGCACCAATGAATACAAATTTAGTATAGGCTTTTCTTTTTTCTCCAGTACCTAAATCAGTAATTTTTATTCTCCAGGATTTATCCTCACGTTGTCTTAACTTTCTAACTTCGTGATTAAAATACATGTTTACACCTTCCATTTTAGTCAGGTAACCAAACATATTACGAGTCAATTCACCAAAATTCACATCAGTACCAATAGCCATTGAAGTACCAGCTACTTTTTCTGATTCTTTTCTGCCTTCCATTACCAGAGGCATCCATTTTTTTAATTCGGCAAAATCAGTACTATATGTCATTTCTTCAAAAAGCGGATTAGCCTGTAAAGCTTCGAATCGTTTTTTAAGATAGTCTACATTTTTATCTCCCCATACAAAACTGATATGTGGAATTCTTTTTATAAAATTTTCCGGAGCTGATACCTTTTCCTGTTGAACTAAATATGCCCAAAATTGACGAGAAACCTCAAAAGACTCCGCTATACTGATGGCTTTTTTAGGATCAATACTTCCATCACTACCTTCCGGTGTATAATTCAATTCACAAAAAGCAGAATGTCCTGTTCCTGCATTATTCCATGCATCAGAACTTTCAGCAGCTGCGCTATCTAATCTTTCGTAAATATCAATGGTTAAATCAGGTTGTAATTCTTTTAGAATTAAACCTAAAGTGGCACTCATAATTCCAGCTCCAATAAGAACTACATCACTATTTGAACGTATGGTTGTATCAGACATAAGTATTTTTTTATAAAGTGCAAAGTTACTTTATTATTCTGATAATTAAAAGACCATTTGAGGGGTAAAAAGTTACATTTATCACTACGTTTAATCGTTTTAACAAAGAATTATTAAAACATTTTGCGGGATAAGTAGTCTTGCAGCATAATTGTAGCCGAAATTTCGTCAATCAACGCTTTGTTTTGACGTTGTTTTTTCTTTAACCCACTATCAATCATGGTTTGGAAAGCCATTTTAGAAGTAAAACGCTCGTCTACACGCAATACTTTCATATCTGGAAAATGATTTGTAAAATGAGTTACAAAACCTTTTATAATAGACGCACTCGCGGATGGTTGTCCGTTCATTTGTTTGGGTTCACCAATGAGTACCAGCTCTACTTTTTCTTTAGCAAAATAGTCTTTCAAAAAAGCAATTGCTGTTGAACTGGGAATAGTAGTCAATCCCGAAGCAATGATTTGCATTTCATCTGTAACGGCAATACCTGTACGTTTTTGACCGTAGTCTATGGCGAGAATTCTTGGCATTTTACAAAGAGTTTTTATGTTTTATGAAACCGAATACTGAGACAATTTCTTGTTCTGTATCTATATAATACACAATAGTATAACATTTAAAAACATAATCTCTAATGTTTTCATCATCATAATATTTGGATTTCTTAAAATGAAGTGGATTTTTTAAATCTTTCTTGATATTTTTAATTAAATCAGTCTTAAACTTTCTTGCTGCAATAGGTTTGTCTTTCGAAATGTACCTAATCTGACTATTTAAATCAAGCCTAAAATCTTTAGTGATTTCAATTTTCATATTCCGAAATAGTCTTTTCTAGATATGCATCTAACTCTTCCAAAGAGCAACTTTCGGCTGTTCCATTTTTAATCTTAGCCAAAGTAGCGTCCAATTTTTTCTTATTTGCATCGAAATCAGGATCTTCTTGAACTATTTTTAGATCATCCGAAGAAAACGAACTTAATAATTCTAAAATTTTCTCTTTAATCTCTGATTTAAATTCCAATCTAATCGCTTCCATAACAGTCGTAATTTACAATACAAATATAAGCTTTTTCAAGCTATTTTTTATCGAATAATCCCTTTGAAAAAATCACTTCAATTTCCCAATTCTAAGCAACAACGGAAAAGTTACTTTTTTATCATTTTCTTCCCAAGAAGATTTCAATTCATCCCGAATCAAATCTATTGGATTTTGACCATTTTTTGAAATATAATGCTGGACTGATGACCAGGTTTCGAGATAACCTATCAATTCCTCAAAAGCCCATTCCAATTGATTTTCGAATTTCTCTACTGCCTGTTCTTCAAATGGAAACGGAATTGTCAAATAATTTTCATCTAAATATTTTCGTTCTTTATCCCAATAAGGTCCTACTATATTATAATAAAAATGGTTTAAAATTTTGTCCGAATCGGCATTGGTTGAAAATAATCCGTATCCAATAACAGCAAAAACACCATCGGGTTTTAGAATCCGGTATATTTCTTTGTAAAACAAACCAAAATCAAACCAGTGTACTGCCTGTGCTACAGTTATCAAATCAAATTTTTGATTCTCGAAACTTGTTTTTTCTGCCGGGGAAACTTTATAAATTATATTATCAGCCTGAATAACATTATCCAATTGATTCTGACTAATATCGATTCCGCAAACAATGTCAAAAAAAGCTGATAACTTATGCGCCACCTGACCATTCCCTGTAGCAATATCAAGTGCATGTGATTTATTTTCGACAAAAGAAACAATATAGCGAATCAATTCATCCGGATACTGCGGACGAAATTTTGAATAGCCTGAAGCCTGTTTTGAAAAATTATCTTTCATAAAAGTTCTTATTATTTAAAGATACAAAATGCTTTTCTCTTTTGAAATATATTAAATTAATTTGACTTTTGGTTTTTGCTTTAAAAACATATCTTTGTCAAAAAATATTCAAAAATGAGCGCATTACAAACAATTATAGAACAAGCCTGGGAAAACAGAGCTTTGTTGCAAGAAGAAACAACTACTAACGCGATTAGAGAAGTTATCGAATTATTAGATTCAGGAAAATTACGTGTTGCTGAACCAAAAGGTGACGGATGGCAAGTAAACGAATGGGTTAAAAAAGCAGTAGTTATGTACTTCCCTATTCAAAAAATGGAAACTATAGAAGCCGGAATTTTTGAATACCATGACAAAATGGAATTAAAAAGAGACTATGCTGAAAAAGGTGTTCGTGTAGTTCCTGGAGCTTCTGCTCGTTATGGTTCTTTTATTTCCAGTGGTGTAATCATGATGCCTAGTTATGTAAACATTGGTGCTTATGTTGATGCCGGAACTATGGTAGATACTTGGGCAACTGTAGGTAGCTGTGCTCAAATTGGAAAAGACGTTCACTTGAGTGGTGGTGTTGGTATTGGTGGAGTTTTAGAGCCATTGCAAGCTGCTCCGGTTATCATTGAAGATGGTGCTTTCGTAGGTTCTCGTTGTATTGTAGTAGAAGGAGTTCACGTAGGTAAAGAAGCCGTTCTTGGTGCAAATGTATGTTTAACAGCTTCTACTAAAATCATCGATGTTACAGGAGAGACTCCAGTTGAAATGAAAGGTTTTGTTCCTGCACGTTCAGTAGTAATCCCTGGAAGTTACACTAAAAAATTCGCTGGTGGTGAATACCAAGTGCCTTGTGCTTTAATCATTGGTACTCGTAAACCATCTACTGATTTGAAAACGTCATTAAACAATGCGTTAAGAGAATACGACGTAGCGGTATAATTTCAAATTCAAAATATTTTAAATTCCAAATTCCAATTGTTGTAACGATTGAAATTTGGAATTTTTTATTTCATTAATTTCAGTTTTCGCTTCATATACTTCTTTCGGGTAATTTTACCTTTGAAAGCTTTTGTCTTTTCGAGTAAAATTTGATGTAATTTCACTTCTGATTCTCCGCTTAATATTGCATATTTTTTCGCAATTACTTTGACCATGGTTTTCGAAAGCCACATTTTTTTGAAATTATCCATTCGTGCTTCGATTGATAAATTTTCAAATTTCATCCTATTCAAATCAATCAAATAAAAATCAAATTGCCCCTCGCCTTTTTTAACAATAAGGGTATTTCCCGGTGAATGATCTAAAAAATTCACTCGGGCTTCATGCATCTTATAGGTAAAAGCTGCAAACTGTTCCAAAATAACATTTCGCTCCGGAAACAATGGATCGTGAATTAATTCTCTAATAGTAAAATCATAATCTATTTGCTGACAGATGTAATAGCTGTCCTGAAGTAAACCAAAACTATTTTTTTGTTCGATATAAGCAACCGGAAAAGGGGTTGCAATGCCGTTTTTCAAAAGGTAATTGGCATAATCAAAAGAACGCTTGGCTTTGGTACTTCTAAAAAAAGAATAAACAATCGATTTAAAAAGTCCCGGTTTTTGAAAAAACTTAATATTAACTTTTTCAGTTCCTAGAAAATTAGATTTAATAGTGTTTCTCGCGCCTTGCACAATCAAATCGCCACTATCAAAAAAAACATCAATCAGCTGAGGAATAAGGACTTCTTTTTCTTTGTATTGTGGATGAACAGTGATTTGCACGATATTGAATATTATTTTTGGTTTAAAAGTATAAAAAATAGTACTTTGCGGCAAGAAATAGTTTTATGAAGAAATGAGCCATGCCAAATTTAATTGCTTTCAACTATCCAAAATAGCGAATTACATGCCTCCAATAAAAACAATAAAAACAGCATGAAAGTCCTGATCATACAAAATAAACGAATTGGAGATGTTTTAATCAGCTCCTTAATTGCCAACAACTACAAGGCCAGACATCCTGATAGTGAAATACACTTTATGGCGTATGATTTCACACACGGAGTACTTCAAAACAATCCCAATATTGATAAAATTATTTCTATCAACGACAAAGAACTAAAAAAACTCCCTGTCTTACTAAAGCTTATTCGAACCGTCAAAAAAGAGAAATACGACATTATCTTTGATCCTTATTCTAAAACACAGAGTAAACTGATTTGTAAATTTTCGGGAGCCAAGCAAACTATTGGTCACAAAAGCCGAAAAAAACTGGGAAACTGGGGTTATTACACTCATCCAATTGCGATATCCAAAGAAAAAACTAAAATTTGCGGTAAAGCCATTGAAGACCGAATTCACTTGTTACAACAAGCCGAAACATTTTCGAACATTGATTATGTCCCAAAATTATTTTTAACTGATGAGGAGAAATCCGAAAATCAATTAGGCAACTATACCGATAAAAAAGTAATCGTTTTTGGTATATTAGGAAGTACTCCTCAAAAATCGATGCCGTATAATTATGTAGCAAAAATGGTTGATTTTATAGCCAATCAATATGATGCCTACATCTTATTCAACTATGCACCTCATCAAAAAGCAGAAGCTGAAAAAATATATGCACTTTGCCAAAACAAAGCCAATATCATTTTAGACATTTATGCTCCAAGTATTCGGGATTTTATAAAAGTAATGAACCAATGTAGTGTTTTAGTTTCCAATGAAGGAGGAAGCGTACATATTGCCAAAGCCTTGAATAAACCCACTTTTACAATCTTTTCCCCGTATGTAAACAAAGACCATTGGGCCAGTTTTGAAGATGGAAAATTCCATCACTCGGTACACCTATTGGAGATGAGACCTAATTTATTTGACAGTTTTACTTTTGAGGAATGCAAAAGAATTGAAAAAAATCCAGATGAATTATACAAACAATTAACTCCTGAAATGATTATTCCTGAATTGGACATCTTCCTGAAAAACAATTTATAACAAAAAAGCATTCGCCATAACGAATGCTTTTTTGCTTATTTTAGGATTCCAAAATCAGTCCATTTTTTCTTTTGCAATTTGGTTTCTTTTCGAATATTTTTATTCTTATTAATAGATTCAGGTGTGGCATAACCACGTGGATGATCTAAATGCAAACAAACCGTACTGTATCTAATTTGTTTCGGTTTCACACCATAATTCACCAATCGTTCACCTAATTCCCTATCCTGACCGCCATATTGCATACGTTCATCAAAACCATTGATAGCCAAAATATCTTTTTTCCAGCCCGAAGCATTATGCCCGTTCCAACTTGGAGTAGTTGGCGTCAAAAAGTTTAAGATTGAAGTTTTTACACCGGTCGCATTTATTTTATTATTCTTAAAAGAAGCTTTCATTCCGTTTTTCTTTAACCAGGAAACATCAAAACATTTCATGGAATAAATATCTTCTTCTGTAATATTTTGGGACAATTGCATCGGTAATTTATGATAACCTCCTGAAAGAAAACAACCTTCCTCCCTAAACTTGATATGCTGCTCAACAAAATCCGGACGCGGAATACAATCGCCATCAGACATCATTATATAATCAGTTGTACAGGCTAAAATAGCTTTATTTAAAATCTGAGATTTTTGAAAACCATTATCTTCATGCCAAACGTGGATAATAGGATAAAAAACTTCTTTTTTCAATTCATCAATTAAATCAAAAGTCTCCTGACGTGAACCATCATCAGCAATGACCATTTCAAAATTGCGATATGTTTGCGTATTATAACCCCAAATGACTTTTTTAAGCCATTCAACAGAATTATAAGTACTTACAATTACAGATATTTTCATTTTCTTTTTTTTAGCGATTTGGGAATTGCTTTTATTAATACTGTTGTTAATTCTAACCGTAGATTAGACCCTAAAAGTTTAAAAAAGTTTAATTTTTTTTTAAATCTTTTTCCATGATTCCTTAACAAACAACGGTTTTTTTATTTTTTGCAAAAATAAGACTCCTATTTTTGGTTTCAAACCAATACAACGTTAAAAAAAAAGAGAAAATCAGCTTGTTTCTATTTAATATCAAACGTTTTTTGTGATTTATTTAAGAGATTTTATGAATATTTTTAAAACAACTCCTCACAAGTACAATATATATGAGGTATTTCAGAAGTATATCGAAATTATTTTATTGAAAAAGGATTAGAATTAGGATTTATTTTTGCAATCCAAATTCAGTTCTAACCTTACCTAAGGTTTTAGTTTCTTTACGAATTTGTTGGTTCTTTATAATCATTTCAGGTTTAACATAACCACGAGGATGATCCAAATGCAAGCAAATAGCAGCATAACGAATTTGTTTGGGTTTGACACCATAATTAACCAATCTTTCCCCAAATTCCCTGTCTTCGCCTCCATATTGCATACGTTCATCAAAACCATTTACCGCTATAAAATCAGCTTTCCACCCGGATGCATTATGACCATTCCAGCTTGGTTTTGTTGGTGTAATATTATTTAAAAACCAACTTTTAAATCCATATTCGCAGATTTTATTGTTTTTAAAAGAAAAAGATATTCCATTTTTTTTCAACCATTTAAGATCAAAACAGCTACCTGAATAAATATCGTTTTTCGTAATTTTTTTCGAAATAGAATCCGTTAATTTATAATAACCGCCTGAAAGAAAAAAACCCAATTCACGATTTTTGATATGATGTTCTACAAAATCTGCACGAGGAATACAATCGCCATCGGTCATCAAAATATAATCTGCCGATGTCTCTAAAACTGCTTTATTAAGAATCATTGTTTTTTGAAAACCATTATCCGGATGCCAAACATGACGTATGCTATAAAAAACTTTTTGTTTCATTTTTTCAATCAAATCAAAAGTATCTTGCGAAGAACCATCGTCAGCAATAACAACCTCAAAATCCCTATAGGTTTGAGTGTTATAACCAAATAAAACTTTCTTTAATAATTCAGGCGAATTATAGGTACTGATAATAATTGAAATATTTTTTTGCATAATCTCCCAAAAATAATCAAAATTACTAATTTTGCGACATTTAACACTAAAAAAAAATGACTAAACTTACCGCCATAATCCCAACATATAATGAAATTGATTATATTGAAGATGCAATAAGATCAATTGAATTTGCTGATGAAATTATCGTAATTGATTCTTTTAGTACTGATGGGACTAAAGAAAAAGCGGTTGAATTAGGATGTAAAGTGTTAGACCGAAAATTTGATAATTTTTCCAATCAAAAAAATCACGCAATTTCTTTTGCAACAGGCGATTGGATTTTATTTTTGGATGCCGACGAAAGAATTTCAAAAAAACTGCAAATCGAAATTCAAGAAGCTATTAACAGCTCTAAATACAATTCCTACAAACTAAAGTTTCCTCATTTTTACATGAATCGTTTTTTATACCATTCGGAAAGCAAAGTACTCCGATTAGTCAAAAATAATGGTGTCTATTTTGAAGGAGCTGTTCACGAAAAATTAAAAACTACAGGAAAAACAGGGGTTTTGGACAATTTTGTAATCCACTACACCTATAAAGGTTTACTTCATTATATAAACAAGAAAGATTCTTATGCGTGGTTTCAAGCCCAAATGTCATTAGAAAAAAACAAAAAAGTGAACCTTTTTTTATTAATCTTCAAGCCTTTTTATCGTTTCTTCCATTCTTACATTATCAAAAGAGGTTTTCTTGATGGTATTCCTGGTCTTGCCGTAGCAACTATTAATTCTTATGGTGTTTTTTCCAGATATGCTAAAATGATTTTGATTGAAAAAGGATTAAAATAATTTCAACTTACCGAAACGCAATTTAAATTTAAATTTCAACAGGCTATCTTCTCCTTTAATGTCAATTCGCTGAATTTCATACGGATTAATAAAGGGGAATTTATTGATTCTGTTACCTATTCTCAATCCCACTTTTACATTATTTTGTCGTAAAACAGTAGTAAACATAGATTTACTAGGCTCTTTTTTAGGATAGTTCCCATAAGGATATGCCAGAGCATTATAGACTTTTAAATCATTTTGCTCTATAATTTCAAAACATTTAGAAAAATCGGTATTGATTTCAGCTTCAGTTAAAGCAGCATATCTTTTATGTGCAAAAGAATGCAACCCCAACTCTACTCTACTATCTAATGCTTTCAATTGTTCAATAGACATAATTTTCTCTTTTCCTGAATTCCATGAGTCCACATTTCCAATATAACTAAACGGAATAAAAAAAGTAGCTTTTAAATTGTATTTTTGAAGTAAAGGAACTGCGTAATCCAATTGATTCACAGTCACATCATCAAAAGTAATCACCACGCTTTTAGGATTTATTGAGGCTCTATTCTCTAATTCCGAAAAATGATAAGTCGTATATCTTTCCTGCTGCAAATAACGAAACTGCTCTTCTAAAGCACCACAAAAAACAGTCAAACCTTTACTATCTTTAAGATCATTAGAAACATTGTGGTACATCAATATAGGTAAACGTGTCATTTGCAAATTTTAAGTTCAAAATTATGAGTGTAAATTTATACATTTGCGCCTAAATATCTAAAACCAGAAATCAAAATATATTTTGAAACCAAAAATAACTGCCTTAGCCATTACTTTAAACGAAGAAGAAAACGTTAAACGTTATATTCAAAGTTTATCTTTTGCCGATGAAATTATTTTTATCGATTCATTTAGCTCTGATAAAACAGTAGAAATAGCCAAAGAAGCTGGAGTTGTTGTTTTTCAAAGAACGTTTGACGATTTTGCCAAACAAAAGAATTTTGCAATCGGGCAAGCAAAAAATGACTGGATTGTTTTTTTTGATTTAGATGAAGTTATTTCACCAGAGTTAAGCGGCGAAATTCTTAAAAACCTTGATTCTCAAAATGATTTTACAGCATATTCCGTTAAACGAAATTTATATTTCTTTGGGAAACAGATAAAATTTGGAGGTTGGCAATCAGATAAAGTGATTCGAATTTTCAATAAGAAATTTTGCAAATACGACGAAAACTTTGTCCTTGGCAACCGATTAATCAGTAGTAAAACTAAACTATTAAAAGAAAAAGTAAAACACCTTAGCTACAAAAGTTTTGACAGTTATAACACAAAGCTCAGTTTTTATGGTAAATTGCAAGCTGAATACCTTTACAGCAAAAACCAAAAACCCAACTTTTATCACTTTATCATAAAGCCTAATTTATATTTTTTCAGACAATATCTGCTTCGCTTAGGTTTTTTAGATGGAAAAGAAGGTTTTATACTGGCTTACATCCATACTTTTGCCATCCTTAAAGCTTACTTTCTGCTTTGGATGAAATACAGGAAATTGGAGTAAATCTATAAAGTAAAAAGAAAACCTAAACATACCAATTTTTATTATTCAAATATTTAATATTACTTTGCAGCTCTCATTTTAACATTTCTAAAACATGAATATTCTCAATATTACAACAGTGACTGAATGGAGAGGAGGAGATGCTCAATTATATACAGGTTTTAAGCTTCTAGAAGAATATAAGGATTTAAACCAAATTATATTGTGTCCCGAAAATTCTATACTATCAAAAAAATGCATACAGGACAATTCTAAACATTACACCTATTCTAAAACCTCGAAAATATTTAGTCTTATAAAGCCTATTATTAAAATTTGCAGAAAAGAAAAAGTCGATTTAATTCATGTACATGATTCAAATGCATTAACTGCAACTTTATTAGCTTCAGTATTTCTTCCATCAAAAACAAAAATTGTCTTAAGTAGAAAAAGAAACAATAGGATTAAAGATAAATTTTTAAATAGGTACAAATACTCACATCCTAAAATAACAAAAATAATATGCGTTTCTAAAGCCGTAGAAGCCATCTTTGATACTATCATAAAAGATAAAAGTAGACTAGTCACTATTTACGATGCTATAGATGTTACTTTTTTCTCAAAAAATAAAAGTAAAGGATTAATTCATCAGGAATTCTCATTACCAAAAGAAACTCTTATTATTGGTAATGTTGCCGCTTTAACCGCTCAAAAGGATATTTTCACCTTTATTGACACGGCTAGAGAAATAATGAACAAAAAAACTGAGGATCTATCTCTGAAATTTGTTGTCATTGGAGATGGAGATCAAAGACCAGAACTGGAAAAATATGCTGCTTCAAAAAACATGGAAAATGATATTATTTTTATGGGCTTTAGAAACAACATACAGGAATTATTACCGGAATTCGATATTTTTCTCTTAACATCCATAACAGAAGGATTACCATTAACAATTTATGAAGCATTTGCTACAAAAATTCCAGTCGTAGCCACAAATGCCGGAGGAATTGCAGAAGTAATAGAAAATGCCAAAACAGGTTTTGTAACCAACTTAAAAGATTCCGAAAACCTTGCAAAGGGTGTTTTAAAAATTTTAAATGACAAGCAACTAGCCGAAACTATAAAAACTAATGCTTATGAATTGGTTCTAAAAAACCATAATTTAAACGTAATGAAGCAAAATTATTATCGTTTATACAAATCATTTACAAATCACACTCAACATTAAAAACTACTAAAATCCAGTTATTTATATGATATTTTTTTAAAACACCAAGAGGGATTTCTACATAAGGACTATCAAAAAAATCTTTTGAAACCTGATAATTATCTTCAGTAATTACAAAAATATTGTTCGGATTATAAAAATCATAAGTTATAATATCCTGATTATTTGTAATTATTTTTTTTCTGTATCCTAAAGCTTCAAAAATACGAAAACTTAGTCCCTGTTGATTTTCTTTTTGTATATCAACTAAAGCTAAACTCTCGGCTATAATAATTTTCACTTCAGATATTGATAAATACCGTTCAGAAACTTCAATTAAATCATGACTAAAAAGTTTCTCATTTTTGACAATAAAGCGAAAAGAAACTTTAATTTGTTTTAAATATTTTGCCAGATTTTCTAAAAATGGAAATCTTTTATCATAAGAAGAAATATTAAAAGCCAGATTAGTAATTGGCTTTTTTTCAATTTCATCATCGTAAATATAATTGCTCAGAAATGTAAAATTATATTTTTCTGCATCTTTTTTATCATAACTGTAAACAATATCAAAATAACTCAATGTTTTCTTTTGGTCTTTAAAATTCTCAATACCATCAAACAAATAACAAACCAGTTGTTGTGTGTTTTCCCTTAAACATAATAAAGCTGATTTTGAAATCTTATCAGGTCTAATGACCAAAATCTGATCAAAAAACTGATTAGAAAGTTTATTTTTAATATAATTGGTTCTGTTTATTTCTTTCAAACCTGGAAAGGAAAAAGTTTTCCTGAGTACATTTCCAATTCTTGAAAGTTTATTTTTATATGAAAAGGATATAGAGTCAATATTGATATAAACTAAATCAACATTTTCTACAGCGTTTAATTTATCAGCCAAATAGTCAACATAACCGAATGAATCAGTAGTAACGATTGCAATTCTTTTTACTTTTGTCATTATTAATTATCTTTGTAACGATTTTTTTATTACACAATAATAGATAAGTTTAAGATGATATTGTGAGATTGATGTTAGGATTTTAATTAAACAAATTAATTTGTTGTTCATTTCCTCCCCAATCTTTTGCTCCCAAAATATCTAGTATTTTCATAATTATATTTCATTTATTTACAAATATAATTTGAATATACCCCCCAAATCTAAAAGTTAATATACATGAAGTATTAAAAAAAAATATTCTTTAATGACCCATTTACAGAACTAACAAGGATGATAATCACTCATTACTTTTCTTTATGTTTCCATCGTTTATGGGTCCACAAATAGTATTCCGGAGCTTCTATTATTTGACTTTCTACTTTTTTCAGAAACAAATCTGTTATTTGATAATCAGGAACGCTTTTTACATCTTCTGAAAGAATTTCAATTTCGGCTTCATAAAAACCTCTTTTTACTTTGGTAACTCTTAAATAGATCACATTCATATCAAATCTTTTCGAAAGCATTTCAGCTCCTGTAAAAGCAGGCACTTTAACCCCCATAAATTGCCCTACATGTCTAGTACCCCTCGCCCTTGGTGATTGATCACTAATAAAACCATAAAGCCCTTTATTCTTTTTAATTTCATTGTGCTCAATAACAGAAACACTCTCCCTGGTATGAATCAATCTGGTTTTAAAATTAGAGCGTATTTTGCGTATTAGATTATCAAAATATCGATTACTCAAACGTTTATAAATGGCAAATGCTTCAAAACTAATTTTAGTATTCATCAATATAGCCCATTCATAACTGGCATAATGAGCCATCATCATGGCAATACTTTTACCTTTCTTTTCTAAATCCAAATAGACATCCAAATTCTTAAAAACAAAGCGCTCTTCCATTTCTTTCTGCGAAATAGACATGGTTTTCATCATTTCTAAAAACATATCGCACATATGTCTATAGAATTTGATTTCGATTTCTTTGCGTTTAACTTCAGTATAATCAGGGAATGCCAACAATAAATTCTCCCGCACTACTTTCTTACGATAGCCAACAACATAATATACCAACACAAAAATGAAGTCCGATAACACATACAACAATCTAAATGGTAAAAGGGAAATTAATATTAATAAAGGATATGTTAGTAAATAAACTAGTAGTTGCATCGATAAAATTTTGTTCAAAAATACAAATTTTATTTTCTACGAAAACAGAAAACATATTTCTTAAAACAAGTTGTATTGAATACCTTTGCTTTTATTTAAAATTCTTATGCAAGATATTAATACCGAAGTACACAAAGCCTACGAAATAATAAAAGAAGGAGGCATTATTCTTTATCCTACCGATACGGTTTGGGGAATAGGCTGCGACGCTACCAATGCAGAAGCAATAAAAAAAATATATGCTCTAAAACAGCGGGAAGAAAGCAAAAGCATGATTGTTTTGATGAATGGCGAAAAAATGCTTTACAACGTCTTCAAAGAAATTCCTGAAGTAGCCTGGCAAATTCTGGATTTATCCGAAAACCCAACAACTCTGGTTTTAGACCAACCTAGAAATGTTGCTGCTAACTTAATTGCACCTGATAATACGCTTGCCATGAGACTTGTTAAAGAGCCTTTTTGCTACAAACTATTAGAACGCATGAAAAAACCACTGGTTTCTACTTCTGCAAATATCTCAGGACAGCCTACTCCTATCGCTTTCAAAGATATTAGTCCCGAAATTATAAAAGGTGTTGACTATATTGTAAATTTGCACCGCGATAAAATTGCCGGAAAACCATCTACAATTATCAAATTAACAAATGATTCTCAGGTAAAAATAATAAGGAAGTAACTTCCAAAAAACAAATTCCAATTCCTAAAAACATTTTGGAATTTGGATTTTTTCAATTGAAATTTTTAATGAACTACAAATCAGCCTTACATAATCCTATTTTTAAATTTATCTCTCAGGCTTCAAAAGAGCTTCAAGTGGACAGCTACGTCATTGGTGGTTTTGTGAGAGATTTAATCTTAGGACGTGATTTTAAAAAAGACATCGATATTGTTGCTGTAGGCAGCGGAATCGAATTAGCCCTAAAAGTGTCCGAATTATTACCTAAAAAACCTAAAGTTCAGGTTTTCAAAACCTATGGAACAGCCATGTTGCGTTTTGAAGATACCGAAATAGAATTTGTGGGTGCCAGAAAAGAATCTTACACTCATGACAGTAGAAATCCTATTGTCGAAAATGGCACATTAGAAGACGACCAAAACCGACGCGACTTTACCATCAACGCATTGGCATTATCTTTAAACGAATCTGATTTTGGAGATTTATTAGATCCTTTTGACGGACTTAAAGACATTGAAAACAAAATATTAAAAACACCTTTGGATCCGGACATTACTTATTCTGACGATCCTTTGCGAATGATGCGCGCCATCCGATTTGCAACCCAATTGAATTTTGACATAGAAAAACACTCGCTACAATCCATAACCAAAAATGCTGAACGCATCAAAATTATTTCCGGAGAACGAATTGTAGATGAATTGAATAAAATCCTTTCTACCAGCAAACCATCCATAGGCTTTTTACACCTGTACAAAACAGGTCTTTTGGAAATTTTATTACCTGAATTGACGGCTTTAAATCAAGTGGAGGAAATAGAAGGTCAAACACATAAAAACAATTTTTACCATACCCTTGAAGTTGTAGACAACATCTGTCCTAATACAGATGACATTTGGTTGCGTTGGGCGGCTTTATTGCACGACATAGGAAAAGCACCTACCAAACGCTTCAACAAAAAGCAAGGCTGGACTTTTCACGGACATGAATATCTGGGTGGCAAAATGGTAAAAAAAATATTTGAACGCCTACACATGCCTTTGAATCAAAAAATGAAATTTGTTCAAAAAATGGTTATCATGAGTTCGCGACCTATTGTCCTTTCTCAAGATATCGTTACCGATTCGGCTGTGCGTCGTTTGGTTTTTGATGCAGGCGAAGATGTCGAAAATTTAATGACCCTTTGCGAAGCTGATATTACAACTAAAAACCCAGCAAAATTTAAAAAATACCATAAAAACTTTGAAATAGTCCGCCAAAAAATAGTCGAAGTCGAAGAAAAAGACTCTGTTCGTAATTTCCAGCCCCCAATTTCAGGCGAAGAAATCATGGAAATATTTGATTTAAAACCATCCAGAGAAATCGGTATTTTAAAAGAAGCTGTAAAAGAAGCTATTTTAGAAGGAGAAATTCCAAACGAATACGAAGCAGCCTATCAATTTGTTTTAAAACGTGCGGAAAAATTGGGATTAAAAAAAATCAACTGAAAAAATTAGAATTATCATACCAAACAAAGTGAATCACATAATCATATAAGCTTTGAAACTTTGAATCTCATGAAAAAAAATAAATCCGTTATTATCTGGCTACTTTCAGGCTGTGTATTAATTTTTATAATGGTTATTGTAGGTGGAATCACCAGACTGACTAATTCCGGTTTATCCATGACCGACTGGCATCTCATCACCGACACCCTGCCTCCGCTTACCGAAGCCAAATGGCAGGAAGCTTTCAATCAATACAAACAATTTCCAGAATACAAATTAATAAACGTTCATAACGATTTTACACTTTCTGACTATAAATTCATTTATTTCTGGGAATGGTTTCACCGTTTTATAGGTCGTGCTATCGGAATGGTATTTATTGTTCCTTTTATCTATTTTTTAATTCGAAAAAAACTCGACAATAGCACTATTAAAAAATGTGTTATTCTTTTAGGATTGGGTGGATTACAAGGATTTTTTGGCTGGTTTATGGTAAAAAGCGGATTAATTGACAATCCTGATGTAAGTCATTTTAGATTAGCACTACACCTTACTACGGCTTTTATCACCTTTGCCTATACTTTTTGGGTAGCCTTAGATTTAATATATCCTGTAAAAAGAAATGTAGAAAAATCACTTCGCTCTATTGCCCGATACGCTTTGTTTTTTCTGTTATTACAAATTATCTACGGTGGTTTTGTTGCAGGTTTAAATGCCGGTTTAATCCACAATCATTGGCCTTTAATGAGTGATGGACAATTTATTCATGACAGTGTATTTTTAGAACAAGACAGTCTTCTTTTAAGTTTTACCGAAGGCAAAAGCGGTGTACAATTTGTCCACAGAACTTTAGCTTATGTAGTTGTTGCCTTTATACTCTTTTTATATTTTAAAAGTAGAAAATTTAATTTAGATTACAATCAGAGAAAAGGAATCCAAACATTGGTTTTCCTTGTCTTCGTTCAATTTGCTCTGGGTGTTTTCACATTGCTTTATGGAGTTCCGTTATGGTTGGGACTAATTCATCAAGTGAATGCTTTTTTCCTGTTGTCAGCCATGACTTACAGCTTACACCGATTGTCTAAATAGTATTTTTTTTTGACTATATTTACTACAGACTATATTGTCGCATTTTCTTATTCATTTCTATAAATGTCTAAACTTGCTTCACAAAACAGATTTATTGATTTATCTGATTACGGAAGATCTGCTGGAAAATGGATTGCCAATACACTAAAAAACACGCGATTTACACCTATTCATGTCACGTTACTTTTTGGAGTATCGGGAATCATAGCGATTTACTGTATCCTAAAAGGTCACTATAATTTAGCTTGTTTTTTCATTATATTAAAATCCATTATTGATGCCGCTGATGGCGAATTGGCACGGATAAAAAAAACGCCTTCTTATACAGGAAGGTACCTTGACAGTCTGTTTGACATTGTTCTCAATTTTTTGTTTCTAATGGCTATTTGTACTGTTTCCGACAACTCTTTTCAGACTACTCTTCTCGCATTTTTTTGTATTCAGTTACAGGGAACCTTATACAATTATTATTATGTGATTTTAAGAACCAAATCAGTCGATGGAGATAAAACCAGTAGAATTTTTGAAAACAAAACTCCAAAAGCATTTGAAGGAGAAAATCAAAAATGGGTAACTATCCTATTCCGGATTTACATTATTGTTTACGGTGTTTTTGATAAAATAATTTACAAACTAGACCGCAGTGCTTCCCAATTAAAAACCTTCCCTAATTGGTTCATGAGCTTAGTTTCCCTATATGGATTAGGATTTCAATTATTATTAATTTGTGTAATGTTACTATTAAATTGGATTGAATTTATCATTCCTTTTTTTATCATCTATTCGGTCTTAATTCCTGTTTTAATTGTTATTAGAAAAGTATATATAAAACAAAAAGAGTAAGCTGCTGGCTTACTCTTTTTGTTTTTTTCTTTTGATAAAATTACTTTTGAGTCAATTTCTTAAGTTCTGTCCCACCTGGAATTTGCATTTTATCAGTTAAAATTGAAATATCGCTTAAACTAAAAACTCCTGTCAACGACATTAAAACAGAACGCTTAATTCCATTAGCATCATCGTCAATAAACATCAAAAACTCTCTAAGCTGGTTATTGCCTCCGGTACGTTTTACGTCTATTGTAACTTGTTTCCCAGTTTCATTTACTTTCTTTAATTCTTCTAAATCAGCTAATTTAATGTAACCATCTGCAGCAGCTTTCATTTCAAGGGCAGCCTTAGTATTAGTGGTCGAAAAAACTTTTAAATTGTCTAAATTTTGAATTAATTTCAAATATTGTTGCGTTTCCTTATCCGAAGGATCCACTTTTACCTTACTCATTAACTCAAACATTTTTTTGTTTACAATTACCGAAACAATTTCTTCCCGCCCATCAAATTGATCAAAAACAGCCTGCCCATAAGATGTAACCGAAGCAACAAACACAATTAACAATGTGATTAGTGTCTTTTTCATTTTTATATCTTTATATTAAAATTACATTCTTCTTTCTAAGAATACTTACCATTTTCATGCCAAAATATTTGACCTTTCTCTTACAGCCTATAACGCCTAAATAGCAAGATTTATGCAAAAATTAGAAAATTATTAATTCTAAAAAATAAAGATAGTACTTTTACATAAACACCCATAATCGTTAACAAAATATGAACATTTTATTCAAACGCTTATTTCTCCTGATTATTCCTTTCCTGTTATTACAAAGTTGTCAGGATCAAGATGATACATTGCCTGAATCGACCAGTCTTGACGTTCAAAAATTTATATGGAGAGGATTGAACCAAATGTACTTGTGGCAAGAAGAAATTCCTGATTTGGCCAATAATAGATTTGCCTCAAATTCAGAATATTATAGTTTTCTGGAACAATATTCACCAGAAGAATTATTTCAAAAATTACTTTACCTACCTCCTCGACCAAAAGACCCTAATGATACTGAAGACCCTAAAATTGTAGATCGATTCAGCTGGATAGTTAGCGACTATCTTACATTAGAGCAGCAATTACAAGGAACTACAAAAAATAACGGTGTAGAATATGGTCTAAGTCTTGTTTCTTCGGGTAACGACCAGGTTATTGGTTATGTGCGTTATATTATTCCAAACTCTGATGCTGCAACAAAAGATATTAAACGCGGCGAAGTATTTTATGCCGTCAACGGAACCAGCTTAAATCTAACTAATTATTCCAGTTTATTAAATAGTTCCGCCACAAATTACACTTTAAATTTTGCCAACCTTACTTATGACACCAATAACAATCCTGTAATTACTCCTAATGGTAAAAGTCTGTCTTTAACCAAAACAAACTTAGCAGAAAACCCCATTCTTATAAAAAAAACAATCAGCAGTGGCTCACATAAAATTGGTTATCTGATGTACAATGGTTTTTACCAAAGCTATGATTCAAAACTAAACGATGCCTTTGCTTATTTCAAATCAGAAGCTGTAACCGATTTGGTTTTAGACTTAAGATACAACGGTGGTGGTTCTGTACTTACGGCAACCCGATTAGCCAGTATGCTTACAGGGCAATTTAACGGGCAAGTTTTCAGCGAATTGGCTTATAACAACAGAAAATCATACCTCAACAGGAAGTACCTTTTTACAAGTACAATAGACGGTACAGCTCTTAATAATTTAAATCTAACCACCGTTTATGTTTTAACCACCAGAAGTACCGCTTCGGCAAGTGAACTCATCATTAATGGTCTCGCCCCCTATATTAATGTGGTTCAAATAGGTGATGCGACCTATGGAAAAAATGTCGCTTCGGTTACCCTTTATGATTCTCCTACTCTTACTAAAACTAATGTAAATCCATCTCATCGCTATGCTATGCAACCTATTGTTGCCCATTCGGTAAATGCCGTAGGTTTTGGTGACTATTTAGATGGCTTAATTCCTGATTATAAATTGTCCGAAAGAATAATAACATTAGGTGTCCTTGGAGATCCTGCTGAACCTCTATTAAGTACAGCTATTGGAAAAATAACCGGAACTGCTAAATTTATAGTACCCGAAAAAACAACAACTGATTTTGAATTCCTTAATGATTCTAAAACACTCAGAGGACAAAATCAAATGTACTTTGAACAATAAAAACATTTTGACCATAAAAAAAGGCTTTCATCACTGAAAGCCTTTTTGTTAAACCCCAAAATTGAATATTATAAATTGATATTCAAACCTAGTTTAAAGTTTCTGCCTCTGGTACTAAAACCTCTGGCCTCAACAAAATCTTTATTTAAAATATTATCTGCAGCAGCAAAAACATTCAATCTGTTTTTAATTACCGTATAACGAACGTTAGCATTCACTAATTGATAATCCTTTAAAATTTCTGAATTCAATACAGCATCATACGTTGGTGCAGGATAAGTTGTGTACTCTGTATACCTATCTGAAACAAATTGATACGTAGCACTAAAAGCTAAACGCTCTGTTGCCTGAATATCTAACCCAGTATTTACTTTATGCTTAGGGTTCAAAATGCTAGACTGCTTTTCCATCTCTGAAAAAGTATAATTTGCATTCCATTTTATTTTACTGTTCAGTTTATAAGAAAGCATCGTCTCAATTCCTCTTACCTTATTTACACCTGAAACAGTATAATATTTATATAAAGTCATATCAAAACCTATAGCATCAACTTCATCTCTTAAAAATGCAATTGAAGTTAAAGTCAGTTTTTTATTAAATAATTCAGCTTCAAAACCAGCCTCTAAAGTTTTATCTTTCTCCGGTGATAAATTCAAATCTCCATAAGAAGAATAAAGCTGATACAAACTAGGCGCAATAAATGCCGTACTATAAGTTGCTAATATTTTTATTGAGGTATTCGGAATTGAATATGATGGATTTAAATTAAAAACCCAATTATTCCCATATTTACTATGAATAGTAAAACGTGCTCCTGCATTAAAATTGAATCCAAAATCAGAATTATAAACCGCTGTTACATAAGGATCAATCATATTGAATTTAGCTAATTCTTTAGGTAAGTCAACATAATCACTCTTATTAGACATTTCATGAAATTGAAATTGAGCACCAGTTACAAGAAACAATTCCGGTAATATACTGTACTTATTAAACAAATCAGTATTGATGCTTCTTGATTTATAATAAGAAAAACTCCCATAATTAAATAGTGCTCTATCAATCATATTAGCACTAGAATTAAGCACTATTTCTCCATTTGTATATTTGTATTTTGGAGAAAAACCAACTCTATATTGCTCTGAAGTAGAAAAATTATCAGGATTATCTGCAAACGAACCTGAATCGAATTCATTTTTTATTTTATCATAATTAGCAAAGAAATCCAATGATAGTTTTTCATTTGGCGTAAAGCCAAACTTCACAATCGAATTCACTCTGGAAAAACTATCATCCTCAAAAGTTTGAGCATCCGAAGCAGGCTTAGCTTCTGAAATCCCTGTAGTTTCAGTACTATTTAAAGAAGCAAAATAATTGAACTTATCTGATTTTCCATTAAATGAAAATCCCTGATTAAAATCCTGAGCAGAATAATCTTTGTCTTTAGCAGCTGTTTGTGTTCCTACATTCATATAAACATTTCCTGCAATAGCATTCTTAGCTGCTTTTTTCAAAGTAATATTGATTACTCCGGTTGCTGCTCCTGAACCGTAAAGCGTACTGGCAGCCCCTTTCATTACCTCAATACTTTGTACTTGATCAGCTGAAAGCAAACGCAAATCATAAGACAAACTAATTCCTGAAGCATCTGTAACAGGAACTCCATCAATTAAAATTAAAACTTGATGTCCTCTTCCTCCTCTAATAAAAACCCCTAAATCTTTTCCGTTTCTGCTTTGATTTCCGTTAATCTCCACTCCTGCCACAGTACTCAAAACAGCAGCTACTGATTGTCCTGGTCTTTTCTTTAAATCATCAGCCGTAATTTTCACAATCACCTTTCCTGATTTTTCCTTAGGCAATGCAAATTTAGAATCTGAAACAACTACTTCAGCTAATTCATTGGTTACCGGAAGCACAACTCCCTTTTTTTGCGCAAAAGCACAAGCACTTATTAATACGAATAACGCACTAATACGAACGATTTTTTTGTTCATTTTAAAAAACATTTAATAACAGCTTAACTGTTACATGACTAATAAATGGGAGAAAAGCATAGAATTACCCATACCCAAACCTTTTTTCCCGAAAGTTTGATACTCGATGTAATAGGCAGGTCTCCTGGCTTGCGTCTTGTTGTTGACCTTCCCATCTCGTCTTGTGACGAGACAGTGGTTTTGTAGATAACAACAAGCTTGATAACTTACAGTTGCGGGTACAGCTCAGGTGTTTAACCTGATTCCCTTTTAATGCTATTTTCAAATAGAAAAACAGCAACCTCAATACGGCGGCAAAGATAAAACTTAATTCAGCTAAAAATCAAATTTATATCTATATTTGATTTAGAACAAATAAAAAACTAATAACCAGCTAATTAAATAATTTTATTTGAAGTTATAGTTCTATTTTTATAACAGCTCCAAAATCTACTTTATTAGTAAAAGCATCTTTCAACGGCGTATTTGAATTGGCACACAAAATACTTCTGATTACTCCAGCATGGGTAACAATGGCTATTTTTTTCGAATTGTTTTCTGAAATCAGTGTCGCTAAAAAATCGGTTACACGATGATGTAATTCAACAAAAGATTCGCCATTAGGAACGGCTACATTTACAAAATCGGTCATCCAGGGTGTAAAATCGGCTTCGGGAATGTCATCCCATTTTTTCATTTCCCAATCACCAAAATGCATCTCCATCAATCGGGAATCAGTAATTATCGATGGGGCTAAATAATTAGCCAATTGGACACAACGGGACAAAGGACTCGAATAGACAACAGCATCAGATGGTATTTGACTTTTTATCGATTCAAATTGTTCCAAATAAGGTTCTTTCAAAGTCACATCGGTTTGTCCGTAACAAATGCCTTTTTCACAAACCGTTTCGGTATGACGCACTAAATAAACTTCCATAATGCTACTATTGAAAGATAAAAAACTACTTCACAAACCTGCTGTGTTGCACCAAGACAATCACCGGTATAACCGCCAATCCATTTTTGGAAATATCGAGCCAGAAAAAATCGGAATAAGAAAACGGGGATTACAGCAAACAGTATTTGCCAATGAGAAACAGCCAATACTAAAAGTGGTAACAATCCGAAAAAGAAAGCACCAAATACTTCTCTCCAAGTATAATTTTGAGCAATAGGCTTGCTTTTGCTAGTTGCATCTTCTCTTGAATATTCATGGGTAAAAACAATAGATATTGCCGCTAATCGACTTAAAGAATGAGCAGTTATAAAAAGAAGCCAAATTCCAATATTTACATCATAAATTCCGAAACCAAAATCTGGTATTTGAATATTGTCTGTTAATTGAACCAAACTCTGAAACTTTAATAAAAAAAGTAAAACCAAACCAATCGCTCCATAAGCTCCAATGGCACTGTCTTTCATGATTAACAGAATCTTTTCTTTGGTCCATCCGCCTCCAAAACCATCACAAACATCGGCAAAACCATCTTCATGAAAAGCTCCGGTAACAAGAATACTGGCAATCATCGAGAGTACAACGGCAATTTCATTTGAAAAAACCAAAGCTGCAAAATAAAAAACAACAAAACTAATACCACCTACTAACCAGCCAATTACAGGGAAATATCTCGAAGCTTTATTTAAGTAATCAGGATGGTGATTTATATTTTTAGGACAAGGAATTCGGGTGTAAAACATCATTGCCGTAAAAAATATATGGAGTTCTTTTTTCATTTTTTTTATAAATCTTTTTAACCTATTTCTAACTTCCCACCTCTAACTTTTAACTTTTATTTTTCACTCACACCAGCACTTTCAAAACTGGCCATTTCGTTTAAAAAAGCTACAGCCGATTCAATTATTGGAAACACAAGCGCACAACCCGTTCCTTCGCCCAAGCGCAAATCTAATTGTAAAACAGCCGACACTCCAAGATAATCCAAAAGTTTTTTATGTGGTTTTTCAGCCGATTGATGACTAAAAATAGCGTTATTCATTATGGCAGGATTTTTTTTGAAAGCGATTAAAAAGGCGACACTGCAAATAAAACCATCTACCAGAAAAATCATATTCTGTCTGTAAGCCTCCAGCATTCCACCAGCCATTTGCAAAATTTCAAATCCTCCAAAATAAGTCAAATAACTCTCTAAATCTTTCGAACCATGGTAATTCTCAATCGCTTTTTTTAAAATATCAATCTTAAATTGCAGCTTTTCGTCATCAACTCCTGTACCTCTGCCTACACAATCTTCGATAGAAAAATTACAAAGTACACTCATTAAAACCGAAGCTGTAGCTGTGTTGCCAATACCCATTTCGCCAAAACCAATACAGTTACTCCCCTGTTTTGCAATAGCTGCCACAATTTCGCTTCCTTTGCTAAAACACAATTCCACTTGCGCTTTGCTCATAGCCGGACCACTTAAAAATGAATGTGTCCCTTTGTCAATCTTAGCCGAAATCAGTGTTGTATTAGACGGGAAATCATAATTCACACCCGCATCAACTACCGAAAGAGCTATTTTATTTTGCTTACAAAACACATTTATTGCCGCTCCACCTTCCAGAAAATTAGTCAGCATCTGGCGCGTTACATCCTGCGGATAAGCACTTACACCATGTTGCGCAATTCCGTGATCGGCAGCAAAAACAACAATATTTGGATTGCTGATTTTAGGTTCCAAAGTTTGAAAAACAGTTCCTATTTGTTTCGCTATTTTTTCCAAAACACCTAATGAACCAATCGGTTTTGTTTTTTTGTTGATTTTATCTTCCAAGGCTTTCAATGAAAAATCAACTTTATTGGTACGAACAACATCTTCTTCAAGTTCCTTTGTTGCTATTGAATGAAGTTGCCTAATTTCTGAAACAAAAGGTGCTTCCGATTTTTGTTTCCAATTCAGTTGTTGCAACATCGGTTGGTTCTCGTAATTTGTCGCTGGTTTGCCTACGCAAAAATATCCAAGCGGTTCAATATGTTCCGGTAAACCCAATATTTTCTTGAATTGGTAATAATTCAAAATCGAAACCCAGCCCATTGAATAGCCTTGTTCGGTTAACGAAAGCCAAATGTTTTGAGCCGCACAAACTGCGCTAAACTTTATGGCTTCATTGCTTCCCACTGTCCCGATAGTAAAATGATTCAACACCGAACGGTCGTAACAAATGACTAATCCCAGTGGTGCTTCTTCAATTGCCTCAAGCTTTAAGTTTTGATATTGTACTTTTTGTAATTCGTCATCCGTACAGGCTGCAGCTTTTTTATCATATTCCAAGAACAATTCCTTAACTGCTTTCTTAATTTCCGCCGATTTGATAAGATAATATTTAGTTGCTTCAGTCAAACCAACAGAAGGCGCCCAATGCCCAGCCTCTAATGCTTTTTCGATTACGGCATCAGGAACGGCATCATTAGTAAAATGACGGGTATCGCGGCGTGATTTAATTATTTCGTCTAAATTGGTCATCGTCAATTATTTCTTTATTTTTTATTTCAACGGATTAATCCCGAATGCTTTCGGGACGTTGCAACAATATAAGGCATTCCTACGGAATTTAGACATTATACCAGACTGAATTCTGCTTTCTGAAATCTGCTTTCTGAAATCTGCTAAATTATTTATTCCCAAACAACAAAACAATAATCCTTATAGGTTTTAGTCGTAAAATCAGGCAATTCAATAGCTTCTGAAAACAAGGGGCAGTTAACTACCATAGTATGAAATTCGCCATTCTCCCCACAAGGATCTATTCCTTTCTCCAATAACTCCAAGGCTAATTCTTTGGTCAAAATCCTCCCTAAATAACTTTCCCCCATCATCGTATTACAGGAAACAATCATGGTTTCGATTCCGTTTTCAATCATTTCATTTACCAGTACAATACGGTCTTGCTGCCACAACGGCAAAATAGCTTTCAACGAGGCCGCCTGACAAACTTTCTCTTCCCAATCCCTATGAGGCTGCAAATCGATATCTCCAAAAACAGCAGCTTCCAAATCAAAATTTGCTTTTAGTGATTTTAAAATTGCTATGAATTTTTCCTCATAATCACCCCAAGTGGCTGGTACAGTTTCTATCGGCAATTGCATTTTTTGTGCCTGTTGATTCAAAATAGCTAATGGCAAACCATGCGAACGGGAAATTTTACCATTTTCATTCATCATGTTGAGCAAAACCTTTGGCGTAAATCCTTGTTTGACTGCCTGCATCATCGCATAACAGCTGTCTTTTCCACCGGACCAAGAGGTTACAAAATTCATAATCCTCCTTTTATTGTTACCGGAATTCCGGAAACCATTAACACCACCTTATCCGCTTTTTTTGCCAAATATTGGTTCATCCAACCTTGTAATTCGGTGAACTTTCGACCAATATGCGTTTCGGCATGAACGCCCATTCCTATTTCATTAGAAATAATAATAATTGTTGCATTAGGCTGATTAGCCACAGCTTCAAATTCTGCCTTGGCCTGAATCAAACTCAACTCGACATCATTTTGAGTATCAATAAAAAAATTTGTCAACCATAAAGTTACGCAATCAATCACAGCAACCTGACCTGAAAAATCAATTTCGCTTAAAAATTTTTCTTTTTCAATGTTAATCCAACGCTCATCTCTATCTTTTTGATGACGGTCAATTCGCTTCTGGAAATCATCATCCCATTTTCGGGCTGTAGCAACATACATAGGTCTTGCCGATAATTCTTTGGCTATATTTTCGGCATAACTGCTCTTTCCTGAGCGCTCTCCTCCTGTTATGAAATAAATCATTTTTAATTGTTTTTTTAGTATAAATTTATCTGTTTATGTTGTCAGTCTGAGCTTTTCGAAGACTTTTTTCAAAGACACTTGAATAATCACTTATGACATTTTTATTGAAAATAAAAAACATTAATTATTCATTTTCTTTTTTGCTTGATCAAAAAAGAAACAAAAAAATCAAGTCTTACACTTCCTCGTCGGTCAAATTAGTTTTCGAATCCTAAAAGAAAAGAACTCGCTACGCTCAAACAACTTTTCTTTTTACGGATTCTTCAAACATTTGACACTCGACTGCGGAAGCTAAGGACGTCGAACCTCTTAATAAACAACGCTTTCTTTTCCAATTAACACAGCTATAAAACTTTAATCTTCATTTATTATTTTTCCAAAAAATTCTAAACCTCTATGTCAAAAACTCCCCTCCATCATACCCATAACACACAACTCATAACTTTTTCAGTATGGACAATGACGGCAGCCATTACCACAACAAGAACCTCTTTTTAGATGAAACCAGGCTTTGAAAACATAATTCCCATTTTCTAAATAGTAATCGATTCCTTCAATCAAATGAGTAGTTTTAGGCAAATCTTTGGCTTTATTTTCTAAAGCATTTTCTGGAGAGATGGTAGCCACATATTCTTCAATCTTTATCATACAACTATTCTTAAAACAATCTGGACAAAGACAATCCGCTCCTTCCGAAAGAGTAAAAATAGGTGGAAAATCATTGCACCAACATTTCTTTTTCTGAGAAATATCTCCGCAATCAAAGGCAATTCCACAACCGGAACAGCGTTTTACTTTTATAGCATTCATGAGGTAAAGATAGTATTTGTTGTTTTTTTTATCCTAGAAAATATACAGTAATTTTTACAAATTGCTATACCTTTGCCGGCATAGAAAATAAAAACATGAATTCTTTTTACAATAAAATATTTCTTTTTGTGGCTATTTTAAGCCTTGCAGCCTGTCAAAAAAACAAACAATCGACTACCGCTCCAATAGCAACCATAAAAAACGAAATTGAATATTCGAGCAATCTTTCCATTTACAAATACGATGGTTACTCGATTGTTAAGGTTTTAAATCCCTGGCCTGATGCCAATAAAGATTTCACCTATATCTTAAAAGAAAAAAACGCCACTGTTCCTGATAGTTTGCAAAAGTATACTCAACTATCGGTTCCTTTAAAATCCATAGTGGTTACTTCGACTACTAACATTCCTTTTTTAGAAATGCTTCAGGTAGAAAAATCTTTAGTAGGTTTTCCACACACCAATTATGTTTCTTCTGCAAAAACCCGAAAACTGATTGATTCAGGAATCGTAAAAAATGTGGGACAAAACGAACGTTTGAATATGGAAAAGCTAATTGATTTAGCTCCCGAAGCCATCGTGACTTTTGGCGTAGACAATAACAATCCGATGATTGCCAATCTGGAAAAAAGTGGTTTAAATGTAATTATCCAGGCCGATTGGATGGAGCAATCCCCGCTGGGAAAAGCCGAATGGATTAAATTGTATGCAGCTTTATTTGGCAAAGAAAAAGAAGGCAAAATCCTTTTTGACAACATTGTAAAAAACTACAATCAAGCCTTGCAATTAGTCGCTAATCAAAAAGCAGAGGCAACAGTTTTATACGGTTCTATGTACCAAAACCAATGGTTTGTAGCCAAAGGAAACAGCTGGGTTGCCCAATTTATGAAAGACGCCAAATCCAATTATTTATGGGCTGATATTGAAGGCAGCGGAAGTTTAGGATTGTCGTTCGAAAAAATATTAGACAAAGCAAAAACTGCGAAGGTTTGGATTGCGACAGGCTCTTTTAAAAACTCAAAAGAATTAGGAGACAGCAATCCGCATTACAACCAATTTGATGCTTTTGCTGTGAAAAACGTCTATACTTTTGAAAGCAAATTAGGCACAACGGGAGGAACTATTTATTATGAATTAGCCCCTAGCCGACCTGATTTAGTTCTGAAAGATTACATCAAGATTTTTCATCCTGAATTATTAGCCAACTATAATTTTACCTTTGCAACGAAACTAAATTAAGCCCAATTGAAAAACCAAAAACGAAATACAATTCTATTTTCCTACCTTGTTATAGGACTGCTTTTTTTGTTTTTTACAAACATCAGTTTAGGTTCGATAACTATTCCTTTTAAAGAAATTTATCAAAGTCTAAGTGGCGGGCAAGCCAGCAAGTCAACTTGGGAATACATTATTATCAATTATCGGTTACCTAAAGCAATTACGGTAGTTTTAGTTGGAATCGGACTTTCGATTAGTGGTTTATTGATGCAAACCTTATTCAGGAATCCATTGGCCGGACCTTATGTTTTGGGACTGAGTTCAGGAGCGAGTTTAGGAGTGGCTTTTGTGATTTTAGGTGCGGGTTTACTTCCTCCTTTTTTACAGGAAATAGTACTTTCGTCTTACGGAATCGTCTTAGCCTCAACCATAGGAAGTTCTTGTGTATTAGTAGCCGTTTTATTGGTTTCCATACGCTTACGGGATACCATGACCATCCTGATTGTGGGACTAATGTTTGGCAGCTTAAGCTCTGCAATTGTAGGAACATTGAGTTTCTTTAGCACTGCTGAGCAATTGCAAAAATTCACTTTTTGGTCTTTAGGGAATTTAGGAAATCTTTCCTGGACTTCGATTATTATTTTAGCTGTTTGTGTGCTAACGGGATTACTATTGAGTGTAGCCTGTATTAAACCTTTGAATGCACTACTACTTGGAGAAAACTACGCCCGAAGCCTCGGTTTGAATTACAAAAAAGCAAGATTGATTATTTTGTTTGCCACCAGTATTTTAGCGGGAAGCATCACTGCTTTTGCAGGTCCTATTGCCTTTATTGGCCTGGCAGTTCCTCATATTGCTAAATTGGTTTTCCAAACCAGCAATCATACTATTTTATTTTGGAGTACCCTGCTTTTTGGAGCCATTATCATGCTGATTTGCGATACCATTTCGCAAGTTCCCGGTGGCGAAATTACTTTGCCTATCAATGCGGTAACGTCTATTTTTGGTGCACCAATAGTGATTTGGTTATTACTAAGAAAACAGAAAATGGTGGGGTAGATACAAATTTTGACCGCAAATTCGCAAATTATTGATTTATAAAATGATTTTAAATTTGCGATTAAAAAAAGCTTAACGAGTCTTTGTGTTTTCTTTGTAAGTCTTTGCGGTTAAAAAACAGTATTAACGGATTCCTAAAATTATATAAGAAACAGAAGGTATTTTGTTAGATTTCGAAAAATCATCCTTTATAAACAGCATTCTGTTAAAACTTTGTGCTTTTGCGACTTTTAAAAACAGAATAAATCATTAAATTCGCAGTCTCAATTAATATTAGAATTTAGATATAAAATGAAAGGCGCATTATTAGCAAATTTTATTTTTACAACTTAAAAAATAAATCAGAAAAAAATGAAATACGACGTTATTGTTTTAGGAAGTGGTCCTGGCGGGTATGTAACTGCCATTAGAGCATCACAATTAGGCTTTAAAGTAGCCGTAGTTGAAAAAGAAAACTTAGGCGGGGTTTGTTTGAACTGGGGTTGTATCCCAACAAAAGCCTTACTTAAATCGGCTCAGGTTTTTGATTATCTAAAACACGCTTCCGATTACGGATTGACGGTTTCTGAATTTGACAAAGATTTCCCTGCAGTAATTCAACGTAGCCGTAATGTTGCAGATGGAATGAGCAAAGGAATTACTTTCCTAATGAAGAAAAACAAAATCGACGTTATTAATGGTTTTGGAAAATTAAAACCAGGTAAAAAATTAGACGTTACTGATAAAGACGGAAAAGTTACTGAATACAGTGCTGATCATATCATTATTGCTACCGGTGCTCGTTCTCGTGAGTTGCCTAACTTACCACAAGATGGTATAAAAGTAATTGGTTACCGTCAGGCAATGACTTTGCCAACACAACCTAAAAAGATGATTATCGTAGGTTCTGGAGCTATCGGAGTTGAGTTTGCTCACTTCTACAACTCAATGGGAACTGAAGTTACTATTGTAGAATTCATGCCTAATGTAGTACCTGTTGAAGACGAAGATATCTCAAAAGAATTTGAAAAATCTTTGAAAAAATCCGGAATTACAGTTATGACTAACTCTTCTGTTGAGAAAATTGACACTACTGGAAAAGGAGTTAAAGCATTCGTTAAAACAGCTAAAGGAGAAGAAATTTTAGAAGCTGATATTTTACTTTCTGCTGTTGGTATCAAAACTAATATCGAAAACATCGGATTAGAAGAAGTAGGTATTGCTACTGACAGAGATAAAATCTTAGTAAACGCTTACAATGCTACTAATATTCCAGGTTACTACGCTATTGGTGACGTAACTCCGGGACAGGCTTTAGCTCACGTAGCTTCAGCTGAAGGAATCAACTGTGTGGAGAAAATTGCAGGTATGCACGTAGAACCTATCGATTACGGAAACGTACCGGGTTGTACTTATGCTACTCCTGAAATTGCTTCTGTAGGTTTAACTGAAAAAGCAGCTAAAGAAAAAGGATACGATTTGAAAATTGGAAAATTCCCATTCGTAGCATCTGGAAAAGCAAAAGCATCTGGAAATGCTGACGGATTTGTAAAAGTAATCTTTGATGCTAAATACGGCGAATGGTTAGGATGCCACATGATTGGTGCCGGTGTTACTGATATGATTGCTGAGGCAGTTGTAGCCCGTAAACTGGAAACTACAGGACACGAAATCCTAAAATCAATCCACCCTCACCCTACAATGAGTGAGGCGGTTATGGAAGCGGTTGCCGCTGCTTATGGTGAGGTAATTCACATATAGGTTTCAGTCCCGATAGCTATCAGGATAGAATAAAGATTTCAGATTATATACAAAATCCGTCTCGAGCTATCGGGACGGATTTTTTGCATCAAAAACACAAATACAAAACTAAAAACCAAACAATTAACTGCATTTTTTCGTAACTTAGTATACCCAAAAATCACTGGTAACAGCTATTAACTGAAAAAGGGTTTTGCCATTTAGGCACATTGGTTATATAAACAAATTATTGTAGCTCATTCTATTCAAAAGAGCATCTTTAAACTTCTATAATATACTGTATTATTCAAAACGGATACAAGAAATACAGTATTCAAAATTTAGTAACAAAAATTATTTATACAATGAAAAATGTAATGATTTTATTCAATTTTCCTGGCATGACATCAAAAGAATACGACCGCGTATGGGACGATTTACGTGCTACAGGTCATTCTAACCCTTATGGGTTGTTATACCATATTGGCGCTCCAACTTCAGATGGCTGGATGGTAGTCGATGAATGGGAATCCGAAGAAGATTTCAAAAATTTTGGCGAAATACTTATGCCAATACTTGAAAAAAACAACATACCTAAAAAAGCACCTACAGTAATGCCGGTACATTATGTATATAGCCACATATTAGCAGAACATCATTAATTTAATTCTGTTCTGGTTAAAACCAAACACTAGCGAATGGAAGCCAGAAACAAAAAATCCCACGATTATAAAACCAATTAAAAAGCAAAACCCTTTCTTAAATTAAACAACTATTTTCTCCCAAATAAAAATTGTGACTAAAAGATGATGTGTCCACTTATAGATTTTAGTCCCGATAGCTATCGGGATAGAATAAAGATTTCAGATTATATACAAAATCCAATTGTTGTAAAAGCAATCGGATTTTTTTATGCTTATTATTTTGATTCCAAAAGATAAAACACACACCAAAAAACACTCAAAACCAAAACCTTAAACATAAAAAACAAGAGCTTACTTATATTTTCAAGCCGAATATTTCGTAAATTTAGATTTACAAAAAGGAACAGCGCCGTGTACTTCAAAATTCCTACGGAATCTTTAGTACACAAAGTTTTGAGATATAAACAAACCCCAAAACACTTTATATTTCATAAAACGGACAGAGAGAACAATCCATACCAAAGATTTTTCTTTATGCCTAACCGTATCAATTACACACAACAACCATCTACTACTCTAAAAAATGAGCCCAACCAAGAGCTTTAGGAGTAGCGCAATTTAAATTAGTCTAAAATTTAAAATTCAAACAAGATGAAAACAATTAAAATGATAGTAATGGCTTTACTCTTTGGAGTATTCACTTTTCAGAGTGTCAGTTTGTATGCGCAAGACCCAATGAAAGCGGCCCACAACGTCTATAAAAAAGTGTTATTAGAAAATGACAAGGTAAGAGTGATGGAAGTAGTTTTTGCTCCGGGTGCAACCGCAGCCATGCACAGCCATCCTAACCACACTGTTTATGTTGTGGCAGGAGGAAAAATTGAGATTACCGAAAAAGGCAAAAAAGCCATGGCTATGGACATCAAAGCCGGAACTGCCATCTATATGCCTGCGGTAACCCACATGGCTAAAAATACCGGTATGACAACCCTAAAATTGATTGTAACAGAAATGAAACCGGCAAAAAAGTAAACTCGTATTTTCTGGATAAAACCATTCCTTTTTGACAGCGATACATCATTACAGAAAATACTCTAAAATCCGATTGACAAACAACTCGGATTTTTTTATGCGTACAAGTGTATCATTTTTTTTTAAAATTGATATTGATTTTTGACATACTATTAAAACCCTAAATCATTTGTAAGAAAAAATAAATATATTTGGAATATAATAAAGTATGACTACTGCGTTACCTATCTATCCGAAAATTGGATGACTCTTTATGATTCTGTAATAAAAATATACAAGTTGTGTGCAACCAATTCCAAAAATGACACAAAAGAATAACGGAAAACAGTAAAAATATTTTAAAACTTTAGCAAAAACTAATAAATTAAGACTATGGACTACGGATACAAATTTGAAAAATTAATGAATAGTTATATTGGAACGCCAGACTATGTAACTTATGCAACTTATTGGACTATTAATAATTGTAGAAAAGCATTACTTTATACTGCTTGCCTAAAAGAATATGACAAGAATAGTAGAGGAGTAATTGGAGAAAAATTAATGTATTTTATGGAAAATATATTCAATATTGAAGACGTTAAAAAAGAATTAAGCATCGAATGTCTTAATTATTTGAGTGAACTAAAATAAAATGTTGCGGAAAAAATGTAACAATAGAGAAAACAAATATGTTACTGGTTTTTCTATGATGACTTTACTAATATTTAACTAAGAAATAGAAAAACAAACAATGAAACAAATAACCAAAAGAAAAGTAGCGAGAGAAATAATTATTCTATTTATCTGTTCAGTTCTTATAGGACTTAGTTGGGTAATACTTTGGTCTATAAATGAATTCCGTATTAGTAAGGCGGAAAAATTAGAAAAGAAAACATCAATTCTTTCACATGATATTGATTCCATTCAAACAAGATATTCAAAATCAATATCCTTCGAAGAAATGCTCGACAGGAAAAATGTACCGACTGAATATTTTGATAAAGGGAGACCGCCTATCATTATACCACCTGATTTTTTTTTTGATGAAATAATGTTTGACGAATTTTCAGTTCAACAAACCAGCTTTTTCACTAAAAGACGACTTTTTTTACTCCTACAAAAACTCAAACCACCTTTTGACATTGATTCAATAAACCAATTTGCCAAGTTTGATGGATTTAAAATAAGTCCCTTTAGTAAATTACAGGAGCCTGTTCCATTTGACACTTTGCAAAGTATCTCTAAAAAATTTGAAACTAACTTTCCAGAAAAGAAGAACCTAAAACGTTACTATGACTTTCTGAAAACTAAAAATTGCATCATTGTAGGCTTTAAAGAATTTTGCTTTACAATGCAAGGGCTTCCATTACCACCAACCACAAGTACATCGACTGCCTATAAAAAATACAGGAAGGAGTTTGATGAAGCAAACAAAGACATAAATGAAACTAAGCAAAAAATAAATTCTAAAGATAATATCATAGATCTAATAAAATGGATAGCTATTATCGTTTTTACCCTTGTATATCCAATTCGATTCATTTATAAATTATTAAAATGGTCATTTTTAACAATCCAAACTAAAGTCTAAAGCCAAAGTATGAAAGATGCTATTAACTCAAACGAAGATATTGAATTCATAAAAAAACTTTACTTAAAAGAATTAAGTTTTGATTTAGAAAATTCTAAAAATAAAGGACACGCATTTTATGACAATTATCAAATATTATTAAAATTACAACCAAAATCTGAAAAATATAACTACATATTATATCATTCCTTATTTGATTCATTAGAATATTTATCAACAATTAAAAATTCTTCACAAGATGAATGGAAAATATGGAGAAGAAGATTAGTAAATAACAAAGAAAATGTTGGTATATTCGGAGACATTTTTGAACTCTATATGAACTGGACTTTAGTTCAAAAAAAGATAACATATAAAAAAAGTGAAAGACCCGACTTTTCTATAAACTACAATAATAAAGAAATTTATATCGAGTGTACAAGTGCGCAATTTAATTTTGATAAAGTTCCAACAAAAAATCAAATATTAAAAAAATTGAAAAGCGTGATAAGAGGAAAGATGATAAAAGAATATATGAATTCATCTACTGCCTTATTTATAGATATTACCAATTTAAATTACCATTCAAAAAATATAAACTTGACTCTTGAAAATGAATTAATTTTTCAAACATTAATAGAATTAGATGAGGAATTAAAAAAGAAACAAATTAATCCAAATAAATCGTTCGGATTAATTTGTTTTTTATATTTTGACTATTCAATAGACGATAATAATGAAACTCATTATACTTGTAATACTTTACCACATTTTAAAAGACAAGAAGCAGATGAAAATTTAATAGATTTTATGGAAAAAAATCTAATTCCGAAATTTAATAAAATAATATCTCATAATCCTAAATTCAATCATTAAAAACAAAAAAACGGCTTATAACACACGTTTTAATCGATTTGCGGATTTAGTAGAATTACCGTTTTTTAACATAATTCCATTAAACCAAAATACTCTATTATTCCCCCCAGCCACTCAAAACATCAGAACGTTATAACCCGCGCAACAAATATAAATCATCATCAAATGAATGACTATCCAAAACTTTTAATTAATAGAAAAGAAGCTATTCGACTATTCAAAGATAGAATATATAAGGCAATGGATATATTAAATAGTACTAGTAACTCAACGAATGATTCATTTGAAAAATTAAAAGATGGATTAGAAGATTGGGATAATTATAATGTTTTACTTTTAAAAAAAGTTTTTTCTGACAAAACAATCAGTGAACAATATCAACGTCAAAGAAAAACTTTGGGTCCAGCAAGAGAATATTGGCTAGATGAAGTAAAAGAATATAGAGCAGATTTAAAAAACAAAATAAAAAATTTTGAAAAAATGATTGAAATGGTTGAACTATTTGATGAAGATGATAAAATAATTGAAGAAAATAAAAAAGTAGTTGAAAAGAACCAAACAAAAAATGTAAATGAGACCAAATCGATTGGACTTTCAGCAGAAATATTTTGGACAATTTTATCTATTTCTGTAGGTGGAGCATTTGCATTAGGAGTATATTTTGGGCAAGCAAAATTTGATAAAGAAAAAAGTGATTACTATGAACAAGTCAAAATTTTAAAAGTTGACAAAACAAATTTGCAAAAGTCTATTGTTGCTAAAAATTCTACTATTCGACAAAAAGAATTTCAAATTTCTGTAAAGAAAGATAGTATTCATTCTCTTGAGGAAAACTTAAATAATCTATATCTGCTATTAGCTAAATATTCAAGAGATAAAAATTAATGACGTTTATACAGCAGTCAAGCATAATTGCTGGTTTTTCATAACTGCACCTTTTCATCTCGAAAAATTATATCTTAGCGAAAAAAACGCTTGTTCGTTTAGCCGCAGCGGAAACATAGCCGCGAAACATTAGCAATAAATAACAAAACGAATTTCGTCAATACAATTCTACCTCTATTGTTATTGTATTAATAAACGCCGACTAACTTTCGGTTCTCATCTCATCCTAATTTGATAAACAAAATCCCCTAAAGCTATGAGAAAAATAATTATTTTATCATTTATTACCCTAGATGGAGTAATGCAGGCACCCGGCGGACCTGAGGAAGATAAATCAGGTGGTTTCAAATACGGTGGTTGGCTGGCTCCTTATGGTGACGAAGTTTTTGCCAAGGTTCTGGAAAAACAAATGCAAGCTGCAGATCTTCTTTTAGGTCGAAAAACATTTGAGATTTTTGCTTCCTACTGGCCAGAACATGAAAAAGGATGGCCTGGTATTAATGAGGTCACCAAATACGTCTTGTCCAAGACCGTAAAAAAATCAAACTGGAAAAACTCTGTTTTTCTCAAAAACTTGGAAGACATCAAAAAACTAAAAGCCACAGAAGGTTCTGATATTAAAGTTTGGGGCAGCGCCAATCTCGTCCAGACACTACTAGAAAATGATTTAGTGGACGAACTCTGGCTCAAAATTTTTCCGTTGACACTTGGTAAAGGAAAAAAGTTGTTTGACTTTGGCACGATAGCCGCAGCATTTACATTAATAGAGAGCACTGTTACACCAAGCGGAATCATTATTGCCAATTACAAGCGGGCTGGTAAAGTCGAAACAGGAACTATTGGAGCTGAATAAATTATAGCCCAATATTTTTAATAAAATATAAAGCCAAATTAATTGACATTATCACAACCGATGCGCTTATTATGGAAACTCTTGCTATCGTTAAAGAATTAAAACTAAATGATTACTGGGTGGATGCCGGGACTTATAAACATCCTATATTTTAAAACAAATAAACACTAATCTTTATGAACACAACTGATATATTCCCAAAAGGGCAACAATTACCAAATGACTGGTTTGTTGGAAATGCATTTTTAACTCCATTAGTTACAAAAGATAAGAACAACGAATTTTCTGCAGGCTGTGTTACTTTTGAACCGGGAGCAAGAACAAATTGGCACACACATCCAAAAGGTCAGGTTCTGATAGTTATTGAAGGAAGTGGATTTTACCAAGAAAAAGATTCACCGGCAAAACCAATAAATAAAGGTGATGTTATAAATATTCCTGAAAACATCGAACATTGGCACGGAGCTTCAGCAACAAGCAAAATGATACATATAGCTATCACAAATTTTAAAGATGATATATCAGTAACGTGGTTAAATCCGGTAACAGAAGAAGAATATAAAAGTGTTCAATAAGTTAAAACAATCGCTAACAAAAGAAACTTTTATTCAAAGATTTAAAAACTACTAATTTTCAAAACAGCCATAAATTACAACCTCGTTTAAGATGATTTAAGCGGGGTTTATTTTTGTATTAACAACTAAATCAAACTAAAAATTATAAGCTAAATCGGCTATATTTACAGTTGAACTAATCAAAAAAAAACTGAACAGTGGATTTACTTTCTACGAAATATAAAACCGAATTAATTAACATCATTGAAAAAGATGCATTCATTATGGAAACTCTTGCTATCGCTAAAGGGTTAAAGCTAAATGATTGCTGGGTAGGCGCCGGATTGATTCGAAATGCGGTTTGGGATAGCTTACACCAGATAAAAACAACAAAACGCAATGATATCGATGTTGTCTTTTTTGATGCGACTACTCTTTCGGAAGCTCTGGAAAAAGAAATAGAAGCCAAACTGATCCAAATCAATCCCAACGTGAAATGGTCGGTTAAAAATCAGGCAAGAATGCATTTACGCAACAATCATAAGCAATACAGCAACACCGAAAACGCCATTTCTTATTGGCCTGAAACGGCTACAGCCATTGCAGCAAGATTAAATCCAAATGAAGAAATCGAAATTTTGGCACCACATGGTTTGAATGATTTATTTAATTTAGTGGTTGCCCCTACTCCTAATTTTGATTGGAATATGTTTCAGGAAAGAATTGAGGAAAAACAATGGAAGAAACAATGGAAGAATTTAAAAGTAATTCAAACTAAAGAAAAAAAATAATGATATCCGTAATTGTCACCTACCAAATCAAAAAAGAATTTATTGAGCAAAACAAAGCCAATATTGAGACATTCATAAAGGATTTTGAAAAACTAGATTCTTCTCTATTCGAATACAAAGTATTCACCAAACAAGATGGATTAACATTTGTCCACCATTCTTTATATAAAAATGAAGATATTCAAAAACAGTTGTTGAACGTTCCTTCTTTTCTGGAATTTCAAAAACAAAGGGACGAAATTGGACTGGATGGAAAAGCTCAAATCGAAATCCTCAATCTATTTGCATCTTCGGACAAAAAATGGAAAAAATAAAAACTGAGGTTATTTTTGTATTAAAGTTTTGGCATAGCCAAACAGAAAACTTAAAAGATTTTAAACGAACTCACATTGCCAATCATTATAATAAACTTTTGGGTGAAATTAGTTTTTGATGATAATTTCTCGTCCGTTCGAGTGATCCCGTTTTTGGACGGGATTGTATCGAGAACAAGAAAAATTTCAATAAAACGGTTCTCGTCCCGAAGTGTCGGGACAGAACAAAGAACACTACCAATGACTTTTTTATTAAATGTGAAATTACGGTTTACTAATTTTCTTTTTTGCTTGATCAAAAAAGAAACAAAAAAATCAAGTCTTACGCTTCCTCCTCGGTCAAATTAGTTTTCGAATACTAAAAGAAAAGAAACTCGCTACGCTCAAACAGCTTTTCTTTTTACGTATTCTTCAAACATTTGACACTCGACTGCGGAAGCTAAGGACACAATCGGATGTAACACAAACGTCATTTCATATTACTTTTTTTAGGCTAAAAATTATACCTCGAACAGACTTTTTTAATAATTTCACCCAACGGATTATAATAGTATTTAAATAGAACAAAAAAATGGAAAAACAATTTTATGCAGTTTATCTGAACCCCTCAAGACCTGACTTTGCAATGACAATGACTGAGGAAGAAAGAGCAATCATGACAGAACATGTAGCCTACTGGACAGAAATTCTAAAACAAGGAAAAGTTTATGCTTTTGGGCCTGTTATGGATCCTAAACAAATTTACGGACTTGGAATCGTAGCTGTCGATAATGAACAGGAACTAAAAGACATCATTGCAAACGACCCTGCCGGAAAAATAAATAAATATGAATATTTCCCAATGAAAGCGGTTGTTCCCAATATCTCAATCAGTTAAAAAGAATAAAAAAATCGGGATAGAATATATTTCTGTCCCGATTTAATAATTTTTATGTCGCTGTGAGAATCTTTTTAAGATGCCTCATAAAGCAAAAATTAGTTATGGCTTAACGTGTATTGTATTCCCATTTCTAACCCTCTCAATTCAGCTAATCCTTTTAATCTTCCTATCAAAGAATAGCCCGGATATTTATCTTTTCCATCTTCCACCGAATGTAAAAATCCATGGTCAGGTCGCATTGGTAAACTCACTTTTTTATTATTCATAAGAACAATCAATTTCTCCATAACTGCTTCCATCGGGTTATCGCCATTAAGATGCTCTGATTCCCTAAAGATATTTTCATCTTCCCTGATAACATTTCGAAGATGCAAAAAATGGATTCTATCGCCAAAATCATCAATTATTTTAAGCAAATCATTGTTAGGATCAGCCCCCAGAGAACCTGTGCAGTAACATAAACCGTTGGCATTTAAAGGAACGGCTTCAAATATTTTTTTGATATCGGCTTCGGTACAAACAATACGGGGCAATCCCATAACCGAAAAAGGAGGATCATCAGGATGGATGGCTAATTTCAACCCTAATTCTTCTGCTACAGGGGCAACTTCAGACAGGAAATAAATAAGATTCTCTCTTAATTTAGTATCATCAATATCCTTGTAGTTATCCAATAAAGAAAGAATTTGTTCCGCTGTAAAATTGATTTTACTTCCCGGCAATCCTAAAAGGACATTTTTAAACAATAACTCTTTTTCTTCGGTAGAAAGTGATGCGCCAAAAGCAAGAGCCTGCTCTTTTTGCTCGTTAGTATATTCATTTTCGGCATTAGGTCTTTTTAATAAATGAATATCAAAATAAACAAATGCAATATGGTTGTACAATAATGCTTTGCTGCCATCTGCGTTACTATAATCATGGTCTGTTCTAACCCAGTCCAGAATAGGCATGAAATTATAGGTTATAACTTCAATTCCGCACTGGGCAAGGTTTCTCAGACTAATTTTATAATTTTCAATATATTTTTTGAAATCGCCACAAGCTCTTTTAATTTCTTCATGAACAGGTAAACTTTCTACCACCGTCCACTCCATTCCGGCTGCTTTAATCAGGTTTTGTCTTTCCTGAATGGCTTCAACAGTCCAAATTTCTCCCACAGGAATTTGGTGCAAAGCAGTAACAATTCCGGTTGCACCGGCCTGTTTAATATCTATTAAATTTACTGCGTCCTGAGGTCCAAACCAACGCATGTTATGTTGCATTTTTATCATTGGAAAAAAAATTAAAATCCGATACTATTTCCACCATCTACCGGTAAAACTGTTCCCGTTACATATTTTGATTCGGCCGTAGCATAAAAGTAAGCTGCATCAGCTATATCATCCGGTTCACCTAAATACCCCATAGGTGTTCTTCCTAAAACCTTATTTTTTCTTTCAGGATCAGTATCTAATGCCTTAGCTGACATTTTAGTTTTGATAAATCCCGGAGCAATACAGTTTACACGAATTCCAAAAGTTGCCAATTCAACAGCCATCGCACGAGTCATAGCTTCGATGGCACCTTTACTTGCGCTATAAGCAATTACTTTTGGGATTCCGTATTGAGAAGCCATAGAACTGATATTGACAATGCTTCCGTTTTTATGTTCTTTCATGTTTTTGACAACCTCTCTGCTCACAGCAAAAACACTTAAAAGATTAGTATGAATGACCGATAGAAAATCCTCATCAGTAACATCAGTAAATTCTTTTTTAAGATTAATCCCTGCATTATTAACTAAAATATCGATTGGTGTATCTTTAGCAATTTCGGCAATCATAGCCGGAATTCCATCTAAATTACCCAAATCAAAAATTACGGGAATGGCATTACTGCCTATTTCAGCACAAGCTTCTTCGGTTTTATCTTTAGATCTACCTATTATATAAGTTTTAACACCGTTGTTGCATAATTTTTTTGCCGTTGCAAAACCTAATCCTGAATTTCCTCCAGTAACAATTGCTGTTTTAGCATTCATAATATTATTTTGTTTAAAAATGATTGGTTTAAAAATCAAAAATAGTTATTTCATAAACTAATTTTATTTAAGGCGTAAATATATCATTATATAATTCGAACTCTATCCTGTGGTGTTATGGAAAACCCTTAATAATGTTCACTTTCTATTCAACTTCACAACTTGGAAAATGCAAAATCAGGAAGTTACATGAATTGGCAATAAAACAAAGTTCGTTTGCTTTTTCATGTAAACTTAAAGCTTCGTCTATTTTTTCTTTTTCTTTAATGATAACTTGGGGTTTTAATCTTATTTCTATGAAACGTCCAGAACCATTTTCAGAAACTTCAAGCGTTGCCTCAGCGTCATCTTGATAAGAAACTACCGTTATACCGTTTTGTGAACACACATACAAATACGACATCATGTGACAGGAAATCACACTGCTCAGCAACAAATCTTCCGGATTATACAAAACAGGATCTCCTTTGAATGCTTTGGCAGCCGAAACATCTAATATTGCTTTTCCTTCAATGGCTATTTGGTGTGTTTTACTGTATCTTTTTGAATCAGAAATCGTTTCTTTTGGAACTGATGTCCAATTTAATTTAGCTTTAAACAAATGCTTGAATCCCATATTTATTTTTTTAGAAGAACCAAATATAGCCAAATAATAGCAGCACTTTTAATTCGAAAAATTAGGATATTATAAACAATGATTGAGTAAATGCTTTTTATCTTTGTATAAACAGTAATGACTATAAAAGAATCCCAAATTTAATCTCCGCTTAAAAATTCAAAAATGAAACACTACTTAACCACAATTAGTTTATTTTCTTTATTACTATTATTTACTTCTTGCTGTACCAGCAAAAAATCGATTTCAGAAAACACTGTTTCTCCAAAAGAATCTACTGAAATAATAGAAAAATACTGGAAACTAATTGAAATCAAAGGTCAAAAAGTAACTGCCGACGATTTTGCTTCCAAAGAACCTCACTTAATCTTAAAATCAACCGATAATAGAGTTTCTGGAAATGGTGGCTGCAATTCTTTTTTTGGAACTTATGAACTTCAGACTGATGTTAACCGAATTTCTTTTTCGAAAATAGGTTCTACAAAAATGGCTTGTATGAAAGCTACCGTTGAAAACGACTTTTTAAACGTATTGGAAACTGTAGATAATTACACGGTTAAAAACGATACCTTACAATTGAACAAAGCCCGAATGGCTCCATTGGCCAAATTTGTAGCTGTATATCTTAAATAAAAAACTATGTTAAACTGGAACGACCTTATAAAATTTGTCGCACATGGCAATCCTACTCCGCCAAAAAGAGTAGAGAAAACAGAACAAGAATGGAAATCAGAATTGAGCGATGAAGAATATTATGTGACGCGTCAAAAAGGAACCGAAAGAGCGCATAGTTCTGAAATGTGCAATCTTTTCGAAGCGGGAAAATATGCCTGTAAATGTTGCAAAACACCTCTTTTTGATTCTACAACTAAATTTCAAAGTGGAACAGGCTGGCCATCCTTTACAGAGCCCATAGCTATTGAAAATGTAGCTTATAACAAAGATGTGAGTTACGGAATGATTCGTATAGAATGTGTATGTAATATTTGCGATGCGCATTTAGGTCATGTCTTTCCTGATGGACCGGAACCAAGTGGTTTACGCTATTGCATCAACGCTGTTTCTTTAGAAAAAATAAAAGAATAGTGAAAATTATTACACAAAGATTCGCAGAGCTTTTTTTTTTAAAAGATTTAAAAAATTCTCTTTTCTCTCTCTTTTGTAAATATTTCTTTGAGTTCCTTTGCGGTTCACTTTGCGAATCTTTGCGTTATAACTAAAACAAAAAAATCGCTTCTATAAACACGAAGCGATTTTTTTATATGAATCAAAGAGAATAAACTATTCCATCAAAAAAACGGTCAATCCCCTTGCTCCATGAGCTCCAAGAACTAATGATTGCTCAATATCGGCAGTTTTAGAAGGTCCGGCTATAAAAGTACCAAAACCATAATCTAAATCTCCAATACGCTCATAAGCCTGATGCATCGTAGCCAAAATATCTTTTTTATTGACAATGATAGATAAATATTGAGGAATAAAAGGAGAAACTCTTTGCCCTAAAATAGCATCGGTTACCCAAAGCCCTGAATTTTCAGCAACACCAAAATGAGCCTTTACAATAGCTAATTCTACATTTTGTAAACTATGTGGATCATCATTTGTCCATTCGGTTTCAGCAATATCAGCAAATTCCTGAATGGTAGTAATCTTTCTTTTATCTGCTGGGTAATGCGTAGCAATGTAGGCTTTGACTTCGTCTAAACTACTCACTTCTTCACAAAATCCACCAATACCTTTTAGTACTGTTTTATAGGTTTCAATTACATCAATTTTGTCTAATCCTAAAAAACTAAGACTAGGTAATTCGTTCACTGATGTAGGCTGATTGTTTTTGATTTTACTTAAAATACTATCTCTGCTGCTCATTATTTCTTGTCTTTAGATTCTTTTGCTTTTTTAGCATACCACTCTCTAAATGATTCTTCTGGCGGTGCTGGCATTTCTCTTTGCTTGTACCAGGCATTAAGATTGTTGTTTACCATAAAAGGCAAATTCTTCATTACAAATCGACCTGCTTTTCCTGCAATTTTAAATACTGTTGGATTTGCTAAAACAGCCGACATTCCTTTCATGGCCATTGTTTTAGAAGATGGTGTATAACCTTCCTTAACTAAAACCTGACGCCATTTATACAACTGATCGTGAATATCAATTTTTACCGGACAAACATTAGTACAAGAACCACATAAGGTACTTGCGAAAGGCAAATCGGCATTCTTTTTCATGTCTAAGTTTGGAGCCAAAATAGAACCAATAGGACCTGCAACCGCATTGTGGTAACTGTGCCCTCCACTTCTTCTGTAAACCGGACAAGTATTCATACAAGCCCCACAACGGATACATTTTAGAGAGTTTCTAAACTCTTCACGTCCTAATTGCGTACTTCTGCCATTATCAACAATCACAATGTGCATTTCCTGACCTACTCTTGGTTTTTTAAAATGACTTGAAAAGGTTGTAATTGGCTGACCTGTTGCACTTCGGGCCAAAAGTCTTAAAAATACACCAAGGTGTTTGCGCTCTGGAATTAATTTTTCAAATCCCATACAGGCAATGTGAACATCTGCAAGATGCGCACCCATATCGGCATTACCTTCATTGGTACACACCACAAATTCACCTGTTTCGGCAACTGCAAAGTTCACTCCTGTAAGTGCTACTTTTCTAGTTAAGAAAGTATCTCTTAATTCTTTTCGAGCGGCTTCGGTTAAATATTGTGGATCGTTATTTCCTTTTTCTGTTCCAAGATGCTCATTAAAAGTATCACTTACATCTTCTTTTTTAAGGTGAATAGCAGGCAATACGATATGACTTGGTGGTTCTTTTCTTAATTGAACAATAAATTCCCCTAAATCGGAATCAATTACTTCAACTCCATTATCTGCTAAATATTCATTCAAATGACATTCTTCTGTAAGCATTGATTTTGATTTTACCATTTGGGTAACTCCATGCTTAGCAATAATCGAATGCACTATTTTATTGTGTTCTGCTCCATCAGCAGCCCAATGCACAATAATTCCGTTTTCTTTGGCTTTAGCTTCAAACTCCTGCAAATAGTGATGCATGTTTGAAAGCACATTGTTTTTAATATTTGAGGCTGTCTCACGAAGCGTTTCCCATTCCGGGATAGCATGAGCTGATTTATCTCTTTTTGAACGAACAAACCAAAGCGTATCATCATGCCAGTTTACACGTTCCACATCTTTATTAAAAATAGCCGCTGCGTGACTGTGATCTATTGTATTTTCTTTCATATTGAGTTTAAAATTTCTGCAATGTGAATTACTTTAATATTGCTTTTTTGTCTTTTTAGAATTCCTTCTAAGTGCATTAAGCACGACATATCTCCACCAGTAATGTAATCTACTTGGTGATCTTTGTGATCTTCTATACGGTCTAATCCCATTTTTACAGAAACGGCTTCTTCAGTAACGCAAAAAGTACCTCCAAAACCACAACATTCGTCTTTTCTGCTTAAGGATACTAAGTCTAAACCTTTAATTTTACTCAGTAATTGTTCCGGTTTAGAAAAAGGAGCCGCATTTAACTCTGTCATTTGAGACAATTTCAATCCGCGTTGACCGTGACAACTTTGGTGCATTCCTACTCGATAAGGAAAATTTCCTTCGATAGATTCTACCTTCAATACATCGGTTAGAAATTCTGTAAGTTCGTACACATTATTTCTAATATGTGTAGCAGCAGCTTCATTCTCCTTAGAATGAAGGTGATCCTTCACATGTAGCGTACAACTTCCTGATGGGCAAACGATGTAATCAAATTCAGAAAAATTATTCACAAAATTAGTATCACATCCGCCTGTTAAATGAGAATAACCGCTATTAGCCATAGGCTGACCACAGCAGGTTTGATCCATTGGAAAACTCACTTCGCATCCAAATTTTTGTAATAATTCCAAGCTTGCAATACCTATCTGTGGATAAAACTGATCCACATAGCAAGGTATAAAAAGTCCAACTTTCATAGGTTGTTATTTATATTTATGTCAAAAAAAAAATGCCTATCAATATTCGTTTTAAGATTGAATTATGATAGGCAAATTTAGATATTAATGTTTGTAAAATTTTAAATCAATTAAATCATTTTGAATTGGTTTTGTATTCCAATTTTTATGAATAGCTAAGGCAGCTCCTAACGAACTTGCTTGTGCCATTGACGCTGCGTACACTTCCATTTCGGGGAAAGCTTCCGCTAACAAGTTCATATAAATCGAATTTTTACTGAAACCTCCATCAACAAAAACTTTCTTTACCGGACTATTATGAATTACTAATTTAGTCGAAACAATTTGTTGAGCAATTAAATCCAACATTAACTGGTGATACCCTTCATCGTAATTTTCAAAATCAGATAAGGCTCTCTCATTGAAAGGACAATCTTTTAGAATATCACTATCTCCCTTAGTATATTGTTTGAATTTAGCTCTTAACTTAGTAATGATGTCTTTATCATAAAGAACGTGTTTGTAAGAATCAATTGGAGCATTAAAATGCTTTGCCAATTTTACCGATTGAATTTCATGCTCATTTCCTGCAAACAAACGGGAAGCCTTAACCGGTTTTCCTTTATAATGTAGAAAACACAAGCAATCGTTTTGCAATTCGTCAAAGGTAAGCTTTTTAGAATTAAATGGATTCATTGTAATTACCCAGGTTCCTGTTGACAACAATACAAACGGATCTTCAAAATTAATAATATAAGGAATCAAAGCCGAAGAACTATCGTGCAACCCAATCCCTACTGCTATATCATTCTCTACGGTAATAGCATCTTCAGAATCGTGAATTGGAGGCAATTTTTCAGTTATCCCTTCCTTTTTAATCCATTTGTGGTATTTCATTCTATTGAAATTCCAAAGATTGGTATGACAACCAATGCTGGTGATATCAGTAAATCCTTCTTTGGTCAAAAGAAAACTCATGTATTGAGGCAAATGCAAACAGTGTTTTACCTTGTTGAAAACCTCTGGGTTCTCTTCTTTCAAACGGTAAATTTGCATTCCGGAATTTAAACTTCCTAAAACCGGAGAAGCAGTTTTCACTGTGAAAACTTCTTCTCCTTTGTATTTAGAATAAAACTCATTTTTAAGGTTTTCAGGATATGGTCTAAGATAATTGTACAATGGCGTTAAAGGATTTCCTTTTTCGTCAACATATACAAAACTAGCACCATAAGTACTAAAATTAACTGCTTTTAAGTTGAATTGAGTTTGAGATTTCATCTCTTCCCAACATCCCAAAAACCAGTCTTTTAGCGCTACAATATCTTCGCATGGAAATCCATCTTCATCAACTGTTTCAGGAAGATTTACTGAATTTTCCCAAACAATTTGATAGCTTTCATTAAATAGAAAGGCTTTTTTATTTGTTTTTCCAATATCGAAAATGGCTACTGCATTCATTTAATGTTGTTTTTTATAATCCTGTTGCTACAGTTTTCAATCCTCTTTCTCCAATTAAAGCATCACGTACAGCTAACTGACGGTATAATCCAACCGGATTAAGCGCAGCACCAGAACGCAAACGAGCTTCAGCTACTAATGCACGAACATCAGTACGGAAAGCATTTTGTAAAATTTCCTGAGCTTTAACAACATCATTTTCATTTTGAGCAATTTCTAACGCTTTTCTGTCAACAGAAAGTGCCTGAGCATAAGCAATCATGATAGCTTCAACAGATTGTAATAAATCTTCCATTGGATCTTTTACGTTATGAGAAGCATCGATCATCCAACCTAAGTCAGTTGCGTGGTTCATTCCTCTTGCATCCATTCCTTCTACTAATTCGTTGAAGATTAAGAATAATTGGTAAGGTTTTAATGCACCGGCAGTTAAATCGTCATCTCCGTATTTAGAATCATTGAAGTGGAAACCTCCTAATTTATCTTCCATTAATAATATAGAAACAATTTGCTCAATATTAGCATTTGGAAGGTGGTGACCTAAATCAACTAAAGTTTTAGCTTTATCTCCTAATTTTTTTACATAAGAATAAGATTGTCCCCAATCAGCAACTGTAGTAGAATAGAAATTAGGCTCAGCACATTTGTATTCTAAGAATAATTTCCAGTCAGCAGGCAATGCAGCATAAATTTCTTCTAAACTTTCTAATGTATTTTGATAAGCTTTACGGAAATTTAATTGTCCAGGAAAACAAGAACCATCAGCTAACCAAACAGTTAATGATTTAGAACCTAACTCAACACCTTGTTGAATTACGTCGATATTGTGTTGAACAGCTTGTTTACGGATTGCTTTGTTTACATTTTGCAATGAACCAAATTTATAAGAGTACTCGCTGTTAGCCTGGTCTTGAAATGTGTTAGAGTTAACTGCATCAAATTTCAAATCATGTTGTGCTGCTAAAGCTTTAATAGATCTATAATCAGATACAGTATCCCATGGAATATGTAAAGAAATTGCTCCAGAAGCTTTGTTCAAAGCGTGTAACAAACCTACATCTTCGATTTTTTCTTCTATTGAACGAGGCTCTCCACCACCTGGAAAACGTCCAAAACGAGTTCCTCCTGTACCTAAAGCCCAAGAAGGGATAGCGATTTGGAAATCGACTAATTTTTTAATGATAGCTTCAGATTCAGCTATTTCAGAAGCTGTGAAAACTAATTTATTTTTATGTGCTGTATAAAGCCCATCATTATGAGCAGCAATTTTATTAGAATCTAATATCATGATAATTATAAATTTTTAAGGTAAATAAAAAACTTCTTTGAGTGAAACACTCACTGGCGAATTGTCCGGATTTGCATCCATAATGTCTCCCATATATTTCCACCATTTTTGCATAACCGGGTGTTTAGGAAGTTCGTCTAAACGACTTGGATCTTCGATTTTTAAAACACCAAAAAGGGCATGTGTATCTTCATCAAAAAAAATAGAGTAATCTTCGACTCCTACACTTTTTAACAAATCGGCTAATTCAGGCCACAATTCATCATGCCTTTTTTGGTACTCTTGAACCTGACCTTGATGCAACTGCATTTTAAATGCTACTTTTTTCATAATTTATGGGGATTATAAGCGGTAGACACAAAACAATTTCGAAACCCTAAATTGTTATGAATATTTTTTTTTTAAAAGGGGAAAAAATTAAAAATGCAGTTATCAGATTAAGAAAAATCTAACGCCCGAAAAGAATCGGACGTTAGATAAATCAATCTAAAAACTAACATCTAAAATTATCTATAGAATCCCATAGCAACACCACCATCAACATTTAATGCATTTCCTGTTGATTTGCCTAACAAACCTCCAACAAAAGCATAACAAGCGTTAGCGATATCGTCTGGTAATATAATTTCGTTTAATAAAGTACGCTTAGCGTAGTAAGCAGGCAATTCAGCTACAGTAATACCGTAAGCTTTAGCACGTCCTTCAGCCCATCCACCTGACCAAATGTTTGAATCAGAGATTACAGCATCAGGGTTAACTGTGTTCACACGGATTTTATCAGCTCCTAATTCAGCAGCCATCAAACGAGTCAAGTGAGCCTGAGCCGCTTTAGCTGAACCGTATCCAGGGTTGTTTGGTCCTGCAACAACTGCATTTTTAGATACGATATTAACGATATCTCCACCAAAACCTTGTTTACGCATTACTTCGATTCCTGCTTTAGAAACAATGAATTGTCCTTTTACCAAGATATCGTATAATCTATCCCACTCTTCTAATGAATGCTCTGCGATAGATTTAGAAATACTGATTCCTGCATTATTTACAATAATATCAGCTCCACCAAATGCTAAACAAGCAGCATCTAAAGCTTTAGCTGTACTATCAGCATCAGTAACATTTAATAAAGTACTAGAAACAGCATCTTTACCAAAAGTTTTAACGAAATCAGCTGTAGCTCCTTGTAAACGCTCTTCGTTGATGTCATTGATAACTACACAAGCACCTTCTTCAGCAAATTTCTTAGCGATAGCCTTACCAATACCTCCTGCAGAACCGGTAATTAAAGCGATTCTTCCAGATAAAGCTTTTGGTTTTGGCATACGTTGTAATTTAGCTTCTTCTAACAACCAGTACTCGATGTCAAAAGCTTCCTGACGTGGCAATGAAGTATATTCAGAAACTGCTTCAGCACCTTTCATTACGTTTACTGCATTGATATAATATTCAGATGCCAAACGAGCCATTGTTTTATCTTTTGCAAAAGTAAACATACCTACACCTGGATATAAAATTACAACCGGATTTGGATCACGCATTGCTGGTGAGTTAGATTTTTTGCAAGTGTTATAGTACTCAGAGTACATTTGACGGTAAGCTTCAAAAGATGGAGCTAATTTAGCTTTGATAGCATCAACATCAGATAAATCTTCGTTTGGAGCCAATTCAATCACTAAAGGACTGATTTTAGTTCTCAAGAAGTGATCCGGACAAGAAGTTCCAAGAGGAGCTAATTTTTCTAAATCATTAGAATTGATGAATTCCAATACTCTTGCATCATCAGTATAGTGACCAATCATTTTACGCTCTGAAGAACAGAAACCTCTCAAGATTGGAGCTACTTTAGCAGCCTGTACTTTACGAGCTTCTTCAGAAAGGCTTTCAATTTTTTGACCTCCAAAAACCGGACGAGTTTTTCCGTAGTTAGACTCTAAAAACTCAGCACATTTCTCGATTACTTCAAGAGTGTTTACATAACTTTCGTAAGCAGTATCTCCCCAGGTAAATAAACCGTGAGATCCTAACATTACTCCTTTTAATTTTTTCCCTTTAGCAGCAGCTTCTTCAAGGCAAGCACGCATTTGCAAACCTAAATCGAAACCTGGACGTTGCCATCCAACCCATCCAATCTCTCCGTTGAATAATTCTTCAGTGATTTTTGCACCGTCTTTTGCAGCAGCAATAGCAATAGCAGCATCCGGGTGTAAGTGATCGATGTGAGCAAATGGTAAGAATCCGTGTAATGGAGTATCAATAGAAGGCGCTTTTGAAGCTAAATCAAAAATACAGTGGTTGAATAATTCCACCATTTCGTCTTCATGCTCGATTCCTCTATATACGTTTTCTAAGTTGCGAAGTCTTTCTAAGTAAAGAGCAGCACAACCTGATTTTGTTAATGTTCCAATATCTCCACCAGAACCTTTAATCCACATTACCTCAGAATCAGCTCCAGTTAATGGATCTTTATCAGTAATTTTCACAGAAGTATTTCCACCTCCATAGTTCGTTAATCTTAAATCTGCGCCTAATAAATTAGAGCGATAGATAAAAAGTGCCACTTCATCTCCTGCTAATTCAGCAGCTTTTGCATCATCCCAAAGGTAACTTACGTGCTTAAAAGTCATTGTATTTGTATTTGACATTGTTATATTAATTTTAAATTGTTATTCTATTTTATTCCATTGAATTTCCAAAACCTACCAAAACGATTGACAAAAACATTAAAGAGATACCGAAAAAGAATATCTTATAGGTCTTGTCAGACACCCCTTTCCATTCTTTCAAGTAAAATCCCCAAAAATTAGCTGTCAAAATAATTGTAGACATATGTAAAATCCATGAGCTCGCTCCATTTCCTAATTTACTTTCCCCCATCCCGTAGAAAAAGAATTGTAGAAACCACATTGTTCCAGCAATACCAGAAAACAAAACATTTCTAGATATTGGAGTATTTTTATTGGTATAATCCCCAAAAGTTTTATTTTTAAAGTTAAGATACATACACCAAAGGAAATTGGTTGTCAAACCTCCCCAAAGCAATACTACATAAGTAACGTTGTTTTGAAACAAGAATTCTCCCTGCCCCGGATTTAATACTTTCCAAGCCTCATTAGCTGTATCAGCCATTGGTTTTCCCGCTTCAATACCAAAGTTAAAGAAAGAGCTTAAAACTCCGGAAATAACCGCAATAATAATACCTTTTACCAAGTTAAAATCTTTATCCTTGTCCTCATGACCTACCGAAAAATCCTTCTCTTTAAGTGTACCTGCTTTACCTAATAATACGATTCCTAATATACACACTAACACTCCCAACAAAACCAATTGTCCCCCTGAACTGTTTAACATATCTGTAAAAGATACTTTTCCGTCTACAGGATTAAAAGTATAATAAATAGGTGGTACCAAAGCTCCAAAAGCAGAACAGAAACCTAATGTAATAGAATTACCTAATGACATTCCTAAATAACGAACACCAAGACCATAAGTTAATCCTCCAATACCCCAAATCAATCCCATTGAATAAGTAACCGTTTTAATTGATGGCGCAGCTGCAGCAATAATCTCAGTAAAATTTGGAATTGTTAAATAAGCCGCTAAAGGCGGTACAATCAACCATGAGAAAAAACCTCCTACGATCCAATAGCTTTCCCAAGCCCAACCTTTAACCTTTTTAAAAGGCATGTAAAAACTACCTGAAGAGAAACCTCCAATTGAGTGAAAAAGAAGACCGAGAATTGATTCCATAAAATAAATTTGAGTTAAAGGTTAATTAATAGATGATGTAAAATAATAGAATATCTGAAACATAACTGTCCTGCACAGTCATGATATCATTGGATTTTATGCAATTATTCCAGAATAAATATGTTTTTTTTGCATATTATTTAACTGATTCATTGTCATTTAAAACGAAACCTCTTATAATTATAACAGATTGCATTGATTTCTTTAAATAAATTACAACTGCATTTCAAAATGATACTTTCCAGAACCAACTGTTTTGTTCTTTGCATTTACGATAAGACCGTTTTCTTTTATTGTTTCCAACTTATCTGTTGGAAATACAATCGTAGCATTAGTGTTTGCAGGAATCTCCACATCCAGAATAAATTTGTTATTTTCTATTTTCCAGGAAGAAGATAACAAACCGTAATTGGTTTCTAAACTTCCTTTGGCATAGGTCAGGTTCCCGCCCAGTTCCGGTTTAATGATAATGTCTTTGTACCCTGCCCCTTCTGCTTCTTTGGTATCTATACCTGCAATGGTTCTATACATCCAATCCCCTACTGCACCATAAGCGTAGTGATTGAACGAAGTCATACTAGGGTCCTGAAATGTTCCATCCGGTTTCATAGAGTCCCAACGTTCCCAGATGGTCGTTGCCCCATGCGCTTTTATTGGATACAACCAAGACGGATACGTATCCTGAAGCAAGAGTTTGTATGCCACATCATTTCTGCCAAAACGACTTAAAACAGGGTTTAAAAATGGAGTCCCCAAGAATCCGGTTGTCAAATGATATTCATAACTTTCAATATTTTTTACCAAACGCTCCACCGCCTGCGTTCTTAAGTTTTCGGGAAACATGTCAAATTGTAAAGCCAGAATATAAGCGGTCTGTGTTTCTGAAATTAACTTACCTGATGCCGTCATATATTCTGCTTGAAATGCTTTTTTAATGCGTTCCAAAAGTGCCTGATATTCTTGTACTTCATCGGTTTTACCCAATAAAGTAGCTACTTTTATCATGATTTCAGTATTATAGGCATAAAAACATTGGGCTACCAAATAATTATCTGTGATAGCCGATTTCATTCCAATCATTCCTTTTGAATCATCTACCCTGTAACTCAACCAATCGGCAAACTGAAAACCGGTATTCCACAAATCATTTTTGGCAGCACCGCGTACATAATTCAAATAGGCTTTCATGCTTGGGTATTGTCGTTCTACAATTTCCCTATCCCCAAAACTCACATACATATTATAAGGAATAATAATACTCGCATCTGACCATCCCGCAGCTCCCACAGGCATATCAAAACCGGTTCCTCTTAAAGCATTCGGAATAACAAAAGGCACCGATCCGTTTTCATTTTGATCAGCAGCGACATCTATTAACCATTTGGCAAAAAACTGATTGACATTAAAATTATAAGCCGCTGTTCTTGAAAACACTTCGGCATCACCTGTCCACCCCAAACGTTCATCACGTTGTGGGCAATCGGTAGGCACATCTAAAAAGTTCCCTTTCTGCCCCCATTGAATATTGCTTTGTAATTGATTCACCAATGGATTTGAGCATTCAAAAGTCCCGGTTTGTTTCATATCCGAATACAACGCAATGGCCGTAAAATCATTTGGATTTATTTTTCCTGAAAGGCCTTCCACTTTCACATAACGAAAACCGAAGAATGTAAAATGAGGTTCCAAAGTTTCTACTCCGTTTCCGCTAAGCGTATATGTAGTCTGGGCTTTGGCAGAACGAAGATTTTCAAAATAAGGCACTCCTTTTTTGTCTAACATTTCCACATGGGAAAGTTTGATTTGATCTCCTGATTTTCCTTGAATTGCAACTTTTACCCAACCTACTAAGTTTTGTCCAAAATCCAATATGGTTTCCCCTTTTGGAGAAGTCAAAACCTGAATCGGTTTAAAATTTTCATGCTTTCGGATTGGTTCATTGACAGCAGCCGTAATATAATCCTTTGGAAAATCTTTAGTCAGTACGCTTGCCCATTTGCTATCATCAAAATTGGCCATACTGTAATTTTTTTGTTCCAAATTTGCATCCTGAATCTCTCCATTATAGATTTCAGAATACATAATATGACTGTTAGCCGCTTTCCAGCTTCCATCAGAAACAACTGTTTCTGTAGTTCCGTCAGTGTACTTGATGACCATTTGAAAAAGCAAAGCCGTTTCTTTGCCATAAATATTTTGTTTATTAGTCCAAGTCAAACGTGTACGGTACCAACCGCTTCCCAATAAAACCCCAATGGCATTTTTCCCTTGGGTCAGTAAATCGGCCACATCGTAAGTTTGGTATTGCAAATGCTTATTATAACTGGTCCAACCCGGAGACAAATAGGAATCCCCCATTCGCTTTCCGTTAATTTGTAAGTCGTACAAGCCTTTTGAAGTCACATAGACTTTTGCGGAAGCGATTTTTTTTGAAGTCAAAAATGATTTTCTAAGTATTGGAACAATTCCATTGACCGTATCGGTTTTTAATCCTGATGAAATCCAGGTGGCTTTCCAATCCTTAGAATCCAATAAAGCCGTTCCGAAGGAAGCGGCTGCCCATTTAGAAACATTCCCCTGATTGTCCCAAACCCGTAGCTGCCAGATATATTTGGAATCAGATGCTAATGCCGATCCTGCATATTTGTTGAAGATGGATGCTTCCGAAGTTACTTTTCCAGATTCCCAAACGGTATTTTCACCTTCTTTAACCTGAATTTCGTAAGCTGATTGCTTTACATTTCTTTTGCTGGAAACTAATTTCCAACTAAACCGCGGTGTTTTTACTCCAATACCAATGGGATTGGAAACATTTTCAACTGTAAGGTTGTTAAGTGTTAGCTGCCCAAAAGCAATCGAACTGAAACTGACAAAAATCAAAATCAGAATATTTTTTTTCATTTTTTAAATCTATTAGATTAATCTTTGTTGATCTTTAAAATCCATGTCATGCAATTGTCTATCCATTCTACATCAGTAGTTGGATTATCTATTGCAAAACCGTGTCCGCCTTTGGCATAAAAGAAAGACTCAACTGCTACTTTGTTTTTTTGCAAAGCGGCAATAAACAGCAATGAATTTTGCACTTTAACCACATTATCATCAACAGCATGGGTTATAAACGTAGGAGGTGTATCGGAAGTCACCTGTAATTCATTCGAATATTCCTTAATTTTCTCCCCATCTACTGATAGCTTGATTAATTTTTGTTCCGATGTTTTCCAGTCACTCATAATTGCTTTCAATGCTACAGGAGATAATCCTTCGCCTATCAAATTATATCTTGATCCCATGTGTGTCAAACTATCGACCATACTGATTACGGGATAATTTAAAACCATAAAATCCGGACGCAAACTGGTGTTACGAGGATTGTCTATTAGTGCTTTTTGATAATGTGTCCCTAAAGTCGAAGCTAAATGACCTCCTGCCGAATTCCCCTGAATCCCAATTTTGTCAGGATTGATTCCCCATTTCTCAGCATTTTCACGAATCAATTGAATGGCACGTTGTGCATCCTGCAAAGGAACAATTTGCTTGTTTTCGACATATTGTGCATTAGGCAAACGGTATTTTAGAACAAAGCCCGCAATTCCTTTTTCATTTAATTTTTTCGCAATATCATATCCTTCATGATCAATTGCCAAACCCGTATAACCACCACCGGGACAAATAATAACCGCTATACCTGTAGCTTTACTTTTCTCTGGTAAAAAAACAGTCAAATCCGGACTGGCCACTCTTAGAATAAAATGAATCTTTTTATTTCCTGATGGAAAAACTGCTGTAGTATCTGTTAATCCAGCTATTACTTTAGAATTAGGAACTTTCCCATCGTAAAGCGGAATTACTTGTTGCGCATAACTAATTGTAAAACCCAATAACAATATGAAAAATAAATATCGCTTTATCATTTTTGAAAGATTTAAGAGTATTTGTTTGACAATTTAGGAATTGAAAGTTAGCTAAAAAAAACCAGATAAGACAAAACTTCTTATCTGGTTAATGTTAACATATTTTAAAACATTAAAACTTATAGGTAGCAGTAATAAAATAAGCTCTTGCCGGTAAACTCAATGTAGAATAAACTACATTAGGATTGGCATTCAATTGTTCTTTTGTAAAACCTTGTCGGTCTAAAGCTGCAGGAAATCCTCCTGGAGCTGACCATCCCATAACCCCTAATTGATTAAAAAGGTTATTGATATTGGCTTGCAATTGTAATTTTGAAGTTAAATTATATCCTAAATTCAAGTTGGTTTGGTTGTAAGCCGGTAATTCAAAAGCATTCGGAACGTTAGCAGCACGTTTTCCCATATAAGAGAAATCTAATGACGAATAAAACTTACCAGAGGTGTAGGTAGGTGAAACTCTGAAAATTACTTTCGCATTATTATCGGTTTCGTTTCCGGAATAATCAGCAATAACATCATCTGCTACCCCGTTAGCACCTAAATCCCAAGTTCTGTACTCTACTGCTTTAGACTTTTGGAAAGTAGCCACTGCTCTTACACTAAATTTCTCTGTAAATTCCTGATTTACTTCCAATTCAACCCCCATGGTTCTAAATTTATTATACAAAGCAGGTGTATTATATGTCGTAGTGATATCATCCGTCTCCTGACCTACAGTTTGCTGCGGTACATTACTCACTATAGAGTAAAAAGGAGTCACAAACAAATTCATTCCTCCAGTTTTTAATTTATATCCAGCTTCAAATTGTTGAATTTTTTGAGCAATTGGATCCAAGTTAGCCACTCCAAAAGCCGTATTTGCAGTTACAAACATATCCATATCCGGAGCCTTATTTCCAAGTGAATAACGTCCGTAAATAGCCTGATTGTCTGCAAACTTATAATTCAATCCGCTGGAGAATGAAAACGTACTCACTTTTTTATCGGAATAAGTATAAGTTGCATCGATTTTTCCCCCACGATTATCATATACAGTCAATGGATTCCCATCGGTTCCACCTGTTGAAGTTAAATCAGTTGCCACAGCAATTTGATTGTTTCCTTTGAATGAAACTCTTTCTGAACGAACTCCCCAGTCAAAATTTAATTTTGGACTTATTTCCCAAGTATGACCAAAGAAAAAAGCCATTTGATCCTGAGCCACATCAATAATATTTACTGGTGCACTTTTTCCTGCCCCTCCTACAACTCCATTTGGATTAGTCAGATTATAAGTTTGACCATCAAATAATCCAACATACGAAATATCAGTTAAAGTAGGACGTGGAGTTGTCATTTGTGAAAACACTTCTCCAACACCGGTAGAGTTCATTCTGTTTAAATTCGAATGAGCATAAAACATCCCGGCTGTAAAAGTCATTTTATCAATTTTTTTATTAATAGTAAATTGATTGATCAATTCCTTCATTTTATTATCTGTATAAAATAATGGATTAAAATACAATGAATTAGGCTGTATGTTAGCTCCCGGGAAGTTGCTGTAATTTACGGTATAATTGAAGAAATTATTCGTCACAGAACCGATTTGAGTTCCTGTTTTGTGATCATTAAAAGAATACACTCCCGGACTGAATAATGTATTGGTAACAGCATAAAAAACAACACCATCTGTAGCAAATGGATATACAATACCAGTTGTGTTCCAAAGCGAACGTTTAGTTGAGTAGCGTGCTTTATTCTCTAATTTCCACCCATTTCCTAAATTTTGATCCCAATTTAAACCGGTAGAATAATCAGTGGAATGTACTAAATCCCTAGAATCATAATGAACTTTTTTCCCTGTTTCATTGATAGTAAAATCTTCTTGTATGGAAGGAATTAAAACTGAAGTGGTATTAGTAACCCCTGAAGGGAAACTAGGATTCGTAAAACCGATAGTAGGTGTAAATTCGTTCCATCCGTTATGATCATCCAAAATTTTAACAAAAAGCTTTACGTTACCCGTTTTGTAGGTTTTAACCACATTAGCTTTCAATTGCCCTCCTTTATTCATTGGGTATCCTGAATATCTAGCACCATCAGACTGACGATAAAATCCACCAATATTATAAGTAATGGATTTATCATTACTAAGTGGTCCCCCAAAATCAAAATCGGCACGGTAATACGGATTTTTACCGTTGCCTTCTAAACCATATTTAGTTCGAATCTCCCCTTCAAATGTTTTACCTCCCGTTTTAGAAATATAATTATAAATTCCTCCGGGTGCATTGTTTCCCAAGATAGAAGCTGTTCCTCCTCTTACTGCCTCCAATCGTCCTAAAGTGGCATCGCTACGCAAGAAATAATCCGGGCCATAATTCCCAAAAGTTGCATTAGTAACCGGCAAACCATCTTCCTGCATAGAAACATAATAATAACCAGAAGCACCATCGTTTGAACCTACAGAAACTCCACGGGAATAAACTGTATTTCGTATTTCTCCCAAAGAGGAATTCACAAATACTCCCGGAATGTTTTTCAACAAATCAGCCGAACTGTTTACCGCTACTCTATCTATTTGTTTTGCAGTAAGTGATGAAATCGAAACAGAAGATTGCATTCTGGTTCTTTTATCAAATACTCCGGTTACTACTACTTCTTCTAATGATTGTGTATCATCTTGTAAAATGACATTCAACATTTTTTGATTAGCAATTACAACTTCTTTCGTTTTGAATCCTACGTAACTAAACACCAACGTAGCATTTACTTTAACATTCACATTGTATTTTCCATCAATATCAGTAATTGTCCCATTATGGGATCCTTTTACAACAACACTTGCCCCAATAACGGGTTGATTAGTTGCATCTGTAACTTTTCCTTGAATCATTTGTTGTGCTATAGCCTGGGAACAGAATCCCAAATACAACACTAATGCTTTAATCAAAAACAGAGTAACTCGTTTTTCTTGTAAAAACTTCTTCATTTTTTGGTTTTTTTAGTTAGTATTAATTTATTATTGATTTTTTTTAAACAAAACACTTTTTTATGTCTCATTTTACAAATTTATCACAACTAACATTTAGAACTGTACTATGGTTTTACAGGTGTAATCGGTTACTTGTATGAAATTATTTTATGTTATTAATTAATTTTATTTATTAATAGAAAGAAAAATCCAAAGCGTTTCTGGTTTTATATCTAATATTTTTTTACAAAATAATTCAGATTAATATCATCTAAAACAAAAAAGGTGCAACCCACTTTAATCGTTTGGGCTACACCTTTTTTTATGAATATTTAGGACTGTTATCGAAATAACTAATTCCTCAAGAAATATCACCAATTATCCTTCAACAATTGATGGTATTCTCCGTTAAAATTATCCTTAAAAACCAAAATTTTTGTCATTCCTAATTTAGAATTATCAGAAATGAACAACTCTTTAGAAACTATTTCGTCTGAATTTAAAGGAAATTCAGCAGGAAAAATAGCAACACCCACCTGAGCATTGACTAATCCTAACAGCAAATCAAGATTAGTTACTTCCTGAACAATATTAGCCTCTCTGGAAAAACCAACATTTCGGCAACTCATTTCTAAATCCTCTGTAAAAGAAGGAAGTAGCTCTTTATTTAATTCTACCCATTTATCATTCCTAAGCTGCTCAATCTTAACACTTTTATATTTTGCCAAAGGATGTTTGACCGACATGATGACATTAAGAAATTCCTGATTGACAACATGGTAATTGATTGTCTTGTAAACCAAAGGAAGAATGGTGATTCCAAAATCGATTTCTCCTTTAAAAACAGCTTCTTGAATGGAAACTCCCGAAGAAAATTCTATTATTTTAAAAGTAGTATTGGGTAAGATATTTTGTAATTTCTGTACCACGCTAAGAACCTCACTTGAACGGCTGATCTTAGGAATTCCAAAACGTAACTGTTTGCTTTTCTCACTGTAGGTTTGCGCTTTTTTTATCGTCCGATCCAAAAGTTCTACCACACGCCCCATCTCTTTCATCAGGTAAGAGCCCGATTCGGTAAGTTCGACCTTTCGGTGATTGATTCTTTTATCTTTATCGAAAAGTTCAAAACCTAATTCTATTTCCAATTGATTGATTTGATGGGTTAAGGCAGGTTGGGTAATATTTAGTTTTTCAGCTGCTTTCCCAAAGTGCAATTCTTTTGCCACAACCAGAAATGATTTCAGTTTACGTAATTCCATTTAAATTATTGTATTTTATAAAGATCCTCTAAGAACCAGTTCAAACGGATTTTCGATATGTTCTTTTGAACCATTCAACACCAATTCGGCAGCTGTTTTTCCCATTTTTGCAAAATCGGTTGAGATAGTTGTCAAGCCATTCATAATGAATTTTTTGAGTGGTGTTTCATTATAAGAAATTACACCCACCTGCTCTCCAATAATTAAATCCAGTGATATAATTTTGTCTAGTATTTTAACCAAATCGGCTTCCATTAAATTGATATAAACCTCACCTTCGTTGACTTGTTCCTGATCTAAGTCATGTACAATCTTATAATTAAAAGCAAAGTTAGAACAAAAATTCTCGAATCCTTTGGCTATTTCATTAGGGAAGTAACTGTTTTCGGGAAACAATAATTTCAAAGTATGGTACTTACTCAAAGGTTCAATTGCCTTGCTCAAAGCATTATAGATATCGTCTTCAAAGTTTTCATAAACCGCTCCATAATTCCCTGTGATTCCTTCAATTTTTTTCCCAACTAAAATCAGTTTATCTTTTGGTATTTCATCAATCAGCAATTGATAACCTTCTGATTTTTCAATAAAATGGGGAATAATTACATAATGGGAATAATCCCCTTTTTGTTGGCTTAATAATTTTTTAAACAAGCCATAATCATTGTCATAAATATAAAAATCAATCGCTGCCTTTTCACCCAGAGCATCAACAAAAGCATCATAAATAATTTTCTTATGGGCACTGAGTTTATTGAACATCAGGAATATTTTTAAATCCTGAGAAACATCGGTATTGGCAATAAAATATCCTTTGCCGTGAAAAGCTTCCAATATGCCCATTTTACGGAGTTTATTATATCCTTTTTCAATGGTAACTCTGGAAATTTCATACTGAAAACTCAATTCATTGATTGAAGGCATGGCATCACCTTTTTTAAGCTGACCTTGTTTTACCGCATTGAGTACGGCATTAACAAGCTGTTGGTACTTTGGGGTAACTGAAAATTCATCAATGCTGAGATAATCAATTTTCGATGTTTTTTTCATTAATTTATAAATACTGGAATTAAAAAATAGACTCAAATATAGTGATTTTAAAAAAAAGTAAAGAGGCTATTTCAAAATTCTTGAAACAGCCTCTTTAACTTCAGAATGTAAACCTTTAGCCTGAACCAATTCTGATTTATCCCAACCTAAAACTGGAATGATTACCAATTGGTGTTTTCCATTATCAATACTTTCTTTTCAGCCATTCTTCCGGAACCGGAATAATACAAATATTCATACTACGATTATCTTCGCTCAGCATAGCAGACTGTATCTCAATTTTAGTTCCATCAGGACTCATTGTTGGATGCGGATGATCAGAAGCCGTTTGTTTATGACCAGTAGAAAGCAAAATCATTTCACTAGTATGTCGATCAATCAGGTAAATGCCGCGGGAAAAATCATCACCTACCGCCCAGCGACCATCCGAAGAACCGCTTACATGCCATAAACCACTACCTGAATCGGTTTGTCCAGCTATTTTCATCTCTCTGGTTCTTAAATTAACAATAGCCAATCCTGTTGGTTTTTCTCTGGTTCCCGAAACTCCCCAGGCAGCTTCCTGACCAGGATTCGCTCCACTGACTGCAGTTCCCGTAGTATCTAAACCCTGAATTTTTCGATGCCCCATAATAGCCATTGCCACTTCGTCTTTACTAATCACAGCCTCATGTGTTACCCATTCGTATTCTGATTCTGGATATAAAGGTCGAAGCCCTGTTCCGTCACCCAATACTGTCCAGGTACGTTGTGGAGATTTCCCTCCTGTTTCCCAGCAAAAAATAATCTCACCCGCTACCCAAGGATTAGTTTGGATGTGTCCAATTTGAAAAGGAACTGATATTACATATTTAATTTCTCCAGTATGTACATTCATGGCAGCAATTCCGGAAGGTCCTGCTCCCATTTTTCTGGGACCATAATTTTCTTCCAGTTTTGTACCGGAAGCTAAATGCCTTGCAGCCTCTTCTTTTCCTACTCTAAAATAAGCCCAGTTTTCATCACCATCCAGAGCTAAATCTCCACCAGCTCCCATTTCTGGTTTAGTGGAACCACAAACACGCTGATAATAATCGGCTTTTTTAAGTTTTCCAATCTTACTATCAGCAAATAATTTTGCCAAATCTACCTCTACAACCTGCATTGGTGTCGACTGGGTTTTCAAATTGTTATTATTTTGCTTCGCGATACTATCGAGCGGTTTTCGCATAAAAAAAAGTTTCATACTGTTGCGTGCCACATTTAACATCCCAACATAGCCCCCTTCGGTTACCTGAACCATTTCTCCGTTTTTTTCATTTACAGCCATGGCTTCGCCTTTTACTCTATCGGAACGAAAGATAAGCCACTCTCCGTCGGATGTCCACTGATTATGAGTTTGATAAATTTTAGAATCTCCCATTGGCTTAGATGTCAAAAAAGTTAACATAGTACCCGTAACCGGATCCTTTACCACTTTTCGTTCCGAAGGAAATCGTTTACCTATCTGCGCATTTGCATCTGGTATTAAAAACAAAAAACTACTTAAAACGGAAATAATAATAAACTGTTTCATAACTGAAATTATTAATAACTTTTATCTTTTACTTGTTTTACTTCCACATCTTTTAATGGTGCGCTATCTTTCACAGACAGATTACTAACATTTTTCATTACAAGCGATGCGGAATTTTCTCCTTTGTCTACCGTCACATTCCGAAGCTTTATACCATTTACATCAGTCAATAGCATGGCTGGTCGGGATTCATTACCCATCAAATAAAGGTTAATATTATTCAACTCCATATTTTTAACATGTCGAATAAAAAATCCATAAGCTGGTATAACACCAAATTTCTGCGGCTCCGGATATCCTTTTTCAAATTCCGGAACTTCTTGTTGAATACTCTCTTTTGATAAAGAATCAAGCGGACGATACCAAATACTAATATTACTTAAGCGGATATCTTCAATATCATGACCAGGAATTCCACTAATTAGAGTTGCAAAACGCGAATCGGCATTATATACATTTATATTACTGATATTAATACGCCGCAAAGCTCCTACTGGCGTTCCTTCAGGTGCACGCATTCTACCTCCAAGACGTAAAAAAATAGGTGAATTTATAATATCACGCATGGTAATATTAGTAATAGTTACATCTTCCAATAAACCACCATCAACGGTTTCGAGTGCTAATCCGCGACAATATTCAAAAACACAATTACTAATGGTTATGTTTTTAAAACCACCATTCGATTCTGTTCCAAACTTGATACGCCCAGTTGGTCCTTCTTTATCAGGTACCAGATTGGCTTCGTTTCGCAGGTAAGTTCCATTATAAAAAGTACCACGATCAAAACCACTTACACTACAATTGGTAATAGTTACATTTTCCGTTGGTCGGGCAAAACCAAGAGCAAATGAACTTTTTAGACAAATACCATCATCCCATGGAGAATTCACACTACAATTAGAAATGCGAACATTTTTACAACAATCGATATCCATACCATCCCGATTGGTATCAATCTTTAGATTATCAATCGTTAAATTATCTACTCCCGTTGCTAATATCCCAAAATGTCCGCCGTATAATATTGTAAAATCTTTTAGCGTTACATTACGACAAAGCTTCAAGGCAATGGCTTTATTTCCAATTGGTGCTTTAAAAGGACCATTTCTGGATAATCCCTTTCCATGAATTATTCCTGGGCCAAGAATGGAGATATCTTCCAAATTCTCACCCCATATTAAACTATTATGCCAGTGACTGTGTCCAAAATCCTGAAAAGTATCATTCATTGCTGTCTCTGGTGCATCATAACCTAAATCACCCGAAGGTGTCGCTGCCTCGATAGTAGCTCCCTGATCTAAATAAAGTGAAATATGACTTTGAAGCCTGATAGAAAAACTCAGATAAGTTCCCGCCGGAAAATAAACAGTACCGCCACCTGCCTTAGCAGCTGCTTCGATAGTATTATTGATGGCTTGTGTGTCTAATGTACTATTATCACCTTTGGCACCAAAAGTCTTTACGTTGAAAATTGTTTGTTGCGCCTGAACAGTACTTAAACTCAACAATAAAAAACACAAACAAAGTTGGTACTTAAATAAAAATGGTTTGACAAAGCCAATATTTTTTTTCATAATTTGATGATAATTCTATGCAATTTACAAATTCAAAATAAATACTCATCCTGCTTTATCCTGTATAAAAAATGTTATTAAATAAAAAAACCAGTAAACAACTAATGTTTACTGGTTCTAAAATAAAAATTGAAATAAATATTTAATACTTTACCAACTTCTTTTCTCCATTGGACAAAGTCACATTGACTGTATTTTCTTTCGAAGAAAAACCAATTTTTTTCACGGCTAATAATTCTTTGTTACTCCATTTTTCACCTGATTTTTTCCACAACATTAATGTGGCATAAACAGTGGATTGTTCTTTTTGAGGAACATAATTATTCGAAAGATTAATAACCGAACTTTCATTTGCTTCAGGATGCAAGCCTTTAGCCGTAACCACTTCTGATTTATCCCAACCCAAAAGCGGAATCATTGCCAACTGATATTTTCCGTTATCAATAATGGTTACTTCATGGTTTTTAATTTTTCGAACAGTCGTTTTAATTTCGCCATCCAATTTTGGCAAAGCATGATGCCCTAAACGCATCGCAAATGACACAGCACTATTATTCTTATCCACTCTTAAAATTCCGTTTGCCAATGGAATATCAGCCAGGTTGAATTTGATATTTTCGTCCGTTTCTAAAACTACATCTCTGTAATAAATTCCGTCTTCAAATTTTTTGAAAGTATATAATCGAAAAGCTTCCCATTGATTCGCTTTGTTTTTTATGACATAATTCATCGCTACTTCACCATTTTCGCCATCAGCCTGCCAAAGAAAAGCACTGTTATAAGATAATCGGTTGTAGTTTTCAGTCGATCTGAATTTTTGCCAATCGTCTTTTACTTTTGCATTACACCAGGCTCTTACTTCCGAAGCACCAATATTTGGATAATCAGTAATTAGAATTTCAGACTTGCCTTGGAATTTATTGTACACTTTATTTTTCTCAAATTCCGTTTTCCAGGCTCCTTCATTTTCCTTGGCTGTCCAAAACGGATTATCATCAGGTACCAATAATCCTAAAAAGATTTTTCCCATCCAATACACACTTCCACGACAGCTGTAAACCTGTACCGCAGGTTCAAAAGCGCCATAAAATCCAAGTGTAGGAACATTGTCTTTCATAAAATCAGGATGTGTAAAAAATTGCTTGATTACTCCCGAAGCTATTCTTCGCATCCAACCATAATTAGTCGTAGCATCGCCTTCAAATCCCATTAATGGAAACGGAACAACAGCTCCCGTTCTATAACTGATACTTCTACCCCACATAATCATCTCGCCATTTTGACTAAATAAATAAGGATAATTGTCTTTTAAATCTTTAAAGTTTTTTATGAACTTGGCTGTATATTCGGGATAGTTTGCTTTCCCAAAATATTCCGACCAAATCATACCATACATCTGGAAAGCCCACATGCTGTAATAATCATAAGCCGGACTGTCGTTGTACCAACCGTTTCCTCTATAATCCAATAAGGATTTATCTAAATATTCGACCAATAATTTTTCGTTTACTGCGTATCCTTTTTCTTTGAAAAAACTCAGTACAAAAATGTTAAAGAATTTCCAGTTCGAATTCACCGTTGGTCCATCGCCATAACTCAACATAGTTTTAGCCAAAGCGTCTTTTTGCTCCTGTGTTAATGGATCCCAAAGCACTTCAGGATTAACCAATAATGAAATAGATAAGGCTCCAAATTCAACCAAATTTTGACTAGGCCCGCCATTTTTAGAACGGGGAACAATATAAGATGCACTTTGAGGATCGGTTAATTTGGTAATTTGGTAACGGTAATAATCGGCAACTTTTATGTTATTGATAACTAATGAAGGATTCTCTTTTAAAAGTGGAGCTGCCACAAACAAGGTTCTACACAAACCTTCCAGTTTTTCAGTTGGTACTTTCCCTTCATCTTGCGGATAACTTTTCCCTTCCTGTTTTGGAAATTTCATTGGATCGTCTAACGAATGGATATAGCCAAAAGCACCTTGCAAAAGATACATTGCGGCATCTTTCCAATGTTGTTTGGTCATTCCTGTTTGAGGACTTAATTGAAAATCGGGATTCTTAATTTCGAAAACAGTATTCCCCGATTTCTCAAGTTCTTTTTGACTTTCTGATTGTTGTGCCCATATTGGCAAACCCAATAAAAATAATAAAACTAAAAGTTGGTGGTTTTTCATAAAATTTAAACGAAATTTTGGTTATAGTTGTTTCAAAGATAACAGCTCAACTCTAAAAACTAGGCTGCTTCCTACCAGTTTGTTAATAACATTAAAAACAAAAAGCACTATTAAAAGTGCTTTCTGTTTTTAGACAACAATATATCATGAGCCTAATTCTTCTTAACAGGATTAATTCCTGCGTGAGTAGGAACAACCTGTTTGATGGTTCCATCAGTATTAAATTCGAGTTTATCGATAGCAACTTCGCGATGAAAACCGGCTGCTCCGCCCATGCTAATTCCTGTAGGATATGAAAAACGGTGATACACAATATACCATTCGTCTTTTTTAGGAACTTTCACAACCGAATTGTGTCCTGTTGCATAGATTCCTTCTTCTTTATTTCCTTGGATAACAATATTGTCTTTTGGAATCTCAATTGGCCCCAAAGGTGATTTTGAAATACCATATCTCACTTTATAATTTGGACTTCTGGTATCGTCTTCACTCCACATGAAGTAATATTTACCATTTCGGTAAATCACATAAGTACCTTCTCTAAAAGTGTTATCCACCTTAATTACTTTAGTGCTTCCGGCTTTAATTGAAACCATGTCAGGATTTAACTCAGCAACTCCCATATACATATTTCCCCAATACAAATAGCTTTTTCCACTTACCGGATCCGTAAAAACATCCGGGTCAATTTCCTGACCGTCTTTTATGCCTTCAGGTCTGGTAGCTACAATTGGTTTTCCGCTGTCTTTAAAAGGACCTGTAGGATTGTCCGAAACCGCAACTCCTACTTTTTGTGCTCCCGTATAATAATAGAAATATTGATATTTTCCTTTTATCTTTTTCTCCACAATACAAGGTGCCCAGGCATTTCTATTTGCCCAACTTACATCTTTTCTAAGGTCTAAAATAATTCCTTCTGGTTTCCAATCTACTAAATTGTCCGAAGAAAAAGCTTTAAAATAATTCCCTGACCAACCGTCAAATCCATCACTGGTTGGGTAGATATAATATTTACCCGTTTTCTCAGCATACAAAACTTCAGGATCGGCATGATAGCCTTCAAGAGCAGGATTATTATTAATTTGAGGATAAGCTACCGGTTTTCCCCATTTGGCAATAAGCCCTTTCAACTCAGAACGTGTAATAGGCAAAATCGTTCCGTGACGTGGATGAAAATCCATTGAAATTTCATTATCAATTACAGTGAAATGTTCTAAATCTTTCGTTTTAGTAAACTGATATTTTCCTTTCATGTACACATCATACATCAGGATATATTCGTCAGAATGATTTAATTTGAATACACTGGAACCTTCAACTCCTTCTTTAGTTTGTTGCAAATAATTGTCATTTTCTGTCCAGTTTCCTGAAGTCAAATCAGTAGTTGTAGCCACTTTAATTCCAGGCGTATTGGTTTCTGTTTTATAAAAAAGATGATAAACTCCGTCTTTTTCGATAATATCTCCATCAATACAAGCATTTCCTGCTTTTGGAACAAACAATAATTTTGGTTCACTTTCTAAAGCCGTAAAATCTTTATTGGCGTAAGCATAATAAATTTTGTCAGGACCTCCGGTATGTTGCATGCTAAAATAAATCATGTATTTACCTGCTTTTGCATCATAGATGGTTTGTGGTGCCCAAACTCTTTTTAAGTTTTCGTTTCCGGGAAAAGTCTTTTGAATATTGACTACATTGCTTTTCCAGTTAACCAAATCGGTACTTTTTAATAATACCATCGCGCGATTGCTATCCCAACCTTTAGAAGATGTCATATCAGTCAAAACCATGTAAAATGTTTTACCATCATCACCTCTTAAAATATGTGGATCACGAACACCACTAGTAGAACTGATAATTTTACTGTCTAGAACAGGTTTGTTGTTATTTAAATGGTAATAATGATAACCATCGGCACTAATAGCATAACGCACCGCTTCCTCTTCAACACTATTCCCTGTGAAATAAACAAATAAGTAAGATGTTAAGTCTTTTTCGGCAATAATAGGCGGAACACCGCTTTTATTTTGTGCTTTTGAAAAACTAATGAGTGTTAAAAATAAAACTAAACTGAATTGTATTTTTCTCATTATTTTTTCGCTTTTAATTTATACAAAACTGAAGCGTGTGCATTTAGCGAAACAGCAACTTCATCTTTAGCAGCACCTACTTTTTTTCCAGTCCACATATTGGTAATCTCAGCATTTTTAATGCCTAAATCAGCTAAACGAACTGATACTTTTTCAGAGTTTTTATCTGAAATATTAAACAATGCTAAGTAAATACTTCCGTCTTTTGGATTCTTTGAAGTCACAGCTACTTTACCATCTTTTTGAAAAAGTTGTTTCACATTTGTCCCTTCACGGTGCATTTTTAAAACTTCAGCATTCGTCAATAACGATAATGTAAAAGCATCGTTACTTGGCATATCTCCTCCAAAAAATAATGGAGATTTAAAGATATTGAAGAATGTCATTAATGTATATTGTTCGTCTTTGGTTAATCGGGACATTCTGTCTTGTCCGCGTTCTCCTCTTAACGAAATTCTTCCTAAAGGAATCATATCGCAATCAGGCCAGGTTCCCGCTGCAATGTGTGGATACCATTTTTGGGCAACATCCATTAAATGTGTAATGTGTGGCCAGGTATCCCAAACATCATCCACCATACGCCACATATTAGCATGAGAACCCACGTGAGCAGCAGCAGTAATTGGCGTTTCTCCTGGCGAAGTACTTAAAACAATTTTACGACCACATTTGTCAATGGCTTTTCTAATCAGGTTGATTTCTCCTTCATGATATGGTCTTGACAAATCGTCAATTTTGATAAAATCTACTCCCCATTGAGCGTACAATTCGAATAAAGAATCATAATATTCCTGAGCTCCCGGTTTATCAGCAAGAATAGTATAATTGTCTTTCAACCATTCACATTGTAAGGCTGTAGTATAAATTTGGTCAGCTGTAATTCCGTTTGCGCCTTTAATTGGCAACTTCTCTTCCACTGCTTTTTTAGGAATTCCACGCATGATGTGAATTCCAAATTTCAATCCTTTACTATGTATATAATCGGCTAAAGGCTTAAATCCCTGTCCGTCTTTTGCCGATGGAAACCTATTTAATGCTGGCAAATATCTTCCGTATTGATCCGTTACATAACGTGGGTCTTTCTGGTTGTAACCTCCGGCCTTATCATTTTCGACAAACCATCTGATATCCACTACAATATATTCCCAACCTGATTTTTTTAAATTTTTAACCATATAATCAGCATTGGCTTTTACCTCATGCTCCTCCACTGTCGAGCCATAACAATCCCAACTGTTCCATCCCATTGGAGGGGTTTGGGCCCATTGCTTAAATTCATCTTTTTTAAAAACTGTTTTCTGGGCATTGGTAGCAACCGATACCAATACAACTCCTAGTGCCAGAGCAATTTTATTCTTTATTCTCATTTTTTGGTTTTTATATGTGTTAATATTACACTTCAAATATAATGAACTTTTTTATTATAAAAATTAACCTGCCTGCTAAAAAAAGCAAACAGGTCAATTTATAAAAATAGCATTATTTTAATTATTTCTCTTTTTCTAGAAAAACAGCTTATTTAACATTAATAGTAACTTCTACTGCTTTTAACCAAGGGCTGGAAAACTGAACTTTGATAGGTGCTTTATCACCATTTGCCTGAATGTAAGCTAAAATATGTCCGTTGAACGCACGTTGTACATTATCGGTATAATCGGTCATATCAGAATTATTTCCTGCTTCTAATCCTAATAAAGTTGCAGAACCACTAACTATTTTACAAGTAATTTCGTTATCAGAAACCATTACCGGAACTCCGTTTTCATCAACTATTTGTAACATGATTTCGGCTACACCTTTGTCTTTATTGATAACTGCATCAGCACTTTTTACAACAATAGCCTGTGGTTGTTTTGAAGAAGTAATAGCATAACGACTCACTTCTTTATTATTCTTATCCAATCCTACTGCCTCTAATTTCCCTGATTGGAACGGAATATCCCAAGAAATAATTCCTGTTTCCTGATCGTAATCTTTTACTTCTCCCACAACTTTTCCGTCTAATTCAAGACGCGCTTTGGCTGCATTGGTATAACAAACCACTTTTACTTTCTGACCATCATTGTAATTCCATAACGGCCAAGCATCCATTGACAAGTCTTTTTTGTTTGGATTATTCGAAAGATAAGTTCCAATGTAAATCATTGGAGTATCTGACCAAAGTGATTGACGGAAATAACCTCTAGGCTTAATTTGTCCTGCAAAATCAACTAATCCTGAATAAAATCCTCTTGACGGCCATCTTCCTGATTCTCCTAAATAATCAATTCCTGTCCATAAGAATTGTCCAAAAATATGCTCGTTATTTTTTACCGCTAACCAGGCATCATAATCATGACGGTTTTCGCTACCAAAAATTACTCGTTTAGGGTATTTTTTATGATCTGATTGGTATTTACTTTCGGTATAATTGTATCCTGTAATATCCAAAGCTCCCGGGTATTCCGTTTCATTAGACATCGCTACTCCGGCTAAACCAGCAGTTGTAGGACGAGATTTGTCGTATTTTTTAACTGCAGCAACCAGACGTTTTGCAATAGCTCCCAAACGCATCGCATCCGGAGCATCTTTTTTATAACCTCCATAAGCGGCTTGAGAAAATCCTGTATCACCTCCTCCGGCTAATACCGGGTGAGAATACGGATCATTAGGATAATCTACTTCGTTACCAATACTCCATCCAAAAACAGACAAATGATTTCTATCTCGACGTACAAAATCTTCTAAATCTTTTTCGGCCCAATCAGCAAAAATATCAAAAGAACCTTCAAATCCAGGTGTTCCCTGATTCCATCCTTCTAACCATTTGCGTTTTGGAAATTCCCATTCGTCATAAGCTTCGTTTAGAACCAATAAACCTAATTGATCACAAAGTTCATAAAAATCAGGTGCCTGTGGATTATGACTCGTACGTATTGCATTTACTCCAATTTCCTTTAAGGTTTTCAATCTTCCTTCTAACACTTCACGAGGAACCGCCGAACCTAATACTCCCGCATCATGGTGCAAACAAACCCCTTTTATTTTCATCCATTTGCCGTTTAAAGCAAATCCTTTATTAGCATCGAAAGTAAAATTGCGGAAACCTGTTTGAGTCACAGAATGATCCACTACTTGTCCGTCTTTTAATACGGTTGTTTTTAGTTGGTACAAATTTGGATGCGCTAAATCCCATAATTGAGGATTATTCACTTTTATTTTTGTAGCAATTTTACCTGATTGATTAGCCGCAATGGTTACATTATTAATACTCTTTGCAACTGTTTTTCCATCATTGGAAATCAATTCGTTAACAACAGTTAAACTGGTATTTCCAGCAGAAGCATTTTCTACATCAACTTCAACATTCAAAGTTCCTGTATTTTTACTTACTTCCGGATAAGCATAAACACCCCATTGTGCAATATGCACTGGATTAGCATACACTACCCAAACATTACGGTAAATTCCTGAACCTGTATACCAACGAGAATCGGCACTTTTACTGTGATCCACGCGAACAGCAATCGTATTTTTTTCACCATATTTAATATACGGAGTAGCATCATAAGCAAAAGAAAGATACCCATTAGGACGTTTCCCTAAAGACTTTCCATTAACAAAAACTTCGCTTCTGTTATAAACCCCTTCAAAATATAAATATACTTTTTGACCTTTCTTAGCTGAAGGCACATCCATTGATTTTCTGTACCATGCAATTCCTCCAGGTAAAAATCCTGTAGCACTCGCTAAAGTAGGACTCAACTGTCCTTTGATACTCCAATCATGAGGAAGTGCAATATTTTGCCATTTTCCATCATCAAAACTCGCATTCTGAAAGTCTTTATTGTCTTGCAGAATAAATTTCCATTGTTCATTAATTTTTTGAGAATCCCCAAATCCTATTTGACTAAAAGCAGACACATAAGAAAAAGCGAGAATTGCTAGAAAAGTTCTTTTTGTTGTTAACATAATTATATTTTTAATAAAATAAGTGCGCTATATAATTCTGGTTTTCTATAAATACAGCTTATAGAAGCAAAGAAATGATTAAATAACTATAATAATGAGGGGTAAAATGGTATTTTAAGCAGTATAAATTTACTTTTTTTTAAACATTATACTGATTTGTTACTCCAAATTTTACTTATAAGTTCCCACATAAGTAACTACTGCTCTTGCTGGTATTTCAAAGCCTGTAGAAGCAACATTAGTTCCTTTTTTCAAACTCATCGTTTCAGATGTAACATATGGAGTCAATGCATTGTTTACTAATGAGCCTCCTGCAAGATTTAAATTGTAGGTTCTAGCCGAACTACTAAAATTAACTGCCACAATAACCAGTTTTTTAGATACTTCATCTTTGTAAGCTGTCAACATCACATCAGTAGTAGCTGCTGCGTTATCTAAATTAGGTATTTGCACCCTTTGCATTCCTGGTTTTACGAAGAAAGAAAAATTTCCAAAAGCCCATAGAATTTTAGAATCCCTTACATAACCATCATATTTACAATAGTTAGAATCGCCGGCACCTTTTGTTATTCCGTTGTCAACATGAACTAATCCATCTTTATAATCGCCACGACTTACAGCCGTCCACCATTGCCAGGAAGTAACACCTCCAATGGATATATCAGTACTGATAATACGAGCTACCCAAAGTGCGGTTTGCATTCCTAAATCCCTTCCCGGACCAGCTCCTCCCGGCAATTCAGCAGTACCCGGGCTTTCAAGAATAGAATATTCAGAAGCCCAAACACTCAATCCCGGAACCGTATTTGCTCTGGCAGCAACGGCTTGTCTGGATGAAATTAATTCGCTTATTGGCCAGGCTTGCCAGTAACTATGTCCTGAAATTGTTTTCTTAACATTTGTTAATCCTGCAATATTTTTAGTCGAATTAACCCCAAAGAAATAATCAATCTGATTCGAACGATTTTCTTTTCCACTTACTGTTTTATACAAAGGTTCAAAAGCACCTGCTTCTCCAACAACAATTTGTGAACTCAATCCCTTTGCCTGTAATTTTGGAGCTAATGTATTTACAAAACTGTAGATATTAGCATTTGAAGCCGGAGAACCTTCCTGTCCTGAACCATCCCATTCGTATTGTGGTTCATTAAACGGACTTAGATAATCAATTGTTAAATTATGAACTGATTTTAATTTATCAATCGCATTCACCCAAAAATCAGCCAATTCAGGCATTTTGCCTTCTTTTAGATTGTAAAAAGTGCTAATGCTGGCATGTGCTTTTCCGTTTTGAGTTAAATAAACAGGCGCACTGTTAGTAAAAGCCAATAATTTATCTACTCCGCGCTGTTTAGCTGCTTTCATAAACCAAACCTGACCTGCCTGTTTACTCATGTCATAACTCACTCCATCAGTGGTGAAACATTCTGTACGTCTCCACTCATCAGTTATATCACTTGCATCACCTTGCTCTGTACTGCCAGCACCAAGATTAAAACGCCATAATGACAAACCAATTCCTTTAGGATTCCCTTCGTTATCCACTTCTCTGCTGAATAACAAATCGGCAATTGCATTTTTTTTATCTGTAGGCCAATTTTTCCCGATATTATTACATTGCCAGGCATCTGATGCACCAAAACTCTCCATTGTCTGAAGATTGGCATCAAGATTAATTTTCAGTTCTCTTGTCGTTTCAACAACTGGTTCTGAATTTTCAGTACTATTATCAGACGAACAACTAATTAATGCAGAATTAATTGAAAGTAAGCCTGCAAACAGCAGGCTCACTTTATATTTTTTGATCAAATTCATATTAATAATTTGGGTTTTGTTTAATTACTCCTCCACTTAAATCGATTTCCAACTGAGGTATTGGCCAAACTAAATGCTTAGTAGCATCAAAATTGATTCCTTTATCCTGAGATTCTCTTGTATTAGTTGTTTCGTAAGGATCAGTCGAACTCAAATTGTATTTTACAAATGTTCCGTTAGCTCCCATCAAAGATTCGATAACCGGTTTCCCTGTGCTAGGATCTTTTTCTCTTCGGATATCAAACAAACGCAATCCTTCGAAAGCCAATTCTAAACGACGCTCTTTATAAATTTTTCTCAAAAGATTAGGACCAGCCATTCCTTCTACCGGATCTAAATCGACACGTGCTCTTACCACGTTAATATCAGCCATTGCACCTTCGGCATTATTTAAATGATAATTTGCTTCAGCTCTTGTAAGATACATTTCAGCCAAACGAATCAATGGCACATTCAATGGTAAGTGTCCGTCTTTCTTGTCTAAGGCACGACGTGTTGCTATTGGAATATAATACTTACGGCAAATACGTCCTGACTTATTATCGTTCAAACTAAATTTATGAGTTGGATTCAAAACTTCGTCTCCATAAGCTGCTTCACCCCATTTTGTAATAGTACTTCTACGACGAATTACATCACCTTCTGAAATATAGGCGTTTTCTAAATCACTTGTAGGCATACACCATCCCCAACCATCAAGTACATCGGCAGCACTGTTACTTGGGAAATTCTTTTTATCTTCCCCTCTTGCACCAGATAAAGTAGGCAATGCACATCCTAAATTCTTATCCTGAACACTTGAAGATTGTGCTTCTAAAATAGACTCAACTCCATTATGATTATTAACATCCCAAATATTTAAAAAATTTGGTTCTAATGAATAAGGTCCTTCGGTAATCACTTTGTTAGCATATAACTTAGCTTCAGCCCATTTTCCCTGGAATAAAGACACACGTGCCAGTAAAGCATAAGCAGCCCATTTATTAATTCTTCCGTTTCTAGCTACTTCAACATTCTCTAATTTAGTAGCCGATTCTTTAAGGTCAGACTCAATTTGAGCATATACTTCTGCAACTGTACTACGTGCTAATTTCAAATCACTAGTCCCAAGAACCGAAGTGTACAATGGAACTCCACCGTAATTGTTTACTAACTCATAATAGCAATAAGCGCGAACAAATAATGATTCACCCACATATTGATTTTTTTGAGACTCGCTAATTGGTGCTAAAGCCATTTTAGCTAAACCAATATTACAAGATTGAATTGTGTAAAAATGTGCAGTATACATACTGTTCATATCTCCCATATTATCAGGAGTAATGATGTATTGAGATGCTGGTCTGTGAGCTCCACTGTCCTGACCAGTATTTCCCATCCAGGCATCATCAGTAGCCATTTCGTTTGTTACTCTTGGAGCAATCAAAGTCCACCAGTCATTAGGCAACAACAATCGATGTGTTAACTCATTTACATAATTTTCACATTCTTGCGCTGTTTGAAAATAATTCTCTAAGGTTTGTGTTCCTCTTGCATCTTTTTCTATAAAATCGCTACAGGAAACTGCAACGGCAGCAAAAGTTAATATTGATACTATTATTTTTTTCATTTTCGTTTATTATTAAAATGCTACATTAAGCCCCATCAAAATTGTAGGTTGAACAGGGTAATTCCATCCTCCGAAACCAGAACCTAAAACACCTCCACCTACTTCAGGATCTACCCCTGAGTATTTTGTCCATGTCCATAAATTTTGACCTGATAATGAAATTCTCAATTTATCAAATCCAAATTTGTTATAAAGAGAATATCCTAATTGAAGGTTTTTCATGCGTACAAAAGAACCGTCTTCTACATATAAAGAAGAAAATTTAGTGAAATTCTCATTGTTGTCATCTTTAGAAAGTCTAGGAATATAGTTAGACGTTCCTTCACCATGCCAGGCCATTTGATCTAATCCGCTTACTTTGTTTGTTAAACTTGCTCCATTGTATAAATCAGAAATATTTTGGTTTACCAAATCATTTCCTATACTAGAATAGAAATTAGCCACTAAATCAAAATTTTTGTAAGCAAAATTCAAGTTCAAACCTACATTGTAATCAGCCCAAGGTGAACCAATTTTAGTTCGGTCTTTGTCATCTAATTTTCCATCACCGTTTACATCTTTAAAACGAACATCACCTACTTGTGCATAAGGTTGCATTTTAGTTCCGTGCTCATCAGTATGAGAATTTAATTCCGTTTGATTTTGGAACAAACCATCAGCTACATATCCGTAGAAATAGCCCGGCTCTTCACCCTGAACAGTTAAAGTTCGGTTACTTGATCCGTATAATTTTTCTCCATCAGTAGATAAGGAAACCATTTTAACATTCACAGTTGTAAAAGTCAAATCGGCACCATAAGAGAAATCACCTTTCTTGTCTTTATAAGACAAAAGCAAATCGATTCCGTTAGAACGCATCGAACCAACGTTAGTCCAAATAGTCGCATAAGAAGGGAAACCACTATAAGTAGGGAACTGTTTTACGAACAACATGTCTTTTGTTGTTTTTTGATAGTATTCTAAAGTTCCTGAAATTTTGTTTTTCCAAAGTCCAAAATCAAGACCAAAGTTGACATCTTCCACAATCTCCCAACGAATATCTTTGTTAGCCATAGTTGATGGATAAGACGTATCGACAACATTTCCATCAATAACATAATAGCCTTGTCCAATATTAGATTGATAAACTGAAGCCGGTAAATTTTGATTACCTACTCTACCCCAACCTGCTCTAAAAGTTAAGTTGTTAATTGTTGAAGTGGTATTTGCCATGAAATCTTCATTCGAAATTCTCCAGGAAGCTGATGCAGCAGGGAAATTTGCCCATTTATTATTAGCCATAAATTTAGAAGAACCATCACGTCTAAACGAAGCTGTCAAATAATATTTACTATCGAAATTATACGAAAGACGTGAAATATAAGACAATATAGAACTAGACCAACTTGTACCGCTACTGTTACGGTTTTTAGTGGCAGCACTAACTTCTCTCATTGATTCAGAGTTATTAGGTACACCTTCTCCATAACCCCAAACATCAGATGAATCATAATTCTCCATAGTCACACCAGCCATGAAACTTGCATTGTGCTTTTCGGCAAACGTTTTAGAATAAGTTGCCGTAGATTGCCATGTCCAATCCACATTTGTAGTAGCTTTTCTTTCAACACTATTAATCTCCGCTTTTTCGTGTGCTGCATCAATTACGAAATCCGGACTGAATTTATTCCAAATTTTGTTTCCAAATTCAACAGAACCTTGTGTTCTAACAATCAAACCTTTAATTGGCTCATATTGCAAATAAGCATTCGAATTCAAATTATACAAATTAGTATAATCATCATATCTTTTTACAGCGGCTACCGGATTCCATACATACGAAGGAGAACGGGCATAAATACTGTATTCATTTTCTGTTCCGTTTAATTGGTCAGCCGGTTTATAAATTGGCGTAATTGGATCAATCTTAACAAAATCGGCCCAGTTACTAGGTGAACCCCAAGTTTCATAACGAGGATTTAAGGTTATACCTGCTGAAAATTTATCGGTAAATTTAAAATCGTTAGCTATTCTGGCTGTGACTCTTTTCCATCCTCCAATATCATAAAATGAATCTGAATCATAATAATTTAAACTTATAGCATAAGTGTTTTTCTCAGAACCACCGGAAACACCAATAGAAGCATTAGTTACTGAAGAATTTCTATTAATTCCTGCTCCCCACCAATCAGTAGTTTTTCCTCTGTATTGTGCAGCATTTGGCAAATACTCTGAATAACCTGAATTAGTATAAGCAGTGTTTAAAATATTTGCATAATTCTCAGCATTGGCCATATCGTAAGGTTTATTCATAATTTGATAACCTGTACTCATATCAACAGTAAACTTTGTTTTACCGGCTTTACCTTTTTTGGTAGTAATTAAGATAACCCCATTAGAGGCACGAGAACCATAAATAGCACTTGCGGAAGCATCTTTAAGTACATCCATAGACTCAATTTCGTTGTTACTCAAAAAATTGATGCTTGTTCCCATTGGAATACCATCTACCACATAAAGAGGATCAGTACTAAGGTTAACTGTAGAAATTCCACGGATAAGTACTCTTGGTTGAGCTCCAGGCCCACCTGCTCCGGTAATTTGAACCCCTGCCACTTTTCCTTGCAATGATTCGGTAACATTACCTACGGTCATCGTTTGAAGTTCTTTTCCTTTTACAGAGGCAATCGAACTGGTAACATCTTTCTTTTTCACAGTAGCATAACCTACCACCACTACTTCATCCAGAGTTTGATTGTTATCAGATAAAACTATATCAACCACTGTTTTTTGATCTACTTTGATTGTTTGGGTTACAAACCCCATAAAAGAAAATTCAAGTTGAGCTTCTTTACTTGGAACTACAATAGCATATTTTCCATCAAAATCAGTTGAAACCGAAGTTTGTGTTCCTTTTACAAAAACATTTACTCCAGGAATAGGCACAGCTGCTTTGTCTTTAACAGTTCCTTTAACTGTTATTTGTGCAAAGGTTGCCGCGCTACATAAAACAGCAATTAACAACCCTATAAATTTATATTTCATATGTAGATAATTTTTAATTAATGTTATAAACTATAACAAACTATTTTTTTGTTATAAAGGCTCTTTCTAACTCGGTATCCAGAATTACTTTATAAACCCCTGGTGCTGCCGGATATTTTGCATTTCCATTTTCCCCTGGTGACATCGTGGCAATTCCGTTTTTAATTAATCTCCATGATGGGCTCCACCACTGACCTGTAAAAGTTCCTTCCATAGTACCTGTCAAAGTATATTCTCCCACTAATTGGTATGGATTATTAGGATTATTAGCTAAATGTAAACTTGTTTGAACCCAGGCATTCCAGGTATCCCAGTTGGCTCCTTGAATTCCTCCACCAGCAATACTTACAAAAGGTCTTCTTAAAGCTTCATTATCATGCCATAAACCGTTTGCCACATCTGCCCAAACTTTAGATGTTGGTGTATATTTTGTCACTGTATAAACTAATGTACTTGGATTTACTTTAATTTTATAATACCCTTTTGTAGGCAAAACAATCGCTGATGATGTAACATCGTCAACTAAATTTCCAGAAGCATTCAATCCAAAACAATGCGGAGCGAAATCAGCTTCCTGACCTAAGAAATAAATTTGTTTATTATCTGTATCAGCATAATATTTGAACTCAAAATCCTGTCCTACTTTTTCGTGGAAATACATTGGTACTCCTACTGCGTCAGTAGTAAGATTAGTTCCTTTTGGCTGGTCACATAAATAAATTGCCGGATACTCATTGGTTGCTACCAAATTAATATTTAAAGTTCCCAGATTTGGGATAGCAAATTTATCTTTTGCAGTAATGGTTAAAACATATTCAGCTGCAGTTACAGGTAAAGTATATGTTTTATTGAATGTATACGATTGAGGTGCTCCTGTTAACTGAACCATCTCATCAATTCCTAAGGCAGCACATTTCACCTGAACATAATCAATTCCTGAATCGTCGTTAACTATAAAATTTACCGGTAATTTATTACTGGAAGACAATAAGATTACCGCTCCTTCTTTAGGTGTAATCATGCTAATAGCCGGAGCAGAAAACTCCCCATCTAAACGTAAATTAATATTCTGATCAATAGCATTTCCTGAAACATCTGTAATAGTTAATTTGATTACAAAAGCCTCAGATGTTCCTCTATTAGCAGGAACTTCAAAAAAGTAACTTAAGTTGTAGGATGTTAATAAAGGGTCTGTAGCAAAATTGATTACTTTATCTAAATTTAATTCAGGAATTTGAATTCTTACATTCTTTAAACCTAAATCATCTGCCAAAGTGGCTTTAATCTCAAACTTTCTGTTTGGAGCTCCATATATTTCATTTGTTGAAACGACAACCGTAGGATTATCCGAAGAAGGAAAATCAGCTTCATCATTCTGACATCCTGTAAAAAGGATAGAGAAAAATGTAAGCAAAAATAAAAACGAGAGTTTATTCATATAGCTTTAGTTTTTAAAGTTGTTTTTCTGTTGTAATTTTTTTTCAAACAACTTGTTTTTAGTTTTAATGGTAATTTGTTTTCATTGTTCTTGAATTAATAAGGCAAATTTTCATTGCGTTCCTATACTTTTCATAAGCTTGATTTGAGTTTGTTTGGTTAATAAATCAGGATGTATTAGTTTGATTTTTTTATGATAATTTAACTTAATAGAAACTTTAAATCCTAAAAAGAAAGCTATCAGAAAAGCAAAGAAATAACTAAATACAAATGTTCTTAGGGGGTGAAATGGAAAAAAAAACAGGGTAAATTGGAAAACAATAAGGACAGATTCGTCAAAAAATAGTAATTAACAAAAAAATACTACTTTATTTATTTTACACTAAAATTATAAGCGATATTTCTTTAAATCAACAAAAAATCCTAACCACATTATTAATGCGATTAGGATTACAATACTAATACCCGATTTTGATTAAAAAATAACTATTTAATTATATTTAAATCTTTGTTAAATGAATCTTTATACTTCTTAACGTACATGGAAGGAGTCATACCGAATAATTTCACAAATTGTTGTCTGAAATATTTTTGATCCTCAAATCCAACTTCTACACTAGCCTGATTAATATTCATATTTTCAGTAAGCAATAACATCGCAGCTCTTCTTAAGCGAATAGACCTAATAAATGCATTCAAAGTCTCTCCTGAAATGATCTTTATTTTGGTATACAAAGTGCGATGACTCATTCCCATTTCGGCAGCGAAATTTTTAATTGTAAAATCTCGATTTCCGATATTGGCTTCGATAATATCAATACATCTTTTTAGAAAATCCTGATATTCTGCCGGTACTTTTTGGTCATTTTCTCTTAAGGTAATACTATCCAAGAAATACTTTCTTAAGTTCCCCCTGTTTTTCAATAAAGTATTAACCCTTGCTACAAGTAAATCATCATCAAAGGGCTTAGTAATATAATCATCCGCTCCATCTGTAATCCCTTGCAAATGGGTTTCCGGATTATTTGTAGCTGTTAATAATACAACCGGTATATGTGACAATTCATCACTTTCTTTTATTTTTTTACACAACTCCAAACCATCCATAACTTCCATTGCAATATCCGAAATCACAATATCAGGCAGGTGTTTCTTAGTTAATTTTAATCCTTCATCACCATTTACAGCACTGTACACCAAATGTGATTTGGAAAATAACTGAATTAAATAATTTCGAATTTCAGTATTATCATCAATTATCAAAACTGATTTTTTTTCGGTCAGTAATTCTTTATTAAGTTCCTGATCAATCATATCAACTTTTACTGTCGCATCTTCATTCATATCATCAGCCAAAAGCTCTTCAACTAATTCAGTCATTTTAGGAACATTTGGACTAATTGGCAAATCATCAAAATGCTGTTGTCCTTTTAAAAAAGTCAACGTAAAACGACTTCCTTTACCAATTTCGCTTTCACAAGAAACAGCTCCTTTATGCTTATCCACAAAATACTTCACAATATAAAGTCCGATACCAAAACCGGTACTTACCGAAACCTTCGAATCTAATTGCTTGAATTTTTCAAAAATAGCTTCAATATTTTGCTGCGCAATTCCAGTTCCGGTATCAGAAATAACAACTGACACTTCTTTTTCAGCTTCGATTAGCTCTACAGAAATACTTCCTCCAATAGCGGTGTACTTAAAAGCATTTGAAACCAAATTAAACAATGAAATTTCAATCTTTTCATAATCTCCAATTATAGAAACTGTTTGCTGAGGAATTTTAATAGTATAGTCTATCTTTCTGTCTTTAGCCTGATTTACAAAACATTGATACACTTCCTGACACAAATCGTTCATATTTATTTCTGACAGTCTCAGTACATCAGCATCATTTTCGGCCTTACGGAAAAGTAACAATTGATCAACAAGACTTAAAAGTCGTCTTGCATTTCTATATGCAATCTGTAAATCGCCCTTAGAAGCATCATTTTGAACATCCTCTTTTTTAATTACTTTTTTCAAAGGATTTATAATCAACGAAAGTGGTGTACGGAATTCATGAGAAATATAAGTAAACATCGAAGATTGCTTTTCGGCAATTTCTTTCTCTTTTTCTCTTTCTAACTCCGCTATTTTGACTTTGTACTTTAACCGCTCTTTGTATTTACTGTATCTTACATAATTGTAAATAATGGCTCCTCCAATAACCAGATACAAAAGATACGCCCACCAGCTTCGATACCAAGGCGGTAAAACTACTATTCGAATTAAATTCTCCGCCTTACCTGATTCATCTTGAAAATTGGACGTTTTTACTTTAAAAAGATAAGTTCCCTCGGAAAGATGGGGATAATTTACTTTTCTGTTTTGACCAACATTACTCCATTGATCGTCCCAACCTTCTAAAAAATAAGCATAATTAATTTTATCGGCACCCGAATAATCTAAAGCAACAAACTCAATAGACAAAGTAGTTTGATCATAAGGCAATCGAATTTCTTTAATTTGATTTTCCTCATTCCATTCCGAAATTAATTCAGGTTTAGTTTCAATTGGCTCATTATTCACACTCAAATCAGACAGCAAAATTTTAGTATTAGAAGCCCCCTCTTTTACTGATTCAGGATAAAACAAATTGAAACCATTAATACCTCCAAATAAAAACTCACCCGTTGATAATTTCAAACCCGCATTAAAACTAAACTGATTACTTTGTAAGCCGTCATTTTTAGAAAAAATCCTGAAGGTTTTAGTCTTGATATTCAGCCTGCTTAAACCATTGTAAGTACTCATCCACAAATTACCTTTTTTATCTTCTAATATCCTCAAAATGGTATTGGAAGACAAACCATCGGCAGTTGTAAACCTTTTAAAAGTATTGGTTTTTCTATTAAACAATAATAAACCTCCTTCTTGGGTAGCTACCCAAAGCTGCTTGTTTTTATCTTCATGTATGCATCGAACCGGATAACCAATATTGATTTTTCCTTGTTTCCTATTCGCTTTATCTATCCATACAATCGAAGTATAATTTCCGCCCCAAAGCTTTCCATCACTGGTTTGAGTTAAACATTGCAAATTATTTATTGCTCTGTCATAAAGTCGAAACGAATTTTTACTACGATCAAAAATGTACAAACAACCTTCATTAGTGGCACTTGCCCAAAGGTTTTTTTGAGCATCCTCAAAAACCAGCCAAATATTTTTTTCAACTTGTTTTGCAAAGGGATTATAACAAGAATAATGACTTATCAAATTGGTCTTAGGATTAATTCTGTTTACTCCTCCAGCCCATGTTGACAACCATATTTCGTTATTGCTGTCACGAATGACATTAGTTATAAAATTACTCGTAATATAGTTTGCCGAGTTCGGATTATTGTCATAAACAGTATAAGTATCCTGTTTTCTATTCCAATAACGCAATCCGGCTCCATCAGTTCCAATCCATAGATTTTGTTTTTCATCCTCACAACCGGATAGAATAAAGTTTTGAGCCAGATTATTATCTTTAATATTGTATTTAATATTTTTAAAATACTTGGGAGTCGAACTAATCATACTAATCCCACCGCGAAGTGTACCAAACCAAATATTTCCAAAATAATCTTCATAAACACTCCAAACTGAGCTACTTTTTATAATTTGTTGCCCATTACCTTTGCTGTATGGAATTACTTTTTTATTAATTCTATCTAATTTATAAATCCCCCAGCCATCAGTACCAACCCAAAATTGGTTTTTCTTATCTCTAAGAATATTTGAAACAATACATTTAGTGGAAAAATAATTTTTTGAAATTGAGAAAGTGGAAGTATTAAAAATAAAAAGCCCTTCATCTGTACCCATCCAGAGATTTCCATCACTATCACTTTCCATACACTTTAGCTCCATAAGCAAAGGAGCTATCAATTTCATTTTCTTCGAAGAATAATTGTAATTACAAATCCCCAAATTCCTAACATATACCCAGCAAGAACTTCCCTTTTTATCTTTTTGAATAGCTACTGCATCATAACTAAATGCTTTCTTCAATTTAGTTATCGGAACTGTTTTCCCTGTAAATGAACCATCTTCAAATACAACCAATCCTGAATTTTGCGTAGCTAATAAAACCAATTCATTTGAAACTGCTTTTATCTGATGTACAACATTTTTCAAAACTACAGCAGCACTATTCTCTTTTTCTTTATATTGAACAGTATGAAACAAAGCTTTTGACTTATCATAAACACTTGCTCCTTTGTTTCCTCCTATCCAAATTTGTCTTTTCGAATCTCCTTCTAAAGAATAAACCGTATTATTTGATAATGAATTTTCGTTATTGATTTCGTTTCGAAAAACCTTAAATGAATAGCCATCGTATCGGTTTAAACCATCATAAGTTCCAAACCACATATACCCATCCTTATCCTGATAAATCGTAGTAATCGAATTATTTGACAATCCATCAGAAATATCCAGAAACTTCACCGAATAATCCTGAGAAAAGCTAATAAAAGAAGAGAAAAACAGCGTTAAAAACAGATATAAATATTTCAAAACTAACTATTTAAACATTAAGTTGATTGATTTTTATTGAACAGCACAAGATATAACAATATTAGTTAATCTCATAAATTCTTCGTTTTTTTCAAGCATAAAAAAAGTGCGAAATAATAGAATTAATTCGCACTTTTTTATAAGTATATTTTTTAAATATATTACCAGAACTTCACGTATAAAGCAGCGATAATTAATAAAGTAATGATGATTAACACTGTAGTTTGTGGTTTTACCTTAAACATTTCAGTATCTAATTCAAACGCTTTAGGATTAACTTTTGGTCCTGCAAAACTGATTCCAATCATAAGCAACATTGTAAATGCGAATGATAATCCCATACAGATATGGAATGGAATTTCAAAACCACCTTTACCATTTGGCCAAGCTGTGTACAATAAAGTTTCGTTTCCAAACATTGCCGGTGCGTATTCGTTGAATAAAACCGATAATAAGAAACCTGTAATTACACCCACAATAGCAGCTGTTCCTGTAGTTCTTTTCCAGAACATCCCTAGGAAGAACATAGCAAATACCCCTGGGCTAATAAATCCTGTATACTTTTGGATGTAAGTAAAACCTCCTACTCCTCCAATTCCAAGTAAGTCATTCCAGGTAAACAATACCGCAAGAACCATTGAAGCAAAAACGGCATATCTACCAATATTCACCTGGGCTCTGTCTGAAGCACCTTTTTGAATGTATTTTTTATGAACGTCTAAAGTATAGATAGTTGAAATACTGTTTACCTTACCTGCTAACGAAGCTACGATAGCTGCAGTCAAAGCAGCAACTGACAATCCTTTTAATCCTGTTGGCAAGAAAGTCAACATCGCTGAATAAGCTCCGTCTTTTCCTCCAACTAATTGTGGTAAATGTCCTCCTTGGTATAAAACGTAAGCAGCAATACCAGGCAACATAACAATTACAGGCATTAATAATTTCAACAAACCTGCAAACAAAATACCTGTACGTGCTGTTTGTAAATCGGCACCCAAAGCTCTTTGTGTGATATATTGGTTACATCCCCAATAGTTCAGGTTAATAATCCAAATACCAGCTAAATAAGACAATATCCCCGGGAAAGTAAGGTATTTATCAATTTCTAACTGAGTAGAAGTAGCTGTTGGTCTAGGAATAATCATTTTGAAATGCTCCGGTGCTTCTCTCATCAATACCTTGAATCCTGCAATAGCATCCTGCCCCACTCCAAAGTACTGCCCTACTGTTGTTAAAGCAATATAAGAAGTTACTAAACCTCCAATGATTAATACCGCAACCTGAATAACATCAGTATAAGCAACAACTTTCATACCTCCTAATGAGATAATCAAAGCAAAAACTGCCAATCCTAACATGATAACATGAAGAAAATCACCTCCTGCTAATCCGTTAATAGCAACAGCTCCTAAATATAAAATAGAAGTTAAGTTTACAAAAACATACAAAAACAACCAAAAAACAGCCATAATCAAAGCCGTAGTTTCGTTATATCTGGTTTTTAAGAATTGAGGCATGGTGTAAATCTTGTTTTTCAAATAAACAGGAATAAACCAAATCGCAATAATGATTAAGGCAATAGCAGCAACCCACTCGTAAGCGGCAACAGCAATTCCTAAAAAGAATCCTTCTCCACTCATTCCAATAAACTGCTCAGCTGAAATGTTAGAAGCAATTAACGAAGCTCCAATAGCCCACCATGTTAATGTTCCTTCTGCCAAGAAATACGCTTTGGCGTCGTGTTCGTTTTTTTCGCGCTTGCGATAAATAATATATCCGTAGATAGATACGATTAAAAAGTAGATAATGAATACTGCATAATCTGCAAATTCGAGACTTGAGCTCATAAGAAAATTGTTTTTTAGTTAATTATAGATTTTTGTTTTTAAATACAACTTTTTGTTTCTAAACCAATGTAATCGATTCTTCTTTGATTAATTGAGAATAATACACATCTAGGATTTATCACTTCAGAATTTCGTTAAAAATCTTATTATAAAATAGTACATCAATTATATTTCAATACTTTTTTTACGAAAAACGAAATCCAAAAGTAAAATAAAAATACTTATTTACATCATTTTTTTAAATGTAAATTAAACATTTATAACCACAAAACAACATAACTACCTAAAAAACAATAAAGTAATCATTTTTATTTATTACTTATTTTTTTCAATTAAGCTGAAAACAATAAAAATAAAGGCTAAAATTGGCTTTAAAAAACTAAAATTTAGCTATCAATATAACATTTGAATTTCTTTAAGACCATACTCAACGATGCTATCATTTTCCAAAAGAACAATTAATTTTCCCGTTGCAGAAACCCCTTGGATAATTCCCATAAAAGCTTTTTGGTTTTCTAGTTTAAAAGGCATAGGAACTCCTTTTTTAAACAAGACTTCAGTGTATTTCTCCCATAAATATTGAGGATTCAAATTAATAAGTTCTAAATTAACCTCAAATTGTTCTACAATCAGGGGAACCAATTCATCTTTATCAAAACTGGAATTAGTGATAACAGCCATAGAAGAAGCCTTAGGTAAGTTTTCAAAATTAGTTTGATTCACGTTCAAACCAATACCGATGACAGAAGAAATGCTGCCATCACTTTTAAAACTATTTTCAATAAGAATGCCAGCAATTTTATAATTAGCTGACATAATGTCGTTAGGCCATTTAATACTTAAATTCTGAATATTAAAAGTTTTTAACACCTCAATCAACGCCAAAGCCGTTGCAATATTCAACTTGTAAATCTCCTCAACACCCACTAATAAACCTTTAACAAAAACACTCATTATTAGATTCTTAGACTTTTCAGAATTCCAAACAGCCCCCATCTGACCTCGCCCTTTAGTTTGATTTTCAGCAGTAACCACAGTGTAATTTTCAAGTTCCTCTGTTGCCGACAAGCCTTTCAGAAAATCATTTGTAGAATCTATGGCATCGAGTTTGATTACTTTCATTAGCAATTATTTTTGTAACATAATTTAATATTATGTTAAGGTTCAAAAATAATCACAAAAAATGGTAACTTTACACACTTATTATAAAAATAATTCATGGCAAAAAAGACTGTAAATAATGATGACCTATTGGCAAACATTATCAAAGGAATAGAAGAAGTAAAAGGAAATGACATAGATATTCTCGATCTTAGAGAAATTGACACCGCAGTTTGCGACTATTTTGTTATCTGCAACGGAAATTCAAACACCCAGGTTAACGCAATTGTTAACTCCATTCAAAAAATTGTTTCTAAAGAAATCAAAGATAAACCTTGGCATGTTGAGGGAACTGACAATGCTGAATGGGTTCTTATGGACTATGTTAACATTGTGGTTCACGTTTTTCAAAAACAAATTAGAGAATATTATAATATCGAAAGTTTGTGGGGAGATGCAAAAATTACTACAATTGCAAACAAATACTAAAGAAAGATAGAAAACGATGGCAAAAGATAACAATCAAAATCCTAACAAATTTAGGATAAGTCCATGGTTAGTGTACACTACCATATTACTTATTTTCTTGTTTATTAGCTTTGTAACCGGCAGCTCCAGCTTACAAGAACCTGCTCAATTAAAATCGTCCAACATAGACAATATGTTGACCAAAGGGGAAATCAAAAATGTTATTATTTTCAACAATAAAGATGCTGAAATATATCTTTCTGACGCAGGACTGAAAGACCCTAAAAACAAAGCAGTTGCTAAAGACATCTTTGACAGACCTAACAAAGGTCCTCATTACACAACAAAATTTGGTGACTTAAAATCTTTTCAGGAAAAACTTGACAAAGCTAAAGCTGAAAAAAAATTAGTTGATTATGATTTTAAAGAAGCAAGCAACTGGACTGACATTCTAATTAGCTTACTTCCTGTTATCATCATCATTGGAGTGTGGATTTTCATCATGCGCAAAATGTCAGGTGGTGGCGCTGGTGGTGGCGGACAAATCTTTAACATCGGAAAATCAAAAGCAAGACTTTTTGATGAAAAAACAGATGTTAAAACAACTTTTAAAGATGTAGCAGGACTTGAAGGTGCTAAAGAAGAAATACAGGAAATTGTTGAATTCCTGAAAAACCCTGAAAAATTCACCAATTTGGGAGGTAAAATCCCCAAAGGAGCTTTGCTTGTCGGCCCTCCAGGAACAGGAAAAACCTTATTAGCAAAAGCAGTAGCCGGTGAAGCTCAAGTTCCGTTTTTCTCTTTATCAGGTTCTGATTTTGTCGAAATGTTTGTAGGTGTAGGTGCTTCGAGAGTACGTGATTTGTTCAAACAAGCCAAAGAAAAATCGCCGGCAATTATTTTCATTGACGAGATTGATGCCGTAGGTAGAGCCAGAGGAAAAAACAATATGTCAGGTGGAAATGACGAAAGAGAAAACACTCTGAACCAACTACTTACTGAAATGGATGGTTTTGGATCAAACTCTAACGTAATCGTTTTGGCAGCAACAAACAGAGCCGATGTTTTAGACAAAGCTTTAATGCGTGCCGGGCGTTTTGACAGACAAATATTTGTAGACTTACCGGATATTCGCGAACGAGCCGAAATTTTCAAAGTACACCTTGCTCCTTTGAAAAAAGTAGAAGGTTTAGATTTAGACTTTTTAGCCAAACAAACTCCTGGTTTCTCTGGTGCTGATATTGCCAATGTATGTAACGAAGCTGCATTAATTGCTGCCCGTAACAACAAAACAGCTGTTGACAAACAAGATTTCCTTGATGCAGTTGACAGAATTGTAGGTGGTTTAGAAAAGAAAAACAAAATCATCACTCCTGAGGAGAAAAAAGCAATCGCAATTCACGAAGCAGGTCATGCCACAGTTAGCTGGATGCTTGAACACGCTGCCCCGCTAATCAAGGTAACAATTGTTCCTCGTGGACAAAGTTTAGGTGCCGCATGGTACTTACCTGAAGAACGTCAAATTGTACGCCCTGACCAAATGCTGGACGAAATGTGTGCCACTATGGGAGGAAGAGCTGCTGAAAAAGTGACTTTCAACAAAATTTCAACAGGTGCTTTAAGTGATTTAGAAAAAGTTACTAAACAAGCTCGCGCCATGGTTACTATCTATGGTTTGAATGACAAAATAGGAAATGTTACTTATTATGATTCATCAGGACAAAGCGAATACAGTTTCTCAAAACCTTATTCTGACGAAACAGCAAAAGTGATAGACACTGAAATATCGGCACTTATAGAAAGCCAATACGAAAGAGCTATCAAAATCCTGGAAGAAAACAAAGACAAATTAAATCAGCTTGCTGATATTCTGATCGAAAAAGAGGTGATTTTCAAAGACGATTTGGAAGCTATTTTCGGAAAAAGAAGTTTTGACAAAAATCTCGAAGAGGTAGTCTCATAATTAGACAGTTGACATAAATTATTTAAAATCTTAATTCAAAACAGCGTTTTGAATTAAGATTTTTTTATCTTTGGACGGTTACAAATAATATATCAAGTACCCTTACAAAGTATGAGCCTCTTTAGAAAAATATTCGGATCCAGTGTTTCGGCATCAGATGAGGAAAAAGAAAGTCAAAACAACAATTTCTTTCCTGAGAACAACATATCTGTTGACGAACGATTTATCTACAATTTCAAAAAAAATGGAGGTAAATTTTTGTACTGTGAAAATGCTCAGGAAGTAAAAGATCAATTTGAAAATATCTTAGAAGAAAATGACTGGTTTGAGACTGAAGTATTGTGCTATGACTCTAATTTATTTGGATTATTAGACGAAAACAAACTTAATTATAACAAGCCTACAAATCCTAAATTCTTATTATCCAGTTGTGAAAATTTGATTGCTGAAGAAGGCTCTATCCTATTTTCATCTAAACAAATCAAACAACACAAACCTAACGAATTACCTACTAACATCGTAATTTTAGCAACCACAAGTCAAATTCTGGCTATGAAAAGCGACGGTCTTAGTGCCATAAAAAAGAAATACGAAAGAGATTACCCTACCAATATTACAGCTATAAAATATTTTGAAAAAGCAAAAGAAGAAGACTTTACCCAATACGGCAGCTCTGCTAAAAATCTTTATTTATTGCTTTTAGAAGATCTTTAAAATGAATGAAACTCTAAAAAGATCAATATCTGGAGCTGTTTATATTATTTTATTATTAGCTTCTATATTATTTTCAACCGAAAGTTTTTTTATACTCTTTGGCGTATTCTTAGTCATTGCTATATATGAATTCTGCAATTTAACCCAAGTAAGTAAAGCACTGCCTTTAATTGCAGGCTCTCTATTGTATTGCACCATAACATTAATTAGTCATTACAATAAAATTACTACTGAGACTATCAATCAAATCTTTGATACTAATATTGAAATTACCGTCAATATTCAGCAAATGAACATCGTTTTATTGGCAACTACCTTAGTTGTATCCATAAAATGTATTCTGTTTTTATTTTATGACAATATTCAAAAGATAAGTACATCGTCAAAATACCTTTACTTATTCGGCTACATCATATTACCTTTCGTATTTATCACCAAAATTTCCTTTGGAATAAAAGACTACAATCCTAAAATTATAATTGGACTATTCCTCTTAATTTGGACTAACGATACTTTTGCTTATATCGTTGGAAAATCAATTGGAAAAAACAAACTATTCGAACGCATATCTCCTAAAAAAACCATTGAAGGTTTTGTAGGTGGAATTCTTTTTGCAGTTTTAGCGGGTTATTTAATATCAAAATATTACATCAAAGCCAAACCTGAATTTAGCCAACAATCAATACTAATATGGACCTCTATTGCAACTATTGTTGGTATATTTGGAACTATAGGCGACTTAATTGAATCCAAATTCAAACGTATTGCCGGTGTAAAAGACAGCGGAAATATCATGCCGGGACACGGAGGTGTACTGGATAGACTAGATAGTGTTATATTTGTAGCACCAATTATATTTTTATTTTATCAAATTTTAAATTATGTTTCATAAAGAAGGAATCCCATCAATTTTTTTAGGTACAGTTTTTACTGTTGCTGTACTTTTACTTGCTGACAAATTTATTGATATCAATTGGTTAAGAATGTTGGTTCAAATCTTTGCCTTTTTGATTTTGGTTACCATTTTGCAATTCTTTAGAAATCCTAAAAGAACAGCAATCATCAATGAAAATCATATTTTGGCTCCTGTTGACGGAAAAGTCGTAGTTATCGAAGAAGTTTACGAAGGGGAATATTTTAAAGACAAACGTTTACAGGTTTCTATCTTTATGTCGCCTATAAATGTACACGTTACGCGATATGCAATGAGTGGAATTGTAAAATTCAGCAAATACCACCCTGGAAAGTTTTTAGTTGCCTGGCACCCAAAAGCAAGCGAAGAAAACGAAAGAACAACTGTTGTGCTTGAAAATAATACTTTTGGTGCTATCTTATACCGTCAAATTGCCGGAGCATTAGCACGCCGAATTGTAAATTACGCACAAGAAGGAATGCAAGTGGTTCAAGGGACCGATGCCGGATTTATTAAATTTGGTTCCAGAGTAGATTTATTTTTACCTTTAGGAACTCCAATAAATGTGGTTTTAAATCAAAAAGCTATTGGAGGAAAAACTATTATTGCAACAAAAGGATAATAAATGACCCAAAAAGATTTAGATACTAGGTTCAAAGAAGCAGTTAAAAAAGCTTCTAAAATGACTCAGGCATCTTTACCTCAAGATGTCCAGTTGCGGCTTTATGCCTATTATAAACAGGCTACTATTGGCACTATGGAAATAAGACAAACTTCTAATTTCCACTTAAGAGATGCCTTTAAAATAAATGCCTGGATGCAAATAAGTCATATCTCAGCTGATGAAGCCAAAGAAAATTATATCGAAATCATCAATTCTCTTTGAAATAAATAGCATTCCAATGAAAAAGATTATTTATACAATCACAAGTTTGTTTTTATTGAGTTTTTTAACTTCATGCAACAATAAAAAACTAACTGAAGTAGTCGAAGTTCCTCTTCCTACGGCTGAAGAAAAAGTAACCCTTGGATTCCCTGATGATGTAAAGGCTGAGCCGGGTTCTTTTTTATTAGAAAAACTGCCTTATTCTTATGATGCTCTGGCACCTGCTATTTCAGCTCTAAACTTAGAAGCACACTATTCTAAACACTACCTGACTTACACAAATAACTTAAACAAAGCCATAGCCGGAACTGAATACGAGAATATGTCAATCGAAGATATCTTAGCCAAGCTGGACATTAACGATACTGAACTTAGAAACAATGCAGGAGGTTATTACAACCATTCTCTTTATTGGAAATCTATGGGACCTAATGCTGGCGGAACTCCTAAAGACAGCATTGCAGGAGCCATCGACAAAGATTTTGGTTCTTTTACCGATTTTAAAAATGCATTTAAAGAAGAAGCAAACAAACAATTTGGTTCAGCCTGGGTTTGGTTAATTGTTGACAAAGCAGGAAATTTAAAAATTACCAGTTCCCAAAACCAGGATAATCCTTTGATGCGAAATGCCGCTGTACCAGGGACACCTATTTTAGCTTTAGATTTATGGGAACACGCTTATTATTTAGGACACCAATACCGCCGTGCAACCTACATCGATTCGTTCTTTAACATCATAAACTGGGAAAAAGTAAACGAAAACTATCAAAATACATTCATAAAAAAATACTAACACATTTTTTTCGAACAAACAAAAAGCTGATGCACTACTTCATAGTATTCATCAGCTTTTTTTGTTTAAAATCCAAAACTGATAACAAAAAAATATCCCTTTTCAAAATCATAAATAAATAGTAATATTTATTGGGATTGTTTCCTTTTTCATAAATTTGACAAAAATATACACCCTTGAATAAATCGCTATTTTTCATCTGTTTCAGTCTGTTTTTACTTATTTCGATAAAAGTAAACGCACAAACACCTAAAAAAATAATTGTCGAACATTCTGATTTCGCCGATGTAAACCAGGCCGAAATGCCCGATGCTTTTTTACTAACCGGAAATGTGGTTGTAAATCATGACGGAGTGGTTTTAAGCTGCAATAAAGCTTATTATTTCCAAAAAGAAAATTACATCAAAGCTTTTGGAAATGTCCAGTTGGTTCAAGGAGACACCCTTTATTTGAACAGTAAATATGCTGAATACAACGGGAATGTAAAAAAAGCATTCGCCACCGGAGATGCCGTTATGAGTTCGCCAACTGCTACTTTAGCAACAGACACCATCAGTTTTGACCGAAACACCCAGGAAGTATTTTACAATAACAAAGGAACAATTACTAACAACGAAAACACCTTAGTGAGTAAATCTGGTAAATATTATGTGGCCGAGAAAAAATTCCAGTTCCTTACCGAAGTAACTATTACTAACCCAAAATACGTTATCAAATCCAATCATTTGGATTATTACAGTAATTCAGGGCATTCTTATCTATTTGGTCCATCTACCATTACCAGTAAAAACAACTATATCTATACCGAAAAAGGCTTCTATGATACCAAGAAAAACCTATCGCATTTCCTTCGAAAATCATACATTAAATACGACAACCGACTCATAGAAGGAGACAGTTTGTATTATGATCGAAATAAAGAATTTGCTTCGGCCACCCGAAATGTAAAAATCACCGATTCAATCAACAAAGGAATCGTAAAAGGGCATTATGCCGAAATTTTCCAAAAGAAAGATTCGATGTTTGTAACCAAAAGAGCGGTTGCCATCAATTTTGTCGAAAATGATTCCGTTTACATTCATGGAAAAAAACTAATGGTAACCGGAAAAGAAGGCGATCGAATTATCAGAGCCTTTAACAATGTTCGTTTTTACAAAACCGATATGAGCGGCAAATGCGATTCGATACATTCCAGCACCAAAACAGCCTTAACCAAACTCATTGGAAATCCTATCCTTTGGAATGGAGAAAGCCAGATTACAGGTGATATCATGCACCTCATCGGCAACAGTAAAACCCAAAAACTCGACTCCCTCAAAGTCCTCAACAACACCTTTATTATTTCCAAAGACACTCTGGGAACAGGCTACAACCAAATAAAGGGATTGAATCTTTTTGGCAAATTTCAGGACGGAAAACTCCATGATGTTGACGTCATTAAAAATGCCGAAGTGATTTATTACATGCGCAATGACGACAAAGAACTCATTGGTATCAATAAAAATGTAAGCAGTAAAATTAGCATCCTTTTCGATAAAAATGCTATTGAAACCATTACCTTTTTCCAACAAGTGGATGGAGACATTTTCCCCGAAGAAGAACTGGACGAACACGACAGGAAGTTTAGAGGATTCAAATGGCGTGCAGACGAAAGAATAAAATCAAAAGACGACATCTTCACCAAAGAAGATAATGAGTACAATGATAAAATGGTTGACGAAGGCAAAAAAGAAGATGCCAAGGAAAATGTTCCTATGAAAATAAGGAAAGAAACTTTGGATTACGATAAAAAGAAAAAGAAGTAGCTATTAAGACTTAGAGTCCTTAGTTTATTTTTAGTCCCTAGTCCTTAGTCTTTTTAGTTTTTGAATTTAATAATTTTTATAACTATTAGGACTTAAGAACTAGGGACTAGGGACTAAAAAACAAAAAATGAATAACGATTTTATAAAATACCAAGCACAAACTTCTCCTTATCCTCTAGGAATGGAAGTTTCACATGCCATAGGTTCTTATATCTACGACACTAATAATAAAAAATATCTGGATTTTGTTGCAGGAGTTTCGGCCTGTACCTTAGGACATCAACACCCACGAGTAAATCAGGCCATAAAAGACCAATTAGACAAATATTCGCATGTGATGGTGTATGGCGAATATTCGCAAAGTCCTGCGGTAGAATATTGCAAACTAATGGCTTCGCTCCTACCTGCTCCTTTGGATAAAACTTATTTAGTCAATTCAGGAACCGAAGCTATTGAAGGTTCTCTAAAACTGGCTCGTAGAGTTACCGGCAGAAGCCAATTGATTTCTTGCCATAATGCCTACCACGGAAATACCATGGGCTCTATGAGTGTAATGGGTTTTGAAGAACGCAAACAAGCTTTTCGCCCACTTATTCCTGATGTGGAATTCATCACTTTTAATAACGAAGCCGATTTAGAAAAAATAACTTCCAAAACTGCTGGAATTCTACTCGAAACCATACAAGGTGGCGCAGGATTTATCGAACCACAAAACGATTTCTTAAAAAAAGTACGCGCTCGTTGTACCGAAGTTGGAGCCATGATGATTCTGGACGAAATCCAACCAGGATTCGGAAGAACTGGAACTTTATTTGGTTTCCAAAATTATGATATTGTTCCCGATATTGTTGCTATGGGGAAAGGCATGGGAGGCGGAATGCCTGTAGGTGCTTTCACAGCTTCATCAGCTATGATGGATTTATTAACCGAAAACCCTAAATTAGGCCATATCACTACCTTTGGCGGACATCCTGTCATTGCGGCAGCCTGCCTGGCTACTTTGAAAGAAATAACTGAAACCAACCTGATGCAGCAGGCTTTAGAAAAAGAAAAGCTATTCAGATCACTTTTGGTACACCCTTTGATACAGGAAGTTAGAGGAAAAGGATTGATGCTTGCCGCAATGACGGCAGATGCCTCAATCACGAATGAAGTTATATTAAAATGTCAAGACAGAGGACTCATATTATTCTGGCTACTCTTTGAAGGATGCGCCATCAGAATCACACCTCCTTTAACCATTTCTAACGAAGAAATACGTGAAGGATGTTCTATAATGCTAACAGTAATGGATGAAGTAATGGCTTCACTAAAAAAACAAGATTAAAACTGAAATTAGCTTAGTTTCCTTTGTTAATTAAATTGTTCACAATAATTCATTTTTTTCTTCTAAAACACACAAAGGATGCCTAACTTTAATGTAGGCCAAATTCTAAAAACAGAAAGTATGCAACTAAGCAACGAAGAAGAAGATTATAACTTATCTCTATCCAAATTTGAGTCTATGTTGAAAACCAACAAAGTGCTCTTTTTTGACTCTGAAGAATTTGAAGAAATTATACTTCATTATCTCGATACAGGTAAGGCCGCTTTAGCAAAAAAAGCGCTTAAACTAGCATTAGACCAACACCCTAAGTCTACAGGCTTAAAACTCGTTCAAGTTGAAATGCTCGTTTATGATGACAAATTGGATATAGCTGAGAAATTACTCAACGAGCTGTATGCCATCGAACCCAATAATGAAGAAATTTATATTCAAAAGGCAAATATCTACTCTAAAAGAGACCAACATGGGAAAGCCGTTGAATTACTAAAAATTGCTTTACAATATACCGATGATTATGCCGATGTGTATAATTTAATAGGAATGGAATATTTATTCATGGATAATCTGGAAGCTGCCAAGGAAAGTTTTATCAAATGCCTGGAAGAAGATATCGAAGACCAATCGGCCTTGTACAATGTAGTGTATTGCTTTGAGTTTTTAGACCAAAACGAAGAAGCCATAACTTACCTGGATAACTATATCGAAAAAAATCCATACAGCGAAATTGCCTGGCATCAAAAAGGAAGATTGCATTACGGACTAAAAGATTATGAAAAAGCCATTCATGCTTTTGAATACGCCACACTTATAGACGAGGAATTCTTAGGTGCCTTTATGGAAAAAGCCAAAGCCCTAGAACGTTTAGGCAAATATGACGAAGCCATTGAAAGCTATAACAGAACCATCGAATTAGACGATGCCACTTCTTATGCCTTACTTCGAATAGGTAAATGTCATGAAAAATTAGGTAATAAAATTTTAGCACTCAAATTTTACAATGAAACCGTACACGAAGATCCTCTTTTAGACAAAGGATGGATTGCCATTACCGATTTCTATTTGCGTGAACAAAACTTTCAAAAAGCCTTGTTTTATGTAAAAAAAGCCCTAGAGATAGACAATCAAAATCGTTTATACTGGAAAAGATATGCAACTATCAATAAACAAATGAACTTTTTTGAAGAAGCTGAATTTGGTTATAGAAAAGCTGTCGAATTTGGCGATACAGAATTAGACACCTGGTTGTTCTGGGTTGACATTTTACAATTTTTAGGCGAATTTGAAAGTGCCATTCACACCTTATTACAAGCAGCGGATTATTTCCCTGAAGAAAACGAAATAGAATACCGTTTAGCTGGTCTTTATTTTATGATTCAGGACAATAGAAAAGCAAAATTTCATTTAAGCAATGCCCTTCGATTGAATTTTGACAACTACATCTTGATTGAAGATTTATTCCCTGTAGTTTGGACAAAAAAAATGGTGCAAAATTATATCGAAAAACATAAAAAACAATAATGACCCAAAATTCAAGAAAGCGCTTCGGGCTACTGGGGCGCAATATCAGTTATTCCTTTTCAAAAGGACATTTTACAACTAAATTCGAAAAAGAAAAATACCAAGGCTACACCTACGAGAATTTTGATATTCAGGAAATCTCGGCATTTCCTGAAATCATTAAAAACACAGAGCATTTAAGTGGTCTAAATGTTACTATTCCATACAAAGAAGAAGTAATTCCTTTTTTGGACAAATTATCTAAAAAAGCCACAAAAATTGGTGCAGTAAACACCATTAAAATCACCAAAAAAGGCAAACTAAAAGGCTACAACACCGATTATTTCGGCTTTTTAAAATCCTTAAAACCTTTGCTAAAACCGCACCATAAAAAAGCATTAATCCTGGGAACAGGAGGCGCTTCAAAAGGAGTTGCTTTTGCATTGGAAGAACTAGGTATCGACTATACTTTTGTTTCCCGAAATGCTTCTGAAAAAGCTATTGATTATAGCCAGATTAATACCGATACTTTCAAGCAATACCAGATCATTATCAATTCAACTCCTATTGGGACGAGTCCGAATATAGAGGCCTGCCCTGATATTCCGTATGAATTATTTACCGAAAATCACATTGCTTACGATTTAATTTACAATCCTGCCGAAACCCAATTCTTGAAAAACGCTGCAGCACAAGGCGCACAAACAAAAAACGGTTTGGATATGTTGATTTTTCAGGCTGAAAAAGCCTGGGAGATTTGGAATAAATAACAAACCGTATCATAAGTTATTTACAACTGTCAATTCGGGCGCAGTCTGGAATTAAATATTTTTAAAAAAAATCCAGACTGTGCCCGTTGTGGCACTATTTATGAGTTAAAGCAGTAAAAAAACTCATTTTTACAATACATAACTCATGAATTTCAAAAAACGCCTATTCCTATTAAGTGCTTTCGCCTTATTTACTTCCAACATTTTTGCCGAAGTGACACTTCCTAAAATTCTTGGGCATAATATGGTTTTACAACGCCATAAAAAAGTCGCAATATGGGGAACCGCAACTCCTGCCGAAAAAATATCAGTTACTTTTGCAGGGCAAAATAAAAACACTGTTGCTGACAAATCCGGAAATTGGTCTGTGAAACTCAATCCAATGCAGCCCTCATTTACTCCACGCGAAATGACCATTAAAGGAACCAATACCATTGTGTTGAAAAACATCTTAGTTGGTGAAGTTTGGCTTTGTTCCGGTCAGTCGAATATGGAATATGCAATGCGCAAATACAGTAAATACCAGACAGCTGTAAAAGGCAACAAACCTCCAGAGGATGATTTAAACACTGCTAATAATACCAATATCCGCATTTTTTTAGATCGTCGAAAATACATGGAGCCTAGTCCGGAACATCTTGGTTGGGATGCTGCCATAGGAAAACCACTGGTAGATTTTTCAGTTGTTGGCTATTATTTTGCAAAAGATTTATATACAAAATTACATGTACCTATTGGAATGATTTCGGCAGCGGTTCCCGGTAGTCGCATTGAGCCATGGATTCAGGCTTCTAAACTGGAAATAGAACCTAAACTCAAAAACGGAAAAATTCTGGACAAATTAAAAGCTGACGATGGTGATACCGGTAAATTTTACAACACCATGATACAACCTCTCATCCCTTTTACATTGAAAGGAATGCTATGGTATCAGGGCGAATCCAATTGTTTTTTGAGCGAAAACATCCGTTATGCTTACAAACTTAAAACATTGATAAAAAGTTGGCGTAACGACTGGAAAGATAAAAAAATGCCTTTTTATTTTGTCCAAATAGCTCCTTATAACTATTCGGCGTCAAAAGACAGACCACTCACCACCGAACAACTTCCTGAATTCTGGGAAGCACAAAAACTGGCATTGCATTTAAAAAACACAAATACGATTGCAATTACTGATTTAGTAGACAGTATCGTTGATTTACATCCCGGATACAAATGGGAAGTAGGCCGTCGTTTAAGTCTGCTTGCTGCAAATAAGGCTTACGGACAAACCAATGTAGTCTGGTCCGGACCTACTTATCAAAAAATGAAAATTGTAAACAACAGCATTGAAGTTACTTTTTCAAATACAGGAAGTGGTTTAAACAGCCGTAATGGAAAACCGCTAAGCTGGTTTACTATTGCTGGAGCAGATGGTAAATTTGTACCCGCAAAAGCGGAAATAAACGGCAATAAAGTAATCGTTTCTGCTCCCCAAGTCCAGCATCCCTATTCGGTACGTTTTGGCTGGAATGAAACCGCCCAGTCTAATTTTATTAATAAAGAAGGACTTCCAGCCGTTCCTTTTAGAAGCGACAATCCTTGGGAAAAACTTTTTAAATAAAATTATTTCACAATATTAAAAAATCCCATTTTGGACAGAAGTTCAAAATGGGATTTTTTTATGTAAAGAATTAAGTGAAATAAACGATTCATCACCACATAATTTCTAAATTGACAATTCTTCAATCTAACTAAAAATCAACTATATTTACTATCCATCAAATAGTGAATTATGAGAAAAATATTTTTTAGTACACTACTTTTACTTCTTTGTTTACTTTCCAAAGCACAAGAAAAAATTCCCTATCATTCTCTTGACCCCAACAATCCTATTGAATTTAACGGAAAAACAATTATCTATAAGGGAAAAACAATTCTGTTAGGTCCAAAAGCTTTTTTTATAGACCGCCAATTGAGCAATACTCAAATTGCCAAAAATCCCTATGTTTTTAATTCAATAAACGAGGCGAGCAAACATCTTACTGATGGCACTGAAACTGCCCCAATGACTTTATATATTGCCCCGAATGTCTATTGGATTGACAATCCTGATGATCCCGAAATTCGTAAACCTCAAGACAATGGCAACCTTCCTTATGGTTTAATTATAAAATGTGAATGGTTGCGATTTTACGGACTCACCGATAATCCTGAAAATGTGGTACTGGCTGCTAATCGTGGGCAAACCATTGGAGCAGTTGGTAATTTTACCCTTTTTAAATTCTCAGGACAAGGCACAAGCTCCGAGAATATCACTTTTGGAAATTATTGCAATGTAGATCTCAACTATACCCTAAAACCTGAACTAAACAGAGTAAAACGTGCCTCTGCAATTGTTCAGGCTCAACTCATTCATTGCGATGGAGATAAAATTGTGGCTCGCAATACCCGATTCATCAGTCGTCTAAATCTTTGTCCGTTTGTGGGTGGTAAGCGTGTTCTTTTTGACCGTTGCCACTTCGAATCAACAGACGATGCCTTATGCGGAACAGCCGTTTACCTCAACTGTACTCTGGATTTTTATAGTTCCAAACCTTTTTATTCGACAAAAGGAACAGGAGCTGTTTTCCTGAATTGTGACATTAAATCCTATACTAATGGCAATCAATTTTTCACTAAAGCCAATGGACAACTAGCCATTATTGACACCCGATTTTCAGCCGCAAACAATATTTACTTAGGATGGAATGACAATCTTCCTAAAGAGACACGTAATTATCAATATCAGGTCAGCCTCAATAACAAAGCTGTTTTAATAGAAAAAAACAATCCGGCATCCACCATAGACATGAGCAATTTAAGCATTCTAAATGCCTACCGATTTAATTACAATGGAAAAACCATCTACAACACCTACAATCTCTTAGCTGGCAATGACGATTGGGATCCTATGCAAATTAGAAATACGGTACTGGCTGCCGAAAAAGAGCAACACCAAAAATACAGCCTGCTCCCTACCCAACTACTAATTAGTCCATCCCAAATTTCGATAGAAACCAATAAAGACAAAGCACTTTTAAAAGCTACAGTGAATCGTTTTGGTAATTATGAGTTAAAAGGTGAAAAGATAACCTGGTCTATAGATGCTAAAAACAAAACCATTCTAAGCTTAAAGCCAAATGAAGACGGAAGCGAATGCGAATTAATACCTCACAATCCCAATGACGAAATTAGCAGCGTAATTATCACCGCAAAAACTACTTCAGACTTGGAAGCCGCTTCAGTAGTTTATGTAGCTCCGCAAAAATTAGATAGCCCTATATTTATCCGAACACCTCAACTTTTCAAAATTAACCAGGGAACAATTAAATCAGACTACCTGATTGACAGTTCTTTTAAAGACCAAACCCAAATAAGTTGGTATCGCTGTACTGACAACAAAGGGAGTCATCCCATTGAAATTGCAGTATCAAGAAATAATATTCCCTTAATTGAATATCCGCTAACCATTGCTGATGTGAACTATTATATCATGGCTTCGGTTGCACCTAAACACATTCGAAGTGATGCTGGAAAAGCTTTTACAGTAGTTAGCAAAAAACCAATTACAATAAAAGATATTGTTTCCAATAAAAATTTACTTTCAACTAATTTCAAAAATAGTTCGACTAAAAACCAATTCGAAATTATCCCGGGTTTCTGGACATTTCAACCATTCGAACAAGAAGAAAAAAACAATGTAACTCTTAAAGATGCCTGGTATTATGGCGAAGGCATTGATGGTGCTGCCAATCAGGTTGGGCTTTTACCAACAGGACGTAGTGCCTCGCTTCTTTATACACCTATTGAAAAAAAATATACCAACATGAAGCTCAACCTTAGCGTTACTCCTTTTAAAACTGCGGGTCAAGGTTTTAGTGTAGCTCACCTATATATGGATGTACTTATAAAATACGATGCCAAAACCGGCAGCGGATACTCCCTGCGCTTCATTAGAACAACCAAATACCATGATGCAGTAGATTGCATTTTATTAGAATACAAAAATGGAATTCCAACTGAAATAAGTACTCCTATAACAACAAATTGTTTTAAAGGAACATGTGCAATTAGTATCGAAGTTATCGCAAATCAGCTAATCGCAAAAGCGGCTAATGCTGATTCAAACACTAATACCGTAAATTCAGATGGGGTTCCTCCCGAAATTTTCTTAAAAGCAACCATAAATCCTAATAATTGGGGCGGATTTGGTATCCTTTATAATGGAGGTTCGCCGACAATGATAAATGAAATAAATGTAGAATGGGAATGAAATTTTTCTAAAAAAATTCAACATACAAAAAAAGCCTCTTCTTTCGAAGAGGCTTTTGCATTTTGGGTGGATGACCGGGTTCGAACCGGCGACCCTCGGCACCACAAACCGATGCTCTAACCAGCTGAGCTACAACCACCATTTGCTTTGCGGTTGCAAATATACAACGTTTATTGACTTCTGCAAACTATTTTTTCAAAAAAAATCAAGAATTTTACAGCAAATCAGCTAAGCTATTGACAGCCAAACATCTTTCAACTGTAAATCCTTCGGCATAATCTACCCCTACCAGCCTTCCTAAGTCTCTGGAGCGGTAATTTAAGCTTTCAAAGAAGTTTTTTGAAGTAATTGGCGACTCCGGTTCTGTCGAATTGGGATCATAAAATTGCGAACGATACGCTAAAATAGCCTCGATTTTCTTATCGGTGAATCCTGTAATGTCTACCACAAAGTCAGGTTCGATGTTTTTCCACTGAATATAATGATATACTAATTTAGGCCGCCAGGCTTTTTGCGGCTCTCCTTCCAGCTCGGTTTCAATTTTCATCAGACCTGATAAAAAACAAGCGTCAGAAACCAGTTTACTTCCCTTTGCATGATCAATATGACGATCGTCTATGGCGTTGCATAAAACAATTTCAGGTCGGTATTTGCGAATCATTTTAATGATTTCCAATTGGTGTTTTTCGTCATTGACAAAAAAACCATCTCTCATGTTTAAATTCTCTCGTACCGAAACTCCTAATATCTTGGCGGCAGCAACAGCTTCTTCATCTCTAATTTCCGCCGAACCACGGGTTCCTAATTCCCCTCGGGTTAAGTCTATAACACCTACTTTCTTCCCCAAGGAAACCTCTTTTAAAATAGTTCCCGAACAACCTAATTCCACATCATCGGGATGCGCTCCAAAAGCTAATATATCTAGTTTCATTTTTTCTTTTTTCCTCCCCCCGCCCCCTCCGAAGGAGGGGCAGACTGTACGGAGTTTTATTGTGTTATTCTTTATATTCTAATTTCTGCATTCGAAATCTGTTTTTTAACCGCTAAGAAAAGAAGTCCTTCGACAAGCTCAGGATGATAAGTTGAGTTCACAAAGTTTTAAATTCTACCTTCTAACCTTTAACTCCGAACCTCCATCTTCCCACTCCCAACTTCTAACTTCCCACTTCTAACCTCTAACCTCTAACTTTAAAGAACATTTTTCATCGTCATGGATTTATTGACACTTTCATTCCATTCTTTTTGCGGAATACTTTCTTTGGTGATACCACAACCCATATACAAATGCGCCTTTTTTTCTTTTATCTGCATGCAACGCAAATTAACATACAAATCGGATTTTTGTTTCTTCTCGGCAAAATCCTTTTTATTCAGTTCGCCTAAAAAACCCGTATAATATTTCCTGTCATAGCCTTCATTTTCCAGGATAAATTCCTTCGCAAGCTCTTTTGGCAAACCACAAACAGCAGGTGTTGGATGTAAAACAGAGACTACCTGATTCAATTTGGACGTTTTATTAATAACCCCTTCAATATCGGTTTTTATATGCAACACATTTCCTGCCTGAACGGTATACGGACTGGAGATTGCAACCTCAGAAGTCAATCCTTTCAGGTTTTCTAATATAAAATCGGTAACAAATTGCTGTTCTTCTATTTCTTTTGGCTCCCAAAGCACATCAGTCGTCCCATTAAAATTCTGTGTTCCGGCTAATGCCATCGTACAAAACTTTTTTCGGCTTGCTTTTAACAATCGCTCAGGAGTTGCCCCCATCCACAAACCTATTTTGGGATGATACCAACAATAACAAAAAACCGCTGGAAAACGATGAATCAGTCTTGTAAAAACAGTGACCAAATCAAAATCGGGTACTTCCAGGATTTCTTTTCGGGACAAAACAACCTTAGCAAACTCTCCATTTTCAATAGCCTTAACTGCCTTTTGAATTAGATTTTCAAACTGTTCTTTTTCCTGTTGATTTTCTGAATTAACTAAACCAGTAGAATGATTTTCATCAAAAGTATCAATTTCCGATTCCCAAATTACAGATTGATTTTTTGGAATCAATATCATCTGATTGCCGTTGAAAGGAGCAAAAACAAAGCCCGTTTCGTCTAAGGTTTCCGCAAAATACAAATGATCATTTTTTTGAAAAAAACCTCTAACCTCTGTCTTATAAGGTTTTCTATAAATAACAAAAGGTAATTTCTGGGCTTCTTGTTGCTTTACTTTTATAAAAAAATCAATCATATATTAATTTATTAAAGGTTTGTTCTTCTTCAAAAAATCTAGTGTTTTTTCTTTCTTTTTGGTAAAACCATATTGGTCAGTTTGCAAAGCGATACCAAATTATCTCTTTCGTCTACAATACGAATTTCCCATAAATGTATGCTTGCCCCTTGGTGAATGATTCTTGCCGTTGCAGTAACTACGCCCTCGCGCTTGGATTTTAAATGATTTGCCGAAATTTCTATACCGCGTACTTCGCTAACTTCGGGATTGATGAATATAAATGAAGCGGCACTGCCTACACTCTCTGCCAAAGCTACCGTAGCACCTCCGTGCAACAAGCCCATTGGCTGATGAACACTTGGATTTACAGGCATTTTAGCTACTAAAAAACCTTCACCAGCATCAATATATTCAATATTTAAGGTTTCCATTAAAGTATTTTTTGAAATACGATTACAGTATTCCAGTATCTTTTCTTTATCGAATGTCATGAATTTTATTTTAATCGATTGTAAAAATAAAGAAAAGAATAGAGACTATGTATCAAATACGGAGCATATTCTGCAATCGATTTTAAAATTAAGTCTCAACAAATAAGATTTTTTCTATTTTTACAAAAAAACAAAACCCATGCGTCCCTTTTCGCTACTTTTTATCTTTACAATTCTAATAACAATCTGTTCCTGTCGCACCGATTTTTCTACTGTACCCAGTGATGGAAAATTAGGTTTTTCAAGAGATACCGTTTTTTTAGACACTGTTTTTTCGACTATCAGTTCGAGTACTTACTTATTGAAAGTATACAATCACAGCAAAAATGACATTAGCATTCCAACGATTAAATTTGGTAAAGGTTTAAACTCTAAATACCGCATGACAGTTGACGGCATGCAGGGCGAAAACAATAAAATCTTCAATAATGTAACTCTATTAGCCAAAGACAGCCTCTATGTCTTTATCGAAACCACTCCGAATAGTTCAGATGCGAATCCTGTCGATTTTTTATATACTGACAACATTGAATTTGACAGTGGTACTAATTTACAAAAAGTAGCCTTACTTACTTTAGTGAAAGATGCTGTTTTTCTGTATCCAAAACGCTTCAACGATGGCACCACCGAAACCGTAACTTTTGACAACACAAAACTAAACGGTTTTTATTTAGACGAAAATGATGCTACCAATGGCAACGAATTGCATTTTACCAATCAAAAAGCTTATGTAATTTACGGCTACGCCAGCGTTCCCGAAGGAAAAACAGCTGTTTTTGATGCGGGAGCCCGGGTTTATTTTCATACTAATTCGGGCTTAATTGTACCACAAGGAGCTACTTTACAATGTAACGGAAACGTTTCAAACACTAACAAACAGGAAAAAGAAATCGTTTTTGAAGGCGATCGACTTGAAGCGGATTATGCCAATGTTCCAGGACAATGGTCGACCATCTGGTTACGTAATGGCAGCACAGCTCACAAAATCAATCACCTCACGATAAAAAATGCGACTATTGGTTTGCGAATTGACAATCATGACAACACCACCATTTCGATTAAGAATAGCCAAATTTACAATAGCTCTAACTATGGAATTTTAGCTCAAAACGCCCGGATAAAAGGCGAAAACATCGTAATCAATACCGCGGGACAAACTGCTTTAAACTGTACTTATGGTGGAAATTACGAGTTTACACATTGTACTTTTAACAATAATTGGAGTAACGCAACCCAATTGGCTTTAGCGATAAGCAATTCCAAATTAGGCGCAAATCCTGAAGTCCAAGATTTAACCAAAGCCACTTTTAACAATTGCATCATTTATGGCGCGTATTCAAACGAATTGAATTTGGATAAAAACAATGCGGCCCTATTTGAATACCAATTCAATAATTGCCTGTTAAAATCTGATGCCAGCAACTCGAATCCTTTGTACAATTTCTTAGGTGATGCAACACATTACAAAAACATAATTATGAATCAAAACCCTCGTTTTTTTGATATTGCAAAAAACAAACTCAATATTGACAATACTTCTGCTGCTTTTGCAAAAGGAAATCCAGCTTATTTAATCCCGCTGGACATCAACGGAAAAACCAGAACTTTGCCTCCTGATCTGGGAGCTTACCAAAGTATAGCGTTTCCGAAATAAAATTGATTTTAAACACAAAGAGCACAAAGCTCTCACAAAGAATACAAAACAGTCCTTAGTTTTTAAAAACCGAAATCTGCTTTCTAATATCATTCATTTAGCAACACAGATTTAAAAAATATGAGAAATTAAAATAATTTTCATCTGTTTTCATAATTTCCATTTTTTACCATAGATTATTTTTTTCCTAATCTGTGAATATTTCTTCGATTTCTTAAATCTGTGTTCTAAATTCTGCCTTCTGCAAACTGAATACTGAACACTGATTTCGACTACTTTAAAAAGTCTTTTTTACACTTGTCCGTACTGTTTTTTTAACCTAAATTTGCATCGCAATTCATCAAATACAAAATAATGATTCATTTCTTTGAAAACCAAAGCAACGCAATTTTTGCCGTACAAACACAAGGCGAAATTTCGGCTCAAGATATTTCTAAACTGAACTGGCTTTTTGCCAATGCAAATAAAATAGAGAAATCCGTATTGACGGATTTTTTTGTTGGTCCTCGCGCCACTATGATTACGCCTTGGAGTACCAATGCCGTAGAAATTACCCAAAACATGGGGATTTCTGGAATCATTCGTATCGAAGAATTTTATAAAGCAAAGGAAGATTTCACTGATTTCGACCCAATGCTTTCTCAAAAATATACCGAATTAAATCAAGATATTTTTACCATCAATGTGCAACCGGAAGCTATTTTGAATATTGATGATATTGACGCTTACAACAAACAGGAAGGTTTGGCTTTAAGCTCAGAAGAAGTAGAATATTTAGATAATTTGGCAACCAAATTAGGAAGAAAACTAACTGATTCTGAAATTTTTGCTTTCTCACAGGCGAATTCAGAGCACTGTCGTCACAAGATTTTCAACGGAACTTTTGTTATTGATGGTATCGAAAAAGAAACTTCTCTTTTCAAATTAATCAAGAAAACATCTCAGGAAAATCCTAACGATATTGTTTCGGCTTACAAAGACAATGTGGCTTTTGTAAAAGGTCCAAGAGTACAACAATTTGCTCCAAAAACTGCAGACAAACCAGACTTTTATGAAGTAAAAGAATTTGATTCTGTTATCTCATTAAAAGCTGAAACACACAATTTCCCTACTACTGTGGAACCTTTCAACGGTGCTGCAACAGGTTCAGGAGGAGAAATTCGTGACCGTTTGGCTGGAGGTCAAGGTTCATTACCAATGGCAGGAACTGCAGTTTATATGACTTCTTACTCAAGATTGGAAGAAAACAGACCTTGGGAAAACGGCGTTGCAGAAAGAAAATGGTTGTATCAAACACCAATGGATATTTTAATCAAGGCATCTAACGGAGCTTCTGATTTTGGAAATAAATTTGGACAACCTTTAATTACAGGTTCTCTTTTAACATTCGAACACCAGGAAAATGACCGTAAATTAGGTTACGATAAAGTAATCATGCAGGCGGGAGGAATTGGTTTTGGAAAATTAGATCAAGCTATCAAAAACAAACCACAAGAAGGCGATAAAATCGTTATTCTTGGTGGAGAAAATTATAGAATCGGAATGGGTGGTGCTGCTGTTTCTTCGGCAGACACAGGAGCTTTCGGTTCAGGAATTGAATTAAATGCTATCCAACGTTCGAATCCGGAAATGCAAAAACGTGCTGCTAATGCCATCCGTGGTTTAGTAGAAAGCGATAATAACCCAATTGTTTCTATTCACGATCACGGTGCCGGTGGACACTTAAACTGCCTTTCGGAATTAGTGGAAGATACAGGAGGTTTAATTGATTTAGACAAATTGCCAGTGGGTGACCCTACCCTATCGGCAAAAGAAATCATTGGTAACGAATCTCAAGAAAGAATGGGATTAGTTATTGGTCAAAAAGACATTGACACCTTACAAAGAATTGCCGACAGAGAGCGTTCGCCAATGTATCAGGTGGGTGATGTAACTGCTGACCACCGTTTTACTTTCGAATCAAAAACTACTGGTGAAAAACCAATGGATTACGCTTTGGAAGACTTCTTTGGTAGTTCTCCAAAAACGGTAATGACAGACAAAACTGTTGATTACAACTACACTAATTTAGATTACAACATAAAAAACATAGCTACTTACTTAGAACAAGTTTTACAACTGGAAGCAGTTGCTTGTAAAGACTGGTTGACCAATAAAGTGGACCGTTGCGTGGGTGGAAAAGTAGCTAAACAACAATGTGCCGGACCATTACAATTGCCTTTGAACAACTGTGGTGTAGTAGCTTTGGATTATTTAGGAAAAGAGGGAATTGCAACTTCTATAGGTCACGCTCCTATCTCAGCTTTAATTGATCCTGTTGCAGGTAGCCGTAACGCGATTGCCGAATCACTATCGAATATTGTTTGGGCTCCAATTAAAGACGGATTGAAAGGAATTTCTCTTTCGGCCAACTGGATGTGGGCTTGTAAAAACGAAGGTGAAGACGCTCGTTTGTATGCTGCCGTTGAAGGATGTTCTGACTTTGCCATCGAATTAGGAATCAATATTCCAACAGGAAAAGATTCGCTTTCGATGAAACAAAAATATCCAAATGATGAAGTAATTGCACCGGGAACGGTAATTATTTCGGCAGGTGGTAACTGTACTGACATTAGAAAAGTGGTAGAACCTGTTTTACAAAAAGACGGTGGTTCTATTTATTATATCAATTTATCTCAGGACGAATACAAATTAGGAGGTTCTTCATTTGCACAAATCCTGAACACAATTGGAACTGAAACGCCTACAATTAAAGACGCTGCTTTCTTTAAAAATGCGTTCAACACGATCCAGGAATTAATCCTAGACAATCAAATTGTAGCTGGTCACGATATTGGAAGTGGTGGTTTAATCACTACTTTATTAGAAATGTGTTTTGCTGATGTTAACTTAGGAGCAAAAATTGATTTCTCTGTTTTTGAAGAAAAAGACATCATTAAATATTTATTTGCTGAAAACATCGGAATTGTATTTCAGGCGAAAGAAGATACTGTTTTAGAAAGCAAATTGAATGCTAACGGAATTTCGTTCTACAAATTAGGAACAGCAACTAATGAAGCTACTTTAGACTTTGGTCCATGTAAATTAGACATTACTAAATACAGAGACATTTGGTTTAAAACTTCATTCTTATTAGACCAAAAACAATCTAAAAACGGAACTGCACAAGAGCGTTACGACAACTATAAAAACCAAGCCTTAGACTTTAGTTTCCCTGCTCACTTTACAGGAAAAAAACCTGAAGTTGATGCTTCTAAACCAAGACCAAAAGCTGCTATCATCCGTGAAAAAGGAAGTAATTCAGAACGCGAAATGGCAAACGCTATGTACTTAGCAGGTTTTGATGTAAAAGACGTTCACATGACCGATTTGATTTCGGGACGTGAGACTTTAGAAGACATTCAGTTCATTGGAGCTGTGGGTGGATTCTCAAATTCAGATGTTTTAGGTTCTGCTAAAGGTTGGGCCGGAGCATTCAAATACAACGAAAAAGCCAATACAGCTTTGAAAAACTTCTTCAAAAGAGAAGACACTTTATCTGTTGGAATCTGTAATGGTTGCCAATTGTTCATGGAATTGGAAGTAATTAATCCAGAGCACGAAGTACACGGAAAAATGTTGCACAACAACAGCCACAAACACGAAAGTATCTTTACATCGGTAACCGTACAGGAAAACAACTCAGTAATGTTATCTAGTTTAGCTGGTACCACTCTTGGAGTTTGGGTTTCTCACGGTGAAGGAAAATTTAATTTACCAATGGGTGAAGAAAATTACAGCATCGTTGGTAAATACGGTTATGAAGGATATCCTGCAAACCCTAATGGTTCTGATTTCAATACAGCCATGTTGTGTGATGCTACAGGACGTCACCTGGTAACGATGCCACACATTGAACGTTCAGTTTTCCAATGGAACTGGGCTAATTATCCAAGCAACAGAAACGACGAAGTTACACCTTGGCAGGAAGCATTTGTCAACGCCAGAAAATGGATTGAAAATAACTAATTTTTAGTTTTTAAATAATTAAAGCGTTCTCGAAAGAGAGCGCTTTTTTTGTGAGATAATTTTTATTACTCAATTTTAAATACTTACTTTTAAAACCTTTATTAAACAAACTAAACAAACCATGAAAAAATCACTACTAATTCTAAGCTTCTGTATTCTTTCCTTTTCAGCAAATGCACAAAGCACTTCAAAAAGCCAAAAAATAAATCAACTCCTTGAATTAACGGGTTCGGGAAAAATGGCAATACAAATGATAAACCAGATTACAACTAGTTTTAAAACTTCCTATTCTAAAGCTGGTGACAAATTTTGGGAAGATTTTAAAAACGAAGTAAAAGCAGAAGATCTGGAAAAGATGATTATCCCTATTTATGATAAATATTACACTGAAAATGACATTGACCAATTAATTACATTTTATAATTCTCCTATTGGGAAAAAAATGATTAGTACCATGCCTCAGATAATGACCGAATCCATGACTGCTGGACAAAACTGGGCAAAACAAATTATAGAAAAATACCACGCTAAACTTAAAGAAAAAGGCAATTTGGAAAAGTAAAATAGTATGGATAGCTTTGCCAAAGCCTATCAAACGGATTTTATAAATTTATTAAATAAAAAAATATGCCATCACCAGTTTCTGAATGTTTGTATTGCCAGGAAAACGAAACCTTACACAACTTAATGATTAAAATTACCGACCTGAAAGTATCGCAATTGTTCTTATTCAAAGAGCAATCATACACCGGCCGTTTAAATGTAGTTTACAAAGATCACGGAGTTGAATTTTATGAACTAAGCGACGAACAACGCAATGCATTTATGGATGATGTAGCCACCACTGCTAAAGCCATTGCTAAGGCTTTTAATCCTGATAAAATTAATTATGGCGCTTTCTCTGATACCTTATCACATTTGCATTTCCATATAGTACCTAAATACAAAGATGGTTATGGTTTTGGAAGTGTTTTCGAAATGAATCCAAACAAAGTAACTCTTACAGACGCTGAATACGATGCTATAATCGAAAAAATTAAAGCGGCGCTATAAAATCCTGAAACTGATTTACAAAACAGAATCCTCTTTTAACTTAGTCTTAAAAGAGGATTTTTTTTTTTTTGCCATGCTCTCTTTAACAGGAACACGGACCTGTCTGCCGACAGGCAGGTTAAGCTGATTCTAGCAGATTATCACAGATTTAAAAAAATATTTTTAAAATTTGTAATGATTTTTAGAAGCTAAAGTGAGGCTTATATGAACTTCATTTCTAAGCCATAAAAATTATAAACTAGATATATAAGATAAAGCCAAAAACTTATATGACTTATATGTTTTTAAAAACGGACACAATCAACAAACTGTACCCGTAAACAACAGTATTTCTGTATCTGTACTTATCCTTTTGGAATGGATAATTTTACTTTCTAAATATCAAAGTATGGAAACAATTATCAAACAACAGCAAAATCTAAGCTTCAGAGCAGTTACAATCTCTGATATGAATTCAATTGTAAGACTTTATCAGGAACAAAAAACAACATCAGATTCAGCATTAACAAATCAGTTTGGCCTACCTTTTTATGTAGCCGAATTGGACAGTAAAATAGTTGGTTACTCTTGCGCAACTGCATATAATTCAAACAATTATCAGATAAAAACCTATATTGATTCTCCATTTTTTAATGCTTCCGTTAACGAAAGTTTAGCACAGGAATCTGCTGATTTTTTCAAAAATGAATGGAAAAATGGTCATTATAGAAATCTATCCACAGCTATAAATCAATTGGTTAATTGGTTAAACAATTCCAATTCCTAAGCCCCAAACGGTTACAGTTGTAATTTTTACTACTTTTATAGGACACAAATAACACAATCATAAAATGTCGAAAGAAATTTTATATTTAAAGATTGCAAAAATAATCGAAGAGCAAATTGCAGCTGGAACCCTAAAAACAGGAGAAAAGCTGCCGTCAATTCGTACCGTACAAAAAATCTACAATGTCAGCATCAATACGGTAAAACAGGCTTTTTTAGAATTAGAAAGCAAATCTTTAATAGAATCCCGACCAAAATCAGGTTATTATGTCAGCAGGGCTTTCAATACCCGACTGGCACTTCCTTCGATAAACAAACTCCATTTATCCGACAAAGAAAAAACTCCTGAAGACTTAATCGGTAAGGTATTCAATACCTTGACCAACAAAGATTTCACACAGTTTTCACTGGGAGTTGTGGATAAAAGTATGCTGCCCATTGCTAAACTCAACAAAGGAATTGTAAAAATGTTGCGCAATTTAGAAGACAGCGGAACGGGCTACGAACCAGCACAGGGAAATATCAATTTGAGGAGAAATATTGCCAAATGGTCTTTTACCTGGGATGGTCATTTGACAGAAGATGATATTGTAACTACCTCCGGAGCGCTAAATGCGCTTTTTTATTCTTTAATAACTGTAACTAACCCCGGAGATACTGTTGCCATTGAAAGTCCTGTTTATTTTGGTATTTTACAAATGATAAAATCATTGGGATTAAATATTATTGAACTTCCTACACATCCGGTTACAGGTGTGGCCATCGAAGATTTAAAAAAAGTACTGCCTAAAATTAAGGCTTGTTGTTTTGTTACCAATTTCAACAATCCTTTGGGAAGTTGTATGCCTGAAGAAAATAAAAAAGAAGTGGTTCGCTTGCTTACGCTACACAATATCCCTTTGATAGAAGACGATTTGTATGGCGATATTTTCTTTGGCACCAGCCGACCAAAACCTTGTAAAGCTTTTGACGAAGCCGGAATTGTCATGTGGTGTGGTTCGGTATCTAAAACCTTAGCTCCGGGTTATCGCGTGGGCTGGGTTGCTCCGGGTAAATTCAAAGAAAAAACTATTCGAAAAAAACTATTACATACTATGTCCAGTCCGCCATTGTATCAGGAAGTGGTTGCCGATTTTATGGAGCATGGCCGATACGAACATCATTTAAGAGGGTTACGAAATACTTTATATTCCAATTATTTGCATTTTCAACGAACAATTGAAGCCTATTTTCCTGAAAATACCAAGATTTCAAAACCCCAAGGCGGATTTGTATTGTGGTTAGAGCTAGACCCAAAAATTGATACCGCAGCCTTATATGATATTGCCATACAACAAAAAATAGGTTTTGCCCCTGGCAGAATGTTTACCCAACACAATCAATACAACAATTGTATGCGATTGAATTTTGCCATAAAATGGGATGAAAAAGTCGAACACAGCCTCAAAAGGCTGGGTTCATTAATCAAACAACAACTATAAAATGAAAATATACCAAATTGATGCCTTTACTAAAAGTGTTTTTTCCGGAAATCCGGCTGCTGTTTGTCCGCTTGAGGAATGGATAAGCGATGAAATCATGCTAAAAATAGCCGCCGAAAACAATCTGGCTGAGACTGCTTTTTATGTAAAAAATGGCGATAAATATGAAATCAGATGGTTTACACCAAAAGTTGAAGTTGACCTTTGCGGGCACGCAACTCTGGCGGCTGCTTACGTTCTATTTCATTATGAAAATCATAGCGATTCTGTAATTACATTTCAATCACCCAGAAGCGGCGATTTGACAGTAACCAAGGAAGGAGATTTACTTTCGTTAAACTTTCCAGTTGATAAATTGGAACCAATTCCTTTGACAAATGAAATCTTGGATGCCTTTGACAGCAAACCCCAATTGGCTTTTAAAGGAAAAACCGATTATATGCTCGTTTTTAATAATGAAGAAGAAATACTGAATTTAAAACCCAATTTCGAAAAAATTTCAAAACTGAACGTTCGTGGCGTAATTGTAACTGCCCAAGGTGATAACTCTGATTTTGTTTCCCGCTTTTTTGCGCCACAATCTGGTGTCAATGAGGATCCGGTTACGGGTTCAGCACATACAACTCTTATTCCTTATTGGGCAAAAGAACTGAATAAAACTAGCTTGTCAGCTATCCAACTTTCGGAAAGAAAAGGCTATTTAGATTGTGAATTATTAGAAAACAGAGTTCGCATCAGCGGATATGCTGCATGTTACCTGATTGGGAATCTGTTTATATAAAAAAGAAAAGCCACTTTAAAAACTAAAGTGGCTATCTATAAAAATTCATCAAACCCTAAAATGACAAATTCTATTTTTTATATTATATATTAATCTATTTCTACAAGAACATTTTCCATGAAGATTTCCGGCTCTCTTTCGGTACGCCAGTACTCAGCAAGAATACTCAAAACAACATCTTTTAACCCACTGAAAGAACTTTCAACTTGATGCTCTTCGTCTTTGATTACTTCAATAATCAATTCATTTACTTTTTTAATTTTCTCTGAATTTGTCATCTTGTCTATGGTTAATTATTAATTTTTTCTACTCTTTTAATTCGAAATAAAAGTATAGGAATTCGCTTTTTACGGCAATACCCACTTTTAGTGATTTTTTAGCAAGAAATTAATAAAAAACGAAGGATTATCTTACTCTGAATCAAAAAACGTTATAATTACACTTTTTAGAGTATTCAAACGCTTAACCCAAATTTGATATAAAGCGAACAATTGAATTAGAAAAACAAGCAGAATTAAGCTTAATAAAAAATACTTAGTTGTTGTAAAATGAATATTATAGCAAAAGAATAACAACAAACCACTAACAAAACCCACTCTGGCTATAATGGCTATCAAAGCATATTTTTTTAACCTATTATACAGCTGTTCCAAAGCCATTTTAACATTCGATCCATCAGCTAAATACTTATTATAATGATAACCATAAAAACTATGGAATATTGGCATTAAAAGGGCTATTATCAAAACCAAATTAACCCAAAAAGATTTTGTCGCTCCATCAAACATCGAATAATAAAGCATCAAGAAAAGTGACCAAGCCGTAACTTCAATCACAATTTGTTTTCGAATTGATTTTAAAACGGGATGTGTATTTTCCTGCAACATCAATAATAATGTCTCCTCACTTTTGGGAATGGGCCGTATGGCTTTCCAATCGGATTTTAAATTATCTATTTCCATGAGCTATTTATTTAATAAGGTTTTAATTTTTGTTTTAATTCTATTGAGTTTTACCCCAACATAATTTTCATTGATTCCTGTAATTTCGGCTATTTGCTGATAGGACAACTCTTCAAAATACAAGGCTATCAAGGCTTTTTCGCTATCATCCAATAATTTCAAAACTGCAAATAATCGTTCTTGCCTTAATCCGGGTTCATCATTTGGCTGCTCTTCGGCAAAATCAGGTAATTGATTCAAATAATTAATACTGGTGGTTTTCTTTCTAAAAGAAGCTATCGCAGTATTCAAAGCAATGCGGTACATCCAGGTACTTATTTTTGCATCTCCTCTATAATTGGGATAGGATTTCCAAAGCTGAAAAACAATTTCTTGAAACAAATCTTCACGATCTTCAACACCATCCCGATACAAGCTACAAAGCTTATGAATCATAGCATTGTACTGAGACAGTGTGGTTAAAAAATCTTTTTCAATTGATTCCATTTCGTATTATTTCATTTTCGAATACAAACTAAGATACGTAAATTCTAATTTTACCATCATCGCTTTTCCATATTTAATTCTTTCTTTATCAAACGAATATCTTCCTTAATTTCTTCATTTTGAAGTTTTAAACTATCAATCTGTTCCTGAAGATTTTTATCTCTAATTTTTGATCTTCCCTCTGGAGATGATTCTTTTCCACAAGCCACTACCATAAAAAGTAGCATCATAATAATTGTTTTCATAGGTTTTGATTTTGATACATTAGTTGTCTTTATTTCTAAAAACTTACAACTTGCTTTATTTTTTTCTCACAACAAACAAGAAACACACACAAACAACTAAGTTTCAGTGTTTTAATCAAAACAAACGTCCCTAATTTAAAACAAGTGGAAATATTTTTTCGTAAATTTATTTTAAACAATTACCATAAAAATTAGTACTGAACTTTGTTACCAACTAACAAAAAACACACATTAAAATAAGGTTTAAAATCTATTTACAACTAAAACAAAAAAGACATGGAAGCACAACTTGAACAAATTCGGGAGCAACAAAAAGACTCCTGGAACAAATTTTCACCTGGTTGGAAAAAATGGGACAGCCTGATTATGGAATTCTTACAACCCATAGGTGATGAAATGATAAAACTTCTAAACCCAAGAGAAAATGAAACCGTACTGGATGTTGCATCAGGAACCGGGGAACCGGGAATTAGCATTGCCCGAAAAATAGGAAACGGTAAAATAATATTCACCGATCTAGCTGCAGGCATGCTTGAAATAGCTGAGGAAAACGCTCGTAAAGCAGGAATCCCAAATTTTGAAACCCAGGTTTGCGATGTTTCTGAACTTCCATTTGCTGACAACAGTTTTGATATTATTAGCTGTCGTCTGGGTTTTATGTTTTTTCCTGATATGCAAATGGCCGCCAAAGAATTAGCCAGAGTACTGAAACCCGGAGGACGAATTACAACTTCGGTGTGGACTGGTCCTGAAAAAAACTTCTGGGTCACTGCCATTGGCGGAACTATAAACAAAAACATGGGGCTTGAAGCTCCTCCTGAAGGTGCTCCTGGTATGTTTCGCTGTGCCAAACCGGGATTTATTTCCAACATGTTTAAAGAAGCAGGTCTAAAAAACATCTCGGAATCAGAAGTATTAGGAGCGGTAAATTGCGGAACTGCCGAAACATATTGGTCCATGATGACTGAGATTGCAGCTCCATTTGTGGCTGCGCTGAGCAAAGCCGATGACAGCATGAGGGCAAAAATTAAAAAAGAAGTTTCTGAATTAATCAATGAAAAATTTCCCGATGGTAATGTTTCAATCCCTTCAAGTGCATTCGTTATTTATGGAGAAAAATAATATTTAAATATTCCTCTGAGACATTTTTTTATTAGAAATATTAAAAAAATGCTTCAAAAAATTGCGCAACCAATTAATTGCATTTAAATTTGCAACTAATTGGTTTCTTAATTTAAAATAAAAATGAGAAGAGATATATTCCAAGCCATTGCCGATCCTACAAGAAGAGCCATCATAGGTCTCATTGCCGTTCAGGCTATGACACCTAATACCATTGCGGAACATTTTGAAACCAGCAGACAAGCCATTTCTAAACATTTGCGAATTCTTTCGGAATGTGAATTAATCCAACAGGAGCAAAAAGGACGGGAAATTTATTACCAACTTGAACTCAATAAACTGAAAGAAATAGACCAATGGTTAGCACAATTTAAAGCCATTTGGGAAAATAGATTTAACGAACTTGATAACATATTAGCAAACCTTAAAAACAAAACAGATGAAAACGAATCTACAATTTGACTTCATTGTCAATAAAGAAAACAAAACCGTAAACGTAACAAGAAAATTTGCGGCCAAGCTTCCATTGGTTTGGGATGCCTGGACTAAGCCTGAAATATTGGATTTATGGTGGGCACCAAAACCTTATCAAACCAAAACAAAATCGATGGATTTTAGAGAAGGTGGCACTTGGTTGTATTACATGGAAAGTCCTGAAGGAGCTATACACTGGTGTAAAAACGATTATAAAAAAATTGAACTATTAAAAAGCTTTTCTGGTTTGGATGCGTTTTGTGATGAAAACGGCACTACAAACAACGACTTTCCACGTACAGTTTGGAACAATACTTTTACTGAAAACGGAGAAACTACAACAGTAAACATTGTGGCTCAATATGAAAAACTAGAAGATTTGGAACAAATCATTGCTATGGGATTCCAGGAAGGATTCACAATGGCATTAGGCAATCTTGATGACTATTTAAACGAAGTAACTAAATGATTCTATCCAAAAAAGCCCGTCTGGTAGTAACAATTATTCTTTGTAGCCAAATCAATTTTGGTCAGGTCAATTTAAAAATCGAAAAGAATCAAAGCCACTTTACCGAAGGCAAAGACAGTATTTTAACCTACCAAGCCTCAGAAAAGTCGATTAATAGGAAATACATCCGTTCAAATTATATTCATCCATTATATACTTTGGATGGTACCGTTTTAACCGAAGATTTCCCTGTAGATCATTTGCATCATCGGGGAATTTTCTGGACTTGGCATCAATTGTATATTGGCGACAAAAGAATTGGCGACGGCTGGGAAATACAAAATTTTAAATGGGAAGTCACTTCTGTAAAAGAGAAAAAACAAAAAGACGCCAGCAAGGCCATACAAACTACCGTTCTTTGGAAGTCCCCTTTGTGGTCTGACAAAAAAGGCAACGAAAAAGCCTTTGTGAAAGAAATGACTACTATCCAAGTCTATCCAAAACAATCGCATTATCGCTTAATTGATATTGAGATTGCATTATTAGCACTTGAACCCAATATGAAAATTGGTGGCTCAGAAGACGAAAAAGGTTATGGTGGTTTTTCTCCTCGAATTCGCCTTAGTGATGACATTCTGTTTACTGATCTAAGCGGAAAAATCACACCCACTAACCTTCCAATCCCCGCCAGCGAGTGGATGGATATTTCGGGTTCTTTAGGAAAAAATGGAAATAAATCCGGACTTACTATTTTATGTAATCCTAAAAACCCGGGAGCTAAAAATCCCTGGATTTTACGGGCTAAAAAAAGTATGCAAAATGCAGTCTATCCGTTTCCCGGAGCAAAAGCAGTTCCGCTATCGAATAAAAAACCAACTGTGTTGCGCTACCGATTAATCATCCACGACGGCAATGCCAACAGCATTCCGATTGATGAAATTTATCATGATTATGCGAGTAAATAATATTGGGATGTCTTCCCGAGCGAAGTCGGGGGATTCGTTCTCGACTTCGCTCGAACTGACAATCGAAATATTCCATTCAACTTAAATACTAGTTAGAAACCACTTTATAAGTAGGATCTTCGATAATATTTACCTCAATAATTCCTTGAGCATTCTGCAACAATTGACGACAATCTTCGCTTAAATGATGCAAATAAACCGTCTTCCCTATTTTAGCATAACGCTCGGTAATTTTGTGCACGGCATCAATAGCACTCATATCGGCAATTTTACTTTCTTTAAAATCAATAATCACTTCATTTGGATCATTTAGTACGTCAAATTTCTCAGCAAATGTAGTCGTTGATGCAAAAAACAAAGGACCAAATATTTCATAATGCTTCACTCCATTCTCGTCGATATATTTTTTGGCACGAATGCGTTTGGCACTTTCCCAGGCAAAAACCAGTGCCGAAATGATAACTCCAATCAATACCGCCAAAGCCAAATTGTGCAACACAATAGTGATGAGTGCTACTGTAACACCTACAAAAATATCGTGTTTTGGCATTTTGTTGATGATTCGAAAACTAATCCATTCAAAGGTACCTATCGACACCATAAACATTACGCCGACTAAGGCTGCCATTGGCAATTTTTCAATTACTGGCGCACCAAATAATACAATACAAAGTATCGTTAAGGCTGCAACAATCCCGGATAAACGCGCTCTGGAACCTGCTGATAAATTCACTAAAGTTTGCGCAATCATAGGACAACCACCCATCCCAAAGAAAAAACCATTTAAAATATTGGCACTTCCCTGAGCCACACATTCTCTGTTTCCGTTTCCTTTTGTCCCAGTAATTTCATCCACTAAATTTAAAGTCAACAAACCTTCGGTCAATCCCACACAAGCCATAATCAAACCATACGGAAGAATTAATTGCAAAGTTTCTAAATTCAGAGGAATATTAGGGATATGAAAAGGCGGAAATCCTCCACTTACCGATGCGATATCGGCAACAGTTTTAGTTTGGATTCCAAAACCTAAAACCAACGCAAAAACTACCATAATCGCCACTAAAGAAGCCGGAATAGCTTTGGTGATTTTTGGAAACAACAACACAATTCCTATTGTCAAAGCTACCAAACCCAACATAATATACAACGGACTTCCGGACAACCAAACACTTTCGCCATTCACTATTGTCTTAAACTGTTCGAGTTGCGACATAAATATTACTACCGCCAAACCATTTACAAAACCAAACATCACGGGCTGAGGCACTAATCGAATGAACTTTCCCAATTTAAACAAACCTATCAAAATTTGAATTACTCCTGCCAATGCCACAGCGGCAAAAACATAATCCAAACCATGCGATTTCATTAAGGCTATCAACACAATTACGGTTGCTCCCGCCCCTCCGGAAACCAATCCCGGACGTCCTCCAAAAACAGCCGTTACCAATCCCATGATAAAAGCAGCATACAATCCAACCAAAGGCGGAAATCCTGCCAAAATTGCAAAAGAAAGCGACTCCGGAATCATGGTCATAGCGACCGTTAATCCCGCTAATATTTCGGTTCTATAATTTACTTTTTGCGAAAAATCAAATAAGTTAAAATACTGTTTCATTCTTTTGTGGAAGATTATAATATTAAAGCCAGACAATTAGTGGACTTTTTCCAAGAATTGCAAAAGTAAGTTTTTTAAAAGCTTGTTCAAACTAAATCGGAATTAGCAGCTCTTTGGATTTAAAACTATTTTCAAAAAACAAAAAATTGTATATTTGCCAACTCAAAATACTACATATAAATGTGATAACTAATTTCTTTCAGGCTATTTAAAGACACAAACCTCAACGGGTTTGCCTCCTCTATTACTCTTTAAAGAAAGAAATTATGCTTATTTTACAAAACATTAGATACATACATCCTAATAAAGATTTGTTGTTCAGCAACATCAATTTAACTGTAAATCAACACCATAAAATTGCTCTAATTGGCAACAATGGTGTCGGAAAATCAACTTTATTAAAAATAATTGCCCAGGAAATTCAAGCTTCTGAGGGACAATTAAAAACAGAGACAAAACCCTATTATATTCCGCAAATTGTGGGGCAATACAACCATCTGACCATTGCAGAAGCCTTGGGTATTGATAAAAAACTACAAGCTTTACACGAAATTTTAAATGGAAACACTTCAGAAGTAAACTTCAATCTATTAAACGACGATTGGACTATTGAAGATCGCTGTTTGGAAGCTTTAAAATATTGGCAACTAAACGATTTAGATTTAAATCAGAAAATGGAAAGTTTAAGTGGCGGACAAAAAACGAAAGTTTTCCTCGCCGGAATTTCCATTCATCAGCCTGAATTGATTTTGCTGGATGAACCGAGTAATCATTTGGATAGCAAAAGTAGAACCTTGCTATATGATTTTATCCAATCTTCTAAAAGTACTTTGATTATAGTCAGCCACGATCGAAAATTACTCAATCATTTAGATACGGTTTGCGAATTGAGTTCAAGCGGCATATCAGTCTATGGTGGAAATTACGATTTTTATCTGGAACAAAAACAAGTTGAAACTGCTGCTTTACATCACGACATTCACAGTAAAGAAAAAGCGTTGCGAAAAGCCAAGGAAAAAGAACGGGAAACACTGGAAAGACAACAAAAACTGGATTCCCGCGGAAAAGGAAAACAGGAAAAAGCGGGAGTTTCGATAATTCAAGCTTACACAAAGGGAAAATTTTGTTTACGGCAACAGCAATTAATTTCAGTTACGACGGTAAAAATCTCTGGAAGGAAAATTTAGACTTTAAAATTAGCAGCGGCGAACGCATTGCCTTAAAAGGCACCAATGGTTCCGGAAAAACTACCTTAATCAAACTTATTTTAGCTAATTTAGAAACGCAGTCAGGCAGCATTTATAGAGCCGAAAGCAAATCGGTTTATATTGACCAGGATTATTCGTTAATCAATAATAACCTAAAAGTGTATGAGCAAGCCCAGACTTTTAACAACTCGGCTTTGTTAGAACACGATATAAAAATGATGCTCAATCGCTTTTTGTTTTCAAACCAAAGTTGGGATAAAGTTTGTTCCAGCCTAAGTGGTGGCGAAAGAATGCGATTGATGTTATGTTGCTTAACCATAAATAATCAATCGCCTGATGTTATCATTCTGGACGAACCAACAAATAATTTAGACATTCAAAATATCGAAATTTTAACCCGTGCAATCAACGAATATCAAGGCACATTAATAGTAGTTTCTCACGATGACTATTTTTTAGAACAAATAAATATTAAAAGAGAAATACAGCTTTAAGATCTTTTAATTTTTAAAGCATTAACTTTTATCCTGATACAAAAATTTATTAGACAAAAAAGAATTCATAACTTTACAAAAAGATTTTTATTATGAGCTATACTGATAAACATATTATTGAAAATTATTCAATGTTATTTGAAGGGCTAAATTCATTAACGAAAATTGAGTTAATTGAAAGTTTAACGAAGTCTTTAAAAAGAGAAAAAAAGGCTAAAAAAGACCATTTTTTTGACTCTTTTGGTGCATTTGGCTCAGAAAAATCTGCCGAAGAAATAATTACAGAAATTAAAGCTAGTAGAAGTTTTCGTAACAAAGAAATTAAATTATAATGCAATATTTATTAGACACAAATATTTGTATTTTCTTTCTTCGTGGAAAATTAAATTTAGACGAAATTATACGTAAAAAAGGAAAAGAAAACTGTTTTATTTCCGAAATAACTGTTTTTGAACTCCGTTTTGGTGCTGAAAACAGTGAAAATCCTGCTAAATCTCACAAAGCTGTAGACCTATTTGTAAATGGAATATCTGTAATTCCAATTTTTGGTTCTATCAAGAAATATGCAAAAGAAAAAGTCCGATTACGTAAAATAGGAAAACCTATAAATGATGAATTTGACTTACTAATTGGCGTAACTTCGGTTGAAAACAAATTAACCTTAGTCACTGACAATGGAAAAGATTTCGAAAACATTGATGGAATTAAAATTGAAAATTGGTTTCGAAAATAAATACAACAACAAAAATTCCATTGGATAATCAAACTTTAACTAAAAACAACTTATTCATCTAATGGAAACCAACGACTTTTTTAAAGATACTTTCGAATACAATTATCATTTCAACCAGGAACTCATTCAGCTATTCGAAAAGGAGAAACAAATCATTCCCGAAAAATCCATCAAATTATTGAACCACTTGATTAATGCCCAGGAAATTTGGAATGCCCGAATTCTGAATCAAGACATTTCTGTGGATGTTTGGGAAATTCGACCTTTAGAAAATTTGAAAAACCATAATGAAACCAATTACAACCAAAGTCTAAGTATTTTAAGCAGCATCGAATTAAGCAAAAAAATAGAATATAAAAACTCCAAAGGAATCGTGTTTTCAAATACGGTTCAGGATATTATTTTTCATGTGATCAATCATTCTACTTATCATCGGGCACAAATTGCAAGTGATTTGGCAGCAAATGGTATCGAACCCATCAATACTGATTATATCTTTTACAAAAGGAAATAACGCTTCGAAAAAATCCTTTTTTAGGATTTAAATCAAAATATGGGATAGATTTTTTAACTTCGTTGCCGCAATGAAAATAAGTACATTCATATTATCCATTTTAATACTTGTTTTATCTTTAAAACCCTGCTCCGACGGACATAATTCGGAAGATCTGAAAAAAGATAACATTAGTCTTAAGCACAATCATCAGGAAGATCATGATGATTCCTGTCCTGTGACTTGTATTTGCAGTTGCTGCGGAATGTCAATTACTTTCGAAAGTATTAAAATCTATACTTTTAGAGTGAACACTGCTATTTCTAATGTATTAATCTCTTCTTATCAATCAAATTATCAATTTGATTCTGTTGCTGCTATTTGGCAACCTCCTCAATTAATTAGTTAAAAAATCAAGACAATTCGTCCTATTTTAATTAATTAAATTTCATTTCAAATGAACAAATTTATAATGAGCATCATGCTCATACTATTATCATGCCTTGGTGTTAAGGCACAAAAAAGCGATATCCAAATACAGGTAGTTTCAGAAAACGAAGCCGTAATTGGCGCCAATATTTATCTCGAATCAGACAAAAAATCAGCTGTTACCGATGCTGAGGGGAAAGCCCATTTTTCAAATATTTCCAATGGAAAACAAACCATCATAATTACTTTTTTGGGCTTCGAAACCCTGAAAAAAACAATTCAGATTCCCAGCCAAACCGTTTTTGTCTTTCATTTAGAACCCAATGAAAACGAGCTTGAAGAAGTAGTTTTACAAACTTCGCGAACCAGCAGAACGGTTAAAAAAATCCCGACACGAATTGAATTTATTGATGGCGAGGAATTAGAAGAAAAAGCCACGATGAACCCAACGAATATTTCGATGGTATTGCGCGAAAGTACAGGAATCCAAATGCAACAAACTTCGCTAAGCAGCGGAAATTCGAACATTAAAATCCAGGGGCTTGACGGGCGTTATACCCAACTTTTAAGAGATGGTTTTCCTTTGTATTCCGGTTTTTCCAGCGGATTGAGCATTATGCAAATTCCGCCTTTAGACCTAAAACAATTCGAGATTATCAAAGGAAGTTCATCCACACTTTATGGCGGTGGCGCCATTGCAGGATTAGTCAACATGGTTTCAAAAACTCCTGATGAAGATGCTGATTTGGACATCATGCTGACCCAAACCCATGCCTTGGGAAGTACTGCCAATGTTTTTTACAGCAAGCGAAATGAAAAATTCGGGACAACTCTTTACGGCTCGGCACATTACCAGAAAGCCTATGACCCGGAAGACGACGATTTTAGCAATTTACCGCAAACAAAATCCATTTCCTTCAACCCAAAATTCTTTTATTATCCTTCCGAAAAAACTACTTTTTGGCTGGGTGTCAACGGAACTTACGATGACCGGATTGGAGGTGATATGACCAAAATTAAACACGGTCAAACAGCAATGCATCAATACACTGAGGACAACGTTTCCAAGCGTCTCAGCACTCAGGCCGTGTATAAAACCCAGCTGGATTCTATAAGCAACTTCAATATCAAGAATAGTATTTCTTATTTTGACCGCACACTCAAAGTTCCTGATTTTAGCTTTAGCGGAAAGCAAATCAATAGTTTTACCGAAGTAAGTTACGAAAGAGCCGCTGCTAAAACCGATTGGATTTTAGGTGCGAATGCGTATTCGGTGAATTTTGACGAAGCAGATGAAGCCACATTGCAACGCGATCAAAAAGAACTTACCTATGGTTTGTTTGCCAATAGCATTTTTGATATTAGCAAAAACTGGATTTTAGAAACGGGTTTACGTACCGATTACAATCCCGATTGGGGATTTTTCCCTTTGCCAAGAATCTCTTTGCTGTACAAAAATGAAAATGGTTTTTCGAGCCGGATTGGTGGTGGATTAGGCTATAAAATTCCTGATATTTTTACCGAAGAAGCCGAATCCATCCATTTCGAAAATATTCTCGGCATTGACAAAGACAATTTAAAAGCCGAACGTTCTTATGGTGCGAATTATGATCTGAATTTCCAAACCCGACTGGGCGAAATTGGATTCTCGGCAAACCAGCTTTTTTATGTTACTGCCATTAAAAATGCACTGTTGTTAAATAGTTCTAATACTAATTTCAAATTTGAAAATGCGGCTGAAATTATTCTGAGCAAAGGTGCCGAAACCAACATCAAGTTTAATTACAAGGACTTTAAATGGTTTTTAAACTATGCTTTTATTGATACCCGTTTGCATTATCTGGCAGGAAACCCACAAAAACCACTGACTCCAAGACACAATACGGGCAGTGTAATCATGTATGAAAACGAAAGCTGGCGCATGGGTTTTGAAACCTATTATACAGGAAAACAACTTTTATCGAATGCTACTAAAACCCGTGATTATACCACTATGGGATTTTTGCTGATGCGAAATTTCAAATGGGGATCCATCTTTGGTAATTTTGAAAATTTTACAGATAGAAGACAAAGCCGTTTTTCTCCTTTGGTTTTGCCTACGCATGACAATCCCGGCTTCCCTGAAATTTATGCCCCTACCGACGGATTTATTTTCAGCCTGGGCATTATCATAAAGCCTTTTGGGAATAAAGAACATTAATTTACACAACCCAATTCCCCTCTTGAGAGGGGTTAGGGGGGTGTTTTAATTACTTTTTATAACAACCTCTTTTATCCTTTTAAAAGAGGTTGTTTTTTTTGGGCGTTACCTCGTTGAAAAAATTGATTATTAAAGTCTGGATTTTTTCAACGAGGTCAGGCTGTTCGCTGTATCTTTTTATTTTGCTCCCTTCGACAAGCTCAGGGAGCAAAAATAAAAAGGATGCCGCTTCCATCCTTAACGCAAATCCTGCTATCAATAGCGTACAGATTGCTTGTACATTAAGCTGCTCTCTGGCACTCGTTCAATGTCTTTAAATTAATAACTAATTCTGTTAAAAAGGCTAAGCTCCTGAATATAGAAAAGCCACCCCGCCTTCCGGGTACCCCTCCAGCGGAGGGGAAATTACGTGACTTCCCCTCCGCTGGAGGGCCTGTCCCGAACTTGTTTCGGGAGGTGCCCACTTTAGCGGGCGGGGTGGTTCCCCCCCTTTTTTAATAAAGAATACTAGCTAGAAACCTTAATAAAAATCGCTTTCATATTCAAATTTAAAAAACCCGTTGGGTAAAATTGTTTTTGATAATAAATTTTCGTCAGTTCGAGGTCTAATTTTATTCTAAAAAAAGCAATATAAAATAACGTTTATGTTTTGTCAATTATGAATTAAATTATCATTGTTTCTAGTGTTCAGGTTGTCCTTAGCTTCCGCAGTCGAGTGTCAAATGTTTGAAGAATGCGTAAAAAGAAAAGCTGTTTGAGCGTAGCGAGTTCTTTTCTTTTAGCATTCGAAAACTAATTTGACCGACGAGGAAGCGCAAGACTTGATTTTTTTGTTTCTTTTTTGATCAAGCAAAAAAGAAAATTAGTAAACCATAATTTCACATTTAATGAAAACCTCATTGGTAGTAATCCCGCTTTTGGACGGGATTGTATCGAGAACAAGAAAATTTACAATCAAAAACGGTTCTCGATACGTTTTTTGCTTCATTTCATTGCGCAAAAAACACTCGAACTGACGTTTTTGATAATTTCACCCAACGGCTTTAAAAAAATGAAAAATACTACAAAACAATTAAAAAATATTTTATATTTGTAAGTATAGTCTCTTATTTACCAACCATTAAAAACAACTCTTTATGTCAAACTTACTGAACAATCGTGTGAATGCCACTGCAACAGCGGCACAGTTAACGGCAGTAAAAGCCGCATTTCAAACTATTTTAACTAACCTTCCATTTCTGGTAGGACTTACAGCCGAAGAAAAGAAATCTTTAAATGCTATTGATGTCAATTAACAAAGCTTTTGCTGAAGACGCCCTCAATGCCGCTGTAAACAATCCTACACTGGTTCCTGCCTATCTTTCGGTGCCGAATATGCAAAATGACCTGACCCTTTTTACTCAAATGGACGAAATCTCAGGACTGGCAAACCAACTGTGTGAACGCATTGATGATACTAAAATGCTTGCTGGTAGCGAGGCTTACAATGTGGCTTTGTCATTGTACAAATCTTTTGGTTCAGCTGCCGATGCGGGAGTTGTAGGGGCTGACAGCATTGTCGACCAACTCAAACAACGTTTTGCAAGCAATGGTAAATCTACCACTGTTACTGAACCTCCTGCACCCTTACAATAAGAAAATACGAATCTATCCAGCCTCATTCTAACTATGAGGCTTTTTTTACACCTCAAATCTGACACTAAAAAGGCACATTAGGACTATTTAAGGGAGTACCAGGGTCTCTTAAAGGGGGAATTGCTCCCCTTTAGAGTATGTTAGCTCCCTATTTAAAGGTGTACACCTACCCTTTTAGGGTGCAAATACTCATGTTTTTAGGTATGACTACTGACTAATAAAGGGAGTGCTACTCCTGTTTTCAGGAACAGAACTACCTATTTACAGGAGGTAACAGGTGCTAAACGGGGAGATTTGACTGGTATTTTAATTATAGTGATAAAAAACACAAAGCCTTATGACCAATAACAAGACAAAACACAGCCAAAACCGGGGCGACCAATACCCACTGGTAGGTAATTTTATTCATTACCACATTATGCAGCAGCCCGAAACTAAAACGGACATTGCTAAAGCATTGGGCATACTCCCTAAAGGACTGGGTAATTATTTTAAAAGAGATACATTACAATTTGCCGTTTTATGGAAGTTAAGCCTGGTACTCAAACACAATTTCATTGCACAACTGGGCGAATACCTGCCCTACCGTTTTGAAACTATTCGTGAAAAAGCCCTCAAAGAAGAACTGGCTGAAAAAAACGCTCATATTCAAAAACTGGAAATCCAGCTCGAAACCTTAAGAGAAATAATCCGGAAATAACCACAAATTATTTAAGTTCTGTAAGAAATTTTAAATATATTTGAAAAGCCACTGAAAGAAGGCACTTCTTTTAGTCTTTTAGCTGGCTTAACCTTAGTGGCAACCTTAAGCACAAATCATGGATAACAATATTGGATTAGATAATAGAGGGACAATTTTAACTGCATCGTTGTTATTAGAAAATTTGACTTCTGTTTTTCTTGCACAATTACTAGGAATAAAGGATTATAAAAAAACCAAATCTTTTGGAAACAAGAGCGGAAATATCTCATTCAATCAGAAGATAGAATTACTGATAGACATGGACGCTTTAGCAAAAAAAGAAAAAGCCAAATTTTTAACCTTTATGGAAATTAGAAATCAATTCATGCATAATCTTGGCGCAGATGACTTTGTCAGTTGTTTCGAAAATTTAGAAGGAAAAGAAAAATATATTTTATCTCAATATCCACAACCTGATAATTTGAGTCGTGAAGAAAAACTCAAACAAGCTTCTATAGAACTTAGCAACGAATTAATTAAAACAGCTATCGAAATATTTGATAAGGTAAAAGAAAAAATAGGTAATGATTTACGCTTGGAAGTACTTGAAAAGTTTAAAAATGCTTCTTTCGCAGGGATTGCTGAAGTCGAGCAAGTTTTCAATGACTATATCAAACTAAAAAGTGTAGAAACAGATAATATATCCACAGAAGAGTTAAAAGATGTTGGAACAACAATTAGAAAAGTGTTTTATGCTTCATGGAAAAAGCACTTCGAAAAAGAATAAAAGGCAGCCACTAACAGCCGTTTGGCGAGATTGGGGTATCTCACTGAGATGCTTCCTTCGTCAGCATGACAATTTTGCGAAATAAAAAAGAGCATTAAAAAAATTCCCCCCCGCTCGTGCGCGAATCCTTTCGCGTTCGAAATCTCCTAATTTTTAAATTAAGTAAAAAGCAACTCCCGATGATAATTTTAAACCAATATTAATATTATGAAAAAGTTACAATTCAAAGTAAGCATCAATGCCCCTGCGGCCAGGATTTATGATTTTATGCTTGGCATCAACAATAAATCAACTTATGAGCAATGGACTTCTTTGTTTAACCCAACATCAACCTATGAAGGAAGTTGGGACAAGGGAAATAAAATCCTATTTATTGGAGTAGATGAAAAAGGCGAAAAGGGAGGTATGGTTTCAAGGATAGCTGAAAACATTCCCAACCAATTTGTTTCGATTCAACATTATGGTCTTGTTAAAGCTGACAAAGAAATTACAGCAGGACCGGAAGTAGAAAAATGGGCAAACGGATTTGAAAACTATAGCTTCGAAGAAAACAATAGCCCCGATGGCTATCGGGGTACAACCGTTACTGTTGACTTAGACACCTCTGAAGATTTTGTAGATTATATGAACCAGCACTTCCCAAAAGCACTCGATAAGCTGAAAGAACTTTGTGAAAAATAACAATCCCGATAGCTATCGGGACAGGAATATCATAAAACCTTTTGGGAATAAAGAACATTAAAAGAATTACCGCAAATTCGCAAATTATCACAATATTGAATTGCTTTAAAATTTGCGAATTTGCGGTGTTTATTTTTTTAAAATAGGTTTCGGTTTTATTAGTTCCTCTAACCATTAAAAACCGAATTCAATTCTATTCAATATTAACTACTAAGCAACTCATTCATCGGGTTGTTTTTTATTTGTATTACTTTCTATTATTTTCGAATATTATTTATTTTTTTCGAAAATACTGAAATTCGCTTGTATTTATAATTTTAAGTCTTATTTTTACATAATGCCGTTTGAATAGAATTGGTTTAATTTTTAGACCATTACAAAGACGTTTTATCAATATAAAAAATAAGATTTTATAAATACCCAATGGAAAGAATTTTTGCAGAATACTACATCGAAACCCCTTATGCAGTAGAACAAGCCGCAGCAGTATTGGCTGGCGAACAATCTTCGGGAACTTTTGTATCCGTTCCGGGAGAAACCGCCGAGCTCAAACAACGCTTTGCTGCCCGCGTAGAAAATATTGAAATATTAGATTCGGCTGATGAACCTTCGATTCCGGGAAACAGCATTCCAGGAAAAAAATACCAAAGAGCTAAAGTTAAGGTGAGCTGGTCGATTGAGAATTTCGGTTATAATTTGCCTGTGCTTATTAGTACTTTACAAGGAAATCTATACGAAATCAGTCAGTTTACAGGTTTAAAACTAATGGATTTTGATGTTCCTGATTCTTTTAAAAATAAATACAGAGGACCACAATTTGGAATCAAAGGTTCTAAATTATCTTGCGGTGTAAGTGACAGACCAATGATTGGAACTATTATCAAACCAAGTGTTGGTATGGGTGTGGACGAAACTGCGGCATTGGTACAAACATTAATTGACGCTGGTATCGATTTTATCAAGGATGATGAATTGATGGGATCTACGGCAAACTCTCTTTTTGACGACCGTGTAAACGTTATCATGAAGGTAATTAACAATCATGCGCAAAAAACGGGCAAGAAAGTAATGTATGCGTTCAATATCAGCGACGAAATTGACGAAATGCAACGAAAATACGATTTAATCAAAAAACACGAAGGAACTTGCGCGATGATTAGCATCAATAGCGTGGGATTAAGTGCTACCAAGAAAATTTGTGACCAGGGTGATTTGGTTATCCACGGACACAGAAATGGTTGGGGAATGTTAAACCGTCATCCGTTACTGGGAATTGAATTTCCAGCCTATCAAAAAATATGGCGCATGGCCGGTGTTGACCAAATGCACGTTAACGGAATCCAGAATAAATTCTGGGAATCCGATGATTCAGTGGTGACTTCTATACAATCGTGCTTAAAACCATTTATTGGCGAAAACAATCCTTTACCTGTTGTCTCTTCAGGACAATGGGGCGGACAGGCACCGGAAACTTACAGAAGAACCCAAACCACCGATTTATTGTATATGGCAGGTGGCGGAATTTTAGCACATCCTATGGGAGCAACAGCGGGTGTAAACGCACTACAACAGGCGTGGAAAGCTGCCGTTGATGGTTTATCTGTAGAAGAAGCCGCATTACAATATCCTGAATTTGCAGCATCAGTAAAAAAATTCTCGAAATAATGAAAGAACATCCTTTATTATTGGCATACTATGGAGATGATTTCACAGGCTCCACGGATGCTTTGGAATTCCTGACATTAGCCGGTATAAAAACCGTTCTTTTTCTCCGGTCTCCAAATCATCATGATTTAGCGCTTTTTCCGGGAGTGCAAGCCATTGGTTTGGCAGGAAAAAGCCGTTCGATGTCTCCGTTAGAAATGGAAGGCGAATTGTATCCTGCATTCGAAACACTAAAAGACTTTTTCCCGGAACAGGTACATTACAAGGTTTGCTCGACTTTTGACTCGGCACCACACGTTGGGAATATTGGTAAGGCCATCGAAATAGGAAGCGAGGTTTTTAATCAAAAAACAACTTTCATTTCTCCTTCTGCACCGCATTTAGGAAGGTATTGTGCTTTTGGAAATTTATTTGCCCGAATGGGAACCACCGGAAATGGCGAAATCCATCGCATTGACTGTCACCCTTCGATGAGTAAGCATCCTGTTACGCCTGCTGATGAAGCTGACCTGAGATTGCATTTGGCAAAGCAAACTTCGAAAACCATAGACCTTATCAACCTCAACACCATTGAGGCGGGTACAGCAGCTATTTTAGACGAAATTAAAAACAAAGAAGAAAAAGAGATTCTGTTTTTTGATGGATTGAATCAAGGACATTTAAAAACCATTGGGGAAGTTTTTCATCACTTAGCGAAAGAAAAAACCGTTTTTTCTGTAGGTTCATCGGGAGTCGAAATGGCATTAGGATTAGCCTGGAAAGATGAAAAAATAATTAATAAGCAATTTGAATTCAAGCATCCCGGTGAGGCCGCTCCCCTACTTGTTATTTCGGGTAGTTGTTCGCCTGTAACCGGAAGCCAAATAGAATATGCCCTGACAAATGGTTTTGAAGGCATTGCCTTAGAAAGCAAAGTCATGCATCACGACCATCAGGAACAAAGCATTGCCGATGTAGCGGCAGCAATTATTGGCAAACTAAAAGAAGGTCGAAATACCATTTTACATACCAGTATTGGAACTAATGACCCCAGAATTGCTGAAACCGAAGATTATTTAAAACACAGCGGGCTTAACCATAAAGAAATCCAAAAACAAAGCAGTAAAATCTACGGTCGTGTTTTAGGACAGATTATCAAAGAAGTTTTAAAGTCTGTAAAAGTGCAAAGAATCCTTTTTGCCGGTGGCGATACTTCGAGTTATGCCGCATCCGAATTAGGAATTTTTGCCTTAGAAATGATTGCGCCATTAGCACCCGGAGCACCGCTTTGCAAAGCCATTTCGGAAGATGAACACGTAAACGGATTAGAATTAAATTTTAAAGGAGGCCAGGTAGGCGCCTCAGACTATTTTATAAAAGTATTAAAAGGAGAAAAATTAATATAACTCAAATAAAAGAACAGCTATACATGAAAGCAAAAACATTAGGATTCGTCCACACCTCAGCAACATTAGTACCCTTATTTCAACAACTGAGTTCGGAGCATTTAAGTGGCGTAGAAACCTTCAACATAGTAGATGACAGCCTGATTAAAGATGTAATCAAAAAAGGAAAACTAATGCCTAATACGGCAGCCAGAGTGGTGAACCACGTAAAAGCAGCCGAAGAAGCGGGAGCCGATGTGATTTTAGTAACCTGTTCTTCCATTGGCGTAGCCATAGAAACTGCAGCTACTTTATGTACTGTTCCTGTAATTAGAGTAGATCAGGCCATGGCTGACGAAGCCGTACAAATAAGTGATAAGATAGGTGTAATTGCGACCTTGCCTACTACACTGGAACCAACGAGTGATTTGGTACGCAGAAGAGCCTTGGCAGCAGGAAAAAATGTAACTATTGTTTCTAAATTATGCGATGGCGCTTTCGAAGCCCTGATGAGTGGTGATGCGGCAAAACATGACGAAATGGTTGCCAAAGCCTTAAAAGAACTGATGCAGGAAGTAGGTGTTATTGTTTTGGCACAGGCTTCAATGGCTCGTGTGGTTGATGGTTTAAGTGATGCTGAAAAAGTAGTTCCTATCTTAGCCAGTCCGGGAATTGCGATGAAAAAATTAGCCGAAATTTACTTTTAATACCATTCTATATGTGTAAATTTTTTCTTTGGGCCAGTCCTATCTTATTTATCCTTGCTGCTATTGGTTGGTCTTTACAAATGGACAGCATTTGGAAAATTAGTTTAATTACTGCTTTTTCGAGTTTAGCCATTGGTATTGGACACAGCAAACTGTTGAGTGGTTACCAATACACTTTTTGGATTATTACTGCGGTTTGTGCAGGATTGATTTACCCGCAAACCTTTTTACATATTGGTTCGATAGATTTACGCAACAAATGGCTCATCCTAATCATCATCCAGTTGGTAATGTTTGGGATGGGAACCCAAATGAGTATTGAGGATTTTACAGGCATTCGAAAATCAGGAAAAGGAGTCATCATTGGCCTTTTAGGTCATTTTACGATTATGCCCATTACCGGTTTTATCCTGGCAAAAACCTTCCATTTTGAACCCGAAATTGCAGCAGGAATCATACTTATTGGTTCTTGCAGCAGCGGTTTAGCTTCGAATGTAATGACTTATATTGCCAAAGGAAACCTGGTTTTATCCGTTACAGTAACTGCTATTTCTACCTTGGCAGCTCCTATTATGACTCCGTTTTTAATGAAAATCTTTGCCGGAACTATGGTCGAAGTGCAGTTTTTTAATATGATGATGGAAATTATCAAGATTGTACTGGTTCCGTTATCGGCAGCCATGATTCATGATGTTCTTAAAAACTACGGGGAAACAGCCCGAAAAAGGATTGATCTCTTAACTATACTGTCAGCAATTTGGTTAGTGACGGTATTCTTTTTCAGCAATTCATTTAGCTATGAAAACGATAGTGCTGTTGGTCATTTAATCGAAATCAGTTGTTTCATAGCCGGAGCTTTTTTAGTGGGTAAATTATATCATTTAGCTTATAAGGCTTACCCTAAAATCGACAGCCTAATGCCGTATTTTTCGATGTTTGGAATCATTTATTTCACCTTAGTAACCACTGCTGCTGGTAGAGATAATTTATTACAGATAGGATTTTTGCTTTTCATAGTAGCAATTCTCCACAATGGAGCGGGTTATTTCTTTGGTTATTATCTAAGTCGTATTTGCGGTTTAGACAAAAACAGCAGCCGCACCATTGCCTTCGAAGTAGGTTTACAAAACGGAGGAATGGCTTCCGGATTAGCCGGCGCCATGGGAAAATTAGCCACCGTAGGTTTGGCATCTGCTGTTTTTAGTCCTTGGATGAATGTTTCAGGTTCTTTATTAGCCAATTATTGGAGAAAAAAAGCAGAGGTTGAGGAAACAACGCAAACTAGTTTAGTTAGCTCCTAAAGAAGTTCTCATTTCTGCTGATACAAAAAATCATCTGGTATTATTTCAAAATATCAGATGATTTTTTTTTTTTGCAAAATCTCTTTTATAAACCTTTTCCGAAGCAAACTTTTATCTTATTTAAAAGCAATACTCTCTCCTCTTTTAAATTTTTTATTTTTTTTTAATAAAATCAATTAATTACAATTTTAAGCACTTGAAAATTGTTAAATTTTAACTTTAAACTAACAATTCCAAGCAAAAATCCACTTTTAAGAATAACAAAAAAATAAATACTATTTTTTATATTATATGCATTTATAATTTGCTTTTTATATTAATAAAATTATTTTTAACTAAAATTTATTTTGATATTAATTTCTTTTTATTACTTTAGCCTTGTTCTTAATGTTAAATCCCTTAACCCTTAACTAAAAATGTAATCGATTACCTAGTAAACAGCGAAAAAAATTTACTAACCAATGTAATCGATTACCTAAATATCTTATTATTCACTAATAAAAATTTTTACTAACCCCTAACTTTAAAAATGTAATCGATTTCTAAAAAACAGCGAAAAAAATTTACTAAACAATGTAATCGATTACCTAAATATCTTATTATTCCCTAATAAAAATTTTACTAACCCCTAACTTTAAAAATGTAATCGATTTCTAAAAAACAGCAAAAAAATTTCTCAACCAATGTAATCGATTACCTAAACATCTTATTATTACAAATGAAAATTTTTACTAACCAAAAATTAAAACAATATGCAGAAAAACTAAAAAATTACATCACTCACTAATTACTCATTAAATTAAAAATTTCAACTACCAAAAAAATATGGATACAATAAACAGGAAGTATTACTTCATTCTACTTGGAATACTATTTTATTTACCAATGTTTGGACAACAAACAAACATCAAAGGTGTTGTCAAAGACGCTAAAACCGGAATACCTTTACCGGGAGTTACTGTACTTATTAAAAGTACGACTAAAGGTACTTCTACCGATTTCGACGGAAAATATAACATCAATGTTGATTCTAAAGGGACTCTACAATTTAGTTATATTGGTTACAAAACAACAGAATTATCAGTAAATGGAAAAAACACAATCAACATTAGTTTAAACGAAGAAAGCAACCAGCTTGAAGAAATTGTAGTTGTTGGATATGGTACTGCAAAAAGAAAAGACCTTACGGGATCAGTTGTATCAGTAAAAGGTAAAGACCTTGCAGCTTATCCGGTAGCAAACGTTGCTTCAGCCATGCAAGGAAAAATGCCCGGAGTTACTGTAACAGCTTTAGATGGTCGTCCAGATTCTAAAGTTTCAATCAGAGTACGTGGTGGTGGTTCTATCACACAAAGTAACGATCCATTATTTATTGTTGATGGTTTTCCTGTAAGTAATATCAATGATATTCCTGCATCTCAAATTGCAAGTATCGATGTATTAAAAGACGCCTCTTCAACAGCTATTTATGGAGCTCGTGGTGCTAATGGAGTTATTCTTGTTACAACAAAAGCGCCAACCAGCGGAAAAGTTAGCGTTACTTACACTGGTAGTACGCAAATTAAATCTCCTGCAAAATATCTGGGAGCATTAGATGGCTATGATTTTGTAAAACTAAATTGGGACTATGCAACTCTCTTCGGTAATGCTACTGCCTGGGCAAGTGAATATGGGCTTGGAACTGCAAACAGCAGCTTAAATCCAGCTGGTATAAATGCATACAAAACTGCTGCATACAGAGATCTGGAAAGAGAAGTTGTCAGAAGTACAACAGCACAAAATCATAATATTACCATAAGTGGTGGTAATGACAAAACTAAATACAGTGTTTCTTTTGATAAACTAGACGATAATGGTTTAAAAATCGAGTCTTATTATAAAAGAACAAATGTATTAGCAAAAATAAAAAGCGAAATAGCAAAAAACCTTGATTTTGAAGGTGATATATATTACAGTAATCAAGAAGTTTTTGGAAGTGAATCACAAACTAGTTCAATAGGGTCCCGATTAACTAATGCTTCACGCTATACTCCTGTTACTCCTTTAGGAGATCCTACCACTGATCTTGGGCTTTTTGAAACCTATGTTAAACCACAGTATGACCCAATTCCAATTATCAAGGATATTTACGACAAAACAGACCGTCAAAAATACAGAGCCAACCTTGCCTTAAATTGGAAAATTAATGATGCCTTAACTTTACGAACTGATTATGGTGCAACTAAAAATTACAGTACACGCTATCAATTTACCGGAGCAGTTGCTAAAAACACAGTGGGGGTCCAGGGTGGTGATGCTACAATTAGCAAAACTTATGATACAGGATATCGTTTAGTAAATACTCTTAATTATAAATTCTTAAAACTAGGAGACAATCATAGTTTAAATGTATTAATAGGACAAGAGATAAACAGTAAAGAAAGTGAAAACACAAAAATGTCCGGTACTAATTATCCGATTTCATTTGATGCTGAAAGAGCATTTGCTTTAATGAGTCAATATGGAGATCAAGCTAATATAAAAATTGAGAATACTTATGATGTTCCAGGGCACTTAGCCTCATTCTTTGGACGTGTAAACTATGCTTTTAAAGAGAAATATATATTTACCGCAACATTGCGTGCAGATGGCTCTAGTAACTTTGCACCTGCTAACAGATGGGGGTATTTTCCGGCAGCAGCCTTTGCCTGGAGAGCATCAGATGAATCATTCTTACAAAATTCAAAAGTAATTAATAATCTTAAATTTCGTTTAAGTTACGGACAAGTAGGTAATGATCAAATCTCTTCTGGTCTATGGAAAGAAAATTGGACAGGAAGTACCGGATATGCATATAATGAAGTTAACAATGGTATCTACATCCCTTCCACTTCTATGCTAATAAATCCTGATTTAAAATGGGAAACAACCATAACAAGAAATTTTGGTGTTGATTATGGATTATTTGACAATAGATTATACGGAACTGTTGATGCCTATTGGAATACAACCAAAGATCTTTTATTACCAAAAAACCTACCTCCTTACACAGGTTATTTAAATCAAATGGATAATATTGGTCAAACACGTAATATTGGTCTTGAGCTTTCTTTGGGAGGAGATATCCTTAGAGATGGAGATTTTAAATTATCTGCTAATATGAATATTTCTTTCAATAGAAATAAGGTTGAATCACTTTCAGAAGGAATAAATTACAATTATTACACCAGCGGATGGGCATCAACCCAATTTGCACCTATTGGTGGAGATTATGCTTTTAAAGTAGGAGATCCTGTAGGATTGATTCGTGGTTATAAATACGACGGATTCTATACCACTGATGATTTTGATTATAACGCTACCACAAAAACATATACCCTTAAATCAGGAATAGCTGATTCAAGTGGAGTTCTGGGAACTTTCCCTGGTCTTCCGGCTAACTCACCTTATCCTGGTACAATAAAACTTTCAAAAGTAGATTCAACAATTAGTACTACTAAAATTAACGAAACAGATGATGCTACCATCATTGGTAATACTAATGCTAAATTTACAGGAGGATTCAATATTAATGCCTCTTATAAAGCTTTTGATTTATTGTTAGGATTTAATGGTTCTTACGGTAATGACATATACAATGCTAATAAATTAGGAAATTCTTATGGAAACAAATTGCCATTTCGAAATTTCAACACATCTGTACAAAATGCCTATACCCTATTTGATGTAAATTCAAGTGGTGATTTAGTAAGAATCTACGATCCAGCTGCATTAAATGCATTAAATGCAAATGCTAAGACTTATATGCCATTTCATGAAATTGCAGTGATACATTCAGGCGGAATTGAAGACGGATCATTTCTAAGATTAAACAATGTAACTTTAGGATATACTCTGCCAACAGAAATATCAAAAAAAGTAGCTATTCAAAACTTAAGAGTATATGCAACTGTTGTAAATGCCTGGATCTGGACCAAATACTCTGGATACGATCCTGAGGTTGACGCTGGTAATGGTAGAAACAACACTTACCCTACTCCTGGAATGGACTTTGGAGCATATCCTAAAGCACGTACTTTTACTCTTGGATTAAGTGCTAAATTCTAAGTTGGTAATAATTAAAATATATAAAAATGAAAAGAAAAATAATATACTTAGGACTTTTATCTGCCTTGATGTTTACCTCATGTCAGGAATATCTTGAAACCCAATCGGATTCCAATTTTGACTCTGAATTTGTATTTCAATCCCCATCTGAAGCAGATAAAGCATTATTAGGAGCCTATCAATTAGTAAGTTCCGAATCTGGAATACATTCCCTTAGATTATTTTATGATGTAACATCTGTTGGTTCAGACATCGAGTTAGGGCCTGAATACGTGTCTAATACCGGACGTTATAATGGGCAAAATTTATATTATAAAACACCTGTATTATCCGACTATACACCTGATGCCTGGAATGGAATGTACAAAACAATTAACCGTTGTAATGTTATTATTGCGGCTTTCGAAAAAAACGCGGCTTATATTGCTACCGATAAAACAAAAGCCTCAACACTAACTCATTTGTATGGTGAAGCAGTTGCCATTCGTGCCACAATGTATTTTGAATTAACAAGAAACTGGGGTGAAGTAATTTATTTTACAAAACCAATTTTATCCGAGGCCGATTATAAAAATGCAACTTTAACTGATAGAAATACTATTCAGGAATCAGAATTAGACAATCTAATTAAGGTAGAACCATTAATGTTTCGATTAAATTCAGGAGGTAATGCTACCACAGCTGTTCGTATGACTAAAGAATATGTTCAGGGATTAATAGGACGTTTAGCCTTAATAAGAGGAGGTTATGCACTTAGACCTCCTAGCTATACAGGTGACGGAGATGTCATTCAATCACATAGTACTAGAGGAAAAATGGTGCGTAGAGCCGATTATTTAAAGTATTACACGTTGGCAAACACCTATTTAAAAAAGTTAGTATATGAAGGAAATGCAAAATTGGTAACGACAGATACAAGAACACCTGTACAAAAATTCAGCAACCCTTTTCAATCTATTTTCCAAAACGGAATGGACTATAAAATAAGTCCTGAAATGATTTTTGAGGTTAGTCAGACTGCAGGAAGTTCGACAGAACGCCCTTATGCTTTTGGTCGTCCTTCTGGTGGAGGTAGCACGGCTTACCCTCCAAAAGCTTATGGACAAATACGTTTTTTTCCAACCTACTATTTTGGTATGTTTGACAATAAAGACTTAAGACGTGATGTTACTGTTACCACAACAGGACTAGGTGGTGTTGCTGACGAAAAAATGCTTCTATTTAAAAAAGGAAGTACTACATCGGGAGGACTTGCTTTAAACAAATGGGATTATTCACGTATGTCAGATAAAAAATATGCAACCGTACAAAGAGTAGCAGGTATCAATGCACCTGTAATGCGTATGGGAGACATGATATTATTATTAGCCGAAACTTACTCAGTCCTTGGAGATGATACTAATGCCAGAACTGAATTATTAAAAATTCGTCAACGTGCCTTTAACCCTGGTGATTCTGAATATGCTTTAAAAACTACAACTTATGTCAATAGTAAATCAGGAGCTTCTCTTTTAGCTGCTATTCAAGATGAACGTGCATTTGAGCTAGGTGGGGAAGGACAACGTAAAATGGATTTAGTACGTTGGGGATTATTAGGAAAAAAAGTAAATGAACTTCAAATGCAAATGACTTTAATGGCAGATGCGCTTCGTGCTACTGGTTCTTACACTTTTCCAAATGGCAACGTAATTTCCAGCTATATTTACACTAAAACCTATACTCTTGCACAAGCACAAGCTTTAGGTTTAAATGACATCTTAACAGGTAATAATTATGTTACTGAATCAGATCCATTGTATCCTTTATTATTTCCAGCCTGGAGAGGTACTGCTACTGATTGGGTTGCTCCAGCTACCGTTACCTTAAAAAAATCAATGTTAGCTATAAAAGGATTATTTAAACCATTAACAGCTCCAGAAATCACTGCAGCCACAACAGCCGGTTATGCAAAAGTAGCTTATGGTATTGATCTTATAAATGATGTTTCTAAACCTTGGGAAGTAAATACCAATGGAGTATTTGGAGGTTATCTTCCGGCTGATTATACAGCTAATTATTCTCCTCTATATTTAATTGCCATCCCTGCTGCAACTATTCAGGCTTCAGGAGGAAATGTCTCTAACAATTATGGTTTTCCAAACCAATAATTAATTAAAAAACATTTATAAGTATAATAACCCGTCTCGTTTCAGAACAAGACGGGTTATTTTATACAAGATGATTTTTTAATTCTAAAAGAAAATCAAGAATACTTCATAAGACTTTAACTATAAATTGATTATATTTAAAAACCTTTAAAAAAAACACAAATCAAATCTATTAACCAACCTTAATTAAAACCAAAATTTATGGATGTCACAAGAAGAAAATTTTTAACGTCTATAAGCATGCTTGCAGCTTATACAGCATTTCCTCTCAGTTCTTTTGATTTTGATAACACTAAAAAACTTCGAATTGTCCTTGTTGGAACCGGAGTCAGGGGCATTAGTTTCTGGGGAAAAAGATTAGTGCAGGAATATTCAGACATTCTTGAATTTGTAGGTCTCAGCGACATTAATCCGGGAAGATTAGAATATGCAAAAAAATTCATAGGTGTTAACTGTCCTACATTTGCGAATTTTGACGATATGCTAAAAAAGACCAAACCTGATTTAATTATTGTTACCACAAAAGATTCAACACACCATCATTTCATCATCAAAGGATTAGAATCAGGTTATGATGTACTTACCGAAAAACCACTTACTACCGACGAAAATAAATGCCAGGAAATTCTAAATGCCGAAAAAAAATCAGGTAAAAATTTGATTGTAGGCTTTAATTACAGATGGAGTCCTTATAGCACCAAAATAAAAGAACTATTAGCCAATAATACAATTGGAAAAATCACTTCTGTTGATTTCCATTGGTATCTAAACACCTATCATGGCGCTTCCTATTTCAGAAGATGGCATGGTCTAAAAGAAAGTGGAGGTTCACTTTGGGTACACAAAGCTACACACCATTTTGATCTTCTCAATTGGTGGCTTGATTCAGATCCTGTGGAAGTTTTTGCCCTTGGTGATTTAGAACATTATGGAAAAAACAATCCTTTTAGAGGTGAAAACTGTAGAAATTGCGATCATAAAACAACTTGCAATTACTATTTTGACATCACTAAAGACCAACAATTAATGGATCTTTATGTAGCCAATGAAAAATACGATGGTTACATCCGGGACAACTGCCTTTTCAGAGAAGAAATTGATATTTATGATAAAATGTCGGCTCAAATAAAATATGCCAACAACGCCACTGTAAACTATTCGCTTACCACTTATTCCCCTTTTGAAGGCTGGAGATTAGCCTTTAACGGTACCGAAGGACGAATTGAAGCCTCTTTAGATATTCCGTACGATAAAAAAACAAAGGTTGATCAGGCTGAAATGCATGCCAAAGAAATGGAACAATCTGCTTTAGAAGAAGCAAACCATGAAACCATTATAGTGCATAAACTTTGGAAAGATTTTGAAAAAGTGACTGTCCCAACAGAGAAAGGCGGACACGGAGGAGGAGATCAACGCCTACATGATAAAATATTCCGAACAGCTGGTACCGCTGATCCATTTGAAAGATCTGCCGGAAGCAGGGACGGTGCTATGTCTGTTCTAATCGGTATCGCAGCCCGAAATAGTATTGAATCAGGAAAACCAATTAAAATTGAGGATTTAACCGATTTGACACCGATGCCTAACAGAATGAAATAACGTTCTAATAAATGCGAAACAACATACTTGCTTTATATTTCATTATACTTATTTCAACACTAACCTATTGTCAAAAAAGAGGTTCTTGGGGAGATCAGGGAAATGGCACATATATTAATCCCATTATAAATGCTGATTATTCCGACCCGGATGTGATTCGGGTTGGAAATAAATACTATATGATTTGCTCTGAATTTCATTACATGGGTATGACTATTCAAGAATCAGAGGATATGGTTAATTGGAAAATTATTGGGCGAATATACAATCGATTAGACTTCCCAGCTTATGATAGTTTTAAAAGATATGCTGGAGGCAGTTGGGCTCCAGCAATTCGTTTTCACGAAAATAAATTTTGGATTTATTTTTGTACTATCAATGAAGGTTTATTTATGACCAGTGCAAGTAATCCTGAAGGACCGTGGTCTCCACTCCTACTCGTAAAAAACATTGAAAAATGGGAAGATCCTTGTCCTTTTTGGGATGATGATGGTCAAACTTATTTGGGACATAGTGTACATGGTGCTGGTCCCATCATTATTCACAAAATGAGCGCTGACGGAACAAAATTACTTGATGAAGGCAAAACAGTTTATACAGGGCCTGTCGCCGAAGGAACTAAAATATACAAACGCAATAACTATTATTACATAAGTATACCTGAAGGTGGCGTTTCCGAAGGATGGCAGACTATTTTACGTTCAAAAAACATTTATGGACCTTATGAGAAAAAAGTAGTTTTAGAAAAAGGAAGCACGAATATTAATGGTCCACACCAAGGATCAATTGTAGATACTCCAAATGGTGAATGGTGGTTTTATCATTTTCAATCAGCAGGTGCTTTAGGTCGTGTATTACATTTACAACCTATGTTTTGGTATGATGACTGGCCTGTTATTGGAATTGACATTGATCGAAATGGTATTGGTGAACCTGTATCGGTGTGGAAAAAACCTAATATAGGCAGCACATTTCCAATAATTGCTCCACAATCGGATGATGAATTTAACACAAAAAACTTAAGCCTTCAATGGCAATGGAATCATAATCCAATAGATTCGCATTGGTCTTTAACCGATAAAAAAGGATACTTGGTATTAAAAGCTAAAAAAGCATCGAATATCATGGAAGCTTACAATACTTTAACTCAAAAAGTAATGGGAAATACTGGAGAAGTTACGGTTCAAATGGATATAAAAGATATGATTTCTGGACAAAAAGCAGGTTTAAGCAGTATGTCTAAAGTTTACAATTCAGTGGGAGTTAAAAATCATCAAGGAAAATTATATGTGTTTTTTGAAGGAAAAGACAAAAAGTACGAAGAAGTTATCATTCCCAATAAAACTATTTACTTTAAACTGAAACTTGACTTGATACAGCAAAAAAATCATTTCTTTTATAGTATGGATAATAAAAATTTCAAAGCTATTGGACCTGATTTCAATGCCGAATTTGGCTATTGGAAAGGCAGTCGGGTAGCATTATTTAGTTATAATGAATTAAATGATGGAGGTTCTGCAGCATTTAATTTTTTTCATTACAATTATGACGGCCCTAAATAACTGACTCCTTTTTTTTATTTTCTTAAAATCATTACCTCTATTTCTATAAACCATGAAAAAAAACAGCATAACACTTTTATTTTTACTCTCTTTCATATTCATCTATTCACAAAGCAACAAATCAGTATATAATGTTTATGCTTTTGGTGCAAAAGGAGACGGAATAACAAATGATCAAGCTGCCATCCAAAAAGCCATAGATGCCTGCAAAAAAACAGGAGGTACAGTGCTTTTAGAAAAAGGTGTTTTTTTAACTGGACAACTGCTATTAGTAAACGATTTAACGTTAAAGATTGATACTTCAGCAACTATTTTAGGTATAAAATCGGATGATGAAAAAGATTACCCACATCATCTTATTGGCACAAAATATCCTAATAGAATGCTCGAAGATTGTCAAAGAAGATTAATTTATGGTAACAAAGTTCAGAATGTAACAATAAGCGGAGGTGGAACTATTAACGGGCAAGGTGATTTTGAACCCTGGATGCATGTAAAAGAAATAGGTACCGAAAAAGACCGTCCTTCTATTCTGGCCTTTGTAGGTTGTAATACCATTACTGTATCCAATGTAACTCTTATTAAACCTGCTTGTTGGACTCAGGTTTATATTGAATCTGAAAATATTATTATTCAAAAAATAAAAGTAAACACAGGACAACTTACTCCTAATCGTGACGGTATAGACATTGTTGATTGTCATAAAGTACTTATTGAAGACAGCTATATTGAATCAGAGGACGATGGGATTTGTTTTAAAAGCGGTAGCGAATACGGCTGTAAAGACATCATTGTAAGACGATGTACCTTAGACAAACTGAATGTAAAAGCTGGAAATTGCTTTAAATTAGGTACCGATGGTTTAGGTAGTTTTATGAATTTTGATGTTTCTGAACTAACGCTAAAAAATGCATATCAAAATTCAGCTTTCTGTATAGAATCCATGGATGGAGCGGTAATTGATAATTTAAATTTTCGCGATTGCCAAATTTCAAATTGTGGACAAGCCATTTTTATCCTTTTAGCTGATAGAAAAAGAACGGTTCCTAATAGAAAACCCCGTATTGGAACCATTTCAAATATTTATTTTAAAAATATAAATGGAACTAATTTCACCCAACAATATCCTTCCATTATTACAGGAATAAAAGGACATAACATCCAGAATGTAACTTTTGAAAATCTAAATTTCGAATTGAAAGGAGGAATTCAAACAACCAATCAAACTGTTATGGAATACGATGGTAAATATCCAGAAGGCAGTTATTTTGGGAATACGAATGCGTTTGGCTTTTTTGTGAGACATGCCGATTCTATTACTTTTACAAGTTGTAAAATAACTGCAAAATCCGAAGATAAAAGACCTTGGTTAATTCAGGAAGACACTAAAAATGTTCATATTAAATAATTACTATTTCGATTCATAAACCAAAAAGGTTACACATAAAGACCAGATGAATTGTGTAATAAAAATTTATTTAAGTACTTTGAATCCAATTTTAGAATAATCATGGAAGTAATTAAAAATAACGAAGGCTTTGAAGCTGTAAATTCAAATCCTTCTCTAATGCGAAAAGTAGTCCATCTTGACCATTTGATGGTTACCATAATGGAATTCCTTAACGGACCAATGGAAACTCCCGATCCTCCGCATAAACATGTTCACGAACAAATTACCTATGTCGCTGCAGGTTCGTTGAAGTTTTTTATTGAAGACCGTGAATATCTTTTAAACGAAGGAGATGTATTTAAAGTACAATCAAACCTGAATCACAGCATTCAAACCCTAACCGAATATGTAAAACTGGTGGATAGCTTTACTCCGTTACGTGAAGAATTTTTATAATCCCAAAGTTTTACAAATAAAATAATCGTCCTATGAATACTATTTATCGTTTACTAATTATCGTTCTATTTTTATTTTCCCAAAACAATAACGCTCAAAAACGCATTGCTCTTTTTAACCAAAAAGATTTAAAAGGATGGTATGCCTTTGGTGAAGAAGCAGGTAAACACAACAATGCAGCTGAGCTTTTTTCGGTAGAAAATAATATGATTCGAATGTACGGAGCCAAAGCGGGCTACCTGATGTCGGAACAATCGTTTCGTAATTTTGAACTAACAGTAGAATACCGATGGAATACCGATGCTAATTTTGTCAAAAAAAACAACAGCAAAAATAGCGGTGTAATGTACCTTGTGCCAGCAGAAACTCCTGATGTTTTATGGCCAAAGGGAATTCAGTTTCAAATAAAAGAAGGTGCTACCGGCGATTTCGTTTTTCTTCAGGAAGTAACCTTAAACATCAACGGAAAGAAAACAGAAGCAGGAAAAAGTGTCGTTTCCAAACGTTTTTTAGATGCTGAAAAACCTATTGGAGAATGGAATAAAATAGTAGTGATTTCAAGAAATGGCAAAATCACCCAAAAACTAAACGGAAAACTAGTTAACCAAGGCATCGAATCTACCGTTCTTGAAGGTAGAATTCTATTGCAATACGAAGGTTTCCCAATCGATTTTAGAAAAGTAAATATTAAAAAGTCTAAATAATAGATTTAATTAGCTGACTAAAAGTTTACACGATTTAAATTCTTTTATTTTTGCCACAGATTAAAAGATTAGCACGGATTAATCTGTGTAAATCTTATAATCTGTGGCTAATTTTTTAAAAGCAAAAAAGCAAAATCCTTTATTAATCTATGTTTTTCCAAATTAAAGCTTATCTAAAATTCCTTTGGCATTCTAAAAACGAACATGCGGTACACTCCCCTTTTGTATTCACTTTGATTACTAAATGCTTTTATGACAAAAAATCAAAGCCTGAATATTCTCTTTTACAAGAGTATCGCAATGCACTATTAAAGAATAAAAACAGTATTGAAGTCACTGATTTTGGAGCAGGCTCTAAAGTTTTCAAATCAAACACCAGAGTAATTGCCCAAATAGCAAAAACAGCGGGGATTTCACCCAAACGCTCCCGATTGCTTTACCGGATTACTCATTATTTTCAACCGGCAAACATTTTAGAATTAGGCACTTCGCTGGGATTAGCTACTTCTGCCCTGGCGTTGGGCAACCCAAAAGCTGCCATCACAACATTAGAAGGTTGTCCGAATACAATGGCAATTGCAAAAAATCAATTGCAATTAACAAAACTGTCATCCCGAGCGGAGTCGAGGGACAATATCAATAATGTAGAATGCATTACAACTGAATTTTCAGAATATCTCACAACTCATAACTCACAACTCACAACTCACGACTTAATCTACTTCGACGGCAATCACTCCAAAACTGCTACTTTAGATTATTTCGAACTTTTATTACCCACAATTACCAACGATTCGGTTTGGATTTTTGACGATATTCATTGGTCAGCCGAAATGCAAGAAGCCTGGGAAATCATTAAAAAACACCCAAAAGTTTCCGTAACCATTGATACTTTCCAGTTGGGATTCGTTTTCTTTAGAAGAGAACAACCCAAAGAGCATTTTATCATTCGCGTATAACACCATTTTTTAGCTCATTTTTGAACTCTAAATCATAAGATTTTCACAATAATACCTACTTATTAGTAAAGGATTTTTTAGCTTTGGTTTTTCGAAAATAAATTCTAAAACCGAATCATAAATTATGAGCAAGCCATTGATAAAAATATCGGATATAAAACGGGATTTTGTGCTGGGAAACGAAATTGTTTATGTTTTAAAAGGAATTAATTTAGAAATCAACAAAGGCGAATATGTAGCATTGATGGGACCTTCTGGTTCCGGAAAATCTACATTGATGAATCTTTTAGGCTGTTTGGACACTCCCACTTCAGGGACTTATATCTTAAACGGAAAAGATGTCAGCAAAATGAGAGATGACGAACTGGCCGAAATTCGCAATAAAGAAATTGGTTTTGTTTTTCAAACTTTCAATTTATTACCCCGAACCACTGCCTTAGACAATGTGGCATTACCGATGATTTATGCCGGATATCCAAAACCGGAACGCAATAAAAGAGCTGTTGAAGTCTTGGAACAAGTGAATCTTGCTGACCGAATGGATCACCAGCCCAACCAACTTTCAGGTGGACAACGCCAGCGTGTGGCCGTAGCCAGAGCTTTAGTCAACAGACCTTCGATTATCCTTGCCGATGAGCCCACAGGAAATTTAGACAGTAAAACATCAGTGGAAATCATGAAACTTTTTAATGAGATTCATGCCAATGGAAATACGGTAATTTTAGTAACCCACGAAGAAGAAATTGCTGCCTATGCGCACAGAGTTATTCGTTTGCGTGACGGATTGATTGAAAGCGACAATACGAAGTAAGCAGTGTTCAGAAGGCAGTAGTCAGTCAGCATAATTAGAAAGCTGTTGGTCCTTTTAAAACCAAAACAAAGTTCTATGTCAAATAAAACTGAAATATTAACACAAAATAATTTCAAATTATATATTGAATTCAAAGACAATATTATTTTTGAAAATGAATTAATCAATAAAAACATTGATTATTATAGAGATGAAAAGAGTATTATAAATTTTAGATACTTTTTTCTATCTAAAGATTCTGAATTAATTGACTTGATTTTAAAAACCAATAATATTGTTGCAAATATTGAATCACTTCCTATTCCAGAATTCAATCAAACAAAGAAAATACAATTAATCTATTTAAAAGTAGCAATTGGCATAATTATTATTTGATTTGATTTTCTAAAACATAAAAAATGAAAATATACACTAAAACAGGAGACAAAGGAACAACCTCGCTTTTTGGAGGAACCCGCGTTCCTAAAGATGATATCCGAATAGAAAGCTACGGAACTGTTGACGAATTGAATTCTTATATAGGTTTGATTCGTGACCAGGATATAAATGCTCATTACAAAGAAATCCTGATTGAAATTCAAGACCGTCTTTTTACAGTTGGAGCTATTCTGGCCACACCGGCTGAAAAAGAAATTTTAAAAAATGGTGCTCCCCGTTTGCAAAAATTAGGAATTATAGCAACTGATATCGAATTACTGGAAAAAGAAATCGACGCTATGGAAATGGAGTTACCTCAAATGACTCATTTTGTTTTGCCAGGAGGACATCCTACTGTGTCACATTGTCATATTGCACGATGCATTTGTCGCCGTGCCGAACGCCTAACGGTACATTTAAGTCATAACGAGACTGTCTCCGAAATAGTTATTAGCTATTTAAACCGACTTTCTGACTATCTTTTTGTGTTGGCACGAAAGTTGTCCCATGATTTAAACGCCGAGGAGGTAAAATGGATTCCCAGAAAGTAAAAGCTTTCTTGAAATTCCAATTTTTTGAAATCCCAAATCCCAATCCTTCTAAGACAATTTTTGGAATTTGGAATTTAAATATTGGGATTTACTATTCCTTTTTTGGAATTAAAAAAACACGTTCTTAAATTTAACTAAAAATAAATGGTTTTTTACTTGTCTTTTTCAGTAAAAAATTTATTTTTGCACAAAACTAAATCGACAAAAGATGTATTGGACATTAGAATTAGCATCCTACCTTAGTGATGCCCCATGGCCTGCTAACAAAGACGAACTTATTGATTACGCTATACGTGCAGGAGCTCCATTAGAAGTAGTAGAAAATCTACAATCTATTGAAGATGAAGGCGAAATATATGAGTCAATGGAAGAAATTTGGCCGGATTACCCTACTGACGAAGATTATCTTTGGAATGAGGATGAATATTAAAAAAACTAAGAAAAAGTCTCAAAAGAGGCTTTTTTTTTGGTTCAACATAGAGAGACAATTAATTTAGAAATACAAACCCATTATGAGTTTTATAAACAGCATTATTAAAGCTTTTGTCGGAGACAAATCGGAGAAAGATGTTAAAGCTTTACAACCTTATATCAATAAAATAAAAACTTTCGAAAGTCAATTAAGTGCTTTATCTCACGATGAACTTAGAGAAAGAACAGCTTATTTTAAAGAAACTATAAAGCAAGCCCGCGCTGCTGCCGACACTAAGATAGAAGCTTTAAAAGCTGAAGTGGAAGGCATTGAAGACATTGACAAAAGAGAAGATATCTATGTAGAGATTGACAATCTTGAAAAAGAAGCCTATGCTATTTCAGAGAAAACCTTAATGGATATTCTTCCTGAAGCTTTTGCTGTGGTAAAAGAAACAGCAAGACGTTTCAAAGAAAACAATGAAATCACGGTTGCTGCAACTGCAAAAGATCGTGAATTTTCGGCTACAAAAACCTATGTATCTATTGAAGGAGACAAGGCTATTTGGTTAAACAAATGGAACGCTGCAGGTAAAGAAATTACCTGGGATATGATTCACTATGACGTGCAATTAATTGGTGGTATGGTTTTACACCAAGGTAAAGTTGCCGAAATGCAAACAGGGGAAGGAAAAACTTTGGTTGCTACACTTCCTCTTTACTTAAACGCTTTAACTGGAAACGGAGTGCATTTAGTAACCGTGAATGACTACTTAGCTAAACGTGATAGTACATGGAAAGCGCCTTTATTTGAATTCCACGGTATGACTGTAGATTGTATCGACAATCACCAACCGAATTCTGAAGGCAGAAAAAAAGCCTATGATTCCGATATTACTTATGGAACTAATAACGAATTTGGTTTTGATTACCTAAGAGACAACATGGCACATTCGCCATCTGATTTGGTACAAAGAAAACACAACTACGCTATTGTCGATGAGGTGGATTCTGTATTGATTGATGATGCCAGAACACCATTGATTATCTCTGGTCCGGTTCCGCAAGGAGATCGTCACGAGTTCAACGAATTAAAACCAAAAATTGAAACGCTTGTTGGATTGCAACGTCAATTAGCAACAGGTTTCTTAACTGAAGCTAAAAGATTAATCAAAGAAGGAAACACTAAAGACGGTGGATTCATGCTTTTAAGAGCTTACAGAAGTTTACCTAAAAACAAAGCTTTGATTAAGTTTTTAAGTGAAGAAGGAATCAAACAATTACTTCAAAAAACTGAAAACCAATATATGCAAGACAACAACCGCGAAATGCCAAAGGTTGACGAAGCATTGTATTTTGTTATCGAAGAAAAAAACAATCAGGTAGAATTGACTGATAACGGAATCAAATTCCTTTCAGGAGATACTGATGCTGACTTTTTCATTTTACCAGATATTGGAACTGAAATTGCCAATATCGAAAAGAAAAAACTGGAAAAAGACGCTGAAGCTGAAGAAAAAGAAAGATTATTCCAGGATTTCGGTATCAAAAGCGAGCGTATCCATACGCTGACCCAACTTTTAAAAGCCTATGCTTTATTCGAAAAAGATGTAGAATATGTGATCATGGACAACAAAATTTTGATTGTCGATGAACAAACAGGACGTATCATGGATGGTCGTCGTTATTCTGACGGATTGCACCAGGCTATTGAAGCCAAAGAAAATGTAAAAATCGAGGCTGCTACCCAAACTTTTGCAACGGTAACTTTGCAAAACTACTTCAGAATGTACAACAAACTGGGTGGAATGACCGGTACTGCAGTTACAGAAGCTGGAGAACTTTGGGAAATCTACAAATTAGATGTTGTTGAAATCCCTACTAACAGAGGAATTGCAAGACATGATAAAGAAGATTTCATCTACAAAACGACCCGTGAGAAATTCAATGCCGTTATCGAAGATGTAACTGAATTATCTAAAGCAGGTCGTCCGGTTCTTATTGGAACAACTTCTGTTGAGATTTCTGAATTATTAAGCCGAATGCTGAAAATGCGTGGTGTAACCCACAACGTATTAAATGCTAAAATGCACAAACAGGAAGCTCAAATTGTTGAAGAAGCAGGAAAAGCAGGTGTGGTAACAATTGCTACCAACATGGCTGGTCGTGGTACCGATATTAAATTAACTGCCGAAGTAAAAGCAGCAGGAGGTTTAGCAATCGTTGGTACAGAACGTCATGATTCTCGTCGTGTAGACCGTCAGTTACGTGGTCGTGCCGGTCGTCAGGGAGATCCGGGAAGTTCTCAATTTTATGTTTCTCTTGAAGATAACCTGATGCGTTTATTTGGTTCTGAAAGAGTAGCTAAAGTAATGGACAGAATGGGACTTGAAGAAGGTGAAGTAATCCAACATTCGATGATGACTAAATCTATCGAACGTGCTCAGAAAAAAGTAGAAGAAAACAACTTTGGTGTTCGTAAACGTTTATTGGAATATGATGACGTAATGAACGCGCAACGTGAAGTAGTTTACAAACGTCGTCGTCATGCTTTGTTCGGAGAGCGTTTGAAACTGGATATCGCTAATATGTTGTATGATACTTGCGAACTTTTTGTTCAAAATACTAAAGCCGCAAATGATTATAAAACTTTCGAATTTGATTTAATCCGTTATTTCTCTATCACTTCTCCTGTAACTGAAGCTGAATTTGCCAAATTAACAGAAATCGAATTAACTGGAAAAGTATATAAAGAAGCGTTGAAATTCTACAACGAAAAATGTGAGCGTAGCGCCAGAGAAGCTTTCCCTATCGTGAAAAACATTTTCGAAGATCCAAACAATCAGTTTGAGCGCATTGTAGTTCCGTTTACCGATGGTGTAAAATCACTAAGTGTAGTGACTGATTTGAAAAAAGCTTACGAAACTGAAGGAAGACAATTAGTGGCCGATTTCGAGAAAAACATTACTTTGTCTATTGTGGATGAAGCTTGGAAAAAACACTTACGTAAAATGGACGAATTGAAACAATCAGTTCAATTAGCTGTTCACGAACAAAAAGATCCATTGCTTATCTATAAATTCGAAGCTTTCAATTTATTCAACAGCATGTTGAACGGAATCAACAAAGAAGTAATTTCATTCTTGTTCAAAGGCGATTTACCTCAACAATCAGTTCCTGAAATTGAAGAAGCGAGAGAAGTAGTTCGTCCAAAAGAAAAATTACAACTAACGAGAGACGAAATTCCGAATAGCGAAAGCGCTAACCGCGAAGCTGGTGAAACGCAACAACGTCAGGTAACGGAAACTATCGTAAGAGAGATGCCAAAAATCAATCGCAACGATACCGTAACAGTACAACAAATAGCTACCGGAAAAACGGAATCTATGAAATACAAAAAAGCAGAAGCTTTATTAGCAACTGGAGAATGGGTTATTGTTAACGAGTAAACAGTTTACAGTATTCAGTCGGCAGTTAGCAGACGTATGAAATAAAGGAGTCCCCGATTACGAAAGTAGTTGGGGATTTTTTTTATTCTGAATTTGTTTCAGAATCTTTTCTATTTTAGGAGCAGTACTTTTTGTGTTTTCAATGAGCATTCCTCCCGCTTTCGCCTTTATCTCTTCGTCCCGAAAGGTCGGGACTACGAGGATATCGGCTCTATCGGGGCTAGTTAAAACTTTTATTTTTATTAAGATAATTTGTATACATTTGAGAAAAAATATAATACGCATCAATAATTAATAAAACTTGCGCATAACATACCATTTTAGAATAAAACTAGTTTAGTTTATGCGCCAATAAACTAGTTACCTGCGAGCAATGAGCACTAAATGACTAAATATGGGGATGACTAAGAATTCTTGGATGGAAAAACAAGAAGAAGAATCAAATAAAAAACTTGCTAAAAGGCTAGGACTTACTTACGATGAGCTAATGGAAACTGATTGGCATATCGAAACTGATGAAAGTAAAGAAGGTATTATTTATGGAAATATTATATACTTTGTAGAAATTCCTAAACGTATCAGAAAAAAAATTATTGGTTTAGATGGTGACAATCAAGTTTATTTAGAGCATAACTATGATTACGAAGATTATTACAATGATAACTATGAAGATTATTTTGAGACAATTATTGCAAATAGTCATTACTACGATAGTTTTCAAACCGAAATAAATAATCTTATAAAACTCAACAAAATTGATTTAGATGATACCAACTTGAATAAAATTCTAAAACGTCAAATCTATATTTCTGCTATTACTTGTCTTGAAACTTTTCTTTCTGATACTTTTGTAAATCAAACAAATGAAAACGAAACATACTTGCGTAATTTCGTTGAAACTTTTCCGGTTTTTACAAACAAAAGGTTGAATTTAAATCAGATCTATGAGCATTTTGAAAAATTAAATAAAATTGCACGCAAAGAAATGTTAGATGTAATTTATCATAATCTTGATAAAGTAGAAAATATGTATAGAGCAACTTTTAAAATTGATTTTCCTGATATTCAAGAACTTTCAAAAGCCGTTGCTCAAAGACACGATCTTGTACATAGAAATGGTAAAACAAAAGAAGGAGAAGAAGTTAATATAGACGAAGAATCAATTAAAAAATTGATTGCAAAAATTTATGATTTTGTGGAAAGTATATCAAATTTATTAAAACTTAAAGGTTAAAGCTCCTACTCGTCCTCGTTTATGCACACCATCTGGTGCTTGTCTGCGACGAGTACCTACATAAATTAAAAGATAAATCGTAGCGTTTGCAACGCGGTTTTTCAAACACATTAATTACCTAATATCCAAAAACTTATCTTCCATAAAAAGGATAAAACACCATAATTTGGCATTCTTCAAAAAACTACTTACCTTTGACGTTAGTATCTAAATTTAGTTCGTGATAATAGATTTTGGAAATAAAGAAACTGAGAAAATTTGGAATGGTATTCAATCAAGAAAATTACCGTCAGATATTCAAAATGTAGCCAGACGAAAACTAAGAATGATTAACAATTCACAAAATATTAATGATCTTAGAATTCCGCCAGCAAATCGTTTAGAAAAACTCAGTGGGAATTTATCTGAATTTTATAGCATCCGAATTAATAATCAGTGGCGAATAATTTTCAAATGGGAAAATGATAATGCTTCTGAAGTAGAAATTATAGATTATCATTAAAAAGGGAATTATGGAAACTTTAAAAAATATTCATCCAGGCGAAATTTTAAAAGAAGAATTTCTTGAACCATTAGGAATTACGGCTTACCGTTTGTCCAAGGAAACCTTTATTCCGCAAACCAGAATTGGAGAAATCCTAAAAGGAAACCGCAGAATCACTGCCGATACAGCTTTGAGGTTGTCAAAATATTTTGGAACAAGCGCAAAATTCTGGCTTGGTCTTCAAGATGATTTTGATTTAGAGGAAGAAAATAATTCCAAGAAAAAAGAATTCGAAAATATAAAGCCGGCAGCAAATAGTGCAGCATAACAAGCGGTTTGTTTCACTCAAGGATTTTCTGTTAAAAAAATGCAGTAAAAAAATATTTATCTGTACTTTTGCATTCGAAAACAAAAAAGCACTTTTTGAAGTCATTATTTAGCATAGTACTTTCTATACTTTTATTACTACCTTCTTTTGGTAGTTTCTTTGTTTATACTTCATTCAAATTAAATCAGGACGAAATTGCAAAAACCATTTGTGTGCAACGAAAATTGGTAAACAATAGTTGTAATGGTCGATGCGAACTTCAAAAAAGCCTTAAAAAATACGAGGACAACGAAAAAAAGATGCAAAACAATCTGGATAACAAAGTAGATTTAGTTTTCATTCAAAATACCGTTTTCGCTGATTTCAACGCAATCACAGTTGCACCTATAGAAAAACCTAATTTCTATATTTTAGAAAAGAAAACCGTTTCGGTAGCTCTTTCTTCCTTTAGACCACCCTCCTATTTTATATAAATTCTAATATCGCTTTTCAATGGATATTGAATTGCTTTTTCTTGGTTTTAACCAAGGAAACATCGCTATTTATAAAATTTATATAAATTAAAATGAAAAATATATTCTTGGCTTTAGCCATAATAAGCCAATTTGCTATAGCTCAAAATAAACAAAACAAAACACAAAAAGACACCACTACTATCCACGAACTTGAAAGTGTTTTTGTAACTGCCAATCGTACTGCCACTTTACGTAAAGAAACTCCTGTTGCCATTAGTAAATTAACTGCTAAAACTATCGACGAAAGCAAGGCTGTTGCCATGTATGAAATTGTCAACAAAACTCCAGGTGTTTTGATGGTAAACCTTGGCAACGAGCAAAACATGATGACCATTCGCCAACCCATGACTACTAATGCCTATTATTTATATCTTGAAGATGGATTGCCTATCCGTCCATTAGGAATTTTCAACCACAATGCTTTATTAGAAATCAATCAGTTCAACTTGGAAAGTATTGAAGTGGTAAAAGGACCAACTTCTTCTTTATATGGGCCGGAAGCTGTGGGCGGAACGATTAATTTAATTTCGCAAAAACCATCTTTCTATCCTGAGTTTAAGTTTGGCGTTCAGGCCGATCAATGGGGATACAAAAGAATTCAGGCTGCCGGTAGTGCCACAGTTGGAAAAATAGGATTTCATATTTCGGGTATTTCCAGTATTCAGGAAAACTCCTGGATGACCTATTCTGATTATACCAAAGACAATCTGAACGTTAGAGTGGATTATGCCATCAATGACAAAACCCGTTTGATTAGCAATACCATGATTGGAAAATATTACTCGGACATGAGTGGTGGTGTAAATGAAAGCGATTTTAACAACAGAAGTTACAAAAGCAGTTCTGATTTTACCTATAGAAAATCTGATGCTTTACGTACCCGATTGACTCTGGAACACGACTGGAATCTAAACGCAAGTAGTTATTTAACAGTATATCACCGGGACAACAAGCTAGGGCAAAATCCTTCTTATGGAATTCGTTGGAGCGCAACAAACAATCCGACAACAGCACTGGGAGAGGTCAATTCGAACAATTTTAAAAGCTATGGCGTTATCGGGCAACACACCCAAAAATTTGACTTTTGGAACACTACCATGGTCAGTGGTGCCTTATACGATTACTCTCCGGTAACTTATTGGGCTTATTTAATCAACCTGAAAGCGACTTTAAATCCGGGTAATCCAGGAACACAAACGGTAAATAAATACGAAATCGTAGCCGAACACCCTGAAGTTAAACTGGCTGATTATACCGCTGACATTTACAATACTGCTGTTTTTAAACAAATAAGTTTCACTCCTATCGACAAATTAACTGTTACTGTTGGCGGGCGATATGATGCTATGAAAATTGACTACAACAATGCCTTAGACAATTCGACAGGAAATAAAAGTTACAACAAATTCACTTTTAAAGTAGGTGCTAATTACAATCCTGTAAAAAACGCCGGATTTTATGCGAACTATTCGCAAGGCTTTTCACCACCGAGTATTACTTCTATTTTCAGAGCCAGAACAGGAACAGGAGGAAATACTGGAATCCCGGCTGAATTTTATTATAATCTAAAACCTGCCACATTCGAAAATTATGAATTCGGCGGATGGATTAGCTTACTTGAGAATAAATTGATATTCGATTATGCCATTTATTACATGGATGGAAAAAACGAATTACTAAATGTTCGTCTGGAAGACAGCTCTACCGATTATCGTTCGGCAGGAGAAACAAATCACAAAGGAATAGAATTTGGTTTCAATTACCGTCCAAATGCACAATGGAACATTCGCATGGGAGGAACAGTGGCAAAACACCGTTATATTGACTTTCAACTATCAGACAATTCAGCAGATGTATTACAAAATTTAGGTGGTTACGAAATGCCGCAGGCACCAAGATGGTCAGGAAATTCAGAATTGAGTTATTATCCAAATTGGCTGCCTAATTTTAGAACCTCAGTCGAATGGCAATCGGTAGGGAGTTATTACCAAAACCAAATCAATTCGGTAAAATATGACGGTTATAACATTTTTAATGCCCGTGTAGGTTATAAATACCACAACATCGAAATCTATGGAAATGTGATGAACCTGACCGATAAATTATATGCTTATAATTTATCCAGAGGAAATGCCGCTAACGCACAAACCACCTATTTAGCTGCCGCTCCCAGAACTTTTTTATTAGGAATACAATACAATCTTTCTTTAAAAAAATAATTTTAGCCACAGTTTAAAAAATTGAACCATTAAGAAATTTAGGTTTTGCGCTTAACAAACTTAAATTTCTTAATGGTGAAAAAAGCAAAATCTTAAGTTCTCAAAAATGAGCAAGAAAAACACCAAAAAGAAGGATTCGAAATTCGTCAAGAAAATCAAACAGAATATGTACCAATGGCATCGAACCATTGGAGTCATCACCATCATTCCTGTTATTTTCTGGACTTTATCGGGCTTAATGCATCCGTTTATGGCGCATTTTTTCAAACCTGAAATTGCCCATGAAAAACTGGAAATCAACACCGTCAATCAAAAACAATTACCGCTTTCCATTCAGGAAGTTTTGGAGAAAAACGATATTCAGCAGTTTAAAAACTTCCGAATCGTTTCTTTCAACAATGCGACTTTCTATCAGATAAAAAATATCGTTGGCGATTTATTGTATTTTGATACTTCAAACGGAAAAGAACTCCAAAACGGAGATAAAATTTACGCCGAATGGTTGTCGCGTTATTTCTTAGACGACCAAAAAAGCAGTGTAAAAAATAGCGAAATCATCACCGAATTTGACAATCAGTACAAATATGTCAATCGTTATTTGCCTGTTTACAAGGTAACTTTGGACCGTCCGGATACTATGGAAGTTTATGTAGAAACTTCATCCAGTAAATTAGCGACTTACAACCCAACATCGAGACAATTTTTCATCTGGTTTTTTGATGTTTTTCACAACTGGTCTTTTATAGACGCTATCAGCAACAATAGTATTCGCATCATCACAATGATTTTCTTGTTGTCTATCATTGGATTTTCTGCCGTTAGCGGCATTGTGATTTATGGCTTTTTGTGGAAACAATTTAAAAAATCGGATGATTTAGAACCTAAAAAAGGAATCAGGAAATACCATCGCCAAATTGGGATTTGGATTTCATTATTCACACTGACCTTTGCTTTTAGTGGGGCTTATCACGCTACAACCAAATGGAATCCTTACACTCTGGATCAAATGATGTACGAACCTACTTTTAAAACCAAGGAAATTGGATTGGGGAATAACAAACTCGATTTAGACTGGAATCGTTTTCAAAATGCAAGTCTTATAAGCTTTAATGACAGCACTTATTACCGTTGCCAATTAGAAGAAAAAGAAACCGGGAAATTCAAAAAACCAAAATCGGATTCGAATTCGAAATGGAATAAAAAAGAAGACCCAAAATCGGAAGTGGTTTATATTAATGCTACAACTAACAAAACCACACCAAATCTGGATTTACAATACGCCGAATTCCTGGCCTATTATTTTACTGATGGCGCTCCAAAAGCTCCTTGTTGCGAAATGATGAGTCCTGAAATTCCCGAAGAAGCTGAAACTTCTTTAGAAAATGTAAAATTATTAGAATCTAAAGTGATTACTAATTTTGAAAACAGGGAATACGGTTTTGTAAACAAACGCTTGCCTGTGGTAAAACTGGCTTATGACACTCCTGAAAAAACGACTTATTTTATAGAAACCGCTACTTCAAGATTAGCCGCCATCGTAAAAAACTCAGACATGGTGGAAGGTTATTCCTTTGCCATCTTACACAAATTTTTGTTTATGGACTGGGCAGGAAAAAACGTGCGTGATTTGACGATGGTTTTGGCTGCACTTTGTATTTTAATCGTTAGTGTACTTGGATTAATTATGTTTTTGAGAAAATAAAAACAAAACTGTTTTCTTAAAAATTACCGCAAATTCGCAAATTATTTTTTAGTCTTTTGAGCTAAATAAATTTGCGAATTTGAGGTATTTATTTCTTCTAAATCTTTGCTATTTCTTTGTAACCTTTGCTGTTTAAAAAACTACACTTTAGGGTTTTCTTCGTAGTATCTCGCTTCAATTCGCTTAATATCTTTTATCGATTTTCGAGTCCAATCCAAACGTTTCTCTAAAATTTCGGTATCGGTCAATTTCCAGTCGATATCCGAGCGTCTCAATCTATTGGTTAAATCCTGAATGATAATCGCAGCCGAAACTGAAATATTCAAACTCTCGGTAAAACCAACCATTGGAATCTTCAAAAAACCATCCGCTTTTTGCATCACTTCTTCTGACAATCCCTCTTTTTCGGTTCCAAAAAATATGGCACTGGGTTTTGAAATATCAAATTTTTCTAAAGTACAATCCTGTTCATGTGGGGTTGTGGCGATAATTTGGTAGCCCTGCTCTTTCAAAGAAGCAATACAACCGGAAACCGAATCATGTCTGTTAATATCGACCCATTTTTGAGCTCCCATAGCAATTTGCTTATCGATTCTTTTTCCAAAACGTTGTTCAATGACATTCAATTCCTGAATTCCAAAAACCTCGCAACTACGCATCACCGCAGAGGTATTATGCAATTGAAAAACATCTTCAACAGCTACAGTAAAATGTTTGGTTCGCTTTTCCAATACTTCTAAAAAGCGTTCTTTGCGATTATCAGTCAATATATTTTCAAGGAAATTCAGGTAATCAATATCAATCATTCTATTTGTAATTTTTCGCAAAAATACATTTTTTATCCTTTATTTTATTTCAACTAAAAGTAATGAATCCTTTCTGTCATCAAAAAAAGTTTGGTTAAATTCGTAAAAAATATCAGAACATGGAAACAGTAGAAATTAAAAAAATAGGAGTTGAAGAGATAGAAAAACTGCAACAAATAGGCAGACAAACATTTTTTGAAACTTTTGCTGAAGTAAATTCTGAAGAAAACATGAAGAAATATTTAAAGACTAATTTTTCGAATGACAAACTTACATCTGAATTAACAAATCCAAATTCTGAATTCTATTTTGCTATTCGCGGCAATGAAATTCTTGGGTATCTAAAATTAAATTTTGGAGAAGAACAAACTGAACTCAAAGATAAAAATGGATTAGAAATAGAACGTATTTATGTTTTAAAGGAATTCCACGGAAGTAAAGTTGGACAATTGTTATATGATCGAGCATTACAAGTAGCTAAAAAACATGATTTAAATTATCTTTGGTTAGGAGTTTGGGAAGAAAACCATAGAGCTTTAAATTTTTATAAAAAGAATGGTTTTGTAGAATTTGACAAACATATTTTTAGATTGGGCAATGACGAACAAACCGATTTACTTATGAAATTAATGTTGAAATAAATACAATGAAAAAAAAATTAGTCGTTTTAACCGGAGCGGGAATCAGTGCCGAAAGTGGCTTAAAAACTTTTAGAGACAGCAATGGACTCTGGGAAGGGCATGATGTTATGGATGTAGCTTCGCCGGAAGGATGGCGAAAAAATCCCGAACTGGTTTTGGATTTTTACAATCAAAGAAGACGCCAACTCAAGGAAGTAAAACCTAATTTAGGTCATAAAGAATTATCCCAGCTTCAAATTCATTTTGACGTTCATATCATTACCCAAAATGTAGACGATTTACACGAACGTGCCGGCAGCAAAAAAGTGTTGCACTTACATGGTGAACTTTTAAAAGTGAGAAGCACTAAAAACTCTAAATTCATTTTAGAATGGGAAGGCGATTTAAAATTAGGCGACGTAGATAGTCAAAAACACCAATTACGCCCTCATATTGTGTGGTTTGGCGAGGCCGTTCCTGCTTTTGACGAAGCTATTGCCATAACTAAAACCGCCGATTATTTTGCCGTTATTGGCACTTCATTGCAAGTATATCCCGCAGCCGGCTTAGTGGATTTTGTACCCGCAAACATTCCTATTTTTTATATTGATCCAAACCCAATCCAAATTCCGAATTTAAGAAATCATCTGGAAACAATTCCCTTGCAGGCCACAGAGGGAATTCCATTTTTAAAAAATAGATTATTAGCCGAATTTCAGTAGTCAAAAATTCGAAAAGAAGTCAAAAATGAATGCTAAATTCTTAAAATTCTGCCTATATTTGTGCCTTTCGAAAAAATAACAACACAATGACGACTTTAAACGAATTGAATGCTATTTCTCCAATTGATGGAAGATATAGAAATAAAACCCTTTCATTAGCCCCTTTTTTCTCTGAAGAAGCTTTAATCAAATACCGTGTATTGGTAGAAATCGAATATTTTATTGCTTTGTGCGAAGTGCCTTTGCCACAATTAAAAAATGTAAACCCTAATCTGTTCGAAAGCTTACGTGACATCTACAAAAATTTCTCTACTGCAGATGCGCTTTGGATTAAAGAAACTGAAAAAGTAACAAATCACGATGTTAAAGCCGTTGAATATTTTATCAAAGATGCCTTTGAAAAATTAGGTTTATCAGAATACAAAGAGTTCATCCACTTTGGGTTGACTTCTCAGGATATCAATAATACAGCTATTCCACTTTCGACAAAAGAAGCTTTTGAGAAAGTATACATGCCATCATTAATTTCTGTAATTTCAAAATTAAAAGAATTAAGCACAGAATGGAAAGACATTCCATTGTTAGCCCGTACCCACGGACAACCGGCTTCTCCTACCCGTTTAGGAAAAGAAATTGCGGTTTTTGTGGAGCGTATCGAAGAGCAAATGCGTTTGTTGTTCAATATTCCTTTTGGAGCTAAGTTTGGTGGTGCAACTGGAAATTACAATGCCCATCACGTGGCTTATCCACAAATTGACTGGAAACAATTTGGAACTAAATTCGTAGAAGAAAATCTTGGATTACACCATTCGTTCCCAACTACTCAAATTGAACATTATGATCATTTTGCAGCTTTTTTTGATGCTTTAAAAAGAATCAACACCATCATCATCGATTTAGATCGTGATATCTGGACATATGTTTCGATGGAATATTTCAAACAAAAAATCAAAGCAGGAGAAATTGGTTCATCGGCTATGCCACATAAAGTAAACCCTATTGATTTTGAAAACTCAGAAGGAAACTTAGGAATTGCCAACGCTATTTTCGAACATTTATCAGCTAAATTGCCTATTTCAAGATTGCAACGTGATTTGACTGACAGTACTGTTTTAAGAAATATTGGTGTTCCAATGGGACATACTATCATTGCTTTTGAAGCTACTTTAAAAGGATTGAATAAATTGTTATTGAACGAAGCTAAATTCCACGAAGATTTAGAAAACAACTGGGCTGTAGTAGCTGAGGCGATTCAAACGATTTTACGTCGTGAGGCTTATCCAAATCCTTATGAGGCTTTAAAAGGTTTAACAAGAACTAACGAAGCAATTACTAAGAAATCAATACATGAGTTTATAGGTACTTTAGAAGTTTCAGCTGAAATTAAAGCAGAGTTATTAAAAATCACTCCTAGCAACTTTTTAGGAATATAGTTTCAACAACTACATATCATTTTAAAAAAAGCTATCCTAATCGATAGCTTTTTTTGTATAAATACTCCCTAATTAAAGCTGAAAATTGCACATCAAAAGTGCTTTTAGTATATTTAGCAGAATTGTAATAAAACAACAAACAATATATGAGTACGGTAGCCGAAGTTGCACAAGTATCGCAACATTTAAAGCCCTTAATTAGTGATTTAGGATTAATCCTGATGACAGCAGGTATTGCTGTTTTGCTGTTTAAAAAAATAAAACAGCCTCTGGTACTTGGGTATTTAATTGCAGGCTTTTTGGCAGGTAACCATTTTGATTTTTTCCCTTCGGTAAAAGATGTCCATAGTGTTGAAATCTGGGCTGAAATAGGCGTTATTATTTTATTATTCAGTTTAGGACTCGAATTCAGTTTCAAAAAGTTAATGAAAGTGGGCGGCACTGCGTCAATAACCGCCATCACTCAAATTATAACCATGGTTCTCGTGGGCTATCTGGTAGGTAAATGGATGGGATGGAAAAACATGGATTGTATTTTCTTAGGTGTTATTCTCTCCATTTCATCCACAACCATCATTCTTAAAACCTTTGATGAATTGGGGGTAAAAGCCCAGCAATTTGCCGGAATTGTAATTGGCTCTCTTATCGTTCAGGATATTATAGCTATTTTAATGATGGTATTATTATCAACAGTGGCTGTGAGTCAGCAATTTTCAGGAAGTGAATTGATGCTATCAGTACTTAAATTAGTTTTTTTCCTGATTGCATGGTTTGTGGGTGGAATCTTTTTCATTCCTACCTTATTAAAAAAGACCAAACACTTACTTACTGATGAAATGATGCTTATCCTATCATTAGCCTTGTGTTTGATGATGGTAATTTTAGCGTCCAATGCTGGTTTTTCTCCTGCTTTAGGCGCCTTTATTATGGGGTCTATTATTGCCGAAACTACCCAAGCAGAGCATATCGAACATTTGGTAAAACCAGTAAAAGATTTATTTGGTGCGGTTTTCTTTGTATCTGTTGGAATGTTAATCAATCCTCATACTTTATACGAATATGCGCTTCCTGTAATGATATTAACCTTTGTTACTATTTTTGGGCAATCCATCAGTTCTACACTTGGTGCAATCATTTCGGGACAACCTTTAAAACAATCGGTACAAACAGGAATGAGTTTGGCACAAATAGGTGAATTCTCTTTTATCATTGCAACCTTAGGAATGTCGATGAATGTAACGAGTAATTTTCTATATCCTGTAGTTGTTGCAGTATCGGCAGTAACTACATTTACCACTCCTTTCATGGTCAAGATGGCGGTTCCATTCTCTGGTTATTTAGAAAAAAAATTACCCCGAAAATGGATACGAAGAATTGACCGATATAGTGCCAATGCCCAAGCTATTCGCTCAGTAAGCACCTGGCAGGTCGTTATTAGAGCACACTTACTACAGATTCTTCTCCATACCATCATTATTACTTCGGTTATTTTGTTGTCTTCCAAATTTGTTTTGCCATTGGTTGCAGATTCTAAATTTGGAAATGCTATAGCAGCATTAATCACTATGGTTGTTATTTCCCCTTTTTTATGGGCACTTTCATTGCGCAGGGTGGCAGTAAAAGAAGTGGATCAATTATTTGAAGAGCGAAAATACCGGGGACCTATTTTGATGCTATTCTTTTTCCGTATGGGATTAGCCGTGTTTTATATTGGATTTTTATTGAATATCTTTTTCTCTCCTCTGATCGCCATGTTTGCTTTAGTAATGGCGATTGTAATCTATTTGTTATTTCCAAAACAATTACACGAACAATACCATAAAATTGAAAATCATTTCCTGACAAATCTCAACGATAGAGAGGAAAAGAGAATAGACCGACGTTATGCCAATTTACATCCCTGGGACGGACACATGACTACTTTTGAAATTTCAAAAGAATCTAATTTGGTAGGGAAAACGCTTCGTGAAATAAAAATGAGGGAATTAGTTGGCGTAAATATCACCTATATCAAACGTGGAGAAATCATAATCCAAATTCCCAATAAAAATGAACGTTTATTTCCTGGTGATGAAATTTGCGTTATTGGTTCAGATGCACAAGTCAAAGAATTTTCGAACTTTTTAAATCAACATGATATTGAAGTTCCTGAAAAAGTAACTAACGAAATTATGTTACGTCAGGTCGAATTGACCAATGAAGATTTTATTGGTCTTAGCGTAGGCCAATCTAAATTAAGAGAGCGTACACATGGATTATTAGTAGGAATTGAACGAAAAGGACAACGTATTCTCAACCCCGAATCAAATATTATCTTAGAAAAAAATGATTTATTATGGATTGTGGGAGACAAAAAATTAATAGCCCAATTATTCAAGGCATAAATATTATTTTAGATTTTAAACCCTCACATATTCGAAATTAAATCAACTTTAAACAATTTGTCTTTTTATCTTGATTTTTTTTAGTACCAACTTTAAAACCTTATAAAATAAAGTCTTTATATCTCTTTTTTCAATTAAAATTTGAGTATATTTATACTATCAAGATAGTACAATCTCATCGTTTTATCTTAAGATTTTCCATAGGGAATTCTATAATAGCACTAACGGAATAGTAATTCAAAAAACAATTCAACATGGCATTTATAGACTATTACAAAGTATTAGAAATAGACAAAAAAGCCACGGATGCCGAGATAAAAAAGGCTTTCCGCAAATTGGCCCGCAAGTACCATCCTGATGTTAATCCGAATGACAAGGAAGCAGAAAAAAAATTCAAAGAAATTAACGAAGCTAATGAAGTACTTGGTAATCCCGAAAACAGAAAAAAATATGATGCTTATGGCGAAAACTGGAAACACATAGCCGAATATGAAAAAGCCAATCAAGGTCAAACCTATTACAATCAAAGTCAGCCTCATGAAGATTTTACCTCTTATGGAAGAGATGCCGATGATTATTCGGATTTTTTTGAGTCCCTTTTTGGAAACAGAAGTCGAAGTCACAGCAAAAGACATCAGTACAAAGGATCTGATTTCAGCACCGAATTAAATCTGGATTTGCAGGAAGCGTACACCACTCATAAACGCACCGTTACTATCAACGGTCACAATATTCGTTTTACAATTCCGGCTGGGATAGAAAACGGACAAACCATTAAAATAGCCGGACATGGTGGAGACGGCATCGGTGGAGGTCCTAAAGGCGATTTATACATTACTTTCTCCATAAAAAACCATCCGGATTTTAAAAGAGATAAAAACAACCTATACACTACCGTGACAATAGATTTATACAAAGCAGTATTAGGAGGCGAAATCACAGTAAATACTTTTGATGGAAAAGTAAAATTAAACATAGCTCCGGGAACGCAAAATGGCACCAAAGTGAAACTTAAAGGAAAAGGTTTTCCCGTTTACAAAGAAGAAGGTCATTTTGGCGATTTATACATTACATTCCAAATAAAAATACCAACAAAGCTTTCTTCTAAAGAACTTGAATTATTCACCGAACTATCTAAATTAAGAACATCATGAATACCGAAAACTTCATTCCCATAAATACGCTATGCCAGCATTACAAACTTGAAATTAGTTTTTTCAATAATCTCAATGAAAATGACTTAATCGAGATTCAGCTGGTGGATAACATTCAATATGTACATAAAGATTCTATTTATGAAATAGAAAAAATGGTACGCATGCACAAAGAACTGGATGTAAACATTGAAGGGATTGATATTGTTCTTAATTTACTTCAAAAAATAGATGCCTTACAAACAGAATTACACAATGTTAGGAACCGTTTATTGTTATACGAAAACTAAATTGGTCTTAACAAACCAATCAAGCTAAAAAACCCGAAAAGCAGGAAAGTTAACAGGAAAGCTAAATCGATTATTTTTTATATTTTGGCATCCAATTAAAAAATAACCAAACAGCTATTAATGAAACCTATAAAACAATCTTTGATTCTATTATTCCTAGTTTTTTCGTTTACCCAAATCAATGCTGCCAACCCAAATGCTCCTTTTAGTTTAAGAAGTTTTGACAAACAAAATCCTATTGGAACAAACGACAAACCCTACTTTGGATGGTATCTAAGTGATCCCGATACTAACGAAATTCAATCGGCTTATCAAATCATTATTTCCTCAAGTCTGGCTAATCTGAAAGTAAACAAAGCTGATATTTGGGATAGCAAAAAGACCAATTCCAGAAAGCAAAATTATATTTACTTAAACGGTGCTACCCTTAAAGCAGCAACTACTTATTATTGGAAAGTTCGTTGTTGGGACAAAGACGGAAATGCGAGTTCTTATTCGGCTGCTGCAAATTTCACCACGGGTTTACTAACTAACAAAGACTGGGCATCGGCACAATGGATTAAAAGAGAATCTAAAGACAACGACGATTATACTTATTTTAGAAAAAAAGCCAATCTTCCTAACAAAACCATCAAAAAAGCAATCACCTATATTTCTGCCTGTCATAGTTATGAATTGCACGTAAACGGAAAATTCGTTGGCAAAGGATTCAATCACCATTATCCGCAATACAGCTATTATAACGCCTGGGATATTACTGCTTTTTTAAATAAAAATTCCGAAAATCTTTTGGCCTGTCTTACGCACTGGTATGGCGGTGGTCAGGGTCGCGCAACAGGAAGTCGCGGCATGATTCTAAAAACCATAATCGAATATAATGACGGCACGCAAACCGTTATTGCTTCGGACAAATCCTGGAAACAAACGCAGGCAGCACAATGGATTCAAGGACAACCTCAACGCAATGGCGAAGGTATAGGAAGAATCGAATTTATTGATAGCCGAAAAAACATTGCTGATTGGAACAAGGCAAATTTAAACGACTCCAATTGGAAAAACGCTACCGAAATTGGTCCACAGCCTACCGCTCCCTGGACAGGTAGCTTACAATCTGACCTTACCAGAGTTATCGAAAAAGAAATCAAAGCTAAATCCATACAAAACTTAGGAAACGGTAAATATGTTATTGATTTAGGGAAAATATATGCCGGAAGTTTTAAAATTGCATTTAATGAGCGTACTCCAGGAGACACCATTAAAATGCTTGGCGGATATGTTTTAAACGATGACGGTACTGTTTCATCCAAAATAAAACAATCTACCAATTTAAGTTTCAAATTCATCCCTAATGGTACTAATTCTGTTTTTAATCCTAATGTGTATCTCGGAATGCGTTATTTACAGATTGACAATGCTCCGAACGAATTGAATCAGAACAATGTTAGTTTTATTAGTCGTCATTTCGAATTAGATCCTTCCCGTTCTTCATTCGAATCTTCAAATGAAATGCTGAATAAAACCTGGGAATTGATGGCTCATACTCTAATTCTGGGTGCACAGGAAAACTTTGTAGACACACCTACCAGAGAAAAAGGAGCTTTCTTATTGGATAGCTGGGCACAAGCCGTTCCTTGTATGAGTGTGATGTATGACCGAACGATGAACATGCGTGCATTAAACGAATTCTTAGAATCTCAAGATCAATACTGGCCTGATGGTCGCTTGAATGCTGTATATCCAAACGTTGATGGCGGAAGGGACATTCCTGATTTTACACAAGCCTACCTTTTTTGGGTTTGGGATTATTACACGCAAACAGGAAATATCGAATTCCTGAAATCCAACTATTTGCGTTTGAAAAAAATAGCCGATTATGTGGATGCTTATAAAAACAACAGCACAGGATTAATTCACCAACTTAAAGGTGGAAAAGGCCCTTATGAATATGGTATTGTCGATTGGCCACCTAGCATGCGCTATGGTTACGACACTGCTGTTGATTCCAGAACTGTTATTGATGCCTACGCTTTTGAAGACTACAATATTATTGCAAAAATTGCCGATCTTCTGGGCAATACTGCTGATAAAACACTTTACACAAACAAAGCCGAAGCCATCAAAAAAGCTATCAATACACATCTAATTAACCAAAATGGCGTATATATTGATGGCATGAACAACAATCAAAATGTGAGCCCCCATGTTTCGCAACATGCTAACATTATTCCTTATGCACTGAATATTGTTCCTGAAACCAACAAAAAACAGGTAATTGAAGAAATTAAAAAACTTAAAATGAGTGTTGGAATGGTATGTCTTCGCTGGTTACCAGAATCACTTGGTTTAGCTGATGAAGGAAAACATCTAATCGATTTATATACCAATACCGAATGGGATGGCTGGGCTAAAACCATTGCTCTTGGAGGGACAGCTACCTGGGAATCCTGGGATGCCAATGTAAGCGATCAAAGTATGTCACATCCTTGGGGAACGGTAGGTTTACTGGCTATACAAAATTATATTTTAGGAATAAAAGCCTTAGCCCCACAACACGAAAAAATCCAAATCAAACCATTATGGTTTGGAGACAAACTAACCTATGCCAAAGGAACTTATCCAACAGACAAAGGCGATATTAAAGTAGACTGGAACTACTCTAACAACAATTATCATTTAAAAATAACTGTTCCTGCTAACTGTACCGCAAAAGTGTATCTTCCAAAATGTGGAAAAACAGGAAACACAATTAAATTGGATAATAAAGATGTAACCGCTACCGAAGAAGGAAACTATCTTTATCTTGACGCAATTGGCTCAGGAGAACATCATTTTGAGAGATAATTTATTTTCGAAAAAACAAAAGCATAATGTCAAAAGAAAGGAAAGCGAGCCACATTATAAAATCAAAATCAATGGTTTTGTTTTTCTTTCTTTTGACATTTTCTTTGGCTTCAGCCCAAATTTTAAAACGACCAATTCCTGATAAATTGGTCGTACTAACTTTTGACGATGCTCCTGTGAGTCATTACATCATTGTGGCTCCATTATTAAAAAAATATGGTTTTAAAGCGACTTTTTTTGTCTGCGAATTTCCGCCTAATTTCAGAGACAATTCTAAATATATGAATTGGCAGCAAATTAAAAAATTAGACCAAATGGGTTTCGAAATTGGCAATCACACCCAATCGCATGCACATGTAAACAAACTTTCCAAGGAAAAATTTATCCAGCAATTACAGTATATCGAAAACAAATGTGATTCTCTTAAAATTAAAAAGCCTCTCAGTTTTGCTTATCCTGGCTATGATTACAGCGTTAATGCCATTACTACATTACAGGAACAAGGCTATATTTTAGCCCGTGCCGGAGGCAGCAGAACCTATAATCCCTTAGAAGATAATCCGTTTTTAATTCCTAGTTGGGCTACAAATGCTACTAATAAAGACCAAATTATCACCGCTCTTCAGGAAGCCAAAAACGGAAAAATTGTAATCTTAACTATTCACGGAGTTCCTGATATTGAACATCCATGGGTAAACACTCCTGTTGATTTATTCAAAGAATACCTTGATTATTTAGATAAAAATCATTTTAAAGTAATTGCTTTAAAAGACTTAAACAAATACATTAATTTTAAAAAAGCAGCACAAACAATAGCTATTGATACTTCTAAAAAATACAAGAATTAAACTTAAAAACACCAAAATGAAAGTTAAAGCGCTTATTCTATTCTTTTTCTATTTCAGCAGCATGCAATCGCAACAATTTATTCCTTTATGGCCTGTAGGTAAAATGCCTAATACTAAAGGAATGAAATTAGAACTTATTGAAGAAAGAGAACGAATTACTCAGGTTGCCCAGCCTGGTATGTATGCTTTCTTTACCTCAAAAGAAGAAAATAATGGAAGTGCCGTGTTAATTTGTCCTCCGGGTGGTTATGCAAAATTAACCTATACTATTGCCGGATTTCAGTTTGCCAAATGGCTAAACACCATGGGAATAAATGCTTTTGTTTTAATTCATCGCTTGCCAACTTCCCCTGATTTAGTCGAAAGAGAAAAAGCACCTATTCAGGATGCTCAAAGAGCCATGAAAATAATCCGTTCCAATGCTGTAAACTGGAACATCAACACTGCCAAGATTGGGGTAATGGGTGCTTCGGCAGGAGGTCACTTAGCCACAACCCTGGGAACACACTCCGAAGATTACTCGGTCATTAATGATACCGTAGACCAGTTTTCATTCCAACCCAACTTTATGATTTTAATTTCGCCGGTGATAAGCATGGGGAAATATGCGCATAAAGGCAGTCTGAATAATTTTTTAGGCAATAACCCTACTGAGCAATTGATTGATTATTTTTCAAATGAAAAACATGTTACTTCCACCACTCCACCCACTTTTATCGTTTTGGCACAAAATGATCCCGTTGTAAATCCTATTAACGGTATTCTCTTTTATCAGGCCATGTTAGAACATAATATTTCAGGGAGTTTGCACGTTTTCCCTGAAGGCGGACATTCGATTGCCCTGAAAAACAATCCTAAATCTATCAATTTATGGACTAATTTATGCGAAGAATGGTTGAATGATTTGAACGTATTGGATAAAACAAAGGCCGAAATTAACCTTTCCAAAAATACTTTTTTGAATTCAAATCGTTTTTAAAAGAAAAACCACAACTTTTTTTGTTTATAAAAACAATGCGAACCCTAGTAAAAACAAGGATTCACCCTGTTCCAAGAAAAACATTCTAAAAAAACATTTGAAATATTTGTATATACAAATAAAAAAAGTGTTACATTTGTACCAACAAACAAAACAAGTAGTGGAATGAAAATTGAAGATGAAATAAAAAGTACGGTTGAATTAAACCTTTCTAAAAAAATTATTCTCAATATCATGTATACACAGAATATTTTGAGTGAGAAATTTAACGAGGTTTTAAAACCTTATGAGCTATCAGGAGAACAATACAATGTATTGCGAATTCTAAGAGGCCAAAAAGGGAATCCGGCCAATATGTGTGTTATTCAGGAACGGATGGTTGCCAAAACAAGCAATACTACTCGATTAGTTGATAAATTATTATTAAAGGAATTAGTAACGCGAAATGTCTGTCCTGATAACAGAAGAAAAATAGAAGTGCTGATTACACAAAAAGGATTGAATGTTTTAAGCGAATTAGATCCTAAAGTAATTGAACATGAAAATGCCTTAACCAGCAATTTAAACGCTGAAGAATTAGAACAATTAAACAACTTATTAGAAAAATACAGAAATCAACAATAAAAATAATATCATGAGCAAATTTATAGAACACCAAAACTGGAGATATGCAACAAAGAAATTTGATGCTACAAAAAAAATCTCAAACGAAGATTTAAACACTTTAAAAGAAGCTATCCGCTTGAGTTCTTCTTCTTATGGATTACAACCTTACAAAGTAATCATAGTGGAGAATCCTGAATTAAGAGCTAAAATTCAACCAGCTGCCTGGGGACAATCGCAAATTGTTGAAGCTTCTCACCTTATCATTTTTGCAAATGAAACCCAACTTGACGAACAACACATTGACGATTATATAGCCAATATTAGTGAAACCAGAAACATCCCTGTTGATTCATTAGCCGGATATTCTGATTTTATGAAATCAAAAATTCTTACACTTCCTGAAGACACTAAAAATATTTGGACAGCCAAGCAAACCTATTTAGCCTTAGGAAATTTGTTGAATGCAGCTGCCGAATTAAAAATTGATGTTACCCCTATGGAAGGATTTGTTCCTGAACAGGTAAACGAAATTTTAGGATTAGAAAAATTGGGATTGAACACTTCGCTTATTGCAACTTTAGGTTACAGACACGAGGAAGATGCCACCCAACATTATAAAAAAGTTAGAAAATCACAAGACGAATTATTTATCACTCTATAATTATTAATCAAATTTAAATCAAACAAAAATGAAAAATTTAAAAACAATTGCAATAGCATTATTCGTAGTAGCATCTGGTATTTCAGTAAACGCACAAACTAAAAAAATTGACACAAAAGCATCTTCTATCAAATGGGTAGGTAAAAAAGTAACTGGAGAGCACTCTGGAACTGTAAACTTCAAAGACGGAGCTGTAGTATTAAAAGGAAAAAAATTAGTTGGTGGTACTTTTACTGTTGACATGACTTCTTTAACATCTACTGACTTAACTGGAGAATACCAAGGAAAATTGAATGGTCACTTGAAAGCTGACGATTTCTTTGGAACTGATAAATTCCCAACCTCTACTTTGGTAATCAAAAAAATAGGTGCAAAAGCTAAAGATGTTTATGCTGTAACTGCTGATTTAACTATCAAAGGAATCACTAAACCAATTAATTTTGAACTTGCTGTAAAAGGAAATACTGCTACAACTGCATTCAAAGTTGACAGAACTAAATATGACATTAAATACGGTTCAGGAAACTTCTTCCAAGGTTTAGGAGACAAAACTATCAATGACGAATTTGAATTAGCTGTTGCTTTGAAATTCTAATCATATCCCCATTTTACTTTTATAACCCCAGCATTTTTGTTGGGGTTATTTTTTTTCATTTTTTTCCATTTACTACAATGTTATTATTGTTTTTTTGCTTCTAAATCTTATGCATTTATTGTAACTTTGAGATAAAGAACGTTTATTTTTAAGCATAATAAACCAAAAACAGTATTAACCTAAACCATATATAAAATGAAAAATTTGAAACTATTATTCCTGGCTTTTATTTTCTTATGCTCTTTTACTGCAGCAGAAGCACAATCTAAAAAAATAGATGTTTCTAAAAGTCTCATAACCTGGACAGGGAAAAAAATAACGGGAGAGCATGAAGGGACAATCAAGTTTAAAGAAGGGGAACTTATTTTTAAAGATAACAAAATCACTGGAGGAAATTTTGTTGCTGACATGACAACTTTAAACAATACTGACCAAACAGGCAGTTCAAAAGCTAAACTGGAAGGACATTTAAAATCCGATGATTTTTTTGGTATTAACAATTTCAAAACCTCTATTTTAACTTTCAAAAATATCACTTACAAAGGAAATAATACTTATACCATAATTGCAACCTTAATAATTAAAGGTATTTCTAATCCTGTAATTTTTGATTTAAACATTAAAGGAAATACAGCAACTGCTAATTTAAAAATTGACCGAACAAAATATGATATCAAATATGGTTCGGGAAGTTATTTTGATGATTTAGGAGACAAAACCATTTATGACGAATTTGAATTAGCTGTAGCTTTGAAATTCTAACAACATCATAAACACCTTAAAGCCCGATAGAACTTCCTTCTATCGGGCTTTTTTATTATAAATTACAAATTAATAAAAACAAAAAACCGTTAACATAAAGGTAACAATCTCGTAACCTCTCTCGTTTATTGGCTTAGCACTTCGTATCTAAATTTGTATTTTAAAAAGCAGCCGCCAAATCAATAATTGCTTAACAAAAAAACGAAGATTATGAAAAAAAAATTACCATTAACATTTATCTACTTTTTGATAAGTATGATAAGTTTTGCTCAAAAAGCCAAAGGTATAGAATCGACATCTAATTGGATGGCAAATTGGACCAATTTCAAACCTGCCTCAGCCAATTATAATGAGGCTAATTATATACTAAACGGCATAATAGACAAAGACACCAAACTACTCAAAAGAAACTCCTACATTCTTACAGGCGTAGTTTACGTAACCCAAAACGCTACCCTAACTATCGAACCGGGAACAGTAATTAGAGGAGACGATAAAACTTGTGGCACACTCGTAATTACCAAAGGTGCCAAAATTATTGCTGAAGGAACAGAAACAGATCCTATTGTTTTTACCTCAAATAAAGAAATTGGAACCAGAAGACCCGGAGATTGGGGAGGAATTCTATTATTAGGAAATGCTCCAATAAACAAATTGGGAGGAATATCATTTTTAGATTTTAACTTAGACCCGCAATATGGCTTTTACGGTGGGCAAAATCCGGAAGACAATTCTGGAATTTTAAAATACATACGCATTGAATATGCCGGAAGGAAGCTCAATTCTTTAAAAGAATTAAATGGTCTTTCTATGGCCGGGATTGGCAACAAAACAACACTGGATTATATTCAAATTAGCTATTCAAATGATGATTCATTTGAATGTTATGGTGGGAGTACAAACTTAAACCATCTAATATCATATCGCACAACCGATGATGATTTTGATTTCACACAAGGTGTTCAAGCCAATATCAACAATAGTATCGCTATTCGTTATCCATATACTTCAGATGTTTCAGGGTCCAGATGTTTTGAAATCGACTCTTATGACAAAGTAGAAAACACTGATTTCACGCAAAAAGGGACCAACATCATAGCAGAAAACATGACCTTGGTAAATATGGAAAACAACGATCAGGGATTAATCAGAGAGTCCATTTATATCAAAGAAAATAGTGCTATCAGTTTAAAAAACAGCATCATTTCAGGATTTAATACCATTGCTTTATTAGGATCAAAAATTGGAAACAATCCGGAAAACTTAAAAAAAATAGTTTTAGAAAAAGTATTAATTAATAGCACTAATATTGACAATGCCTTTGTTAGCGAAAAAAACGAATTAAATACTGATTTAAAAAACTGGTTCTCCAATGACGGAAAATTGGAATTTTTTAACAAGACAATAAACGATTTATTTATCAATCCAAACATAAAAAACTATCCCGATTTTAGATTCAAAAATGTAGCATTGGCTAATAAATAATTCGTTTCTGAATAAGTTTCTAAAACATTATTTCAAAAAATGAATTAAAATCAAATTTTAAATAAAATTGGTTTGTAAACTCAAATTACATTTATATATTTGCAATATGAAAACAATTGCAAATAATACTTGGTGGTGGAACAATTTACGTCAATAGTCGTGAACTAAGCTCCTATGGTATTATTATCTATAAATATAAAAAGGCTTGTCATCACGACAGGCCTTTTTTTATGCCAAACGAGATTAAAATAAATGCATACAAATTTTAAATTTATTCCAATTGAAACAATTTAAACTAAATACAAAATTCAAGCAAATACTGGCTGACACCATAACTCCTGTTAGTGTGTATTTTAAAATAAGAGATAAATTCCCTAATAGTCTATTGCTGGAAAGTAGTGATTACCACGGAAACGACAATAGTTTCTCCTACATCTGTTGCAATCCTATTGCTTCAATTAAAATTGAAAATGAAACTATTTTCAAACATTTCCCTGACGGAAGTACTGAAACAATAGCTATCGATGCCCAAACGAATATCCCTGAAGTGATACAGGAATTCTCAGGGCAATTCAAGTCGGAGAAAAACAATTTCAAATTCATCAATAATGGTTTGTTTGGATACATTTCTTATGATGCCGTTCGTTATTTTGAAAAAGTGACCATCGCTAAAAAAGAAAACAGCAATACCATTCCTGATGTCTATTATGCAGTTTACCAAAATATCATTGCCATCAATCATTTTAAAAATGAGGCTTATATTTTCTGTCATAGTTTAGACGATAGAAACAACATTGCCGAAATCGAACAATTGATGCAATCCCGAAACATTCCTTCCTATAAATTTTCGAAAGAAGGAGAAGGTTTCTCTAATTTGACTGATGAAGAATTCAAGCACAATGTAGCCTTGGCTAAAAAACATTGTTTCCGCGGAGATGTGTTCCAATTAGTACTTTCCAGACGATTCACTCAGGGTTTCAAAGGAGATGAATTCAATGTGTACAGAGCATTGAGAAGCATCAATCCATCGCCTTACCTATTCTTTTTTGATTATGGTGATTTCAAAATATTTGGTTCTTCGCCTGAAGCCCAAATTATCGTAAAAAACAGAAAAGCCGAAATTCATCCTATTGCAGGAACTTTCAAAAGAACAGGTGATGATGAAAAAGATGCTGTTTTGGCAAAACAATTATCAGAAGACAAAAAAGAAAATAGCGAACACGTAATGTTGGTTGATTTGGCTCGAAATGATTTGAGTAGAAATGGACACAATGTTAATGTGGAAAGATACAGAGAAGTTCAGTTTTTCTCTCACGTTATCCATTTGGTTTCTAAGGTAACCGGACATTTACATGAGGATGCTACCACTATGCAGGTAGTTGCCGATACTTTCCCGGCCGGAACGTTAAGTGGTGCGCCAAAACACAGAGCAATGCAATTAATTGAAGATTACGAAAAAACAAATCGTAATTTTTATGGTGGTGCCATCGGTTTTATGGATTTTGAAGGCAACTTTAACCATGCCATCATGATTCGTACTTTCTTAAGTAAAAATCATCAATTACACTCTCAGGCCGGAGCGGGAATTGTAGCCAGTTCAGATGAAGAAAGCGAAATGCAGGAAGTGTATAACAAGTTGAGAGCCTTGAATACGGCTTTGGATTTGGCGGAAACGATTTAGAATTAATAACAGCGAAAAAGTTAAGAGTTAAATATTAAGCAAAAAAACTCATAACACTCAACTTTAATTAAAATGAAAAAAATATTAGTTATAGATAATTACGATAGCTTCACTTACAATCTGGTGCATTATCTGGAAGATTTAAATTGTGAAGTAACGGTGTATAGAAACGACGAATTTGAATTAGACGAAATTGCTCATTTCGACAAAATTCTTCTTTCTCCTGGACCTGGAATTCCTGACGAAGCTGGTTTATTAAAACCGGTTATCGCAAAATATGGTGCTACCAAAAGTATTTTTGGTGTTTGCCTTGGTCAACAGGCTATCGGAGAAGTATATGGAGGAACGCTTTCTAACTTAGACAAAGTGTATCACGGAGTGGCAACCCTGGTAAAAACGGTGGTGGACGACGAAATTTTATTTCAAGGATTGGAAAAAGAATTCGAAGTGGGTCGTTATCATTCATGGGTTGTTGATGCAACTCTACCAGATGTTTTAGAAGCTACTTCTTTTGACGAAAATGGTCAGGTTATGTCTTTACGTCACAAAACATTGGATGTTCGTGGGGTACAATTTCATCCGGAAAGTGTGTTGACTCCTAATGGAAAGAAAATGCTTGAGAACTGGGTAAATTCATAGTATTCAGTTAGCAGATTTCAGTAATCAGTTATAAAAAACATTGTGCCTTTATGCCCTTGTGGCAAAAAAACTTTATAATGAAAAACATATTAAACAGATTAATCAATAACGAATTGCTTTCTAAAGAAGAGGCTAAAAACGTCTTGGTTAATATTTCTAACGGAAGTTACAACCCAAGCCAAATTGCAGCTTTTTTAACCGTATACATGATGCGAAGCATCAGCATTGATGAGCTGTCCGGTTTTAGGGAAGCGCTTCAGGAATTGTGTGTTCGTATTGATTTATCCGATTACAACACTATTGATTTAGTAGGTACCGGAGGAGATGGAAAGGATACTTTCAACATTTCTACTTTAGCTTCTTTTATAACTGCCGGAGCAGGAATAAAAGTGACCAAACATGGAAATTATGGAGTTTCTTCTATTACGGGTTCGAGTAATGTGATGGAAAGTCTAGGTATCAAATTCAGTAATGATTCTGATTTTCTAAAGAAATGTGTGGACCAGGCCGGAATTTGTATTCTGCACGCTCCACTATTTCATCCTGCCATGAAAAACGTGGGACCTATTCGAAAAGAATTAGGGGTAAGAACCATTTTCAATATTTTGGGGCCAATGATTAATCCGTCATTTCCAAAAAACCAATTGTTAGGGGTTTTCAACCTTGAACTGGCCAGAATGTATGCTTATCTGTATCAAAATACCGATAGCAATTTCACCATTGTTCATGCATTAGACGGTTATGACGAAGTATCTTTAACAGGGGCTACAAAAGTGATTACTCATAGTACCGAAGGAATGATCAATCCAGAAGATTTTGGTGTTCGATTAATACAACAAAGCGAAATTGAAGGCGGAAAAACCGTTGCCGAATCGGCTCAAATGTTTCTTAATATTATTTCCGGAAAAGGTACTGAAGCACAAAACAATGTGGTTTGTGCCAATGCTGCTATGGCAATTGCTACCGTTACAGGATGCACAGCATTAGAAGGGTTTGAACAAGCCAAAGAAAGTTTATTCTCCGGAAAAGGATTGACAGCTTTGAAAAAATTACAAGAGTTATCTCTTTAAAATAAAAAACTAAGTACCTCAGTATCTTAGCAACTTAGCATCTTTAAAAAAAATGAATATATTAGATAGAATCATAGTTGACAAAAAAAGAGAAGTCATTCTTAAAAAATCAATCATTCCGGTTTCCCAACTGGAAGCTTCGGTATTCTTTGGAAAAAAGACCATTTCTTTAAGCAACAATTTAAGAAACAGCAACTCTGGAATCATTGCCGAGCATAAACGTCGTTCGCCTTCTAAAGCCGAAATCAATTATGGTTTTACGGTAGAAGAAGTGGTAAAAGGTTACGAAAGTGCCGGTGCCTGTGGGATTTCGGTTCTAACAGACGGAAAATACTTTGGTGGTTCTTTAGACGATTTATTATTAGCCAGAGCATCGGTAAATATTCCATTATTACGAAAAGAATTCATTGTAGATGAATATCAAATCTTAGAGGCCAAAGCACATGGAGCCGATTTGATTTTGCTAATCGCAGCGGTTTTAACCCGCGAAGAAATCAAATCGTTATCTGAATTTGCAAAAAGCCTTGGATTAGAAGTTTTATTGGAAGTTCACAACCAGGAAGAATTAGAAAAATCGATCATGCCTACATTGGATATGATTGGAGTAAATAATCGAAACCTAAAAACTTTCGAAGTAAGTCTGGATTTCAGCAAGCAATTGGCTCACCAAATCCCGGATGAATTTGTAAAAGTTTCTGAAAGCGGAATCAGCTCAATTGACGCTATCAACGAACTAAAACCTTATGGTTACAAAGGTTTCCTGATAGGTGAAAACTTTATGAAAACCGACAATGCCGGAAAAGCAGCGACGGAATTTATTTCAAAATTAATTTAAACACAAAGAACACGGAGAAAGCACAAAGAACACAAAGCTTTGTGAACTTTGCGCCTACTTAGTGCACTTTGTGGTTAAAAAAAAAATAGAACAAAATGAAAACCAAAATCTGCGGCATGAAATATCCCGATAATATACTCGAAGTAGGCTCGCTCCTACCCGATTATATGGGATTTATATTTTGGGAGAAATCGGCTCGATTTTTTGACGGCTATATTCCTAATTTGCCTCAATCTATTAAAAAAGTAGGGGTTTTTGTCAATGAAACCGTCGAGAATATTGTCGAAAAAGTTCAAAAACACGATTTACAGGCCGTACAATTACACGGAAAAGAATCTGTAGAATTTTGTTTAAATTTGAAAACTGAATTTCAGAATCTGAAATTAGTTCAGATTGAAATCATAAAAGTATTTTCGGTTGCTGATGATTTTGATTTCTCAGTGCTGGCACCATTTGAAGCCGTATGTGATTATTTTCTTTTTGATACCAAAGGAAAATTACCCGGAGGAAACGGAACCACATTTGACTGGAAAGTCTTAGAAAACTACCCTTCGACCAAACCTTTCTTCCTAAGTGGCGGAATAGGAATAGAAGAAATGGATGCCGTCAATGCAATATTAAAGACCAATTTACCCGTTTATGCCATTGATGTAAACAGTAGATTTGAAATAGAACCGGGATTAAAAAACGTACAATTATGTAAAGATGCACTAAAACGCATTGATACCAATTAAAACATATAAAATGTCATACAACGTTGATGAAAAAGGCTATTATGGCCAGTTTGGAGGAGCTTACATTCCTGAAATGTTATATCCTAATGTGGAGGAGTTACGCCAACAATACCTAAAAATTACAGCTGAACCGGAATTTAAAGCTGAGTTTGACCAATTACTAAAAGATTATGTAGGACGTCCCAGCCCATTGTATTTTGCAAAAAGACTTTCTGAAAAATACAATACTAAAATCTATCTGAAAAGAGAAGATTTAAATCATACCGGAGCACACAAAATCAACAATACTATTGGACAGATTTTAGTAGCAAAAAAACTAGGCAAAAAACGTATTATTGCCGAAACTGGTGCCGGTCAACACGGTGTGGCTACGGCAACAGTTTGTGCTTTAATGGGACTGGAATGCATTGTGTATATGGGCGAAATCGACATCAAACGTCAAGCACCAAACGTGGCCAGAATGAAAATGCTGGGTGCCGAAGTTCGTGCTGCGCTTTCTGGTTCAAGAACACTAAAAGACGCCACTAACGAGGCCATTCGCGACTGGATTAACAATCCTGTTGATACGCATTATATCATTGGCTCAGCCATTGGACCACATCCTTATCCTGATATGGTAACGCGTTTTCAAAGCGTTATTTCTGAGGAAATCAAATGGCAGTTAAAAGAAAAAGAAGGACGTGAAAATCCTGATTATGTAGTGGCTTGTATTGGAGGTGGTAGTAATGCTGCCGGTACTTTTTACCACTTTTTACATGAGCCTGAAGTAGGCATCGTAGCCGTTGAAGCTGCCGGAAAAGGAGTGAATTCAGGACACAGTGCTGCAACGAGCAAATTAGGGAAAGTAGGTATCATCCACGGTTGTAAAACCCTGTTGATGCAAACGCCTGACGGACAAATTACCGAGCCTTATTCTATTTCGGCCGGATTGGATTATCCGGGTGTAGGACCTATGCACGCACATTTAGCCGAATCAGGTCGCGCCGAGTTTTTCTCTGTAACCGATGATGAGGCTATGAAAGCCGGTCTGGAACTTTGCAAACTCGAAGGTATCATTCCTGCAATTGAATCTTCGCACGCTTTGGCGGTGTTGAACGACAAAAAATTCAAACCCGAAGATGTGGTGGTTATTTGCCTTTCAGGTCGTGGCGATAAAGATCTAAATACCTATATCGATTATTTTAAATACTAATAGGGCGTTACCCCGTCTCGTCAAAAAAAACGAGACGGGGTCGGGCTGTACGTTCCCGCTTTTTTTGAGGCAAAAAAAATGCCTCAAAAAAGAGCTCCACTACCATCCCTAACGCAAACAATAAAGAAAGTCTAATTTCAAAACAGTACAAATGGAAAAGTTATTCGCTTACGGAACTTTAAAAGACAAAGACATTCAAGAAAACATTTTCGGTCGCTCACTAAAAGGAGTTCCAGACAGATTAGTAGGTTTTGTAATTAACTATATCGAAATTGAAGAGGAATTTGGCATAGAAAGATATCCTATTATTGTTGCTACCAGAAATCCCGAAGACATTGTTACCGGATTAGTATATGACATCACCGAACAAGACGTTTATCTTGCCGACACCTACGAAGGTTTGCATTACAGACGCATCGAAGTAACCTTAGAATCCCTTCAAACTGCCTGGGCATATATTGTTACCAATTAAAAACAAACTGATAGCACTAACTTTTAAATTTACCATTTGAAATATTTTAAACATTAAGAAATTAAGAGAATTTAGACTTAACTTATCTTAATTCCTTAATGGTTCATCAAAAAACAAGCTTAAATTGATAACTCAATTTGTGGTAAAAATCGAAACTTTACAATGAACAGAATCGAACAAAAATTACAAGAAGACAAAAAGATACTTTCCATCTACTTTTCGGCGGGATATCCCAACTTGAACGATACGGTACAAATTATCCAGGACTTAGAAAAAAGCGGTATTGACATGATCGAAATTGGCTTGCCATTTAGCGATCCGTTAGCCGACGGCCCTATTATCCAGGCAAGTTCTACAACTGCTTTACACAACGGGATGACCTCCCAAATTTTATTTGACCAACTAAAAGATATCCGTAAAACGGTGTCGATTCCACTGGTAATCATGGGCTATTTTAACCCAATGTTGCAATATGGCGTAGATGCTTTTTGCGCTAAATGTGCCGAAATTGGTATTGATGGTTTAATCATTCCTGATTTACCGGTAGATGTGTATGCTGAACAATACAAAGCTACTTTTGACAAATACGGTTTAATTAACGTGTTTTTAATTACACCACAAACTTCTGACGAGCGCATTCGTTTTATAGACAGCGTTTCCAGCGGATTTATCTATATGGTAAGCTCGGCAAGTGTTACGGGTTCGCAGGCAGGATTTGGCAACGTACAGGAAGATTATTTCAAACGCATTGCCAATTTGAATTTAAAAAATCCACAAATCGTAGGATTCGGAATCAACAATACCGAAACCTTCAACCAGGCTACTCAATATGCCAAAGGCGCTATTATTGGTAGTGCGTTTATTACTCACTTAAAAGAAAACGGCAGTGGAAAAATTGCAGATTTTGTAAAAGCGATTCGATAGTTTATCTTTCAATTAAAATTTATTATACCGCAAATTCGCAAATTAAAATTTTGTGAATTTGCGGTATTTTTTTGTTTTTGAATGGTAGTGTTTTACAAAAATAATAAGATTATTTTTATATATTTGACAACTAATAAAGTCTGACGTTTGTCTGACTTAGCCTCCCAAATACGGGTATAAGTCTGACTACTTCAGTAGTATACACAAGTTATAGCTAATTTTTATGAACGAAATCCTTAACCATTACAAAAACTTACAACTTAAAGATATTGCTGAAGCTTATTCGTGTACTTGTCAACTTATAACTATTAAGGATGATAACCCCAAATCTCATGGCACTGGAATATTTATTGAAGTTGATGCAGAAAAATTTCTTGTAACAGCTGCTCATGTTATTGACAATAAAACCGACAATCTATTTATTCCAGTTGGGGAACACAACTTGCTTTCACCTGGTGGAGACGTTACTTTTACGGCATTAACACAAAACCGAGAAAAGGATAAAATTGACATTGCAATCTTTAAATTATATCCCGAAACAGTTTCTAAAATACCGCCAATTTATAAATTTCTATCTCAGTCGCAACTTGGAGTAAGTCATGAGTTTTTGAATCTTCCAATGTATTCAGCCGTTGGCTTTCCCACTTCAAAGTCTAAAATAAAATACAAAGAAGATAAATTTATTACAAAACCATTTTTCTATACAACAATGCCAACTGACGCAAAATTTTACGCGCAACTAAACAGGGATTTCCATTCGAACATAATAGTTAATTATGATAAAAACAGAGTATTTAATCACACAAACTCAACAATTTCGAATGGTCCTGATACATATGGAATGAGTGGATGTGGACTGTGGTTTTCAGATCCTAAAGAAATTGTAAGTGGTAATAATTCAAAACAACTTGTAGCCGTCATGACTGATTGGCCTAAAGAAAATCGAAAATGTTGGATAGGAACTAGAATTGATGTTATTACTGAGGTTTTAAGAATCAAGTATGGCTTAAATTTACCAAAATCAAATATTTTAAAAGTTTCAAATTTAAGTTAAAACTGGTTATAACAGCAAGCAAAAATAATTGCCTAATTTTTCAGGTAATTGCACCCCTCACTGGCTCGATTTCATCGAATATCCCCAACTGGTGTATTCACACCCAAACTGGTGCATTCTATGATAAAAAGTCAAACACTATTAATCTAAACCAAAACTATTTAGAACAGCAATGACTATGATTTAATACAAGAATAAATTCTTATCTTTATAAGAACATCAAAATCAAGCTTATGGAACCAACAGCACCTCAATTTGATCCTGTTAAGTACAAAAATACGACTCGCGACCAGTGGCAAGAAACAGCTGATGCTTGGTTTCGTTGGAGTCCTACACTTAACCAATGGCTTGGTAATGCCACTGAAAAAATGCTTGATATGGCTGGAATCACCACCGGATATCGCGTTCTTGATATCGCTGCGGGAGCGGGTGAACAATCCATCACCACAGCTAAAAAAGTGGGTTCTTCAGGCGAGGTCTTAGCTACTGACATTTCTTCAAATATTTTGGAATATGCCCAAAAAATGGCCGAACAAAATGGCTGCAGTAATATCAAAACAAAAGTAATGGATGGTGAAAACCTAAGTCTTGAAGATGGAACATTTGATGCCGTTATTTCCAGAGTTGGACTAATCTATTTTCCTGACCAACAACAGGCATTAAAAGAGATGTTACGGGTACTTAAGCCAGGCGGAAAAGTTGCTGCCATTGTTTATTCGACTCCTGAAAAAAACAAATTTTTCTCGATTCCTGTTTCTATTATTCGCAATCGGGCAAAACTGCCACCACCTCTACCAGGTCAGCCTGGCCCTTTTAGCTTAGGTGCTGAAGGTATTATTGAAAAAGCGTTTGAGCAGGCTGGATTTATAAATGTAAAATCAGAACTTGTAGACTCGCCTTTACAACTTTCGTCAGCAAGTGAGTGCTTGCGATTTGAAAAAGAATCATTTGGCGCCTTGCATCAAATGATGAGTAATTTATCTAGCGCAGAAAGAGAAGCTGTCTGGGACGAAATTGAAAGAGAACTTCAAACCTTCGAATCTGAAAAAGGTTTTACCGGACCCTGCGAAATGGTTGTAGCCGTTGGAGAAAAACCTTAATTTCACCGAGTTCGTAATAACAAGATTTTGCTCTATTACGTTTACTCTATTAGCAATCAACATTAATACAACCATGAACCAACTTAAATATTTCAAAGCCTTTTTATTTTATATTGCTTTAAGTTTTTCTAGTACTGCTGCTGTAAGCATCCCTTCTAACTCAAAAACAACAGCTCCTGCAAATTTTAACTATACTTTTGGCGAAAAACCCATCGGAGGAAAAGAAATTTACATCCCAATTGAATTAAAGAATAATGATTTCAATTCTAACGATAGTGAATGGAGCTATCAAAGAAGTGCTTCTTCCGATAATATCATTATTTTTTGGGCAAAAGGATTTGGGCAATATCCTGACAAAGCCCCTAATCCGAAACTTTGCGTAGATATTAATAATACATTGGCAAAAGCCGAAAATTATTATTCCTATTATCGTGACACGATGAAATTTGTGGTAAAAGGAAAATCAAAAACAGATCAATACCGAATGATTATAATACTCCGTTATCAGGAAGAATGGTTGGCCACCGGAGCGGGCTATGACAATGTGATTGGGGCTTTATGGGTTAATCCCTGGGCATCAAGAACCGATTCGGCATTAGCTCATGAGTTTGGACATACTTTTCAATATCAAACAGCCTGTGATGGAAATTATGGTTTTAGAGATCAAAATTATGTAGGCCAATTTTGGGAGCAATGTGCACAATACATGTCATGGCAAATAAACAATAGCAGTTTCACTCATGAAATACCTCATTTCTTAAAAAATGTGCATAAAAATTTCTCGCATGAAGATTACAGGTATCAGTCTATGTACTTAATGGAATTTTGGAAACAAAAACATGGAGTAGATTTTTTAGGAAAACTTTGGCGAGGAGCTAACGTTCCGGAACATCCGCTACAAACCTATAAAAGAATTACTGGAATTAATCAAAATCAGTTAAATGATGAGTTTTTTGAATATGCCTGTAAAAATATCGCTTGGGATTATCCTTTAGGAATCTACAATAAATCATTCATTAAAAACTTAGCTATAGCTGAGCAAAAAAAATTCAGGCATCATACTGCGCTGGAAGTTGCAGATAATGGGTATTATAAAATATCTGACACCCAAACTCCTCAAATCTATGGTTATAATGCAATACAACTTAATGTTCCGGCATTAGAAACTAAGGTAACTGTTGATTTTGAAGGTCTAAAAGGACAATGGTCTTCTATTGAAGGATGGCGTTATGGTTTGCTTGTGATAAAAGAAAATGATACAGTCATTTATGGCACCATGAAAAAAGCAAAAAAAGGCAGATCCATAATCACAATACCCGAAAATGCCAAAGAACTTTGGTTAGTGGTAACTGGAGCTCCTACTGAACACCTTAACCATGTATGGGATAACAAGCCTGACAACGACGAAAATTTCCCTTATAAAGTAAAATTCACTAACACATCCTGGATGGAATAATTTTGCTTTTAAATAAAAACCAATAAAAAACGGCGCAAACTCTATAGAGACTTGCGCCGTTTTTTATCCTTGAACACAAAGAAAAATCAATTCCTGATAAAAGGAAAAGTTACTAAAACAACTTATATATTCTGTGAATTGGGATCATTACTCCTTGTTTTAAAATAACATTTTTGTCGGTAACAGCCCAGACGGTAGTATTAACTATCTTCTTAGATTCATTGTCTTCAAAGAAAATTTTAATTTTTGAATGCTCTAAATTCCCCAATGACAAAGCCCGGTTTATTTCACTTATTCTCGTTTTTATTTCGCCAGTATCCTCCAGAACATCTGTTGCAGGAAACTTAAGAGAAGCTATGTCTTCTTTTTCAATGATTGTGAATTCTTCTGTCATAATTGTAAAAATTTAATTAATACTAAACTAAATTATTGTAGTAAAACAAAAAGCTTTAAACATTATATTTTAACAATAACCGTATCTTAAAAATAAAAATTATCTTTTTTTTAAATGCCAATATTTTATTAATTTTCTAATGACAGTCCTATAGAAATTGCATCAGGTCCCCACTTAAACAGAAAACAAAACGCTAGAAAGCTGAATCAAAACTATTTATAAGAACAATGACTATTATTTAATGCAAAAATAAATTCCTAATTTTATAAGAACATCAAAAGAAAGCTTATGAAAACGAATCAAATATGGGGAAATTTAGCTGTAAAAGATCTTGAGCGAACAACTAAATTCTACACAACATTGGGTTTTAAACCCAATGGCAATTCGGAAGAACTGAGCAGTTTCTTTTTTGGTGATAACAATTTTGTTATACACTTCTTCATAAAAGAACAGCTTGAAAAATTCATGCCCGGAATAGCTGACTTATCCAAAGGAAACGAAATTATATTTAGTTTATCGGCAAAAACCAAAGAAGAAGTTGACAACTGGGCTGCTGAAGTTAGAAAAGCAGGAGGAACAATTTTCCTCGAACCAACAAACTATGAACAAGGATACACTTTTGGTTTTTCTGATCCCGACGGACATAAGTTTAATGTTTTATATTGGCCTGGAATGTAGGTTGTTTTAGTTTGTACAAAATATCTTTTCCTAAAATTGAATAAAAAAAGAATCGCTGAAACTGTAAAAATTGTTGAATGGAAAAACAATAGCATCAACCATTTCAAACCATTTCCGCTTTTACTGTAAATACAAACTCTAATTTTCATAACTTCGTTTTTCCAGTGCTAATTGTTCGATTGCATAAAAAAAATCAAAAAATGAATAAACTCTTTATTAAAAATATGGTTTGCAACCGCTGTATCATGGTGGTTCAAAATGAAATGGATAAATTAAATCTAAGCGTTAAACATATTCAATTAGGAGAAGTAGTATTCGAAAATGAATTATCTGAAGAGCAAAAAAAAGCAATCGATAAAGCCTTATCCCCATTGGGATTCGAACTCATTGACGACAAAAAGAGCCAGATTATTGAAAAAATAAAAAACACAATTATCAGGCTGGTACATCATCAGAATAACGAACTAAAAAACAATCTCTCTGAAGTACTCAGCAGCGAACTGCATCACGATTACAATTATTTATCCAATCTGTTTTCGGAAATTGAAGGAACTACTATCGAAAAATATTTTATCACTCAAAAAATAGAGCGGGTAAAAGAATTATTAGTCTATAATGAATTGTCTTTAAGCGAAATTGCATTCCAACTTAATTATTCGAGCGTTGCTTATTTGAGTAACCAATTCAAAAAAGTAACCGGGCTTACCCCTAGTCATTTCAAACAAATCAAGGAAGACAAAAGAAAACCTTTGGATCAATTGTAAATCTTACAAATCAATTCCAAAATTCCACAACAGTCCTCTTTGATTTTATCGCCAACTTTGTATGTATAATTTAAATTACACATCATGGCAACAAATTCGAAACCAATACTATACCTGCCCTTAGAAAACGTAGAAAGCGAACATTGTGCGCTAATTGTAGACAAAGGTCTTGCCCAAATTAAAGGTATTGAAAGCCATAAGGTAGAACTCAACAATAACAGAGCGGTTATTACAGTTAGCAATAATGATGTGGTTTCCGAAGCTATAAAAGTCATCAAAGATTTGGGCTATGGTGTGACCACCATGAAAAAAAACATCCCTGTACTCAATATGTCTTGTGCTTCCTGCGCTGTTAGTGCCGAAAGTATCGTAAAACCAATTGATGGCGTTGTAAATGCCAGCGTCAATTTTGCCACTGCAACTCTAACGGTTGAATACCTTCCTAATATGACCAATCCTTTAGCTTTGCAAAAAGCAGTACAATCGATAGGTTATGATTTATTGATAGAAAGCGAATCAACACAGCAGGTAACACTCGAAGCCATTCACGAGGAAAAGTTCTACCTGCTAAAACAAAAAACGCTATGGGCTACTATACTATCATTTCCTGTGGTTGTAATTGGAATGTTTGCCATGGATATTCCTTATGCCAATGAAATCATGTGGCTGCTTACTACTCCAGTGGTGCTTTGGTTAGGAAAAGATTTTTTCATCAACGCCTGGAAACAGGCAAAACACCGCTCGGCTAACATGGATACCCTTGTGGCATTGAGCACCGGTATTGCTTATATTTTTAGTGTACTAAATATGCTTTACCCTGATTTCTGGCACAAAAGAGGTTTACACGCTCATGTGTATTTTGAAGCGGCTTCGGTAGTAATTGCTTTTATTCTTTTGGGGAAATTATTGGAAGAAAAAGCCAAAGGCAACACCTCATCTGCTATTAAAAAACTAATGGGATTACAACCCAAAACAGTCGTTTTAATCTTGCCGGATGGACAGCAAAAAGAAATAGCCATAGAAGAAGTCAACGCTGGAGATACAATTCTGGTAAAACCGGGTGAGAAAATAGCTGTTGATGGAATAGTACTCTCGGGCAATTCTTATGTAGATGAAAGCATGCTAAGCGGTGAACCCATTCCTGTATTAAAAACGACCAACGAAAAAGTCTTTGCAGGAACTATCAATCAAAAAGGAAGCTTCCAGTTTAAAGCCCTGAAAGTAGGCAAAGAAACCATGCTGGCCCAAATAATCAAAATGGTACAAGATGCCCAGGGTAGTAAGGCTCCTGTGCAAAAATTAGTCGATAAAATTGCCGGCATTTTTGTGCCAATTGTAATAGGAATTGCAATTCTCACTTTTATAATTTGGCTAATACTTGGTGGCGATAACGGCATCGTTCATGGACTTTTAGCCGCAGTGACAGTATTAGTAATTGCCTGTCCCTGTGCTTTGGGATTAGCCACTCCTACTGCTATTATGGTAGGCGTAGGTAAAGCCGCCGAACAGGGAATTTTGATTAAAGATGCCGAAAGTCTCGAACTCGCTAAAAAAATCAATGCCATCGTATTAGACAAAACAGGAACCATAACCGAAGGCAAACCCAAAGTAACAAACATAAAATGGCTAAAAGAAGATACTACAAGCAAACAAGTTTTATTAAGCATCGAAAAACAATCGGAACATCCATCAGCAGAAGCAGTTGTAGATTATTTTACTGAAGAACAAAATATTCTAATTCATTCTTTCGAAAGTATTACAGGAAAAGGCGCCAAAGCTACTTATGCTGATGAAACTTATTTTGTAGGGAACAAAAACTTAATAAAAAGTAACAATATCACTATTGCTGACGAATTACAACAACAAGCCAATAAATGGAGTAATGAGTCCCAAACAGTAATTTGGTTTGCAAACAGCAACAAAGTATTAGCTGTAATTGCCATTTCAGACAAGATAAAAGAAACATCGGTTATCGCTATCCAAAAATTGAAAGAAATGGATATTGAAATCTACATGCTTACCGGTGATAATGAAGCTACTGCCAAAGCAATTGCAGCCCAAACAGGTATCCAGCATTATAAAGCAGAAGTTTTACCTCAACACAAAGCCGATTTTATAAAAGAATTACAAAGCAAAGGAAAGATAGTAGCCATGGTAGGCGACGGAATTAATGACAGTACCGCTCTGGCAACCGCCGATGTAAGTATTGCAATGGGTAAAGGAAGCGATATTGCGATGGACGTTGCTAAAATGACGCTAATTTCATCAGACCTTATCAAAATTCCACAGGCCATCAAATTGTCTAAACAAACTGTGGCTACTATTAAACAAAACCTTTTTTGGGCATTCATTTACAATTGTATTGGAATCCCAATAGCCGCAGGAATTCTCTATCCCATAAACGGATTTTTACTCAATCCGATGCTTGCTGGAGCAGCAATGGCAATGAGTAGCGTAAGTGTGGTAAGCAACAGCCTAAGGCTGAAATGGAAAAAATAAAAACCGTAAATGTCACAAATAAAACAGGAAATAGCGCAATAAACACGAACGCTAATTTATCCAACTTTGTATAAGTAAATCACATTTAATTTTTAAACCAAATGGAAAACAAACATAAAACACTCAAGTTCAAAACGAACATTAATTGTGGGGGTTGTGTAGCAACAGTAACTCCTTTTCTAAACGAAATAGAAGGCCTATATCACTGGGAAGTAGACACCGCCAACAAAGACAAAATTCTGACTGTGAAAACAGAGGAATTTAGCGAACAAAAAATTATAGAAACAGTCCAAAAAGCAGGCTTTAAAATTGAACCTTTAAACTCTTAAACTCAAAAACCATGAAAAAGAACTTATCACTATTAGCAATGTTACTGTTTGGATATTCAGTCTTTGCTCAAAATACAAATACACTTTTGAATAATTACATCAGTGTGAAAAACGCCCTGGTAAACAGCAATACTAAATTGGCTAACCAGGCAATCAGCTCATTATACCAAAGTATTAAAGAAGATGGCAATTTTAAACAGAAAGAAACATTGCTAAAATCTACTGAAAAGCTGCTTAAAGCATCTAACATTGAAAAACAAAGAGCGGTCTTTAATGAAGTATCAACCACATTATGGGACATCGTTAAAAACACTAAAAAAATCAACAAAACGGTTTACTATCAATACTGTCCTATGAAAAAAGCCTATTGGTTAAGCACTGAAAAAGAAATCGAAAATCCCTATTACGGTGCGGCTATGCTGAGCTGTGGTTCAGTTGTAGAAACAAAATAATTTGACCTCATTTTGATAATAACTTTAGCCGGTTCAAAGCTTATAATTTTATAAAAAACAAATTACTATTATTTCCCGGCTTCAAATGTCCTTAGCTTTCGCAGTCGAGTGTCAAATGTTTGAAGAATGCGTAAAAAGAAAAGCTGTTTGAGCGTAGCGAGTTCTTTTCTTTTAGCATTCGAAAACTAATTTGACCGACGAGGAAGCGAAGACTTGATTTTTTTGTTTCTTTTTTGATCAAGCAAAAAAGAAAAATGAAACTAAAATATAATCCTAATTGGCATATCAATTCTATTAAAACAAGATTATGAACACCATTTATTCTTTACAAAAACAGCTCTTTATAACAGTGTTACTATTGTTTACAATACAATTGGCCTTTTCCCAAAAAGTAGTTCGCTATGAGCTGAATGTAAAAGACACCATCGTAAACTATGCCGGGAAAAACAAAAAAGCTATTGCTGTAAATGGACAAATTCCCATGCCTACTCTGACTTTTACCGAAGGAGACACTGCCGAAATTGTTGTCCATAACCAGCTAAAAGAAAATACCTCCTTGCATTGGCACGGTGTATTTTTGCCAAATAAAGAAGACGGTGTTCCTTATCTTACCCAAATGCCTATTAAACCCGGTGAAACGCATACTTACCGCTTCCCTATTATCCAAAACGGAACACATTGGTACCATTCCCATTCCGGATTTCAGGAACAAATAGGTCTATATGGAAATTTTATAATGCTGAAAAAAGCAGATGATAAAACCTTCCGAAAAGCTATTGACGATTTACCAGCTGTTCCGATAATCCTAAGCGAATGGACAAACCTAAAACCGGATAATATTCAGAGAATGTTACGCAATGCCAATGACTGGGCTGCAATCAAAAAAGGAGCTACACAAAGTTATGCCGAAGCCATCAGCGGAGGACATTTTAAAACAAAACTAACCAACGAATGGAAACGAATGTTAGCCATGGACGTAAGTGATGTGTACTACGAAAAAATATTGATGAACGGTAGTCCTGAAATTTTTCTAAAAACCATCAACGGAAAACCTCTTAAAGCCGGTGATAAAGTGAGGTTACGCATTGCTAATGGAGGCGCTTCTTCTTATTTCTGGCTTCGCTATGCCGGTGGAAAAATAACTGTGGTTGCCAATGATGGAAATGATGTGGAACCCGTTGAAGTTGACCGATTGCTTATTGCGGTTTCAGAAACTTATGATGTAGTTGTAAGCATTCCCGAAGATGGGAAGTCCTATGAATTTATGGCTACCACCGAAGACCGTACCAACTCAGCCAGTTACTTTATAGGAAACGGAATTAAAGAGTCCGTTGGAGCTTTGCCTCACCTCAAATACTTTGAAGGGATGAAGATGATGAATGACATGATGAAAATGAACGGAGATCTTGATGACATGGGAATGAATATGAGTCTCAACAAAATGGATATGAATGTGGTTATGTATCCCGAAATAACAGGGGAAACAGCCAAGCAAAAAAAGAAAACACCGGCTGAAGAATCGGACGATAATTCCAATCGATACAATGCAAATGCCTTAGGAAAAACAGTGACATTAAACTATGCCATGCTTCAATCTCCTCAAAACACTACACTACCAAAATCGGCTGCGGTAAAAGAATTGAAATTTACTCTTACGGGAAACATGAACCGATACGTTTGGAGTATGGATAATAAAATACTTTCTGAGACTGATAAGATTCCTGTAAAAAAAGACGAAATACTCCGCATTACGCTCTACAACAACTCGATGATGCGCCATCCCATACATTTACACGGTTTTGATTTCAGACTTTTAAATGGTCATGGAGAAAACGCACCACTCAAAAATGTACTGGACATCATGCCAATGGAAACGGATACTATCGAATTTCTGGCAAATGAAGAAGGCGATTGGTTCTTTCATTGTCACATTTTGTATCACATGATGGCCGGAATGAACAGAGTATTTGAAGTGGGCGATTACAAAAATCCACTATTGACCAACAAAAAAGAAGCCTATAAAATGCTTCAAAAAGAAAGTGACATGCCTCACTTAATGGCAACTAGTGATTTTGCAAACAATGGTATCGACGGCGAAGCAATGCTCCAAAAATCACGATGGAGTCTAGGTACCGAATGGCGTTTGGGTTACAACAAAATGCATGGTTATGAAGTAGAAACACATCTGGGGAGATACATTGGAAAAATGCAGTGGTTAATGCCTTTCATAGGTTTTGACTGGCGTTACCGCAAAATGGGAATCGACGAACAAGAAACCAATTTATTTAAACAAGTCAACAAAAAAGACAATCGAAGCGCTATAAGTCTGGGGGTTATGTACACACTTCCGATGTTAATTAACTTCCAAACAGAGGTATACCAGGACGGAATTATACGCTTATCCTTAATGCGTGAAGACATTCCTGTTTCTAAGAGATTAAGAGCGGGCTTTATGGTAAATACCGATAAAGAATACATGTTGGATTTGCGCTATATCATTAACAAAAATATCGGCATTCGTACCCATTACGACAGTGATATGGGATTTGGCACAGGATTATCAATAAATTATTAAAATGAATGTGTTAGATATAATTAGTTTTTGATGATAATTTTTTACAAAAAAAGGAACATCAAATCACGTTTATTTTTGCATCAACTATAAATCAAAATACTGTTATTTCCGAGACTCAACTGTCCTTAGCTTCCGCAATCGAGTGTCAAATGTTTGAAGAATACGTAGAAAGAAAAGCTGTTTGAGCGTAGCGAGTTCTTTTCTTTCAGTATTCGAAAACTAATTTGACCGACGAGGAAGCGTAAGACTTGAAATCGAAGATTCATGAATACCAAAAAACAATAATAACTAATGAATATTTTTTTGTTTCTTTTTTGATCAAGCAAAAAAGAAAATTAGTAAGCCTCTATTTTTTTACTTCCGATAAAATGTAAATGGTAGTATTTCTTATCCGATATAATCTAACATACTTTTTAATAAAGTATAAGAATACCTATCTTTGCGCCCAAAATTTTAATTATACAAAAAGACATAGCATGAGAAGTGATGAAGTAAAAAAAGGACATCAAAGAACCCCGCATAGATCATTGTTTAGAGCAACAGGATTAGTTGATGAAGATTTTGATAAACCATTTATTGGAGTTGCCAATTCTTATATCGAAATTATTCCTGGACACTTTTTTCTGGACAGAGTATCAAGAGTAATCAAAGAAGAAATTAAAGCCAATGGTTGTGTGCCATTTGAATTCAATACAATTGGTGTAGATGACGGTATTGCAATGGGTCATGATGGAATGCTTTTTTCTTTGCCTTCAAGAGAAATTATTGCCAACTCTATCGAAACCGTAATGAATGCTCATAAGTTAGATGCAATGATTGCCATTCCTAACTGTGATAAAATTGTTCCCGGAATGATTATGGGAGCTTTAAGAGTAGATGTTCCTACCATTTTTGTAAGTGGTGGACCAATGAAAAAAGGACACACTAAAGATGGAGTTCCTATTGACCTTGCTACGGCTTTTGAAGCAGTTGGAAAACACGAATTAGGCGAAATTACCGATGAAGAATTAAAAGACATTGAATGTAACGCCTGTCCTAGTGGAGGAAGCTGTTCTGGAATGTTTACAGCAAACTCCATGAATACCTTAATGGAAGCTATGGGAATCGCACTTCCTGGAAACGGAACTATTCTAGCATTAACTAAAGAGCGTGAAGAATTGTACAGACAAGCGGCTAGAAGAATCTGCGAAATTGCAAAAGACAGCGCACAAACAGAAAAATTCAAACTGAGAAATATCCTTAACGAAAATGCAGTAAGAAATGCTTTTGCAGTAGATATGGCAATGGGTGGAAGTTCGAATACAGTGTTGCACATGCTTGCTATTGCTAAAGAAGCAGATGTTAATTTTAACTTGGAAGACATCAATAAAATATCAAAAAGAGTTTCTCATATTGCTAAAATTTCTCCAAGTTTATCAACCGTTCACATGGAAGACATCAATACTGCTGGTGGTGTAAATGCGGTGATGAAAGAAATGACTAAAAGAGGCGATGATATTCTATTAGACAACCTTACTATTACAGGAGAAACAATATTAGAAAAAATCAAAGATGCCTATATTAAAGACACGAATATTATCCACACTATAGACAATCCGTATTCTCAAGTAGGTGGTTTGGCTGTTTTATATGGTAATTTAGCCGAACAAGGTGCTGTTATTAAAACGGCTGGTATTACCGGAGACCGAGTATTCACTGGTAAGGCTGTTTGTTTTGACGGTCAACCGGAAGCCATTGAAGGTATTTTAGGAGGAAAAGTAAAAGCGGGTAATGTAGTTGTTATTCGTTACGAAGGCCCTAAAGGAGGTCCGGGAATGCAGGAAATGTTGGCACCAACTTCATTAATCATGGGAATGGGACTTGGAAATTCAGTTGCATTAATTACCGATGGTCGTTTTAGTGGTGCTACAAGAGGAGCGTCAATTGGTCACGTATCTCCGGAAGCTGCCGAAGGCGGAATGATTGGATTACTTAAAGATGGTGACGAAATCCATATTGACGTAGATCAATACATCTTATCAGTTAATTTAAGTGATGAAGAAATCGCAAAAAGAAAAGCGGAATTTGTTCCTCTTAAAAAAGTACTAAACTCAAAATGGTTAGGACAATACCGTTCATTAGTAACCAATGCCAGTAATGGTGCTGTTTTGAAATATGATTTATAATATCTGAATAAATTAAAAGAGATAAATTCTCTTAAAATAATAAACCTCGTTTTTCTCAATTTAAGTTTGAGATAAAACGAGGTTTTTTTATGCTTTATAGTTCCGAATTAAGAACACAACTTTTCCTACTTACAATTAACTATTTTAACGTGAGTTCGATATAATCACGTAATAAATACGTAAAAATAATTGTACAAAAAAGCAAAAGTTAGTATATTTAAAGTGCTTAATTTCAAACAAATACTAAACTTTTGCTTATGCTTTCGCTAG
>NZ_SACJ01000050.1 GCF_004016525.1 Flavobacterium sufflavum
GGGGGGGGGGGGGGGGGGGGGGGGGGGGGGGGGGGGGGGGGGGGGGGGGGGGGGGGGGGGGGGGGGGGGGGGGGGGGGGGGGGGGGGGGGGGGGGGGGGGGGGGGGGGGGGGGGGGGGGGGGGGGGGGGGGGGGGGGGGGGGGGGGGGGGGGGGGGGGGGGGGGGGGGGGGGGGGGGGGGGGGGGGGGGGGGGGGGGGGGGGGGGGGGGGGGGGGGGGGGGGGGGGGGGGGGGGGGGGGGGGGGGGGGGGGGGGG
>NZ_SACJ01000051.1 GCF_004016525.1 Flavobacterium sufflavum
TTGACATACACATTGGCAGCCAATGCAAATGGAAGTGCACTTGTTACAGTTTATTTGAAAGATAATGGAGGAGTTGCAGATGGAGGAGATGATCAAAGTGATAATCAAACCTTCAACATCAATGTAATATCTGTGAATGATGTACCGGTTTTCACTAAAGGAGATGACCAGGCTAAACTGGAAGATGCAGGAGCCATCAGTGTTCCTGGTTGGGCAACAGGTATCAGTGCAGGTCCTGTAGATGAAGTAGGACAA
>NZ_SACJ01000052.1 GCF_004016525.1 Flavobacterium sufflavum
AACCAAATAAATTAAAAGCAACGAGTTGGATTAAACCAGGGGCAGTGTCCTGGAATTATTGGGCTAATAATCACGGTTCCAAAGATTATAAAAAGATCGCAGAATATACTGATTTAGCTGTAGAAATAACCAGGGGCAGTGTCCTGGAATTATTGGGCTAATAATCACGGTTCCAAAGATTATAAAAAGATCGCAGAATATACTGATTTAGCTGTAGAAATGAAATGGCCTTATACTTTGATTGATTGGGAATG
>NZ_SACJ01000053.1 GCF_004016525.1 Flavobacterium sufflavum
AGGTTTGGTTCGGCTGATCGCTTACTACAGGTTGTGCATCATTTTGTAGGGTTACATTATCAAAAGCACTACATGTTCCATTGGTCACTGTCCATTTTACTGTTACACTTGTTCCTGCTGCCACTCCTGTAATTGTTGTTGCTGGCGAATTTGGTGTTGTTATTACAGCAGCACCAGATGCTCCTACAAAAGTCCATATACCGCTTCCCACCGATGGTGCAGTTTGCGTCATAGTGAATGTAGATGTATT
>NZ_SACJ01000054.1 GCF_004016525.1 Flavobacterium sufflavum
AGTGCACTTCCATTTGCATTGGCTGCCAATGTGTATGTCAATTCTCCGTTTGCTGTTATCGCTGGTTGTACCGAGAATAAACTGTTATTGTTATTGGCAACAGTAAACGTTAGTGTTTGTTCTACTTCATCTACAGGACCTGCACTGATACCTGTTGCCCAACCAGGAACACTGATGGCTCCTGCATCTTCCAGTTTAGCCTGGTCATCTCCTTTAGTAAAAACCGGTACATCATTCACAGATGTTAC
>NZ_SACJ01000055.1 GCF_004016525.1 Flavobacterium sufflavum
GGTCATCTCCTTTAGTAAAAACCGGTACATCATTCACAGATGTTACATTGATGTTGAAGGTTTGATTATCACTTTGATCATCTCCTCCATCTGCAACTCCTCCATTATCTTTCAAATAAACTGTAACGAGTGCACTTCCATTTGCATTGGCTGCCAATGTGTATGTCAATTCTCCGTTTGCTGTTATCGCTGGTTGTACCGAGAATAAACTGTTATTGTTATTGGCAACAGTAAACGTTAGTGTTTGT
>NZ_SACJ01000056.1 GCF_004016525.1 Flavobacterium sufflavum
GAATTGTCCGGGTTCAAGCAATAGTGTGAATATTGTTGAGGTTGCTAATCCAGTTGCTCTTGTATTGACCGGAAGTTCTATTTGTGCTTCTAATCCAGGCACAGGAACAGTTAGTTCTAGTACTTCACAATCAGGAGTGAGTTATCAGTTAAGAATAGGTACGACTAATGTTCAGGCTCCAAAAGCAGGTACAGGTTCGGCTCTATCATGGACTGGTTTAAATGCAGGAACAAACTATAATGT
>NZ_SACJ01000057.1 GCF_004016525.1 Flavobacterium sufflavum
TTGTCCTACTTCATCTACAGGACCTGCACTGATACCTGTTGCCCAACCAGGAACACTGATGGCTCCTGCATCTTCCAGTTTAGCCTGGTCATCTCCTTTAGTGAAAACCGGTACATCATTCACAGATGTTACATTGATGTTGAAGGTTTGATTATCACTTTGATCATCTCCTCCATCTGCAACTCCTCCATTATCTTTCAAATAAACTGTAACAAGTGCACTTCCATTTG
>NZ_SACJ01000058.1 GCF_004016525.1 Flavobacterium sufflavum
CTTTGCTATCGGTTACACCATCACCATCCGTATCCGGATTCTTAGGATCAGTACCATCAATTTTCTCTTGTTTATTGTTTACACCGTCGTTATCACAATCGGCAGTTTCCCAAGCTGAATTTGGAGCGACTGTTTGACTAGCTAAGATAAATTTACAAGCATCTTTAGGATCAGTTCCATCTGTTTTCTCTTTGCTATCGGTTACACCATCACCATCCGTATCTGGATT
>NZ_SACJ01000059.1 GCF_004016525.1 Flavobacterium sufflavum
GTGATAATCAAACCTTCAACATCAATGTAACATCTGTGAATGATGTACCGGTTTTTACTAAAGGAGATGACCAGGCTAAACTGGAAGATGCAGGAGCCATCAGTGTTCCTGGTTGGGCAACAGGTATAGATGATGGAGATCCAGAATTGACTCAGACCCTGAGCTTCACTGTTACCAATAACAATAACAGTTTATTTTCGGTACAACCGGCAATTGCAGCAAACG
>NZ_SACJ01000005.1 GCF_004016525.1 Flavobacterium sufflavum
TTGCAAAACGACCTTAAGGTGGTTATTGCGGCGGGGCTCACCTCTTCCCATCCCGAACAGAGTAGTTAAGCCCGCCTGCGCAGATGGTACTGCAGTTATGTGGGAGAGTATGTCGTCGCCTTTCTTTGAAAACCCTTCCCGATAATCGGGAGGGGTTTTTTATTCTTATTTTATTAGTTTAATTATAATAGAATAAAAAAGGTACCTTAGCTCAGATGGTAGAGCAATGGACTGAAAATCCATGTGTCCCTGGTTCGATCCCTGGAGGTACCACAATATTGCTCGGATGGTGAAATTGGTAGACACGCTGGACTTAAAATCCAGTGAACAGCAATGTTCGTGCGGGTTCAAGTCCCGCTCTGAGTACTAAAAGCTTCAATTGGCTATGCTGATTGAAGCTTTTTTTTTAACAAGGATTTGTGTTTGCGTTAGGGATGGAAGCGGCATCCTTTTGTGAGTGTAAAGACATCGTGGACTAAAATAAACGCACCCGAACAAAAGATACAGCGCACAGCCCGACCTCGTTGCTGAAGAAAACCTTATATTTTGCGAAAATGCTCCGCAACGAGGGAACGCCAGAATAGTAAGTGTAAATTAGCTAAATAGCTAGCACTGATGCTATAGTAATTAAAAGATGCCTCTTGAAATGAATAAGAGTTCTTGTTTTATTATATAAAAAAAAAGGCATGTTTAACATGCCTCTTAATAATATTGAATTTAGACTTATTGAATACTGTCTTTAGTCTCTTCCAGATCTTCTGTTTTTCGTCCTATTTTAATCTTTGGATTGTCTTTGTTTCCTGTGATTGTTAATGGGATTCCGAAGATTCCAAGAGGTGGTAAACCAAGCCTCATTTTAAGGTTTAGTCTTCCGTCTAAGCTGGTTGTTCCTTCAATTCGCGGTCTGAATCCGGCAAATTTGAATTTGAATCGTTCTATAGTAATGATGTTGTTTTTAATCGAACTTTTAATATCTACTTGATTTAATTCAGGATTTTTAATGCTTTTCTTAGCTGTTTTTTTAGCAACGTTATTAAACATTTTCATGCCATACATTTTAACGTTTTTTACAGAGATAATTCCGTTTCCTGATAAAGAAGGAAGAACGGGTTCCATACTTGTATTTAATCGTCCTTTTAATTTATAATCTAACGATATAATTCCTTGTGCTTTTTCGGCAGCACTTGCCATTTCTCTAAAGAGTTTTACTTCTTTATAAGCGCGTTTGATATCAAATTCGTTTGCTTTTATATGATAGTCAAATCTTGCGTTTTTTGAATTGACACTTTTGTAAGAGGCATCCATAGCAACGGTACAACCTATCAAATCAAAACCGGTATTTTGCATGCTAAGCAAGCCGTTTTTCATTTTTAAGCCTCCTTTTGCATTTTTAAGGTCTAATCCATTAAAGTTTATTTTTTGAGCATTAGCTTGAAAATGTAAGTCTAGATTAGAAGGGATTACAATTACTCCTGTTTCTGTTTTAGCAGCTGTATTTGGAGAATTAGTTGTACTGGTTTCAGATGAATTTGTAGTAGTATTTGACATGAATTCATCGGCATTGATATAATCGGAATCTAAGGTAAATGCGCCTCGTAAAACGCCATTTTTAGAAGCCATAAAATTAAATACGTTCTGTAAATAACCATTCATTTTAAAATCAGACTGCCCATAAGATGCCAGAAAAGTATTGAAACGCATTTTGTCTTGTTTGAATTTAAAAATCCCTTGTTTAACCAAGAATTTCTTTGGAAGATATTCTGAAGCAAAAGCAATATTTTTAATCTCAAGTGTTCCACTATTTTTAAGTTTCGAATAATTTCCTTTTTCGGCATCGCTTTGTTTTCCTTTTAAAGCTAAATCGGCTTTGATGAAACCGTCAACATCGAGTCCTTTTTGCGAAAAAACTTTGTAGATTTTACCGATATCCAAAGTCCCTTTGGCATTGATGTCATAAACAAGATTATCAAAATTACTAAGATTGGCTTTTACAAAAACAGGATTTCCTTCAAAAGTAAATTGGGCAGGTTGTAAAACTACTTTTAAATTTTCAAATGTTCCTTTTGGATTCGAAATAGTCGAAACAATTCCAATGTTAGTTATCGGATTTGGATAATATTTTGTTTTAAGAAAACCGTTGTTTAGGTTGATAACCGCATTTGTTACAGGAAATGTTCCGTTTTTTTTGTCAAATTTTCCTTTGGCCGTACCATTGGCAGTAAGTATTCCTTTGAGTTCTATGTCTGGAATTCCAATAGCACGATTTAGTTTTTCCAAATCTATTTTAGCTTCTAAAGCTGCATTAAGATCCAGAATAGTGGTTCCGGTGCTGTATAATTTTGTTTTTAAATAATCCTTTTCAATATTAAGCGAAAGGTTTTTTAAATCGACTATTAATAAATCATGATTTAATGAGGGTAATTGTGTTGAAAAATTGACATTCAGATTGCTAACAGTAGCTGGACTTTGGTTGTAATTAACACTACCGTCCTGAATTTTAAAATCCAAATTGAGATTTGGTGCGATATTTTTAGACGCAATGTAATTTCCTTTTAAAGCTAAATTAAAATCTGTTTTTCCGGTTAATTTGGTTTTGTCAAGCCAAGTGATGAATTTTGGTGGAAAGGCAGTAAAGAAATCATTTAGGTTGCTATTGGTTGTTTTTAGGATGAAATCCATGTTGTAACCTTCTTTGAGAAAGTCGAATTTTCCTTTAAAGTCAACGATTAGGTTGTTTATTTTTAAATCATTTTGCTCAAAAATAAACGAAAGCGAATTAACATTCACTTTGGTAATTAAGTCGGCATTGACTTTTTTATTCATCAAATAAGGCTCATTGTCATATAAAAGATTGAGCTTGTCAATTTTTGCTTTAGATGATAAATCAAAAATAGCCTTGCTTAAATCGCCTTTGCCCAAATAATTAAAACCAAAAATATCGAAATGAAGTTTGGTCGATAAATCATCATAAACAATTTTACTGTTGGTTATTTCGATTTTCTCCAGTTTTAATGAACTGTCTTCTTCTTTTTTAGATGTTTTAGTTTTATCAGCTTTATAGACGTTGTAGTTAGCAAATCCTTCTTTATTGACTTTTACATTAATGTCAGCATTAGAAAGAAAGATTTTGTCGATATTGACAGATTTTCCAAAGATTAAACTTGGTACATCGATACCAAAAGCAATTTCTTTAGCTGTGATTAGATTTTCATTTTGATAAGGCGCCGAACCATTTAGTTTAAAATTATCTAAACTTACGGTCAATGAAGGGAAATGATTAAAAAAGGAAACATTGGATTCGGAGTAATCCAGTTTAGCATTTAGTTTTTGATTGGCTACTTTTTTTATTTCAGTATTGATTTTGTCCGCAAAAACATAAGGTGCAATAAACATAAAGGCCAATAAACTGGCTAAAGTAATTCCTGTATATTTCAATATTTTGAAAAATATAGCTTTTGTTTGGGACATGATAAGGTGTTATTATGAAATAAAATTAGGAACGTGTTTTTAGGTGGAATATTATCCGTGAACGGTTTCGTTTTTGCCGTAGTTGGTGATGATTGAAGTTTCGAATTCAATCCATTCTTTCCAACGTTTATCCACATCAACATTGTCAGCATATTTTCGGGCAAAACCTAAAAAAGTGGTATAGTGGTTTGCTTCGCTAATCATTAAATCACGATAAAATTTAGCCAATTTTTGGTCTTTTATATTTTCTGATAATACTTTGAAACGCTCGCAGCTTCTGGCTTCAATCATCGCTGAAAAAAGCAAACGCTCACACAAAGCATCATTACGGCTTCCATCTTTTTTCATGAATTTAAACAGCTCGTTTACATAGCTGTCTTTGCGTTCACGTCCAAAGGTGAGTCCTCTTTCTTTGATAAGGTCATGAACCATTTTGAAATGTTCTATTTCCTCTTGGGCAATAAGTACTAATTCAGTAACCAATTCCTCTTTTTCGGAGTTTTGGGTAATAAGACTTATCGCATTGGAAGCTGCTTTTTGTTCGCACCAGGCATGGTCGGTTAAAATTTCTTCGATATTAGATTCTACTATGTTGACCCATCTTGGATCTGTGACTAATTTTAATCCTAACATATCATTATAATTTTATGCAAAATTAATGTTTATTTTAGAGGTTTTTGTTCAAATGGGCGGATTAACGATAAATTTAGTATTATTTTGTGAAACTAATTTTATGTTGATATGAATCAGAAGCAATCGCTTTTAATAATTGGTTTTGTTTGGCCTGAGCCTAATTCTTCTGCTGCAGGAGGAAGGATGATGCAGTTAATTTCTTTGTTTCAAAAACAGGATTTTGAAATTACTTTTGCAAGTCCGGCGCAGGATAGTGATTTTATGATTGATTTAAAATCTTATAATGTAGAACGAAAGTCTATTGCCTTGAATTCTTCCAGTTTTGATGATTTTGTAAAGGAGTTGAATCCTTCTGTAGTTTTGTTTGACCGTTTTATGATTGAGGAGCAATTTGGCTGGCGTGTTGCCGAAAATTGTCCAAATGCTTTACGAATTCTAGATACCGAAGATCTACATTGTTTGCGATTGGCGAGACAAAAAGCATTTAAGGAAAAACGAGAGTTTCAAATTTCAGATTTATTAGTTGAAGAAGTTGCGAAGCGTGAAATTGCCAGTATTTTACGTTGCGATTTATCGTTGATGATTTCGGAATATGAAATCGAATTGTTGACGACTGTTTTTAAAATTGATAAAAGCTTATTGTGTTATTTACCACTTTTATTAGAGTCGAATGCAATTCCTGATTTAGCTAAATTACCTTCTTTTGAAGAGCGAAAGGACTTTGTTTTTATAGGTAACTTTCTTCATGAACCCAATTGGAATGCGGTTCAGTATTTGAAAGAAACGATTTGGCCACTAATAAAAAAGCAATTGCCTGAAGCGGTTTTAAATATCTATGGAGCTTATCCTTCTCAAAAAGTATTACAATTAAATAATGTTAAGGAAGGTTTTTTGATTCAGGGTCGTGCAGAAAATGCCAATGATGTAGTTGAAAAAGCAGCTGTTGTTTTGGCTCCTTTGCGTTTTGGAGCAGGAATTAAAGGAAAATTACTCGAAGCCATGCAATGTGGGACGCCGAGTGTTACAACTTCTATTGGTGCCGAATCGATGCAAAAGGATTTAGCTTGGAATGGTTTTGTTGAAGATAATCCAGTAGATTTTGCTGATAAAGCAGTGCGATTGTATCAAGATCCAACTACCTGGATTCAAGCACAAAAAAATGGAATTGAAATAATGAATCAGCGTTATTTGAGAGAATTGTTTGAAGAAGATTTTGCTACGCAAATTCAGTTTTTACTTTCGAATATAAAGCAACATCGATTAAATAATTTTATGGGAGAATTGCTGCAACATCATACTTTGAAGAGCACAAAATATATGTCAAAATGGATTGAGGAGAAGAATAAATAATTTGTGTTTTTGATTGCATGAGGGATAGGAGCGGTATCTCCCGAATATAAAAACAAGCCTTTTTTAGCTGAAGTTTTTTATCGGGAATACAGTGGACAGACCGACCGTACGTATCGTTAGTTTTTATAGATAGCGGTTAAAAAGTGTAGATAAAAAAACTCGCTAGCCATGATGATAATGAGCATTATATTTTTTTTTAAATTACTTGATTAGCAGTATTAAATCATATTATTTCATCCTTTTATAATAATACTTTTGAGTTCTATTATCATATTGAAGAATTTCTACTTCTAAATCTGTTGAGGTTAATAAAGTTACTTTTTCAGGTCTACTATCTGGGTATCCATCAAATTTATATGTAATATATGTTTCATCAAATGAATATGTGCCATTATAAGAAAAATTTAAGCTACAATCTAAACTCATTAAAATATGAAAAAAAGTTCCGTCTGATTTATATTCCTTATAACTAGGGCAGCTTAAATTTAATGCTGGTGCATCAAAGCTACTAAAACGTTCACCATTAGAATCATAATACTCTCCTTTAATTAAATACCATTTTCCGACTAGTGATACATTAACATTTTTATTGTCATCATCCTTAGAACAAGAAAAGAGCACTGTAAATACTATTATAAGTGATAAAAACACTAAAATTTTTTTTTGATAGGTTTTCATTATAAATTAATTTATTTCAATAATAGTAATTATCTTGCATAAATACAATACCTACTTTTAGGTATTTATTACCGCAATTATATAACTGCTATATTTGCGGAATGAGGGCATGCGGAAATAAAACCAAATAAAAAACCCGTCAAGTTTTTATACAAGACGGGTTTTAGTTTTATAAAAAATCAGTAATTATGCAAGCATTGTCACTGGGTTTTCAATGTATTGTTTTAATGTTTGTAAGAACTGTGCTCCAGTTGCTCCATCGATAGTACGGTGGTCACAAGCAAGAGATAACATCATCGTGTTTCCAACAACAATTTGACCGTTTTTAACCACTGGTTTTTCAACGATAGCTCCTACTGAAAGGATTGCAGAGTTAGGTTGGTTGATGATAGAATTGAATTCAGTAATACCAAACATTCCAAGGTTAGAAATAGTAAACGTACTTCCTTCCATTTCTGATGGTAATAATTTTTTGCTTTTAGCTCTACCTGCCAAATCTCTTACACTTGCTCCAATTTGAGATAAACTCATGCCATCTGTAAATGGTAGTACAGGAACCACTAATCCGTCTTCAACAGCAACAGCAACACCAATATTTACATGATAGTTGATAGTGATAGCGTCAGCAGACCATTGTGAATTGATTTTTGGGTGCTTTTTCAAAGCTAATGCGGAAGCTTTAATTACCATATCATTGAAAGATACTTTGGTATCCGGAACGCTATTGATAATTCCTCTTGATTTCATTGCTTCGTCCATTGTTACCTCAATTACTAAATTGTAATGTGGCGCAGTAAACAATGATTCAGATAAACGTTTCGCAATGATTTTACGCATTTGCGAATTTTTGATTTCTTCAGTTGCAATTTGCCCTGCTGGAACATAAGGTTTTGGGGCTGGTGCAGTAGCAGATTCAGCTTTTGCAGGCGCAGTAGCAGCTTGTGGAGCGGCAGCAGCAGGAGTGAAGTTCTCGATATCGCTTTTTACGATACGTCCGTTTTCTCCAGAACCTTTTACTTGATTTAATTGAATTCCTTTGTCAGAAGCAATTTTTTTAGCTAATGGTGAAGCTATGATTCTTCCTCCGTCAGCAGCAGCTTCTTGAACAACTGCAGCGGCAGCTTCAGCAGGAGTAGCTTTAGTTTCTTCAGCAGCAGGAGCAGCTTGTGGAGCAGCGCCAGCAACGTAACCGTCAGCAATTCCGCTGATGTCAGTTCCTGCAGGTCCAATGATAGCTAAAAGACTATCAACAGGAGCTGTATTTCCTTCTTGAATTCCGATATATAATAATGTTCCTTCGTTGAAAGATTCAAATTCCATTGTTGCTTTATCTGTTTCGATTTCAGCAAGAATGTCACCTTCGGAAACAGCATCACCTACTTTTTTCAACCAGGTAGCTACTGTTCCTTCAGTCATTGTATCGCTCAAACGAGGCATAGTCACAACGATAACTCCAGCTGGTAAAGAAGCGGCTGGTTTAGCAGCAGCAGGAGCAGCAGTTTCTTCTTTTTTAGCTTCAGCAGCAGGAGCGGCAGCTGGTGCAGCACCTCCAGAAAGTAAAGCAGAAATGTCTTCACCTTCGTTTCCGATAATTGCTAATAATGAATCTACAGGGGCTGTCTCTCCTTCTGGAATTCCAATATGTAAAAGTGTTCCTTCATTGAAAGATTCGAATTCCATCGTTGCTTTGTCAGTTTCAATTTCAGCAAGAATATCTCCTTCGCTAATTTTGTCTCCTACTTTTTTAAGCCAAGTTGCTACTGTTCCTTCCGTCATAGTATCACTCAAACGAGGCATTGTTACTTTTATCGCCATAATATTTTTATAGTTTATGAGGTGTAAATGGATAATCTTCTTGTGCGTATACTACGTCGTACAATTGCTCAAGTTCTGGATATGGAGAAGATTCAGCAAAATCAACACATTCTTGAACTAAATCTTTTACTCTTTGATCAATTGCTTCGATTTCTGTATCGTTAGCATATTTTTTATCTTTAATGATGTCCAATACCTGAGTAATAGGGTCAATTTTTTTGTACTCTTCTACTTCTTCTTTAGAACGGTATAATTGGGCATCAGACATTGAGTGTCCTCTATAACGGTATGTTTTCATTTCTAAGAAAGTTGGTCCGTCACCACGACGAGCTCTTTCAATAGCTTCGTGCATTGCTTCAGCTACTTTTACAGGGTTCATTCCGTCAACTGGTCCACAAGGCATTTCGTACCCTAAACCTAATTTCCAGATATCCGTATGATTTGCTGTTCTTTCTACTGAAGTTCCCATAGCGTACCCATTGTTTTCAACAATAAAAACTACAGGCAGTTTCCATAACATAGCCATGTTAAAAGCTTCGTGCAAAGAACCTTGACGAGCAGCACCATCACCAAAATAGGTCATTGTAACTCCTCCTGTATTGAAGTATTTGTCTCCAAAAGCCAATCCGGCACCTACTGGGATTTGACCTCCTACAATACCGTGGCCACCATAAAAACGGTGCTCTTTTGAGAAAATGTGCATGGATCCACCCATTCCTTTAGAAGTTCCTGTTGCTTTTCCAAGTAACTCAGCCATTACACGTCTAGGATCAACACCCATACCAATTGGCTGAACGTGGTTTCTGTAAGCAGTAATCATTTTGTCCTTGGTTAAATCCATTGCATGTAATGCTCCAGCAAGTACGGCTTCTTGACCATTATATAAATGTAGAAAACCTCTAACTTTTTGTTGTATGTATAATGCAGCTAGTTTATCCTCAAACTTTCTCCAAAGCAGCATGTCTTCATACCACTTTAAATATACTTCTTTTGTAACTTCTTTCATCTCAAGTGTTCTTTTACTAAAGTTTTTATTGTGTTGTCAATTAGTACTTTTTCACAAATTGATTTTTATATGGTCGAATTTGCGAAATGCAAAAATAGGACATTCCAATTAAGAACTAAAATTATAAAGCTAATTTTTAGTTTTATTAGAGCAGTTTTTTGTTAAATATTAAAGGGAGCAGGTTTTTTAAAGATTCCGATTTGTAAATCTTACCTATTTCTCCCATGAAATAAATTTTAATTGGACTGTCTTGTTTGATTTCGTATTCGGCAATAGATTGTCTGCATGCGCCACATGGAGGAATTGCTGTAGGGATTCCTGTTGCTTCCGGTGCGGCAGTAATAACTATTTTTAGGATTTTAGATTCTGGAAAATTTGATGCGGCTTGGTATAAAGCGACTCTTTCTGCACAAAGACCTGAAGGATAGGCTGCATTTTCTTGGTTAGATCCTAGAATTATTTTTCCATTGTCTAAAGAAAGTGCTGCTCCGACTCTGAATTTTGAATAGGGAGCATGGGCGTTTTTTTGAGCTTCAGCTGCTTGTTTGAAAAGGTTTTGGGTTTCAATGGGTAATTCTTCTATGGTGTTGTAAATAGTGAATTTACTGGTGATAATAACTTCTTCCATTTTATATGAGTAAAAAAAATCCAAATTTCATTAGATGGAAATTTGGATTTTGGTATTGTATTTTGTTGAAAATTAATATTGTTCGTATTTGTCTCCAAAATTAAATGTTAATGAAAAACGGAGTGTGTTTTCTAACGGATTTGGGATTTTAGAAGCAGAGAATAGATAGGATACGTCTACTTTTACAGTGGTGTATTTGAAACCGGCTCCCAGAGAAAAGTATCTCAAGCCGCTTTTGGTGATGTTTTCATGGTGATATCCTGCACGTAAGGCAAATGAGTCCTGATAGGAATATTCGGCGCCTAGTGAGTACATTACTTCTTTTAATTCTTCGCTAAAACCATCAGGAGCATCGCCTAAAGATTTGAAAACGCCTGAGAACCATCCTGTTTTTCTGTATTCTGCCGTAGCTAAGTTGTAATCAGTATTGTCGATAACACCGTCTCCATTCATGTCGGTACCGTTATAAGTGCCATTGGTGTAATCAACTTTTGGAGTAGGTACAAGTAATTTACTAAGTTCAAGATTAAGGCCTAATTTATTATAGTCGTCTAAAATAAAATCAAAACCTGTTCCTAGTTTTAGGTTGGCAGGTAAGAAGTTCGTGCTGATTTCGTCGTTATCATAGCTGATTTTTGGTCCTAAATTTTGAATATTAAAACCGGCTCTCCATCTTCCGTTAAATCTGCTATATGCTATTTCTTCCGACTGATAAAAACCGGCTACGTCTATTGCAAAAGAGCTGGCAGCTGTAGCATCTCCGTTATCGGTTGCGACTTTTAAATTAGAATGAATGTATCTGGCGCCAACAGCCATGGAGAATTTTTCACTTAATTTAAGTGAGTAAGAACCATCTATTGCAAATTCATTAGGGGCAACCGTGGCAAATTGTTCGTCAGGGTCTCCGGTTTTTCTTAATTCGATATCTCCAAAACCAAAATAGCGAAGACTTCCGGCAAAAGCACTTCGGTCTGAAATTTTATTGTAATAGGTGAATTGTCCTAATGAAATGTCGTTAGCAAGACCTGTTAGATAAGGAGTGTAACTAACACTAACTCCTTGTTTGTTTGTTGCAAAAGCATATTTGGCCGGATTCCATTGTTGTGAAAAAGCATCTGCGGATGTCGCGACTCCAATATCGGCCATACCTGCTGCTCTGGCATCAGCAGAAACAGACAGGAAAGGAACCGCAGTTGTAATGGTCCTTTGTTGAGCTTGAATCAGCGAAATAGAAAATAAAGAGATGGTTAAAAGTATTGTTTTTTTCATTGGTTAGTAAAAAAATGTTAGAACAAATATAGTGTTTTATTAAAAAGTTGCAATTTTTTCTTCCTTTACTTTTAAGATATTACATACTTAGTTTTTAGATTCATTTTTAATGCTTTAGTCTTGTGTCTGTAATTAACTATAACTGCTAAATTTAAATAATATTGTGTTTAATTGCGCTGTATATTTAATGAAGAAATCAAAAGAGTAAAAAAAAAGCATTAAGTATGTGAATAAATAATAAATAGTATAAATTTGCGTTTATTTTGAGTAAAGTAAGGGGAAGCAATTATTTAAAAATGATATTGTAGGTTTGTCGTTAATTATTATATTGCACCACCCAAAATCACCATAGTAAAATAGTATGAGAGTAAATAAAATTATAGTATTTCGATTGATATTATCATCGATAATGATGCTAGGATTTGCTAGTTGTAGTAAGAAATCCAGTTCTAAAGGTACTTCGAGAGCAACAGGTTGGAATGTAGATAATAAAACAGCAGCCAAAAAACAAGAAGCTGGCCCAGGCTTAGTTTTTGTTGAAGGAGGAACGTTTACAATGGGAAAAGTCCAGGATGATGTGATGCATGATTGGAATAATACGCCAACTCAACAACACGTTCAGTCTTTTTATATGGATGAGACTGAGGTAACTAATTTTATGTATTTAGAATATTTGGATTGGGTTAAGAAAGTTTTTTCTCCAACTGATGAAAGTTATAAAGACGTTTATAATGGTGTAGTTCCCGATACTCTTGTGTGGAGAAATCGATTAGGCTACAATGAAACCATGACAAATAACTATTTAAGACATCCGGCTTATGCTAATTATCCTGTTGTTGGGGTAAATTGGATTCAAGCTGTTGATTTTGCTAATTGGAGAACAGAGCGTGTTAACGAAGCAATTTTAGAGAAAAATGGTTATTTGAAAAAAAATGCTAAAACTGATGATGTAACGGCTGATAATGCTTTTAGTACAGAAGCTTATTTAGCATCACCTTCAACTTCAAGAGGTGGAAGTGAAGAAATTGTTTTAAAAAGAGTAAAAGGTAGAGTTGTAAAAACTAAGGATGGAAGTGCAGCTGAGCCAAAAGGAGTATATGCTCAACGTTCTTCAGGAATTGTTATGCCAGAATATAGACTTCCAACAGAGGCAGAATGGGAATATGCAGCTGCTGCTGACGTAGGTCAAAGAGAATACAATATTTACAAAGGACAAAAGAAATATCCTTGGTCAGGTGAATATACCCGTTCAGGAAAAAGACAAACAAGAGGAGATCAATTGGCCAATTTCAAACAAGGAAATGGTGATTATGGTGGAATTGCAGGTTGGTCTGATGACGGAGCTGATATCACTAATGCGGTTAAATCATATCCGGCAAATGATTTCGGATTGTATGATATGGCTGGTAACGTTGCCGAATGGGTAGCGGATGTTTACAGACCTATTATTGATAACGAGGCTAATGATTTTAACTATTTCAGAGGGAATTCATACACTAAGAATAAAATTGGTGCTGATGGAAAAGTTGAAATTGTTTCAAGAGAAAACATGAAATATGATACTTTGAGTAATGGAAAAATCATCGCTAGAAATTTCCCTGGTCAAATTGCTCAGGTTCCTGTTGATGAACAAGAAACTTATTTGAGACAAAATTTCGATAAGAGTAATAACATCAATTATAGAGATGGGGATAAGCAGTCTTCTAAGTATTATAACTTTGGTTCTTCTGAATCAGATAATGAAAAGGGGAAAAATATAGAAAAAATGTATAATTCGCCTGTTCACAATGTGACTACTGATAGTTTAGGTAGAATGGTGAGAAAATATGATAAGTCAAGTAAAAGAACAACTTTGATAAATGATAAAATCAGAGTATACAAAGGAGGTTCCTGGAGAGATAGAGCTTATTGGTTAGATCCGGCACAAAGAAGGTATTTCCCTCAAGACATGGCAACCGATTATATTGGGTTTAGATGCGCAATGTCAAGAGTTGGTTCTAAATCAGATAAAAGAAAGACACCAAGAAATTAATTTCTAAAACATAATAGATAAAAGCCCTTTGATTAGGGCTTTTATTTTTTTAAATCATTCTTATATGGATATCAATTACATTCATAGTTTATTTTTAAAATGTTCAGGAGTTTCAACAGATACTCGCAAAATTCAAGAAAAGTCATTGTTTGTCGCTATAAAAGGAGAGCGATTTGATGCGAATACTTTTGCTAATGAAGCTTTAGATAAAGGTGCTTCATTTGTTATCATTGATAATAAAGATTATTATATTGATGAGAGAACGGTTTTAGTCGAGGATAGTTTGGTTGCTTTGCAGGAATTGGCAAAGTTTCACAGGAATTATTTAAAATTGCCTATCATTGCTCTTACAGGAAGTAATGGGAAAACCACTACTAAGGAGTTGATCAATGTGGTTTTGGCTAAAAAATACAAGACTAAGGCTACTGTTGGGAATTTGAATAATCATATTGGTGTTCCGTTGACCTTGTTGTCTTTTGATGCAAATACAGAAATTGGAATTGTTGAGATGGGAGCGAATCATAAAAAGGAAATTGAGTTTCTTTGTGAAATTGCCCAACCGGATTATGGATACATAACTAATTTTGGCAAGGCACATTTGGAAGGTTTTGGAGGTGTGGAAGGTGTTATCCAAGGAAAAAGCGAAATGTATCAATATCTTGCAAAGAATGATAAATTAGCTTTCATTAATCTTGAAGACCCAATTCAGCTTGAAAAATCCAAAGCTTTAAAACACTATTCTTTTGGAATAAATAAGGAAAATGCAGATGTTGTGATTTCTGAAATTAAAGCCAATCCTTTTGTAGAAGTTGGTTTTGATTTGCTTCAAATTAAAACACATTTGATAGGTTTGTATAATGCAAATAATGTAAATGCAGCCTTGACTATTGGGAAGTTTTTTGAGGTTGAGGATGAAGCTATAAAGGCTGCATTAGAAAGTTATATTCCTGAGAATAACAGATCACAATTGTTGACTAAGGGAACTAATGAGATTATTCTGGATGCTTATAATGCCAATCCAAGCAGTATGGCTGTTGCGATTACCAATTTTTTGCAGCTTGAAAAATCAAATAAAATAATGATTTTAGGAGATATGTTCGAGCTTGGAGATGAAAGTCATAAGGAGCATGAAGCTTTGGTAAATTCTTTGGTGAACGAAGCTAATGTAAAGTGTTATTTTGTTGGGAAAGCATTTTATGAATGCCAAGTTGCAAAGGATAATTTCAATTTCTATGACAGTTTTGATACTTTTTCAGCTGGTTTAGAAGGTGTGAATTTCGAAAATAATACAATGCTAATTAAAGGTTCTCGTGGTATGGCTTTAGAGCGTACTTTGGATTTCTTATAATAACATAAATTAACGCATACAATAAACGCCATCAGAGATGATGGCGTTTATTGTTTAAATACTCATCAGAAAACCAATCAGGTTTTCTTTTTTATTAAGGTTTAATTTTTTTCTTAATCGGTAACGGGCCAGTTCTACACCTCCGTTTGAAATATTCATTACTTCGGCAATTTCTTTGGTTGACATATTCATCAATAAATAGGTTGCTAAGTCTAATTCTCTAGGCGAAATAGTAGGATATTTTTCTTTTAATCTTTTTAGAAAATCATAATGTACATTTTTTATATGTTTTTCTAAATCTTGCCAACTTTTATCTGCATTTACTTCTTTTACAATGCTTCTGTTTAATTTAGTAAATTGTGTTTTAGTTGTTTCGTCAAAAGTATCTACATTGATGTCTTTTATTTTATTGATAATGTTGTTTAAGACTTTGTTCTTTTTTGCAACTTGCAAGGAGTTGTTTACTAGTTCTTTGTCTTTGGCTAAGATTTTTATTTTAAGTTTATCGTTTTTAAGTTTTTCGATTTCCTTTTCAAGTTCGTATTGTTCTTGTCTGATTTTAGTTTCCTTTTCTAAGTATAATCGGCGTTGTTCCAGAGTTTCATAGTATTTGTTTTTTCGAATTTTCATTTTTATTCTTTTTCGAATAATATAAATAGTCGTAATGATAAGTATTATATATATAAAATAGGCTAAAGGATGTCTGTACCAAGGAGGTGAAATTGTAAACAATAAAAATGCTTCATCAGATTGAATACCGTAACTATTACGTACTTTGATTTTCATTTTATAATTACCCTCTCTCAGATTAGTGTATTCTTTGATAGAATTATTTGACCAGGAACTCCATTTCTTGTCAAATCCTTTTAGTTGGTATGAGAATTCTACATTTTCCAGATTTTCAAAAGTAGGAGAAGAAAAGGAGAATTTAACATGATTGGATTTATATGGAATGTCATAGTTCTCCAGCTCTTTTTGTCCATTTCCTAAAATTAAAGTATCACCAGGATATGAAAAACTTCTTATGTATGCTTTTGGTTTGATGACAAGGTTGTTTTTCTGTTTTGGGTTATAATGAGCTATTCCGTTTGTTAGTCCGATGAATATGTTTTGAGGATCAATTGTGTTTATTGATAAATAATTTGATACCAGATTGCCGGTTAAATTTGAAAATGGAGTTATGATATTATTATAAGTTCCATTTTTGTTTTTCATCAATGCTCCTAAAGATTCTTTGAAAACATACCAAATGTTACCATTATCGTCTTCTTTTATCTCGCTTATTTTTGGAAGGTTTTTAAAAAGCGTACTGATTTTTTTGTCTTCATAAAATAGATCTTGGTCTCCACTGTATTTATAAAAATGGTTGTTAGTTTGAAAATAGATTACTTGGTTTATTTGTTGAATGCTTCCGATACCTTTGTCTTTATTAGATAAATTCTTATAAGTTTTAATAGATTTAATTCTGGTCATATCATCAGTTAAAGTTGCTTTGTAGATTAAATTATCTAGATGAAACCATAAGTTTAAATTTTCTACCTGAAAGGAATAAGGATACCCATAAAAACCTTCTAGTTGATTTTTATATTGCCATTTATTTGAGACTTTTTCAAATACTGCAAAGCCAGTATAATTGCAACCTATCATGTAATTGGGTTTGTTTGGGACTGATTTAAAACTAACATAGCCTTTAGTGTCAATTGTGTTTACTGTTTTTCCATTTTCAATTACTAAGGCACCTTTATTACTGGCGCAAAATAATTGATTGTCTAATATTTGAATATTCCATGCCTGACCAGAAGTGCCATTGACTAAATTAAAATTATTGTCATTAGATAAATCTTCCATAGAGTGGTATAAAAGACCTTGGTTTGTAGCTATGTAAAGAATGTTTTTATAAACTACTGAAGCATAAACGGTGCTTATGCCATAACTCGATCCAAAATAGGTTATAGGTGAGTTTTCATTAATAAAATCTATTCCGCTATCAAGTCCTAACCAGATATTGTTTTTATTATCTACAAATGATGTTAAAACGGTATTGTTTTGCAGTCCTTTGTTTTTATTGAAATGTTGTACAATTTTTCCTTTTTGGTCGCAAATAATAACTCCATTGGTAGCTGAATTGAGAACAATAAAATTGTTTCGAAAAGCAGTGCCTCCTAAGGAACCATTTTTTTTCATGAATTCATTAGCTTCAGTGTCCCATGGAACTAATTTTTTAAAATCATATATAAACAAACCATTGTTTATGGTTTCAATTAATAGTTTGTTATCAGGTAATGTGAAAATTCCCCATATTTCCCGATTGTTCAAAGCGGTAGTGCCTTCTAAGGGGATAAGTGTGCCGTTTTTATATTCAAGTAAGCCTTTTTTATGGTCTTGAATATAAAGTCTTGATCTAACCTTAAATGAAAATTGAAAACGGCTTGGTGCTTCTAAAATTTTTAATTTGTTTTTTTTAAGGATATAAGCATTAGTGAAAGATTGAAAAATAATCTCATCATCATGTATATGTGTCTTCCATATAATGTCAATTAGTTTAATGGCATTCTTATTAATCAATTTAGACAAAGAATAATATTTCATTTTTCCTTTTGAATCAGGTTTGAAGTAGCCAAATTCAGCGTTTCCACCAACGAAAATTTTCCCGGATTCATCTATTTTAAATGATCTGATTAATCCTGAATTGGGTAAGGAATATTTGCGCCATGATGAACCATCAAATTGGAAAAGACCTTTGTTGTTGGCAAAATATAAGTTTCCTCTTTTGTCCTGATTGATTTCCCAATTTTGAGTATCTCCTTTGTAATCTATTCGGCTGTAGTTTTTAATTTCGGGTAACCCAATTTTTTTTTCCTGGCTAAATAGGTTGCTTGAAAGTAGCACTATAATGATAATAAGGTATGGTTTTATTAGACTCATAATTCAAATGAAAATAATGTTATCTTAATGGTTTATAGATGTTGTTAGTATTTCAACTATTAATATTTAAAATTTGTTGTTTGTGTTAAAATCTCTTTTATATTTCATAATTTCTAATGATTATATAAATGTAGTGTTTTTTATTTATTTAACGTTTTAATAACAGGGTTAGATAAAATATTAAATAATTGTAAATCAGTATTTTATTTGAATTTTGATGTGTTTTTGTCTAGTGTTTTTTTGTTGTTTGATGTGTTTTTGTAATAGTTTAAAATTATTGATAACATAAAATTATAGATAAGTTTGTATCAAATAACTAATTTACTAACCAAAAAATTTAGAAAAATGAAATTAACAAAAATGTTTATTTTTTGCTTTTTGTCTATCTTATTCTCAGTTTACGCACAGGCACAGGATGCTGTAGTAAAAGGGAAAGTGCTTGACGAAACTGGGATGTCAGTTCCAGGGGCATCAATTTTAATTAAAGGTACCTCTAAATCTACCACTACAGATTTTGATGGTAACTTTGAAATAAAAGCTCCTTTAAATGGAGTCTTTGCTGTTAGCTTTGTAGGTTATACTACAATTGAAGAACCAATTAAGGGGAGAAAGGATATAACTATAAAACTTAAAACAGAATCGCAAAAGCTAGAAGAAGTTGTTGTTATAGGTTATGGAAGCCAAAAGAAAACAGATGTGACTTCTGCAATTTCTAGTGTAAAAGTTAAGGATGTTTCAGATAGACCTATTGTTAATGCTGTTGAAGCAATAACAGGTAAATCATCTGGAGTACAGGTTTCATCATCATCCGGATCACCTGGTGGGGCATTATCAGTTCGTGTACGTGGAATTGGATCACCTAATGGTGGTGAACCATTGTATGTTGTTGATGGGGTGCTTACAAGTAATGTTAAGGCAATTGATCCTAATAATATTGAATCAATTAATATTTTAAAAGACGCATCGGCTGCAGGTATTTATGGAGCTGCAGGTTCAACAAATGGAGTTGTTCTTATTACAACTAAGAAAGGTAAAAAAGGAAAACCTAGAACAGAAATTAATTTTTACGGTGGTGTACAACAAATTGTTAAAAAATTACCGGTATTAAATAATTCTCAATGGGTTGATTTACAAACAGAGATTTTAGGTACTGCACCTAATGTTCCAAGTTATTATGATTTGGCAGGAACAAACAACAATTGGCAGGATTTAATTTATCGTACAGCAGCTCAATCGAGTGTTAATGTAAGTACTTCAGGTGGTTCGGATACTGGGAATTATTACTTAGGTCTGGGCTACTTAAACCAAGAAGGTATTATTGTTGGATCAAATTTCAAACGTTATTCGCTTAATTTAAACGTTAATCAGGATGTTACAGAAAAGATAAAATTCGGAGGATCGATTAATTACAACAGAACGAATCAAAGATCAATTACAGATAATGCTTCTGCTAATTTTGGAGGGGTTGTATTGAGTGCCCTTGTTACTCCTGAGTATATTCCAGTTTATATGCCGTCAAATGCGCCTATTCCGGGTGTTTATGGTGTGAGTAATTTTTATTCTGGCGAAAACCCATTAGCATTAATTTATAACAATGAAAATAAAACTATCGCTAATAATTTATTGGGAAGTACTTATGTTGAAGCTAAATTACCGCTGAATTTAACTTTTAAAACTCAGTTAAACGGAGTGGTTCAAAATTCAAAATATGATTATTTCTTAGATCCATACAGCAGTTTGAATGGACGTAGTTCTCAAGGTGGAGCTGATAGCAATTACTACGAAGTTTTTAGATGGCAATGGGATAACACTTTGAATTATAAGCAAAATTTTGGAGAACATTCTTTTGATGTAATCGTAGGAACATCTGCAATGAATGAATCAATTTCAAATTCAACTCAACATGGAGCTGGTTTTGCAACAAGTGCTGTACAAACTTTGAATGCTGCCAGTTCTGATTTCCAAATAGGAACAGGAGAATATGAGTGGTCTACAAATTCTTATTTTGGAAGATTTAATTATGGATATGACAATAGATATCTTTTTACAGCTACTTTCCGTCGTGATGGATCATCAAGAGTTGGTACAAATGTAGTTTATGGAAATTTCCCTGCTTTATCTGCCGGTTGGAAGATTTCTAATGAAAAATTCATGGAAAACGTAAAATGGATGCAAAATCTTAAAGTACGTGTAGGATGGGGAAAAACAGGTAATTTACCTCCTTATACTATGTTGTATCCAACGTATAGCTTACTAAATGTAGGTGCTCCTTATGCATACAATTCTACAGATATTGCTCCTGGTATTAAACCAGCTGCTCAGTTAGGAAATCCTGATTTAAAATGGGAATCGGCAACGCAAACAAACATCGGTTTAGAAGTAGGATTTTTTGATAGCCGTTTAAATTTCACAGCTGATTATTACCATAAGAAAGTGGAAGATATGATTTTTACACTACAACTACCTTTAACTACAGGAAGTTCTGTTACTGCAATGAATTTACCAGGATATGACGTTAATAAAGGTATAGAGTTATCATTAGATGCCGATATTATTAAAGGGGATAATTTTACCTGGTCATCTAATGTGAATTTTTCTAAGAATATAAATCGTATCGAAGGCATTGATGACAACACATCTTTTCAAACAGGACCTATTTTGATAGGAGGAAGCCAAGTGCCTCTTTACACTCAAATTATTAAAAATGGTTATCCTCTTGGAACATTCTGGGGATACGAATCGAAAGGGGTAGATCCACAAACAGGTAATTTAGTTTATGGTAATGAATTGGTTAATCTAGGTTCAGCCTTACCTAAATATACGGTTGGTTTTTCAAATGAATTCGCATACAAAGGGCTTACGTTATCATTTTTAATTGATGCAGTTCAGGGTAATAAAGTTTACAATGCAACAAGAATGGAAATTGAGGGGTTGTCAGGTTATGCCAATGAGAGTACTGAAGTATTAAATAGATGGAAACAACCGGGAGATATTACAAGTGTTCCAAGAGCATTAGGAAATGGTACAACTAATACTGCAGCAGCAGCAATGTTGCAAAACAAAGTGTCTTCACATTACATAGAAGACGGCTCTTTCTTTAGATTACGAAATATTACTTTAAGCTATCAAATTGAGAAAAAGTTTGTTGAAAAATTAGGTTTGTCAGGTCTAAAAATTTACGGAACTGCTCAAAACTTATTCACCATTCATAATTACAAAGGATATTATCCTGAGGTTAATGGATTTGGACAAGGAACAAATAATCAGGCTGAAAATGCGGGTTCTGGTTCATCACTGATGTCACTTGGTATTGATAGAGGAACTTATCCGGCAGCAAAAATTTTTACAGCTGGTGTTAATATTCAACTTTAAAAAAAATATTATGAAAATAAATATATTAAAATACGCTCATTTCTTTGTATTAGCAATAATACTTACGTCATGTTCTCAGGATTTTCTAGATAAATCTCCTGAGTCTCAATTAGCAGCAGGTTCTTTAACTACAGCTTCTGATGCTGAAAGCATATTGAATGGTGCTTATAATGCAATGCCAGATTATTATTCATACAGTAACTTTTTTACTACCGAGGGTATGTCTGATAATACCTATATCAATGGGGATAATAATGTTGAGCAACCACTTGAAAATTTCACTTTTACATCTTCCAATGGTGAAATCCAATTAAGTTGGCAGGAATTATACAAGCATATAACGGCTGCAAATACGGCTATTGATAATGTAACTCTTATTAATGATCCTAAATGGGATGGAACCAATAGAAAAGCACAGATAATAGCTGAAGCTACTTTCTTGAGAGCTTTTGCTTATTATTGGTTAGTTACATCTTGGGGAAATGTACCGCTTATTCTTTCATCTAATAATGCCGGAAACTACTACCCTTCAAGAACTAGTGCTGATTTAGTATATGCACAAATTATTAAGGATTTGAAAGATGCAGAAGCAGTTTTAGATAATAATCCGTATCATGGAGATTATGGTAGAGCCACAAAAGGAGCTGCAAGAGCATTATTAGCTAAAACTTATGCTCAAATGGGAGATTATCCAAACTGTCTAATTTACTGTAATAAAGTTATCGAAGAAGGACCTTACACTTTGGTGTCTGATTATTCTAAACTATGGGGGCTTTCAAACAAGAATACTTCTGAGTCAATTTTTGAATTACAAGTTCCTACAACAGGTTCTCCTTATAATGTTTGGAAGATAAATGTGCTTTCTTATGGTCCATTTGATAACTGGCCAAAACGTCAAATAGGTTCTTATGATTTAGTGAAAGCTTTTAATGATGCCGGAGATAACGGTAAAAGATATAAATCTACTTTCAATTGGCAGGTTACTGGAGCTTCTTTCAATATGCCTTTTAATGCATGGAATCCAACTCAGGCAATTCCGTTCTGTGGTAAGTTTTCATATAGTGATACCTGGACAAATGGGGATAATTTAATCATGATAAGACTTGCTGATATTATTTTGTTAGCAGCTGAAGCCAATGTGCAACTTGGAAAACTTCCTGAAGCGACAATTCAGTTAAATAAAATAAGAACAAGAGCTGGATTAGCCAATACTACTGCCACTACAAAGAGCGATTTAGCTTTAGCGGTATTAAAAGAAAGACGTTTAGAATTAGTTTACGAACGCACCAGATGGAATGATTTGAAAAGAGCTGATGCAAATGGAACTATTAACATGGTGAATTTAATGAACAGTCAGGTGAATTCAAGTCTTCAACCACTTAATTATGGAATGCAAAGTTTTCATAAGTTGTTGCCAGTTCCTTTAGGAGATATTCAAATAAACAAGAATCTTTTACCTAATAATACAGGATATTAAATAAGTATTTAGATTACTGAAAAGATTAATTTGTTGGGTTGGTTAATAAATTAAGTTCAGTGTTTTTTTACTAAAAGCCTAATTGGCTTTGTTATTTCTGAAGCGGACTTGTTGTACTACAAAACAAGTCCGCAAGGGAATATAATGTCATAAAATTAATGTTTTGGACTAATAAGCTTGTCGTTTATTACTTTCTAAAATTGTTTTAAAATTCAATTTTCATCAAAAAGCAGTTTCAAATTTCCCTGTTTAAATTCATAATGACATAGTATAAATTGAGCATGTTTTTCTAAAAGAAAAGCTATTCTCAATTTAATTAGTGGAAAGTGAATATTAAATATGGTTTTGTAACCGCATAAATAATAATAAATCAATGAAAAATATACAACTATTTTTAATGTTGTTACTGACAACTTTTTGTTCTTTTTCGCAAAGCAAAATAACCTGGGTATCAAGTACAGAAGCCAAACAATGGCAAAGTCATAAGAATATAAAAGCGGGTTTAACAACTGGAAAAACGGATGTGGAGGTTCTCTTAAATAAACCTTTGCAGCAAATTGACGGTTTTGGTACTTGCTTTAATGAATTGGGCTGGACTTCGTTGAGTGTTTTAAATGCGGATGACAGAGAAAAGATATTAAAAGAATTTTTTTCGCCAAATGTAGGAGCCAATTTTACAATTTGCCGTATGCCAGTTGGAGCCAATGATTTTTCTAATAATTGGTATTCCTATAATGAAACAGCTGGTGACTTCGAAATGAAAGATTTTAGCATAGCACACGATTCTCAAACACTAATTCCATTCATTAAAAGTGCATTGAAATACAATCCAAATATAAAACTATGGGCTTCGCCATGGTCTCCGCCTATCTGGATGAAATATAATAAACATTATGCTTCAAAACCATTTCCTAAAGATATGCCGCAGGATGCTGCAGAGGAAGCAAGAGAAAAATGGGGAATGGATTTTAAAGGTTTCGATAATGGACTAAAACCAGAACAGGAAGGTTTTGAAGGGAAAGATATGTTTATTCAGGAAGATGAATATTTTAAAGCGTACAGCTTGTATTTTTCAAAATTCATTCAGGAATACCGTGCCCAAAATATTAATATCAGTATGGTAATGCCACAAAATGAATTCAATTCGGCTCAGGTTTTTCCTAGCTGTACCTGGACGTCAAAAGGCTTGTCCCGATTTTTAAATTATTTAATTCCGGCAATGAATCAGGAAAAGGTAGATGTTTTCTTTGGTACAATGGAACGTCCAAATTATAAGTTAGTCGATTCCATTTTGAGTGATTCTACTATTAATAAATCCATTAAAGGAGTCGGTTTTCAATGGGCTGGAAAAGGTGCCATTCCAACAATTCATAAAAACTATCCCAATCTTAAATTATACCAATCAGAACAGGAATGTGGGAATGGAAAAAATGATTGGAAATATTGTGGATATGCTTGGGGCTTAATGAAACATTATCTGACTAATGGAGCTAATGCCTACATGTATTGGAATGCTTCACTAAAAGAAGGAGGTATAAGCACCTGGGGCTGGAGACAAAATTCATTGGTAAGCGTTGATACTACTAATAAAACCTTCAAATACAATTATGAATATTATTTGATAAAACATCTTAGTCATTTTGTAAAACAGGGAGCAAAACGTCTGGAAACATCTGGTGATTATGATAATTTATTAGCATTTGTCAATCAGGATAATAGTGTGGTAATAATGGTTCAAAATGATAGTGCCAAAGAAAAAATGTTTAAAATAAAAGTGGGAGGAAAAACACTTACACCAATATTAGAAGCTGATTCGTACAACACCTTTCTGTTGAAATAAGACTTCATTTGACTTCAATACTTAAATTAAAAATTGATGGATTTATATAAAAAAATGATAGGATTTATGGCTTTGATACTAACGGTATCTGCTATAAATGCTCAGGCTCCCAAAAATGAATTGCTTTATGGTGTTGCTTATTATGATGAGTATATGCCGTATGACCGCTTAGACAAAGACATAAAAATGATGAAGGATGCGGGGATAAATGTAGTTCGTATTGCCGAAAGCACATGGAGTACCGAAGAGCCGCAGGATAACGTATTCGATTTTAGTCATATCGACCGGGTTCTTGATGCCATGCATAAAGCAGGAATTAAAGTAATTATTGGAACGCCTACTTATGCTGTTCCTGCCTGGTTAGTTAAAAAGTATCCAGAAATATTGGCTACTACACAAATGGGTAAAAATCAATATGGAACCAGACAAAATATGGATATTACGAACAAGGATTACTTGTTTCATGCTGAAAGGATTATCCGTAAAATCATGGAACATGTAAAAGACCATCCTGCTATTATTGGGTATCAGGTAGACAATGAAACCAAACATTACGGTACAGCGGGTGCAAATGTTCAGGCTCAGTTTGTCCAGTATCTGAAGAATAAATTTAAAACTACCGAAGCTATCAATAAAGCTTTTGGACTGGATTATTGGAGTAATCGCATTAACTCATGGGAAGAATTTCCTTCTATGGTAGGGACAATTAATGCCGGATTGAAATCGGAATTTTCTAAGTTTCAACGAGGGTTAGTTACTGATTTCCTTTCATGGCAGGCGGCTATCGTTCGTGAATATAAAAAACCGGAGCAGTTTGTTACTCAAAATTTTGACTTTGACTGGAGAGGCTATTCTTATGGAATACAGGGAGATGTAGATCATTTTGCTGCTTCAAAAGCTATGGATATAGCTGGAGTAGATATTTATCATCCTACACAAGATCATTTAACGGGTACTGAAATTTCTTTTGGTGGAGATATGGCACGTTCGATGAAAAATGGTCAAAACTATTTGGTTATTGAAACTGAAGCGCAAGGATTTCCGCAATGGGTGCCTTATGCGGGACAGTTACGGTTACAGGCATTTAGTCATATTGCCTCTGGAGCTAATATGTTAGAGTATTGGCATTGGCATTCGATTCATAATTCGGCCGAGACGTATTGGAAAGGATTATTGAGTCATGATTTTCAGCCCAATCCTACCTACAATGAAGCTATGACCATTGGTCGTGATTTTAAAAAAATAGGTTCAAAAATAGCCAGTCTTAAAAAAACGAATGAGGTGGCGGTGCTTTTCAGTAATGAGGCTCAAACTGCTTTTAACGCTTTTAGTTTTGGATGGGGAGCCAAAGAACAATATAATGATGTTTTGCGTCCCATGTATGATGCCTTGTACAAAATGAATGTAGGAGTTGATTTTATAGATCCATCTTCCGTAAATATTGAAAAATACAAGTTGATTATTGTGCCGGCTTTGTATGCAGCACCAGATGCATTGTTGCAAAAATTGAATGTTTATGCAAAAAATGGAGGACACATTATTTATACTTTCAAAAGTGGTTTTAGTGATGAAAATGTAACGGTACGCAATACAGTTCAGCCCGGAATTATAAATGAGGCTGCGGGCGTGAGCTATAGCCAGTTTGTGATTCCGGAAAATGTATCATTAAAAGATGATCCATTTCAGCTAGGGAAAGACAAAAATGAAATAAAATATTGGATGGAATTGCTAACTCCTACAACTGCAAAAGTATTGGCTAAATACGACCATCCGCAATGGAATAATTATGCCGCTGTTACCCAAAACAATTACGGCAAAGGAACGGTGACCTATATTGGATTTATGCCAGGTGATAATCTTATGGAGAAAATTCTGGAAGGCAGTTTGAAAGAAGCCGGTTTGTGGAATGAAGATCAAAAATTACATTTTCCGTTAATTACAAAGTCAGGGATTAATAATCAGGGAAAAACAATCCGATACTTTTTTAATTATTCGGCACAGGCCAAAACTTTTATTTACACCCAAGGTAAAAATGGAACGAATTTGCTTAGCTCAGAAAAAGTGATAAAAAATTCAGAAGTCAATCTTGCTCCATGGGGAATGTTAGTAATTGAAGAAAACTAACTCAGATAGTAGTAATAAACATCAAATAATATTAGATATGAATTTTATCAATATCAAGAAAATAGCAAAAGTTTCGCTGGTTTCTACATTAGTAGTTTCAGGAATTTCATGGAATCAAAAAACTGAAAATAGCAAGATTGAAAAAAATCCAATTATTACGATAAACGGATTCACTTTTACGGATTTAAACAGAAACGGAAAATTGGATATTTATGAAGACTATCGTCTTGCTGTAGAAGACCGAATTCAGGACTTAATCAATAAAATGACCGATGAGGAAAAAGCGAGTATGCTTATTGGGATTGGAATGCCTGGTTTTGATGTGAACACTTTTACATTCATTCCGGGAGCTGATAAGGGAAAAGTCCCTGGAGAAGCCGGAGGAACTTATGAAATCAAACGTTTGGGAATTCCTGCAGTTATAGTGTCTGATGGACCAGCTGGTTTACGAATTAATCCAACAAGAGATAATGATACCAATACCTATTATGCAACAGCATTTCCTGTTGGAACTGCTTTGGCTTCCACTTGGAATGAAGAGCTGATTAACAATGTTGGGAAAGCCATGGGTAATGAAGTGAAAGAATATGGTGTTGATGTATTGCTTGGGCCAGGTATGAATATTCACAGAAATCCATTATGTGGAAGAAATTTTGAATATTATTCAGAAGATCCATTGCTGTCAGGATCCATTGCTGCTGCGATGGTAAATGGTATACAATCAAACGGTGTTGGAACTTCGATAAAACATTTTGCTGCCAATAATCAGGAGAGAAATCGTATGGGGATTAATGCTCACATTAGCGAAAGAGCCATGCGTGAAATTTATTTAAGAGGTTTTGAAATCGCGGTTAAAACAGCTCAGCCATGGACAATAATGTCTTCTTATAATTTAGTGAATGGAGAATATACATCAGCCCGAAAAGATTTATTGACTACAGTGCTTCGTGAGGAGTGGGGATTTAAAGGATTAGTAATGTCAGACTGGTTTGGTGGTTATGATGGATTTGGATCTATTTCTTCTAAAAATGCTGTCAGTGATGTTGTAAAACAACTTTCGGCAGGAAATGACTTATTGATGCCAGGATTACCTAGTCAGCAACAAGCTATTTTAGAAAATATTAAAAATGGTAAATTAACTAAAGAAGTAGTTAATACCGATTTAAGAAGGATTTTGGAACTGGTTATGAGATCGCCGGTGATGAATAATTATAACTATTCCAATAAACCAAATTTAAAAGAAAATGCAGTAGTTACCAGACAGGCTGCTGCAGAAGGAACCATTTTGTTAAAAAATGACAATGCTATCTTACCATTTGTATCAAAATCAGCTCCTTTGGCGGTTTTTGGAAATACCTCTTATGATTTTATCGCAGGAGGAACCGGAAGTGGTGATGTCAACGAAGCTTATTCTGTTTCATTAATTGACGGACTTACCAATTCTGGATTTTCAATTGATAAAGATTTAGAAGGCTTGTATAAACCTTATGTGGCAGACCAAAAGGTAAAAGAAATGGCTCGTCGCGAAAAAGAAGGTGGTTTATTGGCAACGCCAAAAAGAATTGTCGAATTAGATGTAAACAAGGAAACCATTGAAAATAAAGCGAAAGCTTCTGAGCTGGCTTTAATCACAATTGGAAGAAATGCCGGTGAAGGGGATGATCGTAAAGTGGCTGATGATTTTAATTTAGCACAGGACGAAGTTAACTTAATTAATAGTGTTTCTGAAATTTTTCATGCTCAAGGCAAAAAAGTGGTTGTAGTCTTAAATATTGGTGGTGTAATTGAAACAGCGAGCTGGAGAGACAAAGTAGACGCTATTTTATTACCATGGCAACCGGGTCAGGAAGGCGGAAATTCTGTTGCAGATGTGTTTTCAGGAAAGGTGACTCCTTCAGGAAAATTGACCATGACTTTTCCAGTGAATTATGAAGATGCTGCAGCTACTAAAAATTGGATTGGAACTCCTGCCGAAAATCCTACGAGTGTTAATTATGAAGAAGGTATTTATGTTGGATATCGTTATTTTAATACTTTTAATGTTAAGCCATCGTATGAATTTGGATACGGTTTATCATACACCGCATTTGATTATTCGAATCTTGTATTGAGCTCAAAAACATTTAATGATAAAATGACGGTTTCGGTTACTATAACAAATACGGGTAAAACTGTAGGTAAAGAAGTAGTAGAACTGTATCTTTCTGCTCCCGAAAAATCAATTGATAAACCAAGAGAAGAGTTAAAAGCTTTTGGGAAGACTAAGTTGCTACAACCGGGTGAAAGTCAAACAATCATTTTGACATTAAATGCTAAAAACTTAGCTTCTTTTGTTCCAAACAGAAACGCCTGGATTGCAGAAGCTGGAAAATATAAAGTTGCTGTTGGTGCATCGTCATTGAATATTAAAAAAACGGCTGAATTCACATTAGAAAAAGAAAAAGTAGTGGAGAAAACATATCCTGCATTTGCACTTGATACTCCGTTTACTGATTTGAAACACTAGGGAATATTTATTCGTTTAAGAGCTGTTTTTGAATTCTTGTAAAAGTATTTCTCTAGAATTTATAGAAGCAGCAATAAATAAATTAACTTTAGACTTGTAGTTGTAAAATACAGCCGCAAGTTTAAAGTTATTTTTTTTGATGAATAGAGAAGAAAAATTCAATCAACTTCGTGAAAATGCGGAATTTGATATTGTAATAATCGGCGGTGGAGCTACCGGTTTGGGCTGTGCTGTTGATGCTGCCAGTCGTGGTTACAAAACCTTACTTTTAGAGAAGTATGATTTTGCTAAAGGAACTTCCAGCAGGTCTACAAAATTAGTTCATGGCGGAGTTCGTTATCTCGCTCAGGGGAATATTTATTTGGTGCGTGAGGCTTTGTTAGAGCGTGGTCGAATGCTTAGAAATGCACCGCATATTTGTCATAAATTAGGTTTTGTTGTACCTGTATATAAATGGTGGGACAAATGCTATTATGGTTTTGGTCTTTGGATTTACGAATTTTTGTCGGCTAAATTTAGTTTGGGAAAAACACAAATCCTTTCTAAAGCAGCTACTTTAAAGCATTTGCCAGATTTGGATTCGACCGATTTAAAAGGAGGGATTTTGTATTATGATGGGCAATTTGATGATAGTCGATTGGCAATTAATTTAGCTCAAACCGCAATTGAACATGGAGCACTAGTGTTGAATTATTGTGCAGTTTCTGATTTTATAAAAAAGGACAATAAGATAATTGGTTTAATTGCAAAAGACGAATTATCAAATCAGGAATATAGTATCAAATCGAATGTAGTTGTTAATGCCACTGGTGTTTTTGCGGATGCTTTATTGCAAAAGGCGGAAGGACATGCAGAAGTAACTATTGCGCCTTCGCAAGGAATTCATCTGGTATTGAATAAGTTTTATTTTGAAGGTTTTTCGGCGATGTTGATTCCTAAAACGTCTGATGGCAGGGTTTTGTTTGTAATTCCCTGGCATGATAAAATAGTGTTAGGTACTACCGATACTCCCGTTAAGGAAGTAGCATTGGAGCCAAAACCATTGGAAGAGGAAATTCATTTTATTATCAATCATTTCAATAAATATTCGAAACATAAAATTGATTATGCAGATGTTAATAGTGTTTTTGCAGGTTTGCGTCCATTGGTGAAAGTAGGTGCTGAGAAAAAAACAGCTTTGTTGTCAAGAGAGCATAGTATTAAAGTGCTTCCTTCGGGATTGATTAATGTAACTGGAGGCAAGTGGACTACGTATCGAAAAATGGGGCAGCAAACAATTAGTAAAGCAATACAAGTTTCAGGTTTAAAATTTGTTCGTTGTAAAACAAGACATTTAAAGATTCATGGCTATACAAAGGAAAAAATGATTCCTGATTTAGCTATTTATGGTTCGGATGCTCATTTGATACAACAAATGATTGCTACAGATGTTTCTTTATCTGAAAAAATCCATCCGTCATATTCTTATACAAAAGCAGAGGTAGTCTGGGCTGTAAAAAATGAAATGGCTTTAACTGTTGAAGATGTTTTAGCAAGGAGAATCAGGTTGCTTTTTCTGGATGCAAGGGCAGCAATGGAAGCAGCGCCAATTGTAGCTGGTATAATGGCTCCCTTATTAGAGAAAAACTCTGAATGGGGGCAAGAGCAAGTTGTTGCTTTTCAAAAATTGGCTCAGGGGTATTTGATTCATAAAGAATAAAAAAAACTTCTTAATTTCTTAAGGAGTTTTGATGGTTTACTTAGGTCTATTTTTTATTTTATCAAAATTTTTAAGTTGTTGTTTAAATCTTAACCTGTAATATTTAGTATTTAAACGCTCGGACAAACCTTTTCATAAATATTGTATTTTAAATATTAATCAAATAATTTCATTTGACATGCAATAGCTTATTAACTCAGAAGTGTTTTTAAAATTAAACTTTTCAAGAATGTTTCTACGATGGGCATTTACAGTGTGATAACTAATATTCAGTTTCGTTGCAATACTTTTACTGGTTTCCCCATTTTTAAGTAATTGTAGTATTTCTTTTTCTTTTGAGGTTACAGCAATGCTTTCTGGGAATGTTTTGGAATAAATAGGTACGTCACCCTTTTTAGAGTCAATTTCAGTTATTGTGAAAATGATTTTATCATCCGTTTTAGTCGTTGTAATATCGTTATAGATTCCCAATATTATTATTGGATAATTGTTTTCATTTGTTTCAAGAACAATGAATTGATCTAATAATTGGATGTAGTGTCCTTGTTTGTGTTTTATTCTATAATTAACCGAAAATCGAATGTTTTTAATTTGTCCTTTGTTTAAATTAGATGCGTAGCTAACGAACTCCCTAAAAACGGGTTCTATATATTCTTTTAAATCTTTGGGGTTGAATAGGTCTAAAAAACCACTATGCCCGAAACTATAAAAATCTTCGGAAGAATAACCAATAAAAGATTTGATTTCATCACTTATGAAAAAAAATGATTGTTTCTGAAAATCTAATAAATACATAACACAAGGAAGTAAGTGCAATCCATTTTTAAAAAAAGTATCACTTTTTAGATAATGCTCTTTTGGATGTACTTTTCCATTAGATTGTAATGAATCAATAAAATCGATATAAAAAGTTTCAGATGTAATCGGTTTATTCATGATCTATTTATAATATGAATTTATTAAAATTACTTCTAGGTAAAACAATCTTGTGCAAACATAGCCAGCCATTGATTTATTTTTTCAGGTTGGTCTGATTGGATATAATGTCCCGCATCTGGAATTTTAATAATTTCATCTCTCCAAAGCTTAAAAGGGATTGAATCCAAATAGTTAGGAAACGTTACAGTATCCTCTTTTCCGAAAGCTATAGCAACAGGGATTTTAAGCTTTTCAATAGCGGCAATTTCATCACTATAATTAGATGATATTACAGCCTCAGCAATGACGGTTCTAACCCTTTGATCGGTATTTCTATAATTGTCAAATAAAATTTGCTTACTGTTTTCATTGGCACATATTATGGCATCTTCCAATAAGATTTTTAAATCCTCATCATTTGAATCAGCCATAAAATAAGGGGTTATAAGAGGATTTGGTTGTAAAATATCCGAAGGTGTTTTTTCTTTTCCTAAAATTGTTGGGTTGGTCAAAAAAACACCTTTACAACCCGTCATAGATTCGGCGCACTCCCCGATTAGATTGGTGCCAAAACAGTGTCCCACTAGGATATAATTCTCTTTTATTTCTTCTTCAAGAAATTCAGACAGAATTTTAGACATACCTTTAATACTATAATCGCGTTCCGGAAAATCGCTTACAAAGGATTCCCCGTGTCCCGGAAGATCTAGTGCAATAAGCTTATAGTCAGTTAACCATTTACTTTCCAAAGCACTATCCCAGTAATTCATCGCATTGGAACTTCCGTGAATAAAAACTATTTTTTGTGGAGCGTTTCCTTTTTTGACAAAATGTAACATATTTGGAAAATTTAAATGTTTGAATTGATAAATTTTGAAATTAATTGAACTACATTTTTGCTGTTTGTTTTTGTTAATATGTTACTTCTATGGGCATCAATGGTATGATAACTTACAAATAATTTTTGGGCTATTTCTTTAGTCGTTAAACCTTTAATTAATAATTCCACAATCCGGTTTTCTTGTGGGGTTAACATTTTGTCTTCCTCATACACTTTATAGGTGTTGGAAAAAATAATCGATTTATTGCCCGATTCCAAATCTTCTATTTTCTCAATCTGGTGGAACAATTCCCTGTTGAAAATTGTATGATGGGTTAGATTATGGATGCAGCCGTAAGCGTAAAGCGGCAATCCGGTTATTGGGTCGGCAATGATCCTATTTTTTTGCAAAATATGAGAAATCGTTTTGTCTTTATTAAAAATGCGGTAGGTGTTGGTAAAGAGTAATTGGTCTCTCTCTTCTGGTATAGTATTAAGGATAACTTCTAAATTTTTATAAAATATTTGTTCCGAATACAAATCAAAATCATCTTTTTGGTAAATAGACAAAAACTTTTCAATACCTCCTTCGATAATTTCTTCTGCTTTGTACTTTGAAAAACATTGAAAAGCCTTCGATATAAATTCATATTCCTTGGTTTGATAGTTCAGAATATAAAAAGTAGGCAAAATACCCAAAGGTAAAGCCGCTAATCGGTCAGCTTCATCTCTGAAGACTGACAACAAATCATTGCTGGCAGATTTAATCGGGATGGGGTTTTCCTTGATAACTGTCTTGTAATCTATAGGGTAGTGTTTCTTCATGATAATTTTATTAAATCCAACATAGTTTTGTTAAAATAAAAATGTAAATAATTGGTGTTCAGCTTTATAAATTTACAAAAAATAGCTATTTATAACTATTTTTTTTACTAAATATATCCTCGAAATTTGATAGGATATTCTTGATTTGGTGTTAAAACCCAATTTAAAATAAGGAGCCAATGGGAGAAGATGAGAAATCCGTCTGTTTTTATTTTCAACCTATTGAAAATAAAGACTTAAAAACACCTAATTGTAAGGTATTCCTTTTTTTATGATTCCTGTTGAATTTGGATTGAAAAGGAGTTATTTGTTTAAATACCAGTTATTTGCTATAATAAACGCCCCATCTACTACATTTTTAATTGATTTAGGATCGTTAGGATTAGTTTCGAACCGACGGTAGCCGGCTGTATTTTATGCCGATTTTTAAAAAGTAAATTTAAAAAAGACGTTTATGGAAAAGAATACCTCCTTCAGCATCCAATAATGGATTCTCCCCAATAAGATTTTATTGAAGAATAATGAGAAACAAATCTAGTTTATCTCAAGGCTATTCTTTTCTTTTATCAAAAGTCAATTTTTAGATGGTGACAATCATTTGTAATTAACAATAAAAAACAAATCTCATGAAAAAATTAATTACTATTTATAATTTACTACTATTTGCAATAATACTGTACTTAGCAGGAACAATTACTGCAAATGCTCAAACCTGGAGCGCAACCGCTTCAATGGCGAACAGTCGTCACGCTTATACTGCCACACTTTTGTCTAATAGCAAGATGCTAGTGACAGGCGGATATAACGGAAGTAGTTTTTTAAGCAGTTGTGAGTTATACGATCCGGTAACAAATATATGGAGCCCTGCTGCTTCAATGACGGTCGGTCGTTACAATCATACTGCCACACTCTTGTCCAATGGGAAAGTACTGGTGACTGGTGGGTATGGCGGAGGTGGTAATTTAAGCAGTTGTGAGTTATACGATCCACTAACCAATAGTTGGAGCGCGGCCGCTTCGATGCTGGAGAGTCGTAGTTATCCTACTGCGACACTTTTGTCCAATGGCAAAGTGTTGGTGGCAGGCGGAACCAACGGAAGTGGTGTTTTAGCCAGTTGTGAATTATACGATCCTGTGACAAATACTTGGAGTACGGCCGCTTCAATGGCGGTGAGTCGTTACTATCATACTACCACATTTTTGCCCAATGGCAGGGTGTTTGTGACTGGCGGAACTAACGGAAGTAGTTTAAGCAGTTGTGAGTTATACGATCCGGTAGCCAATAGCTGGAGTGCCGCCGCTTCAATGGCGGATAGTCGTTACTATCAAACCGCCACGCTTTTGTCCAATGACAGGGTACTGGTGACAGGCGGAACCAACGGAAGTAGTCTTTTAGCCGGTTGTGAATTATACGATCCTGTGACAAATACCTGGAGTACGGCCGCTTCAATGGCGGCGAGTCGAGCCTATCATACTGCCACACTTTTTTCCAATGGCAGGATGCTGGTGACAGGTGGTGGTTTGAGCGGTTGTGAGATATACGATCCAGTAGCTGGTATATGGAGCACAACTGCTTCTATGGCAGAGATTCGGAGCTCCCATACTGCCACACTCTTGTCCAATGGCAAAGTGCTGGTGGCAAACGGGACGGGAGCAGGAGGTATTATAAGCAGTTGTGAGTTATATACCCCTTGTTTGGCACCAACATTTTCATCATGTCAGTCAAATATTACGGCTGATACGACCACAGGAACTTGTTCGGTAACTGTATCTTATGTGGTTACTGCAACTGGTACGCCAGACCCAACTATAACCTATTCTTTTAGTGGAGCGACAACAGGAAGCGGTAGTGGAACAGGCAGTGGTTCCATATTTAATAAAGGGGTAACCAATGTATCTATTACAGCAAGCAATGGCTGTGGAAGTGGTGACACTTGCAACTTTACGGTAATGGTAAATGCAGAATCTGCGGGAGCTTTAAGTTTAGATGGCATCAATGATTATGTAAGTATCCCGGCTTTGAATTTAAATTCTAATACCGTAACAATGGAAGCCTGGATTAAACCCACAGGATTACAGGGCGATTATGATGGGATTGTTTTTTCCCGTTCCGGAAGTACTATTGCGGGATTTGGAATCAAGGCTAATAATGAAATAGAATACCATTGGAATAATGATGGTTTAACTTATGCCTGGTCCAGTGGTGCTATTGCTCCGCCAGATGAATGGAGTCATGTGGCTTTAGTTGTTGAACCTGCGAAAGCTACTATTTACCTAAACGGAGTAGCTCATGTAAACAACGTAACTCATGCCATCGAAGAATTTAACGGTATAACACGAATAGGAAAAGACGATCCTTTTATGTCGCAAGACAGACAATTTATGGGAGCTATTGAAGAAGTTCGGATTTGGAACCGCTCTCTATGTGCTGCAGAAATAGTAAACAACAGTACCGGTGAATTAGCTGTTCCTCAACACGGTTTAGTGGTGTATTATAAATTTAACCAAGGTCTAAGTATTTGTGAAAATACAAGTATTACCAGTTTATTGGATTCCAGCGGCAATAATCTAACCGGAACACTAAACAATTTTGCATTAACCGGAAATACATCCAACTGGACTACTGGCAATGTTAGTGGTACCAGCCCTGATTTTGAGCACACACCACCCGTTATAACCTGTCCTGCGCCTATTTCAGTATCCATCGATGCGCCGAACACTACAGCAATAGTTAATTTTATAGCTACCGCAACAGATGATTCCGGTATTACTTCTATTACTTACAGTAAAGACCCAAATACTGAATTTCCCCTTGGAATAACTGAAGTAATCGTAACTGCAATGGATAATAATTGCAATTCGAGCACTTGTAGTTTTACGGTAACTGTTTTAGAAAATGAAAACCCGCAGAATCATTGGAAAAGTATTGCGGCTGGAATGTTCCATACAGTTGGGGTAAAACTTGACGGAACACTTTGGACTTGGGGATTTAATTCTCAGGGTCAATTAGGAGATGGTACTACAACTGATAGAAATTCTCCTGTAAAAATTGGCACAGATACCAATTGGAAAAATGTTTCTGCAGGCGACTTTCATACTGTGGCTATTAAAACCGATGGAACTATATGGACTTGGGGAGGTAATACAAACGGTCAATTAGGAGACGGAAATAACGCAAGTATGAATATTCCCACTCAAATAGGTACCGAAAACAATTGGAAAACAATTAATGCAGGAATTCATCATACTGTTGCAACAAAATCCGACGGGACTCTTTGGACATGGGGATTTAATACAAATGGGCAGTTAGGAGATGGAACAAATATTAATAAAAACACGCCGACACAAGTTGGAACAGATACCAATTGGAAGGATGCGGCCGGAGGCTATCTTTTTACTATTGGAATAAAAAATGACGGAACTCTTTGGGAATGGGGAACACTCTTTGAGGGACAGCCAAACACAACAATACCAATTCAAATAGGTTCGGCAAACGATTGGCTAAAAATTGCTGCGGGTGATAGACATATCGTTGGAATTCAAAGCAATGGCACCCTTTGGGCATTAGGTCTTAACTCAAGTGGTCAGTTAGGTGATGGCACCACTACTAATAATACACTACTCACTCAAATAGGTATAGACACGAGTTGGAAAACTATTTCAGCAGGATATCAGCATACATTTGGAATAAAATCTGATGGAACTCTTTGGGGATGGGGATTTAACAGTTATGGTCAATTAGGAAATGGTATCAATGACAATAGCAATGTTCCTTTCCAAATAGACTTATCTACTAACTGGAAAGATGTAGCTGCTGGTTTTCTTCATTCAGCGGGAATTAAATCTGATAGCATGGAGTTTTGTTCATCTGGATATAATGGGTATGGTCAACTAGGTGATGGAACTACCATTAATAAAAACAATTTTGTTTGTTCTGTTGGTAATGAGATATCTTATTCCATAGCTTGTCCAACCACCCAAATTTTAAATACAGATAATGGATATTGCTCCGCGATAGTTAATTCTATCAATCCAACAGTAACTCCTGATAATTCTTCCTATACTTATACTTTAAGCGGTGCAACAACTGGTTCCGGTAACGGAAGTGCCAACGGGTTAATCTTCAATAAAGGCGTAACGACTGTTACATACACATTAACAGCTGATGTTACCAAAACCTGTAGCTTTACGGTAACTGTAAATGATGTTGAAATTCCAACCATCGTTTGCGCACCAGACGTCATTATCAATAATACACCGGGACATTGCATCGGTACAACCGTATTAATAAATCCAACAGTCAATGATAATTGTAATGCATCTTTTGGAAATGCATTGAATTTTGATGGTGGTTATGTTGATGTGCCACATAACAATTTACTAAACCCTATAGACCAATTTACAGTTGAAGCTTGGGTGAAACGATCATCAAACAATATGCAAGAAAGTTTGATAGAGAAATATTCTAATAGCGTAAATACTTTTGGTTATTTACTGCGAATTACTCCTGAAAATAAGCCGTTTACGATGGTCTTGAATGCCAGTAATCAAGGTACAGGAGTTGCAGGCAGTACAACAATTTTACCCAATGTTTGGTATCATATCGCGGCTACTTTCAATCGAAATACAGGGATCTTGAAATTGTATGTGAATGGAGTTCTTGACGGGGAGGTAGCTGGCATAAGCGGATTACCCACAGCACCGGGTGCCCAATCACTTAAAATTGGTGCAAGAGGAGATGATGCCGCAACAAGATTAACCAATGGTGGTATAATTGACGAGGTAAGAATATGGGATATTGAACGTTCGCAAGCACAAATACAAGCAGATTTTAATAATGAATTAAATATACAGCCCGGACTGGTAGCCTTATATCATTTTAATCAAGGCCTCGCCGGAGGAAATAATTCCGCTTCACCCGGACCGGCAATCGATACGGCCATAGATGAGTCAGGAAATGGATTTAACGGAACACTGAATGGCTTTACACTCACAGGAGCTACTTCCAACTGGGTTTTAGGAAATGCTGAAGTAGAGACACTTGACATTACCAATGATGCTCCCGACGAATATCCGGTAGGAAACACAACCGTGACCTGGACAGTAACAGATTCAAATAATAATATAGCAACCTGTACACAAACAGTAACAGTAGTCGATGCAGAAAGCCCAACTATTGTTTGTGCGTCCGATATCATTATCAATAATACACCAGGATTCTGTACCAGTACAACTACATTGGTAAATCCAACAGTAAATGATAATTGCAGGACTTCTTTTGGGAACGCCTTGAACTTTGATGGCGGCTATATTAATATACCGCACAATAATTTAATTAACCCGACAGACAATCTGACAATTGAAACCTGGGTTAAATTTGTTTCAGGCGGAAAAAGTTTGATTGAAAAATATACCAGTCAGGCAGATTCATTTGGTTACTTATTACGAATTTCTCCTGAAAATAAGGTATTTACAATGGTTTTAAATTACGACGGACCGCAATTAACAGGATCAACAACATTATTACCCAATGTGTGGTACCATTTGGCAAGCACATATAACAGAACGGCAGGAGTTTTAAAAGTTTATGTGAATGGAGTTCTTGATGGACAGATAAATGGTATAACTGGTTTGCCTGTAACTCCCAGTAATGGTTCTCTTAAAATTGGTGCCAGAGGCGATGATGCCGTGATATCCAATAATGGAGATGTAATGGATGAGGTAAGAATATGGAATATTGAACGTTCGCAAGCACAAATACAAGCAGATTTTAATAATGAACTAAATGCACAGCCCGGACTGGTAGCCTTATATCATTTTAATCAAGGCCTCGCCGGAGGAAATAACTCCGCTTCTCCGGGACCGGCAATTAATACGACTACAGATGATTCAGGAAATGGATTTAACGGGACACTGAATGGCTTTGCACTCACAGGTGCTAATTCCAACTGGGTTTTAGGAAATGCTGAAGTAGAGACACTTGACATTACCAATGATGCTCCAGCTACCTATTCGGAAGGAGACACAACAGTGACCTGGACGGTAACGGATGCAAATAATAATACAGCAACCTGTACACAAACAGTAACAGTAGTCGATGCAGAAAGCCCAACTATTGTTTGTGCGCCCGATATAATTCTCAATAATACACCAGGACTCTGTACCGGTACAATCACATTGGTAAATCCAATAGTAAATGATAATTGCAGGACTTCTTTTGGGAACGCCTTGAACTTTGATGGTGGCTATGTTAATATACCTCATAATAATTTAATTAACCCGACAGACAATCTGACAATTGAAACCTGGGTTAAATTTGTTTCAGGTGGAAAAAGTTTGATTGAAAAATATACCAGTCAGGCAGATTCATTCGGTTACTTATTACGGATTTCTCCTGAAAATAAAGTATTTACAATGGTTTTGAATTACGACGGACCGCAGTTAACAGGATCAACAACATTATTACCCAATGTGTGGTACCATCTGGCAAGCACATATAACAGAACGGCAGGAGTTTTAAAAGTTTATGTGAATGGAGTTCTTGACGGACAGATAAATGGTATAATAGGTTTGCCTGTAATTCCCAGTAATGGTTCTCTTAAAATTGGTGCCAGAGGCGATGATGCCGCGATATCCAATAGTGGAGATGTAATGGACGAGGTAAGAATATGGAATATTGAACGTTCCCAAGCACAAATACAAGCTGACATGAATAAAGAACTTGGTGCACAGTCTGGACTGGTAGCCTTGTATCATTTTAATCAAGGACTCGTGGGAGGAAATAACTCCGCTTCTCCGGGACCGGCAATTAATACGGCTATAGATGATTCAGGAAATGGATTTAACGGGACATTGAATAGTTTTGCACTCACTGGGCTAACTTCCAATTGGGCTGCAGGATATATTGCAGGAGAATTAATTAGTCTAACTAATGATGCTCCTGTCACCTATCCGTTAGGAGAAACAACAGTTACCTGGACGGCAATAGATGGAGATAATAATACCGGAACCTGTACACAAACTGTAACAGTTGTTGATACTGAAGCCCCATATATAACTGCACCAACGGAATTTCATTATACAAGAACTGCTAACAATGGGTTGTGCTTTTATGATGTTGAGGGTGGGGAATTTGATTTAGCTGCCACAGATAATTGCCAACTTATCAGCTTCTTTTATAGTATGGTAAATAATAATGCAGGGTTATCTTCAACAGGAGAATCGTTATCAGGAATCAGTTTAGCGGAAGGAATTAATATCATTGACTGGACTGCAACGGATATTAATGGAAACAGCAGCACCGTTTCTTTTGAGGTTGAAGTTTTAGAAGGCGATATCACAGTTGCTGCAAGTGATAGTGAAATTTGTAATGGCGAAAGTAGTCAACTGACTGTTTCCGGTGCTACATCTTACTTTTGGACACCTTCTGAGTCATTAAGTTCTGGCACAGGAGCTACAGTCATAGCTACACCTACACAAACTACGACTTATATGGTAACCGGTACAGGCATTATTGCAGGTTGTTCTGTTTCTAAAGAAATTACTATAACAGTCAATCCAATACCAGTTGTATCTCTAGGAGCATATTCTCCCGTTTGTATAAATGCTACTCCATTTTCTTTAAGTGGAGGTCTACCATTAGGCGGAGTCTATTCAGGTAACGGAGTTAGTTCGGGTAGTTTTAATCCTTCTGTTGCGGGATTGGGGAATCATGTAGTTACTTATACCTATACCGATAGTAATGGTTGCAGTAATTCTGCTACTACAAGCATTCAGGTTAATGGTCCAATGGCAAATGCAGGACCAGACAAAACAGTTTATCCTAGTTATACTCAAAATAAATGTGCCACGCTTAGTGGTTCTGGATCTGGGGGGGTACCACCCTATAAATATTTATGGAGTACAGGTGCCAAAACTGCTAGTATTAATGTTTGCCCTACGGTGACAACAACCTATACTTTAAGGGTTACAGACGCCAGTGGATGCTTTAAAACTGATGATGTGGTTGTAAATGCAATTGATATAAGTTGCGGAAAAAGCAGTATATATGTATGCCACAATAATGTTACAACCTGTGTTAAAACAAATGATGTTAAAATGCATTTAGCGCATGGGGATTATCTGGGAACCTGTAACAATGCAGTTAGTTTTGCAAAAAAAATAAATACTTCTATCATAGAAAATAATGATATGTTTATATTGTATCCAAATCCTACGACAGGTTCATTTACAGTAGAAGTTTGTAAAAACAATGTTGTAAAAGGAGCAAAATTACAAGTTGTAAATACTCTTGGGCAAATTATTTATTCTAAAAAAGCATTTAAAATAGAAGGTTGTATCAAAGAAACAATTGAACTTAGTCATACTTTACCAGAAGGAATGTATTCTTTGAACTTAATAATTGGAGAAAATGTGGAAACCCGAAAAATAATTTTAACAAAATGATTAAAGTTTTTCAGTTGTTTAGGGGCATTATTTGATAAAGTAAAAAGCCGACTCTAAATTTAGAGTCGGCTTTTGCTTTTAAAAAAATTAGTTATTTCTTGACGATAGCTTTTATTGTATAATATTTTCCATTCTTAACATGTAAAAAGTAGATTCCTTTGTTTAAATCACCCAAAAACATTTGTTGCATAGTGCTTGTTAAAGGTTCTGATTTTACTTTTCTTGCTAAAATATTATAGAGCGCAAGTTCTGCTCCGTCATAAACTTTATCTACTTTAACAGTTAGAATTGTTGCAACCGGATTAGGGAAAACTGTAACATTTTCAGTAATACTAGATGAAGAAATGGTATTGCAACTTCCTAATTTGTCTCCATGACTTAAATGCGCCTGAACTGAACTCGGACTTACGCAAGTTTCCTGACCATTATGACAAACGATAACTTTATCAGCAGAGCTTCCGCATTGTACATTTATTGAATTAACAATAATCGAAGCTGAAGTTTGACAGCCTTTTGCATCAGTTATTATTACGTTGTAGCTTCCCGGTTGAGATACTGCGATTGTCTGATCGGTTTGGTTTGTACTCCATGCATAAGAATAAGGTGCTGTACCACCTGCCGGAATTGCTTTTATATTTAAAAATCCAGTTCCATAACCTACATAGATTGTGTTTTTTTCCTGCGTATTGTTAATAGCATAAACATCAGGAATCGATGCTGTTAATTGAATAGCATTGGTATCATCACAATCATCATTGTTTGCTACACCACAAGCTACAGCTAAACCAGCACCTAGGCCGTCACCATCATTATCTGTATATAATAATTTGCTGTCGTCACAATCAGTGTTATTTGTAGCATATCCTGCAGGAGCGATTGAAGAACATAACATTGCTGTTTCAGTTGATCCAAACCCATCGTTATCTGCATCTACATAATATAAAATTGGTTCATGAACAGTTGCATCATTGTCATTGCAATCGGTATTGTTTGTAGCATATCCTTCCGGAGCGACAGATGAACAGAACATCGCTGTTTCAGTCGAACCAAATCCATCCTTATCCGCATCTACATAATATAAAATTGGTTCATGAACAGTTGCATCATTATCATTACAATCGGTATTATTTTTAGCATATCCTCCCGGAGCTACTGATGAACAAAACATAGCTGTTTCAGTAGAACCAAATCCGTCTTTGTCTGTGTCTACATAATATAAAATAGGCTCATGTACAGTAGCGTCATTATCATTACAATCAGTATTATTGGTCGAATAACCTTCAGTAGCGACAGATGAACATAACATCGCTGTTTCAGTCGAACCAAACCCGTCCTTGTCAGCATCTACATAATATTGAATAGGTACATGTACAGTTACGTCGTTATCATTACAATCATTAGTTTTGGAATAACCGTCATTGTCATCATCAGTTGGTGTTGTTACATTAAATACTTCTGAATATGCTGAAGAATCCGTTTTGTTAGTTGCTTTTAATCGGTAATAGTATTTGGTGTTAGCAGCTAAATTAGTATCGGTGTAAGTCGTTGTGTTGGCTACAACTTCTGCTATTTGTACAAAAGAGTTTCCGTCAGATGAACGTTCAATTGCAAAATTAGCTTCGTTATTAGAATTGTCATTCCATTTTAAAGCTATTGTACTTGAGGGAGTTGGTGTTGGTATAATATTCGTCTCGAATGTTACATTAGATGGCGAATTAATTAAGGTTGTGTTGTATATCGCTGCAACTTCTGCAGCTGATAAAGCGTAGTTAAATATTTTTAACTCATCTATTTTTCCTTTGTAAGGAGCAGGAGTAGTATTAGCATACAACTCAAGTACTCCAATATTACCAACTACTAAATCAGTTGGCTCGCCAATACCCACAGCTGTTCCTGTTGCATCAGCTAGTTCATTCGTGAAAACACCATTAGTGTATAATCTTAATTTTTTTGCAGTAACATCTCGCATGATAACTACATGCACCCAGTCTCCGGTATAATATTTAGTAGCTGCTAATGTTGATGTAAGTTCTGTTTTTACTTTGTCATCATCTATAGCAAATCGGAATTGATTATTTTTAATTTCTACATCAAATCTTTTACCTGTAGCACCTGTTGTAGTGTTTTTTGTAATCGAGCCTTTGCATAATATATAAGAACTCAAAGTTGAAGTAGCTGGTAATTGACTGGCATCAGCCTTCATCCAAAAAGAAACAGAAAATGAATTTTTATCGAATAAGAGATTGTCCTGATGAGGGATAGTCACCATCTGCTTATTTGGTAAAAATGTTGAAAAATCTATTGCATTATTAGCTTTACCGGTTACTCTGACAGCAGCTTTGTCGAAAGCAGCATCTAACTGACCATCATTGGCATAAGCAGAGATATCTGCAATTTGTTCGCCTTCACCTGCCACTTCTTTAAATGGCCAATGACCAACCAGTTCTGCTTTTTGAGCGCTGAAGTTCCATACATCTCCAGTCACAGTTCCTTTGGCATTAGTAGCATCAATTCTCCAGTAATAGATTGTTGCCGGACTTAAACCTGTAAGTGTATAGCTTGGAGCTGCAACATAAGCTATATCGCCTAATTTTGTTAAGTTAGCAGGATCAGTTCCAAAATAAACAGAATAAGTTGTTGTATTTGCACTACCTGTCCATTTTAAAGCTAAAGTGCCATTTACTAAGTCTACTGTATTCATTCCTGTTGTAGGAGTAGGAGTAGCTGCTTTTGTAGGGGCTGAAGGAATAGCTGGTGTGGTAAGGGAATTTACATCACTATAACTGGAAGATTCAGTTGTAGTTGTTGCTTTAATACGGTAATAGTATTTAGTATTTGGAATTAAATTATTATCAGTGTATGTAGTTACATTTGCAGCTACTTGCGCAATTTGTGTATAGTTTGTTCCATCGATTGAACGCTCAATTACAAAATTAGTTTCATTGTCTGAATTGTCTTTCCAAGTCAAAATTACCTTGCTTGAAGGAGTTGGTGTTTCAACTGAAGTTGCGTTGAAAGCAATTGAAGTTGGAGGAATTACAAATTCAGGTGGTACTGTATTGATTAATCCATTTATGTAAACTTCAATGTTTAAGTATTCAGGAGAAGTTGTGCTGTAAGCAACGGCATCATTAGCATTGTTTTTATTCAATCCATTGCTGTCTTCCCAGGTATCAGGCATTCCGTCATTGTCGGTGTCTAGTGGGGCAGGAGCGCCATAAACGTGTCCGGCACCTCCATTAATAAAGCCAAACTTGTTCGTTAAATCAGTTTGAACATATACATAAGTAGCGACTGTTCCTTTAGATTTTAAATCAGAAATCATAAGATTGTCTACCTGATCGCGTCTTGGATACGATGGGCCTACACCTGCCACAATTTTATCATAAGCATCCTGAGCTGATAAAGTTGTGTTTTTCATAGGATAATCATAAGGAGTTGAATGAATTGTTGATGCATCTCCGGTAGGATATCCTGATAAATCCTGAGGTACTAATGTTCCATCCAATATTCCATTTCTGTTATTATCAAAATAATTACCTGAACCATATAATGAGAAGTTGTCATTTCCACGGCTAAAAGGTGTTCCAACAGTAGTACTTGTATTTGGACCACCAATGAAATAGTTGTTGATGATGTTTACATCTGAACTTCCTGATGAATCACCACCCATGATGTAGGCTTCTCCAGATTCGGCATGTCCATAAGTATTACCATAATTACCCCAATTGTAAACAACATTGTTCACAAACTCATTAATCCCTTTTATTTTGTTATTACGGGTTTTGTTACAGATATATAAGTTTCCAATTAAACTTATTTTTCCACCTGAAGGCTGCATCAATCCTCCGGCTGAGTGATTGTGACGGTGTAATCCCTGACCGATAATTGAATTTTGAATCGTTATATTGTCAGGACTCGTGCCTTTGCTGTCCCAGTTAATTGAAAATACTTCATCAGTTCCCCAGGTAAAAGCCATGTGGTCAAAAATCATATTTGCCCCATTCGCTAAACCTGATGCATCCTGGCCTTGGGTAGTAGATCCATAACGAATACGAAGATATCGGGCTATCGTATTGCTTGAACCTGTAAAGGTTACTTTGGCACCTAAAAGTACTATTCCTTCTCCGGTTGCTGTTTGTCCTGCAATTGTTGTGTTTTTTGCTACGACAATTTGGGATAGGGTGTTAATTATTCCCCCAACTTTGAATATTACAAAGCGGCCTTCCTGACTAACTGCATCACGGAAAGATCCTGGTCCACTATCATTTAAATTGGTTACTAAATAAATTTTAGGGTTAGCGACTGCTCTGGCTCCGGTAGTGTATCTGCCAAATCCTTGTGCCTCAGGAAAGGCTAGTGTTTGGGAACAAACATTCCCGGAACTTAATGCAAGTCCGCAGAGCATTAGGGCTTTTGGAACTTGCTTAAAAAGTAAAGTTTTAAATTTCATAAATTAATAGATTTTAAGTTGGTTGTCTCAAAACTATTAATTTAACATTTTATTAGTATCCTGTTCTGTCCTGTTACTACTGACGAATCAATTTGTTTTTGCTGGTCTATAGATTTAAGAATTGATCTGGATAATTTTGCATAAAGGCGAAAAAAAAACTCCTTAATTTCTTAAGGAGTTTTTGGCTTTTTTGAATTTGCTATAAAAGAGTTGCTTTGTAGTTGCGATGCTAGATTAATTTTATAAAAACTCCTAAAACGGCAGCGATAGCAATGATATAAGGTTCTTGAATTTTTTTGTAATAAAGTAAAGCAGCAATACTTAGAATAGCTATAGCTATTGTTGGAGTATCAATGATGCTTCTTTTTGCTATTACAATTACAGAGCCTACTAGGGCACCTACAACTGCAGCAGTAATTCCTTCTACAAACGCTTTCACAGATTCGTTTTTTGCAATTTTTTTAAAATACGGAGCCATGGCAATTGTAAATAAGTAACAAGGTAAAAACGTAGCCAGTGCAGCTACTACAGCTCCTACGAATCCTGCGACTAAATATCCAATAAATCCCACTGTTATAACAACAGGTCCTGGAGTAATCATGGCTACAGCAACCGAATCAAGAAATTGTTGCTCCGTTAACCATTGATTTTCTACAACTACACCTGAATGTAGAAAAGGAACAATGGCTAATCCGCTTCCAAAGACAAAAGCACCAGCTTCGGTAAAGAAAACAGCTATTTTTGTTAGTGTGGTGCTTTCATAATTCCAAAAAGCAATAGGAGCAAGAATTAAAGAATTCACTGTACTTACATTCCACCACTTAGGACTTGCTTTCACAATCATATATAAAAGTCCGGCCGCTATAAACAATAAAATTTGTTCCTGTTCAGTAACATAAGTTATTATTGTAGCCAGAATAAAAAATAGCCACAATAACCATTTTGATTTAAAAGACTCCAGATTGAGTTTGCCAATTGATTTTAAGGTGAGTTTATAAGAACTCAGTGCGATAATTCCAACGACGGCTGCGCCAACACCATAAAATACGGCTTGTATCCATAATAAGCCGCCAAATAATTTGTAGATTATCCCTAACAAAACGACCATTATAAAAGAAGGAAGTACAAATGCAAAGCCTATTAGTGTTGCGCCCAAAATTCTGTAATGAACAAATCCTAAGTAGATTCCTAGTTGAGCTGCTAAAGGTCCCGGAGCTAATTGTGCTAAAGCTAAACCTTCTTTGTACTCTTCTTCTGAAATCCATTTTCGATTCTCGACTAAATCCCGATGCATATAGCCTACCAATGCTACCGGGCCACCAAAGCCGATGGTGCCCAATTTTAAAAAATATAGGGTTAATTCTCTTAATGTGTATTTATGATTTTCATTCATAGCTAAGTAATTTTAAAAAGCGATTCCAAATTGAAAACCTACAGTAAAACTTGCCGGGTGGTCATTACCAAATCGAACTGGTAATGGCACAGCTACAAAGTAACTACTATTGGCGTTTTTCTTTATTGTTTTATTAATTACGGGTGTTACACCATATCTTCCACTGGTTTCGAATGCTAATCTTCCTGCAAAGGTATATCCATGGCCTAAAGCTACTAAAACTCCGGGATGAAATAATAAATTATTTACTTTGCTTGTGCCTTGATCGTCTTTGATATTAGGAACTACTTCAAAAGAAAATCCAATTTTTTCACTTTTCCAGATGTTAATTCCTGTTGGGAAGCCTATAGCATAATAATCTCTAAAATTTACGGTAGTTTCATCTTTATTAATCGAAACTAAAGGATGCATGATTCCAAAGTATCCAGTAATTTTAGGATAAGTGGTCTGGGAAAAAATGGAGGAGCTAAATGTCAGTAAAACTAAAAGAATAGCATGTTTAATTTGTATCATAACGTTGTTTATTTATGATGCAAAAATAATCATACTAAAAAGGTAGAAATAGTATACTATTTACTTTTTGTACCTGAATTACTTTTTTGTATTTTTTTTACGATAAGAAGATGGATTTTTACCGGTATGCAATTTGAAAATTCTCGTAAAATGACTTTGGTCTGAAAAACCAGTCCTATAAGCTATTTCAGTTAGTGTGTATGTTGAGTTTTCAATTAGATTAATTGCTTTTTCAATCCGCAATTTTCTCACATAATCCCCAAAATTTAAATCTTCGAAATATTTAGAAAATTCTCGGGATAAATAAGACGGATTCAATTCCAGGTCATTTGAAATTTGTTTTAAGTCAAATGTGAATTGAGTGTCAATTTGGTCCTGAATCATTTCTTTTAAATCCTTGACCCAAGTAGGTGTTTTTTTGTTTTTAGATTTTTTTTCATTTAACAACTTATTATAAACCTGATGTAATAAGTTCTCAAAAGGACTGTTTTGCAAATGATTCTGTTTGTATAAATGAGTGGCCCAACTATATAGTGCATCATAAAGAATTATTCCTGTTTCCAGCAATTTAACATCATCTGTAATGTTGTAAGAAAGCCCGGCAGAAATAGCCCAAAGTCCAGCCGATTCCTGAGCGATATCATGTCTGTCAGTATCAGCTCCACGCACAATTCCTGCAATAATTAAAACGGCAGCATCATCAATTTTATGTTTTTTGATGATGTAATCAAAGGTGGTTTGCTCTTTATAGTGTGTGTACTCGGTATCAGGAATATCAAAGGGAATGGCGTCTAATTCTTTTGCTTTATCTAAAACATCACTGAAAGGAACATAAATAAATTCAGCCTCCGAATCAACAAATTTTTTAATTAACCAGGGGCAGGCAATTCGATCTATTTTAGGTCTTTCTCTAGTGATCCATTTCATTTGAAATAATATATTAAGGAAGTTTTATGCTTTAAATACTGAGCTAATTTACATTAAAAAAAAGCATAAAAAAAACTCCTTAATTGCTTAAGGAGTTTCTTGGTGGGCGATGAGGGGTTCGAACCCCCGACCCCCTCGGTGTAAACGAGGTGCTCTGAACCAGCTGAGCTAATCGCCCTATTTTACTAGGTTGCTATCGTTTGTGATTGCGAGTGCAAATATACAATGCTTTTTCGAATGTGCAAGCAAAAAACGAAAAAAATTATAAAATTTCTGCAACTACAAAGGTGCTTCCTCCCACATATATGAAATCGTTGGAATTAGCTGATTCTTTTGATTTTTTATAAGCTTCTGGTACAGAGTGTAGTATCGCTCCTTTTAAGCCGAATTGTGCTGCTTTTTCTTTTAATGCCAATGCTTCGAGTCCTCGTGGAATATTTGGTTTGCAAAAATAATAAATGGCATTTTTTGGAAATAAAGGCAAGACTTCATCTAAATCTTTGTCGTTTACAACTCCTAAAACGATATGTAATCGCTCGAATTTTTCGTTTTTAATTTGGTTCAGTACAATTTCAAGTCCGTTTTTGTTGTGAGCGGTATCACAGATGATTTTTGGAGATTCTCCTAATTGTTGCCACCTTCCCAAAAGCCCTGTGTTTTTGACCACATTTAATAGGCCTGATTCAATTTGGTTTTGGTTAATAGAAAAATCAGTTTGAGTGTTTAAAATTTGGATGGTTTGTAGAACCGTTTTTTTATTGTGAATTTGATAATCACCAATTAAATCAGAAGGAAGGTTTTCTGAAATTAAATCGGAGGCGAAGTAGATTTCGGAATTATTTTCTTTGGCTTTGGCCAAAAAAACAGCTTGTGTTTCAGGGATATATTCGCCAATAACTACAGGGATGTTTGGTTTTATAATTCCAGCTTTTTCAAAAGCGACCGATTCTAAGGTGTTTCCAAGAAACTGTACGTGATCTAATCCAATATTCGTTATTACCGAAACCAACGGAGTGATAATGTTAGTAGCGTCTAGTCTTCCGCCCATGCCCACTTCGATAATAGCAATATCGACTTTTTCTTTCGCAAAATAAGCAAAAGCCAATCCAACGCTCATTTCGAAAAAACTAATGTCATTGGCTTCAAAAAAAGCTTTGTTCGAATTGATAAAATTACAAACAAAATCTTCTGTAATTTCAGTGCCATTAATTTTAATGCGTTCTCTGTAATCTTTTAAATGAGGCGAAGTATAAAGACCTACTTTGTAACCTGCTTCCTGAAGTATAGAAGCCAGCATATGTGAGCTAGAGCCTTTTCCGTTTGTCCCGGCCACATGAATACATTTTAAATTTGCATGTGGATTATTTAAGTGATTTATCAGTAAATGAGTATTGGTTAAGTCTTTTTTGTAAGCAGAAGCTCCTTGCAATTGGTACATCGGAAGTTGGTTAAACATCCAGGCTGTAGTTTCTTGATAATTCATTTATTTTTGATAAATTAGTTGAGGTCTGAAATAAATTTTGATTTTTTTAGTTTAATATTGCAACTAAAAGTTACTGCAATGCAAAATTGAAGTATTTTTTATAATTAATGAGTAAAATTAAAAAATAATATATGTTTAGTTCTATACAATTACAGGCCGATACAATTGCTAATGCTGCTTCGAATGTTCTTGTCGAAAAGGTGGCTTCAAATACTGAAATTTCTGTTTTGGACTTTATTTTAAAGGGAGGTTTTTTCTTAATTCCAATTTCGATATTATTATTTTATACTTTTTATTTGATTATTGAGCGTTATTTATACATTCATAAAGCTTCAAAGATTGATGCTCATTTAATAAAGGATGTAAGTGTAAATCTAGTTTCAGGAAATTTGAATATGGCACTTTCTATTGCCGAAAGAAGCAATTCGGCTTCCGGAAATATCCTTAAGGAAGGAATTCAGGTTGTGGGAAGACCTATTACCGAGATTGAGTCGAATATGGATCGTGCGGCTGATATTGAAATAGGGGAGATGGAAAAACATCTGGGACAATTAGGTCTTATTGCTGGTATTGCGCCAACATTAGGATTTATTGGTACTATTTCAGGAGTTATTAAAATCTTTTACAGTATTTCGGTAACGGAAAATATCAGTATCGGAAATATTTCTGGTGGATTGTATGAAAAGATGATTAGTAGTGGTTCTGGTTTGATTGTGGGGATTATTGCTTACAGTGGTTACCATTTGTTGAACGGAAAGATTGATCATTTTGCTTTAAAAATTCAGAAACAAATATTGGAGTTTGTCAATATTATTCAAAAATCATAAGTTATGTCAATTAAGCGAAAAAGAAGATTTCATGCTGAAGTAGCTACTTCGTCATTGAGTGACATTATGTTTTTCTTGTTGCTGTTTTTCCTGATTATATCTACTCTTGCAAATCCGAATGTTATAAAAATGACTTTGCCTAAGGCGAAGTCTAATGAGAAAACAAACAAGCAATACATTAGTTTGTCGGTTACTGAAGACAAGAAATTCTACATCGACAAGCAGCCTGTTGTTTTTGATGAATTAGAAACCACTTTGATGTCTAAGATGAATACTGAGAAAGACCAAACGGTAATTGTTAGAATTCCGTTTAATTTACAAGTACAGGATTTGGTTGATGTGTTACAAATAGGAGTTAAAAATAATCTGAAATTTGTGATTGCTACGAGTCCAAAGTAAAGAAGAAGAAAAATTTATATACACAAAAATGTCTCGATAATATTCGAGGCATTTTTTGTTATGTATATGTGGTAATCTAGATTTTATGGAAGTCGTAAAGGAAGATAAAACTATGTTTTAATTATAAAACAAAATGCTGTTATTTCCGATGTTTAGCTGTCCTTAGCTTCCGCAGTCGAGTGTCAAATGTTTGAAGAATACGTAAAAAGAAAATCTGTTTGAGCGTAGCGAGTTATTTTCTTTTAGTATTCGAAAACTAATTTGACCGACGAGGGAGCGGAAGACTTGAAATCGAAGATTCATGAATACCTAAAAAACAATAAGAACGCATGAATATTTTTTTGTTTCTTTTTTGATCAAGCAAAAAAGAAAATTTTAATTCAAGTTGAAATTATAAGTAATCTTACCCACTTGTTTTTCGGGAGCATTGCTACTGGCATCCCATCGGGTGTTCATTGCTGCAATTTTTGCCTGGTCTAATAAACAACTTGCTGTGTTTGTTGTTCCTTTTATTCCGGCTACCGCATTTATGGTTCTTCCATTTCGGTCAACCGAAACTTCAACAACAACTCTTCCTTCTTCGTTACAAGTGTATTTTGGAACCGGTTTTGAAATTGCTTTTCGGTTTCCTAGCGAATAACCTGTTCCTCCACCAGAACCACTTCCTGAGCCTCCTCCGTAGCCGCTTCCGCTTCCGGGACCTGTGCCAGTTCCGTTTCCAGTACCATTGCCGCCACCTGTTCCTCCGCCAGAGCCACCAGCTCCATAATAGCTGTTTGAGCTTAAACTTCCGTTAGGTTTTCCTTTGTTTCCTGCTGTTCTGTCATCACCGTCTCCACCTCTGTTAGAACCTTTCATAATGCTGGCTAAGGCATCGTTGGTACTGTTAGAAACTTTAGGTTTTGCAACAACTATAGGTTTTGGTTCTTCTTTTTTTACGACTACTATAGGTTTTTTTGTCTTTTCTTTCGTTGGGATTACAACACTTTCTTCGGTGGTGTTTTCCTGTGATAATATGGCTTCTTCAGGAATTGTTTTCGAAGGTGCTGGTTTCGCATGGTTTTTTACTTCTAAAACCTCGCTTTTATAATTTGCTCCGGAACCAAAATCACTATCGCCAAAATTAACAGTAACACCGCCGCCACCGCCACCACCAGTTAGCTCGTCCAAATTTGCAGGAGGCCAAAAACGGATGAAGAATAAAATCAGTAGCAGTGTTGCATACAAAAGCGTAGAGATTGCTAACGATTTTTTTTGATCTGATGAAATGGTTGAACTCATTGGTATTTTTAAATTTTAATGCTAGTATTAAAAACGTCGAAAAGTACTAAAAATTGTTAAGAGTAAAAAACACTGCTTTCAATTAAAATAGCTCATCGGATTAAATTATCAAAATGTCAGTTCGAGTGTTTTTTGTGTAATGTCCCGAAACTTCGGGAGAAACAAAAAATGCCTGTCAGCCACAGGCAGGTATCGAGAATTTAGTTTTAATTATGTTTTGGCAAGTAAATAAAACCAGAGCTATGGTCTTTTTTTGCTCCGGTCACGCTGCTTAGCACATTGATTTCCTCTCTTAATTTTAGGATTCCAAGTAAGGCAAAAATTAAAGCTTCTTTAAATTCCAGAATTTTGTTTTCGGGAATGATGAGCTTCATTTCGGGTAAATAATGTTGGATTCTGGAAATAAGAAAATCATTGTATGCACCACCTCCGGTAATCAATAAACTTCCTTTTTTTGTTGGCAAAGCCAAGGCCGTTTGCAAAGCTATATGTTCGGTAAAAGTGTGTAGTTTGTCTTCGATTGAAATATTGAATTTTTCGATCAGCGGCAACACAGCTTCTTTTACAAATTCGAATCCTAATGATTTTGGATGCTTTTTTTGATAAAAATCGAAAGCGTTTAATTCGTTTAATAATTCAATACTGATTTTTCCAGTTTTCGAAATTTTACCTTTATCGTCATAATTCAATCCCAGTTGATTGGCATAAAAATTCAAAACGGTGTTTACTGGCGAAATGTCAAAAGCAATTCTTTGATTGTTTTCTTCGAAAGAAACATTGGAGAAACCACCTAAATTGATGCAATAATTGTATTCGCTAAATAAAATCCGGTCGCCAATAGGAACTAATGGAGCGCCTTGTCCGCCCAATTGCACATCTTGAACTCTAAAATCACAGACTATTCTTTGTTGGGTTAAAGTCGCAATTTCCGGAAGATTTCCTATTTGAAGTGTAAATCCGTTTTGCGGTTGGTGTAAAATAGTGTGGCCATGAGAACATACGGCATCCAAATTGATGATTTTATTTTTTTCGATAAAATCAACGATGATTTTTGAAAGCAGCTGGGTGTAATTTTGATTTAAAATATCGAGATTTTCTTTCGAAAAATCCACTGCTGATTTTAATTGATTCACCCAATCAGTGCTATAAGGAACGGTTTCGCTTTCCAGAATTTTAAAAGACCATTGGTTTTGTTTTATTTCGAATTGAATGTGAGCCAAATCAACTCCGTCAAGTGAAGTTCCTGACATAACGCCAATTACGTTGTAAAATTCTTTTTTCATATAGTGGAAATGAGAAACGATTAAAATATTAAAAGCCGAAGTTACTTTTTTTAAATAAAAGTAAGTAAATTTAGAAAGCACAAAAGCAATAAGCGAAGATTGTGTATGGAATTTTGAAATATTTTTTATGTCCAAAATGAGTTTTCATTCGTATTTCAGGACTTAATCTATTAAAAGAATTATTATGGATTTCAATTTGACCGAAGAACAAAAAATGATTCAGCAAGCCGCTAGAGATTTTGCCCAAAACGAATTATTGCCGGGAGTGATAGAGAGAGATGAATTTTCTAAATTTCCCGCCGAACAGGTGAAAAAAATGGCCGAATTAGGTTTTCTGGGAATGATGGTCGATCCTAAATACGGAGGTTCGGGTATGGACAATGTTTCTTATGTTTTGGTGCTTAGCGAAATTGCAAAAGTCGATGCTTCATCAGCGGTCATCATGTCGGTAAATAATTCTTTGGTTTGTGCCGGATTAGAAAAATATTGTAACGAAGAACAAAAACAAAAGTATTTAGTTCCATTAGCAAAAGGTGAGATTATTGGTGCTTTTTGTCTTTCGGAACCCAATGCGGGTTCTGATGCCACTTCGCAAAAAACAACAGCCATCGATATGGGAGACCATTATTTGTTAAACGGAACAAAAAACTGGATAACCAATGGTTCTACGGCTTCGACTTATATTGTGATGGCGCAAACGGATGCTGAAAAAGGGCACAAAGGAATTAATGCTTTTATTGTCGAAAAAGGTTGGGCTGGTTTTGAGATTGGTCCTAAGGAAAAGAAAATGGGAATTCGAGGTTCAGATACACATTCACTAATATTTAATGATGTAAAAGTACCAAAGGAAAATAGGATAGGGGAAGATGGTTTTGGGTTTCATTTTGCCATGGCGGTATTGAATGGCGGTCGAATAGGGATTGCTTCCCAGGCCTTAGGAATTGCCACAGGGGCTTATGAATTGGCATTAAAATATTCCCATGTAAGGGAATCATTTGGGAAAGAAATTTTCCAACATCAGGCCATTGCTTTTAAATTAGTGGATATGGCAACCCAAATTACCGCTGCTAAATTATTGTGTCTAAAAGCGGCTTCAGAGAAAGATGCGGGTATGGATATTACCCAATCAGGAGCGATGGCTAAGTTGTTTGCTTCACAAACGGCTATGGATGTCACTATTGAAGCGGTCCAAATTCACGGCGGAAATGGATATGTGGCCGAATATCATGTGGAACGTATGATGCGTGATGCTAAAATTACCCAGATTTATGAAGGTACTTCGGAGATTCAAAAAATAGTAATTTCCAGAACCTTGAGTTCGTAAAAATAAGCGCAATATTGTTTTATATAAGCGAATGACTATTTTGTAGCTTTTGTTTATTTTTGTGGCATGAAGAATATTATTATCACAGGAACAAGTAGAGGAATCGGATTTGAATTGGCTTTGAAGTTTGCTAATGCAGGACATCAGGTTTTGGCAATTTCGAGAAAAACACCTCAAGAGTTAATCGTTCATGAAAATATCAGTTGTCTTTCGGTTGATTTGTCGAACGAATCTGATTTAGAAAAAGTAGAAAATTTTCTTGCTGAAACATGGAAACAGGTTGATGCTGTGATTCATAATGCGGGAAGTTTAATTTGTAAACCTTTCGAAACCTTAACCCAAACGGATTTTGAAAATGTGTATAAGGTGAATGTTTTTGCTGTTGCCAATTTGACTCGCATTTGCATTCCATTTTTACAAAAAGGAAGTCATGTAGTTACCATCAGTTCGATGGGAGGCGTTCAAGGCAGTTTGAAATTTGCAGGTCTTGCCGCTTATAGTTCCAGTAAAGGAGCTGTAATTACGCTTTCGGAATTATTAGCTGAAGAATACAAAGAACGCGGTATCGCTTTTAATGTTTTGGCATTAGGAGCTGTGCAAACGGAAATGTTGCAGGAAGCTTTTCCGGGTTATCAGGCACCAATTTCGGCAGAAGGTATGGCAACCTATATTTTTGATTTTACATTGAACGGAAATAAATATTTCAACGGAAAAGTATTGCAGGTTTCAACTACTAATCCATAAAAAAAGTTGAGAGTTATAGGTTAAGAGTTCGAAGGATTTAACAACTTTTATTATTTTAATTTCACGGAAAACTCATAACTGAAAACTCATAACCCATAACTGAAAAAAAATTGAGCGATACCTTAGCAAAATATCTTCCTGATCACGCAGTCAAACCTGTTTTTGAGTTGATTGTGGAGCATGGGGTGCATTTAAAAATCGTTAACGAGCGCTTGACCCGTCATGGGGATTATCGAAAAGCCATGACTGGAAAACACGAAATCACCGTAAACGGAAGTTTGAATAAATACCGCTTTTTAATTACGCTCATTCACGAAATAGCACATTTAGTAGCTTTCGAAAAATTTGGTCGCAACATTAAACCGCATGGAAATGAGTGGAAACATACTTTTCAGCAATTGATGGTGCCTTATATTCGCCCTGAAATTTTCCCAAACCAATTGCTACCTTTGTTAGCCAGACATTTTAGAAATCCTAGTGCCAGCAGCGATACCGATACTACTTTATCACTTGCCTTGAAACAATTTGACAAGCAAAACGATAAAAATTATGTTTTCGAAATTCCCTACGGCAGTGTATTCCGAATTAAAAATGGTAAGGTTTTCAAGAAAATAGCCGTTAGAACCAAACGATATGAGTGCTTAGAAATGAGCTCTGGACGTTTGTATTTATTTAATCCCAACGCTGAGGTGGAATTGATTAAAAATCTCAATTAAAAAATCCCAAATTCCAATTATAGTAAAGTTAGAATTTGGGATTTTGATTATTTGGAATTTGAAAGCGCTATTCTTTCAAATGTGCTTCTCTCACTTTTTTGAACAGATTAGAAGAATATACAAAAGCTACTACAGCTTCATTATCGGTTCTGAAAATTTCTTCCTTAGTTCCTTCCCAGGCTTTTAAACCGTTTTTTAAGAATAGGATTTTTTCGCCTATTTCCATCACCGAGTTCATATCATGGGTGTTGATTACGGTAGTGATGTTGTATTCCTCAGTAATTTCTTTGATGAGGTTATCAATCAATATCGATGTATTTGGGTCTAATCCGGAGTTAGGCTCATCACAAAACAGATATTTTGGGTTGTTCACTATGGCACGGGCAATAGCCACACGTTTTTGCATACCACCTGAAATTTCAGAAGGTAATTTTTTATGAGCGTCAATTAGATTCACTCTTTTTAAAACAAAATCTACCCGATCGTCAATTTTTGCCTTGTCATCATTGGTGAACATTTTCAGAGGGAAAGCCACATTTTCGGCTACGGTCATCGAATCGAATAAGGCACTTCCCTGAAAAACCATACCAATTTCGGTACGTAATTCTCTTTTTTCATCGGGATCCAATTCAGAATAAATTCTACCGTCAAAAGAAATAGTTCCTACTTCGGGTTGGTGAATTCCAAGTAAACTCTTTAATAATACCGTTTTTCCGGAACCACTTTGCCCAATAATAAGGTTGGTTTTTCCGGTTTCGAAAACTGTACTAACTCCTTTAAGGATTTTGCTGTCTCCAAATGATTTCTCTACGTCTTTTACTTCTATCATGATCCTAGTAACAACTGAGTTAGTATATAATTGAAAAGAATTATCGAAACTGATGTCCAAACAAAGGAAACTGTACTCGCTTTACCTACTTCCAGTGCTCCACCTTTCATATAATAACCATGGAAGGAAGGAATGGTAGCTAATAACATGGCAAAAATGAAAGTTTTGATAAACGCATAGGTAATATGAAATGGAATGAATTCCATTTGTGCTCCTGTTATAAAATCGGTACTTGAGGTAAAACCACCGTAAACACCAGCAATCCAACCGCCCAGAATTCCTAAAAACATACTAATCCCGATAACAAACGGGTACAATAACAAGGCAATGATTTTTGGGAAAACTAAATAATTGAGAGAGTTAACTCCCATTACTTCCAAAGCATCAATTTGCTCGGTTACACGCATGGTTCCAATACTGGATGTAATAAACGAACCCATTTTTCCGGCCATAATTACCGAAATAAAGGTAGGTGCAAATTCAAGAATTACCGATTGACGTGTGGCAAAACCAATAAGGTATTTTGGGATTAATGGATTAGTTAAGTTTAATGCGGTTTGAATAGCAACAACTCCACCAACGAAGAATGAAATAAAGGCAACAATGCCAAGTGAGTCAATTATTAAATCGTCTATTTCTTTAAAGATGAGATTTCGCATTACAGACCATTTGGTTTGTTTGTTGAAAATCTCTTTAAGCATCAGGAAGTATCTTCCTACTTGCGATAAATACCGAATGAGCATCATAGTTTTAGAATATGGGCTAAATTACGAAATTAGTTGTGAGTTATGGATTATGAATCAGGAGTTATGGGTTTTTCCTTAGAAAAGCTTCTCTTTCATCTTTTTTAAACGGTAATTTCGAATGAATTTTGCCTGTGCAGGCGTTACCATAAGTGGTTTTTTTTCTGATTTGGCTTTCAGAAAACCATTGATGTAATCAAAAAACAACAAAGGTTTCTTTTTCATGAACGACAATTTAGCCGAAGCGATTGAAGTTATCCAAAAACCGTAGCCTAATGTATAAAAAGCTTCGCCCTGTTTGTAACGGGCAGTTTTGTTGTAATTGGCTCCAGTAGGTTTTAGGTGTTTTACTTTCAAAGAAGCATCGGTAACTACTTTCCAATTATAGAATTTACAAAGTAATTCGTCAACAGTATCCCAACCCATTTGTGGTTTTAAACCGCCAATTTGTTTGAAAGTTTCTTTTCTGTAGGCTTTTAACGCACCGCGGATGTGGTCTTTATCGGTTAGATTTTCCAGAACCCATTCGCCGTTTTTTTCGATATAACAGAATCCGCCCACCATGCCGATAGTTGGATCAGAGTTAAAGTGTTTTGTTATAGTTTCGAAATAATTATTCGGAAAAATTAAGTCGGCGTCCAATTTTACAATTACATCATAATTTTCATCTAGAGTTTCGAAACCTTTTTGAAATGCCTGAATTACTTTGCTTCCTGGCAAATGAATCGCGCTCGATTTTTTTTCTACCAAGGTTATAAATGGATTGTCTTTGGCGAAAGCGGCTACAATCTCGGCAGTGCTATCGGTAGAATTATCATTAACGATAACCACTTTTTTAGGTAAAAGCGTTTGCGAAACTAAAGATTCTAAGGTCAAAGAAATAAATTCTTCTTCGTTATGAGCAGGAATAACAATATAATAATTCATTTGAGTTTGTTTTGTGAAAAAAAAGAATGGCAATTTCAAAAATCAATTGCAATGTCAATTTTCAAGAATTGTATTATTTGATTTTTTCAGCAAATACAATGTAATATCTTGGTGTGAAATAGCGCAATAAAGGTCTGAAACCCAATTTCTTTACCGGATGAGTAAATTTTTCTCTTGCTGTAATTTTCCAGCCTGTTTTTTCCAATAACCAGTCCAATTGCCAATCTTCAAATTCATGGTAATGTCTGTCCCACATATCTGTTTTGCTTCTGTAAGCTGGAGAAAACCAAAGGCGCAACGGAATTGAAATTAACAATTTGTCACATTTTACATTTTCTAAAACGGTATAAGGATTTAATAAATGTTCGAAAATTTCGAAGGCAGTAAAAACAGTATACGATTCAGTTTGTAAAGCCGTTTGGTCTTTGTCTAAATCTTCTCCTGTGGTGTTTTTTACCTGATATCCATTTTCTTCCATGATTCTGGAAAATGGGTTTGGCACTCCTAAGTCAAAAATAGTTTCGGAAGTAGAAACGTGTGTTTTTAAAAAATCTAAGGTGTGTTTGAATCTTTTATTAGGAAACGTTTTTTCGTACATAGTCATTGCGAGGAACGAAGCAATCTTTCGTTCATTATTAGTTTAAGTTTTACTCAAAAATTTTGGTTGTAAAGGTACAAAGATATATTTCTTGTTTTGTAGAATTTTGGCTTAGATTATTGAGCTTAAATAGAAAAATCCGCAACTTAAAAATATTTTAGGTTGCGGATTTATTATTTTGGATTCTAAAAAAAATTAGTATCTGTATACAAAAGCATTAATATTCATTCCGGCTCCAACAGAAGCAAAAATAAGAATATCGCCTTTGTTGATTTCGTGATCTTCAATTTGTCCATTTAAAATCAGGTCAAAAAGAGTAGGAACGGTAGCTACGCTGCTGTTCCCTAAATCATGAATACTCATCGGCATGATGTTAGCCGGAGCTGGTTTGTCGTAAAGCTTGTAAAAACGGTCAATAATAGCTTCGTCCATTTTTTCATTGGCTTGATGAATCAGGATTTTTTTAACATCGTCTATGGCTATACCGCTTTTGTCCAAACAGCTTTTCATAGCAGCAGGAACATTGCTTAAGGCAAATTCGTAAATTTTTCTACCATACATTTTGATGTATTTGGTATTTTGATCCAAGCCTGGGTGGTATGATTTTCCGTAAAACAGAAAACGGGCTTCTTCTTCGGTATATGAGGCGGTTTCATAAGAAAGCATTCCCGTTTCGTTGTCAGAAGCTTCAATGATTGTTGCTCCTGCACCATCCGAATAAATCATCGAATCACGGTCGTGGTCATCCACCACTCTCGAAAGAGTTTCGGCACCAATAACCAAACAACGATTAGCCATTCCTGATTTGATAAAAGCATTGGCTTGCAATACTCCTTCAACCCAACCTGGGCAACCAAAAATAAGATCGTAAGCCACACATTTAGGGTTTTTAATCTGTAGTTTGTGTTTCACACGACTGGCTAAACTCGGTATCATGTCGGATTGAACTGTTCCGTGTTTTACATCGCCAAAATTGTGTGCAAAAATAATATAGTCGATAGTTTCAGGGTCAATTCCTGCACTTTCTATTGCTTTTTGGGAAGCTAAAAAAGCCAAATCAGAAGTGTTGTAATGACTTTCTGAATAGCGTCTTTCTTCGATTCCGGTTATCGCTTTGAATTTTTTAATAATAACTTCATTCGATTGTTTGATTGGAGTACCATCTTCATTTAGAAATTGATGAAGTTCAAAGTATTTGTCAGAAATCACTCTTTCGGGAATGTAACTTCCTGTTCCAGTTATTTTTATTTTCATTAGGCTGTTTCTATTAAAAAAGATAGCGATAATTTAATGTTTTTAGAACAACAAGAAAACATTAAATGCTATACAATTGGCAAAATTACAGATATTTTTTAAAGAATTTTCGAAATCAACTGCTTTTAATTTTTGGCGTACCAATACTGTTGTAGTAAAAAACTGTAGTGGGTTAATTTTCTGTTAGTTGAAAAAAATGCCTCGAGAAAATCGAGGCATTTTTGTATGGTAATTTGATGTTGTTAACTTTCCATATAAGCTTCAATAGGAGCGCAGCTACATACTAAATTTCTATCTCCAAAAGCATCATCGGCTCTGCGAACGCTAGGCCAGAATTTGTTTTCGGCAATGTAATCCAATGGGAAAGCTGCCTTTTCTCTGCTGTATGGGAAATCCCAATTTTCAGTAGTTAACATTGCTAAAGTATGTGGTGCATTTTTCAATACATTGTTTGAATCTTCGATTGAAGAAGCCTCAATTTCTTTTCTGATAGAAATCATCGCTTCACAAAAACGATCCAACTCTTCTAAGTTTTCACTTTCTGTTGGCTCAATCATTAAAGTTCCAGCTACAGGGAAAGAAACTGTTGGAGCGTGGAAACCATAATCCATCAAACGTTTTGCAATATCAGTTACTTCGATTCCTTTTTGTTTGAACGGACGGCATTCTAAAATCATTTCGTGAGCCGCACGACCCATTTCCCCTGAATATAAAGTGTCGTAATGACCGCTTAATTTTTCTTTGATATAGTTAGCATTCAAAATAGCGTGTTCTGTAGCCGATTTTAAACCTTCGGCTCCAAGCATTTTAATGTATCCGTAAGAAATCAAACAAACTAATGCCGATCCCCAAGGAGCTGCAGAAATTGCAGAAATTGCGTTTTCTCCACCAGTTGGAACAACTGGATTGGTAGGTAAGAAAGGAGCTAATTGTGGCGCAACACATATTGGTCCCACACCAGGTCCGCCACCACCGTGAGGAATAGCGAATGTTTTGTGTAAGTTCAGGTGACAAACGTCAGCGCCAATAGTTGCTGGGTTTGTTAATCCTACCTGAGCGTTCATATTAGCACCATCCATATAAACCTGACCGCCATTATCGTGAACGATTTTAGTAATTTCTTTGATGGCACTTTCGTAAACACCGTGAGTTGATGGGTATGTAATCATTACGCAAGACAAATTGTCTTTGTGTAAAATGGCTTTTTCACGTAAATCTTCTACGTCAATATTTCCGTTTTCTAAGGTTTTGGTAACTACCACTTTCATTCCTGCCATAGCAGCAGATGCCGGATTAGTTCCGTGGGCAGATGATGGGATTAAAGCAATATTTCTGTGGTGATCTCCTCTTGATTCATGATACGCCTGAATTACCATTAATCCAGCATATTCTCCTTGCGCACCTGAATTAGGTTGCAAAGTAGTTGCGGCAAAACCGGTAATTTCATTTAGGTATTCTTCCAGTTTAGAAAGCATTTTTTGGTACCCTTTTGCCTGATCTAATGGAGCGAATGGGTGAATACTATTCCAGCTAGGAGAACTTAATGGTAACATTTCGGCTGCAGCATTCAATTTCATCGTACAAGAACCTAGCGAAATCATTGAGTGATTTAATGCTAAATCTTTACGTTCTAACATTTTGATGTAGCGCATCAATGCTGTTTCTGAATGGTATTTGTTGAAAACTTCGTGTTGTAAAAATGTTGAAGTTCTGATTAAGCTTTCCGGGAAATGATTCGTTTCTGATAATTCGCTAATTGTGATTGTTGCCAGTTCTTTTGCAGCAGCAAAAATAGAAACCACTTTATTCAAGTCGGCAAAACCTATAGTTTCATTCAACGAAATAGAAACGCTGTTTTCGTTTGGATAAAAGAAATTCACTTCGTTAGCTTCGGCGATTTCTTTTACTTTTTTAGCATCCGCTTTTATAACAATAGTATCAAAAAAAGCAGTGTTGGTTTGTTCGAAACCTAATTTCGCTAAAGTATTTGCTAAAGTTACCGCCGAAGCATGTACTTTATTAGCAATATATTTTAATCCTCTTGGTCCGTGATAAACCCCATACATACTTGCCATTACTGATAATAAAACCTGTGCAGTACAAATGTTTGAAGTAGCTTTATCGCGTTTAATGTGTTGTTCACGTGTTTGCAATGCCATACGCAAAGCACGATTTCCGTTAGTGTCAACAGTTACTCCGATAATTCTTCCCGGCATAGAACGTTTGTATTCTTCTTTGGTAGCAAAATAAGCAGCGTGAGGACCACCATAACCTAACGGAATTCCGAAACGTTGTGTAGTTCCCAGTACCACTGCAGCTCCCATTTCTCCCGGAGGAGTTAATTTGGCTAAACTTAAAATATCGGCAGCAACAGCTACTTTGATATTGTTTTCAGCGGCTTTTGCAATAAAAGCAGTATAGTCATTTACCTGACCGAATTTTCCAGGGTATTGCAAAATAGCTCCGAAGAATTCATCAGAAAAGTCGAAATTTTCGTGATTTCCTATTACTAATTCTACTCCAATTGGCGTAGAACGGGTTTGTAAAACCGATAAGGTTTGTGGTAAAATTTCTTCTGAAACGAAGAACTTACAAACATTGGCTTTCTTTTGATCTCTTGTTCTAACATCAAATAATAACGCCATAGCTTCAGCCGCAGCAGTACCTTCGTCAAGAAGTGAAGCATTAGCGATTTCCATTCCGGTTAATTCGATAACCATAGTCTGGAAATTTAAAATTGCTTCCAGACGACCTTGAGCAATTTCTGCCTGGTAAGGCGTGTAAGCCGTGTACCAGCCCGGGTTTTCAAACACATTTCTTTGAATAACCGCAGGAACAATCGCTTGATTATAACCCAACCCAATGTAGGTTTTGAACATTTTATTTTTATTTCCTAATAGCGTAATATGTTTTAAATATTCATATTCCGTCATCTCAGGATCTAAATTTAGAGGTGCTTTTAGACGAATATCATCCGGAAGGGTCTCATAAATAAGTTGTTCTATTGAGTCAACTCCTATTGTTTTCAACATCTGTTGTAGGTCTGATTCCTCTGGGCCTATGTGTCTTAAAGCAAAAGCATCTGTTTTCATGTAGATATAAAAAAGGTTCTATTTTTCGTGGCGCAAAAATAAACATAATTCCGTTTTAAATCACTGTTTTTTAGGATTCATTTTATTTGTCCAAAATGAATTTATAAATATTCTTTCTAAATGATTAATTTTGTTAGATGATTCGTATTCAAGCCCTTTTTGATTTTTATCTTAAATCAAGTATTCACGTCGCTTTGTCGGTTTATGCTTTGGTACGAATGACCCAATTTATGTTTGCAATTCCATACGACGATCCCATTGTACTTTTTTCATTTTTCGGTACTATTGTGGGGTATAACTTTGTAAAATACGATGCTTTGGCCAGAGCCAAAAAAAGAATGATGCGCAACGAACTGAAAATGATCGCTGTTTTGAGCTTTTTTTCATTTTTGGCTGTTGGTTTTTATTTTTTTAAGTTAGAAAGAGTCACCCAACTTGTGGCTGTCAGCGTTTTAATCCTGACGTTATTGTACACGCTCCCTTTTTTTCCTAATCGAAAGAATGCACGAAACTGGGCGGGAGTCAAAATATATATCGTGTCTTTGTGTTGGGTAGGAGTTACTTTGGTTTTGCCGTTAATCAATGCTCATGTTGATTTAGGTTTTGATTTTTTGATTAAATGTGTACAGCGATTTATATTGATTTTTAATTTGGTTTTGATTTTTGAAATCATTGATTTAGCCAATGATGATCCTCATTTAAAAACCGTTCCCCAACAAATAGGGGTGAAGCGGACTAAAATTTTGGGATATTTTTTATTAGTACTTTTTTGTGCCTTAGAATTTTTAAATAGCAATGTCAATTTCAATGGCAATATTCAATATTCATTATTGTCATTGTTATTGATTTTTGCAATTGCCATTGTTGTTGCTTTATTTTTGGCTTTTGCCAATGAAAAACGCTCCAAATATTATACTTCTTTTTGGGCTGAAAGTATTCCTATTCTTTGGTGGTTGCTGTTGGTTTTTCTTTAAAGAAAAAAACCGAAGCATTGCTACTTCGGTTTGAATTAGTTTAAAAATTTTCAATTTAATTGATTGTTGCTTCTTTCGCTTTTCTTTTTCCTCTAAAGAAAAAATATAAGTTTAGAAAAAGCATGATTCCTAAATAAATGGTAAAGCCCCCAATTTTGTAACTCAATTTTTCAATTAATAATTGGTAACTATCATTATTCATGTTCATTTCCAAAATCATTAGGGCAAAACCTAAATTGAGCAAGTAAAATCCGGTTTCGAAGAGTTTGTTGGTAGCATCGGCAATTTCTTCTCGTCCTCTAAAAATATCCATCATGTATACTTTACTGTTTCTAAAAAGAGTTTTAGAAACATAGTATGTTAAGAACAAAGCAACTGGTAAATAAACAGCGTATCCGATTAAAATTTTTGTAGTTTCCATAATTGATTTTTAAATTATTTTTTTGATGTATTTTGTTAGTATGATAATATTGATGTAATGCATAGCGGCAATTGTGCAAATGATTATTGCTGATTTGGATGAAATAACTTCAATCAATTGAGTGGTTGAGGTAATTTTATTCCAGGAAATTAATGTCATCGCACAATAGCCAAGGTTCAATAAATAGTAGCCTACCAGTAATATTTGGTTGATTTTATGACACAAATCTTCATGGTTTGGAATGAGTGTAGAAACATATACATTTCCGTTTTCATAACATATTCTCCCCACTTTTAAAATTATAATTGAGGTGATACTTAAATAGATGAAATATCCAATAATGTTGAGGTTCATGGGTTAATTTGTTTGCGATTTAATTTCTCATTTTCAAGTTTGCGTTTTAATGCTCCTAGCAGATTATTTTCAAAATCATTTAGAATTTTATAAGTTATATAACTTGCATATGGAGTTAAGTTTGTGTTTAAACGATAATTACATTTTAGTTTAAGGATTGATTTACTGCTATTTATAGGAATTAATTCGTAATAGATTCCACCAAAAATCATTGGTTTTTCTCTTACAATATTTTTTAGGGTAAGATTTTGATTTAAATTTGATTTTGAAAAATCTATGGCAAAACCTAGTTTTTTTTCATGAATAGTTTCTATTACTTTTTCATTCAATATCAGACCATTATCAAAATAACCAAGACGTATATTCTTCTTTGAGTCGTATGTTGATTGTACTGGCTTGGGTACGCCTAAATAATTGATTAAACTGGTTTGTGTATATTTTGACAAGTTTGGAACTTCATATAAATATTTCCATACATTACTTGAACTAGAATTTATTTCTATTTGATTTTCAACCAAATGATTACTTTCTATTTTTTGACTATTTTTCTCAATTGTCCCTAAAAAAAGAGGTAAAAAAACAAAGGGTAAATAGTTGTTTTTTGTGTTATAATCTTTACTGTTTAAAATACGGTTTCTAAAATATAAACTAACTACGACGCTTACTATTAAATAAGGGATGCCTATAATCACAAAACAAATAAGTTCTTCAATTCTTGTTATTACAGCTATTAGAAGAAATAATAATGTTGAAATAATAGGTAATGTGATACATTTATAAATGTTTCTTATAAAATTCTTATTTTCAAATAAATAAGGTAAATATCCTGATATCATTGGAGTAACAATTAAATAGCTAATTGAATTTATTTGTATAACATTCCATTCTGCCAAATAACGTACAATTAATGAGTATGCAACACTTGCAATTAGACCGCTATAGATTTTTAAATAATTTTTCATAATTGATATGTTTTGAACTTTCAGAAAAAAATGAAAGTTTCGATTAAATTTTTTTATTTCTATTTCATAAACTTGACTACCAGTTTGGTCAACCAATTGTCTTTGTATTCGGTGATTTTGTCTAACACATTATCGGCTTTCAAAACAAAATCATAGAGTTTTGTGGTTTGTTCGATAAACTGAATTTCTTCAGCTGTATTATTCGACTCAATCGAAGAAACTTCTTTTAAAATTTTTAAAGCTGGTTTAATTTCTCTTTTACTGCGTTCTTTGGCAATTTTTACGGCTAATTCGTCTAAATCTTTTTCAGCAGTAAAAAACTCTCTTCGCTCTCCAGCTTTGTATTCCTTGTAAACAATTCCCCAATCCATCAAAGCTCTTAAATTCATACTGGCATTTCCGCGGGAAATTTGTAATTCTTCCATCACATCTTCCATAGAAACGGCTTCGGTAGAAACCATTAATAAGGCATGAATTTGTGCCATGGTTTTATTAATTCCCCATTGCGAACCTAGTGCTCCCCATGTCTGAATGAATTTATTTTTAGCTTCTTTGATTTCCATAAGTCAAATGTAAGTAAAAGTTTTTAAACTTTCAAAAATAAATGAAAGTTTGTTTTAGAAAAACCGAAACATCATACCTCGGTTTCTATGTGGATTCTACTATCTGATGTGTTATAAGCACTATAATATTCCCCTTGCTTTAATTTCCAGGTATTTGTTAATGGTTTCAAGGCTAAGGTTTTCGGGTGTGGTAAGCACACTGTGAATTCCGTATTTTTTGAGTTCCTGAGCAATTAGACGTTTTTCGAACATGAATTTATCGGCAACGACCTTGTCATAAATATCCTGAATGGTTTCCGACTTTTTGTTAATGATGCTGTTGAGTTCGGTATTGTTAAAAAATACGACTACCAGAAGATGGCTTTTTGCAATTCCTTTCAAATAAGGCAATTGTCGGTAAAGTCCATCCATGGTATCAAAATTTGTATACAGAATGATAAGGCTTCGCTGGTTGATGTTTTTTTTGATATCAGCATAAAGATGACTGTAATCGCTCTCGAAAAAATTGGTTTTGATGTTGTACAAAGTTTCAAGAATTTTTTGCATTTGCGAAGTTCTTCTTTCGGCAAATACACGGTTTTCTACTTTTTTGGAGAAAGTGAAAAGTCCTGTTTTATCCTGTTTTTTTAGAATTACATTTGATAAAACAAGAGCTGAATTAATAGCATAATCCAGCAAGTTTAGTCCTTCAAAAGGCATTTGCATCATTCGCCCTTTATCGATAGCCATGTAAACAGATTGTGATTTTTCGTCCTGAAACTGATTAACCATCAGGGTGTTTTTCTTTGCGGTAGCTTTCCAGTTCAAAGTTCGAATGTCATCTCCCTGTACGTATTCCTTAATTTGTTCAAATTCCATGGTATGTCCAATGCGGCGAATTTTTTTAATTCCGTATTGCGATAAATTGTTTGAAAAAGCAATCAAATCGTATTTTCTTAATTGAATGTACGATGGATAAGTGGGAACCATTTGGTTATTGTCAAAAGTAAATCGGCGTGAAATTAGTTTTAAGGGCGAACTGACATAGATGTTCAGATTGCCAAAAAAGTATTCGCCGCGTTCCGTAGGGCGTAAATCATAATTAAATTCGTCGGCTGTATTGGCTTTTGTTTTTCGAATAATCTCAAAATTTCGAACCTGAAATTGAAACGGAATTTCATCAATTATCTTGGTGCTAATAGGGAAAGTATAGTTGTTGTTGATGCTTATTTTTATTTGGTTAACATCTCCATTGGATAATTTAGCAGGAGTTGTACGATCCGCTTGGACAGTGTTTTTGGATAAAAACAGCAGCATGATATCAAAACCTAAAAAGGCGATTAGGATAATAACAATAAACCAAACCGCACGGTATAGATTAGGAAAAATAAAGGCACAAACAAAAAGTCCTATAATGCCCAAAAGCAAATAGAAAAAGAAATTGTTTAAGTATAATTGTTTGATGAATTTCAATTAGTAGGTATTTATGATTATTGCAATTTTTATCTCGGAATTTCTACTGTTTCAATGATTTGTCTGATGATTTCTACGCTGCTGATACCTTCCATTTCTCTTTCGGGAGTCACAATTACACGATGTTGCAGTACTGGAATAGCTGCTTCTTTGATATCTTCGGGAGTTACAAAATCACGACCTCTGATTGCTGCAAAACCTTTGGCCGCATTTAAAATTGCAATCGATGCACGTGGTGAAGCTCCAAGGTACAAAAAGGCATTTTCGCGGGTATTAACAACAATTCGGGCAATGTATTCTAGTAAGTTTTGTTCCACAATAACTTGTTTGACAATGCCCTGATATTTTCTGATTTCTTCGGCAGAAAGAATTGCTTTTATCGCTTCCAATTTATCCTGATTTTGCAGCAGATGTTCTCTTTGAATGATGTTGATTTCTTCATCAAGTTTAGGATAATCAATGGTGATTTTAAAAAGGAAACGATCCAACTGAGCTTCCGGTAATCTATAAGTTCCTTCCTGTTCAATAGGGTTTTGGGTAGCTATAACCAGAAAAGGAGTTTCGAGTTGGAAAGTTCTTCCATCAATAGAAATTTGCCGCTCTTCCATTACTTCAAAGAGTGCTGCCTGAGTTTTTGCAGGGGCACGGTTGATTTCGTCAATCAGAATTAAATTCGAAAAAATAGGCCCTTTTTTAAATTCAAATTCAGAATTTTTCAGATTAAAAATCGAAGTTCCTAAAATATCCGAAGGCATTAAATCGGGTGTAAACTGAATTCGGCTAAAGCCAATGTTTAAGGTTTTGGAGAGTAATTTTGCCGTAATTGTTTTGGCAACTCCCGGAACTCCTTCGATTAATACGTGTCCGTTAGACAAAATAGCCACAAGAAGCTGGTCAATCATTTTGTGTTGTCCTACAATTACGGTTTCCAGTTCTTGTTTTATGGTATTGATGTGTGTTAATAATGGAGCCAAATCCAGTCTGGTTTCAAAATTTACATTTTCATTTATGGTGTTATAATCATTCATGGTGATTGATGTTTTTTAAAAATATTAATTTAAAATTTTTTCGATGGCTTTGTTAATCTGTATTAAATCATATTCTACGCTATGATAATGGCTTTTTCGATAATCGATAATAAGTTGCACCAGATTTTTAATGTCCTCTCTGTTTTTTCCGGATTTGTGATGCAGTTTGTTTATGAACTCTTCGTTAAGTTTTGTTGTGTCCAGCAAGTATTCGTTGCGGATTTTTTCCAGAAAGTAAATGATTTTTTTATCAATTATACTGTTGTGATCGCCTTCCTGATAATATAAATTACCAATTGTTTTAGTGAAATCAACGGTTAAATTAGATAAAGGTTGGATTATGGGAACAACGCGTTGTTTTCGTTTGGCATTAAAAAGTATAAAAATCAATGTGCCAATTAAAAAGAAATACCAGGCCCATTTTAAGGCAGGCTGTCCCAGAATATAACGCAACGGTGAATTGGAAATGTTTTCATTGTTTCGGGGTTTCATATACCAAAAAACAGCTCCTTTAGGAATATAGGATAAAATCTTTTCAGCATATTGCTGATGATTGGCTTTTAACAAATGAAAATTGGTAAAAACAGCAGGTTGGGTATGCAAATAGAAATAGCCGTTTGAATAAGGGACTTTTATAAAATTGATTCTGTCTGTATTGGTTTTATTGCCTTGGTAGCCCAGGATGGTAGTTGTTAATGTATCTATTTTGGAGAAATAATAATCGCCCATTCCTTCGACAAAATTATATTTTTGCGTCCCAAGATTTTTATTGGCAAGCCAAATCGAACTGTTGTTAGAATAGTTAAAATCAGTACGGTAATCTAATTTTAAACTGTCTAATAAAGATTGCGGAAATGTTTTCATACTTAAAAAAGCAGTATTTCCGTGGGAAACAAAATATAAAATCTCTTTTATGGATTCATCATCGATTGCCGCAAATTCAGAAATGTTTAAAAGGGTTCCTTTTACTGTATAGGTATTTGACGAAGGATTTGGATTGTATTTTGAATTTAAAAACTCATAAGGTGTAACAGTAGCTAAGCGTTCTATCTTTTGATTTTTAAAAATTCCGCCTATTTCTTTGTCAAAAACATAAAGTCCAAAAGGGATTTTGTCATTCACAGAATAGCTTGGATTCCAATCGATAGGTTTTGGACGATTGTAATCGGTTATTAGTATCAATGCAAACACCAACACTAAAAAGGCAATGTATATTTTAATAGTTCTATTCATTGCCAAAAGTTTTTAATGCGTCCTTGAATCGGCTTTGAGTGTTTTGAAAACTGTTGTCGTCCATATCGAACTCGCCATACCAAATGTAATTATACAGATACGACAAATATGTAAACTCGTCTTTGTGAGGTTTGCTTTGTAGCTCGTACAAATAATCGGTATTGGTTTTGTCAACATGCCATTCTATAAAATTATTTTCGGTCATCACTTTTAACAGCCATAAATAATAATAGCGAATACAAAGTCTTTTTTTGCCTTGTTCGAGACTTTCATGGATTAATTTTTCAAAATCAATCAGATGAATGTTTTTTTCAATATCGTGATATTCTATTCTCTTTTTGTTTGAATTGCTTCCAAAAATCCATTGTCCTTCCTTGTTGATTATCGCTTTGGTGATGAGGTAAATTACCAATAGGATTATCAAAACACCTAAAATTTTGATGACAAGAATTGAAGTTTTGAGATTGCCTAATTTGAAAAAATTAATAAGCAAATTAACAACCCATTCTTTAAAACGATCCCAGGCGTTTTTTTCAGCGGGCTGGTATTCATAGATAAAATCGGAATCAGAATATTTTTGTTTGTAATTTTTAGAAAAGCTTTTTAATGCAATAGAATCGGCATCTACAATGATATCTTTTTCTTGAAATTTGCTTATACTTACAGCTTCTTTTTTGGCTACAGCCAATGAGTCCTGAGCATTTGTAGTGCTCAGAAAAAAGAGAAAAGATATGACGATGAAAATTTTATTCATTGTCCATTCCTATTAAATCGATTTGACTTTCTGAGCTGTTATTTTCGGTTTCTTCTCTCAAACTGTAATAGATGATTCCCTGATTTACAATAATCAAATTGTTGAATAGCGCACCCATTAGAATTGCAAAAATGAAAATAAAGCTGATGAAAAAGCCGATATTTTTAGTGGCATCTGGTGTTCCTAAATTAGTAGAAGTAAGAAACAGCGCTGTACCAAAGAAATATGGTATCATCGTAATGATTGTTTGGATAAACTGTATAAGAATCAGAATGATGAATGAGGCTCCCACAACAGCCCAAAATTGTTGTTTAAGCAATGAATATCCTTTTTTTAGTGAAGCGAAAAAACGCAATTCTTCGGTAAGATAGGTATAGAAACTTAAGTTTAGCCATGTGAGAAAGGCCGGTGCAGTAATCATTAGCATCGGTATTCCAATGATAATGATACAGAGCAAAAACAGTAATGTAAAAACAACCATCATTATCGGCATGAGGATAAAAATAAATCCGATGGAGAATTTTATCATTTTGCTGATATTCTCTTTTAGGCTGTTTATAATTTCAGCGCTTGTGAATTCGGCTCCTTTTTTGGTGTTTAACAGTTGTAAATACAGTACCGGATAGGCTACATTAATTAAGGATATGGCAATAATCAGCAGTAGAAAAAATGAAAATGTACCGGAAAACAAGCCCATATTATTGCTGAAATATTGGGAGAGGTAGTTTGCCTTTAGAGTGCCTGAACCCGAAAATAATACTTCAAAATAGATTTTGAAAACAAAATAAAGCAATGCACAAAATAGAACTAATAGACCTCCATTGATAAGGAAGTAATTCCTGAAAAAGTGTTTCCCGTTAATTTTAAAAAAGCTAAAGGTGTCTGAGATGAGATCGCTAAATTCTCTCTTTTTAAAAAGTATAAACGTCATATTGCAGTTGTTTTTTTGTGAACAATAGATGGATAAATCAGGTAATAAAATGAAATAATTCCTAGGGTAATTAATATAATAAAACTACTCAGCCAGATAGGCATGTCTATCGAAAAACGGGTAATAAAACCTTCAAGAAATCCGGCACTGATAGTGAAAGGAAGCGTACTTAAAAATATTTTGAAACTATTTTTGAAACCCATTTTAAAGGAATTCATTCTCGAATAAGTTTTAGGGAAAAGGATTGAGGCTCCTAAAATAAAACCGGCTGAACTTTCGATTATAATTGCAAATATCTCCATGGAACCATGAATCCAAATGCCACGGACACTTTTCCAGAATACGCCCTGTTGGTAAAAAAAATACTGGAAAGATCCTAACATTAAAGAGTTTTGCAAAAAGATGTAAAAAGTTCCCAACCCTCCAAAAAGGCCATAAACATAACACCTTGCCCCAACATAAATATTATTTAAAGTTATCGCAATAAAACTGCCCCAATTGCTTCCGGAACCATAAACCGCCATTGGATTTCCTTTTTTGATATTCTCCAAAGTCATATTGACATAACCATCGCCAAGTATTAAACGGACAAAATTAGCGTCGTATTTTGCTGAAATTACTCCCATGGTAACAGTGGCAAAAAACAATACAAAGGCATACAGTAGGTAAGGTTTGTATTCATAAACCAGTAAAGGTACTTCGGTTTTAAAGAATTCCAGAATTCTGTTTTTGTCTTCTCTTTTGGTTTTGTAAATTTTCTGATAGCTCAAGGAAGCCAGATGATTCAGGTAAACAACGGTTTTGCTTTTTGGGTAATATGTGCGGGCGTAAGATAAATCATTCATTAATTGAATGTATAAATTAGCTAAATCATCAGTATTTTTTTTAGCTTTACCAAAAATAGCCAGTTCGAATTCCAGCCATTTTTCTTTATTTTGTTTTATGAATGCAATTTCTCTCATTGTTTGCTAAAATATAAAATATGTCAGAATTATCTATAAATACAACACAAAATGTTCTCATAAATTTTAAAACGGCTTCGGTAGGAGAGCGGGTACAATCTTATTTTATTGATTTGCTCATTAAAATAGCTTATGGCATCACTGTTTATGTAGTCTTTTTTTATGGTTTGGGATTCAGTAGGTTGTTAGGGGTTTTAGATCCCTGGTCTCGTATGGCGCTTATTTTTCTGTTTTATTTTCCAATAGTTATTTATTCCATGACCTTAGAAGCGTTATTTGAAGGGCAAACTCTGGGAAAAAAAATAGTGAAGATAAAAGTAGTCAAGGTCGAAGGATATCAGGCTGGTTTTGGTGATTATTTGATGCGCTGGTTTTTTCGGCTGATAGATATTTCTATTTTTAGTGGCGTTTTTGCTTTTATAACTATAGTTTCCAGTAAAAAGAACCAACGGCTAGGCGATATGGTGGCCGGGACTGCGGTTATTTCTTTGAAAAATAAGATAAATATAAGTCATACCATTTTGGAAGAAATAGGTAATGAATACCAGCCCAAATATCCTTTGGTGATTAAATTTTCGGATAATGATATGCGTATCATTAAAGAAAATTTTCAAAGAGCTGAAGCGATAAATGATTATGAGACGATAAGTAAATTAGCGGCAAAAATTGAAAGCTTTTCAGGGATTAAAAATGAATGTGAAGGCAAGATAGCATTTATTAAGACCATTCTAAAAGACTACAATTATTACACTCAAAATATGTAAAAAATAAAACCGAAGCATTTCTACTTCGGTTTTTATCTGTATTCTAAAATCTGTATACTGAAATCTTTATATCAATCCCGCTCTTTTTAACAAAGCCTCAGGTTTTGGTTCCTGACCTCTAAAGCGTTTGTATAAAGTCATCGGGTTTTCGGTACCACCTTTTGAAAGTACATTGTCTTTGAATTTGGTAGCTACTTCTTTGTTGAAAATGCCATTTTCTTTGAAATATTCAAAAGCGTCAGCATCCAAAACTTCAGCCCATTTATAGCTGTAATATCCTGATGAATAACCGCCTTGGAAAATATGTGAAAAGGCAGTACTCATAGCGTTTTCTTTTACATCCGGATACAATTGCGTATTGGCAAATTGTTCCGTTTCAAAAGCTTTTAAATCGGTAATATTCGTTGGATCTTGTCCGTGCCAAGCCATGTCTAATAATCCAAAACTCAATTGGCGTAACGTTGCTAAACCTTCCTGAAAACTGGCACTTTCTTTAATTTTTTCTACATATTCCATCGGAATAACTTCTCCTGTTTGGTAATGTGTTGCAAATAAAGCTAAGGCTTCCGGTTCGTAACACCAGTTTTCCATCACCTGACTTGGTAATTCTACAAAGTCCCAGAATACCGAAGTTCCGGATAAACTTGGATAAGTTGTGTTTGCTAACATTCCGTGTAAGCCGTGACCAAATTCGTGAAATAAAGTCGTTACTTCATTAAAAGTCAATAATGACGGTTTGGTTTCAGTAGGTTTTGTAAAGTTACAAACGTTCGAAATATGCGGTCTTTCGTTCACGCCGTCTTTTACATATTGTGATTTGAATGAAGTCATCCAAGCACCATTTCGTTTTCCTTTTCTCGGGAAAAAGTCGGCGTAGAATATGGAGACCAAATTGTTGTTTTCGTCTCTAACTTCATAAGTCATCACTTCGTCGTGGTATTTGTCAATGTCAAATACTTCGGTGAAAGTGAGTCCGTATAATTTTCCGGCGATTACAAAAGCACCATTCAATACTTTTTCTAACTGAAAATAAGGTTTTAATTTTTCGTCGTCTAAATTAAAAAGCTGTTGTTTTAATTTCTCCGAATAGTAAGCCCCATCCCATTTTTCCAATTGCTCGATACCGTCTAATTTTTTTGCGAATTCAGTTAGTTGAGCAAATTCTTTCTGGGCAGCAGGTTTGGCTTTCGCCAATAAATCATTTTCAAAAGCCATTACTTTTTCAGGACTTTCAGCCATGCGTTCTTCTAAAACAAAATGAGCGTGGGTTTGATAGCCTAATAAATTGGCTCTCTTGTGACGAAGTTTTGCAATTTTTAAAACGATTTCCTGATTGTCAAATTCATTGTTTTGAAAACTTCTTGCGCCAAAAGCAATTGCTAGTTTTTTACGCAATTCGCGATTGTAAGCATACGTCATAAACGGAAGGTAACTAGGATGATCTAAGGTAAAAATCCAACCTTCTTTTTCTTCGCTTTTCGCCAAAGAACGTGCTGCTTCGATAGTGCCTTCTGGCAAACCGGCTAAGTCTTTTTCATCGGTTAGGTGTAGTTGAAAAGCGTTGGTTTCCGCCAAGACATTTTCGCCAAATTGTAAACTTAATTTCGATAATTCTTTATCAATTTCACGTAATTCACTTTTCTTTTCTTCAGATAAATTCGCTCCGTTTCTGGAAAAACTCTTGTATTTTTTGTCTAAAAGTGTAGCCTGTTCTGTGTTCAAATTCAACGTGTCTTTTTGTTCGTAAACTGCTTTTACACGTGCGAACAAATCAGCGTTTAGCGTAATGTCGTTCCCGAATTCAGACAACAAAGGCGAAACTTCCTGCGCAATTTTTTGCATTTCGTCACTGGTTTCAGCCGAATTTAAATTGAAGAAAATACTCGAAATTCTATCGAGAATAGCTCCCGAATAATCCATCGCTTCGATAGTGTTTGCAAAAGTGGATGCTTCAGGATTAGTTACAATCGCATCGATTTCGGCTTTCGCCAAAGCAATTCCTTCCTGGAAAGCAGGAAAATAATCTTCATTTTTTATTTGCGAAAAAGGAGCTGTATTGTGTTTGGTATCGAAATGTTTTGTTAGAATGCTCATGTGGATTGTTTTGTTACGCAAAGATTCGCAAAGGGAACACGCTAAGAGACACTAAAATATTTTGTGAGTCTCTGTGTTTTCTTTGCGAATCTCCGTGAAATTATTTTATTTTTTTAAGCTTTCAGAAGCTTTAATTACAGCTTCTTTTAAGTTTTCTTTATAGTCAATGATTTTGTTTAAAACTGCAGCATCAGCACTTCCGATGATTTGTGCCGCTAAGATTCCAGCATTTTTTGCTCCGTTTAAGGCAACAGTAGCTACAGGAACGCCGCCCGGCATTTGTAGAATAGATAAAACAGAATCCCAGCCATCAATAGAATTGCTTGATTTTACAGGAACTCCAATTACAGGAAGCGGTGACATCGAAGCAACCATTCCAGGTAAATGAGCCGCACCTCCGGCACCGGCAATAATTACCGAAATCCCTCTTTGATGTGCATTATTACTAAAATCGAATAATTTCTCCGGTGTTCTGTGTGCCGAAACAATATCTACTTCTGTTTCGATTCCAAATTCTTTTAATATGTTGATTGCATCCTGCATGACTGGCATGTCAGAGATACTTCCCATGATTACGGCTACTTTGCTCATTTATTTTTTATTTAAAGATTAAATGATTGAAAGATTTAAAAATTAGTATATCACAATCTTTAAATTTTTCAATCTTTAAATTTTTTGATTATTTTGAAATTACTCTAATCGTATTCTTTACATCCTCAGCAATTTTTCGTGCTTCGGTCATGTTCTCGTTTACAATGGTTACGTGTCCCATTTTTCTAAAAGGACGTGTTTCTTTTTTACCGTAGATGTGTGGTGTAACACCGTACCATCCTAATATTTTTTCGATGTTTTTGTAGACTACATTTCCAGAAAAACCTTCTTCACCTACTAAATTTACCATAATTCCAGCCACTTTGCTGTCGGTATTTCCAAGAGGTAAATCTAAAATAGCACGTACATGGTTTTCAAATTGAGAGGTGTAACTCGCTTCGATAGAATAGTGTCCTGAATTGTGTGGGCGGGGAGCAACCTCGTTTACTATAATTTGGTCGTCGTGTGTTTGGAACATTTCGACAGCCAAAAGTCCAACGTGATTGAAGTTTTGAGAAACATTCAATGCAATCGCTCTGGCTTTTTCGGCTACTTTTTCGTCTATTCGGGCAGGACAAATTACATATTCTACCTGATTAGCTTCGGGATGAAATTCCATTTCGACCACAGGATAGGTTTTGATTTCTCCCGATGGATTGCGACAAACGATAACGGCCAATTCATTTTTGAACGGAACCATTTCTTCGGCGATACATTCTACATTAGGAAGATTGTCTAAATCAGCAATTTCACGGATGATTTTTACACCATTACCGTCGTATCCAAATTCAGTGCATTTCCATACAAAAGGCATTTTTAATTTGGAATCTAAAATTTGCACTACAAGACTTTTTAAATCATTAAAGCGTTTGTAAGTTGCTGTTGGAATGCCGTGTTCGGTGTAAAAATCTTTTTGCGTTCCTTTATTTTGAATCTTTCTCAGGGTTTTTGGAGAAGGATAGATTTTTAAACCTTCGTCTTCTAGTTTTTCTAAAGCTTCTAAATTAACCAATTCGATTTCGAAAGTGAGTACGTCAACTAATTTTCCAAATTGATAAACGGTGTCAAAATCCATTAAATCGCCTTTAAAAAATTGGTTGCAAGCCATTCGGCTGGGAGCTTCGTCGCTTGGGTCAAGAACGTAAGTTTGTATGTCGAATTTTCTAGTATCGAATAAGAGCATTTTTCCCAATTGTCCGCCTCCTAGAATTCCTAATTTAAAATCAGAAGAAAAATAATTCATCTTGTAAAATAATTATAATATTGTTGTTTTAGTTAAAAATTCATCAGGTGTGAAAACCTTAATTTCCGAATTTTTAAAATCTTTTAAATCTCTTGTAACAATGCAGTCCATGTTGTGAATTGATTGCGCAGCGGTAATTTGAATTGCGTCTTCAAAATCTTTATGACTCGATTTTAGACTTTTTCTAATGATATTGATATCAACAGCAATTATTTGAATGTTTTCTAAAATTTCTTCCAAGGCCATTCTTATTTTATCTTCCGAAATAAACTTTTTTAGAAGATAATGTAAAGTTGTAATGGTATTTGAAGAAGTGTAAAGATTGATTTTGTTGTTGACTCCAAGTTTGTAAATTTCTAATGATGCTTTTACAAAAGGCTGTCTGTTTGCAAAAATGTCCATCAGGATATTACTGTCCAGAAAAATATTTTTCATAAACCGTATTTTTCTTTGTAATATTCATCTCTTGCTTTGTTTTCATCAAAATCATCTGGAAGTGTTATAATCCCTATCAGTTTTTTGATTTTTGGGTCTATTTCATCTTCTTTTTCTGTTTTTTCAGTCAGATTTTTAAAGTAACTTTCCACTAGTTCAGATAAACTTCTGCCAGTTTTTTTAGCATAGGATTTTGCCTGTTCTATAACTTCTTTTTCTAACGACAAAGTGAGCTTAGTGTTCATGATACGTATATTTTTTACAAATGTACGTAATAATTATTTTTGATGGTTTATTTTCTTCAAAATATGCTTAGAAACCGATTTGTAAGCAGCAGTATGCGTGCTGAAATCTTTAGCTAATATGGTTTGCAATTCGGGATGAATCCAATTGTATTCTTTTCCTAAAAGCTGTAAACTGCGCATGGCATATACTTTTGAAGCTACTTTTGTATCGGTTATAAGCCAGTCAAAATTAATTTCGATGAGTTCCTGACGTTGGCTTTCGGTAAAATGAATTTCATTTTTCGAAGTTTTATAATGGGCTTCTATGAGTAGAAAAATGACTTTTGAAAGTGGTCTGATGGCACTTTCGTTAGTGAGTGTTTTGCTTTTGGAACAAATTAAAGGCAGATAATTTTGAAAGTAATCCAGTTTTTCTAAGGCAATCAATTCCATAGCCCAGCACCCTTTGTAGTGGTCAGGATTCGTGTTTTCGAAACAAATTCGCATAAAATCATTCATGAGTTCGGCGCGAGCCATCATATAATTGGCAGCGGCTTGTCGGCTGTTTTTATATCCTGTTGTTTGTGCAATAATTGTGGCTAATTCACTCATTATTTTGTAAGAATTGGCATTAAAAATACAAATTAAGAATCAATTGCAAAACTCAATTTCGAAATCCCTATCTTTGCGCATTATTTTAAAATAAAAAATAATGATTCAACTTCACGATAAACAATTTGTTCCGTTTATTTCTGCCGAAGAAATCGACTTTGCTATCCAGAAAATGGTAGCTCAGATTGCAGATGATTTTGTTGATGAAATTCCGGTTTTTGTTGGTGTTTTAAACGGTTCTTTCATGGTGGTTTCCGACTTTGTAAAAAGTTATAAAAAGCCATGCGAAGTGAGTTTTGTAAAAATGGCTTCTTATAACGGCTTGTCGTCAACGGAAAAAGTGAAAGAATTAATCGGGTTGAATCAGGATTTAACGGGACGTTCGGTTGTGGTAATTGAAGATATTATCGATACGGGACATACCATTGTAGAGTTGAAAGAATTGTTTAAGAAACAAAACTTGAAACATTTTAAAATAGCGACTCTTTTTTTTAAGCCGGAAGCCTATAAAAAAGAGGTGAAAATTGATTATATTGGAATTCAAATTCCAAATAAATTTATAGTAGGTTTTGGTTTAGACTATGATGGTTTAGGCAGGAATTTACCGGAAGTATATCAGTTAAAAGATTAAATCATTAAATAAAAAATTAAAAAAGTTTATGACTAACATTGTTTTATTTGGGAAACCAGGAGCAGGAAAAGGAACTCAGGCTGAGTTTTTAAAAGGAAAATACAATTTGACTCATCTTTCAACAGGTGATATTTTTAGATTTAATATCAAAAACGAAACTGAACTGGGAAAACTAGCGCAAACGTATATCAATAACGGCGAATTAGTTCCTGATGAAGTAACAATAAAAATGTTGCAAAGTGAAGTGGAAGGTAATCCGGATTCTGCAGGTTTCTTATTTGATGGTTTTCCAAGAACAATTGCACAGGCAGAGGCTTTGGACGCTTTCTTGACTACAAAAAATCAAAAAATTACAGCTACAATTGCATTAGAAGCTGATGATGAAATTCTTGTAGCAAGATTATTAGAAAGAGGAAAAACTTCTGGAAGAGCAGATGATCAGGACGAAGAAAAAATTCGTAACAGATACCAGGAATATAATGAGAAAACAGCACCTCTTATTGGATTTTATAAAGAGCAAAATAAATTTCATGCTGTAAACGGTATTGGATCTATTGCTGAAATTACGGAACGTTTAAGTAACGTAATTGACAATTTGTAAATAAAAAATGTTTGATGTTTAAAGTTTAAAGTTGCTAGAGTTTTTTAGCGACCTTAAACTTTAAATTTTTAAACTAGCAACATACTGAATGGAACTATTTATAATTCTTTTTTTGATTTTACTCAACGGACTTTTTTCGATGTCCGAAATTGCATTGATTTCGGCTAGAAAATCCAGACTAGAAAATTCTGCTAAAAAAGGAAATAATAGTGCACAAATAGCGCTGGATTTGGCTAATTCGCCAAATAAATTTCTGTCAACAGTTCAAATTGGAATTACGCTAATCGGAATTTTGACCGGTATTTTTAGTGGTGATAAGATTACGACTGATGTAGAAATTTTTGTTTCGGGTTTTACTATTTTAAAACCTCAGGCACATTCTATCGCGGTGGGAATTGTGGTAGTGGTATTGACGTTTTTTTCATTGGTATTAGGTGAATTATTACCCAAAAGAATTGGCTTGAATTATCCTGAAGCGATTGCAAAAGGAGTTGCTATGCCTATGAAAATAGTTTCGATTGTTACAGCTCCATTTATTTGGATGTTGACCCATTCGACCGAGTTTTTATTGAATATTCTTCAAATAAGACCAACAGCAGATGGAAAAGTTACCGAAGAAGAAATTAAAGCCATTATCAAAGAAGGAACCGAGGTAGGAGAAGTTCAGGAGATTGAACAGGATATTGTGGAGCGTGTTTTTCATATTGGAGACCGTAAAGTAAATTCGTTGATGACCCATAGAAATTCGGTGGTGATGTTGCCATTAGATTCGAATAAAAGTCAGGTTAAAGAGTTTATGCTTCAGGAATTACATTCTTTTTATCCAGTATATAAGGATAATTTTGATGAGATTGTAGGTGTTGTAAGTCTGAAAAATATTTTTGCTACCATTGAGAAAGAAAATTTCAAATTGGAAAGTATCATGACAGAGCCGCCCTATTTGATGGAGTACACAACGGCTTATAATGCATTGGAAAACTTTAAAAAAACAGGAATTCATTATGCTGTTATAGCTGATGAATACGGTGTTTTTCAAGGAATAATCACGTTGAATGATATTTTGGAAGCATTGGTTGGAAACGCATCTGATTTTTACAAAGAAGATTTCCAATTGATCGAAAGGGAAGATGGTAATTGGTTAGTTGACGGACATTATTCGTTACATGATTTCTTAACTTATTTTGATTTGGATGAATTGTTAAGCGATTATGAAGTAACAACTGTAAGCGGATTAATCATGACCGAATTGTCACGAATTCCTAAGCAGGGAGAGAAATTGATATGGCACAAATTTGAATTGGAAGTGATTGACATGGATGGAGTGAAGATTGATAAAGTAATGGTGAAAGCCTTAAAATAATAGTGTTCAGTATTCAGTTTTTAGTATTCAGTAAACAAGCTGACTACTAAAATACTGACCACTGACCACTGAAAATTAAAAGAAATGACAGAAGGAAATTTTGTAGATTACGTAAAAATATTTGTTTCATCTGGAAAAGGAGGAAAAGGTTCTACGCATTTACATAGAGAAAAGTTCATCCAGTATGGAGGACCAGATGGTGGTGATGGTGGTCGTGGTGGACACGTTTATTTAGTTGGAAATAAAGCATTGTGGACTTTATTTCACTTAAAATTTGCACGCCATATTAAAGCGGGTCACGGTGGAGACGGTGGAGGAGATAGAAGTACAGGAGCTGATGGAGATGATAAATTTATCGAAGTACCATTAGGAACTGTAGTGAAAGACAAAGAAACGGGTGAAGTTTTATTTGAAGTTACTGAACATGGTGAGAAAAGAATTCTTTGCCTGGGAGGAAAAGGTGGTTTAGGAAACTGGCATTTTAGAAGTTCAACTAACCAGACCCCTAGATATGCCCAACCAGGTTTAGTTGGTGTAGAAATGGACGTTATTTTGGAACTTAAAGTTTTGGCCGATGTTGGTTTAGTTGGTTTTCCAAATGCTGGAAAATCTACTTTATTATCGGTTTTGACTTCGGCTAAGCCAAAAATTGCCGATTATCCATTTACGACTTTAAAACCAAATTTAGGAATTGTAGCATACCGTGATTTTCAATCTTTCGTTATTGCCGATATTCCTGGAATTATTGAAGGAGCAGCCGAAGGAAAAGGTTTAGGACATTATTTCTTGCGTCATATTGAGCGAAATTCAACCTTGTTGTTTCTTGTTCCGGTAGACACACCAGACATCAAAGGAGAATATGATATTTTGGTTAATGAATTGACAAAATACAATCCGGAAATGTTAGATAAAGAACGTCTTTTGGTTATCTCTAAATGCGATATGCTGGATGATGAATTAAAAGCCGAATTGAAGGCCGAGCTGGATGTTTCGTTCAAAGACATTCCTTATCTGTTTATTTCTTCTGTTGCCCAACAAGGATTAACAGAATTGAAAGATAAACTTTGGAAAATGTTGAATGAGTAAATAACATTTTTACAATAAAACAAAAAACCACTAAAGAACTCAGTTCTTTAGTGGTTTTTTGTTTTATTGATTTGTAGTTTTTAGTATTTGTATTCAAACCAATCGAATGAAGCTTTGGTTTTGGTTATTTGACCATTACTTGTTGCATACAAGCCAATCCCAGTGCCATTAAATTTATTAACGGTACTTTCTGAAATTACCACCAAACTTTGTATGTTACCAATGGTATTCATGTGGTCTAAGCTTTCGCCAAAACTAAATTGTAAATCTAATTTATCGGCCTTAACATTAAAATAGACTTCTGGTTTAGTGTACGGAGCTTCGGCTATTATTTCTTTTTTACCATTAAATTTTCTAATTAACACAATACGCGCCTTTTCTTTCATTAGCATGTAATAACTTTCATTAGTTCTGTAAATAATCAAACCAGCTTGTTCATTTTCTTTTGAAGTTTTGAAATTTAATTTGGTAGATGCTGAAAATTGAAAATGACTGGTGCGTTGTATTAGCATGGATGCATTGACTAAACTGTCTACAACTTGTGGACGTAATTTTAGGGTTAAAAAACCTTTGTCTAAACTATACCATTTTTCTTTAGGTGTTCTTACAGTGTGCCATTTTAAGGCTAAACTATCTAAACTAAATTCATCTCTGAAAGGTTCTTTTTTTACAGGTGTCCATGGCAGGTTAGGACGTTCCTGTTCTAATAAAACTTTTCCATGTCCTGGATTAAATATTGGAGTGCCATTTTCAAAATTTACTTTGCAAAGAAAGGTTTCACGGGAAAGGGGTACTTGTCCGTCTACCAGTCTTTTACCAAGTACAACCGCCCACCAGTCGCCATTTTGAGTTTGTACCAAATCACCATGACCAACTGCCTGGATAGGGTAATCTTTTCCTAATTGTCTATGGGACAATACAGGATTTATTTTATCTGCTTTGAAGGATTCCAATATTGAAGAACTATGATGTGCTGTAATGGAATGATACATATCTGTTCCACCTTCGGCAGCAATCAATAAATAGTCTCCATTTATTTTATAGATATGAGGGGATTCGGCATAACCTGCATTATTAGCATATCCATAGGTTAGTATTTTTTTCTCGCCCACTAACTTTTGTTGTTTCAAATCTAATTCTTGTGTCCAAATAGCGCATTGTCCTGGCCATGACTTTTTGAAATCCCAGCTGTTTCCGGAGTAATAACATTTGTCATTATCATCCCACATCAATGAAGGGTCTATTCCTACAGCATCTTTTAGCCAAACAGGGTCAGACCATGGGCCGGCTGGGTTTTTAGCAGTAATGTAAAAATTGCCACTGCAATCAGAACAAGTTGTTATGAGGTAAAACAAACCACTATGATATCGAATAGTAACCGCCCAAATTCCGTTTTTGTCTTTTACACCATTGAAATTTAGTTGTTCGGGACGCGTAATTCCATGTCCTACAAGTTCCCAGTTTACTAAATCTTTACTGTGATAAATGGGAATGCCCGGATACCAACAAAAAGAAGAAGTAACCATATAGTAATCATCTCCAACTCTGCAAATGGATGGGTCTGGGTTGAATCCCGGTAGGATTGGGTTTTGGAAATTTTTTGGAGCTTCCTGTGCATTTATGAAACTACAAACGAAAAGAATAATGATAGTTAAATATCTTTTAGCGAATTTTAAGAAGTTGTTTTTGAACATAGTTAATAGTCTATTTAAAAGACCAAATTACTCTTTTCTGCTTTTGGTTCTGTCCTGTACTGTCTTGTATATGTTAATTTAAGTAAGTGCTTTACAAACCAATAAAGCTTATCAGAATTGAAAAACAAACTTTGGAAAATGTTGAATGAGTAAATAGCATTTTTGCAACATATAAAAACCACTAAGGAACTGAGTTCTTTAGTGGTTTTTTTGTTTTAAAACAGAAATTTTTATTGCTTATAAGTATCAAACAAATACTGCAAGGTTTCAGGGATATTATTGGGTTTGATTGTTGGATAAAGTGTGTTAGAATTCAGCCAATCTTCTATAATAATGTCAAAATCGGCAGCAATTTCATAAACTACAGGAACGCCCATTTTTTTGAGTGCGGCAGCATTGCATTCCTGTTCGTAATGACTGCGAATGGGAATACTAAGTACTTTCTTTTTTAAGTATAAAGCTTCGGCTGGGGTTTCAAAACCGCCGCCGGTGATGATGCCTTCGCAGGAAATTAAACTGTTGTTGAATTTCTTTTGGTTTACCGGAAAATAGGTAATATTCCCGATGGTGTGTTTGAACTCAACTCCTTGTAAAAACCAGTGAAATTGCACGTCATTGACTTTGTTAAAAGCTTTTTCCAAACAATCTTTATCAAATGACGGCAAGTAAACCGTGATGTGTTTTAAGTTGGTAGGTTCAGCTTGAACAATCTCATCTTTGATGATGGGAGGTAGAATAAAAGAATCGTATTTTTCAAAATGCAAACCAATGTTTTTAGGAGATGGCGCATAATGTTTCAGAATCATTTCGCCCATTATGCTCTTTTTTTCGGGTCTTGGAGTATTGGCAGAAATAAAACTAGCCTGATGTCCCAGTTGAACCGAATGTACTTTTTGCATTTTGCAAGCAAGGGAAGTAATGGAATCAAAATCATTGATGATTACATCATAATTTTTTAACGGAAGCGCATCGGCATCTTTGTATATTTGGCGTGGTTTAATGTTTTTAACAATGTCCCAATAATTTAATCCGCCACATTTGCTGTAATGCAAACTACAGCCTTTACTCTTGAATTTTATGGGTAATTTGATGTCTAAACTGGCATTGTTTCCACTTAAGAAAAAATCTACTTCACCAAATTTTTGTAGATAAGGATACAATTGTGTTGCTCTACTGATGTGCCCATTTCCTGTTGCCTGAATGGCATAGAATATTTTCATATATCTGAATTTTCATCTTACGAAAGTAAATTGAAGATGTTATTATAAGGTTGTTTTAAGATTTCTATTAGGTTATTATTTATACTTTTTATAAGAGATAAAGTTTTTATAATCCTTTTAAATTTCCTTATTTTTGGAAAATGAAACACATTCTGCTGGTATTTTTTTTATTCCCAATATTGGTTTTTTCTCAGGTAAATTTTGAGAAAGCCCAGCAATTATTTGAAGAAGGAAAATTCGAACAGGCTAAGCCAATGTTTGAAGTCCTTTTGAAAAAAAATCCATCCAATATAAAAATCATGGAATGTTTAGGGGATATTGCAGGACGCAGTAAAGCCTGGGACGAAGCCTTGTTGTATTACGAAAAACTGAAGAAAGCCAAACCTTCTGAGGCCAATTTTTATTTTAAATACGGCGGTGTTTTAGGAATGAAAGCTTTAGAGGTGAATAAATTCAAGGCATTAGGAATGATTGACGAAGTGCGGACGAATTTTGAAAAAGCAATTCTGTTAAATCCAAAACACATTGAAGCCAGATGGGCTTTGATAGAATTGAATCTTCAATTGCCGGGAATTTTGGGTGGAAGCGAGAAAAAAGCCATTCAGTATTCGAATGAGTTGTTACAGATTTCCGCTGTTGACGGTTATTTATCCAGAGGTCATATTGAAGAATATTTTAAAAGATATACCACTGCCGAGCAGCAATATAAAAAAGCCATTGCTGTGGGAAATTCGAAGAAAACCTATCAAAAATTGGCTAATTTGTATGCCAATAAAATGAAATCACCTGATAAAGCACAAGCAGTTTTGGAAGAATTTAAAAAGAAAAACGACAATTAATAAGGAAAACAAATTTACGCATAAGCGATAACTAATATGAAAACACATTTTATAGCTATTGGCGGAAGTGCCATGCACAACCTGGCTTTAGCATTACACAATAAAGGATATCAGGTTACAGGAAGTGATGATGCCATCTTTGAACCTTCGAAATCACGTTTAGAGAAAAAAGGAATTTTACCCGCTGAATTAGGTTGGTTTCCTGAAAAAATCACTGCTGATATTGATGCTGTTATTTTAGGAATGCATGCCAAAGCGGATAATCCTGAATTGCTAAAAACACAGGAATTGGGCTTGAAAATCTATTCGTATCCTGAGTTTTTGTACGAACAATCTAAAAATAAAACCCGTGTGGTTATTGGTGGTTCTCATGGGAAAACAACCATCACTTCGATGATTTTGCACGTTATGCATTACCACGATATTGAAGTGGATTATATGGTGGGTGCACAATTAGAAGGTTTTGATACGATGGTACATCTTACCGAAGAAAATGATTTTGTGGTTTTGGAAGGCGATGAATATTTGTCTTCGCCAATTGACAGACGACCAAAATTCCATTTGTACCAACCTAATATTGCTTTGATTTCTGGGATTGCCTGGGATCATATTAATGTGTTTCCAACCTATGAAAATTATGTTGAGCAGTTTGAAATTTTTATTGATAAAATTACCAACGGAGGAATTTTGGTTTACAATGAAAATGATTCAGAAGTAAAACGAGTTGCCGAAGCAGCTACAAATCCGATTCGAAAAATTGCTTATCATACACCTAATTATAAAGTAGAAAACGGAACAACCTTGTTAGAAACTCCTGAAGGTGATATGCCAATTGAAGTTTTTGGAGCGCATAATTTGAATAATTTGGCCGGAGCCAAATGGATTTGCCAAAACATGGGAGTTGATGAAGCCGATTTCTATGAAGCCATTGCAAGTTTTAAAGGTGCTTCAAAGCGGTTGGAAAAAATTGCTGAAAGTAAGACAAAAGTGGCTTACAAAGATTTTGCGCATTCGCCATCTAAGGTTTCTGCAACCACAAAAGCCGTAAAAGAACAGTATCCGGATAGAACCGTCGTGGCTTGTTTGGAGCTGCATACTTACAGCAGTTTGAACGCCGAATTCTTGAAAGAATACGAAGGCGCATTGGCTTATGCTGATACAGCAGTTGTTTTTTATTCTCCGGATGCGGTAAAAATTAAGCAATTAGAAGAAGTAACTTATGAGCAAATTGCCAAAGCATTCAATCGCGAAGATTTGATTATTTATACTAATCCTGCTGAGTTCAAAGAATATCTTTTCAATTTAAATCTGGATAATTCAGCTTTATTATTGATGAGTTCTGGAAATTATGGCGGATTGAATTTTGATGAGGTAAAAGGATTGATTGAATAAAAACTAACTTCAAAGATTGTGTGAAGTGTTTTTTGTTGCCAATTTTTAAAACCCACCGTTTGTCATTCCGTAGGAATCTCGGTTCAGTGAGTGTAAAGTGTTGGGATTTCTAAGGGATGACAAGTTTGGGGTTCTGTTTTTTCGTAAAAAAAAGAGTAACTATTATTGTTTTTCAAAGTTTTCTAACTGTAATAATGAATTGTTATGATTGAATACACAGAAGGGATTTATACTTTTTATGTTTATATTCTAACCAATAAAAACAGAACGGTTTTATATACTGGTGTTACCAATAACTTGAAATTACGGCTGCAACAACATGAAAGTAAATTAAACCCAAATAGTTTTACAGCTAAATACAATTCACATTTTTTAATTTATTTTGAAAAATTTAGTTGGATTCAATTAGCAATAGAGCGGGAAAAAGAAATTAAAAATCTTTCCAGAGAAAAGAAACTAAATTTGATTAAGGAAATAAATCCGAATTTAGATTTTTGGAATAGTCATTTTAAATAATAGATTCCTACGGAATGACAAGTTTGTGTGAAGTGCTTTGTCTCCAATTTTTAAAACCCACCGTTTGTCATTCCGTAGGAATCTCAATTCAGAGGAATTACATGTTTGTGTTTAAAAGATTTAGTACTATATTTACTATATGTGAGTTGTTGTAAACTGAATCTTTTGCTATGGAAAACAATCATTTCCCTATTACCAATTGGTCTGAAGACGATAAGCCCAGAGAGAAATTAATACTCAAAGGTAAAAGTGCTTTAAGTGATGCCGAGTTAATTGCTATTTTGATTGGTTCCGGAAGCAGGAACGAATCGGCGGTTGATTTAAGCAAAAGGATTTTGTCCAAAGTAGCTAATAATTTGAGTAGCCTTGGTAAATTGTCTATGGCGCAATTAATGGAGTTTAAGGGTATAGGTGAGGCAAAGGCCATTTCGATTATTGCAGCAATGGAGTTGGGGAGGCGAAGAAGATCAGAGGAAGCGGTTGAATTGACTAAAGTTACTTCGAGTAAGACTGTTTTTGAAATTATGCAACCCATTATTGGCGAATTGCCACATGAGGAATTTTGGATTTTGTATCTGAATAATTCCAATAAGGTAATTTCGAAAGTACAAATAAGTATTGGAGGTATTACGGGAACAATTGTAGATGTGCGTTTGGTGTTTAAAATGGCGCTCGAAAAAGGAGCAACCGCTTTAATATTGTGCCATAATCATCCATCGGGAACATTGGTTCCAAGTGATGCAGATAAACAAATTACCAAGAAATTAAAGCTGGCCGGAGATAGTTTAGATGTTAAAGTTTTGGATCATTTGATTGTGACTGAGACAAAATATTTTAGCTTTGTGGATGAAGGGATTTTTTAAAAAGTAAAAATGAGAATTGATAATATAAAAGATGTGTTTTTTGATTTGGATCATACCCTTTGGGATTTTGATAAAAATTCGAAAATAACTTTCGAGAATATTTTTGCCCAAAACCATCCCGAAGTTGCCATCGATTCATTTATTACTCATTATATTCCTATCAATCAGGCTTGCTGGAAATTGTATCAATACGATAAAATTACACATCAGCAATTGCGCTACGATCGATTGAAATTGTCTTTTGATGCTATCAATTATGAAATTTCGGATGCAGATATTGAGCTTATTTCGCAAGAGTACATCGATTTGTTGACCGAAAACAATCATCTTTTTGATGGGACTTTTGAGATTTTGGATTATTTAATTGAAAAATATAAGCTGCATGTTATTACCAATGGTTTTGCCCATGTGCAAGTTAAGAAGCTTACAAATGCTAATTTAAACGCATATTTTTCGACGATTACCAATTCTGAAATGGCAGGAGTTAAAAAACCGAATCCCATTATTTTTGAATATGCTTTGGATTTGGCTAAAGCCAAAAAAGAAACCAGTATCATGATTGGTGATTCAATAGAAGCGGATGTTTTAGGAGCTTTAGAAGCGGGAATTGATGCTATTTATTTTAACGAAAGTAAACAGCTTGTAGATAATAATATTAAACAAATTAATCATTTATTAGAACTTAAAAACTATTTATAATTTTATTGCCATTAATATGAAGTTTCGTAAGCAACTAATTTAGTAACCGGCAGTCTATATTATAAACTAACAAATAAATTTTAACCTATATGAAAAAACAATTTCTATTTCTTTTATTGCTTGTTTCCAGTTTTGGATTTGCACAATCCTTAAACGATTATAAAACGGTGGTTGTGCCTTTGAAATTTGAATTCTTAAAGTCAGAAAATCAGTATAGACTATCTACCTTGTCTAAATTTAATTTGAACAAAGTAGGTTTTGATGTGTATTATTCGAATCAGGTTGTTCCAAACGATATTAACAGATGTGCTGTTTTAAATTACGATATAGTGAAAGACAGTGGTTTTTTAACAACAAAATTGTACATCACTTTTAAAGATTGTTACGGCAAAATAGTGTATCAATCAGAAGTTGGGGTGAGTAGAGAAAAAGAATTTCAAATAGCTTACACTGATGCCTTAAATAAGGCTTTTGCTTCTATTTACGAATTAGGATATCAGTACAACGGAGGAACTAATGTTACGGTAGAAGAAAAACCGGAAAAGAAAGAGAAGCCGGAAAGAGTTGAAAAAAGAGAAGTGGCAGAGAAGGTAGAGAAAGTTGAAACTGCAGTGCAATCGGTACCGGCTATTGTTATTGATCCAAACGAATTACTTTTTGCACAACCACTTGCCGGAGGGAATTATCAGCTTATTGATAGCAAACCAAGTGTGATAATGAAAATTTATAAAACTTCAGATGCTAATTCTTTTCTGGCTCAAAAAGGAAGTCAGCAAGGAGTATTGATTAAAAAAGAAAACCAATGGTTTTTTGAATATTATCAAAATGATAAATTAGTTTCCGAAAAGATAAACGTTAAGTTTTAGTTCAGATTTCAGATTTCAGATTTCAGATTTCAGATTTCAGATTTCAGATTTCAGATTTCAGATTTCAGATTAAGAATGTTAATCATCTAGTCTGGAATCTGTTTTTTTTACTTCTAACCTCTGACTTCTAACTTCTAGCTTTTTCAATAACCGTATTTGTCTTTCCATCGGTTTTTAAGAAATTCCCGGGTTGTTTTTTCTCTGGAATTATCACCGGGAACATATATAGGAGTGTTTTTAATTTCTTCGGGTAAATATTCCTGCTCTGCAAAATTATTAGCATATTCGTGCGAATATTTATATTCTTCGCCATATCCCAATTCTTTCATTAACTTAGTTGGTGCGTTGCGTAAATGTATAGGAACCGATAAATCTCCGGTTTGTTTCACAATTTGTTGGGCTGTATTAATTGCCATATAGGAAGCATTGCTTTTAGGTGAGGTAGCCAAATAAATAGCACATTGGCTTAGTAAAATACGGCTTTCGGGATAGCCAATAGTCGTAACCGCCTGAAACGTATTATTGGCCATAATCAAAGCAGTAGGATTGGCATTGCCGATGTCTTCACTGGCTGAAATCAGCAGTCTTCGGGCAATAAATTTCACATCTTCACCGCCCTCAATCATTCGGGCTAACCAATAAACAGCACCGTTGGGATCGCTTCCACGAATGGATTTGATAAAAGCCGAAATAATGTCATAATGTTGTTCTCCACTTTTGTCATACAAAACCGTGTTTTGTTGAACCAATTCTAAAACGCGATTGTTTGTAATGGTAATTTCGTCTCCAGCCGAAGCGTTTACGACCAATTCGAAAATATTTAATAGTTTGCGTCCATCGCCGCCTGAAAGTCGCAATAAAGCTTCGGTTTCTTTTAATTGGATATTCTTAGTTTTTAAATAAGTATCCGTTTTCATGGCACGTTCCAATAGGGATTCCAAATCAGCTTTGGTAAAGGCATTTAAGACATAAACCTGACAGCGCGAAAGTAAAGCGGGAATGACTTCAAAACTCGGGTTTTCAGTTGTAGCACCAATGAGTGTAATCCAGCCTTTTTCGACTGCAGCCAGCAAGGAATCCTGCTGTGATTTGCTAAAACGATGAATCTCATCAATAAATAAAATCGGGTTTTTGGCAGTGAAAAGTCCGCCACTTTGTTTGGCTTTTTCTATTACATCACGAATGTCTTTTACTCCCGAATTAATGGCGCTTAAGATAAAAAACGGACGTTGTGATTCCTGCGCAATAATTTGTGCCAAGGTAGTTTTTCCCGTTCCCGGTGGTCCCCAAAATATTAATGACGGAATAATTCCTTTGGAAATTTGCTGCGTCAAAGAGCCATTTGGACCAACCAAATGGGATTGACTGATGTATTCGTCCAGTTTTTGCGGGCGTATGCGTTCTGCTAGTGGTGCTTCCATGCCGTAAAATTACTATTTTTATTTGAAGAGGCATCCCTGTTTTCTATTCTCTGTTCTCTGTTTTTTCTTTCCTAAATATGACAAAATAGCATTATCTTGTCTTTGGTTACATAATTGATTGAATTTTTCAAAAAGAAACAAATGGATAAACATTTCAAATTTACAAACGCGGTTGTAGGACTTCCACTTTTTTTTGTGTTGACGCTGTGGTTTGTTTATTGGCTCCAAATTCGTTTTGATTTTGACTTTGTAGAAAATGGAATTTATCCGCGGACTTTCTCAGGATTGCAAGGTGTAATTTTTAGCCCGTTTATCCATTCCGATTTGAATCATCTTTACAATAACTCTATTCCGCTTTTGGTTTTGCTGGCAGCTTTGCAGTTTTTTTATTCGAAATTGTCTATTAAAGTTATTGGTTACGGTATTTTGTTTTCGGGTATTTTAACATGGTTAATCGGAAGGGAAAGTTATCACATTGGCGCCAGCGGATTGATTTATGTGTTGTTTGCATTTATCTTTTTTAAAGGAATAATGACACAATATTATCGTTTGGTAGCTTTGTCTTTAACAGTCATTACAATGTATGGCGGAATGATTTGGTATGTGTTTCCAAAAGTAGATGAAGCTATTTCCTGGGAAGGGCATTTGGCAGGTTTGATTACAGGTTTTGTGTTAGCTGTTTTATATCAAACGCCTGAGTTTAAAAAAGTGCCTAAATACGAATGGGAAATGCCCGATTATAATCCGGCAGAGGATAAGTTTATGCAGCGATTTGATGAAAACGGCAATTTTGTAAATCTTCCAAAAGAAAAAGTAGAGGAATTTGATGGTTTTCAGAATTACTATATTTCAAATCAAGAAGTGAATTATGAAATTGTCCCAAAAGAAAAAGACGAATCAAAACCAGAGTCTTAATTCGTCTTTTTTATATTATTTAAAATCTATCCAGATAGCTATCGGGACTGCAATCTGAAATTATTAACTTCTTTGTCTTACCGCTTCATATAAAAAAGCACCGCAAGCTACAGATACGTTTAAAGAACCAATTGTTCCAAACATAGGAAGTTTAGCTTTTTCGTCAACAATTTTTAAAACAGATGGGTTTACTCCACGATCTTCAGAACCCATGATGATGGCTACTGGTTCGTTCATGTTAACATTATAAATAGTGTCGTCTGTTTTTTCAGTAGCGGCAACGGTTTTGATTCCACTTCCCTGCAAAAGAAAAATAGCATCTTTAATGTGTTCTACTTTACAAATAGGAATATTGAAAACTGCACCGGCAGATGTTTTAACAGTGTCTCCATTTACGGGAGCAGAACCTGATTTTTGAATGATTATTCCGTTTACTCCAGTACATTCGGCAGTTCTGATAATAGCACCAAAATTGCGGGCATCAGAAATTTGATCCAATATCAAAAACAATGGTTTCTTCCCATTTTCGATTACTGTTTCTATCAAAGCTTCTAAATCAAAAAACGAAATAGGAGAGATGGTAGCTACTGCACCTTGGTGGTTATTAGGAGTAAGTTTGTTTAGTTTTTCAACAGGAACATAAGAGAAATTTACATTCGCGCGTTTCATGACTTTCATCAAGTCTTTCATCAATTCGCCAGAGGCTTCTTTTTGAATGTATACTTTGTCTATTGTTGTACCAGCTTGAATTGCTTCAATAATGGCTCTAATCCCGAATATTTGATGTTCTTTTTCCATGGCGCAAATATATAAAAAAAACCGCCACTTATAAGTGACGGTTAGCGTGTTTAAGTTTCTTTTATAAAGTTAATGCTGGCCAATTAGAACCATCAGTTCTTTTTAAAGTAGTATCTCCATATTCTCCATAGTCATTCTCCCAATGGAATGATATTTTATTGCCATTTACAACTAAATTTGAAAAAGTAAATACTTCGTCATATTGATCTACACCAAAATATGAAATTTTATTACAGATGTCTTTTAGTTGAACATTTCTAGCAATATTACCAGATCCATACAGGCCAGTCCAACCTCCAAAAGAAGCATCGGATATGTTGTAAATACCTCCCCCTTGATCTTCAAAAGTAACGGTTCCTGTTAGTGGACCAGGTGCTGATTCACCTGTTGGAGCTTTTACATTGGTAGTAGTAAATTCATAGGTGCCGCCTAGCTCAGAAGGACAAGATACATTGTATGCTTGGAAAACTTTGTAAGTGCTGGAAGACGCTATATTTGAGCTAAAGTTATTGCTGCCATCATCATTAATAAGTTTTAAAACTGTTCCATCTTTTAAAGTTAATTCAGCGCTAATAGTTAATTGATCGCCTGTTTCAAAATCATCTGATGAATTTAGTTGGGTAAAGGCATCATATATCTTTTGTTTGTTGATGTTTAAGGTGTAAGGGAATGTTTTTATACCTGTAGAAAATTTCCCTTTGAATATTGTTGTTCCATCAGATTTAATATATAATCCCACAACATCCATTGAAGTTATATCTCCAACGGCTTTATCAATTGTAAAACCAAGATTGATATCTCCTCCATTTTGTAATGCAACTAAATTAATATATGTATCTGATGAAGATGATTTTTGAATATTAATTACGGCACCATATTGTATATCTATTTTTGAGTCGCCACCATCATTTTCACAGGAGGGTACTAACATTAATAATGCTAATACAGCGAATATTTTTTTTATATTTTTCATGATATATTTTCATTAATTAGTTATCCCAAAATATTTTATATGTTGCTGGGTTTTTCTGTGCAGGAGCATTTTTATTTAAATTTAATTCAGAAAGAGGCCAATATAACGATAATTGGTATGGGTTTTTCAAGACTGTTTCTGAATCATCAATTGGAAATCCATCTCCATTGTTTAGTTGATATTCTTTTGAAGTGGAATTAGGATTTGCTAAAATTGGGAAACCAGTTCTTCTGTAATCAGAATACTGATCCATTGGGTCTCCAAAAGTAGCTACCCATTTTTGAGTCATGATGATTTCTAGTTTTTTAGTGCTGTTTGCAGCGGTAAATTCAGCGGTGATTTTGTTGATGAAAGTGGTGACATTTGAGGAACCAACTAGCTTTGGTATTCCTGTTTGTTTTGTTCCGCTATTAGCAACAACCTGATCTACTTTTGCAAAACTAGCCTGCATAGCTTGTTGTAGTTTTGTAGTAACATTGCCTGTTAACTTTCCTGCTTGGATTAATTCTGCTTGAATATATAAGAATTCATCATAGGTTAATATTCTGTGTGGGGCAATTCCAGTTCCAGAGTCAACGTCGGCTACACCTCCGTTACCATCATCGTACCTTCCTCCGCAAGGAAAAATACCAGGGTAGGTGTTTGAGTTTTCTGTGCTAAAACTGCTCCAAGGTCCCTGACTACCAAATCGAATAGTGAAAAAACCGGTGGTTTTGTCCCAATAGTCAGCTTTTGGATTTCCAGTGTTTGTGTCTCCTAAATCAGGAGGGAATTGTCCTGCAGTAAGTTGTTTAAAGAAATAGTAGTTAAGTCTAGGGTCTTTGTTTCCATTATGGATATTTGGATTCATCCCCATCATTATTTCATAAAACCATGGGCTCATAAAAGTAGTGAATTGTGAGCTGTTATAAGATTCTAAGTAGAGAGGGTTTCTCTCATCTGATGGTGAGGAATTTCCAGTATGAAGAAATTGAAAATCATCATCAATAGATTTGAAGAAATTATTTTCAGCAATCAAAGCATTAAAGCCAGTTTGGTCAAATTCTGACGATAAACGCATTTGATTGTATAATTTTAATTTGAAAGTGTTTGCAAAACGTATCCATTTATCGGTGTCCCCGCCATAAAATAAATCATCGGCACTAGGTTTTAAGCCTGTGTTTGTCTTTAAATTAGTTTTAGCAGTTTCAATTAAAGTTAAAATTGATTTGTAAATTTCTATTTGATTATCAAATTTAGGAGCAACAGTTCCTCCTTTTAATTTTGTGGCATCGGTATATGGAACATCTCCCCATAAATCAACAGCAACTGACATTAAATAGGCTTTTTCTAATTGACCAATTCCTAGGTATATTAAATCGCCACTTTCTGAACTTTGATTGATTAAACTTTGAATATCGGTTAAGGTTAGATATGAATTATCCCAATCGTTTTGAACAGTTATGTTGTTTACTTTGGTTCCGTATTGATCTTGCTCTTCTTTTACGGTCATTTGATGAGTATATACCTGTAATACATCTCCAGAATAATCTTGAAAACCGGTTGTTTTTCCTAAAGAGACTTGAGTGCTTGTCAATAAGTAATTGAGAGGGGCTATTGTAGGATTGTCAGTGTCAGTATCAACATCAAGATAACCGTTACAACTTACTAGGAGTATTGATGATAATAATAATGCAAATATTGTATTATTATGTTTCAATGTTTTTATAAGTTTCATACTGTTAGTTTTAGAATGTTAAATTAATTTTGAAACCAAGTCTTTTTGATGTTGGTGCTGCTGTAATTTCAATTCCTTGTAGTCTTCCGGAACCAAAACTTGCAATTTCAGGATCGAAATTAGTGTATTTAGGAACGTTTGGTGCAAAGTACCATAGGTTAGTTCCCAGTACACTAAAACTTACTTTTCCAAAAGCAGTTTTTTTCAAAATTTTTGAAGGTAAATCATAGGTTAAGCTAATTTCTCTTAAACGAAAAACGGTTCCGTCATACACAGTTGCTTCGTCAACACTATTGATTGCAAATGTGTTTCCATTTGTCGAAGGAGAGAAATAGAGGTCGTTTGCGGTAATTTGAGTAGTGTTTGGAATAGGATTGTTATTGATGTCAGTAATAGGGACTACATGGTTATTAGTGTCAATCTGTCCATAATATCCAGGGATAATATAGGTGTGTTCTCTGTCTTCGGTGTCTTTAGTTACACCACGTCCCATTAGTTGCTCTAAAGTTGATGATTTGAAATCACCACCTTGTTTCCAGTCAAATTGGGCTCTTAATGAAAATCCTTTGTAGCTAAATGTGTTTGTAAAACTCATTTTAAAATCTGCATTTGGATCGCCAATAATTCCAGCTTCAGTGTCTGCAAGAATTCCTCCGGATCCTGGATCTATTAAGTAGTTGCCGTTGCTGTCTCTTGCAAATTTTGTTCCATAAAAGATTCCGTAAGGTTGATCTTTAATAATGTAACCTACCTGAGCTAATCCTCCTTCGGTTTTCGCTCCTCCATTGCTGGCACTTATTTCAGTGCGTTCAATACCTTCTGCAATTTCGTTAACTTTATTTTTGTTTTTTGTAAAGGTTGTAAATGAGGTCCAATTGAAATTAGTAGTTTTTATGGGAACTATAGTTAATCCAACTTCAATTCCTTTATTAGTCATTTTACCAATATTAGTATTGTAAGTGTCATAACCTGTAGATGTTGGGGTGGTAATTGCAGTGATTAAGTCAGTTGTTGCTTTGCTATATAAACTTAAGTCTAATGCAATTCTTCTGTTGTAGAATTCTAGTTCAGTTCCAATTTCATATTCATTAGTGAATTCAGGTTTAATTTGTTGATCAGCTAATGATGTGCTATTACCTATTACAGGATTTCCGTTGAAAGCATCCCCTAAAATAAAAGAACTGCTTAAAAACTCTGCCGGAGCATCATTTCCTACTTTAGCATAACTGGCTCTTAATTTTGCAAATGTCAAGATGTCACTTTCAATGTTAAAAGCATCTGTTACAATTAAAGAGGTATTAACAGAAGGATAGAAATAAGAGTTGTTGTTTACTGGTAATGAAGATGAATAATCGTTTCTTCCTGTAGCGTTTAAAAACAAGTAATTTTTATAGGCTAAAGTAACATCAGCAAAAAGACCAACGTTTCTGTATCGGGTTCCTTCGTCAACTAAACTGGCTATGTTTTTGAAATTTCTTAATGTAAATAGGTTGGGAGTTATGATTTCCCTTCCGGCAAAAGCAATTCTTGAAGTGTTTGTTTGTAAAATGTTGTTTCCTGCAATTGCTGTAAGGCTAATATCTTCGTTTAGTTTGTAATTAAAATTTACTAATAAAGTAGATTCAATGTCTTCGTTAGTAAAGTTGTCGGTTACCAGATAACCAACTCCACCATATGCAATAGAATTTTTATCTCTAATTTCTTTTCTGTCTAGAGTATATCTGTTAAATCCAAATCTATAAGAAGCTGAGATGTTTTTATTGAAGGAATAATCCAGATTAATTCCTGCAACTGTTCGATTGGTTTTTGAAATGATTTTATCGTGTTTCCATGACCATAAAGGGTGATCAAATTGATTTCCGTTGGGCGTTACAGATGCTCCTGTTTCAGGATTCTCATATGGTAAGTTTAGATCCCAGTTTCTAGCGATAAAAAGGGTTCTAGCAAAAGAAGATGAAGATGATTCATCTGAAGATTGTTGGTCACCAAAAAAGCCTCCATTTTGAGCCGTTTTTGCATAACTCATATTAGCTCCCATTGTTAATTTGTTTGCTAATTTAAAATTACCTCCGATGGCTACAGATGTTCTGTCGTAGCTGTTAAAAGGGATGTAGCCGTTTTGGTTTAAATTGGAGATAGTGGCGTTAAAATTACCATCTTGACCTGCGTAATTGAAGCCAATTGAATTGTCATAAACGGTACCGGTTCTAAATAGATCTTTAACGTTGTTAGGTTTCGCTACATATGGGACTGTTGGTCCAAGTTCTGGGGCTACTTCTAAAACAGTTGGCCAGGTTGGGATGGTTCCGTCATCATTTAATCCATAGTCACTACCAGCTTTTCCAAATGCAGGTCCCCATGATCCATTAGAGGCTGGTCCGTATTTGAAATTGGATCCGGCACCATATTTATTTTGGTATTCAGGTAGGTTAGCAATGTTGTCGGTGTAAACTCCAGTAGATACGTTAACGCTAAGTTTGTTGTTTTTATTGGCATTTGTTGAACCTGTCTTGGTTGTGATTACAATAACCCCGTTAACTGCTCTTGAGCCATATAATGCTGAGGCCGCAGCACTTTTTAGAATGTTTATAGAAGCAATATTGTTAGGGTCTAAACTTGATAATGCCGATTCGTATCCACCACCACTATTGGTTTGATTGGATGTAGCAACAGAAGTGTTGTTGTATTTTACACCATCAACAATTATTAAAGGTTGAGTGTCTTTTGTGAATGAATTAATACCTCTAATTGTAATTTGATTGGCAGCTCCTGCTACCCCGGAAGAAACGTTTATGTTTACTCCTGCTACTTTACCGTTGATGGCGCGTAGTAAATCCGGTTCTGAATTTTCGGTGATTTCTGCAGATTTTATCGTGCTAACAGAATATCCTAAGTTTTTAGGTTTTCTTTTTATGCCTAAAGCAGTAACAACCACTCCTTCCAGTTCTACTGAATCTTCTATAAGTCTTACGGAAATAGTTGATGAACTGGCTGGTTTTTCCTGTGTTTTCATTCCAACATAACTAAATATCAGAATTTGGGATGGGGCAGCTTTAATGCTGAATTTACCGTCAAAATCAGATTGTGTGCTGGATTGTGTTCCTTTTACCAAGATGCTAACACCAGGTAGAGGGATGCCTGCGTTGTCTGAAACAGTACCGGTTACAAGTCTTTCCTGTGAGTAAGAAAGCTGTGTTATTATTGCTAGTAGTAGCAATAAAATTACTTTGAGTTTTGGCTTCATTTTTAATAATTTGGGTTCTTATTAGCAAAAATCTTAAATAATTGTTAAATATCCTAATATTTGCAGTTCTTTTTGTGTTAATATGGGTTGGTGTAAAAGTTTGAATGAATGAGTTTTGATTGTTGGAAAAGGCAGTGGAGATAATCTTGTTGAAAATTAATGAATTAACATTTGTAGAGTAAAAAATAATTTATACATTTGCAACCCCGTAAAAAGCGGGATTTATATTTACATAATAATTTTTAGTATTAATTATGCCAACAATTCAACAATTAGTAAGAACAGGAAGAACTCAGATAACTAAGAAGAGTAAATCGGTTGCTTTAGATTCTTGCCCTCAACGAAGAGGAGTTTGTACGCGTGTTTACACTACTACACCAAAAAAACCAAACTCAGCGATGCGTAAAGTAGCGCGTGTGCGTTTGACAAATGGTAATGAAGTGAATGCTTACATCCCTGGTGAAGGTCACAATCTACAAGAGCACTCGATAGTATTAGTTAGGGGTGGAAGGGTAAAAGATTTACCAGGAGTTAGATATCACATCGTTCGTGGTGCGCTTGATACATCAGGTGTTGCTGGAAGAACGCAAAGAAGATCTAAGTATGGTGCTAAACGCCCAAAAGAAGCAAAAAAGTAATTTAAAACGTTAAGAGTTGGAGGTTAGGAGTTAAGGGTTGGGATTAGAGCTTTGGTGAAAATCTGTAACACATAACATTTAGCGGATAACCCATAACTTTTTATTAAAAAAAAGACATGAGAAAAAGAGCGGCAAAAAAGAGACCACTTTTACCAGATCCAAGGTTTAATGACCAACTGGTAACACGTTTTGTGAATAACTTAATGTGGGATGGTAAGAAATCTACAGCTTTTAAAGTTTTTTATGATGCAATTGATATCATTGAAACTAAAAAGCAAAATGACGAAAAAACTTCATTAGAAATCTGGAAAGATGCTTTAACAAACGTTATGCCTCACGTAGAAGTGCGTAGCCGTAGAGTTGGTGGAGCTACATTTCAAATTCCAATGCAAATTCGTCCAGATAGAAAAATTTCTATGGCAATGAAGTGGTTAATACTTTATTCTAGAAGAAGAAACGAAAAGTCAATGGCTCAAAGATTAGCTTCTGAGTGTTTAGCTGCGGCTAAAGAAGAAGGGGCGGCTGTTAAGAAAAGAATGGATACTCACAAAATGGCAGAAGCTAATAAAGCTTTCTCTCACTTCAGATTTTAATTCGTAAGAAATGGCTAGAGACTTAAAATATACAAGAAATATAGGAATTGCTGCTCACATTGATGCTGGTAAAACAACAACTACTGAGCGTATCCTTTTTTATACAGGTAAATCACATAAAATTGGTGAGGTGCACGATGGTGCTGCAACAATGGACTGGATGGCACAAGAGCAAGAAAGAGGTATTACTATTACTTCTGCTGCTACAACTTGTGAGTGGAATTTTCCAACTGAGCAAGGTAAGTTATTGCCAGAATCATTGCCGTACCACTTTAATATTATTGATACTCCTGGGCACGTTGACTTTACTGTAGAGGTAAACCGTTCTTTGCGTGTACTTGATGGTTTAGTTTTCTTGTTTTCTGCTGTTGATGGTGTTGAGCCTCAATCAGAAACTAACTGGAGACTTGCTGATCAATATAGAGTTCCTCGTATGGGATTCGTAAATAAAATGGACCGTCAAGGATCTAACTTTTTGGCAGTTTGTCAACAAGTAAGAGATATGTTGAAATCAAACGCTGTTGCTATTACTTTGCCAATTGGTGAAGAAAATGATTTCAAAGGTGTGGTTGATTTGGTGAAAAACCAAGCTATTGTATGGCATGATGCTACTCAAGGAGCTACTTTCGATATTATCGATATCCCTGCGGATATGGTTGATGAAGTGAAAGAATACAGAGATATCCTTATTGAGGCGGTTGCTGACTATGATGAGAACTTGCTTGATAAGTATATGGAAGATCCAGATTCTATCACGGAAGAAGAAATCAACAAGGCGTTAAGAGCTGCTACTATGGATATGGCTATAATTCCTATGATTGCTGGTTCTTCTTTCAAAAACAAAGGAGTTCAATTCATGTTAGATGCAGTATGTAAATACTTGCCATCTCCAATGGATAAAGAAGGTATTAAAGGAATTCACCCGGACGATGCTGAGTTATTAGAAGAAGATCAGGTTCAAATCTTGCGTAAGCCAGATGTTAAAGAGCCATTCGCTGCTTTAGCGTTTAAGATTGCTACTGACCCATTCGTAGGTCGTTTGGCTTTCTTCCGTGCTTATTCAGGAAGATTAGATGCTGGTTCTTATGTTTTGAACACTCGTTCTGGAAACAAAGAAAGAATTTCTCGTATCTACCAAATGCATGCTAACAAACAAAATCCAATCGAATATATTGAGGCTGGAGATATTGGAGCTGCTGTTGGATTTAAAGATATCAAAACTGGAGATACATTGTGTGATGAAAAACACCCAATTATTCTTGAGTCTATGAAATTCCCTGCACCGGTAATTGGTATTGCTATTGAGCCTAAAACTAAGGCTGACGTGGATAAAATGGGTATGGCTTTGGCTAAATTAGCTGAGGAAGATCCGACATTTACTGTTAGAACTGATGAGGCTTCAGGGCAAACTATTATCTCGGGTATGGGTGAGCTTCACTTGGATATCTTAGTTGATAGAATGAAACGTGAATTTAAAGTTGAAGTAAACCAAGGTGAGCCTCAAGTTGAGTACAAAGAAGCGTTTACAAAAACAGCTACTCATAGAGAAACTTACAAAAAGCAATCTGGAGGTCGTGGTAAATTCGGTGATATCGTATTTAGACTTGAGCCTGCTGATGAAGTTGATGGTAAAGTTCCTGTTGGTTTGCAGTTTGTTAATGAAGTAAAAGGAGGTAACGTTCCTAAAGAATATATTCCTGCTGTTGAAAAAGGTTTCCGTGAAGCTATGAAAACAGGTCCTTTGGCTGGTTACCAAGTTGATAGTTTAAAAGTAACTTTATTAGATGGATCTTTCCACCCTGTGGATTCAGATGCACTTTCTTTTGAATTAGCAGCTAGGATGGGTTATAGAGAAGTGGCTAAGGCTGCTGGGGCTGTAATTCTTGAGCCAATCATGAAAATGGAAGTTATTACACCAGAAGAAAACATGGGAGATATCGTAGGTGATATTAACCGTCGTAGAGGTCAGGTTAATGACATGGGTGATAGAAATGGTGCGAAAACTATTAAGGCTGATGTGCCTTTGTCAGAAATGTTTGGATATGTAACTACATTGAGAACATTGTCTTCTGGTAGAGCTACTTCTACAATGGAATTCTCTCACTATGCAGAAACACCTTCTAATATTTCAGAAGCAGTAATCAAAAAAGCAAAAGGAAACGCTTAATCTTTAAGAAAATGAGTCAAAAAATCAGAATAAAATTAAAATCTTACGATCATATGTTGGTAGATAAGTCTGCTGAAAAGATTGTAAAAACGGTTAAGACTACCGGAGCAGTGGTAACAGGGCCAATTCCTTTGCCAACTCACAAAAAATTGTTTACTGTATTGCGTTCTCCGCACGTAAACAAAAAAGCAAGAGAGCAATTTGAAGTAATGTCATATAAGAGATTAATTGATATTTATTCATCTTCATCTAAAACTATCGATGCTTTAATGAAATTAGAATTACCTAGTGGAGTTGAAGTAGAAATCAAAGTTTAAGTTTTTTTTTCAAGAGTAAATTAGAGCACTTCGTTTAAGTGAAAAGTTTTTTTGGTTTGTGTGTAAATAAGTTATACTTTTGCACCACTTTAAAAACGGCTTCACTTAAACGATTGTGTTCTGTTTTTATATTTAATAATTAATAATTAATATTTATGTCTGGGTTAATTGGTAGAAAAATCGGCATGACTAGTCTTTTTGATGAGAACGGGAAGAATATTCCTTGTACTGTTATTGAGGCAGGTCCATGTGTTGTTACCCAAGTCAGAACCAAAGAGGTTGACGGGTATGAAGCGTTGCAACTTGGTTTCGATGACAAAAACGAGAAACATTCCACTAAAGCGGCTTTAGGTCACTTTAAAAAAGCAGGAACTGTTGCTAAGAAAAAAGTCGTTGAATTCAAAGAATTTGCAACTGAACAAAAATTAGGAGATCTTATTGATGTTTCTATTTTTGCTGAAGGAGAATTTGTAGATGTACAAGGTGTGTCTAAAGGTAAAGGTTTTCAAGGTGTTGTAAAACGTCACGGTTTTGGTGGTGTTGGTCAAGCAACTCATGGTCAACATAACCGTTTAAGAGCGCCAGGTTCTGTGGGAGCTTCTTCTTATCCATCTAGAGTATTCAAAGGAATGCGTATGGCTGGAAGAATGGGAGGAGAAAATGTAAAAGTTCAAAACCTTAGAGTTTTAAAAGTAGTGGCTGATAAGAACCTACTTGTTATTAAAGGATGTGTTCCTGGTCATAACAACTCTTATGTAATCATTCAGAAGTAATGGAAGTAAAAGTATTAGATTTCAACGGAAAAGATACTGGAAGAAAAGTTCAACTTTCTGATTCAGTATTCGCAATTGAACCAAATAATCACGCAGTATATCTTGATGTTAAGCAATATCTTGCTAATCAAAGACAAGGAACGCACAAAGCTAAAGAAAGAGCTGAAGTAGCGGGAAGTACTCGTAAGATTAAAAAACAAAAAGGAACAGGTACTGCTCGTGCGGGTAGTGCAAAAAACCCTTTGTTTAAAGGTGGTGGAACTGTTTTTGGACCAAGACCAAGAAGTTATTCATTTAAATTGAATAAAAGCTTGAAGCGTTTGGCTAGAAAATCAGCTTTCTCTATAAAAGCAAAAGAGTCAAATATTATCGTTCTTGAAGACTTTAATTTTGATGCTCCAAACACTAAAAATTTCATTAACGTTTTGAAAGCTTTAGAGTTAGAAAATAAAAAATCTCTGTTTGTATTGGGTAATACCAATAAAAATGTATATTTGTCGTCACGTAATTTAAAAGCGTCTAACGTTGTAAGTTCTTTAGAATTAAGCACTTATGATATTTTAAATGCTAATAATTTAGTGCTTTTGGAGAGTTCTTTGGAAGTAATTGAAGAAAATTTAAGTAAATAATAGGAGATGAGTATCATAATTAAGCCTATAGTAACGGAAAAAGTAACCAAAGAAAGTGAAGTTTTAAACCGTTTTGGATTTGTAGTTAACAAAAAAGCAAACAAAGTTGAAATTAAGAAAGCTGTTGAGGCTGCTTATGGAGTAACTGTTTTGAGTGTTAACACAATTAATGTAAGACCGGATAGAACTACAAAATACACTAAAAGTGGTTTAATCAGTGGAAAGACAAATGCAATTAAAAAAGCAATTGTTCAAGTACAAGAAGGAGAAACAATTGATTTTTACAACAATATCTAAGATATAACAATGTCAGTAAGAAAATTAAAACCTATTACCGCAGGTCAGCGATTTAGAGTTGTGAATGGTTATGACGCCATTACAACTGATAAGCCGGAACGCTCTTTGATAGCGCCGATAAAAAACTCTGGAGGTAGAAATAGTCAAGGAAAGATGACCATGCGTTATACGGGTGGTGGTCACAAGCAGAGATATCGTATCATCGATTTCAAAAGAACTAAAGTTGGAATTCCAGCTACAGTGAAATCAATTGAGTACGATCCAAACAGAACTGCTTTTATTGCTTTATTAGCGTATGCTGATGGAGAGAAAACTTATATTATTGCTCAAAATGGATTGAAAGTTGGTCAGAAATTAGTTTCTGGTGCTGATGCTCAACCAGAAATTGGGAATACATTACCTTTAAGTAAAGTTCCTCTAGGGACTGTAATTTCTTGTATTGAATTGAGACCTGGTCAAGGAGCTGTTATTGCTCGTTCTGCAGGAACTTTTGCTCAATTAATGGCAAGAGATGGAAAATATGCAACAATTAAAATGCCTTCTGGAGAAACAAGATTAATCTTGTTGACTTGTTCGGCTACAATTGGAGCAGTTTCTAATTCTGATCATCAATTAGTAGTGTCTGGTAAAGCAGGTAGAACAAGATGGTTAGGTAGAAGACCAAGAACAAGACCAGTAGCGATGAACCCTGTTGATCACCCTATGGGAGGTGGTGAAGGTCGTTCTTCTGGAGGTCATCCACGTTCAAGAAACGGAGTACCGGCTAAAGGTTATAGAACTCGTTCTCCGAAAAACCCGAGTAGTAAGTATATCGTAGAACGTAGAAAGAAATAATTAAGATATGGCACGTTCATTAAAAAAAGGACCTTTCGTTCATTATAAGTTAGAAAAGAAAGTTGAAGAGAACATTGCAGGTGGAAATAAAGGAGTGGTTAAGACTTGGTCTAGAGCTTCTATGATTACTCCTGACTTTGTTGGACAAACTATCGCAGTTCATAACGGTCGTCAATTTGTACCAGTTTACGTAACTGAAAATATGGTAGGACACAAATTAGGAGAATTTTCACCAACTAGATCTTTTAGAGGTCATGCTGGAGCAAAAAATAAAGGTAAAAAATAAGAAGCAATGGGAGTTCGTAAAAGAGAAACAGCAGATGCGAGAAAAGAGGCTAATAAGTCTATTGCTTTCGCGAAATTGAATAACTGCCCTACTTCACCTAGAAAAATGCGCTTAGTAGCGGACTTGGTAAGAGGTCAGAAGGTAGAAAGAGCACTTAACATCTTAAGATTCAGTTCTAAAGAAGCTTCAAGAAAATTAGAAAAACTATTATTATCTGCAATCAACAACTGGGAGCAAAAAAATAGTGAAGGTAATTTAGAAGAGGCTGGATTATTTGTTAAAGAGATCAGAGTAGATGGTGGAATGATGTTAAAAAGACTTCGTCCAGCTCCACAAGGTCGTGCACACAGAATTAGAAAACGTTCAAATCACGTAACAATCGTGTTAGGAGCTATTAATAACACACAAGCAAATTAATACAAGATGGGACAAAAGACAAATCCAATTGGAAATAGACTTGGTATCATCAGAGGATGGGACTCTAACTGGTATGGTGGAAATGATTACGGCGATAAATTAGCTGAAGATCACAAAATCAGAAAGTATGTACATGCTCGTTTATCAAAAGCTAGTGTATCTAAAGTAATCATCGAGAGAACTTTGAAACTTGTAACCGTTACTATCACTACTGCTAGACCTGGTATTATTATCGGAAAAGGTGGTCAAGAGGTAGACAAGTTAAAAGAAGAACTTAAGAAAATTACTGACAAAGAGGTTCAAATTAACATCTTTGAAATCAAAAGACCTGAGTTAGATGCTTATTTAGTTGCAACAAGCATCGCTCGTCAAATCGAAAGTCGTATTTCTTACAGACGTGCAATTAAAATGGCTATTGCTGCTTCTATGCGTATGAACGCTGAAGGTATCAAAGTTTTAATTTCTGGTCGTTTGAATGGGGCTGAGATGGCACGTTCAGAAGGTTTTAAAGAAGGAAGAATTCCTTTGTCAACTTTCAGAGCCGATATTGATTATGCACTTGCTGAAGCGCATACTACTTACGGTAGAATGGGAATCAAAGTGTGGATCATGAAAGGTGAAGTTTACGGAAAGAGAGATCTTTCTCCACTTGCTGGAATGGACAAAAAACAAGCTAGTGGAAAAGGTGGAGATGCTCCTCGTGGGAAATCTAACTTTGGAAAAGGTGGAAAACCTGACGCTCGTAAAAGAAAGTAATTTTTAAATTAAAGAAAAATGTTACAGCCTAAAAGAACAAAATACCGTAAGGTACAAAAAGGTAAAATGAAAGGAAACTCTCAAAGAGGGCATGAACTTTCTAATGGAATGTTTGGTATTAAATCTGTTCATGAAGATGGTATGTTTCTTACTTCACGTCAAATCGAAGCTGCGCGTATTGCTGCAACTCGTTTTATGAAGAGAGAAGGACAATTATGGATCAAAATATTTCCAGACAAACCAATTACTAAGAAACCTCTTGAGGTACGTATGGGTAAAGGTAAAGGTGCCGTTGAATATTGGGCAGCTGTTGTTAAACCCGGAAGAATTATGTTTGAAGTAGGAGGAGTTCCTTTGTCAGTTGCAAAAGAGGCGTTACGTCTTGCAGCTCAAAAGCTTCCTGTGAAAACTAAATTCGTTGTTGCTAGAGATTTCGAAGCATAATCTATATTATATTATGAAACAATCAGAAATAAAAGATCTTTCTGCAGCACAGTTGCAAGAGAATCTTAGCCAAGCTAAGAAAACTTATGCTGACCTAAAATTAGCTCATGCAATATCTCCAATTGAGAATCCACTTCAAATTAGAAGTTTGAGAAGAACAGTTGCTAGATTGGCTACAGAGCTTACTAAAAGAGAATTGCAATAATTGTAATCTGCGAAAGATGGAAAAAAGAAATTTAAGAAAAGAAAGAATTGGTGTTGTAACTTCAAACAAAATGGATAAATCTATTGTTGTTGCACAAGTTACTAAAGTAAAACACCCATTATATGGTAAGTTCGTATTGAAAACAAAGAAATTTGTTGCACATGACGAAACAAACGACTGTAACATTGGTGATACTGTAAGAATTAGCGAAACGCGTCCTTTAAGTAAGTCAAAATGTTGGAGATTGGTTGAAATCCTAGAAAGAGCTAAATAATTATGGTACAACAAGAATCAAGACTAAAAGTAGCAGATAACACAGGAGCTAAAGAAGTTTTAACTATCCGTGTTTTAGGAGGTACTAAAAGAAGGTATGCCTCTGTTGGTGACAAGATTGTAGTATCTATAAAAGATTCAACTCCTAACGGAAACGTGAAAAAAGGAGCTGTTTCAACTGCAGTTGTTGTACGTACCAAAAAAGAAGTGAGAAGAGCCGATGGTTCTTATATCCGTTTCGATGACAATGCATGTGTTCTTTTGAACGCTGCAGGTGAAATGAGAGGAACTCGTGTATTTGGTCCGGTAGCAAGAGAACTTCGTGAAAAACAATTCATGAAAATTGTATCATTAGCACCAGAAGTGCTTTAATTCGTTATAAGATGATAAAGCTAAAAATAAAATCAGGTGACATTGTAAGAGTAATTGCTGGAGATCACAAAGGTGCTGAAGGTAAAGTATTACGTGTTGACCGTGAGAAAAACAAAGCGATTGTTGAAGGTGTAAACTTGGTTTCAAAACACACGAAGCCAAGTGCAAAAAACCCTCAAGGTGGTATTGTAAAGAAAGAAGCTCCTATTCAAATTTCTAATATCTCTCTAATTGATCCTAAAACTAAGGAAACAACTAGAGTAGGTGTAAGAGTAGAGGGAGATAAGAAAGTAAGATTTTCAAAAAAATCTAATCAAGTACTATAGTAATGGCGTATATACCTAGATTAAAAGAAGAATATAAGAGTAGAGTAATCTCTGCTCTTAAAGAAGAGTTCGGATACACAAACGTAATGCAAGTTCCTAAACTTGAAAAAATCGTTTTGAGCCGTGGAGTTGGTGCAGCTGTATCTGATAAAAAACTAATTGACTATGCAGTTGATGAGTTGACTAAGATCACTGGACAAAAAGCAGTTTCTACAATCTCTAAGAAAGACGTTGCTTCTTTCAAATTGAGAAAAGGAATGCCTATTGGAGCAAAAGTAACTTTGCGTGGAGAAAGAATGTATGAGTTTTTAGATAGACTTATTACTTCAGCTTTACCACGTGTAAGAGACTTTAGTGGTATCAAAGCTACTGGATTCGATGGTAGAGGTAATTACAACCTTGGAGTTTTAGAGCAAATCATTTTCCCTGAAATTGATATTGATAAAGTTAACAAAATTTCAGGAATGGATATTACTTTTGTTACTACTGCTCAAACAGACAAAGAAGCAAAGTCATTATTAACTGAATTAGGTTTACCTTTCAAAAAGAACTAAGACATGGCAAAAGAATCAATGAAAGCCCGTGAGGTTAAGAGAGAAAAAACGGTAGCTAAGTATGCTGAGAAAAGAAAAGCTTTGATAGAGGCTGGAGATTTCGTAGGTTTGCAAAAATTACCTAAAAACGCTTCGCCAGTTCGTTTACACAATCGTTGTAAATTAACAGGTAGACCAAGAGGGTACATGCGTCAATTCGGTATTTCACGTGTAACTTTCCGTGAAATGGCTAATAATGGATTGATACCAGGAGTTAAAAAAGCCAGCTGGTAAAAAACGAATTTTAATTGGTTAAAGGTTCAATAAGAGAGACTTAAAGAAAACCATAGCCGCAAATTAATAAATATGAATACAGATCCTATTGCAGATTATTTAACGCGAGTTAGAAACGCTGTGGCTGCAAACCACAAAGTTGTTGAAATTCCGGCATCTAATCTAAAAAAAGAAATAACTAAGATCTTATTTGATCAAGGTTATATCTTGAGTTACAAATTTGAGGAGAACACTGTTCAGGGTTCAATCAAAATTGCTTTAAAGTATGATAAAGATACTAAAGAGCCTGTAATTAAAGATATCCAAAGAATTAGTAAACCAGGTTTACGTAAGTATGCAGGTGCTGCCAAATTACCAAGAATCCTTAACGGATTAGGAATTGCTATTGTTTCTACATCAAAAGGTTTGATGACTGGAAAACAAGCTAAGCAATTAAATGTAGGTGGTGAAGTAATTTGTTACGTATACTAATTTTAAAGACTATATAAGATGTCAAGAATAGGTAAAAGCCCAATTGTAATCCCTGCTGGAGTAACTGTAGAAGTTAAAGACGGTATTATTACAGTAAAAGGAAAAAATGGTCAACTAACTCAGGAGTTTTCGGACGTAACTGTAACAGTTGAAGGTGATCAAGTTCTAGTAGAAAGATCATCTGATCATAAAGATCAAAGAGCAAAACACGGTTTATATAGATCTTTAATCAACAATATGATTGTTGGTGTAACTGAAGGTTTTACTAAATCATTAGAATTGGTAGGGGTAGGTTACAGAGCTTCTAATCAAGGACAAAAATTAGATTTAGCACTTGGATTTTCTCACAATATTGTTTTAGAAGTTGCTCCTGAAGTAATTGTTGAAACTATATCTGAAAAAGGTAAAAACCCAATTGTAAAATTAACATCATTAGATAAACAACTTTTAGGAGCTGTTGCTGCGAAAATCAGAGGTTTCCGTAGACCAGAACCATACAAAGGAAAAGGTGTTAAATTTGTAGGTGAAGTATTAAGAAGAAAAGCAGGTAAATCAGCTTAAAAAATAAGAGATTATGTCATTAACAAAACCTGAAAGAAGACAGAGAATCAGATTCAGAATCAGAAAAACGATAAGTGGTACTGCTGCTAATCCAAGATTATCTGTATTTAGAAGTAACAAAGAAATTTACGCTCAACTTATTGATGACGTAAACGGTGTTACATTGTTGTCTGCTTCTTCAAGAGAAAAAGAAATAGGAAAAGGTACTAACGTTGAAGTTGCAGCTGCAGTTGGAAAACTTGTTGCAGAAAAAGCGTTAAAAGCTGGGGTTGAAACAGTAAAATTCGATAGAGGAGGATACTTATACCACGGTCGTATTAAATCATTAGCAGAAGGCGCAAGAGCGGCTGGACTTAAATTCTAATATATTATGTCTAAATACAAAAATGTAGAATTAGTAAAACCAAGTGGTCTTGAACTTAAAGATCGTCTGGTAAGTGTTAATCGTGTTACTAAAGTTACAAAGGGTGGTAGAGCTTTTGGTTTTTCTGCTATTGTAGTTGTAGGTGATGAAAACGGAGTAGTTGGTCATGGATTAGGAAAATCTAAAGACGTTTCTGAAGCAATTGCGAAAGCAGTAGAAGATGCTAAGAAAAACTTAGTTAGAATTCCTTTGAATGGTCAATCAGTTCCTCACGAACAAAAAGGTAAATTTGGTGGTGCACGTGTATTTTTAATTCCTGCCTCTCATGGTACAGGAGTTATTGCTGGTGGAGCTGTTCGTTCAGTTCTTGAATCAGTAGGTATTCACGATGTATTGTCTAAATCTCAAGGATCATCAAATCCTCACAACGTAGTGAAAGCAACTTTTGATGCTTTATTACAAATGAGAAGTGCTCACACCGTTGCAAAACAAAGAGGAGTATCTTTAGAAAAAGTTTTTAAAGGTTAATCAAGGAAATTATGGCTAAATTATTAGTAAAACAAGTTAGAAGTAAAATCAACTGTCCACTTGATCAAAAAAGAGGATTAGAGGCTTTAGGTCTACGTAAAATGGGTCAAGTTGTAGAGCATGATTCAAACCCTGCAATCCTTGGGATGATAAACAAAGTTAAACACTTAGTTTCTGTTGAAGAAGCTAAATAACAAATACTGTTATGAATTTAAGTAACTTACAACCAGCTGAAGGGTCAACACACAATCAAAATAAGAGAGTTGGTAGAGGAGAAGGTTCTGGAAAAGGTGGTACCGCTGCACGTGGACACAAAGGAGCAAAATCTCGTTCTGGATATTCTAAAAAGATTGGTTTTGAAGGAGGTCAAATGCCACTTCAAAGACGTGTTCCTAAGTTTGGTTTTACAAACATCAATCGTAAAGAATACGAAGGTGTTAATCTAGATACACTTCAATTATTAGTTGATAATGGTGTGATTACAGATACTGTTGATATGACAGTTTTTGTTGCAAACCGTTTGGCTACTAAAAATGAAATTGTTAAGATTTTAGGAAGAGGAGAATTGAAAGCTAAATTAAAAGTAACTGCTCACAAATTTACCGCTACTGCAAAAGCTGCTATCGAAGCTGCTGGTGGAGAGGCTGTAACAATATAATTTTTCAATTAGTATGAAGAAATTTATTGAATCATTAAGTAATGTTTGGAAAATCGAGGAACTAAAAAACAGAATCCTAATGACTTTAGGTCTGCTATTGGTTTATCGTTTTGGAGCTCACGTTACTCTTCCAGGAATTGACGCTACACAATTAAACAGTCTGGCTGGACAAACCGAAAAAGGTATTGGGTCAATCTTAGATATGTTTACTGGAGGAGCTTTTTCTAAAGCGTCAGTTTTTGCTTTAGGAATTATGCCTTATATTTCTGCATCTATCGTTGTACAGCTTATGGGAATTGCTATTCCTTATTTGCAAAAGTTACAAAGTGATGGAGAAAGTGGTAGAAAAAAGATTAATCAAATTACACGTTGGTTGACTATTGTTATTACTTTAGTACAAGGACCTACGTATATTTACAATCTTTACAGAACTCTACCTGGTAGTGCATTTTTATTAGGTTTTAATTCTTTTGAATTCTTATTTTCTTCAGTAATTATCTTAGTTACAGGTACAATTTTTGCCATGTGGTTGGGGGAAAAGATCACTGATAAAGGAATTGGTAACGGTATCTCACTATTAATTATGGTTGGTATCCTAGCAAGATTTCCTCAAGCATTTATTCAAGAATTTACAACTAGAGTTACTAATAATAATGGTGGTCCAATGTTGTTAGTGATTGAAATAATTATTTGGCTTTTAGTTATCATTGCATGTGTGTTGTTAACTATGGCTATTCGAAAAATACCAGTTCAGTATGCTCGTCGTACTGCTTCTGGTGATTTTGAACAAGATATGTTAGGTGGAAAAAGACAATGGATTCCTTTGAAGCTTAATGCTGCAGGGGTTATGCCTATCATTTTTGCTCAGGCAATTATGTTTATTCCTGCTGCTGTAGCAGGATTGTCAAAGTCCGATGCTTCACAAACTATTGTAGGTGCTTTTAGTAATATGTTCGGTTTTTGGTATAATTTTGTTTTTGCAACTTTAATCGTTGTATTTACATTCTTTTACACTGCAATTACGGTTCCTACTAATAAGATGTCAGATGATCTTAAAAGAAGTGGTGGTTTTATCCCAGGTGTTAGACCGGGAGCTGAAACTTCTGATTTTCTTGACAAAGTGATGTCTTTGATAACTTTTCCAGGGTCTTTATTTCTTGCTCTAATAGCTGTGTTCCCAGCCATAGTTGTAAGTCTTATGGATGTTCAACAATCTTGGGCAATGTTTTTTGGAGGTACCTCATTAATTATTATGGTAGGTGTTGCAATTGACACAATTCAGCAAATCAACTCATACTTGTTGAATAAACATTATGATGGTTTAATGAAAAGCGGAAAAAACAGAAAGGCAGTAGCTTAATTTTATGGCAAAACAATCAGCAATAGAACAAGACGGATCAATCATTGAAGCATTATCTAATGCAATGTTCCGTGTAGAATTAGAGAATGGACATATTGTAATTGCTCATATTTCAGGAAAGATGCGTATGCATTATATCAAATTATTACCTGGTGATAAAGTGAAATTGGAAATGAGTCCTTACGATTTGTCTAAAGCAAGAATTACTTATAGATATTAAAGATATTCACAATGAAAGTAAGAGCATCAGTAAAAAAGAGAAGTGCCGAGTGCATTATCGTACGTAGAAAAGGAAGATTATACGTAATAAACAAAAAGAATCCTAGATTTAAACAAAGACAAGGATAATTATGGCAAGAATAGCAGGGGTAGATATCCCAAAAAACAAGAGAGGTGTTATTGCACTTACCTATATCTTCGGATTAGGAAAAAGTAGAGCTATTGAGATTTTAGAGAAAGCTCAAGTTAGCCAAGATAAAAAAGTTCAAGATTGGAATGATGACGAGATTGGAGCAATCCGTGAGGCAGTATCAGCTTTCAAAATTGAAGGGGAATTGCGTTCAGAAGTATCTTTAAACATCAAACGTTTAATGGATATTGGATGTTACAGAGGTATCCGTCATAGAACTGGTCTTCCATTAAGAGGACAAAGAACTAAAAACAACTCTAGAACTAGAAAAGGTAAAAGAAAAACTGTTGCTAACAAGAAAAAAGCAACTAAATAATAAGTAATATGGCTAAAGCAACTACAAAAAAACGTAAAGTTATCGTTGAATCAACGGGAGAAGCTCATATTTCTGCTACCTTCAATAACATCATCATTTCTTTGACTAACAAAAAAGGTGAAGTTATTTCTTGGTCTTCAGCTGGTAAAATGGGTTTTAGAGGTTCTAAAAAGAACACTCCATACGCAGCTCAAATGGCCGCAGAAGATTGTAGTAAAGTAGCTCTTGAAGCTGGATTGAAAAAAGTTAAGGTTTATGTAAAAGGACCAGGAAACGGACGTGAGTCTGCTATCCGTTCTATTCATAACGGTGGAATCGAAGTAACTGAAATTATCGACGTTACTCCAATGCCACACAACGGATGTCGTCCTCCAAAGAGACGTAGAGTTTAATAATTAAATTTAAGTATAACTAGGTAGAATCACGATTATCGAAGGATATGACCTGAATTCATAATCTCTACCTTAATTAATTCATTGAAATGGCAAGATATACTGGTCCTAAAACTAGAATTGCTCGTAAATTTGGCGAAGCAATCTTCGGAGATGACAAATCTTTCGAAAAAAGAAACTACCCTCCTGGACAACACGGGATGGCTAAAAAAAGAGGTAAAAAATCTGAATATGCTATCCAGTTAATGGAAAAGCAAAAAGCTAAATATTCTTATGGAATTTTAGAAAAACAATTCAGAGGTTTATTTAAAAAAGCATCAGCTACTAAAGGTGTTACTGGTGAAGTTCTTTTACAATTATGTGAGGCAAGATTGGATAACGTAGTATTCAGAATGGGCGTTGCTCCTTCTAGAAGAGGTGCTAGACAATTAGTTTCTCACAGACACATTACAGTTAATGGTGAAGTTGTAAACATTCCTTCTTATCACCTTAAACCTGGTGATAAAGTTGCTGTTCGTGAAAAATCTAAATCTTTAGAGGCTATCGAACGTTCTTTATCTAATTCAAGTCAAGTTTATGAATGGATTACTTGGAACAATGACGTTAAAGAAGGTACTTTCGTAGCTGTACCTGCTAGAATTCAAATTCCAGAAAACATTAAAGAACAATTAATCGTAGAGTTGTACAACAAATAATAATTGACTTAGTCGAAATTTATGGCAATATTTAATTTTCAAAAGCCCGATAAAGTTATCATGATCGATTCAACCGATTTTGAAGGTAAATTCGAATTTAGACCTTTGGAACCTGGTTATGGATTGACTGTTGGTAATGCACTTAGAAGAGTTTTGCTTTCAGCATTGGAAGGTTATGCAATTACATCTGTTCGCATAGAAGGTGTAGATCATGAGTTTTCTACTATTTCAGGAGTTGTTGAAGATGTTACCGAAATTATCCTTAATCTAAAACAAGTACGTTTTAAACGTCAAATTGAAGATATCGATAACGAATCAGTTTCTATTTCTGTTTCAGGTAAAGATCAGTTAACAGCTGGTGATTTTCAAAAATTTATTTCAGGTTTCCAAGTTTTGAACCCAGAACTGGTTATTTGTAATTTAGATTCTAAAATCAAATTAAACCTTGATTTAACAATCGAAAAAGGTAGAGGATATGTTCCTGCTGAAGAGAACAAAAAACAGAATGCTGCAATTGGAACCATATTTACAGATTCAATCTTTACTCCGGTAAAAAATGTAAAATATGCTATTGAAAACTTCCGTGTTGAGCAAAAAACAGATTATGAAAAATTAGTTTTTGAAATTAAAACTGATGGTTCTATTAATCCAAAAGATGCGTTGACAGAAGCTGCTAAAGTTCTAATTCACCATTTCATGTTGTTCTCTGACGAAAGAATTACACTTGAGGCTGATGAAATTGCACAAACAGAATCTTATGATGAGGAATCATTGCACATGAGACAATTGCTTAAAACTAAGCTTGTTGATATGGATTTGTCTGTGAGAGCCTTAAATTGTTTGAAAGCGGCTGAAGTTGATACACTTGGTGATTTAGTATCGTTCAATAAAAATGACCTAATGAAATTCCGTAATTTCGGTAAAAAATCTTTAACTGAGCTAGATGAACTTGTAGCTGTTAAGAATTTGACTTTCGGAATGGATTTAGCAAAATACAAACTAGATAAAGAATAATTTACTTCATATTTTGCTCTCCATAGTGGATTGTAGCAAGATGAAGTTAAAATAAATTGGTCATGAGACACGGAAAAAAATTCAATCACTTAAGCAGACAGACTGCGCATAGAAAATCTATGTTAGCTAATATGGCTTGTTCTCTTATTGAGCACAAACGTATTAACACTACTGTTGCTAAAGCAAAAGCGCTTAAACAATTTGTTGAACCGCTTATAACAAAATCTAAAAATGATACGACTCACAATCGTCGTATCGTTTTTGCTAACTTACGTAGCAAATATGCTGTAACTGATTTGTTCAGAGATGTAGCTGCTAAAGTTGGTGACCGTCCAGGTGGATACACTCGTATCATTAAAGTTGGAAATCGTTTAGGAGATAATGCTGATATGGCAATGATCGAATTAGTAGATTTTAACGAACTTTACAACGGAGGTAAAAAAGAAGTTAAAAAAGCAAAAAGCCGTCGTGGTGGTAAAGCTAAGAAAACAGAAGAGGCTCCAGTTGCTGAAGCTCCTGCTGCAGAAACTGATACTACTGCTGAAGCTGCTGAATAATTATGAAAATAATCATTCGATAAAATCAAGGATAAACTATTTTTTTAGTTTATCCTTTTTTTTTGATTTTTTTATAACCTAGAGTTGGAGTTAGCAGTCAGTTATAAGTCTGATTTCAATTTTAAAATAATTTTTAAAATTGTTGCTTTCACTGCTTTAATAAATTAAATTTGCACCATATTTAACAACAAATGAAATACACAACAAGAAAAAGCGCCGTTCTTTTATTAAGTGACGGAACTATATTCCACGGAAAATCTATCGGAATCAGCGGAACCACTTTTGGTGAAGTTTGTTTTAATACAGGAATGACTGGTTATCAGGAAATTTTCACTGATCCGTCTTATTTTGGACAAATCATGGTGGCGACTAATGCTCACATTGGAAATTATGGCGTTAATGAAAATGAAGTAGAATCAAACGGAATTAAAATTGCTGGTTTGGTTTGTAAAAATTTCAGTTTTAACTATTCAAGAGTAGATGCTGCAGGGAGTTTAGAAGATTATTTTACAAAACATAATTTAATCTGTATCTCTGATGTTGATACTCGTGCTTTAGTAAGTTATATTAGAGAAAATGGGGCGATGAACTCTGTAATTTGTACAGATGATACTCCTATTGAAGAGTTAAAAGCTGCTTTGGCTAATGTTCCTGATATGAAAGGTTTGGAATTGGCCTCTAAAGTCTCAACTAAAGAGCCGTATTTTTATGGTGATGAAAATGCTAAGTATAAAGTTTCGGCTTTAGATTTAGGAATTAAAACTAACATTCTTCGTAATCTGGCTAAGAGAGATTGCTATATTAAGGTTTTTCCTTATGATTCATCTTATGGAGATTTAGCTTCTTTCAATCCTGATGGATTTTTCCTTTCAAATGGACCTGGGGATCCGGAACCATTGGATAGTGCTATTCAAGTTGCGAAAGAAATTTTGGCAAACAATAAACCTTTGTTCGGAATCTGTTTAGGACACCAGGTGATTGGTTTGGCAAATGGAATTTCAACCTATAAAATGTTTAATGGTCACCGTGGAATTAATCATCCTGTTACTAATTTGATTTCAGGAAAAGGTGAAATTACTTCTCAAAATCACGGTTTTGCAGTAAACAGAGAAGAGTTAGAAGCTAATCCTGAAATGGAAATTACACATCTTCATTTGAATGATGGAACTGTAGCTGGTATGAGAATGAAAAATAAAAATTGTTTTTCTGTTCAATACCATCCAGAAGCAAGTCCGGGACCACATGATTCTTCTTATTTATTTGATCAATTTATTGAGAATTTAAAGAAGTAATTTTCTTTTTTAAGATATTAAACAGGCTAAGCATTTTTATGTTTAGCCTGTTTTTTTTGCTGTAAATTTCGGTTCTGACTTTAATTTGTAAATTTTATTTTAAATTATGTTTAAAAAATGAATTTATAACGTTTTCGTTGATAACGATTAAAAAAAATAGTCCTTTGTTTGAAAAACTTAGAATATATTTGTATTCGAAAATTTAAAAACTAAGTAATATGAGTATTATTATCAAAATTCATGCAAGACAAATTCTAGATTCAAGAGGTAATCCTACTGTAGAGGTGGATGTAATTACAGAAAACGGTGTTTTAGGTAGGGCAGCAGTTCCATCTGGAGCTTCAACTGGAGAGCATGAGGCTGTAGAATTACGTGATGGAGGAAAAGCCTTTTTAGGAAAAGGAGTTTTAAATGCAGTGAACAATGTTAATACTGTTATTGCTGAAGAACTTGTAGGTACTTCTGTTTTCGAACAAAATCTTATCGATCAAATGATGATTGATTTAGATGGTACTCCAAATAAATCTAAATTAGGAGCTAATGCTATTTTAGGAGTTTCTTTGGCTGTAGCTAAAGCTGCTGCTGCTGAATTAGGATTGCCTTTATACAGATATGTAGGTGGAGTTTCTGCAAATACATTACCTGTTCCAATGATGAATATCATCAACGGTGGTTCTCACTCTGATGCTCCGATTGCTTTCCAGGAATTCATGATTTTCCCGGTAAAAGCAACTTCTTTCTCTCACTCTATGCAAATGGGTACGGAGATTTTCCATAACTTGAAAAAAGTATTACACGATAGAGGTCTTTCTACAGCTGTAGGTGATGAAGGAGGTTTTGCTCCAAACTTGGCTGGTGGTACTGAAGATGCTTTAGATACTATCAAATTGGCAGTTGAAAAAGCAGGTTATTCTTTTGGTGACGAAATTATGATTGCTTTAGACTGTGCTTCTGCTGAGTTTTATGTAGATGGTAAATACGACTACACTAAATTTGAAGGAGAAACTGGAAAAGTAAGAACTTCTGCTGAACAAGCTGAATACTTAGCTGAATTAACAACTAAATACCCAATTATCTCTATCGAAGACGGTATGGATGAGAATGACTGGGAAGGTTGGAAATTATTGACTGAAAAAATTGGAGATAAAGTTCAATTAGTAGGAGACGATTTGTTTGTAACTAATGTTCAACGTTTGTCAACTGGTATTGAAAAAGGTATTGCTAACTCAATCCTTATCAAAGTAAACCAAATTGGTACTTTAACTGAAACTATTGCAGCAGTTAACATGGCTAAAAATGCAGGTTATACTTCAGTAATGTCTCACCGTTCAGGAGAGACTGAAGATAATACAATTGCTGATTTAGCAGTAGCTTTAAACTGTGGTCAAATTAAAACAGGTTCGGCTTCACGTTCTGACCGTATGGCTAAGTACAACCAATTACTTAGAATCGAAGAGGAATTAGGAAACACTGCTTATTTCCCTGGATTAAAAGCTTTCAAAATAAAATAAGAATGACGATTTAGTCGTTTTTCAAAGCCATTCATATTAAATGAATGGCTTTTTTTTTCAAATTTAACAATATCACTACTTTTTTCCCTTTTTAATTAAGGTTATTATCCTTAGATTTGGTAAATTATTAAGTGTAAAGATTTATTTCAAATTATTATGTCAAAAACAGCAATATTAGAAATTGATGGTAAGAAGTATGAGTTTCCTATTTTTGTAGGAAGTGAAAACGAAGAAGCGATCAATATTAACAAATTAAGAGATTTAACAGGAGCAATTACAATTGATCCAGGTTATAAAAATTCAGGTTCTTGCACTAGTGGAATTACTTTCTTAGATGGAGAATTAGGGATTTTACGTTACAGAGGATACGCAATTGAAGATTTAGCTGACCAGGCTAACTTTTTAGAAGTTTCTTATCTTTTAATTTTTGGTGAATTGCCAACAGCTGCTCAATTAGAACAATTTGAAACAGATATTAGAAAACATACCTTAGTAAATGAGGAGATGAAAGGTATCATTGATGGCTTTCCAAAAACTGCACATCCAATGGGTGTTTTAGCAGCTTTGACAAGTGCATTGACAGCTTTTAATCCAAAATCAGTTAATGTTGAGAATGAAAAAGAATTGTACCAGGCAGTTTGTAAAACTATGGGTAAATTCTTGGTTATTGCAACATGGACTTACAGAAAAAGCATGGGTTATCCTTTGAATTATTATGATAATACTAAAGGATATGTGGAAAACTTTATGAGATTAATGTTTGAGTTACCAACTGAGCCTTATAAATTAAGTCCTGTTGTAACTGAAGCTCTTGATAAATTATTTATTCTTCACGCTGATCACGAGCAAAACTGTTCTACTTCTACAGTAAGAATGGTAGGTTCTTCTCACGCAGGTTTGTTTGCTTCTATTTCTGCTGGAGTTTCTGCTTTATGGGGACCTTTACACGGAGGTGCTAACCAGGCAGTTCTTGAAATGTTAGAAGAAATTCACCAAAACGGTGGAGATACTGAAAAGTATTTGGCTAAAGCAAAAGATAAAAACGATCCATTTAGATTAATGGGATTCGGACACAGAGTTTACAAAAACTTCGACCCGCGTGCTAAAATTATTAAAAAAGCGGCTAATGAAGTTTTAGGAACTTTAGGAGTTGATGATCCAATTTTAGAAATCGCTAAAAAATTAGAAGCAGCAGCTTTAGAAGATGAATACTTCAAAGCTAGAAATTTATATCCAAACGTAGATTTCTATTCAGGAATCATCTACAGAGCGTTGGGAATTCCTACTGATATGTTTACAGTAATGTTTGCTATCGGAAGATTACCAGGTTGGATTGCGCAATGGAAAGAAATGCGTGAAAACAAAGAACCTATTGGAAGACCAAGACAGGTTTACACAGGATCTCCATTGAGAGAATTTAAAAAACCGGTGTAATATAAATTATATCAAAGCAAAAGCTTCACTGAAAAGTGAGGCTTTTTTTTATCTTTGGCGTAAGCAACAAATAAAAGTTTTGAATTAAATGAAACAAGTAACAAATTCAGTTTTGATGATTCGTCCGCTAGCTTTTCGAATGAATGAGCAAACGACAGCCAATAATTATTTTCAAAAAGAATTAAGCGGAATGCTGCCGGCGGCAGTAAATGCTAAAGCGCAACAGGAATTTGATGCTTTGGTAATCCAGCTTCAAAACGTGGGAATTAATGTTGTTGTGGTAGATGATAACCCAGAAACAGATACTCCTGACAGTGTTTTTCCAAATAATTGGATTTCATTTCACGATAATGGCGATGTGGTTTTGTATCCAATGTTTGCCGAGAATCGTAGGGCTGAACGTCGGGAAGATATTCTAGATATTCTGGAAGAAAAAGGTTTTGTGATTGAAAATGTTGTCGATTTTACTTCGGCGGAGGAAGATGGTGTTTTTCTTGAGGGAACAGGGAGTTTGGTTTTAGACAGGTCAAATTCAATAGCTTATTGTGCTTTATCTCCAAGAGCTAATGAGGAGCTTTTCATTGAGTTCTGTGAGGATTTTGATTATGCCCCGGTTATTTTTGAGGCTTTTCATACGGTTGATGGAAAACAACAATTAGTTTATCATACGAATGTAATGATGAGTGTCGGGGAGCATTTTGCAATAATTTGCGCCGATATGATTACTGATAAACAAGAGCGAAAAATGGTTTTGGATAATCTAAGAGCCAGTGGAAAAGAGATCATTTTGATTAGTGAGAAACAAGTGGAGCATTTTGCCGGAAATGTGCTGGAGCTTTCGGGAACTGATGATAAGAGATATGTTGTGATGAGCAGCGCTGCTGTTGAGTCGTTGAATGCGGCTCAAAAAAATCAGCTGGAAAAACATGCAAGTATTTTGAGTGCTAATCTGCAAACTATTGAAACTTGTGGGGGTGGAAGTGCCAGATGTATGATTGCTGAAATTTTCTTGCCAAGAGATTAACTGGTTTAATAAGTTAGTTTGGTTTTAGTAGAATGATATTGCCTGTGTTTTGTTACTTTTGTGAAAAATAATACGAAATGAAAAATAAAAAAACTTTGGTTCTTGGAGCTTCTACACATACTTATAGACCAGTATTTAAAACAATTGAAAAGCTTGTAGAAAAAGGGCATTCTGTTTTAGCGATTGGTCAACACGCAGGTGAAGTGGCGGGAGTTAAAATCAGGACTAAAACCATTCCTTTGAAAAATATAGATACCGTCACTTTGTATTTAAATCCCCGAAATCAACGCAATTATTATAATTATATAGTCGAAGCACAGCCTAAACGTGTTGTTTTTAATCCAGGAACCGAAAATCCTGAGTTATATCAACTTTTAGAATTGAATAATATAAAAGTTGATGTGGCTTGTACCTTGACTTTATTGGTGACAAATCAATATTAATTATTTTATTTGTAAAAATACTAAGGCCGTTTTCGTTAAGAAGATGGCTTTTTTAGTTTTAAGCTAAAAACTAATTCTTTCTTTGGAGCCTTTACTAATCAATAATAAACCTAGAAAAGTAATTAATCCGTTGATGATGATTAATTCGTTGTCAAAAGTATATCCCATTAAAAAATCCTTTGAATGTTCGCTGATGAAATAAGTTAGTGCGGGCGAAGCTATGCAGATAAAAGGAACATAACGGTCTTTTACTGTTTTTGATTTTAAAAATAGTCCAAAGCAATACAACCCCAATAGTGGTCCATAGGTATAAGAGGCGACTCTGAAAATCATTCCAACTACCGAACTATCGTTGATGGAATTAAAAAATACGATTACAAGAAACATCAGGAAAGAAAATCCAAGATGCGTAAAATGTCTTGTCCTTATAATATTAGGTTTGTCCAGATTTTCGGTTTTATTCATTCCTAAAAAATCGACGCAAAAAGAAGTGGTAAGTGCTGTTAATGCCGAATCGGTTGTGGCGAAAGTGGCGGCTGTTAATCCTAATAAAAAAATCACCGAAGGAACAATGCTCAGATGATGAAAAGCGATTTCAGGAAAAAGTAAATCGGTTCTGGGTTTTCCAGTTATTAGGTCTTTCGGGATTTCAATGCCGTTTTTTGTAGCATAAATATAAAGCAAGGCACCAACACTTAAAAAGAAAAGATTGATAATGACAAAAATTCCGGTGAAGGTAAACATGTTTTTTTGGGCTTCGCCAATGTTGGTACAACTCAGGTTTTTTTGCATTAGGTCCTGGTCCAGGCCTACCATGGAGATGGTGACAAATATTCCTCCGAGAATTTGTTTTACAAAGTGGAATTTATTTGATAGAAAATCATCAAAGAAAAAAGTTTTTGAATAATTGCTGTTTTTTACGGCTTCAAATGCTTGAAATACATTCAGATTCAGACTTTGGCAAATAAAATAAATGGTTAAGAAAACGGAGTTTACTAAGAAAAAAGTCTGCAAGGTGTCTGTGATAATAATTGTTTTTAAACCGCCGCGATAGGTATAAGCAAAGATTAGAGCCAATGAAATTATAACAGTAACAGCAAAAGGAATTTGGTAATAATCAAATACAAAACGTTGCAGCACGATGACTACGAGATACAGTCTAAAAGAAGAACCAATAGTTCGGCTAATTAAAAAAATAGAGGCTGCTGTTTTGTAGGAGTAGAAACCAAGTCGCTGTTCGATATAGCTGTAAATCGATGTGAGGTTCATTCGATAATATAATGGCAATAGTATTTTGGCAACGATTATAAAACCAATGGCATTACCTAAGACAAATTGAAAATATTTGAATTGCTCTCCGTTGGGAGAACCTACTTCTCCCGGAACAGAAATAAAAGTGACTCCTGATAAGGCGGTTCCAATCATTCCAAAAGCAACTAAATACCATTTGGAATTTTTATTTGCCTTAAAAAAAGCATCATTTCCATTGTTGTTTTTACTTGTGAAATGTGCTATTGCAAACAGAATTCCGAAGTAAATAACAATGAGTGTTAGTATTGTAGCTGGAGTCATTTTCTGGAATTTATAATAGCCAAAATACAATTTTTTAAGCAACCAACCTTGGTGTGAAATGTCAATTTGAAAAATATCTAGTTTTTAAAAGGCAACCCGTTGTGTAAAAAATGGTTCTCGTCCCGATAGCTATTGGGACATTTTTTGTTTCATTTCATTACGCAAAAGAAACTACCATTGACGTTTTTATTAAAAGAGAAAAATTAGATTTATTAATTTTCTTTTTTGCTTGATCAAAAAAGAAACAAAAAAATCAAGTCTTGCGCTTCCTCGTCGGTCAAATTAGTTTTCGAATACTAAAAGAAAAGAAACTCGCTACGCTCAAACAGCTTTTCTTTTTACGTATTCTTCAAACATTTGACACTCGACTGCGGAAGCTAAGGACATAATCGGATGTGACATAAATGTTATTTCGTATTGCTTTTTGTAAAAAATTAGATCTCGAATTGACGTTTTTAATAATTTTACTCAACGATTAAGTATCCGGATTTTAAAAGGCATTTAGAAATATAAATTGGTCTTATTGTCAGTTCGAGCGCAGTCGAGAACCAATATTGCATCTCGACTGCGCTCGATGTGACAAAAACAATTAGACTTTTTATATTTCTAATTGGTCAATTATTTCAATAAACAAATTGTTACATTTGCAACTATGGAATTTTCTTCAAAATTATTAGAAAAAGCAGTAAATGAAATTTCGCAATTGCCTGGAATTGGAAAAAGAACGGCTTTGCGATTAGTGTTGCATTTGTTAAAACAGCCTAAGGAACAAACTGGTTTTTTAACTCAGGCGTTAGTCAATATGCGTGAGGATATTAAGTTTTGTGAAAGCTGTCATAATATTTCGGATACCGCAATTTGTGAAATATGCAGTAATAAAAACAGGAATCACCAAGTAGTATGTGTTGTTGAAGACATTCGCGATGTGATGGCAATTGAAAATACAGGACAGTTTAAGGGAGTGTATCATGTTTTGGGAGGTAAAATTTCGCCAATTGACGGAGTTGGGCCAAGCCAATTAAAGATTGCCAGTTTAGTAGAAAAGGTGAAGTCAGGAAAATTGATTGAGATTATTTTTGCATTGAGTTCTACGATGGAAGGAGATACCACTAATTTTTATATTTATAAGCAAATTTCTGATTCGGATATTATAATTTCCACTATTGCCAGAGGGATTGCTGTGGGAGACGAATTAGAATATGCTGACGAAGTGACTTTAGGACGAAGCATTTTGCAACGTTTGCCTTTTGAAAAGGCAATTAAAAATAATTAATCGGTTTAATAATAACGAGGCTTTTAATATAATAAATGAAAAGCTATATTTGTTATCTAAAATAATAAAATGGGTAAGTATCTATTTGGTTTATTACTAAGTATTAGTGTGCTGTTTTCCTCCTGTATTTCGACAAGAGATTTGGTTTATTTGCAAAATAAAAACGAAACCAATGTTGAAACTTCTATTTCGGCAGTTGCGTCTAAACCTTATCGTTTGCAAACCAATGATGTTTTGAGTATTAGCATTAAAGCAAATGATCCTAAATTAGTTGAGATTTTTAGTACTACAAATAGTGGGGAATCAGGTAAATCTGAAGCATCTTTGTATTTTAGTGGTTTTACCGTTGACGATCATGGGAATATCCGAATGCCTATTTTAGGAGAATTGAATGTGATAGGTTATACTCTTGACGAGGTAAGGCAACGTATCGAAAAACAATTGTTAGCCGAGTATTTCAAGAAAGAAGCTAATATTTTTGTGATAGTAAAGTTGGCTGGATTTCGTTATACGATAAATGGAGAAGTAGGAAGTACAGGAACTAAAACTTTGTTTCAGGAGCATGTGAATATTATGGAAGCTATTGCTAATTCGGGTGATATAACCCTTTTAGGAAATAGAAAGGAAGTGACCATTATCCGTAAAACACCCACAGGGAATGAAACACACAATATCGATCTTACGGATGCTAATGTGGTGAATTCTCCTTATTTCTATTTGCAGCCTAATGATTATATTTATGTAAAACCACTCAAGCAAAAAACCTGGGGAACAGGAAAAACGGGTATAGAATCCTTAGGTACGGTATTGACGTTAATATCGTTAGCAACGACTGTTTTTTTATTATTAAAAAGATAAAATACATTTCTAAAAAATGTTAGATATAAAAGACTTTTCCATTTTTGAAAATCAGGTAAGCTTTGACTTCAAAGGATTGCTTATAAAAATATTGAGCTATTGGAAATGGTTTTTGATAAGTTTGATTATCGCTTTTACTATTGCCTATCAGGTGAATATTCGTAAAGAGAAAATTTACGAAATGGGGACTTTAATTTCGGTTAAAGAAGAAAATAATCCATTGTTTACTTCTAATACGAGTTTGACATTCAATTGGGGAGGGGTTTCAGATCAAATGCAAACCATTTTAACCACCTTACAATCCCGGTCTCATAACGAATTAGTAGTTGACAAATTACAGTATTACATCGATTATTTGGTACAGGAAAAGTATAATATGGTGGATGCTTACGGAGCTGTTCCTTTTTATGTGAATATTGATAAAAACAAGGGGCAGCTGTCAGGAGGATTGATTAATATTACATTCTTAAGCGAATCAGAATATCAGATAAAAATCCCGTTTGAAGGTAATTCCGCTTCCTTAATTACCTATTCTGATAATTCATATAGTACTACCGCTGTTGCTGCCGGGGATTTTGTTAAAAAATATAAAGTTGGAGAACAGGTTTCGTTGCCGTTTCTGCATTGGAAATTACAAATAAAAGATAATCCGGGGTTTTATAAAGGTAAAGAATACTTTGTTCGCTTTAATGATTTCAATGGAACAGTATCGCGTTACAAAGGTATTAGTGTAGAAGTTGATGATAAAGGAGCATCTATATTAACATTAAGATTGCAGGGAACTAATAAGGCCAGAATGGTTGAATATCTTAATGCGACTGTCAATATGCTTATCAAAAGACAATTGGATAGCAAAAATCAGTTTGCAACCAATACAATTGCTTTTATCGACAGTACACTTGTTGCTATGGAATCGCAATTAAAAACAGCTGGAGAAGAATTGAAGTCTTTCAAGAAAGGAAAAGATGTTTTTAATATTGAAGACGGCGGAGCCAAGTTTTCGGATAAAATTCTTCAATATGATGTTGAAAAAGATGCGATTGCCCGAAAAATTACCTATTACAATTCGCTTAAAGCTTATTTGAAAAATAGTGTCGATTATTCCAGACTTCCGGCACCATCAGTTGCTGGGATTGATGATCCAAATATTGTAGCTAATATTTCTAAACTTATAGCACTTTCTACACAACGTTCGGAAATGGCTTATGCTGTAAAAAGCGATAAGATATTTAGGGATTTTGACAATCAAATGGAAGCGGTTAAGAATGTTTTATTGGAAAATATTGCTTCTGCAAAATCATCGTTGCAATTTGATTTAGGATTGGTTAATAGTAAAATTAATCAGGCTGAAGGGAATATTAAGAAGTTACCTGATGATCAACAGGAGTTGGTTAAAATAAAGAGAAAATACGATTTAAGCGATAATATATACAGTACATTTCTTCAGAAAAGAAGCGAGGCCGATATTGTAAAAGCAGCAAATTTATCCGATATTCATTTTATTGATCCAGCCAAGGATGTCGGGGGAGGTTTGATAGGGCCTAAAACATCGGTAAATTATGTATTGGCACTTTTTCTGGGAATCTTTATTCCGTTGCTTGTTATATTTGTTGTCTTTTTTATTAATAATTCGGTTCAAAATGTAGAAGATGTTAGTAAGCAAACCCAAATTCCTTTAATAGGCGTTGTGGGTGTGTATAAAGATAAGGGTGAATTGGCAGTTTTTGATAAGCCTAAGTCTGCCTTATCGGAATCTTTTAGGGCTATTCGTTCTTCTTTACAGTTTTTGTATAAAAAGCAACATGTGGAAGGTGCAAAAACACTTATGATAACCTCTTCTATAAGTGGTGAAGGAAAGACCTTTTGTTCGATAAATATTGCTACTGTTTTTGCTTTAAGCGAAAAGAAAACGGTTATTGTAGGTTTGGATTTGAGAAAACCAAAATTAGCTGAAGAATTTGACCTGTCTAATGAAGTTGGTGTTGTGAATTATTTAATTAAGCAAAAAGGACTGAAAGAAATAATCAATACAACTAAGATACCTTATCTGGATGTCATTCTTTCGGGGCCAATTCCGCCTAATCCATCGGAGTTAATTATTGGAGAAGCAATGGCAGATTTGATAGGAGAATTGAAAAAAGAGTATGATTATATTATTTTAGACACGCCTCCGGTTGGTTTGGTTTCCGATTCCTTAGAGTTGGGACAATATGCCGATGTTACTTTGTATATTGTTAGGCAGAATGTGACCAAGAAGGAGATGGTTCCTTTGTTGAACAATAGGGTTAAAAGAGGAGAGATGACTAATGTTAGTATTATTTTGAATAGTTTTGAAAATAAGGCTAAATATGGTTCGGCTTATGGATACGGATATGGCTACGGAGATTATTCAAGTGGTTATCACGAAGAGGAAAAACCAAAAGGATTAATCCAAAAAATACTTAAAAAGATTAGAAAAGCGTAGGGGGTGTTTAGAATTGTATGGAAAAGGAATTTTCTTTTTTGCTTGATCAAAAAAGAAACAAAAAAATATTCATGCGTTCTTATTGTTTTTTGGTATTCATGAATCTTCGATTTCAAGTCTTGCTCTTCCTCGTCGGTCAAATTAGTTTTCGAATGCTAAAAGAAAAGAACTCGTCCCGAAAGCTTTCGGGACTCAAACAGCTTTTCTTTTTAAGCATTCTTCAAACATTTGACACTCGACTGCGGAAGTTAAGGACAGTTGGAGTTAGGGAAGAATCACGTTTTTGTTTAAAGTTGAATAAAATTACTCATCGAACTTACTTTTTGATAATTTTACCAATGATTTTTTGAAAAAAAATTAAACACGCTCAATAGCAAATTTTAAATAGATAAATGAGAGAAATAACAAAATATAGCATTTTAATAACTGGAGGAGCTGGTTTTATTGGTTCTAATCTTTGCGAATATTTTTTGTCAAAAGGAAATAAAGTAATTTGTTTGGATAATTTTGCCACGGGTCACCGCCATAATTTGAAGGGTTTTATAGATAATCCTAATTTTCTTTTGATTGAAGGTGATATTCGAAATTTAGAAGATTGTAAAAATGCCGTAAAAGGAGTTGATTATGTTTTGCATCAGGCGGCTTTGGGGTCGGTTCCGCGTTCTATTAAGGATCCTGTTACTACAAATGATGTTAATGTTTCAGGATTTCTGAATATGTTGCAGGCTGCTACAGAGGCCAAAGTAAAACGCTTTGTGTATGCTGCCAGTTCTTCAACTTATGGGGATTCGGTAGGTTTGCCAAAGGTTGAGGAAATTATTGGAAAACCGCTTTCTCCTTATGCAATTACCAAATATGTAAACGAATTGTATGCTGAGATTTTTAGTAAAACTTACGGGATAGAAACCATAGGTCTGCGTTATTTTAATGTTTTTGGAAGAAAACAAGATCCTAATGGCGCTTATGCGGCAGTGATTCCTAAATTTGTGATGCAGTTGATGAATCACGAAAGTATTACCATCAATGGTGATGGGAATTATTCACGTGATTTTACTTATATCGATAATGTGATTCAAATGAATGAATTGGCAATTTCGACGGATAAAATTGAGGCTGTGAATACAGTTTATAATACGGCTTACGGAGATAGGAATAGCTTGAATGATTTGGTTGGCTATTTAAAAGAATATTTGAGTGTTTACGATGCTGAAATTGCAAATGTAACAGTTGTTTATGGACCCAATAGAGCAGGGGATATTCCGCATTCATTAGCAAGTATCGACAAGGCAAAAAACTTACTAGATTATAATCCGAAATATTCTTTACAGGAAGGACTTAAGATTGCGGTTGATTGGTATTGGGATAATTTAAAATAGCGTTGTGGTTGTCAGTTCTTGGTTGTGAGTTGTGAGTTGTCGGTTTTGAGCTCTTAGTTTGAAAAATCAATGTAATTATCATTAAACTTAAAATAGATGAAGAGTTATAAAGATTTAGATATTTAATTGGGATGGAGTTGTTTTATAAAACCCATGCTTTGTCATTGCAATTACCCAAATATGAGTTGTATGAATTAGGGAGTCAGATTAGAAGATCTTCGGATTCTGTTGTGACAAATATTGTGGAAGGTTACGGACGTAGAAGGTATAAAAATGATTTTATTAAGTTTTTGGTTTATTCCCATGCGAGTAATTTAGAAACTCTTAATCATATTGAAAAAATAGTCAATTTGTATCCAAACTTGGCGGATGAAATGAAAATACTCCACGAAAAGTATGATGCTTTTGGAGCTAAAATCTTTTCTTTTCTGAAGTATGTAGAGGAACATTGGAAAATATAAAAAGGGTTGTGAGTTGTGTGTTGTTAGTTGTTTGACAACCAATCACTGACAACCGATAACAGATAACAGAAAAATAATAAATGGGAATTACAAAGATTTGTTGCATTGGAGCGGGCTATGTTGGAGGTCCTACAATGGCAATTATTGCACAAAAATGTCCGCAGATACAAGTAACTGTAGTGGATTTAAACGAAGAAAGAATTGCAGCCTGGAATGATGAGGATGTGAATAATATTCCAATTTATGAGCCGGGGCTTTCGGATATTGTAAAAGAAGCCAGAGGGAGAAATTTGTTTTTTTCTACTGATGTTGAAAAAGCAATAGATGAGGCGCAAATGATTTTTATTTCGGTAAATACACCAACCAAAACCTATGGAAAAGGAAAAGGAATGGCAGCCGATTTAAAATTCATTGAGTTGTGTGCCCGACAGATTGCCAAGGTTGCAAAAGAGAATAAAATAGTAGTAGAAAAATCGACTTTGCCGGTTAGAACAGCGGAGGCAATTAAGAGTATTTTAGATAATACAGGTAATGGGGTGAAGTTTCAAATCCTTTCAAATCCTGAGTTTTTGGCCGAAGGAACAGCAGTTCAGGATTTGCTAAATCCAGACCGAATTTTGATAGGTGGTGATACTACCGAAGAAGGGCAAAAAGCCATTCAGGCATTGGTTGATGTTTATGCTAATTGGGTTTCTGAAGATAGAATTCTGACAACTAACGTATGGTCTTCCGAATTATCAAAATTGACGGCAAATGCTTTTTTGGCACAAAGAATTTCGTCGATAAATGCAATGTCTGAGCTTTGTGAAAAAACGGGTGCCGATGTGAATGAGGTAGCGAGAGCTATTGGAATGGATAGCAGAATTGGGCCAAAATTCTTAAAAGCTTCTGTAGGTTTTGGAGGTTCTTGTTTTCAAAAGGATATATTGAATTTGGTTTATATCGCAAAATCATATGGCTTAAACGAGGTAGCGGATTATTGGGAACAGGTGATTATTATGAATGATCATCAAAAAAGACGTTTTTCAAATAATATTGTAAAAACCCTTTATAATACTGTTTCCGATAAAAAGATTGCATTCTTAGGTTGGGCTTTCAAAAAAGATACTAACGATACCAGAGAATCGGCGGCTATATATGTAGCTGATGACTTAATAAGTGAGAATGCTAAAATTGCTGTTTATGATCCTAAAGTATCCAGAAAAAAAGTCTTAGCCGATTTGGATTATTTACAGTCAAGAGCAGCTGATGAAAATGTAAATAGTGTTTTGTCTTTCGAAAATCCTTATGAAGCCTGTTTCAATGCTCATGCGGTAGCAATACTTACTGAGTGGGATGAGTTTGTTAATTACGACTGGCAAAAAATCTACGATTCTATGCAAAAACCAGCCTTTGTATTTGATGGAAGAAACATATTAAATGGATCTGATTTGGAAAAAATAGGATTCGTTTATCAGGCGATTGGGTCTTAGAGTTGTCAGTTGTGAGTCCCGATAGCTATCGGGATGGGTTTTCTGTTGTCAATTCAAAAATAATATACCCCGTTGGGTGAAATTATAAAAAACGTCAGTTCGAGTGTTCCGTTACTTCGGGAGAGAACGTTAATAAATATAGTCTGTCCCTCGACTTCACTCGGGATGACAGAACAAGGGAAATTTGATTAAAAACGGTTCTCATAGCATTGTGTATTAATCCAGTGTCAGTTCGAGGCTGAATTTATTCTAAAAAGGAATATGAAATAACATTTGCTTTGTCAGGCTGAGCGAAGTTGAAGCCCTGTTTAAATAAAAAACGTTATTGGTAGAGGAGTCAAGAACATTAGTGGTATAGAAGTTTGTCCCTCGACTTCGCTCGGGATGACAAATATTAATTTTTCAGAAAAAAAATAGAGATGAATTGGTATGTAGTTTATACAAAACCGAAGTGGGAAAAAAAAGTAGCAGAGCAATTAACCGAAAAAGGAATTGAGTGTTATTGTCCTATAGTGACTCAAGTACGTCAATGGTCGGATAGGAAAAAGAAGGTAGAAGTGCCTCTTTTTAATTCCTATATTTTTGTTCGCTTAGCGGAAAAAGACAGGAATTCGGTTTTTCAGTCTGCAGGTGTGGTGCGTTATCTTTTTTGGCTAGGAAAACCTGCAATTGTGCGTGATGAAGAAATTAATACGATAAAAAAATGGCTTAGTGTTCCTGATCAATATGAGGTTTCAGTTGTTTCTTTACAGGTAGGGGATAAGGTTGTTTTGGAGTCTGGACCTTTTAAATCGCAGGAAGCAGTAGTTCAGGAAGTGAACAAGACCCATTATGTTTTGGTGTTGGAGTCTATGGGATGTGTTTTGAAGGTGCAACTTAAATGATACACTTTTTTAGTTTTTTCAATGCGTCTTAGTTTTCTGTTGCAATAGAAAACTAAGACGCATTTTTTTTAGATGTGTTGAATAAAAATAAAGTTTTAATGTTATGTGTATGTTAAATAAGTAGGATTAAACTTTGCTTTTATCCTTTTTTTGTGTCACTGAATTAGGTGATATTTTTAAATAATATTTCTTTAATAAAATAATTCTTTCTGTTGATTTATAGCTGTTTAAGGTGTTTTTGTCGTTGAATGGCTTGTTTGAATCGTTTATCTGTTAAATACATAATGGAAATTCGGCTTATTGTAGTTATATTTGCGCACAAAAAATAATGATGATTTTCCTCCCGTTTTATGTGGGTTGGAACCGCGAAGCGTTGGTAGCTACTTCTTAATAGCGAAGTAAAATAAAAGCTTAATATATTTTGTTTTATTACGTAACACACACTATCATGACGTTTTTATCAAATGTGAAATTATGGTTTCTAATTTTCTTTTTTAGCTCACTTAACTTTTATTATAAGTGGTGTTCGCTGAATCTTCGATTTGGCTTGATCAAAAAAGAAACAAAAAAATATTCATGCGTTCTTATTGTTTTTTGGTATTCATGAATCTTCGATTTCAAGTCTTGCGCTTCCTCGTCGGTCAAATTAGTTTTCGAATGCGCAAAAAGAAAAGAACTCGCTACGCTCAAACAGCTTTTCTTTTTGCGCATTCTTCAAACATTTGACACTCGACTGCGAAAGCTAAGGACACAATCGAATACAAAACAAAGGTCATTTTATATAATTTTAGGCTAAAAAATATATTCCGGACAGATGTATAATTTTCATTTAACGGGTAAAATAAGAGTAAATTAATGGATTCTAATTCTAAAATAGCAGTTATAGGTCTTGGGTATGTAGGCTTGCCATTAGCAAGACTATTTGCTACAAAGTATGCTGTTGTTGGATTTGATATCAATCAAAAACGAATAGAAGAATTAGGCAGCGGAGTCGATAGTACTTTTGAAGTAGAAACCGAAGCTTTAAAATCGGTTTTAGTTTCAAAAAATGAAATTAAAAATCAAAATGGTTTATACTGTAGTAATCAATTAGAAGATATAGCCGATTGTAATTATTATATCGTTACTGTTCCTACACCAGTTGATAAAAACAATCGCCCTGATTTGACTCCTTTATACAAAGCGAGTGAAACAGTGGGCAAGGTTTTGAAAAAAGGAGATATTGTAGTTTATGAATCGACTGTTTATCCGGGGGTAACAGAAGATGAGTGTGTACCGGTTTTAGAGAGAATATCAGGATTGCAATTTAATGTCGATTTCTTTGCGGGTTATTCTCCTGAAAGAATCAATCCAGGAGATAAAGAACATACTGTCGATAAAATCTTAAAAGTAACCGCTGGTTCTACTCCGGAAATTGGACAAAAAGTAGATGCCTTATACCAATCGGTAATTACGGCTGGAACGCATTTGGCACCTTCTATAAAAGTAGCGGAAGCAGCCAAAGTAATTGAAAATTCCCAACGTGACATTAATATTGCTTTTGTAAACGAATTGGCTAAAATATTCAATTTGATGGATATCGATACCCAGGCGGTTTTAGCAGCTGCTGGAACCAAATGGAATTTTTTGCCATTCAAACCGGGACTGGTTGGAGGACATTGTATTGGAGTAGATCCTTACTATTTAGCGCAAAAAGCACAGGAATTAGGTTATCATCCTGAAATCATATTGGCTGGACGTCGTTTGAATGACAGTATGGGGGAATATGTTGCAGCTCAGGTAGTCAAATTGATGATAAAAAAAGGAATTTCGGTTAATGGAGCTAGGCTTTTAATGCTGGGGATTACTTTTAAAGAAAACTGTCCTGACGTGCGCAATACTAAAATTGTTGATGTGATTAAGGCATTGAAAGAGTATGGAATTTCTATAACTATTTATGATCCATTAGCTAACCCGGCTGAAGTAGCAAAAGAATACCAGTTAACCACAACAAATCAGATACCACAAGAAAAATTTGATGCCATTGTATTAGGAGTAGCGCATAGTCCGTTTTTAACAATGGATTTGTCAAGGCTTCAAAATACAACCAGTATCATCTACGATGTAAAAGGAGTTTTAGAGCAAGATTTTGATGGCAGACTTTAAATAAAATAAAGCCCCAATTATTATTATGACAAAAAAGAATTCAATAACACATGTGATTTTAACAGGAGGAATAGGAAGCCGATTATGGCCTTTGTCCCGTAAAAGCCAACCTAAGCAATATTTAGAAATATTTGAAGGGAAATCTTTATTCGAATTAACTGTAGAGCGTAACAGAGGTATAGCGGATAAAATTGTTGTAGTTGGGAACCGAGATAATTGTCACCTTAGTCACAAAGTGATGGACAAATCTCAGGCGCCTTATATTAATATAGTGGAGGCTACTCCCCGAAATACTGCAGCGGCAATTGCTTTTGCCGCCTTCGCTGCCCAGGCAGACGATATTTTAATCGTTACTCCTTCCGATCATATTATTGACGATATGGAGAAATACGAAGAAGCAATTAAGCAGGGTATTGAAAAGGCTTCTAATGGTGCAATAGTTACTTTTGGGATTCAGCCCACTAAGCCCGAAACAGGTTATGGTTATATTGAACGACTAGGTGATAAAGTAATTTCCTTTCGTGAAAAACCGAATGAGTTTACTGCCATCAATTTTTTAACGAAGGGGAATTTTCTTTGGAACAGCGGAATGTTTTGTTTTAAAGCGAGTGTCTTCTTAGAGGAACTGAAAAACTTCCAGCCCGAAGTATATGAAAAAGCCAAATTAGCCTGGGAAAATAATGATAATGGGAATTTAGATTTAGAGTTATCTTTAGCAATCCCTTCTATTAGTGTGGATTATGCTGTGATGGAGCGCAGTAAAAAAATTAAGGTAGTGCCTTCTGAGTTTATCTGGTCTGATTTGGGGTCTTTTGAATCTGTATATGATTATTTCGCGACCAAAGGTCACCCGGTAGATGCTAAAGGAAATATGGTTATTGGTACGGATGTTTTTACCGCTTTTGTAGGTTTACGTAATACTATTTTTGTATTTACTCCGGATGCCAATTTGATTTTGAAGAAAAGTCATTCTCAGGATGTGAAATATGTTTACAATGATTTAGAAAAAGAAAAATCGGTACTGTTACATTAAAACAATAAAAACAGATCAATAATAAATTTATGAGAAAAGTAATTACAGTCCTTTTAATGCTGTTTGCAATGTTTCAATCTTATGAGGTATTCGCACAGGATTTATTAAAAGCTAGTGATTTAAGTACACTGAAAGTAGATAATTTAACAGAGAGTGATTTGTTGAAAATAAAGTCACAGTTGCAAAGCAATAATATGACTATAGATCAGGCAGAGCCGATGGCTTTGGCTAAAGGAATGTCTGTAACTGAATTTGCCAAATTGCGTAGCCGATTGGTTAATCAGCAAGGGAATGGAGGGACTTCAAATGCGAAGAGTTTAGCTGAAGGAAGTGAAAGAAAACAAGAAAAAATCAGCAATACGAAAGTAAAAGATACCGAGAATGCTTTGGTTTTTGGATCCGAATTGTTTGATAATCCTACTTTGAATTTTGAGCCCGATTTAAAATTGGCTACTCCGGTAAATTATGTATTAGGGCCTGGAGATGAATTACAAATCAGTGTGTATGGAGTACAGGAGTTTAACGCTTCTATACCTGTAAGTGTGGAAGGAAAAATAAGTATCCAATACGTGGGGCAGATTGCTGTTTCGGGAATGACGATCGAGGCGGCTACGCAAAAGATACGCAATGCCATTGCCGGGGTGTACAGCACCGTTAGATCGGGGCAATCGCAGGTGGGTATTAGTTTGAGTCGTATTCGTACCATTAAAGTAACCTTGATAGGTAGTAAGCAGCCGGGGAATTATTCGGTTTCTTCATTGGCTACGGTCTATAATGCCTTGTTTTTAGGAGGAGGACCTGCTAAAAATGGCAGTTATAGAAACATTGAGTTGTTGCGTAACAATAAGGTCTACAGAACGATTGATTTATACCGTTTTCTTGTGAAAGGGGACCAATCGGATAATGTGGGCTTGAAGGATAATGATGTGATTCGAATCCCTGCTTACACTCAAAGAGTTTCTGTGGAAGGAGAGGTTAAGCGCCCGGGTATTTTTGAAATGAAAAAAGGAGAAACTTTTGCTGATTTATTATCCTTTGCGTCTGGCTTTAATGAGTTGGCTTATACTGCTTCAGTAAATGTGATGCAAAAAACAGCGAAGGAATTTAAAGTAAAAGATATTTATACTTCAGAATACGCTAGTTATAAGCCTCTTTCGGGAGATGTATTCCGTGTGTCCAAAATATTGAACCGTTTTGAAAACCGAATTAAAATTGACGGTGCTGTGTTCAGACCCAATACCTATTCTTATTATGAAGGGATGCGAATTTCGGATTTGGTTTCCAAAGCCGATGGCTTAAAAGAAGACGCTTATACTAAAAGAGCACGCATTATCAGATTGAAAGCCGATTTGACCACTGAAATCGTTAATGTTAATCTGGAAAAAGCTTTGAAAAATGATGCCGAAGCCAATATTGTATTGCACAAAGAAGATGTGGTGACCGTGTATTCGGTTTTGGATTTCAAGGAAGAGTATAAGGTTACGATTGACGGTGAAATTAAAAAACCTGGGAATTATGATTATCAACAAAATTTAACTTTGAATGATTTATTGATTCAGGCTGGCGGATTAACAGGCTCTGCTTCCAAAAGAGTAGAAATAGCCAGAATGATTCAATCGGACGAAATAAATGATAAAAACCAGGATAAAGCCCAGTTATTTAATCTTGAAATTACTGCAGACAATAACGAACAAGTCAAAAATTTTGCTTTGGAGCCTTTTGATGTGGTTAATATTCGTAGAATGGCAGTTTATGAAAAACCGGAAATGGTAACAGTTACTGGAGCGGTACCTTATGCAGGAAAATATGTTTTGGTTACTAAAAGAGACAAGGTGTATGATTTGATTCAGCGTGCGGGTGGTTTGACTTCTCTGGCTAATATCAACGGGGTTAAAATTAAACGACCGATTCAAGGTGCACAAATTGAGGCTTTGGAAAATGTGAATTTGAATCTGGGAAAAAAGGACAGCATTCAGGACAAGTTGACAAAAAAACTAAAGGAAGATTTAAAATACGCAACAATACCGGTTGATTGGAAATCCATTACTAAAAATCCTAAGAACAGCAGCAATGTGACCTTATTTCCTGGAGATGAAATTGAAGTAGCTACGTTTACAGAAGGTGTAAAAGTGGCCGGTAATGTATTGTTGAATTCTGAGATTCCGTATAACAGCGGTAAAGGATTTAATTACTATCTGAATGCTGTAGGTGGGGTAGATGCCAAAGGCTGGAAGAAAAAAGCCTATATTATTTATCCGAATGGAAAAGCTGATGTAGCAGGTTCTTTCCTGTTTATCCGTTCCTATCCTAAGGTAATGCCGGGTTCTCAGATTGTGGTGCCTGAAAAACCGGAGCGAAAGAAATTAAGTGCCGGGGAATGGGTAGGTTTTGGAAGTGTGATTTCCAGTTTGGCATTACTGATTATAACAGCTTTTAAATAGAATAGAGTCATCAGTTGTCAGTTGTCTGTTGTGAGTGTTGAGTTAAGTGTTTTTAGTCGTATGTTGTTAGAGGTCGTTCTAAACGAATCCAAGACAGAAAACTGACAACCCATAACCCACAACACATAACATAAAAATAAAAAAATGAACGAGCAAAACGACGAAATATCCTTAAAGGAATTATTGGAAAAAGCGAAGGAATGGTTTGATTACTTGCTTTCGCAATGGAAGATTATTGTGTTGGCTGGAATAGTTGGAGCAGTCCTTGGTTTGAGCTATTCTTTTATTAAGAAACCAATTTATACGGCGACTTTATCTTTTGCGTTAGAAGATGAAAAAGGTGGCGGATTAGGTGGGGCATTAGGTCTGGCCAGTTCTTTTGGGATTGATCTTGGAGGAGGCGGAGGAAGTATGTTTTCCGGTTCCAATTTGACTGAATTGTTTAAATCCCGCTCTATGGTGGAAAAAACTTTGTTAAGTCCTGTTGTCGTAGACGGAAAGAGTATTTCTTTGGCAGAGATGTACATCCAAAATAATGAATGGAGAGAAAAATGGAATGATAAGCCTAAATTTGCAGCTATTCAGTTTTTACCAAAGGCTAAAAGAAAGAATTTTAACAGAGTTCAGGATAGTATTTTAGGTGTTATTTATGATGATTTATCGAAGTCAGCTTTGTCTGTCGCCCAAAAGGATAAAAAAATTGCAATTATCAATATTGATGTCGCTTCTGAAAATGAATTGTTTTCTAAATATTTCTGTGAAGCCCTGGCTAAGGAAGTGTCTGATTTTTATATTGATACCAAAAGCAAGAAATCCCGCGAAAACATGCTGATTTTAGAACGTCAGACCGATTCTATTCGTCGCGAACTCAACGGAGCAATTACGGGAGTGGCGGTAGCCAATGATAATACTTTTGGATTAAATCCGGCTATGAATGTCCGTCGTGCTCCCTCTGCCCGCAGGCAGGTAGATGTACAGGCGAATACAGCGATACTGACTGAATTAGTAAAACAGTCGGAATTAGCTAAAGTAACTTTGCGTAAGGAAACTCCATTGATTCAGGTGATTGATAGACCAATATTACCATTACCTAAAGAGAAGTTTGGAAAAGCTAAAGGGATTTTGTTTGGTGGAGTTTTGGCTGGTTTTCTTACGGTTTTAGGTTTGATCGGAAGACGTATTTTTAAAGAAATTTTATCTTAAGTTTATGCAAACCTATAGTTTAAAAGTTGTTGAAATCCGTAAAGAAACAGAAAATACTGTTACGCTGTGTTTTAAACAACCCGGATTAAAAAAGATAAAATATCTAGCGGGACAATATATCAGTTTGATTTTTAGGATAAATGGCAGACGTTATGTCCGTCCTTATTCTTTTTCGTCTTGTTTCGGTATTGATAGCTATTTAGAAGTAACTGTTAAAAGAGTTCCGGGAGGGATTGTTTCTAATTATATTAATGATTTAGTACAGGTAGGTGATGTTATTGAAGTACTAAAACCAATGGGGGATTTTATCTACCCTTTAGATCAATACTTCAAGCAGGTTTTTCTTTGGGGCGTAGGTAGTGGAGTGACTCCCTTGTATTCTTTGTTAAAATTTATTTTAAATGAAGAAACGTTTAAGGATACTAAGGTACATTTAGTGTACGGCAATCATACTGCCGCCAGTTCTATTTTTTGGAATGCTTTGCACGAGCTACAAGCTCATCATTCTGATCGATTTGAGATTACTCATTTTCATACTCGTCAAGAGTTAAATGAAGAGAATATAGATAGTTTATATGGTCGAATTCAACCGGATATGGTTTTGGAATCTTATAATTCTAATATTATAAAAGAAAGTCTTCATTATATTTGTGGTCCTTCTGATTTAAAATTAAATATTAAAAAATCTCTTAAGAATTATCAAGTAGAGGATGATTGTGTTTTAGTTGAAGATTTTGAGTTAACTAAAAATCCGGAAGATTTTAAAGGTATAGAAGATCGTAGTATTCAATTAGAATTCGATAATAGACAATATATTCTTGAAATTGAAAAAGGGAAGAATATTTTAGAAGTGGCTCTTGATGCTGACATTGAGTTGCCCTATTCCTGTATGATTGGAAACTGCGATAGTTGTAAAGCTACTGTTCGAAGTGGTGCCGTGAAAATGATTGGGATTCCAGAAAGAATAGATTTGTCAGAGGATGAAACTTTACTATGTTGTTCTTATCCTTTAACAGAAGACATACATATAAAATTATAAACTTATGAAAGTAGTTATTTTTGCGGGTGGTTTTGGTACTCGCCTTATGGAAGAAACAGAAGCTCGACCTAAGCCTATGGTTGAAATAGGAGGTAAGCCTATTTTGTGGCATATTTTAAAAATGTATGAACAACATGGTTATAATGAGTTCATCATTTGTTTGGGTTACAAAGCTACTTTCATCAAAGAATATTTCTACAATTATTATTTGCATAATTCGGATGTAACCATTGAATTGGCCAATAATAATATTAATGTTCATTATTCAGAAACAGAATCTTTCAAAGTAACCTTAATTGATACCGGATTGTATACTAATACGGCAGGACGTTTGAAACGTATTCAAAAATATGTTAAGGATGAGACTTTTATGTTGACTTATGGAGATGGTGTGGCTGATATAGATTTAACAGAACTATTTAAATTTCATAAATTCCATGGTAGATTAGCGACTTTGACTAGTGTACAGATACCAGGACGTTTTGGAAATTTAGATATCAATGAATCTGGTGAAGTGGGGCATTTTGAAGAAAAACCCATGGGTGATGGAATGTGGATAAATGGTGGTTTTTTTGTATTAGAGCCAGAGATATTCAAGTATTTAGATTATGATGTCGAAGATGTACAATGGGAAAAAGGACCTTTGGCAGCTCTGGCAGAAGATAATCAATTGGCGGCTTACAGGCATAATGGATTTTGGAAATGTATGGACGCATTAAGAGATAGACATGAGTTAGAAGCAATGTGGAATTCTGGAAACGCAAAATGGAAGACATGGTAACATCATTATTTCAAAAGTTACAAAAAACGTATGGTGGTAAAAAAGTATTTTTAACCGGGCATACCGGTTTTAAAGGTGCCTGGATGCTGAAAACGTTGTCAATGTTAGGAGCAGATGTAAAGGGCTATGCATTGAAACCACAAACAGAAAATGACTTGTTTTATTTGATTGATGGACAGCAAATATGTGATTCTGTTATTGCTGATTTACGGGACAAACAGCGTTTACAAAAAGAAGTTGTTGATTTTCAACCGGATTTTGTTTTTCATTTGGCTGCACAGCCTTTGGTACGATTGTCTTATGAAATACCCGCTGAAACTTTTGAGGTCAATGCGATAGGTACAGCAAATGTATTAGATGCCGTGCGTCTTCTTAACAAATCTTGTTCAGTTGTTTTGATTACAACGGACAAGGTTTACCATAACAATGAATGGTTGTATCCTTATCGCGAGAATGATCGATTAGGAGGGTATGATCCCTATAGTGCCAGTAAGGCTTGTACGGAATTGGTAATTGATTCCTACCGGAATTCATTTTTCAATATTAAAAATTATAGCCAGCACCAAAAAGGGATTGCAGTGGCAAGAGCGGGTAACGTAATAGGCGGGGGCGATTGGTCTAAAGATAGATTAATTCCTGATATAGCTAAAGCATTTGCTGTTGAAAAACCGGTTGTGATTAGAAATCCAAATTCTGTAAGGCCTTGGCAACACGTTTTGGAACCAGTGATTGGTTATTTACTGTTAGGAGCTAATTTAGCTACTGATCCCATAAGATTTAGTCAAGCCTATAATTTGGGTCCACATTTGTCGGATGCCCTTCCTGTTGAGGAGATGCTCAAATTGGCTATTGCTAGTTGGGGAAAAGGTGAATACAAAGTTGAAAGTGTTGAAGGACAGCCACACGAAGCAGGTTTGTTGAAATTGGATATAAGTAAAGCAATTACAGAATTAAAATGGCAGCCTAAAATGAATGCCCAACAAGCCGTTTTTATGACTATGGATTGGTATAGCGAGTTTAATTCGAATAAAAATAACATTATTGATTTTACAATAGAGCAAATCAAAACTTTTTTGAATGAATAAAGTTTTGATAACAGGTATTACAGGTTTTTTAGGTTCTCATATTGCTGAGAATTTGATTGCTTCTAATATAACTGTAATAGGATTGAAACGAAAGAATTCGGATACATGGAGATGTAAAGGATTTGAAGATGCAGTTCAGTGGATTGACATTGATGAAGAGGGATTATATGTGAAGGAATTATCATCGATAAGTTTTGATACTGTTATCCATGGAGCATGGATTGGTGTAGAATCTGATTTAAGGGATAATTGGAGCGAACAGTCCAAAAATATTTTTTTCCTATTGTCTTTGTTGCAGATTTCTAAAAATGCAGGGGTTCGTAAATTTATATTTTTAGGTTCGCAAGCAGAGTATGGAAGTTTTAACGGTAAAATCAATGAGGATTACCCCTCAAACGCATTAAATGCCTATGCTGGTGTAAAGTTGGCCTGTCTTGAATTAGTGAAAACATTCTGTTTGACCAATAATATAAACTGGATTTGGTTGCGATTATTTTCTTTTTTTGGAGAAAAGGAAAACAGTAATTGGCTTATACCGTCTTTGATTCGTACAATGAAAGTTGAAAAGCAAATGGATTTCACCAAAGGTGAACAAAAATATGCTTATTTGTATGTAAAGGATTTTGCGGTTATCATGAATTACGTGATAACAAATTCAATTCAATCTGGTATTTATAATATTTCCTCGAACGAATCAAGAACTATTAAGTCATTGATAGAAGAAATCAGGGATTACGTGAACCCAAATTTTGTTTTGAATTTTGGGGCTTTGCCATATAGAGAAAATCAATCAATGCATATGGAAGGAGATAGTGGAAAACTTTTTTCTCAAATTGGGAAAATAACCCCTACAGATTTTAGAAAGGCTTTAGTTAATACTTTAGAATATTACATAAAAACTAATTCATAAGATGAAAGCATCAGATTTTATAGTTGAATTTTTGGAGAAAAAAGGTATTACCAGTGTTTTTGAATTATCTGGAGGGATGATTACGCATTTATTGGATTCATTTAATCAGAGAACAAAAATAAATGTTGTTTCTATGCATCATGAACAGGGAGCTGCTTTTGCAGCTGAAGGTTTTGCAAGGGTAACGGGGCTTCCTGGGGTAGCTTTGGCAACATCAGGTCCTGGAGCTACAAATCTGCTAACAGGAATTGGTAGCTGTTATTTCGATTCAGTGCCTGCTATTTTTATTACGGGTCAGGTAAACCGTCATGAATTAAAGGGAGACAGGGCAATAAGACAATTGGGTTTTCAGGAAACGGATATTATTTCGATGGCAAAACCTATTACGAAAGCTTGTTTTCAAATTTTAGACGGGAATGAGATACCTCAAATTTTTGAAAAGGCATTTGAAATTGCTTTGGAAGGAAGACCAGGTCCAGTTCTTATAGATGTTCCTATGGATATTCAGCGTTTTCAGATAGAAGACACAAAAATTGAATTACAAAGTGGGCAAGAGGAGGAAATTAGTCCTGTAGTAATTCAAAATATGATTAATGATATTCAGCAGGCCAAAAAGCCGCTGATATTGGCAGGAAGGGGAATTAAAGCCTCCAATAGTCAACAGAATTTTGAATTATTTGTGCATGAAACAAAAATTCCTGTCATAACGACACTTTTGGGTCTGGATACTATGGAATATGCCAATCCGCAACGTGTGGGCTTTATAGGGAGCTACGGAAATCGATGGGCCAATATTGCTTTTGGGGAATGTGATTTACTTATCGTTTTGGGAAGCAGACTGGATATCCGTCAAACCGGAGCGGACACAAAATTTATCGAAAACAGAAAAATTTATCACATAGACTGTGAAAAGGGTGAAATTAACAATCGAGTTACAGGTTGTATTGCCATAAATAACGATTTAAAATCTTTTTTTTCCAAGTTTCACCAAGTTGCCTCAGATAGTAAATTTGCTTTGCCAAAACCGTGGTTGAATCAAATTGAGGAATTAAAAAATACTTGGCCCGACACAAAAGAGTTAAAGACCAAGGGCATAAATCCAAATGAGTTTATTCATTTGCTTTCGAATAACGCTATCAAAGCAAAAGCATATTTGGCAGATGTAGGTAGTCATCAAATGTGGACTGCTCAATCAGTCGAATTGAGTAATTCTCAATTGTTCTTAACTTCTGGAGGTATGGGAGCAATGGGGTTTGCTTTGCCTGCGGCTATAGGAGCTTGTTTTGCTTTTGAGAAAAAACCTGTAGTGACCGTTATAGGAGATGGCTGTATGCAAATTAATATTCAAGAATTGCAAACAATTGTCAGAAACAAACTGCCTGTTAAAATTATCGTGATGAATAACAGAAATTTAGGGATGATTCGCCAGTTTCAGGATAGTTATTTTGAGTCACGTTATCAATCAACCTATTGGGGTTATGATGCGCCTGATTTTGAAAAGGTAGCTGTTGCTTATGGAATTGATTCAAAGACAATTGTTGCAACGGATGAAATTAAGGATGCTGTGAATTGGTTGTGGGAAGGGGATAATGAAAATAAACCTCAATTATTGCAGGTAATGATAGATCCACACACCAATACCTATCCCAAAATCGCTTTCGGACGACCAATAACAGAAATGGAGCCTTTTGCTAAGCCAATAGAAATGGAAGGAACCTAATGGCTTAATATAACTGAGATATATAAAGAATAAAATAATCATAATAATTTAATATGTTAAAAAACATACAAGATCTTTCTCTTGAAAACAGTCTGAGAGAAATAGCAAAGAAGAAAACGACCCAAATAATTGTTCCTGGTGAAAATTATATTCCTGTGACAGGAAAAGTATTAGACGAAGAAGATATTTTATTGGGTGTTGATGCGGCTTTAGACGGTTGGTTGACGGCTGGTCGTTTTGCCAATACCTTTGAAACCGATTTTGCAGCTTATTTTGGCGCTACAAAAGCCTTGTTGGTGAATTCAGGCTCATCAGCCAATTTGGTAGCATTTTATGCTTTGACATCTCCAAAATTAGGAGAGAGAGCTATTAAACCGGGGGATGAGGTAATTACTGTTGCGGCTGGTTTTCCTACTACGATCAACCCAGCGATTCAATTTGGAGCGATTCCTGTTTTTATTGATGTGGATATTGCAACGCATAATGTGAAAGCAGATATGATTGAGGCAGCAGTAAGTCCTAAAACAAAAGCAATTATGATTGCACATTCATTGGGGAATCCATTTGATTTGGACGAGGTGATGCGTGTGGCTAAAAAATATAATTTATGGGTAGTGGAAGATGATTGCGATTCATTGGGAGCAACCTATAAGGGACAAAAAACCGGAACTTTCGGTGATATTTCTACTTTCTCATTCTATCCGGCACACCATATTACGATGGGTGAAGGAGGAGCGGTTGTGATTAATAACCCTGTTTTGGCCAAATTAGCCGAAAGTTTCCGTGATTGGGGACGTGATTGTTATTGTGAACCAGGTAAAGATGATACCTGTGGTTGCCGTTTTGGACAGCAGTTAGGAACATTGCCTTACGGTTATGATCACAAATATACCTATTCTCATATTGGATTTAATCTAAAAGTTACCGATATGCAAGCCGCTTTTGGGGTGGCCCAAATCAAAAAAATTGATTACTTCGTTCAACGTAGAAGAGAAAATTATGCCGCTTTGTACGAGCGTATGAAAGAATTTGAAGAAGTATTTATTCTTCCGGAACCAACTCCAAATTCAGAACCTTCTTGGTTTGGATTTCTATTAACACTTCGCGAGGGGGATGCAAACGATCGTCATATGTTAGTTCAGCATTTAGAGAAAAATAAAATTGGAACCCGTTTGTTATTTGGAGGGAATCTGTTAAGACAGCCTGCTTATGCTAATATAGAACATCGTGTAGTTGGAGATTTGACTAATACAGACACTATAATGAATCAATCGTTTTGGTTGGGCGTATGGCCAGGGTTGAATGAGACGCATTATGATTATATAGCAAGTATAATTAGAAATTATCTAAACTCTTAATAACAATTATAAAATGGCTATATCTGCATTTTTACCAGTTTATAATGAAGAAAAACGTATAAAAGATACTTTAGAATCGTTGATTTGGTGTGATGAAATTATTTTGGTAGATAAAAATAGTAGTGATAGAACTGTAGAGATAGCAAAGAGTTTTGGAAAAAAAGTTAAAGTCTTTTTTATGAACAATTCTTTAGCATATGATTCTTCTGAGTGGAATGTTTTTCTTGATAATTGTAGTTGTGAATGGACTATACTCTTTACTGCAAGTGATGTAATTCACCCGAAGTTAGTTGAAAAGATAACAGAACTTATAGATAAGAAAGATTTTAATTATGACATTATTAATATTCCATTCAGAAGGTATATTCTCGGTTTAGAATCTAAAAGATCTCCTTGGTATTCAGAACTTAGCCCGAAAATTGTAAAAAAGTCATCAATTATTATTGATAAAACGGGAGTTCATAATGCCGCTCAATTTATTGGAAATTGTTTTAATTTGAAAAACAGTGACGAATTTAGTATGTATCATCTCACTCATGAGACTGTAGATATTATGATGGAAAGACATATCAGATATTGGAGAGGCGAGGCAAATAATAACGAAGTTAGTTTGAACAAATCTGCTATTACTGTTTTGAAAGAATTTGTTAAGATTATTTTTATTCGAAAAACTTTTTTGATGGGCAAGAATGGAATTATGTTGATGTTTGCTTATTTGTCTTATTACATGATGGCATATGTCTACAAATGGGAAAAATCACAAGGTAACTCTTCGAATGAGTATATGCGAATTCGAAGTGTTATTTTGAACGATTGGAAAAGCACTAATAAATCTTAATTTGTTTTAGAATTTGCGTTTAATTCAAAAACATTAAAATAAATTTTACTTGAAACAAACTATTTTTAATCTTGTTGATAGATTTTTTAAATTAGGGATGCTTTTTTTTCTTTCTATCTTTATAGGGAGATTTTTGGGGCCTGAAAGTCTGGGTAAATATTCATTAATCACAAGTGTCGTTCTGGTATTTTCTACATTTATAACTGGGGGATCAGATATTTTAATTTTTAGAGATTTTTCGTTAAAAAATACTCTTACCAGAAATATTATTTATTCATTTTATGCTAGGATATTTTTCTTAATATTATCAATTTTAATTCTATTCATTTGTAGACAGTTTTATTTTCAAAATATTACAAACGAAATTTTTTGTATAATTTGTTGGTTCTTATTGTTTTTCTTATTTAATGCAAATGAACAGTATTTTATTTCACGGGGAAATACCTCATTTTTTTTGAAGCTTACATTTTTAATTTGTGTCCCTTTTTTTTTACTAAAAATATTTTTAATTTATTATTTTTCAGATGTAATCCCAAAGTTTTATATTGATGTTGTTGAACAATTTTTTCTTGTAATCATTTTATTTTATTTTGTTTATAAAAGCTTTACTATAAAAAAAGAAAATTTTATAATATCAAAAAAAATTTTCAATAAGTGGGTTTTTAATTTCATTCCCTTATGGTTAAATGCCATTATTGTTATCTTATATACTAAAGCAGATCAGTTTATTTTATCTGAATATTTAGGCATGTCTGAATTAGGTAAATATATGGCATCAATACAAATTTCGTCTATCATACTAATACCTGTTTCTGCATTGCTTTCAAGCAAATTAGGATTGCTTCTAAATTTAAAAATAAATGATTCTGTCTCGTTTGAAGATAAAATTAAACAGTATACTTTATTTGTTTTTCGTTTGGCTGTTTTATGGTCTGTTTTTCTATATTTTTTTTCTGAAATAATTTTAACGCTAATATTTGGAGATAAATTTAAGGGAACAAGTATCTATATGGTTCTGTATTCTTTTGCAATGATTTTTAATTGTATTGGTATGGTTGCCGGGCAATGGATTATCGTCGAAAAGCTGTATTGGATACCAACATTTAGAAGTATTATTGGGTTACTGTTTAATGTGGTTTTAAACTTTATATTAATTCCCAAATATGGTGTTTTGGGAGCCTGTTATTCTGCAATAATTACTTCGTTCATTACTAATTTCGTTCTTTACTTTTTTTCAAAAAATGGCAAACCTATTTTCTTTTTACAATTAGCAGCTTTATCACAAACTTTTAATTTAAAAAAGCTGCTATGAATATTTTAAATACGACTTCGAGTAGTTATTTTTTTTCAAGAACTTTAAATCTAATACTTTCTGTAAGATTTAATGCAAAAAAACCAATTGATTTTATTGTTTGGGATATTGGATTAAAAAAAATCGAAAGATTTTTTTTAAGATGCTTTAAAGTCAAAGTCATAAAAGTTCCAAGTTTTTGCGAATTTTGGCGAGACTGTTATACATGGAAGGCTTATATTTATCAAGAATCAAAAGAAAGGTTTTTCTTGCATCTTGATGCTGGAAACACAGTTCTTTGTGATATTGACATAATCTTTGAAATGATTAGGGAAAAAGGATATTTTTTTGTTGATCAAGGACAGTCATTGTTACAAATTGCTCCTGCTGAATATTTTAACTACTTTAAAATAGATGATAGTCAGGACTATACTGTAATTGCAGCCGGAAATATTGGTTTTGATAGAAATAATGAAAATTTATCGAAAGTAATTAACATGTCGTATGAGTCTGCTCTAAAAGGAATGTGTCTTGGTTATTCGTTCGCTGAACGAAATAGGGCAGCTACCTCTGAATTTATAGTTCGTGATTGTGAAGTTTTTAGACATGATCAGACGGTTTTGAATTGTTGTCTAAGATCCAAAATAACAGATATTGATGTTTTACCACACTCAATTTATTCTGCTGTAAAAAGAAAAGATGATGTTAAGATACTTAATCAGAGAAAACTATCGTATGAGTTTCTTTTAAAAAAAATAAATTTCACTTCAATTTTAGCCTATTTGTACTGTTTAATTAACGACTCTTTTTTTTATGTAAAGGTAAAGTGTGAGAGAATAGCAAAAAAAATTAAAAATTAATGATATCGATAATAATTGCAACGTACAACTCTGGTGCCACTCTACAAAGATGTTTGGATTCTATTTATAAGCAAAATTTCACTTCCTATGAAATTTTAATAAAAGATGGTGGAAGTACTGATAATACAAATGAAATACTTAATAATAATGCTGAAAAATTTTATTATTTAAAAAGTAGTCGTGATAATGGTGTATATGATGCTTGGAACGATTGTCTAAAAAAAATTAATGGAGATTGGTTTATATTCCTTGGTTCTGATGATTATTTTGAAGATAGTGATTTTTTATTCAAAATGAATAATTATTTTCTGAATGCTAGTAAAAATACAAAAATCTTTTATGGTAAAAATAAAATTATAAGTGATAACGGTGATTTTATAAGTGTCGTGGGAGATGATTGGGATATAGCGAAAAAAAAAATAAATTCTGTTATGACAATAAGGCATCCTGGTTGTTTTCATCACAAAAGCCTTTTGGAATTGGTTGGTTATTTCGATGACAAATTCAAAATAGTGGGAGATCATCATTATATTTTACGTTCCTTGAAATTTGGAGACCCGGTTTTTTATCCATTTATTGGTGTAGTTCATGCCCTCGGTGGAATTAGTACGAACCCAAAATTAGTAAGTAGGGTTATTCATGAAACTTACAAGTTAAGACGTGATTTAAAGCTTGAGCCTTATATCATAATTGATTCTCATTTTATAAAAAGAATCATTATATTATGTATAATGTTTTTATTAGGAAAAAAATATGGCACTAAACTTATAAATTTTATAGTTTTAAAAAAGAAATAATGACTGAAATAAAGAAAGCCATAAAATCTTCAAATGCCGCTTTATTATTTAATTCTGCAAAATATTTAACTATTTTTTTTTATTTTGTATATTCAGTTCTACCATCCATATATGTTTTGATTTCCATTAAATTAGAAGAACCAATTTTTTTTTGGTTGCATCTTGAAACTCCTGTTCAAACAAATCTTGCAATTTTTCAAATACTAGGTTTTTTCATTTTATTGGCTACCGTTCCGAAATCTCCAAAAAACATTGTCGAAGGTAATTTGAAAGTTCAAGTTCCTATTATTATTATAAGGACAATAACGATTTTATTATTCATTATCACGCTTCCAGCTTTTTTTGAAATGCTGATTAAATCAAGATCTATTGCTGGAAGGGTTGATTTGTTTGCTTTGTCCGCTGTTATAGCTGATAAATATAAATTAAAGCTAGTCTTTTTACTGTTAAGTATTTTTGTAACGTATTTAGTTTTTATTGGAAAGAAATTAATTTATCTATTATTTATGGTTCCGATTGTTTCTATTGAATTTATTTCTATGGGAAGGGTTTGGCCATTTGCTTTTTTTAGTATTTTTTTAATAGGTTACTTACATATTAAAAATAAATTCTTTTCTAGAAAAGGTTTAATATTGTGTTGTGTTTTTTTTGGATTATATTCAATGCTTAGACTGTTGGGGCAAGGAGCTGATCTAAATTTTCTTGATTCTACCATTTTTTTGTTTGGTGAATCTTTTAATACACAGCAGTCAATAGAGATTGCTCTAAGTGCATCTAATAAATTGACAGTTTTTGATGGGGTTGCAAATGTTTTATCTGAATTTTTGCCATTTGGAATTAAGTATCTAATTATTGATCCCGATAAAACAGCAGTTAATATTATCGATAACTCAAAAGAAGCATTATATGGGTTTACTGATATGGGGTTTGGTAGCTCATGGGTGTCACAATTTATATTATATTTTGGTAATAATTTCCTTTTTGCTTTATATCCTTTAATGTTGTCATTAAGTTTACGTTTATATTTAGAGTTATATAAAAAATCAGAGTTATTTAGTTTCTTTTATTTATATTTCTACATAAGTGGTCTTTTTATGTTTTTTAGATATGGTTTAAACCTTTCAATTACATATCCACTGCTAAATTGTTTTTATTGCTTATTAATTTTCCTTCTACTAAAAGCTTTTTTTGAGATTTCATCAAAAAGTAGTACTAGTTTGTAAGTTATAGTTATTTTTTGATTTCTAAAATTTTGATTGAATTAATGAAAATTAGAAATTAATTAATAAATTTTACTTTCTTTTTAACATAAATAAATTTTACGATTTTATTATTTAAGATTAACATATAAATGAAAATAGCATATATCTTGCCATCACTCATAAATAAGGGGCCTGTAATTGTTGCACACACCATTATAAAAAACATAGTTCAAAAAGTTGAAAAAATTGATGTTTACTATTTTGATGATGATTTAGTACTAGAATTTCCTTGTACTACGCAAAAAATAGATATGAATGTCCCTATAAATTTTGATCAGTATGATATAATTCATACACATGGATTTCGTCCAGATCGATATATTAAAAAATGGAGATCAAAGATTTTGAAAGCAAAAACTGTTAGTACGATACATGCTGATATTGCTGAAGATTTTAAATATGGTTACAATAAATTATTTTCAATGATTTTCACTCCAATATGGTTGAACATGATGAAGAAACATGATGCAGTTGTAGTTATTTCAAATAAATTAAAATTTTTATATAATAACAAGTTTAAAAATCTTTATAGAATCTATAATGGAGTAGATATTGAATTAGATGAATTATTTTTAGATCAACAATTTGTAGAAAAAATTAATAAACTTAAAAAGAGAAATTTTAAAATTATTGGTTCATATGCAGCAATTAATAAAAGAAAAGGTATAGATCAGGTTGTTAGACTTTTAAATAAAAGAAATGATCTTGCCTTGGTTTTTATCGGCGAAGGAAAGGAGATTGAAAAATTGAAAAATCTTGCTCAAGAACTAAATGTGCTTGAACAAATTATTTTTCTTCCTTATCTGAAACGACCTTACAACTATGTTCACCTATTTGATGTCTACATTATGCCATCAAGAAGTGAAGGTTTTGGTTTAGCAATGGTTGAAGCTGCTCTTACTAGAACTGCAATAGTCTGTTCCGATATTGAAGTATTTCGTGAAATTTTTACTGAAGACGAAGCCACTTTTTTTACCTTAGAAGATATTAAATCTTTAGATTACGCAATCACTGAATCTTTAGAAACAAAAATTATGAAATCTAATAATGCTTTACTAAAAGCAAAGAATAATTTTAGTGGAGAAAAAATGGGAGAGAACTATTTGAAATTTTATTCGCAAATTGTAAAATAATTATAATAGTTAATTTTATGGAATTATTTGCTCTAAAAATTGAATAAATGAATATTAAAATAACATCATGTATTGTTTTATACAAAAATGATCAAAAAATGTTGCATGAAGCAATACATTCTTTTCTTGATACAGATTTGAATGTTAAATTGTTTTTAGTAGACAATTCACCTACTGATGAATTAAAAAATCTTGTTAGCGATTCGAGAATTGAATATATTCATAATCCTGTGAATCCTGGTTTTGGAGCTTCACATAATATAGCAATTAATAAAGCTTTTGAATTGGGCTCTGATTATCATTTGGTTTTAAATCCTGATATTTATTTTGAAAAAGGAATTTTAGAAAAACTTTGTGACTTTATGGATTCTAACTTAAATGTTGGGCATATAATGCCTAAGGTTACTTATCCAAACGGAGAGTTTCAGTATTTATGCAAAACCAATCCTACTTTTTTTGATTTATTCGCCAGAGGTTTTATGCCTTCATTTTTTAAAAAGACTTTTCAAAAGAGGATGGATGAATATGAGTATAAAAATCAGGATTATAATAAGATTATATACGATATACCCTATTTATCAGGCTGTTTTATGTTTTTAAGAACTGAAGTTTTAAAACAAGTAGGTTTTTTTGATGATAGAATTTTTATGTATTTAGAAGATGCCGATTTGACAAGACGTTTTTTAGAAGTTTCCAGAACAGCATATTACCCTGAAGCTCATGTATATCATCATTTTGCAAAACTTACTCATAAGAAATTAAAATTTAAATGGATAACTGTTGAAAGTGCAATTATCTATTTTAATAAATGGGGTTGGTTAAAAAGTTTTTATTAAATATGAGTGTTCTTATTACAGGTAGTAGTGGTTTTTTAGGAGGTCTTCTAAAAAATGGTTTTAAGGATGAAAAAGTTTTTGAATTAAATCGAAGGAGTGGTAATTATCAATGTTCTTTAGCTAAAGCAATTCCTAATTTTAATGAAACATTTGATTTTGTTATTCACTCTGCAGGAAAAGCACATAGTGTTCCAAAAACAGATGTTGAGAAACAGGAATTTTACGATATTAATGTAATAGGAACGTCAAATTTGTTAAAAGGCCTAGAGTTTAGTGGAATTCCTAAACAATTCGTTTTTATAAGTTCAGTTTCGGTTTATGGTCAGGAATATGGAAGCGATATAGATGAGAAATTTGCATTGGCTGCAATAGATCCTTATGGTTTAAGTAAAATAGAAGCAGAAATTCTTGTGCAGGAATGGTGTAAAAAACACAATGTAGTTTGTACTATTTTAAGATTGCCTCTTTTAGTAGGTAAAAATCCTCCCGGGAATTTAGGAGCTATGCTAAAGGCTATTGAGAAAGGATATTATTTTAATATTGATGATGGTAAAGCGAGAAAAAGTATGGTATTGGCAGAAGATGTTGCTGCTTTTATTCCTAAAGTGGCAGCTGTTGGAGGAATCTACAATTTAACTGATGGAGTTCATCCTGATTTTAATGAATTAAGTGTTGCCATTGCAAAACAGAAAAATAAGAAAAGACCTTTTAATATACCATTAGTGATTGCAAAGTTAATGGGATATGCAGGTGATTTGATAGGTAATAAAGCACCAATCAATTCAATGAAACTTAAAAAAATTACTTCCGATTTGACTTTTGATGATTCTAAAGCGAGAGAATTGTTGGGGTGGAAACCACAATCGGTTTTGGAATATTTGAAAAATAATAATTTGTAAAATAAGTTTTAAACTATTTTTTTTTTTGGAATAGTTTAGGACTATAAATAAAAATATTTTAAGGATAAAAAATAATATGAAAACAGCCCTTATCACAGGAATTACAGGACAAGATGGTTCGTACCTGGCAGAATTATTATTAGAAAAAGGATATATGGTTCATGGAGTTAAAAGAAGAGCATCTTCTTTTAATACCCAAAGAATCGATCATTTATATCAGGATTTACATCAAGATCATGTGAATTTTAAGCTACACTATGGTGATTTAACAGACTCTACTAATATTATTAGAATTATTCAAGAGGTGCAACCGGATGAAATATATAATTTAGGAGCCATGAGTCATGTAAAGGTGTCTTTTGATTCTCCTGAATATGTGGCTAATGTTGACGGTATTGGTACCCTTCGTATTTTGGAGGCGGTGCGTATTTTAGGTTTGGAAAAGAAATGCCGTATTTATCAGGCTTCTACTTCGGAGTTGTATGGTGGTTTGGCTGAGAATAAAAACGAAAAAGGATTGTACGATGAGCATTCTCCTTTTTATCCACGTTCACCTTATGGAGCGGCTAAAATTTATGGTTTCTGGATCACCAAAAATTATAGAGAAGCTTATAATATGTTTGCCTGTAACGGAATTCTTTTTAATCACGAATCGCCTCGTCGAGGAGAAACTTTTGTGACCCGTAAAATTACTATGGCTACTGCTGCCATAGCCTTAGGAGTGCAAGATTGTCTGTATTTGGGTAATTTGGATGCACAACGTGACTGGGGGCATGCTAAAGATTATGTAGAAGCAATGTGGCGTATTTTACAACAAGATCTAGCAGAAGATTATGTGATTGCTATGGGAGAAACTACTTATGTGCGTGATTTTGTTAGTATGTCGTTTGCAGAAGTAGGTATCGAAATCGAATTTAGAGGAGAAGGGGTTAATGAAAAAGGCTATGTTGCTTCTTGTTCTAATCCGGATTATCAATTGGAAATCGGTAAACAAGTAATTGCTGTTGATCCCCAATATTTCCGTCCAACGGAAGTAGATTTACTTATCGGAGACCCTACCAAATCGAAAACCCAATTGGGATGGGTGCCTAAATATGATTTAAAAGGATTGGTAGAAGAGATGATGGCGTCTGATTTGGTATATGTTCAAAGGGAAAAGATGTTAAAAGAAGTTAGATCGGCTATTAAATATTAATTTTACTAGTCGGTTATGAGTCCCGATAGCTATCGGGATGAGTTGTGCCTCTCGACTACGCTCGAGGTGACAAACTAGACTGCGCTCTGGATGACATGCTCGAGGTGACAGATGGGGTTGTCAGTTATGAGATTTATGTTGCTTAATTTTTGCGACTCTAATCTTATATGACGTTCAATTCCTATTCTAAAATTTTAGTTTGATATAGATTTTTATTATAAAAAATGAATAAACAAGATAAAATATACATAGCAGGCCACCGTGGAATGGTGGGGTCTGCTATTTTACGCCAACTTAAAGCGGAAGGATATACTAATTTTATATTAAAAACTTCTTCGGAGTTAGATTTAAGAAATCAACAGGCTGTAGCTAATTTTTTTGAACAAGAAAAACCGGATTACGTTTTTTTAGCAGCAGCAAAAGTAGGAGGAATTGTTGCAAACAATACTTACAGAGGTGATTTTATATATGAGAACCTGATGATTCAAAATAACGTAATCCATCAGTCCCATGTTAATGGCGTGAAGAAATTGATGTTTCTGGGTTCTTCCTGTATTTATCCTAAAATGGCACCGCAGCCATTAAAAGAAGAGTATTTGTTGACTGGGCTTTTGGAGCCAACTAATGAACCTTATGCTATTGCTAAAATTGCGGGTATCAAAATGTGTGATGGCTATAGAGAGCAGTTTGGGTGTGATTTTATTTCAGTTATGCCAACCAATTTATACGGTCCTAATGATAATTACGATTTAAAAAACTCTCATGTACTTCCTGCGATGCTTAGAAAATTTATTACAGCAAAGCGTAATGGAGATGCATCGGTAACGATTTGGGGAACAGGAAGTCCTAAAAGAGAGTTTTTACATGCTGATGATTTAGCTGCTGCCTGTTTGTTTTTAATGAAAAATTATAGTGATTCAGGTCTGGTTAATATCGGTATTGGTGAAGATATTTCAATATTGGAATTGGCTCAGCTTGTGAAAAAAATAGTTGGTTTTGAAGGCGATATCCTGACAGATACAACAAAACCTGATGGTACGCCACGTAAACTAATGGATGTTTCAAAATTAAGTGGTTTAGGCTGGAAAGCTAAGATAACTTTAGAAGAAGGAATCCGGAAAGTGTACGACGAAATAAAAGATACAGCTTGGGAATAGCTATTTAATATTCGTTTTCGAATTGAATAAATTATAAATATTGAAAATATATAATCAACATGACTATTGAAAAAACAGCAATAGAAGATTTGGTAATCATCAACCCCACCGTATTTGAGGATTCGCGTGGGTATTTTTTTGAAGCCTACAATCAGGCAAAATTCCATGAAAATGGTATTAATTATAAATTCATACAAGACAATCAGTCTTTCTCCAAAAGAGGGGTGATTCGCGGCTTGCATTTACAGATTAATCCTTTTGCTCAAGCGAAATTAGTTCGTGTTTTAGAAGGAGAAATTCTGGATGTGGCTGTAGATTTGCGTAAAAATTCACCCACTTATGGACAACATGTTAGTGTGGTGTTGAGTGCTGAGAATAAAAAACAATTGATGGTACCACACGGTTTTGCACATGGATTTTCGGTTTTGAGTGAAACAGCTTCTGTTCTATACAAAGTAGATCAGTTGTATCACAAGGAAAGCGAAAGAGGAATTCGGTATGATGATCCTACCTTGGCGATTGATTGGCAATTAGATCCAGCTGAGGTAATTGTATCGGAGAAAGATTTGGTGTTGCCGGGTTTTAAGGATATTGATTGGGAGTTTTAAAATGCGAATTAAAAACGAATTAACACGAATTAACACGAATTGTCACGAATTTATCTAATCTAAATCGAGAATTAGCATTATATGGGTTGTCAGTTGTCGGTTGTCGGTTGTGAGTTGTTAGTTATGAGTTCCGATAGCAATCTGGATGAGTTATTGGGTGAGCCTCTCGACTTCGCTCGAGGTGACATAGATAATACATGTTGTGAGTTCCGATCCCGATAGCTATCGGGACTATAGGGATGAGATGTGTCTCTCGCCCTTCGACAAGCTCAGGGTGACAGCTCGAGATGACAGTTTTATAAAAATGCGTTAAAATGTGTCTAAACGCATTAAATTGTATTGAAAATTCGGTTTAAAGTAATGAATATAATTCTTACTTTTAAAAGAAAAGATATGGCAAAAGCATTTGGACCTGTTCAGATTGTTGGTACACTTGATGATTTGAATTTTTATATTACCCCTGACGGGAATATAGTTCGGGAAAAAGGAAAAACGGGCAATACTAAAAAGAGCTTCGAAGAAAATCCTGTTTTTACTCCGATGAAGCTGCATAGCAAAGATTTTGGTCTTTGTGCTAAAAAAGGGCGTGTTTTCCGGCAGGTTGTTAAAGCGTTTTATGATGATGCTAAAGATGGTTCGATAGCCGGAAGAACCAATCAATTGTTGCACGCTATTATTAAAGAGGATAAGGAGCACGAGCGCGGACAAAGACAATTGCATACGGGATTGCAGTCGGCAGCAGCTTTGGAGTTTTTGACCGGTTTTGAAGGGAACAAAGGCAGACCACTTACCAAAGTTTTAAAAAAGAAAATTTCTTTTAACTGGGAAAAGAGAGCGATTAGTATTAAAACTATTAATCCATTGCAAGATATCGATTGGCCTGTGGAAGCCAGTCAGGTACATTTTCAAATCGCCATGGCTAATTGGGATTGTGTAAATGATACTTATGAAACGGTTTACAGTAACGAAATTGTATTGGAAAAGAAGACAGGTGTTTGTAAGTTGGTTTTTGAGCTAACTTCGCCAGAAAGTAAAGATTTATGGCTTGCTTTTATTCACATTAAATTTAGTAACAGGGTTTTCAATACATTGAAGGTTTTACCGAGAAGATTTAATACGACCACTTTGCTTGCGGCTCAGCTTTTTAATTGAAGACTCGGTTGTCAGTTGTCGGTTATGAGTTGTGAGTTGTGGGTTTTGCCTAAGACTGTTCGTCCCTCGTCCCTCGTCCCTCGACTTCGCTCGGGATGACACGCTCGAGGTGACAAAAATTGTTGTGGGTTGCGAATTGTAGATAGTCAAACTTTGAATTGAGTTATAAGTAGGAATACAAATGTTCTGATTCTTTTTTGCTCCCTTTAGGGAGGGGAAAACAAAAAAGAATGTAGTCGTTTTGATAGAGAAAATAAAAAAAATGAAAAAAATACTAATTACAGGTGGGAATGGACAGCTTGGGTCTGAATTAAGGCTTTTATCAAAAGTTTATACCCAATTTGAATGGGTTTTTACAGATTATCAGGAATTGGATTTGTGCGATTTGGAAAATTTGGAAATAGAATTATCAAACATCAATCCCCGAATCATTATCAATTGTGCCGCACATACTGCGGTTGATAAGGCCGAATCGGAGTTTGAATTGTCCGATATATTGAATCATCAGTCGGTAGCGGTATTGGCCAAATGGAGTCATGCGAACGATTGTCAATTGATTCATGTTTCGACGGATTATGTGTTTGATGGTACAGCATCGACAGCCTTGACCGAAACCGCACAGCCTAATCCGATTAATGTTTATGGGGTGACCAAATTAGCGGGGGAACAAGCCTGTTTACGCGAAAATCCTAACGCCATTATTATCAGAACTTCCTGGGTGTATTCCAGTTTTGGGAATAATTTTGTAAAAACCATGTCACGCTTAATGCAGGAACGCGATAGTTTGAATGTGGTAAATGACCAAATAGGAAGCCCAACATACGCAGCTGATTTGGCACAAGCCATTATGACAATATTGACACACAATACCTGGCAAGCAGGAATTTATAATTTCTCCAATGAAGGTGAAATCAGTTGGTGCCAATTTGCGTTGGCAATTCAGGAAATCGGTCAGTTTGATTGCAACATCAGTGGAATTCCTTCTTCGGCTTATCCTACACCGGCCAAACGTCCGCAGTATTCTTTATTGGATAAAACTAAGATTAAAACTATTTTTGGGGTCGCGGTGCCGGAGTATAAGGAGAGTTTGAGAAGGTGTATGGAGTTACTAATGATTACGAATTAATTCGAATTTAAACGAATTTAAACGAATTTAAACGAATTGTACGAATGGATTCCAGTACTAAAATACTTTTTAAGGAAGAAAGTTTTAAAATTATTGGAGCCTGTATGAAAGTACATCGTTCATTGGGGGCAGGATTCTTGGAGGCTGTTTATGAGGAAGCGTTGGAGAAAGAATTTTTAATCCAAAATATTCCTTTTAAAAGACAGCTGAAATTAGAATTATATTATGATAATCAGAAATTGAATAAGTACTATAGAGCAGATTTTGTCTGTTATGATAGTATTGTTTTAGAAATAAAAGCTGTGAACCATATTCCAGATACATTTTATGCACAGTTGAAAAATTATTTAAAATGTACTAATATGGAATTAGGGATGTTGATTAATTTTGGCACAGCTTCATTAACTTATAAAAGAGTAATTAATTCAATTAATTCGTGAAATTCGTATTAATTCGAAAAATTTAAAATAGATGAAAAAAATACTAATTACCGGTGGTGCCGGGTTTATCGGTTCTCATGTTGTGAGACGTTTTGTAAATCAGTATCCGGAATATCAAATTTTTAATCTGGATGCCCTTACTTATGCAGGGAATCTGGAAAATATAGCCGATATTGAAAATGAACCTAATTATACTTTTATCAAGGGAGATATTGTTGATGCTGTTTTTTTGGATGCATTATTTGCAGAATATCAATTTGATGGTGTATTGCATTTAGCTGCCGAATCGCATGTGGATCGTTCGATAACTGATCCATTAGCCTTTGTGAAAACAAATGTTATTGGGACTGTAAATTTACTAAATGCTGCTAAGGCAATCTGGCAAGGGAATTACGAAGGGAAACGTTTTTATCATATCAGTACTGATGAGGTATATGGAAGTCTGGGGGCTGAAGGCTTGTTTACAGAAACTACAGCTTACGACCCTAATTCACCTTATTCGGCATCGAAAGCCAGTTCCGATCATTTTGTTCGTGCGTACGGGGAAACTTATGGTTTGCCGTATGTATTGACTAACTGTTCGAATAATTACGGACCGTTTCATTTTCCTGAAAAATTGATACCGTTGTTTATTAATAATATTATCAATAATAAGCCTTTACCCGTTTATGGTGATGGGAAATACACCCGTGACTGGCTTTTTGTAGAAGATCATGCGGTAGCGATTGATTTGGTTTTTCACGAAGGTAAAAACCATGATACTTATAATATTGGCGGTTTTAACGAATGGCAGAATATTGATTTGGTAAAATTGCTTTGCAAAATAATGGATGAGAAATTGGGAAGAGCTGAAGGAACTTCAGTACAATTGATTTCCTATGTTAAAGACCGTCCAGGACATGATTTGCGTTATGCGATTGATGCCAATAAAATAAACAAAGAGTTAGGGTGGAAACCTTCGGTTACTTTCGAACAAGGATTAGAAAGAACCATCAATTGGTATCTGGAGAATCAAACTTGGTTGAATAATGTGACATCCGGGGCTTATGCTTCCTATTACGAGAGACAATATTCGAATTAATACGAATTACGCAAATTAATACGAATTGTACGAATGGATTCTGATAGTAAAATACTTTTTAAGGAAGAAAGTTTTAGAATTATTGGAGCCTGTATGAAAGTTCATCGTTCATTAGGTGCTGGATTTCTGGAAGCTGTTTATGAGGAAGCGTTGGAGAAAGAATTTCTAATCCAAAATATTCCTTTTAAAAGGCAACAAAAATTAGAATTATATTATGATAATGAGAAATTGAATAAGTATTATCGAGCAGATTTTATTTGTTATGATACTATTATTTTAGAAATAAAAGCGGTGACCCATATTCCGGATGCATTTTATGGACAGTTGCATAATTATTTAAAATGTACCAATATGGAATTAGGAATGTCGATTAATTTTGGCATGCCCTCATTAACTTATAAAAGATTAATTAATTTGAAAAATTCGAATTAATTCGTAAAATTTGCAAAAAAAATGAAAGGAATTATACTAGCCGGTGGATCCGGTACCCGTTTGCACCCCTTAACATTGGCAATGAGTAAACAAATGATGCCGGTGTATGATAAGCCAATGATTTATTATCCGTTATCTACTTTGATGATGGCGGGAATCCATGAGATTTTAATTATCTCTACCCCTCATGATTTGCCTAATTTCAAAAAATTATTGGGTGATGGTTCTAATATAGGTTGTCAATTCAGTTATGCAGAGCAGGCGATACCCAACGGATTGGCACAGGCTTTTGTTATTGGCGAAGAATTCATTGGAGACGATAGCGTAGCCCTGGTTTTAGGAGATAATATTTTCTTTGGAGCAAATATGCATGAATTGTTACAGTCGAATACTAATCCTGAAGGAGGAGTAGTTTTTGCTTATCATGTTTCGGATCCGGAGCGTTATGGGGTGGTAGAATTTGATGAGAATCACAAGGCACTTTCGATTGAAGAAAAACCATTGAAACCTAAATCAAATTACGCAGTACCGGGTTTATATTTTTATGACAATTCGGTGGTAGAAATAGCTAAAAATATTCAACCTAGTGCAAGAGGAGAATATGAAATCACCGATGTAAATAAAGTCTATTTAGAAAAAGAAAAGTTAAAAGTGGGTATTTTAAGCCGCGGTACCGCCTGGTTGGATACAGGTACTTTTAACAGTTTAATGCAAGCAGGTCAATTTGTACAGGTTATTGAAGAGCGTCAGGGGCTGAAAGTAGGCTGTATCGAAGAAATAGCCTGGAGACAAGGATTTATCACCGACAAACAACTTAAAGGCTTAGCCGAACCTTTGAAAAAATCAGGCTATGGTGAGTATCTGTTGGGTTTGTTAAAGCATAAGAGTTATTAGTTGTCAATCATCAGTGTTTAGTTAATATAACAAGACACCATTCATTATTTTCATATTATGCAATACCTTATATTGTTTGTATTATTTTTAGTTATTGAACTCCTTTATTTCAAAATTGCAGATCGATACAATATTATAGATAAACCTAATTCCAGATCTTCGCATACTTCGATTACCTTACGTGGTGGTGGAATTATCTTTCCGATAGCTTTAAGTATAGCATTTTTTATGGGATATGTTTCTTGGGAAATAACTTTGGCTGTGATTTTGGTGGCCGTGGTTAGTTTTATTGATGACATCAAGCCATTGTCGCAATTACCTCGTTTTGGCTCACATATTGTGGCTGTTGGTTTAGTTTTTTATGATTTAAACCTATTTGTAGAGCCATTATGGTTAGTTCCTATTCTATTTGTATTCCTAATAGGTTGGGTAAATGCATTTAATTTTATGGATGGGATTAATGGCATAACGGTTTTATATGCTCTAACGGCCATAATCAGTTTTTCTTTTTTAGCTGTGCATCAGTCGCAATTACCATTACTTATTACGATGGGCTTATCCTGTATTGTTTTTGGTATCTTTAACGTTCGCAAAAAGGCTAAGACCTTTGCCGGGGATGTTGGAAGTATCAGTATGGCACTTTTATTGGGGTATTTTATGATTAAAACGATTATCTATTCCGGACAATTGGGGTATATTCTTTTCTTTTCGGTTTATGGAATTGATGCAGTTATTACTATTTTCAACCGAATCAAAAAGAAAGAAAATATATTCCAGCCACACCGTTCACATCTGTATCAATATCTGGCTAATGAAATGGGGTATTCTCATATTTTAGTTTCCTGTATTTATGCAGTGCTTCAATTACTGATAAATACAGTTGTTATTTATATGGATAGCCAAGGGAATTTAAGCCTATTGTTTGCTGTGGGTATTTTGTTTTTTCTGACGTTTATTTATATGTTAGTTCGGCAGTTTGTTGTTCGAAAAATGGTTTTGGGGAATTCTTAATGCTGTTTTAGGACAGTAGGGATTCAATCACTTGATAAATTAAGGAAGGGTTAAGCTTTAGCTTACTAAAAGTTATATTGTATTGATATCAATGACTTTTTTTATCAAAAGTGAAAAATTAGACTTACCAATTTTCTTTTTTGCTTGATCAAAAAAGAAACAAAAAAATCAAGTCTGAACTTTCTCGTCGGTCAAATTAGTTTTCGAATACTAAAAGAAAAGAACTCGCTACGCTCAAACAGCTTTTCTTTTTACGTATTCTTCAAACATTTGACACTCGACTGCGGAAGTTAAGGACAGTTTTGATTCTTGTAAATAATAACAATTTGATTTATAGGATGTATAAAAACGTCGTTTTATAGAGCTTTTTTTAAAATGATGTTCTGAACTGACAGTTCTAGATACCTCGTGGTTTTCTCAATTTTAGTTGTTTTTCCTCTAGTGTTTTTTATTTTTATAAGATGTCTGAGAATAAAATATGGCTTTCTCCTCCCCATATGGGAGACAGTGAACTGAAGTACATTCAAGAGGCATTTGATACCAATTGGATTGCTCCGGTGGGAGCTAATATTGATGCATTCGAACAGGATTTAGAGGCTTATTTAGGTTCCCGTCATGTGGTTCTTTTAAATTCCGGTACGGCAGCCCTTCATTTGGGATTGGTACTTTTAGGGGTTCAGGCAGGAGATGAGGTAATTTGTCAGAGTATGACTTTTGCTGCTTCGGCAAATCCTATTCTGTATCAGGGAGCAATTCCTGTCTTTGTTGACAGTGAAGCGGAAAGCTGGAATCTGTGCCCTATTGCCCTTGAGGAAGCTATTGTGGATAGAATAGCTAAAGGTAAAAAACCAAAAGCTATTATAGCGGTGCATCTATATGGTGTTCCTTATAAAATAGAAGCGATAAGAACCGTTGCTGGTAAATATGAAATTCCCATTTTAGAAGACAGTGCAGAAGCCTTAGGGAGTAGTTATAAAGGTCAAAAGTGTGGTGCTTTTGGTGATATAGCTATTTTTTCTTTTAATGGAAGTAAAATCATTACGACTTCCGGAGGTGGGGCATTGATTACTTCTTCGAAATTATTAAAAGACAGGGCACTGTTTTTGGCTACACAAGCTAAAGATGACGCTCCTTACTACCAACATAGTGAACTTGGCTATAATTACAGAATGAGTAATATCTGTGCCGGTATTGGTAGGGGACAGATGGAAGTTTTAGATTCCCGTATCGATTTAAGAAGGAGCATGCACGAATTTTATGTGGAATTATTCGCAGCTATTGATGGAGTTGACGTTTTTATTGTGCCTAATGACGATTATTTTGCCAATTATTGGCTGAGTACCATTCTAATTGATTCTAAAATCACCAATGGTATTAGTGGTGAAACCTTGAGACTTGCCTTTAAAGAAGCTAATATTGAATCGCGGCCTTTGTGGAAACCCATGCACTTACAGCCTGTTTTTTCTTCTTATCCTTATTATGGCAGTACTGTTGCAGAATCTCTTTTCAAAAAGGGGCTTTGTTTACCATCCGGATCGAATTTAACCAACGATGACCGAATGCGAATTAAAACGGTTGTTTTAGAATTATTTAAACAATAAACATAAAGCATTTTTTTTGATGACAGGATGAGAATGCTTTAGCTAATTATTTCGCTTTTTTTCTGTTTGTAAAATAGAATGGGTTTATTCTGTTTTATTAATTTATTATATATTATTTTTGCTTTTTGATAACAGGAGTAATCTTTAAAAAAAAATATAGGTTTTGAGTAAGACTAAAAATTCTGGTGCAGGCTTTGTAGATCCTGACTTTTTTTCAAGAGAAAATTTAATACTTAATATACGTAATTTAAGTTATCTGCCAAGATGGATTGTTGTGGGTATTGATTTAATCGTACTCATAGCCAGTTTTTTGTTTACAAAATTGATTATTAACGGTGTAGGTTTACATTATATCAGTTTTGAGAACAAAATACCTTATGTCTGTTTTTTGATAGGGATGAATGTTTTCTCCTTTTGGGTTTTTAGAACTTACGCAGGAATCATCAGGCATTCTTCTTATACCGATGCCATAAAGTTATTGTTTTCCCAAATTTCAGTCTTAGTCTTTTTTGTTACTTTAAATTTTGTTTTTCAATTGTTTTATGGATACAAAATTTATCTGAACACAGCACTTTTTATTAATATGGTGCTTTCTTTTTGCGGTTTGTTCATGTATCGTGTAGTAATCAAACAAGTTTTTGAACATTTTTTTTCGGAAAGGAATGATGTCAAATTGCCTAGGACGATTATTTATGGAACAGATGCCAATGCACTTTCGGTAGCAAAGGCTTTAAAATTAGAAGTGCCTACCCGATTCAAAATTGTCGGATTTGTAGATAAGAACAGTCAGAATTCATCTAAGAGAATGATGGATTTACCTATTCTAATCCAGAAAAAAAAGCTTCCTACCCTGATGCGTTCTATAGGTGCCGAGGGTGTGATTATTGCCGATAAAAGTTTATCAAAGGAAGAGCGATTGGTTATTGTTGAACAATGTTTAGAATTCAATTACAAGGTATATATTGTTCCTTTAATTACCGATTGGGAAAATCAAAAAGAGATTTCTCAAAAAGTAAAAAGTATCCAAATTGAAGATTTATTGGATAGAAAACCTATTGTTTTAGATGGTAAAGCAATTTCGAAACAGCTAAAAGACAAAACTGTTTTAATTACCGGAGCTGCAGGATCTATAGGTAGTGAAATAGTCAGACAGGTAATACTTTTTAAACCTAAAAAAATTGTTGCAGTAGACCAAGCTGAAACTCCTTTACATAATTTGTGTTTGGAGTTAAACAATTTGGATACTCCTGTTGATATTGTAACAGTAGTAGCCGATATTAGGAATAAAGATGCTATGAGTATTGTTTTTAGTCATTATCAGCCGGAAGTGGTTTATCATGCCGCAGCTTATAAGCATGTGCCTTTAATGGAAGCCAATCCTTCACAAGCCATTCTGACTAATGTTGAAGGAACTAAAAATATAGCTGATTTGGCATGCCTATTCAAAGTAAAGAGTTTTGTTATGGTTTCTACTGATAAAGCCGTAAATCCTAGTAATGTAATGGGAGCCAGTAAGCGTATTGCTGAGAAATACGTACAGTCTTTACAGTTAAAATCCAATGCTGACAGAAATGCTAAGAGTACTAAGTTTATTACCACGCGATTCGGTAATGTTTTAGGTTCTAATGGTTCAGTAGTGCCTTTGTTTACCAAACAAATTGCTGCTGGAGGCCCTATAACAATCACCCATCCTGAAATTATCAGATATTTCATGACCATTCCTGAGGCTTGCCAGTTGGTTTTAGAGGCAGGTGCTATGGGTAAAGGAGGAGAAATCTACATCTTTGATATGGGGAAACCAGTTAAGATTATCGATCTGGCTCGAAAAATGATTAAACTTGCCGGTTTCATTCCCGATGAAGATATTAAAATAAAGATTGTAGGTTTGCGACCAGGTGAAAAGTTGTATGAAGAACTGTTGAATGATACTTCAAAAACAATTCCGACCCACCATCATAAAATTATGATTGCCGAAGAAATTCAGGAAGAATTTGAAATTCTGCACGATGAAATAGAAGAACTTATTACCATTTCTAATTTTCATAAAAAAGACGCTATTGTAGCTAAAATGAAGAAGATTGTTCCTGAGTTCAAGAGTATGAATTCAACTTATGAGGTACTGGATAAATAAGTTGCTAAGTGTTTTTTAACCACAAAGTCCACAAAGCTTTTCGCGAAGTTTACTAAGTTTTGTCGATAAAGATTTTAAAAAATAATTTACGTCCCGATAGCTATCGGGATTGCGGCGGAAATATTTAACCACAAAATTTACAAAGCATTTCACAAAGTCTTTTATATATTTTAAAACCATATAAGAGATTTAAAATAATTTAGTTTTAGACTTATATGTACTTTTAAGTAAACTATTTTCAAAGTTAATAAAAAACTTATATGACTTATATGGTGAAAAATTAACCGCATAAGTCGCAAAAGTATAACCACAAAGATTTTAAAAAATAATTCGAGTATTCGTGGCTGATTTTTTTAATTCAATTTAAAAAACTGATTATTCGCAATAACTTCTTTCAGCGGACTCAAATCTTTTATTTTTACTTTTTGATCAAAGGCTTTAATGTGATTATCGTGATGCACATCAGAGCCTACATAATCATACATTCCTTTTTTTAGTAGTTGTTCTGCTATTTTAGCAATATTCTCCCCATAATAACCTACTACAGCCAGCAAGTTGAGTTGAAATAAACAGCCCGCTTTTTTGAGCTTCCCGTATTCATTAAAATTTTTATGATAAAATAAATAACGTTCCGGATGTGCCAAAACGGGAATGTAACCTGCTATTTGTAAGTCAAATAATATCGAGTACAGTTGGATAGGAGCGTTGATATATGACATTTCTACTAGCACATAATTATCCTTCAGAGTCAATAAATCATGTGATTGAAACAAACTGACAAACTGATCATCCATTAAATATTCTGCCGCAGCCTGAAAAGGCATATCGATATTGTTTTTTCTCAGTTCGAGTATCGTATTGTTCTTATTTGCGATAATTTGCTCATCGGTATTCTCCCAAACATACTGAATAATATGTGGGGTAGTAATTATTTGCGTTATTCCGATTTTTTGTAACGCCTGAGTTAAACGCAAAGAATCTTCAAAAGTTTTTGCCCCATCATCAATTCCTGGCAGAAGATGAGAATGGATATCAACGTGATTATTGGGGATAAGATCCTTAAGAAGCGGTTTGGATTTGAAAAGTGTAAGCATATTGTAAATATAGGAAAAAGAAGTTAGAAGTTGGAGGAGGGAAGTTAGAAGTGACAGTCAGCAGAATTTAGAATACAGAACGCAGTCGAGTTTGTCAACTCGAGCGGAGTCGAGAGGCACAACTCACAACTCACAACCCATAACTCACAACAGACAACGTTTAATAAAGTAGAATTTTACTATAGTAAAAGCTTTTTTGACCATATTTTTATGTTGCTGGTCGGTTATATTTGGTTAGACTAATGATAGGGTAGTATATTTAACCATATAATTCGATAAAGGCTTGTAGTATAAAATGGAACAAACAGATAAATATGAAGAGGATTGGTTGTTTGAAATCACACCCAAGAACAGATTTTTCTCGTTTAATCTCAAAGAAGTCTGGCAGTACCGTGATTTGTTGTTGCTATTTGTGAAACGGGACGTGGTAACAGTATACAAACAAACGGTTTTGGGACCACTTTGGTATTTGATTCAGCCTTTGTTTACTTCGATTACTTTTACCATTATCTTTAATACTGTGGCGGGTATCGAAACCGGAACTGTGCCGCCTTTTTTGTTTAATCTGGCCGGAATCACAGTGTGGAACTATTTCACAGCCTGTCTCAACGGAACTTCTAATACTTTTGCGTCTAATGCAGGCATTTTTGGGAAAGTATATTTTCCAAGGCTGATTGTGCCGCTCTCGGTGGTGATTTCCAATTTGTTGAAGTTTGGAATCCAGTTTTTTATTTTCATTGCTTTTTATCTTTATTTTTATTGTAGCGGAGCGGCCATAAGTCTCAATCCTTTGGTGCTATTCTTCCCTTTTTTAGTAGTTATGATGGGGATTTTAGGCTTGGGTTTAGGGATGATTATTTCGTCATTGGTGACTAAATACCGTGATTTTAGCTATTTAATTGGATTTGGAGTTCAATTATTGATGTATCTTTCTGCGGTGGTGTATCCTATGGCACTGATTTCTGAAAAAATGCCTAAATACGCCTGGTTGATTCATTACAATCCTTTGGCTTATATAATTGAAACCGCCCGATATTTATTATTAGATATTGGTCAGATTTCAATTCCAGGTTTGGCTTATACTTTTGTGTTAATCATTTTGTTGTTCTTTATAGGATTGCTTATTTTTAATCGAACAGAGAAAAATTTTATTGATACGGTGTAGAAACAGTTGTGAGTTCTTAGAAGTCTTACAACCCATAACTCAAAACATAAAAAAATGAGTGATTTTAAAAGCTATAAAGATTTAGATATTTACAATAATGGTATGAACCTGTTCTTAGCATTACATCCACAGACTTTAAAATTACCTAAATACGAATTGTATGAATTGGGTAGCCAACTCAGACGTTCATCTGATAGTGTGGTTTCTAATATTGTTGAAGGATATGGTAGAAGAAAATATAAAGCAGATTTTATTCGGTTTTTAGTTTTTTCACATGCCAGTTGTTTAGAAACAATCAATCATATTTTTAAAATCCCACAATTATATAGTGAATTGAAAGGTGATTTTGAACCTTTTATTCAATATTATGAACATTTAGGAGGTAAGATTTTTAATTTTATCAGTTACGTTGAAAAGAATTGGAAGTAGAAACTATGAGTTGTGAGTTTTTATTAGTCTCACAACTCACAACTCACAAAAAATAATATAAAGTATGTCCCACAACCCACAACTCACAACTCACAACAGAGATATTATTCTAAAAGCCGAAAATATTTCTAAACAATACCGACTGGGGGTAGTAGGGACAGGTACGCTGACTCACGACTTAAATCGATGGTGGCATCGCATTCGTGGGAAAGAAGATCCATATTTGAAGATTGGAGAAACTAATGACCGTACTACTAAAGGCGAAAGTGATTATGTATGGGCTTTGCAGGATATTAATTTTGAGGTAGAGCGTGGAGAGGTCTTGGGAATTATCGGTAAAAACGGAGCCGGAAAATCTACCTTGCTAAAAATACTTTCTAAGGTGACCGCTCCTACTACGGGAACCATCAAGTCACGTGGACGTATTGCATCGTTACTGGAAGTAGGAACCGGTTTTAATGGCGAATTAACGGGACGTGAAAATGTGTATCTTAACGGCGCCATTCTGGGAATGACCAAAAAAGAAATTACCGCTAAACTTGATGAAATTATTGATTTCTCGGGTTGTGAACGTTACATTGATACACCAGTAAAGAGATATAGTTCTGGAATGACAGTTCGTCTCGCTTTTGCGGTAGCCGCCTTCCTGGAACCTGAAATTTTAGTAATTGATGAGGTGTTGGCCGTGGGAGATGCCGAGTTTCAAAAAAAAGCCATTGGCAAGATGCAGGATATTTCTAAAGGTGAAGGAAGGACAGTGTTGTTTGTGAGCCATAATATGGCAGCGGTGAAGAGCTTGTGTACAAGGGGAATAGTTTTGGAGCATGGGAAGGTGGTTTTTGAGGGGGGGATTGAAAATGCAGTAAGTTACTATTTGAGTGGATCAAATGTAGGTTCATTAAGTAGTAAAAAATTTGACAATGAATTTGATAAAGAGATTTTTAGACTTAATGAAATAAGCTTAAAAGGTGAAAATGAAAATAGAGTTATAGCGGAAGATACTGTTATTGATCTTGTCACAGATATAACTTTTAAAAGTGAGGATGCACATAGATATCACTTAACCTATCATCTGTATAATGAATTGGGAGAAGCTATGTTTTCATTCCACCATTCATTTGATGATTCTGTGATTTTAAAAAAAGGGGAAAATTTGATTAGCTGTAAATTTCCAAAACATTTTTTTCAGCCGGGTAATTTTAGCTTGTCACTTTTTGTTGTTGAAGATAAAAAAAGTTTTGTATTTTCAGAAAGTGATATTATCACCTTTACCGTTGTTGATGGAAAGAGGGATTTAGGTGTCTATATGGGCAGAGAGCCAGGATCCATAAAACCACAGTTTGAGTGGTCTTTAAAAAATTAATTATGATTAACGTAACCAAAACTTTTTTTCCACCGATAGAAGAGTATAACAAGCAAATAAAAAGGGCTTGGGATAATCAATGGCTTACGAATAGAGGGGAATTGGTATTGGAACTGGAAGAAAAGTTAAAACAATATTTAACCGTTTCTAATATTATCATTACTACCAATGGAACTATTCCATTGCAGATTGCCTTGAAATTATTGGGTAATAATGGAGAAATTATAACGACACCTTTTAGTTATGTAGCGGGTACAGCGGCAATTGTTTGGCAAAATAGCACACCTGTTTTTGTAGACATTCATCCTGAGTATTTGACGATTGATGAAACTAAAATTGAAGCAGCGATTACTGATAAAACGACGGCTATTTTGGCGACACATGTTTTTGGAAATCCTTGCCATGTTGAGGCTATAGAAAATATTGCACAAAAATATAATTTAAAAGTGATTTATGATGCGGCACATTGTTTTGGAGTAAAATATAAAGAGCAATCTATTTTTGATTATGGAGATGTAAGTACCTGTAGTTTTCATGCTACCAAGCTTTTTCATACAGGCGAAGGCGGAGCAATGTTTACAAATGATACTAATTTACGACATCAATTGTTTTACAGTCATAATTTCGGGCATAACGGGCCTTTGGCTTTTCATGGTCTAGGAATTAATGCTAAAATGTCTGAATTGCAAGCGGCTATGGGATTGGCAGTTTTGCCTTATATGGAGACTATAATTGCAGGTAGAAAAAAAGTAATCAATTATTATAATGGGTATCTTGATTTTTCAAAGCTGAAGGCTTTAAAAATAAGAGAAAACACACATTGGAATTATAGTTATTATCCTGTTATTTTTGAAACCGAAGTGCAATTACTTAAGGTATTACAACAGTTAAAAGAATACAAAATCATGCCGAGACGGTATTTTTATCCTGCACTGAATACACTTCATTATGTTTCCAGTGTTCCAATGCCTATTTCAGAAAGTATTGCATCAAGGATAATGTGTTTGCCTTTGTACGTAGATTTATCAGAAGAAGAATTGAAAAAAATTTCTCAAATAATAAATACAAGTATATGTTAATTGTAGGAGCCAAAGGATTTGCGAAAGAAGTTTTAGAAGTAGTACATCAATTAAACGATTTAGAAAATTTGGTGTTTTATGATGATGTGAATACAGATATACCAGAAAAATTATTTGGACGATTTCCTGTTTTAAGAAATCTTGAACAGGCAGCAAATTATTTTAAAGCTTACGATAATCGTTTTACAATAGGAATTGGAAATCCAGTTTTAAGAAGGACGTTATTAGATAAGTTTGAGGCAATAGGAGGTGTGTTTTTAAGTACAATAAGTCCATTAGCACGAATCGGAAATTTTGGGAACACTATTGAAGATGGGTGTAATATTATGACAGGAACAGTAATTACATCTGATATTGTTATTAGAAAAGGAACATTAATTAATTTAAATTGCACTGTAGGACACGATAGTCTAATAGGGAATTTTGTAGAGATGTCGCCAGGAGTACATGTTTCAGGAAATTGTATAATTGGTGATTATTCTGTATTGGGGACTAACGTGACAGTTTTACCAAAAGTGAAAATCGGAAAAAATGTTATTGTAGGTGCTGGTTCTGTCGTTACTAAAGATGTACCAGATAATAGTTTGATAGTAGGAGTACCGGCTGTTATTAAAAAAGAATTAATCCCTTTAGAATTTTAAGATGAATCATAAACCTTTAGTTAGTGTAGTAATGATAACTTATGGCCACGAAAATTATATACGTGAAGCCATAGAAGGTGTACTCATGCAGGAATGTGATTTTTGTATTGAATTAATCATTGCTAATGATGCATCACCTGATTCTACAGATGAAATTATTCAAACTTTAATTGAAAGTCATCTTAAGAGTACTTGGATTAAGTATGTAAAACATGAAAAAAATATAGGAATGATGCCTAATTTTATTTATGCTTTACAACAGTGCGAAGGCAAGTACATCGCCCTTTGCGACGGAGATGATTACTGGATAGATTCTTTGAAATTACGAAAACAGGTAGATTTTTTGGAGACTAATTCAGAGTATGCTTATTGTGGTCATAAGTCATCTACAAATTGTGAGGGTGTAATTAATAAATTGCCTTTAGAAGTAAAGAGTTTTAGCTTTAAGGAGTTAATATTCGAAAACTTTTTAAATACTAGTACATTACTTATTAGGAAGTCAGTTATAAAGGATTTACCTGATTTTTTTGGTACAATTACTGCGGGAGATTGGGCTTTACAATTAATTGCTGTTAAAAATAGTAAGGCTTATATATTGCCTGATTATATGAGTGTATATAGAATACATGAAAATGGCGTTTGGAGTAGTTTAGATAATAAAATAAAATGTTTGAAAGGGGTTCAGACACAAGAAATATTTAAAGAATTTTATTCAGATAAAGCATCAATTTATATAATTGATAAAGCAATTAAAGAAAGGAAAAAAAGATTTGGTTCGGTTAAAATTTCTTGTTTTAAAAAAATAATGAAAAAAATTAAATCAAAATTAAACAATAAATACTTTTGAAAGATTTTACTAAAATAGAATTTACTATTGAAAATTTAGATAGATACTATATTCGTACTTATATTTTTAATGCCATAAAAGATACGCTACCTCAATTCAAAGGTAGTTTATTGGATATAGGTTGTGGAAAGATGCCTTATGAAAATTATATTTTAGAAAATAGTAAAGTTGATAAATATGTTGGGCTAGATATAGAAGGAGCTTTAGAATACGATAAAAAGATCAAACCTGATTTTGCTTGGGATGGACAAATCATGCCTTTTGAAGACAATTGTTTTGAATGTGCGTTTGGGACAGAGGTTTTAGAACATTGTCCTGACCCTAAAGTTACGTTAAAAGAAGTTTTTCGAGTTTTAAAACCCAAGGGGGTTTTTTTCTTTACAGTTCCTTTTTTATGGAATTTACATGAAGTGCCCCATGACGAATATAGATATACTCCATTTTCATTAAAGCGGCATTTAGAGGATTCTGGATTTAGAGAAATTGAGATAAAAGCTACTGGTGGTTGGCATGCGTCAATGGCTCAAATGTTAGGTTTGTGGGTGAGAAGAAGTCCAATGACAAATAGAAAACGATATTGGTTGTCATTGTTTTTGAAGCCCGTTATTAAGTTTTTAATAAAAATGGATAAAAATACTCAGGTAAAATTTGTCGAAGGGCAAATGATAACTGGATTATATGGTATCGCAAAAAAATAATTTTTATGAATGTGAATAAAAATATTGCAATTGCAACGATTAATAAAAATGCATATTCAGAGACTTTTATTAAAACCCAAATTGATTTTTTGCCAGCAAAGTTAGTTTTGTATGGTGGTTGGTTACCTATCTATTATGAGAATAATAAGCAAATAAAAAATAAGTATAAAGCAAAACTTAATGAATTATTTAGGTTGTTTTTTAAAAAAAAAATATTTAGTCATGTTCCTGATTATGTTTCGCTTTTGAAAAAAAATAAAATTGATGTTGTTTTGGCTCAGTATGGACCAGCAGGAGTACATTTGTTAGATGTATGTAATAAGGCAAAAATTCCTTTGGTTGTCCATTTTCATGGATTTGATGCTAGTGATAATGATACCTTAAATCATTATGCACAAGGATATCAAAAAATGTTCAAGCAAGCACATAAAATTATTGCAGTTTCTCAGACAATGAAATCAAAATTAATTTCTTTGGGTTGTCCGGAAAATAAAATAGCATTGATTACCTATGGACCGAACAATTTATTTTTTGATAATAACCCGATTTTTGAATCTAATACCTTTTTTGCCATCGGAAGGTTTGTAGATAAGAAAGCACCATATTTAACTCTTATGGCATTTAATGAACTTCTTAAAGAAATCCCTAAGGCTAAATTGAAAATGGCAGGAAGTGGTGAGCTTTTAAATACATGTAAAAACATGGTTAAAGCATGGGGAATTGAGAAGAATGTGACTTTTCTTGGAGTAATCAAACCCGAGGAAACTATTAGACATATGGAAAGTGCTATTGCATTTGTGCAACATTCTGTGGTCGCTGATAATGGAGACAGTGAGGGAACCCCTGTAGCTATTCTTGAAGCACAGGCAGCCGGATTGCCTGTTATTTCTACTTTTCATGCAGGAATACCTGATGTTGTGATTGATGAAGAAACTGGTTTTTTAGTGCAGGAGACAGATATCTTTGCTATGAAGGATGCCATGATTAAAATAATTAGTAATAAGGAGTTGGCAAAAAAGATGGGAGACAATGGGAGAGAACGGATAAAGAAAGAATTTACCATGGATGACTATATTAATAAATTAAGAGTTGTTTTGAATGAGTAAAATATTAGCCCCAATAGTTCTCTTTACATATAATCGTCCTTTACATACCCAGCAAATTCTGAATTCTCTTGCTGAAAATTTAGAAGCAAAAGATAGTATATTATATATTTTCTGTGATGGGACTAAAGAAAATGTTGATGCAGATGGTTTATTTAAGATAAATAAAGTAAGAGATATATGTAAAAATGAAAATAGATTTAAGAAAGTAATTATTACTTATCAAAATAAAAACAAAGGCTTAGCCAATTCTATTATAGATGGAGTAACTCAAGTTGTAAATAGTTATGGAAAAGTTATTGTTTTAGAGGATGATTTAATTTTGTCAAAATTTTTCTTATCCTATATGAACGATGCGTTAGATCGTTATGAGACTAATTTGTCTGTGGGACAAATTGGGTCTTGTAATTTTTTTGCATGTGGGAAAAAATATCCGAATTATTTTTTTGTTCCTTTACCAGATTGTTTGGGATGGGCTACATGGAAAGATAGATGGAGATTTTTTAATTCCAATGTTGATGAACTTAAGGAGAAATTAGAAAATAATGAATCAAAAAAAAATATATTTAATGCTTATGGTTCATACAATTTTACAGAAATGCTTGAGCAACAAAAAGAAGGAAAGGTCGATTCATGGGCTATTCGTTGGCAAGCTGTTTGTGTTTTAAATGGTTGGTTAACACTTTATCCAAATCCATCTATGACTAATCATATTGAATCAGAAGAAGCAACCCATGCTAATTTAAATATTATCCCCCCAATTTCAATTAAAAAGCCTAATTTTAATACAATCGATGTTAATGAAATAGATTTGGTAATCAAGGCATTTAAATTAGGATATTCAGGTAAAGGAAATTATTTTGGTAAAGAAAAAAGAAAGTATAAAAAAGAAAGAATAAAAAAAATAGTCAAGTTATTTATACCTCCTATTGTTTTTGTTCTTTGGAGAAAAATATTTAAATGATTGAAAATATTAAGCATAATTACATACAGTTAGCCATTATAATTCGTTCGAGTTATAACAAAGAAGGCATCGAATTTTTTACGGATGATAATGATTCGCAACAATTGGGATATATGAATAGACCAAAGGATTATATTATTCCTCCACATCGCCACAATATAGTTCCTCGTGAGGTGCATCTTACCCAAGAAGTGCTTTATATAAAAAGCGGAAAAGTGAGAGTTGATTTTTATGATAATGAACAAAATTATGTCCAAAGTACAATAGTTGAAAAGGGTGACGTAATTTTACTGTCGGACGGAGGTCATGGTTTTAAAATGTTGGAAGCCTCCGAAATCATAGAAGTAAAACAAGGTCCTTATTGTGGAGAACGGGATAAAGTGCGCTTTGATACTGTAAAAGAGGAACAAATACTATTAAAATAATTATGGATAATTTTAAACAGTACAGTCAGTATTACGATTTGCTTTATCAGGATAAAAAGTATAAAGCTGAAGCAGATTATGTATATAATTCTCTGAAATCAATCAATTCTGAGTTGTTGACTGTTTTGGAATTGGGGTGCGGTAGTGGTAATCATGCCACTTTTTTAGTTGCAAATGGAATGAAGATAACCGGTTTGGATCGAAGTGAAACGATGGTTGATGAAGCAAAGTCTAAAAACATTCCTAATTTTAGCCCAATTAAAGCCGATGTGACACATTTTAAGTTAAATCAAACTTTCGACGCCGCAATTTCGTTGTTTCATGTGATGAGTTATCTCACGGACAATAAATCTTTAATTAACTGTTTGAAATCAGTTTATGACCATTTAAAACCGGGCGGTTTATTTTTATTTGATGTTTGGTTTACGCCTGCGGTGTATAGTCAAAAACCGGAAACCAGAATAAAAAGATTAGAAGATAATCGTATTTCAATTGTTAGAATTGCTGAATCGGTCTGTGATGTTTCTAAAAATATTGTAAACGTTAATTTCGAAGTTCTGATTAAAGATAAAGTGACCAATCAACTTGATATAATCAAAGAGGTGCATCCGATGCGTCATTTTTCAATTCCGGAACTAGAACTTTTGGCAAAAATCACAGGTTTTGAATTAGTGAAAACTGAAGAGTTTCTTACACAGGAGATGCCTTCAGAAAAAACATGGGCTATATGTGTCCTATTTAAAAAGAAATTGAATTAAGATTATGATAGCTGTTAATACACCTCTCTTATCCGGAAATGAATTAAAATATGTAACCGAATGTATTGAAACTGGGTGGATATCATCAGAAGGATCTTTTGTCACTAAGTTTGAAACGGAATTTGCTCAATATGTTAATCGAAAGCACGGAATAGCCGTTTCTAATGGTTCGGCGGCCTTGGATATTGCAGTGAAGGCACTGGGTTTGGGTAAGGGGGATGAGGTGATTATGCCAACATTTACTATTATTTCTCCAGTACAATCTGTGGTTACAGCAGGAGCAACTCCGGTATTGGTTGACAGTGATCCAATAACATGGAATATGGATGTTGATCAGATTGAAGCAAAAATAACGAAAGAGACTAAAGCAATTTTAGTGGTTCATATTTACGGATTGCCAGTTGATATGGATCCTATCTTGGAATTATGCAAAAAGTATAATTTAAAATTGATTGAGGATGCTGCCGAAATGCATGGGCAAACATACAAAGGGCAAATGTGTGGAAGTTTTGGAGATATTAGTATTTTTAGTTTTTATCCCAACAAGCATATCACAACAGGAGAAGGCGGAATGATAGTTTGTAATGACGACAGTATTGCCGAAAAATGTAAAAAGTTGAGGAACTTAGCTTTTGAGCAGCAAGGCAGACGATTTATTCATCATGAAATAGGTTGGAATTACAGAATGACTAATCTTCAGGCAGCTTTGGGAGTTGCTCAATTGGAAAAAATGGATTATCACATACAAAGGAAACGAGAAATTGGTAAATTGTATAGAGAAGGGTTGAAAGATTTAAAAGGATTTCAGCTTCCTTTAGAGAGAACATCTTCCTCTGAAAATATATATTGGGTGTTTGGTTTGGTTGCTGAAACTGAAGTGCAACAAGAAGCTATGGTCAAAAGACTTAATGATGCTAAAATAGGCACACGTCCTTTTTTTTGGTGTATGCATGAGCAACCTGTTTTTATAAAAATGGGATTGTTTGAAAATGAAAATTACCCCGTAGCTGAAAAGTTAGCCCGAAACGGATTTTATATACCTAGTGGGTTGGGATTGAGAAATGAAGAAATTGCTAAGGTTATATCTGTAATAATTTAGGAGATTAATGTCAAAAAAAATTGGATTAATATTTTGGGATGGATGGTTAGGAATTGCACCGACATTAATATCACTGATTGAATATTTTTCAGAGAAAGATCATCATGTTTTTGTTTATCTGAGGGATGATGACGAATTTGATTTATCAATAATTGAAACTTTCCATAAAGAGAGGGTCACGGTTTATAGGATTTCATCAAAAGGTGATTTTTTGAAAAAAAAAATTATCGATACTGTTATAAGGATTCTTAGAAAAATTAAAAACAGTCATTGGATTTCGGTAGACAGATTTAATCAAATTTTATTTAATTCAGAACAATTAAAATCATATTTAGATATTTTAAACTATTCAAAACAAATAAGGAAGAGACAAGAAAAATATCTTGATTTTATATTTTGTGTAGATACTCTGGGGCTTTTTGCACATAAAAAAAGTAAAATGAGATCGGGAAAAATAATAAATCTTTCCTTGGAGTTATTGTATGAATTAAAGAGTGATAAAGAATGGTTGAATAAAGTGATTAAGAAAAATGAAAGATATTATCTGAAGGAAAAGGTTTTGCTTACTCTTATACAAGACAACTTTAGATGGTCGATTTATAAAAGAATTAATCATGTAGTAGGAGATAATTTTTTATTATTACCGAATTCAGCTAGAATGAATTCAGAAAATGAAAAAATACAAAAAAGTGATTTTTTCTATAAAAAGTTTAATTTAGATCCTGAAACTATCATAGTCTTATCAGCAGGCATGATTTGCGATGAGGTATGTAGCCATGAAATTGCACAAGTTATAGGGAACTATAATTTTAAAAATAAAACAAAAATCATTTTTCACAATAGAATTCAAAATGATACAATCCGTCAATTATATATAGAAAAAGTTAGAATTGTAGGTAAAGATAATCTTTGTTTATCATTAGATCCGGTATTGTTTTCAGAGTTGCATACTATCTTTAATTCGGCTCAAATAGGTTTAGTTATATATGATACGGATAATGGAGATGAGAATTTTAGTTCAATTGGCGCTGCTTCGGGTAAATTATACCAGTACATAAAATATGGTTTGCCAATAATAGCTTCAAGATTAGAAGGTTTAGAAAAAATAGTTGCCGAATACGACTTGGGTGTAATAGTTAATAGTCCAATTGAAATTCCTTTGGCAATAGAGAGAATTAATTCAAATTATCAATATTACAGTAACAATGCGAGAATGGCATTTGAAAAAAAGTTGAATATTGATATCTATTTAGATGCTTTAAATGAGTTAATTTGATGTTGCTTAGTTAGCAGATTGGAAAAAATAAACCCTCCTAGGTTTGTTTATGAAACGAAGAATTATATATCGAATAGAAAAGTATACTTAAAAACTATTATAAAAAAATAAATGCTTAAGTTATCAATAATTACCATCAATTATAATAATGCATCCGGTCTTCAAAGAACGGTTGAAAGCGTTATATCACAACGCTATTCTGATATGGAATATATAGTTGTTGATGGCGATTCTACTGATGATAGTGTTTCAGTAATAAAAAAACATGAGTCATCTATTGATAAATGGGTTAGCGAAAAAGATAATGGTATTTATAACGCATTGAATAAAGGGATTCAAATGGCAACTGGAGATTATTTGTTGTTTTTGAATAGTGGAGACCATTTCTATGATTCTGATATCTTGTATAAAATTCAGCATCATATTAGAGAAAGAGATTTGATTGCTTTTGATATTCATATGTTGGGACTAGGTCATGATTTTATCCATAAACATCCTGATGAATTGTTGTTTTCTTTTCTTTTTGAGGAGACATTTGCGCATCAATCTGTATTTATAAAACGTAGTCTGTTTGATAAGATTGGATTATATGATGAAAACCTTAAGATAGTAGCCGATTGGAAGTTCTTTATTCATGCAGTTGCTTCTGGATGTTCTTATAAAAGTGTTCATGAAGTACTTACGGTATTTTATTTTGACGGTATAAGTTCTACAGCAGAAGGTACTTTTCTTAGAAGAAAAGAAAGAGAAAGTGTTTTGAAATCGGAGTTCTCAATTTTTTACAAAGATTATATTGAATTAAGAAAACTAAAAATGAACCGATTTAAAATGTTGTCAGAAATAGAAAAAACAACATTTGGAAAAAAGACAATGTCTGTTATTTTTAGAATATATATTCTTTTGTTTTCAAAAAAGAAATTGGAAGATATAATCAATTAAAGTATGAGCATACCTAAAATAATTCATTACTGTTGGTTCGGAAATAATCATAAATCACAAGTTTTTCATGATTGTTTAGCTTCTTGGAAGGCATTTTGTCCAGATTTTGAAATTAAAGAATGGAATGAAAGGAACACGAAGCAATTTGAAAACTCCTTTTACAAGAATGCTTTGCGAAAAAAAAAATATGCTTTTGTTGCCGATTATATTCGTGCTAAAGTATTGTATGAAGAGGGAGGAGTTTATTTAGATACCGATATGCTTTTATTAAAGCCAATTGATTTTTTATTGCAATATAAATTTTTTATAGGTGAAGAAGTGCAGGGTAGAGTTGCTTTTGGTCTATTCGGTTCTGTTGCCAAACATCGTTTTTTAAAGCAAATGATAGATTTTTACAATCAGACCGAATTCAATGTTTTTTCTCCTCCTATCATCACTCATACTTTTAGTCCCCTAATCAATAAAGAGACTTTGGCTGAAGGCGAAAAAAATTTAGATTCCATTTATTTTTATCCTTTACCGTATGAAAATCGGTTAGAGAATTATACTGGTTTTATTCAACCTGAAAGCTATGCGGTACATTTATGGGATCATTCCTGGGGGAAATCAGATAAAGCGGGACTGTTGCTGTTACTTAAGAATTTAAAGGAAGTCATAGTTGATTATATTTTTTATAATTATTCATTTCCTTACTTTAAGCGATATTCAAGGGAGTTTTCCAGAAAAATATATCATATTATAGTAAGTAAAAAGCAATACTTATGAAGGTTTTGCACATAACGAAATCCGCAAAAGGAGGAGCAGGTATTGCTGCAAAAAGGCTGCATGATGCATTATGTGAAAACGGTGTGCAATCGGGGTTTTTAAGCTCTAATTTGACTATTGGGTTTAATAATCAAATAATAAATGATTCTTTTTTTACTTATCGAAAGCCATCTCTGTTAAAGAAGGTTTATTTAAAAGTGATGGGTTTATTTTTTTCTAGTCAGTGTCAAAAAGTAATTTTTCGATTACAAAAGATTGAAGAAATGTTGGAATGCGAAATAGTAAGCCTGCCTTTTGGTAATTATAAACTCCATGAACATCCCTTGGTTAAAGAAGCTGATATTATTAATCTGCATTGGGTTGGAGATTTTATTGATTTTCCAAGTTTTTTTAAAAACTTTACAAAACCGATTGTCTGGACATTACACGATATGAATCCCTTTCAGGGGATTTTTCATTATATGAATGACCAGGATAGAAATAATCAGATTGCAGGTCAGTTTGATAAAGAAATGAAGCAGATTAAAAAAAGTGCAATTCAGTCTGTCAAAAATGGAACAATAGTTTCTCCTTCCCAATGGCTACTGAACGAAGCCCGAAAAAGTGAGTTTTTTTTTAATTGGGGAGGAAGATGCATTCCCAATTCCATCAATTTAGAAATCTTTAATCAAAAAGATAAATTAGCCCTAAGGAAAGAGAAAAATATTGGGGGTAATGAATTTGTTATTCTTTTCGCTGCCGATAGTATTAAAAGTTACAGAAAAGGTTTTGATTTACTCAGGAACGCATTGTTGAAGCTGAAAGATATAGAGATAACGGTTTTGACTATTGGTAAAGGGGATATTCCTGTTATTGATACGGTAAAATTGATATCTTTAGGGGAAATAAGTTCTTCTTCTGAAATGGCTGAATGTTATAGTATGGCTGATGTTTTTGTCTTACCAAGTAGAGAAGATAATTTACCAAATGTGATGTTGGAAGCTTTTGCTTGTGGAACTCCAATTATTGGATTTAATACTGGAGGAATTGCAGAACATACAATTGAAAACCTTACAGGAATTTTGGCAGATGAAATGATAGCCCAGTCTTTGGCAAATGCTATAGCAAAGTTTTATGATACAAGGAATGATTATAGTAGGTCAGTCATCAGAAAGTATGCAGAAGAAAAATTTAGTTATGAAAATCAAGCACGTTCTTATATGAGAATTTATAAATCAATTTCTGGATAGATGAAATACAATCAATGGGTGGTAATAAAAGTACTTCAGTTTTTAAGGAGAGTCTATGGGAAAATAATTGGTAGAAAAAGAAGATTTTTTTTAAATCAACAGCTACCTCAATATATGTCTCAGGATTCTTCAGATTTGATAAAGAAATATATCGAATCGGATAGTCCTTGTATGATTGCCAGATTTGGAAGTGTAGAGTTAGATTGTTTAGATTTCTATAAAATAATTAAAACTTCAACGTTAAATAAATATATAAAATATATTAAAGGAGATATTGATTCGGTTGATTGGCAAGAAGATTTGATTTGTAAAATGCAGAATAATGCTGGTTTTTTTCCAGCAAATAATGAAAATCTTGAAAAATTTTCTGAATTAATACTCAATGAAATTAAAAATGTAGATGTTTTGGGGTCTTGGTTGGATAAGGAAAATAATTTCAATAAAGAGTTAGCCCATGTCAAAACTGTAAATTTATTAGATTTAGAGCCTTATTATCATGAAGATCCTTGGAGTTTAAGTTTAAAAGGAAAAACAGTTTTAATTATACATCCTTTTGTTGATAGCATAAAAGTTCAATATTCTAAAAGGGATTTATTGTTTAAAAATAAAAACATTTTACCTGATTTTAATCTAAAAACGTATAAGCCTATACAGTCTTTAGCGGGGAATCATGAGAATGTTGATTTTAGTGATTGGTTTCGGGCTTTAGAATTTATGGAAAATGAAATTAAAGCAATTGAATTTGATATAGCTATAATTGGATGTGGAGCTTATGGTTTTCCATTGGCTAGTTTTATTAAAAAAATGGGAAAAAAAAGTATTCATTTAGGAGGTGCCACTCAAATTTTATTTGGTATTATTGGAAAACGTTGGGAGCTTGAATATGATATGTCTAATTTTTTTAATGAAAATTGGATTAGACCTAATACGAATGAAAAACTAAAGAATTTTGATAAAGTAGAAAATGGTTGTTATTGGTAAATAGAATTTAATCGGTAATTAAAAATAAATGAAAGTAGCATTTATAACAGGAGTGACAGGACAGGATGGAGCTTATTTAAGTGAGTTTTTATTAAAAAAAGGGTATATTGTTCACGGTTTAAAAAGGCGTTCGTCACAATTTAATACTGACAGAATAGATCATTTGTATCAGGATCCTCATGTTGAAAACAGAAATTTCTTTTTGCATTATGGAGATATGACTGACAGCACTAATCTGATTCGTCTTATAAAAGAAATTCAGCCTGATGAAATTTACAATCTGGCTGCTATGAGTCATGTACATGTGTCTTTTGAAATCCCTGAGTATACAGCCAATACTGATGGTGTCGGAGCTTTGCGTATTTTGGAAGCGGTACGGTTTCTTGGATTAGAAAATAAAACAAGAGTGTATCAGGCTTCTACATCTGAATTGTATGGGAAAGTACAGCAAGTACCTCAAACAGAAACTATTCCTTTTTATCCAAGAAGCCCTTATGGTGTAGCTAAATTATATGCTTACTGGACGACAGTGAATTATAGGGAAGCCTACGGGATTTTTGCCTGTAATGGTATATTATTCAATCACGAATCTCCTATTCGGGGAGAAACTTTTGTAACACGCAAAATTACCCGGGCTGCTGCCAGAATTGCGTTGGGACTTCAGGATAAATTGTATATAGGTAATTTGGATGCCAAACGCGATTGGGGACATGCCAAAGATTATGTACGAATGATGTGGATGATTCTTCAGGCAGATGAGCCGGAAGATTGGGTAATTGCTACAGGCGGAACCACTGCTGTAAGGGAATTTGTAAAGATGGCATTTAATGAAGTGGGAATTGAATTAGAGTTCACAGGAGAAGGAGTGGATGAAAAGGCTTATGTGAAATCTTGTAATGATATTCGTTTTCAAATAGAAATAGCTAAGGAAGTTGTTGCTGTTGATACTGAATATTTCCGCCCTACAGAAGTTGATTTGCTTATCGGGGATGCGTCTAAAGCAAAAAATAAATTAGGTTGGGTTTTGGAATACGATTTAAAAGAATTAGTGGCTGAAATGATGCAAAGTGATATAAAATTGATGCAAAAGGAGTGTTATTTAAAAGAGGGAGGGTTTACAACTCATAATTATTTTGAATAAAGGAATGGAAAAGACTGCTAAAATTTATGTAGCTGGGCACCATGGTTTGGTTGGAAGTGCGATTGTGAAAAATTTGCAAAATAAAGGCTATTCTAATCTTTTATTGCGAACACATCAAGAGCTGGATTTAACAGATACTTCAGTAGTAGCAGGCTTTTTTGAGAGTGAAAAACCGGAATACGTATTTCTGGCTGCGGCCAAAGTGGGAGGAATAGTTGCAAATAGTTCGTATAGAGCCGATTTTATGTACCAAAATCTGATGATTCAAAATAATGTGATTCATCAGAGTTATTTGCATCAGGTAAAAAAACTATTGTTTTTAGGGAGTAGCTGTATTTACCCTAAAAATGCAAATCAGCCTCTAAAAGAAGAGTCTTTATTAACTGGAGTTTTAGAATATACTAATGAACCTTATGCCATTGCTAAAATAGCAGGTATAAAAATGTGTGAGAGTTATAATTTGCAGTACGGAACCAATTTTATGTCGGTAATGCCTACTAATTTATACGGACCAAACGATAATTTCGATTTAGAAAAATCACATGTTTTACCGGCACTCATCAGAAAAATCCATTTGGGAAAAGCTTTAGAGAATAACGATTGGGAAACCATACGGCTCGATTTGGATCAAAGACCTATAAGTGGGATTTCAGGGAATGCTTCAGAAATAACTATCTTGGAAGTTTTAAAAGCCTTTGGAATTGAGAAAGCAGAAGATTCAGTAAATGTTGAAATCTGGGGCTCTGGAAAACCAATGCGGGAGTTCCTTTGGTCAGAAGATATGGCTGATGCTTGTGTGTTCCTTATGGGAAATCGCAATTTCTCTGACTGCATTAATTATAATAACGATGCAGTTGTTACCTCAAGCGAAGTCGGGAGAGAAACAGAAATCCGCAATACCCATATTAATATTGGTACAGGAAGTGATATTTCGATACAGAATTTAGCGAATTTGATTAAAAATAAAATTGGTTTCAAAGGACGTTTTTTGTTTAATAGCCGAAAACCTGATGGAACGATGCGTAAATTGACAGATGTAAGCAAACTGAACGCTTTGGGATGGAAGCATCAGGTTGAGATTGAAGAGGGAATTGTCAAATTGTATCAATGGTATTTAAATAAATAAAATGAAGAATCCATTTTTGTCAATAATTACGATTAATTATAATGACGCTGTAGGTTTAGAAAAAACAATACAATCTGTAATATCCCAAAGTTTCAAAGATTTTGAATATTTAGTGATTGACGGAGGCTCGAAAGATGACAGTCTAAGTATTATAGAAAAAAACAGATTGTCTATTGATTATTGCGTTAGCGAAAGTGATACTGGTATTTATAACGCCATGAACAAAGGGATTCGCAAAGCTAATGGTGAATATCTACTTTTTTTAAATGGTGGTGATGTTTTAAATGGTCGCACTGCTTTGGAAGATTTTATCAACCATGAGTGTTTTCAGGGCGACATTATTTACGGGGATTATAAGTATGAAGAGGGAGGAAAGGTCTTTCCCGATCGATTAACACCTTTGTTTTTTGTTCGTACCTCACTGCCACATCAGAGTACTTTATTTAAACGCGAGATTTTTGATAAAATGGGCTTGTATGACGAAGGATATAAAATAGTCTCCGACAGGGATTTTTATATTAAGTGCTTTTTAAGCAATCAATTTGTTTTTAAGCATGTTCCCTATTCTCTATCTATTTTTGATTTGTTGGGGATGAGTAATGATCCGCAGCATACGGAAAAACAAGTGCTTGAAAATGAAAGGATGTTTCAGATAAATTATGGTGTTTATTATGAAGATTACAAAAACATGCTCCTTTTACAAAGGCAACTCAATCAGCTAAAAAGAGAGACTGTATCGGGGATAATGAAAAGGATTGTAAATAAAATGAAAAAAGTATGTCGAATCCGTTAGTAAGTGTTGTTATTCCGACATATAAACGAACCGACTACCTGAAATTGACGCTGGAGAGTGTCAATAATCAAAGCTTTCAGAATTTTGAAATTATCGTTGTTGACGACGGCTCTCCAAATGATGATAACTTGCTTTTGTGTCAGATGTTTGAAAAAGTTAGGTATATTAAGATTGAGAATAGCGGAGGTCCAGCAAAACCAAGAAATGTTGGGATGAAGGAAGCCAAAGGAAGGTATATTGCTTTTGTAGATGATGATGATTTGTGGTTACCAACCAAATTAGAAAAACAAGTGGCCATTTTAGATAACAATTCTGAGTTTGGATTGGTTCACAGTTGTTGTGAAGTTATAGATGAGAATGGAATAAAAACTAATGAAATTGTAGGAAGGCCTGGTTCTTTGGATGTAAAACATGGTGATGTGTCTTTAAGAATGATTGGGAGTTGGACTTTGATGATGCCTACGCCAATGGTTAGAAAAGAAGTTATAGATGAAATAGGCTTGTTTAATGAAATAATGCCTCCCGCTGGGGAGGATGTTGAATATTGGACACGCTGTTCTTTTGTTGCTAAATTCTTTTATATGGATGAACCTTTGGCACTTTATAGAAGACATCCTCAGAATATTTCTGGGAATACTATAAAATACCTTCAATTGCCTTTGTATTTGAAAAGCGTTTTACTGGAACAATTGAATTTTGAGAGGATTACTAAAAAACAGTATTTTTATCTGTTGAATAGTTTGTGTAAAATGCAAATTAAAATGGTTAAGGTGCATTTATTCCAAACCTGTAAAAAATTATTTTTATTGGATTTTTATTGGTTGTTTAAAAAAAACAATGTAAAGTTGTTGATTTATGTTTTGTTTTTTAAAAAGGAATCTCTTTGAATTTAGATATGCTTTAAAGGAATGATTTTTACTTTAAAAGGAGTAAGAACAAAGTTCAGAGATAATATAATTGATAAGAGATATGAGAATAGGAATGAATCCTCAAAAGCAGGATAATAAAATTGTATTGAAGACGAATCATCGCATAATTGTGGTAGTATATATACCTGATTTCAAGGGCTATTATAAAAATATATTTGAAGTTTTTAAATTGTGTTTAGAGTCAATTATTGTAACAAAAAATGATCGATGTGCGGTAACAGTAGTTAATAATGCATCTTGTTTAGAAGTAAGTGAATTTATCGATGCTAATTTTAAGAACGGAAATATAGATTGTGTTATTCATCATAATGAAAATATCGGGAAAATTGATGCTATTATTGGGGCTGCCAGAGGAGTGCGTGAACCATTGATTACGATGACAGATGTAGATGTGTTATTTAAAACAGCCTGGCAGGAAAATGTAGAAAATGTTTTTATGAAAATTAAAAACGTAGGTTCTGTTTCTCCTATTGCTACCAGAAATTCATTGAACTATGGGACAAGTTCTGTTTTTAAGAGTATTTTTTTTCGCAAAGTGAAATTTAAACTGGTACCAATACCTGAAAATTTTGATGCTAATAATAAAAGTCTTCAAAGTGTAAATAGAAAACCGGAAGTCTCTAAAAACAAATTGTGGCCTGTTATTGAAAAAAATGATATCAAAGCAATAGTAGGTAGCGGGCATCAGGTGATAACTATTAGAAGAGAAATTTTGTTTAAAACGGTTCCAACTTTTCCGTGTTTTGTGCCTGTAGGACTTGATTCTGAGTTTAAGTATGTAGACGAACCTATAAACAGATCGGGTGGATTGCGTCTGGCCACTTATAATAATTATGCCTATCACATGGGGAATGCAGTTGAGGATTGGATGTTTGATGTTCAGCAGGATAATTTGAAAAACAAACAAGAGATTCAAAATAATCAAAAGCCATTTCAATTGCCTAAAGAAAATTTTAACCAGCCTTATTATTGGTGGTTTTGTTTTTGGGAGAGGGTATGGATTAAACTTTTTAAGATATTCTATAAGGCCAATAAGATGGGGTAAACTGTTAATTTCAAAAAAAAACTAATAGAGATAAAAAATGCCAAAAGTAGTTTTGATTTCACAAATGCCATTGCCCTATTCTAAAATTGGAAGTTGGACCACATTGTATAAAAATTATTTAAAGAAAGATCATAAAATTGATTATATAGTTTGTCCAAAACCAGAAGAATTATTTGATGGAATAAAATATAGTTTTGTCAATTTTACATTTATTTCTAAACTCAGAAGCAAACTCCTAAAGAGAAAAAACCTAGAGTATTTTCAGGCGCTTGATAAATTAATTAATCCTGATGAAAAATACATCATTCAAATTATTGACAATTACGGAATGATAAAACCTCTTGAAAAATATCTTTCATCAAAAGGGATTCTAAATAAATGCTACATTCAGTTTTTTTATCATGGATACCCGCCTTATGTTCAGCAAGCTTCGGGATTAGATTTTTATGAAATCATAGATGAGATGATTTTGTTGACTAATGACAGCTATGCATTACACAAAAAAGAGATTAATGTATTGCCAAATTATTTTTCAATTCTACCTAATGGTATTGATACTGAGAAATTTAAAAAAATAGCTGATTTTGAAAAAATCAAATTAAAAAAGCAGCTTAATCTGGATGATAAAAAAGTATTTCTTTGGTGTTCTAACGACAGACCTAAAAAAGGATTAAATTTAATTTTAGACGTTTGGAAAAATGTTTATACCAGATATGATAATATTGTATTGCTTGTTATAGGCTGTGATCCGAGAGAAGAAATGGATGGTGTGTTGTTTTTAGGTAAAATACCTAACGATAATCTTCCAAAGTATTATCAGCTTTCAGATTGTTATCTTTTTCCAACATTATGTCAGGAGGGATTTGGCTTAAGCCTTATTGAAGCATTGCATTGTGGAAATTATTGTATTGCCTCTGCATTGGGTGGTGTTCCCGAGGTTTTACAGTATGGAAAACTGGGAAAGTTAATTGAAAATCCTCATTTTGTTTCCGAATGGGAAAAGGCTATAAATGATTTTTTAGAAGACAAATATGAAATTCCTGAAGTCCCGGAAGCATTGTATTCTAAAGAAAAATGGAATGAGGGAATGAACCAAATTATTGAGAAGGCAAAATTTAGATTAGCAAATAGCACAATTAAATTATGAAAATAGATCAGCTAACATTTACCAGATTCCTAGCTGCAATTTCAATTGTTATTTTTCATTATGGAGGGAAAAGTTTTCCATTTAATAATGATAGGATTGCTTATATATTTAAAGGTGCCGATGTTGGAGTGAGTTATTTTTTTATATTATCTGGTTTTGTGATGATAATTGCTTATGGAAATAAATCAATTGTTGTAGCTAAAGATTATTTTAGAAATAGGTTTGTAAGGATCTATCCGGTATATTTTTTAGCACTATTTGTGATGTTTGTATTGCAAATACGTACGAAAAATTTAGATTTGTCGGGTTTGTTTTTAAATGTTTTAATGATTCAATCCTGGATTCCGGGTAAAGAATTATCTGTTAATTCGCCAGGGTGGTCATTGTCTGTTGAGTTCTTATTTTACGCAATTTTTCCACTGATGTTTAATAAGTTCTTCAAAACGGAATCATTAAAAAAAAATTCTTTCCTTATTGTTCTATTTTGGATTATAAGTCAGGTGTTTTTTCAATTACTATTTGTATTTTACGGAGGTAGTGAATTAGATATTACGAAAGATGTTTTAAAATACAATCCGTTAATGCATCTTAATGAATTTTTGATAGGAAATCTTGCGGGACTTTTTTTTATTCAGCATTTACAGGAGAAAAAAGGCAATTATGATCTTGTTATTTTGATATTGGCAGGATTGGTGATTTTAGCATTGAAATTTTCATTGGGGCTAAATTTTCACAATGGCTTGCTCGCTGTGCTTTTTGTTCCTTTGATAATTTGCTTATCTTTAAACAACGGCTATATCACTAAGCTATTTCAGAAAAAGTCGCTTGTGTTTTTAGGAGAAATTAGTTTTGGAATTTATATTTTACAACATCCGGTTTATTCTTTGATTAGTTCTTATACTGTTAATAAGTATTTTCAGATTAATGATACAGCTATTGTCTTTTTTAGTAGACTTGTTGTATTGCTTGTAGTTTCGTCAGTAGTTTATATTTATATTGAAAAACCAATGCAGAATAAAATAAAAGTTAAAAGAAAAATAGTTGTCCTTTCATGAAATTCAGTTTTATAAAAGAGTAAAAATTATGGTGATATAGTTATAATTCTTGCCTGTGAAGTATCATAATAATCTAAAATAATCGGTTGAATTTAAATACTTCATTTTAGTTGACTGCTACTAAAATATTCTGAAAACCAAATAAAAATATTTTTTTAAAAGTTATGTCTTATGCATAAACCTTATCTTATTGCCGAAATAGGCCAGGCCCATGAAGGAAGTTTAGGGATTTTACATTCCTATATAGATGCCCTGGCAGAAACCGGTGTTCAGGCAGTAAAATTCCAAATGCACATTGCCGAGGCTGAAAGTAGTTCTCTTGAACCTTTCAGGATAAAATTTTCGTATGAAGATAAAACCCGCTATGACTATTGGAAAAGGATGCAGTTTACATTGGAGCAATGGAGAGAAATTAAAAACCATTGTGATGCGGTTGGATTGGATTTTATTTGTTCTCCTTTTAGCAATAAGGCTGTTGATTGGCTTGAAGAAATAGGGAGTAAATATTATAAAGTTGGTTCCGGTGAGGTAAACAACTTCCTTCTTTTGGAAAAGATTGCACAAACTAAAAAGCATGTAATCATTTCATCAGGTATGAGCAGTTTTGAGGAACTGGATTTAACAGTTCAGTTTTTAAAAAAGCGTCAGGTAGATTTCTCCATTTTACAATGTACAACTTCTTATCCTACACAACCTGAGCAATTCGGTTTTAATGTAATTCAGGAGTTGAAAGAACGTTATCAGGTAAAAGTAGGTTTTTCGGATCACTCTGCCAAAATTGCCACTAGTATTGCCGCCGTTGCTTTAGGTGCTGAAATATTGGAGTTTCATGTGGTATTTGACCGAAGAATGTTTGGTCCGGATTCAAAATCCTCCCTAACAATTGATGAGGTAAGCCAATTGGTATCTGATGTAAGGTTCATTCAAACTGCGATACAAAATCCCATAAATAAGGATGACAATCGGCAATTTTCAACATTAAAAAGTATATTTGAAAAATCATTGGCGGTAAACAAAGATTTACCAAAGGGACATATACTTTCTTTTGAAGATTTGGAAGCAAAAAAACCTAAAGCTTATGGTATAGAGGCTTCAGGGTTTAATAGCGTAATTGGTAAAAAACTGTCCCGGGATATGTTGCAATGGGAATTTTTAAATGAAAAAGATCTGGAATGAATACTGTCAGAAAAATTGTAGTGGTAATAACAGCTCGTCCTTCTTACAGTAGGGTGAAAACGGTATTAGCCGCTATTCAAAAGCATCCAGGGTTGCAGTTACAGCTGGTTGTTGCTGCCTCTGCTTTGTTGGATCGATATGGCTCTGCCGTTAATTATATTGAAAAAGACGGTTTTACCATTGCTGCTAAGGTGTTTAATGTGTTGGAAGGCGAGAATTTAACTGCAGCAGCAAAAACCACTGGAATAGGTATTTTGGAATTATCGACTGTTTTTGACAATCTAAAACCAGACATTGTTGTGACTGTTGCCGATCGATTTGAAACAATGGCAACGGCTATTGCGGCTTCTTATATGAATATTCCTTTGGCACACATACAAGGAGGAGAAGTAACCGGAAATATTGATGAAAAAGTACGTCATGCTATCACAAAGTTATCTGATTATCATTTTGTTGCTTCGGAAAACGCCAAAGAAAGAGTCATCAAATTAGGAGAAGATCCGGCAATGGTTTTTAACACAGGTTGTCCTTCTATCGATTTAGCTTCAGCGATAACGGAAAGCAAAACACTAGCATTTGATCCGTATGAAAAATATGGTGGTGTGGGAGCAAAGCCTGACTTGTCTCAAGGCTATTTAGTAGTGATGCAACATCCGGTTACCACAGAATACCGGGATTCTCGAAAACACATAGAAGTTACACTTGAGGTTATTTATAAACTAAACAAACCTACTCTTTGGTTTTGGCCAAATGTAGATGCTGGAGCAGATGGAACATCAACTGGAATTCGTGCTTTTAGAGAGCAGCATCAGTTACCAAATGTTCATTTTTTCAAGAATATGGAAGGAAAAGATTTCCTGCAATTGTTGAAACATAGCGATTGCCTGATAGGGAATTCGAGTGTAGGGATACGGGAATGTGCTTTCTTGGGAGTTCCGGTAATCAATATTGGTTCGCGTCAAAATAGAAGAGACCGTGGGGGAAATAGTGTCGATGTAGACTATTCGAAAGAACAAATAGAAGCTGCGATTGTCACTTCCATACAAAAAGGGAAAACCATTTCATCTTCCATTTATGGAAACGGAAAAGCTGGGCTACAAATAGCAGAATTACTCGCTGAATTGCCTTTGCAGTTTCACAAAACTATCATGTATTAAGATGAACATTTTAGCTATAATTCCAGCTCGTGGAGGCTCTAAGGGGATTCCGGGTAAAAATATTAAGTTATTAAATGGAAAACCATTATTGGCTTATACTTCTGAAATTGCCTTGCAATCGAAACATTTGACGGAAGTTATTATCTCTACCGAGGATGAACAAATTATAGAAGTAGCAAAAAGTATGGGGATAAAAGTACCGTTTGTTAGACCAATGGCATTGGCACAAGATAATACTCCAACTATTGATGTAATTATCCACGCCTTAAAATGGTATGAAAATCAAAATATTTTTTTCGATGCTGTTTGTCTTTTGCAAGTGACAAGCCCATTTAGAACATTGGAGCTTTTGGATAAAGCTATTGAGAAATTTATAGAAAAGAATGCTGATTCTTTGGTTTCTGTTCAAAAAGTACCACATGAATACAATCCGCATTGGACATTTGAAGTGAATGAGGGAGGAAATTTAAAGATTGCTACCGGCGAAACTGAAATCATTAGTCGAAGACAGGAACTTCCAACGACCTATCATAGAGATGGAAGCATTTATATTACTAAGACAAAAGTCCTTTTAAAAGAACATTCCTTGTACGGAAAAAGTACCGCCTTCATTGAATCGGAACCTGATTTTTATGTCAATATTGACACATTACAAGATTGGGAAAAAGCCGAAGAAATGATTCAAAATAAAATGAAATAATGTGTGGTATTGCTGGAATAATTGGTGATTATAAAGAGTCTCAACTGGATGAAATGCTTAGCAGTCAACATCATCGGGGACCTGATGCAACGGCTAAATATTTTGACACAGGATTTGCTGCTTTAGGACATAATCGATTGGCTATTATTGATTTGTCTGCAAAATCGAATCAGCCTTTTATTGATGATTCAGGACGTTATGTTTTGGTTTTTAATGGAGAAATCTATAATTATATTGAAATAAAGGAGGCTTTGCAAGACCAATATGATTTCAAAACGGAATCGGATACGGAGGTTTTATTGGCTGCATTTATAATTTATGGAAAATCCTGTTTGGAAAAACTTAACGGAATGTTTGCCTTTAGCATTTGGGACAATCAGGAGAAAAAACTATTTGCAGCCAGAGATCGATTTGGAGTTAAACCTTTTTATTATAGTTTATTCCATAATACTTTTTATTTTTCGTCAGAAATAAAAGCTTTGCACGCTGCTGGAATTACAAAGAAACCTAGCGAGAAAGTATGGGCTTCTTATTTTGCTTATGGTTCTTATGGAAATCCCAAAGAAACTTTTTGGTCAGACATTGTTGAATTACCGGGAGGACATTTTTTGGAATATGATGGCAAAAATCTGTTTTTAAAAAAATGGTATTATTTTGAAGAAGAAGTAGCCAAACAACCTAAAAACATCACTTTCGAACAAGCCAAAGAACAGTATGTTGGGCTGCTAAAAGACAGTATCAAATTACGTTTTCGAGCCGACGTTCCAGTAGGATTCAATATCAGTGGTGGATTGGATAGTTCCGTTTTGTTGGCTTTAGTCAATTTACAAGAGAATGACAAAAATCAAAAATCGGTAATCGGTAATCTGCAATCAGCAATCAACGCCTATACTTTTTACACTAACAATTCGGATTATGACGAGTTACCCTGGGTTGAAAAAATGATCGCCAAAACTAATAATCCTTTGGTAAAAGTTCTTCTTCAAGCCGATGAGATTCCGACTCTGATCAGAAAAATGCAATGGCAACAAGATGAGCCTTTTGGAGGGATTCCAACCTTGGCGTATGCCAAAATATTTGAGCATGCCCGAAAAGATAAGGTTCTAGTTCTTTTAGACGGACAAGGAATGGATGAACAATGGGCAGGATATGATTATTACACTCAGAATAATGAGGCAACCATACAAGGAGTTCAGGATTCTCCGTATAAAACAAAGATGCTTTCAGATACTTTTTTTGCTAAAGCTGAAAAACCTTTATACCCAAAACCTTTTAAGGATGAGGTGTTAAACAAACAATATCGGGATTTATTTTATACTAAAATTCCTCGGGCATTGCGATTTAATGATCGGATTTCGATGGCATTTTCAACTGAATTGAGAGAGCCTTTTTTAGATTATCGTTTGGTGGAATTTGCATTTTCACTGCCTTTGGATTTCAAAATAAAAGAAGGGATTTCTAAATTTATCTTACGCGAAATAGCCTCAGAATATTTGGCAGATAATTTGGTTTTTGCACCTAAAAGACCACTGCAAACACCACAAAGGGAATGGCTGGCAACTGATTTGAAGGAATGGGTAGCTCAATGTTTTGCAGAATTGGAAAATTCAGTTTATTCCAATTGGTTTGATAAAGACTCTTTAGAAAATGAACTAAAAAGCTATTTCGAGGGCAACATTCAATCTAGTTTTCATCTTTGGCAGTGTATTAGTTTATATGAAATCGCCATTAACAACAAGTTTGCACAAGCAAAAACCAATAACTAAACCACTCTGCACTGAAAGTGCAGAGGTTTGTTTGATGAGAGACTGAAAGTCTCTCAATTTTGAAAACTGTTTATCAATATTAAAAGTCAAAGATTAGATTTTTTCGCATTACTAAAGTACTGCAATAAATTGCAGGGTTTTAAACCCTAATCTGAGACCAATAAAAGGCGATAACATACCTGCCTGTCGGCAGACAGGTTTGACCGCTAAAAAATAAATTTTACATATATGAAATGTTTAAGAAAGAAGATTGAATAGGTGTAAAAAACATTAGGGAAATAAATATTTGGCAGCTCAATTATCCAAAACAATTTAAAGATATCTAACTATATTTGCAGCTATAATAATCAGATGCGTTAGTTTTAGGCATTTTTTTAACTAAAAGCAATTTGTTTGATAGACTATTATACCAACAAGAGCAGCCATCCCGAGCTTATCGAAGGATAACCCATAACTGACAACTCACAACAAAAATATATGTTTTTCAATTCCTTCGCTTTTGCGATTTTTTTACCCATTGTGTTTGTTTTGTATTGGTTTGTGTTTAATAAAAACAAAACCACTCAAAATACGCTATTGATTATTGCCAGTTATTATTTCTATTCCTGTTGGGATTGGCGATTCCTGTTTTTATTGGTTTTTTCGACCTTTCTGGATTATTATACGGGTATTCGAATTGAAAAAAGCCAGAAAGAAAGCGGTAGAAAGTTTTGGTTTTGGCTGAGTATTGGAGTCAATTTGGGATTTCTGGGAATGTTTAAATACTATAACTTTTTTGCCAGTTCTTTTGCTGAATTGATGCAGGGTTTTGGTTTAAAAAGTTCTCCTTTTCTATTGGATGTGGTTTTGCCGGTGGGAATTTCATTTTACACTTTTCACGGTCTGTCCTATGTAATTGACATTTATTATAAAAGAATCAAAGCCGAATACAACTTTGTCGATTATTCTTTGTTTGTGAGTTATTTTCCGCTTTTGGTGGCAGGACCTATCGAAAGAGCCACGCATTTATTGCCAGAGATAAAAGTAAAACGTGAATTTGATTTAGAAAAAGCAAAAGAAGGAATCTATCAAATGATTTGGGGATTGCTTAAAAAAGTAGTCATTGCCGATACTTGTGCAACCTACGCTAATGCTATTTTTGATAATTATCATTCGATGAATTCCTTGTCGTTGATTTTAGGAGCGGTTTATTTTGCTTTCCAAATCTATGGTGATTTTTCAGGCTATTCGGATATGGCTTTGGGAATGTCAAAATTGTTTGGATTAGATTTATTGCGAAACTTCAACTATCCTTATTTTTCGAGAGACATAGCCGAGTTTTGGCGTCGATGGCATATTTCCTTATCTTCCTGGTTTCGCGATTATTTGTATATTCCGCTTGGAGGTAGTAAAGGCGGATTGTGGGTAAAAATAAGGAACACCTTTATTATCTTTTTAGTCAGTGGTTTTTGGCATGGAGCCAATTGGACTTATGTGGCTTGGGGCGGAATTAATGCCTTGTACTTTTTACCATTACTTTTAAGAAAATCCAATAGAAACAATATAGATATCGTAGTACTGGATAGGAATTGGGAATCGGTAAAGGCAATAGGGAATATCTTGCTTACATTTGCGTTGAGCTGCTTAGCCTGGGTTTTTTTTAGGGCTAAAACCATTGCTGACGCGGTATCGTATTTAAAACAGATTGTTACAAACGGACATTTTACGTCACAATATTTGGCCAATGAAAGGTATAATTACGAGCTGTTAATCATGGTGTTGTTGTTTGTCGTTGTCGAATGGAACAACCGTACTAAAGAGGAACCAATTTCTGGAAAGTACCAAAGTATTAAACTAGCTTTTTGTTTAGCTGCAATAATGGCATTAGGTACGTATTCAGATTATAAAGAATTTATTTATTTTCAGTTTTAGCTATTGTTTGTATTTGTCCCTCGATTTTAGCCTGTATTGAGTTATAGTCGAAAGATTCAGCCTGACAAGACAAATAGTTTGATTACGTTTGTCACCCCGAGCGTAGTCGAGGGGAGAGATGAGGTCTCAACTTAAATCTGTCTTGAGCGATAGCTAAAAGGCTTGGGATGACAAAGCGGATAAGTTGAGGGATAATGTTTGTCACCTCGAGCGAAGTCGAGAGGCGAGTTTAGTCGAGATGAGATAGAGAAAAGAAGAGGGTCTCGACTTCGCTCGACCTGACAATGATCGTAAGTTGAACGATAACGTTTGTCACCTCGAGCGAAGTCGAGAGGCATCTGAGTTGAAATACAGAATAATTGAAATAATTTTAATTATAAATTTTAGATTATGAAGTTCTATTATGTTTATATTTTAAAATGCAGCGATAATTCATTGTACGTAGGAATCACTTCTAATATCGAAAGAAGAGTTTTAGAACATAATGGAGGGAAATATCCTGATGCTTATACTCATAAAAGGAGACCAGTTGAGTTGGTTTTTTGTCAGGAATTTACAGAGCCTAATCAAGCTATTGATTTTGAAAAAAAGATAAAAAAGTGGAGTAGGCTAAAGAAACAAGCTTTGATAGATGAGAATTATGATGAATTGCAAAGGTTGTCGGAATGCAGGAATGAAACTCATAGCAAATATAAAGACAAAATGAGGGAGGAAGATTTGTAAGGGTCTCGACTTCGCTCGACCTGACAATGAGCGTAAGTTGAACGATAACGTTTGTCACCCCGAGCGGAGTTGAGGGGCTAGCGTAGTCAAGAGATAAGATGAAGTCTCAATTTCACTCGACTTGACAATGGGGGGGGTGATGATGTATATGACCTCGAGAGTAGTCGAGATGAGATTGAAGTAAAAAATGAATAAAAAAGATTAATTAATAGAATGAAGCAATTTTTAGGATTTACTATAAAAACAATAATCATAATAGTGGTGTTAGCTATAATATTAGACTACTGTTATACCTCCGTATACCTGCAATCCAATAACCGGAATAAAATAGAATACGTTTATAACTCCAAATCCAGAAATTATGATGTGGTGATTTTAGGGTCTTCCCGTGCCAATAATCATTTTGTGACTGAAATGTTTGAGCAAAAAGGACTAAAAACTTTTAATTATGGAATGAGTGGCGGTCATTTGTTCGAAGCAGATTTGATGTTGAAATTAATGTTAGAACGTAACTACAAAATAAAAACAGTAATTCTCGAAGCCGATTTGAATTTGTCTAATGATAAACGTTCTGAAACCGTAGCAGCTAAATTTTTGCCTTATATTCATGATTCGGAAATCATTAAAAAGCATTTCTTAAATGAAGCCGATTTTAATTATTTATATTATCTTCCTTTTTATCGTTACGTCAATTTTGATGGATTAATAGGATTTCGGGAATTTTATAAAACCTTAAGTAGGCAACCCACGAATGTTTTGGATAAAGGAGGATACCATGCTTTAGGTAATAAAAAAGGGAATATGAAAAATAATATCAGAGCTTTAAAACCACTAAAGAACAAATATTACGAAGAAATCAAGAGTATTTGCGTAGCTAATAAAATTAACTTTATTGCAGTGATGACTCCAATGTGTGAAAACACCAAAGGAATTGACTATTTTGATAAAGTGAAAAAAGCCTATCCGGAAATTCATAATTATGAAAATGTAGTGGTGGAAGATAAATTTTTCTCATCTTGTGGTCACATGAATAATGCTGGAGCCAGAATTTTTACAGCTCGAATTATTAACGATTTTTTTACTGAATAATAAAGCAAATTATAGAATGATTTTTTAAAATAGAATAATAAAGTTTTATGATAAAGAAAGAAAAAATAGTCCTCCTGTTTCCTGATGGGATTGGTGTTCGAAATTATCTTTATTCAGATGTTTTTAAGGGGATTCAGGATGATTTAGTATTATTTCATAATTTTGATCCGGCTACTATAACCACATTAAAAGGGCAGACTTCTTTATCTGATGACATACTTATTCCTGAATACAAAGAATCAATACAAGAAAAATTTTTACGGGAATTAATATGTCTTTCCAGATTGTATTATAATGCTGTGTCGACTTCTAATCCTATTGTATTAACTAATTGGAATTGGAAACAAAAAACACTTTCAAAAAGTTTGTTTTATAAGGGCATTGAAAAAATAGCGCCTTTTTTTAAAAAGTATTCTACAATTCTAAAATTAGAACAACGTTATCAGAAGGCGATTCGTAAAAATTCTTTTTATGATGAGATGAAAGTAATTTTAGAGGAAATGCAGCCTAAAGCCGTTTTTTGTTCTCATCAACGTGGCTTGAAAGCTGCTCCTGTTTTTGCCGCTGCAAAAGATTTAGGAATCCCTACAACTACCGTAATCTACTCTTGGGATAATCTGCATAAAGCAAGATTAGCATTGCGTGCAGATAATTATTTGGTTTGGTCTGAGTATATGAAAGCGGAAATGGCATTGTATTATCCTGAAATTCTTCAAGAGCAGGTTCATGTTACCGGAACACCTCAATTTGAGTTTTATGGGGATCAAACAAATATTATAGAGAAAAAACTCTTTTTCGAAAAATATAATTTTGATCCAAATAAAAAAATCATTTGTTTTTCGGGTGATGATATCAAAACCTCACCTGATGACCCCAGTTATTTAAAAGATATTGCTGCCGAATTGACTAAAGCGAATTTACAGCATGAATATCAAATTTTGTTTAGAAAATGTCCTGTAGATTTTTCAGGAAGATTCGATTCAGTAGTAAGGGAATATAGTAATTTGATTAAAGAAGTTGCACCTTTATGGCATTGTAATTCCTCCAAAGAATGGAGTGCTGTTTATCCTTCCAGAGAGGATGTTAAATTATTGGTCAGTACAGTGTTTTATTCTGATGTGGTGGTTAATGTAGGTTCCACAATGGCTTTTGATTTTGCGATATTAAACAAACCTTGTATGTTTATTAATTACGACCAAGAAAACAAAAAAGAGAAGGATTGGTCTGTTAAAACCATTTATCAATTTCAACATTTTAAAAGTATGCCGAGTCAAGATGCTGTAATTTGGCTCAATAATAAAGAAGAGTTTGTAGAAAAACTAACAAATAGTGGGTACAATACTAATGAAATGCTACGATGGAAAGAAACGGTGATTGCTGATTATAAGAATGCGTCCTGTAATATTAGACAAAAAATATAATTAAATTTAATATGCATATCTGTTTTCTAACAAGTGAATATCCCAAAGAAGGATTCCCTCATGGAGGGATAGGTAGTTTTGTGAAAACGATGGCATCTGCATTGGTAAATAAAGGAATAAAAGTATCGGTAATCGGAATTAATTATATTCCAAACGATGAAACCCAAATTGTTGATGGTGTAAATATTTATCGGTTAAAAAGAAGTACAGTAAAAGGTTTAGCTTGGTATTTTAATTTCAAGGCAATCAATAATAAAATAGACCAAATTCATAGGCAAGATTCGATACAGATTATTGAGTCTTCTGAACTTGGTTTGGCATTTATTAAGAAAATAAAGAATATCAAGTACATCATCCGATTGCATGGCGGGCATCATTTTTTTACCGAAGCAGAAAATAGAGGTATTAATCAATGGAAAGGATTTCAGGAAAAAAAGTCTTTTAAAAACAGTGATGCTTTTATTGCAGTTTCTCATTATGTTAAAAATCACACGGAAAAATATTTAAGTTACCATAACAAGCCTTTAGCATATATTAACAACCCTATTGATACCGATTTTTTTAAACCAATTATAGGAAACGAATCAGAAAATAAAATCGTTTTTGTAGGTACGGTTTGTGAAAAAAAAGGCATACGCCAATTAATACAAGCTTTCCCGTTTGTAAAAAAAGAATTCCCTAATGCAACTCTTGAAATATATGGCAGGGATTGGTTTTTTCCGGATGGAAGTTCTTACATTGCAATGCTGAAAGAAAAAGAATTGAAACCATTAGGGATAATAGCCAATGATATTTGTTTTCATGGAGCTGTTCCTTTAACGACTCTTCCCTCTAAATATGCTGAAGCAGCCGTCTGTGTTTTCCCATCTCATATGGAGACTTTGGGATTAGTCGCGCCAGAAGCAATGGCAATGCAAAAACCGGTTGTTTTTACCAACAAAGGACCGGGATCTGAAATTATTCTAGACGGACAAACGGGATTGTTATGTAATCCATATAATCCAAAGGATATTGCCGAAAAAATAATATGGGTATTTGAACATAAATCAGAAGCAAAGCAAATGGGATTGAATGCTGTAAAGTATGTTTTGAAAGCTTTTGACATTAAAATGCTGATTCAAAAGAATATTCAGTTTTATTTGGACGTAATTCATCAAAACATAGAAAAATAAAAATCTGTCTTCAGTCGTTAAATAAGTGTAATTTGTGAGTATTTTTATAAAAGTAACGATTTGCTTTTCAAATGTTTTTATAGGTATATTTGCTAAGGTTGTTTAATTAGTAGAAGCGAAAAACTACCGATAAATTTTGAGTAGATGAAGTTTTTAATTGTTACACATGTAGCCCACACTATAGAACAGCAGCAATACTATGGCTATGCTCCCTATGTTCGGGAAATGAACATTTGGTTAAAATATGTCGATGAGTTAATTGTTGTTGCCCCATTAGAGAGCACGAAACCAACAGCTATAGATAGTTTTTACAAACATAAAAACATTGATTTTCGAAAAGTTTCACATCTTAGTTTTACTAATTTAAAAAACACGATTTCCTCTATTTTTAAATTGCCTAAAATTCTTCTGGAAATAGTTTTAGCCATGAAGCAATCCGATCACATTCATTTGCGTTGTCCAGGGAATATGGGTTTACTGGCTTGTATTGTACAGCTCTTTTTTCCTTCAAAGCCTAAAACAGCAAAATATGCCGGAAACTGGGACTTAAATTCGAAACAGCCGTGGAGCTATCGTTTACAAAAATGGATTTTATCCAATACTTTTTTGACCCGTAACATGGAGGTATTGGTATATGGCGAATGGCCGAATCAATCTCGAAATATTAAATCTTTTTTTACGGCTACTTACGCTGAAAAGGAGAAAGAAGTTGTGGAAAAAACAATAAATCCAGATGCAAAAATAAAATTGATGTTTGTGGGTAGTCTGGTGGAGGGAAAAAATCCTCTGTATGCTATTCAACTATTGGAACAATTACGTCAAACGAACAAAAATGTGGTTTTGGACATCTATGGAGAGGGAGTGCTTAGAGTATCTTTAGAAAACTATATTGAAGTAAATAATCTTGAAGAGTATATTGTTTTACACGGGAATCAAAATAAGGAAGTCTTAAAAAAAGCCTATCAGTACAGTCATTTTGTAGTTTTACCTTCTAAAAGTGAAGGTTGGCCCAAAGTCATTGCCGAGGGTATGTTTTGGGGAGCTGTTCCTCTGGCAACTGCCGTTTCCTGCATTTCTGCTATGTTAGACCAGGGTAAAAGAGGGCTTTTGTTAGAAATGGATTTAGAGAAAGACATGGCTGCAATTAATCAATTGATTAATAATCCAATGGATTTTGAAAGCAAAAGTAAAGCCGCAATGGATTGGTCAGGAAACTATACTTTAGATTTTTTTGAAAATGAAATTCAAAAACTGTTACAAGCATGAGAGTCGTACAGTTAATAGATTCCTTAGAAGTGGGTGGATCGGAGCGTATGGCAGTGAATTATGCCAATGCACTTGCTGATGAAATTGAATTCTCTGGTTTGGTGACTACCCGGAAAGAAGGTGCTTTATTGCATTGCATTCATCCAAATGTTTCCTATTTGTTTTTGAATAAAAAAAGTACAGTTGATTTTGGGGCACTATTTAGAATGCGGTCTTTTGTTTTGAAAAACAAGGTCACTCATATTCATGCGCATAGTACTTCCTTTTTTTTGGCCTTTTCATTGAAAATAATTAATCCTTCTGTAAAATTGATTTGGCATCTTCACTATGGAGGAAGTGAGTTATTGTCAAAAAATAGATTATTGGTTTTAAGGATGATCTTGCCTTTTTTTAATGGAATTATAGCAGTCAATCAAAATTTGAAAAATTGGGCAGAGGTAAAAATGAATTCTAAAAATGTTGTTTATTTGCCTAATTTTCCTTCTAAAGACAATGAGGTTTTGGGAAATACTGTTTTAAAAGGGATCGAAGGAAAACGAATAGTATCTTTGGCGAACCTGAGGGTAGAGAAGAATCATTTTTTATTGTTGGAAGTGGCAAAAAAAATGCAATTGTCTTATCCAGAATGGACATTTCATTTAGTAGGAAAAGATTTTGAAGATGATTATTCAGAACAAATTAAAAATTTGATTTTAAAATTTGATTTGGGAAATAATGTCTTTGTTTACGGTTCCAGACAAGACGTTCCAACAATTTTAGCTCAGACAGCTATTGCTGTTTTGACTTCACAGATAGAAGGATTTCCGGTTGCACTTTTGGAATACGGATTGTATAAAAAAGCTGTTGTGGTCACTCGGGTTGGTGAGATCCCTATGATAATAAAGCACGGAAAGAATGGTTTTATTGTAGATTCCAATGAATCTGATTTGTTTTGTCAATCTCTAATTAAATTAATAGAAGAACCTTTGCTTCAGGAAAGTTTTGCAGAGAATCTCCATCAGACTATTGTGGAGCATTTTTCGGAAGCTTCAATTATAAAAAAATACATTCACTGGATAAGAACAACGATAATAAATGAGTAAATCGGAAATCAATTATATCAATCTGGTACTAATTCATATTGGCATAGCGGTTATTATTTTTTATATGCCTTTTTTGTCTAAAATTTATGCGCTATTAATTAGTGTTTTTGGTTTTTATTATATTATCAAAAAGAATAATAAGGATAATGAAGTTTTATATGTCTCAGCCTATCTGGTTGGTGCAGAAGTGTTTTTGAGAATGACAGGAGGAAATTTGAATAATGAATATGTCAAGGTGGTGGTTTCTTTATTAATGTTACTAGGCTTTGTTTTAAGTGGTTTTTCAAAAAGTAGTATTGTGTATTGGCTGTATTTTTTATTGCTTATCCCTGCTGTGTTCATTACTATGACTAATCAGGATGTTAATGTAGAAGTTCGAAAAGCGATTACTTTTAATATTTCAGGTCCCATATGTTTGGGATTATGTGCTTTATATTGTTACAGAAGGCGTTTGGCGTATAGTCAGTTACAAAATGTAGTGATCCTTTTTGGCTTACCCATTATTGCTGTTTTAGTTTATTTATTATTGTTTAATCCAAGTGTTAGGGATGTGGTAAGGGGTACCCAATCTAATTTTGCTACCTCTGGAGGTTATGGACCTAATCAGGTGGCAACCATTTTGGGATTGGGAATGTTCGTGTTTTTCTGCCAATTAATTTTCATGTCTAAGTCAAGAAGGATGATGGCGTTGAATGTTTTTCTTTTTGTGATAACAAGTTATCGGGCTATTGTAACCTTTTCCAGAGGCGGCGTGATTACAGGTTTTGCAATGATTGTTTTTATGTTGATTGCAGCTTATTTATTTAGTAATTCTTCGGGAAAAAGAAAGTTAAAGTGGATTGTTTTTGTTAGCGGTATTTTGGCTTTGAGTATTTGGAGTTATAGTGTGGTACAAACCAGTGGATTAATAACTAAAAGATATGCAAATCAGGATGCTACAGGGCGAGAGAAAAAAGATCGTTTGGGTGGTAGGGAAGTAATAATGGGAACGGAGTTAACACTTTTTAAAGAGAATCCTGTTTTAGGAGTGGGTATCGGTATGGGGAAATCCTATCGGGAACAAATGTTGGGACAAGAGGTGGCTTCACATAATGAAATTACCAGGTTACTATCAGAACACGGAATGTTTGGTTTATTTATTTTGTTAATTCTTTTGATTACTCCGGTTATTCTCTTTTTGAATAATTATCAAAATATTTATTTTTTCTCTTTTTATGTTTTTTGGTTATTGACTATTAATCATGCCGCCATGCGAATAGCAGCTCCTGCTTTTGTATATGCATTGTCTTTGTTGAATGTACAATTCAATCCGGTTGAAAAAGTAAAAAAAGAAATGGTGTAAAGTGTTTTTTATTTGTGTTAAAAGCAGTATTTTAACTGAAATTATGACTTTTGAAAGAGTATTTTTTTTTAAGTAAAGATAGTTTGCCATCTTGGCTGTGATTGTATTTTATACAGTATATTATCAACATAAGTAAAGAAGAAATGCCAAAAGATAAAATCCATTTTGAGATCTCCGAAAGGAAAATGATTCTGCATCTTGTGGATGTTTTTTGCATTGTATTGTCATTGTATTGGGTAGGCTTTGTCTTTGAACTGACTTATTTAAAATCATCCGTTTTGAATTTGGTTCATTTGGTTGTTTTGATAGCTTATCTTAAAGTCATTGGAACTATTTTTGAGCTTTATAATCTTCAGGTTGCAAGTAATGAATTTCAAGTTACCAGAAGTGCCATTCTCACCGTTACAACAACAGTTTTAGCCTATTTTTTAACACCAGTTTATTCACCGGAATTACCATCGAATCGTCTTCAGATTCTAACTTTTTTACTTGTTGTTTTCTTTTCATTGATTTCATGGAGGGTGTTTTATGTGCGTTTTCTGGCTTCCAAACGCTTTCATCAAAATGCGATGTTAGTATGTGATGAGGATCAGTTAGACGAGCTTATTTCTGGTTTAGAAAATATAGATCCTCACTATAAAATTATAGCTTATGTGAGTAATTGTGTGTCAAAAGGGAAAACAGAATGTTGCTCATCTTATGTGGAGTGTGTTAAGCCTATTGATTTAGTTGCTTTTGTGAAAGAAAAATACATTACCGAAATTGTAATTGCAACTCAGAAATCAGATAGTATCACGACTGAATTGTATCAGCAATTATTGAAATTGTTGGAATCAGGGAATCTGATTCGGGAATATTCACAGGTATATGAAGAAAAAACGCAACGTATTCCGGTACAGTATGTGGAACGGGATTTTTATCGTTTTTTTCCATTTAGTCGAAGCAACCAAAATAGATTGTATTTGTCAATTGTAAGGATACTGGAGCTTATTGTTTCAGTTATTGGTTTGTTTATTACCTTGCTATTGATTCCTTTTGTTTTTTTAATGAATACAATAGCAAATAAAGGGAGTTTGTTTTATACCCAGGAGCGAGTAGGTAAAGATGGTAAATTTTTTAAGATTTTGAAATTTCGAACTATGATTGAAAATGCCGAATCGGAGAAAGCGGTGTTTACTACTATTAACGATAAGAGAATTACGGCTTTTGGAAGATTTATGAGAAAAACCAGAATCGATGAGTTTCCACAATTTGTAAATATTCTTAAGGGAGAAATGGCGGTTATAGGGCCACGTCCGGAAAGACCTTTTTTTGTGAAAGAAATTGCCGGAATCATGCCTTTTTATGAGGCCAGACACGTTATAAAACCAGGACTTACAGGTTGGGCACAGGTTAATTATTCCTATGGAGAATCTATCGAAGAGAGTTTGATAAAATTACAATACGACTTGTATTATATCAAACACAGAAGTATTTACCTTGATTTCAATATTTCATTAAAAACCATAACAACCATTTTGTTTTACAGAGGGCAATAAAACTTTAAATAATGATTGGGATTGCTTTCTTGTTTTTCAGAGCCAATTGTATCAGGAAATATGCAGATGTTACTATCAAAGGCAATACAATAAATAAGTGTGCTTTATTGATTAATATGACCAAATAAATAAGAAGGCAGAAGAGATTGAATATTGATAATTTGTAAATCCATGCCTTGTTTTTTGTGCCATAAAAAAAACACAGAATCAATAATGCAGGATTGAATAAAAGCACATTGTAATTGTTGGCTAATTCCAAATGATCAGAATAAAAGCCTATAAAAAGGAAGAACAACCCCAGTATTCCCATTAGTGAAAAATAAAAATAATGAATTCCTTTTTTATTCAGGATTACTAATAATGCCAGGGAAATTAAGTACGAATATATGTTGTTCCACCAGGAACCTGGATGGGATTCTTCAAAGTGTAAAATGGTTTGGTTCTTAGGGGCTAGAGCTTGATTTTTATACTGAATCAGCTTTAAGCTTTTTTGTAACTCTAAGGGCAAAAATAGTTTTGTTCCCATAGCATCTACCTTGGGACCAAAAATAATACTGGTTCCTAATTTTTCGTAAAAATGATTGTCGAAATAAGGATATAGTATGCTTCGGTAGCTTAGTTCAGTATCGGTTTTCTTAGTAATTACACTAGCACCTAATGTTTTGTTGATGATATCCACCACCATCGAAGTACAATTTTTGTCAATAAATTTATAAGTATAATGGCTGTCTCCTGAAGCTAATGAGTTATTCAGGTTTTCGAAGAGTTGCTGCTTTAATTCAAGAGGAATATTGAGTTGCTGCTCGTCTACAGAACGGTTTTCATAAGTATATTGATTGATAAAATCAGTATAAGGACTCACTACAGCAAAATATTGAAGATCTCCTTTAGCGAATTTTGGAACAAAATTAGGCGTATTAAAATCAAAGGCACCATAATTATAAACGGCATCCACAAAATTGGTATTGTCTTTAATTCGAATAGCAGTATGCCCAAAAAGGGAATAAGATTCATTTCCAACACCACATGTTATCACGCTTACTGTAGCATCTTTGGATAATTGAATATTTTGTGCCCAAAAAGCATTAAAAAAACTAAGAAAAAATAAAAGGAATATTGTTTTTTTTGAAGTGAAAATATTCATCATAATAATTGTCTTTGCTATTTTTTTCAAAAGTATCATTTTTTAGCGAGCTTATTTATTTCTTGTTTTAAATAAATTGTCAATAAAAGAATCTGTTGAAAATTGATGTTTAAGAAAGCTGCTCTCATTCGTTAATTATATTAAATTTGCGAAGCTATTCTTAAAATCAAATCGAAAAATGAATATTAAAAAACACATCCCAAACAGCATTACGTTACTGAATCTTTTTTGTGGTTGTATTGCCATGGTTTTTGTAAGTAATCAAGATTTTGAAATTGCTTTTTTCTTTGTGTTTTTAGGGATTTTCTTTGACTTTTTTGATGGCTTTTTTGCCCGTTTATTTAAAGTTACAGGTGAATTAGGTTTGCAATTGGACTCATTAGCGGATATGGTTACTAGCGGAGTAGTTCCTGGTTATGTGATGTATTATTTGTTGTTGAATAGTCAGCATGATATTTCGAACTGTTCGTATATTCCTTTTTTAGGTTTTGTAATTACAATGGGTTCTTGTTATCGTTTGGCATTTTTTAATATTGATACCCGCCAATCTGATTCTTTTATTGGTTTACCAACACCTGCTAATTCTTTGTTTATGCTGAGCTTGCCTTTAGTACTCAAGTATTCTGATTCTTTATTCATTTTAGAGTTGTTGACTAGTCAGTGGGTTTTGTTGCTTATTACGGCTTTTAGTGCTTATATTTTAAATGCCGAAATCCCTCTTTTTTCATTGAAAATCAAGAAATTTACTTTCAAAGATAATTTGCTGCAAATTGTTTTCTTGACACTTTCGTTTTTGTTATTAGTGTTTTTTCAATATGCAGGAGTTCCAATGGTGATTATTGCCTATGTGTTATTGTCAGTTGTGAATAATAGGTTTTCTTTAGATGGCAAAACAAAATAATCGACGCAGGACCACTTACCGAAAACCGAAAAAAAAGCCTTCCGTATTCCGGAAAAAGCTAATTCAAACTGCGGTTATTGTTTTTTGTGCACTACTTTTTTTAGGTATTGCGTATCATTATAGAAATGGCTTAGCCTATTATTTCAGTTTTAAAACCAATAAGGTTTTAGATAAAGAGACTAGAGATAAACAAATTTCAGATGTACGGAATTATCAGGTTTTAGAAAAAAATGACGATAAAGCAATAGGGATTGATGTTTCTGAATATCAGGGAGAAATTGAATGGGATTCCGTGGAAACGATGGATGACAATTTTAAGCTGTCGTTTGTTTTTATACGCGCAACGGTAGGAAAGGATCGATTAGATAAAAAATTCAAGGAAAATTGGCTCAACGCCAAAGAAAATAAGATCATTCGAGGAGCTTACCATTACTATCGTCCGAATGAAAATTCATTGGAGCAGGCTGAACTTTTTATAAAAACGGTTCGTTTGCAAAAAGGCGATTTGCCTCCTGTTCTTGATATTGAAAAACTACCCGAAAATCAGTCTATTGAACGATTAAAAATTGGACTCAAACGTTGGTTGATTGCAGTTGAAGAGCATTATAAAGTAAAACCGATAATCTATACTGGAGAACGCTATTATGATGATTTCTTGAAAGAGGAATTCTCCGATTATCTTTTTTGGATTGCAAATTATAATTTTTATCGGGAAAAAATGAAAGAAGATTGGCTGTTTTGGCAATTTACTGAAAAAGCGACTGTTTCAGGAATAAAAGGAAATGTGGATGTGAATATCTTTAATGGCGATTTACAGCAATTACAGTTTATTACAAAGGAGTAGTTTCAGATTTCAGATTTCAGATTTCAGATTTCAGATTTCAGATTTCAGATTTCAGATTTCAGATTTCAGATTTCAGATTTCAGATTTCAGATTTCAGATTTCAGATTTCAGATTTCAGATTAAGAATGTTAAACATCTAATCTGGAATCTGTTTTTTTTCTTTCTGCTTTCTGTATTCTAAATTCTAACCTCTAATTTCTGTTTTCTAACTTTATTTAAAACTCTAATTTCTTCTTTCTCAATTCGAAATTTTGTCCCAAATACACTCTACGTACCATTTCGTCTTCAACCAATTCTTCAGGGATACCGGCTTTTAGAATTCCTCCTTCAAACATTAGATAGGTTTTGTCGGTAATAGCCAGAGTTTCCTGAACGTTGTGGTCGGTAATTAGGATTCCGATGTTTTTGTTTTTTAATTGGGCAACAATTCTTTGAATATCCTCAACGGCCACAGGGTCAACTCCTGCAAAAGGTTCGTCAAGTAAAATAAATTTAGGGTCAGTAGCAAGGCAGCGTGCAATTTCAGTTCTACGACGCTCTCCTCCTGAAAGTAAATCACCTCGGTTGGTACGGATGTGTTCCAAGCTGAACTCGGCAATCAAACTTTCCATTTTAGCTATTTGAGCTTCTTTGGAAAGATTAGTCAATTGCAAAACGCTCAAAATATTATCCTCGATACTCAATTTTCTAAAAACCGAAGCTTCCTGTGCCAGATAGCCAATACCTTGTTGGGCTCTCTTGTACATTGGGTGATGGGTAATATCAATATCGTCAAGGTAGATGTTTCCTGCATTTGGTTTTACCAATCCTACAATCATATAAAAAGAAGTGGTTTTTCCGGCTCCATTAGGACCTAATAAACCAACGATTTCTCCTTGGTTAACTTCGACCGAAATACCTTTTACAACACTTCTTCCTTTGTATGTTTTTATTAAATTATCAGCTCTTAAAATCATTGTGTACTGGTTTTTTAACTATCGGTAAAATTTGATTGTTCGACAAATTAACGAATAAGCAAACGAATCACTTACTACATTAACAATTAATTATTCTTTTTCTTTCTTAGCTACTAAAACAGAAATAAAGATGCTGGCTTCGTAAATTAATAGCATCGGTATAGCAACAATGGTTTGGCTCACCACATCGGGAGGGGTAACAATAGCTGCAATAATTAATACAATTACAATGGCGTATTTGCGGTATTTTCTCAGGAAATTAGGAGTTACAAGTCCTAGTTTAGTCAGGAAATAGATAATTATGGGTAATTCGAAAAACAAACCACTAGCTAATATTGAGGTTTTTACCATACCAATGTAAGAGTCCAGTGTAAATTGATTGACAACAACTGAGCTGACGGTAAAAGTTGCCACGAAGTTTACTGACATTGGGATGACTACAAAATACCCAAAAACAACTCCGATAAAGAACAATAGAGAAGAAAAGAAGATGAATACTTTAGCATTTTTCTTTTCGTTTTGATAAAGTGCTGGGCTTATGAACTTCCAGATTTCCCATAAAATATAAGGGAAGCTCAAAATGAATCCGAAGAGAATACAAATCCATATAAACACATTAACCTGTCCTTCCATCTCGGTGTTTTGGATGATAAAAGGCATTTCGGTGATACAGATGCTGTCGGCAAAACCAAGGCTGTGTGAGAGTTCGCAAAAATAGACATAGGTGAAAAAACTGGCTCGGGTAGGGCCAAAGATTACGGTGTCAAATAAAAAATCACTAAAAAAATAAGTGATTATAGCCATTATAATTATGGCAATGGTACTACGAACTAATAACCATCTTAAATCTTCAAGATGATCTAGAAACGACATTTCGTTTACGTTTTTTTTTGTCATTATAGGATTCCTTCTTTTAGTATGTCATGCAGGTGTAAAACTCCTTTGTATTCGCCATTGTCGATTACGATAAGTTGGGTAATGGAGTGGTTTTCCAGTATTTGCAGTGCGTCAATTGCCATCGTATTCGATTGAGTAGATTTTGGGTTTTGGGTCATAATATCTTTGGCAGTTAAATCAGTAAAAGTATCCCTGTCATTTAACATTCTACGGATATCACCATCGGTAATGATTCCGATTACTTGGTTATTTTCTACTACTGCGGTTACACCAAGTCTTTTTTCGGAGATCTCGAAAATAACTTTTTTTACCGGGGTGTCCGGACTTACAGTTGGTTTCTGACTGTGTTCAATCATGTCTTTTACTTTGAGTAAAAGTTTTTTTCCTAAAGCGCCTCCAGGATGGTATTTGGCAAAATCTTCGGCTTTAAAATCGCGCATTTCCATTAAGCAGATAGCAAGCGCATCTCCCATTACCAATTGGGCAGTTGTGCTGTTGGTTGGTGCTAAGTTAATAGGGCAGGCTTCGGCATCTACTGTGGTGTTCAATACGTAATCAGAACCTTTAGCCAAAAAAGAACTGCTGTTTCCGCTAATTCCTATTAATGGATTTCCGTCTCTTTTCAAGAGAGGGATGAGTGCTTTAATTTCGGGACTATTGCCGCTTTTAGAAATGCAAATAATGACATCGTCTTTTTGTATCATCCCTAAATCGCCATGAATGGCTTCGGCAGCATGAAGAAACATAGAAGGAGTGCCTGTTGAATTGAAGGTGGCTACCATTTTTTGACCAATGATTGCACTTTTTCCAATCCCGGTAACAACTAATCGGCCTTTTGATTGAAAGATAATTTCTACAGCTTTTGAAAAATTGTCATCCAGGTAATTAATAAGTTTTACAATTGCCTCACTTTCAGATAATATGGTCTTTTTGGCAATTGCCAATATATTTTCTTTGGATATCAAAACAGAATGTTTAAAATTTGTGTGTGTAAAAGAAATTTGTATCTTTATGTGATGCAAATTTATACAAAATACCAGATAATAAAGAATGAATTCAAACGAAATTGATATCCATAAAGAATTAAAGAAATATTTTGGCTTTAGTCAATTTAAGGGATTACAAGAGCAGGTGATTACAAGCTTAATGAATAAGCAAAATACATTTGTTATAATGCCTACTGGTGGAGGGAAATCGTTGTGTTACCAGCTACCTGCTTTAATTCAAGAAGGGACTGCAGTAGTAGTTTCTCCATTAATCGCTTTAATGAAAAATCAGGTTGATGCTATAAGGAGTTTGTCTTCAGAAAACGGCATTGCCCATGTTTTAAATTCTTCACTTACTAAAACTGAGACCGCTCAGGTTAAAAAAGACATCACTTCAGGTTTGACAAAGTTGTTATATGTGGCTCCTGAATCATTAACCAAAGAAGAAAATGTCAATTTCTTAAAAAGTGTAACCATTTCTTTTGTTGCTATCGATGAAGCGCATTGTATCTCAGAATGGGGACACGATTTTAGACCGGAATATAGAAATCTAAAAAATATAATCAAACAATTAGGCAATGTTCCGGTAATAGGACTTACTGCTACAGCAACTCCAAAAGTACAGGAAGATATTCTGAAAAATTTAGAGATGTCTAATGCGGTTACTTTTAAGGCTTCGTTCAACAGACCTAATTTGTATTACGAAGTACGTACAAAAACTAAGAATGTAGAGTCTGATATTATTCGATTTATCAAACAGCATAAAGGGAAATCAGGTGTGATTTATTGTTTGAGCCGAAAAAAAGTGGAGGCAATTGCCGATGTGCTAAAGGTAAACGGAATTAGTGCTGTTCCTTATCACGCCGGTTTAGATGCTAAAACCAGAGCCAAACATCAGGATATGTTTTTGATGGAAGATGTGGAGGTGGTGGTAGCAACCATTGCTTTTGGGATGGGAATCGACAAACCCGATGTGCGTTTTGTAATTCATCACGATATCCCTAAATCCTTAGAAAGTTATTATCAGGAAACAGGTCGCGCGGGACGTGATGGAGGCGAAGGGCATTGTTTGGCGTATTACTCTTATAAGGATGTGGAGAAATTAGAAAAATTCATGTCTGGAAAACCGGTAGCTGAGCAGGAAATTGGCTTCGCTTTATTACAGGAAGTGGTAGCTTATGCCGAAACTTCGATGTCCAGAAGAAAATTTTTACTGCATTATTTTGGTGAGGAATTCGACAGCGAAACAGGCGAAGGAGCCGATATGGATGACAATGTCAGAAATCCAAAAACGAAAGTTGAGGCTAAAAATGAAGTTGTTAAATTGTTGGAAGTTGTTCGTGATACTAAACATTTATATAAGTCTAAAGAAATTGTATTTACCTTGATAGGACGCGTGAATGCTGTTATTAAGGCTCATCGTACCGATTCGCAATCTTTTTTTGGTTGTGGTGTAGCTCATGACGAAAAGTATTGGATGGCATTGTTGAGACAGGTTTTGGTAGAAGGTTTTTTATCAAAAGATATTGAAACTTACGGGATTGTAAAAATCACTCAAAAAGGATTGGATTTTATTGCTAATCCAAGTTCGTTTATGATGTCTGAAGATCATGAATACAGTGATGCTGAAGACGAGGCAATTGTAACTGCTGCAAAATCTTCAGGTACTGCCGATGAAGCTTTGATGGAAATGTTGCGTGATTTGCGTAAAAAAGTAGCTAAGAAATTAGGAGTGCCTCCTTTTGTGGTTTTTCAGGAACCATCTTTGGAAGATATGGCTTTGAAATATCCTATTTCTCAAGCTGAATTGATTAATATTCACGGGGTAGGAGAAGGTAAGGCTAAGAAATATGGTGCTGAATTTATTGCTTTAATCAACAGATATGTAGAGGATAATGATATCATCAGGCCTGATGATTTGGTAGTGAAATCTACAGGAACAAATTCGGCTAATAAATTGTATATCATTCAAAATATTGATAGAAAATTGTCATTAGATGATATTGCTAAGGCAAAAGGATTAACAATGGATGCTTTGATTAAGGAGATGGAGCAAATTGTTTATTCCGGAACAAAGCTGAATATTAAATATTGGATTGACGATATGCTCGATGAAGATCAGCAGGAAGAAATTCATGATTATTTTATGGAATCTAAAACCGATAAAATAGAAGAAGCTTTAAAGGAATTTGAAGGCGATTATGATATTGACGAATTGCGTTTAATGCGAATCAAATTTATAAGTGAAGTAGCGAACTAGATTTTTAGAATGCAGACTTTAGAATTTAGATTTCAGATTAATGTTATAAACAATTAATCTGAAATCTTTTTTTTTTTTTTTGCCTTTTGCTTTCTGAAATCTGAATTCTAATAAAGCTCTCCTCGATGTGGTTTCAAAGCATCACGTACCTGAATCATATTTTCATCGGTAACGACCATAAAGGCAATGGCTTGCATTTCGCCTTGTATTTCGAATCCGGTTATATTTAAAGGAAGTTTTTCAATAGCAATATATTCTTTTAGGTGGATTTCGTGATGTTCAGCTGTTTTTGCAGCAGCAGGTCCACGGAAATCCCAAATCAATTTTATTTTTCTAGACATTTTATAGGTGCAAAGTTTTAAAGAAGCAAAGGTACAAAGTCTATACTTAAATTTGTGCTTTGAACTTGTTGTATTGTCAGTTCGAGCGAAGTCGAGAACTCTTGCTTCATCTCGACTTTAGTTTATACCGAGCGAAGACGAAGTACTCGATGTGGCAAAATGAGATTTAGAACTAGATAAAGTTTCTAATTGATTTAATTTCGGTTCAAAGTATTATTTTTGCAGCTTCTTTTCATATGTAGATATCTATTGTTTTTATCGGACATATGTAATTCGCATCCTACTGTTGGTAATTATAACTAATTTACGGTCATGCTTATTTCATAAAAAGAAAAGCTAATAGCATAAATAAGATACCATGCCCAAAGAACTTTTACTTCAGGTAACACCAGAAATAGCTGCAAACGAATTGTTGCTTAAAGATTATTTGTCTAAACAGATAAAAGTTGCTCCAGAAGAAATTCAGCATGTTAGTATTTTAAAACGTTCGATTGATGCGCGTCAAAAAGCAATAAAAATCAATTTGAAAGTGCTTATTTATTTAGAGGGAGAGACTATTCAGGAAAATGTATTGAAGCTTCCCGATTACCCTAATGTAGCAAATGCCCAGGAAGTTATTGTTGTAGGAGCCGGTCCAGCAGGACTTTTTGCAGCTTTGCAGTTGATAGAATTGGGTCTGAAACCAATAGTTGTCGAACGTGGAAAAGACGTTCGTGGTCGTCGTCGTGATTTGAAAGCCATCAATCGGGATCATATTGTTGATGAGGATTCTAATTATTGTTTTGGTGAAGGTGGGGCTGGAACCTATTCGGATGGGAAATTATATACGCGTTCTAAGAAAAGAGGCGATGTGAATCGGATTTTAGAATTGTTGGTGGCTTTTGGTGCAACTCCTGATATTTTAGTTGATGCACATCCGCATATTGGGACTAATAAATTGCCAAAGATTATCGAAGATATTCGCGAGAAAATTAAAGAATGCGGAGGTCAGGTTTTATTTGAAACTCGTGTGATGGATATTTTGGTTAAAAATAATGAAGTTGAAGGAATTGTAACTCAAAATGGAGATCGAATTCTTGCTAATAAATTAATTTTGGCGACAGGACATTCGGCAAGAGATATTTTTGAATTGTTGGATAGAAAAAAAATATTTATAGAGGCAAAACCTTTTGCTTTAGGCGTTAGAGCTGAACATCCACAATCATTAATTGACAGCATTCAGTACAGCTGTGATTATCGTGGTGAATTATTGCCGCCGGCACCTTACAGTATTGTAAAGCAGGTGGGAGGAAGAGGAATGTATTCTTTTTGTATGTGTCCGGGAGGTGTGATTGCTCCTTGTGCTACCAGTCCGGGAGAAGTGGTGACTAACGGTTGGTCTCCTTCTAAAAGAGATCAGGCTACTGCGAATTCAGGGATTGTGATCGAATTGAAATTAGAAGATTTCAAAGCTTTTGCAAAATTTGGAGCTTTGGCAGGAATGGAATTCCAAAAAAGCATCGAACAAAAAGCCTGGCATTTGGCGGGGCAAACCCAAAAAGTTCCTGCTCAGAAAATGATTGATTTTACACAGTCGAAAGTTTCGAAAGAAATACCTAAAACCTCTTATGTTCCGGGGACTACTTCGGTGGAATTGGGGCAGGTTTTTCCTGGCTTTTTAACGCAAATATTGCGTGAAGGTTTTACTGCGTTTGGAAAATCCATGCGTGGTTATATGACTAACGAAGCCGTTCTTCACGCGCCTGAATCCAGAACATCATCGCCGGTGCGAATTCCCAGAGACGGGATTACATTAGAGCATTTGCAAATAAAAGGCTTGTATCCTTGTGGAGAAGGAGCAGGTTATGCGGGTGGAATTATTTCGGCTGCAATTGATGGTGAAAAATGCGCTTTGATGATTGGCGAAGCTTTAAATAAAAAACCTCGAATTGTAAGTTAATTCGAGGTTTAAGATTTATTTTTTGTTTTTCAAACGGTCTTTAAAAACCTTTTCAAACTTTTCTAATTTAGGTTGGATTACCATTCGGCAATAAGGCTTGTTTTTATTGTATTCGTAATAATCCTGATGATAATCTTCGGCATCATAAAAGTTTTTAAACGGCTCTATTTTAGTGACTATTGGATTGCTGTAAACTTTATTCGTATTCAAATCGTTGATAATATCTTGAGCTATTTTTCTTTGTTCTTCGTTTCTGTAAAAAATAACCGAACGGTATTGTGTACCTACATCAGCACCTTGACGATTTAAGGTAGTTGGGTCATGAACGGTGAAAAAGACTTTCAGTATTTCGTCTAAATTGGTAATGGTTTTATCAAAAGTGATTTGTACTACTTCGGCATGTCCTGTTTTTCCGGAGCAAACTGCTTCGTAACTTGGATTGGCTGTTTTTCCTCCTGAAAAACCGGAAACTACCGTTTTTACGCCAACAAGATTTTCGAAAATGGCTTCAATACACCAATAGCAACCGCCTCCAAGAGTTATAGTTTCAAGGTTAGTATTGCTTTTTTTTGAGGGATTTTGTCCTGTCATGTTTAATGATAGAAATAGAATAAGTAGGAATGATTTTTTCATAATGCTATTTTTGAGTGCTATTATTTTGTGATTGTTTGTTATCAGGAATAAAATCAAGAGCAATAGAGTTCATACAGTATCTTTTTCCGGTTGGAGGAGGGCCATCATCGAAAAGATGTCCTAGGTGTCCGCCGCATCTTCCGCAAAGTGCTTCTATGCGTTCCATGTTGTATGAGAAGTCGTTTCGGTAAACGACACTTTTTTTATTGTCTTGTTCAAAAAAACTTGGCCAGCCACAACTGCTTGAAAATTTGGCAGTAGATCGGAATAATAGATTGCCACAGGCGGCGCAATAATAGGTTCCTTTTTCATCGGTATTCCAATATTTTCCTGTAAAAGCGGTTTCGGTTTCAGCTTTTCGCATTACCAGATAAACGTCTTCAGGAAGTACTTTTTTCCATTCGGCATCGCTAAGATTTAGCTTTGTGGTATCTGTATTCGAATAATATGGATTTCCGGGTTTGTTAATTTTATTGTCGCTTGTTATTTTTTCTATTTCTTTATATTGTTTGTTTTGTCCGCAAGCGGTAATGATGAATAAAGGCAATAAAAAGAGTAAGTTAATAAAAGAATTAGTTTTCATTGGTGAATTTTTTAGGTATTGAGTATGTTGCTTTTACTAATGAATCTTATACAAAGATAAGAGTCAAATTATGGATTTAATATTGTTTAGTTCGTAATTTAACAGCTATTTATAAGTCGTTTTATGATTTTATTTACGGATAAATGTGTTGTTTGGTTTTTTGAACTGATGTAATGTAAGGAAAGGGGGAAAACCGCGGATTTTATTTTTTAATTTATTAATTGGAAAGAGAACGTTAAAGTAGGAATGTTTCCTTGTCTTTTTTGTATTTTTGTCTAGCTATAAGAAGTTATGATAGAAGAAAACGTAATACTGGTTAATGAAAATGATGAGCAAATAGGGTTGATGCCTAAACTTGAAGCTCATGAAAAAGCGGTATTACACCGTGCCTTTTCGGTTTTTGTTTTGAATGATAAGAATGAATTGATGTTGCAACAACGGGCACATCATAAATACCATTCCCCAATGTTGTGGACCAATACCTGTTGCAGTCATCAGCGTGAAGGCGAAACAAATCTTCAGGCAGGAAATAGAAGGTTGATGGAGGAAATGGGTTTTCAAACTGAATTGAAGGAATTGTTTCATTTTATTTATAAAGCGCCTTTTGATAATGGTTTAACCGAACATGAGTTAGATCATGTGATGATTGGGTATTACAACGAAAATCCTTTAATTAATACTGAAGAAGTGGAGTCCTGGAAATGGATGGGGATTGATGCTGTAAAAGAAGATATTGATTCTTTTCCGGATAATTATACGGTATGGTTTAAGATTATTTTTGACGAATTTTATCATTATTTAGAAGCGCATAAGCTTTAAAAAAAAAGCTAATTTTTGAATTTAAAATTGCACTATGAGAGTAACAATAAGTAGGAAAGCACATTTTAATGCAGCCCATAGGTTGTATCGCAAAGATTGGACTTTTGAACAAAATGATACGGTTTTTGGGAAGTGCAATAATCCTAATTTTCACGGGCATAATTATGAATTAATTGTAAGTGTTACCGGTGCTATTGATCCGGAAACTGGTTTTGTGATGGATGCTAAAATTTTGGCCGATATTATCAAAGAAGAGGTTGAGGATGCATTTGATCATAAAAATTTAAATTTAGATGTAGCCGAATTTGAAAATCTAAATCCAACTGCCGAAAATATTGCAGTAGTTATTTGGAATAAAATGAGAAAGAGAATAGCGTCTAAATTTGATTTGGAAGTTGTACTTTATGAAACGCCTCGTAATTTTGTAACTTACAAAGGAGAATAATGGCTTTGAAAGTAGGTGATGTAGTTTCAAAATTTACCGCCAAAGATGCAGTTGGGAATTTTTTTGACAGTGAATCCATAATTGGTAAAAAAGCCGCAATTATTTATTTTTACCCAAAAGATAATACGCCTCAATGTACAGCTCAAGCCTGTGGTTTTCGTGATAACTACGACGATTTTTTAAAATTAGGTGTTGAGGTTATCGGAATTAGTTCGGATGATGTTGTTTCGCATCAGGCATTTGCTGAAAAACACAACTTACCTTTTGTTTTATTGTCTGATTCTGATAAGGCTATTCGAAAACTTTTTGGTGTGCCTTCCAGTTTTTTGGGTTTATTGCCGGGAAGAGTAACTTATTTAATAGATGAACATGGAGTAATTCAAATGGTGTTTGATAGTATGATAGGAATGAAGCATGTTTCTAAAATGATTCAAAAATTGACTAAATAATCTATATAAATGATGGGATAGTGCTTGTTTGAAAAACGCTGCTATAACTACTTTTGTTTCGAGAAAAAAATATAAAAAATGATAAAAAACGTATATCCATTACAATTTGAGCCTATTTTAAAAGAGCGAATCTGGGGTGGAGAAAAATTAAAAACAGTTTTAGGAAAGGCGGTTGAATCACCTACAACGGGTGAAAGTTGGGAATTGTCTACAGTTGAAGGAGATGTGAGTGTTGTAGCTAATGGAGCGTTGAAAGGAAGCTCTTTAATGGAGATTATCGATAAGGCTCCAAACGAAATTTTAGGAACGGCAGTTTATGAGAAATTCGGAAAGCAATTTCCATTACTTTTTAAATATTTAGATGCCCGCGAAGATTTGTCTATTCAGGTGCATCCTAATGATGCTTTGGCAAAAGAACGTCATAATTCATTTGGGAAAACAGAAATGTGGTACATTATGCAGGCTGATACTGATGCCCGTATCATAGTTGGTTTCAAAGAAAAATCGAATGCTAATGAGTATGTTGAAAATCTAAAGAATAAAACCTTGCTTTCTATATTGGATGATGTGAAGGTAAAATCGGGAGATGTGTTTTTTCTGGAAACAGGAACGGTTCATGCAATTGGAGCAGGCTTGGTAGTTGCTGAAATTCAGCAAACCTCTGATATTACGTATCGCATTTATGATTTTGACAGAGTGGATGCTCAGGGGAACGGAAGAGAATTGCATATTGAGCAGGCTTTGGATGCTATTAATTATGACAAGGTTGATACTTATAAGCAATATGATAAAGTAGTTAACCAGTCTAATGCCGTTGTAGACTGTCCTTATTTTACAACCAATTTTGTTCCTTTAGATGGGGAAGTGTCTATTGAAAAATCAGCAGAGACTTTTACTGTTTATATGTGTGTTGAGGGAAGTTTTGAATTGGATTATAATGGAGAAAAATACCATTATAAAAAAGGAGATACGGTATTGATTCCGGCGGCAATTGATTCTTTTGTTTTGAATGGAAAAGCTTCTATTTTAGAAATTTACATTTCATAGTAGCTAATAGAAAGTTTATGTGTATTTTTGCAAGCGCAAATTAAAATTAAATAAAAATGGCAAACGTTAAGAATTTAAAGAAAGACATCAACTACGTTTTAGGAGATATTATTGAAGCAATTTACTTGTTTGAAATTACTACAACAGGAAAACCTACTGAGGAAACGAATAAATTAATTGATGAGGCTATTGCTGCTTTTGATAATTTAATCGCAAAAGTGAATGCTAAGAATGTTGAGAATAAAAAAGCTCACTTTAAGCAAATCAATGTAGAATTAGAACAAACTGCTAATCAATTGGTTGCTAAAATCAACGATTTGTAGTCTGTAAAAAACGAAAAAAAGTGCAGATTTCCTTTGGAAAAACGAAATTCAGATGTATATTTGCACTCGTAATAATGACGCCGATGTAGCTCAGCTGGCTAGAGCAGCTGATTTGTAATCAGCAGGTCGTGGGTTCGAGTCCCTCTATCGGCTCAAATAAACCATCTAACTTTTGTTAGGTGGTTTTTTGTTTTTATGAAAAAACAAAATCCAATTTTTTTGAAATTCCAAATCCCAATGATCCAGTTTCAGAAGTTGTGGAGGGATGAAATGAAAGAATTTATATATTTTATATATCTCTGAATTGGGATTAATCCTAAAAGTTGATTTGTGATGGAGTTTTTTGAATCCCACATAATTGGAATTTGGGATTTTAAAATTTAGAATTTAACAGAATAAAAAATGCCGTCTAAGTTTTGTAGACGGCATTTTTAATATGTTAAAGAGGGATTATATTTTAATGGGCTTCTCGGCTGTAAATATAAAATAGAAGCCAATCAGGATAAATGGAATACTTAACCATTGTCCTGTAGAAAGTAATCCTAAAGCGTTTTCAAATCCACCCTGGCTTTCTTTTACTGATTCTACAACCATTCGAACTGAAAATAAAAGTACTAGGAAAAGTCCAAATAAGTAACCTGCTTTTTTTCTGGCCTCGGTTTTCCAATACAGGAAAAACAAGATTGCAAAGACAAATACGTAACAAAATGCTTCGTATAGCTGTGCCGGATGTTTTACGGGAACCTGAGCCAGTAGGTTCGCAAATTTTGGATTTGTTGCTATGGCATTAAAAGCTTCTTTGGGATTAGGAATTTGTGTAGCATTAACAGCGTCGGCTTTGCTGTAATAATCGTGAATGAATTTTATGCCAAAAGGAGAGTTGGTTTCTTTTCCAACAATTTCAGAGTTGAAAAAATTACCCAATCTGACAAAAATAGCGCCACTGGCAACGGCAATAACTACACGGTCTAAAATCCAAAGTATAGGTCTTTTCAGGATGTTTTTGCTGTAAAAGTACATTGCAATTATTATGGATATTGCAGCGCCATGGCTGGCTAATCCCTGATAACCGGTGAATTCAAACTTAGGTGTGAATCTAAAAGGTAAGATGATTTCGGATAAATGGTTTCTGAAATATTCCCAATCATAAAAAAACACATGTCCCAGTCTGGCGCCAATTAATGTAGCAAGAACTGTCCATACAAATAAAGAGTCTAGTTTTTCTACGGATTCATTTTCGCGTTCGAAAATATTTTTCATAATGTACCAGCCTAATCCAAAAGCAACTACAAACATTAAGCTGTAATATCTAATTACAAAAAAACCTAAATCTATACCTTCGGATGGATCCCATACAATGTTTAAAGCTTGTGTCATGTATTCTTGTTTTATGTTGTAAAATTAAATATTTAAAGTAAAACCAGTACTAATTAAAGGTTAATGTTTGTGATTACATTTCTTTTTAGGTACCGGGTCGTAGCCGCTTTTTCCCCAAGGATGGCAGCTAAGAATTCTTTTTATGCCTAAATAGCCTCCGTAAAATAAACCGTGGGTTTTTAAGGCTTCAATCATATAAGCAGAACAGGTAGGTGTGTATCTGCAAGTAGCTGGCATTAACGGTGAGATTACCAATTGGTAAAAACGCACCAGTAATACAAACGGAAATATGATGATCTTTGAAAACATTTTTATTGGTTTATGGAATGGTTTTGAGATTCATAAAAAAATATTTTCGATAAAAATCTCAAAACTAAATGCTGAAAGTTGTTCCTTCTTTGCTGTCTTTTAGTTGAATTCCTAAAGCAAGCAATTGGTCTCTGATGTGGTCTGACATGGCAAAATCTTTATCGGCACGTGCCTTGTTTCGCATGCCAATCAACATGTTTATAGTGCCTTCTAATTTGTCGTTACTGTTGTCTGTTGTTTTTTGATTTTCGAGTCCCAGAACATCAAAAGCAAAGGCTTGTATTGTTTTAGAAAGTATTTCAAGGTCAGCAGCACTGATGGTTTCTTTGTTTTCTTTTAGTAAATTAATAAAACGAACACCTTCAAATAATTGTGCAATTAAGATTGGTGTGTTGAAATCGTCGTTCATCGCGTCATAACAAATTTGTTTCCAACCAGCTATATCTAAACTGCTGTTTGGACTAACGTTTATTTGTTTTAGCGAATCAATTGCTTCGATTAATCTTTTGTATCCTTTTTCGGCTGCAACAATGGCTTCGTCAGAAAAGTCAAGAATGCTTCTGTAATGCGCTTGCAGCATGAAAAATCTGGCTACTGATGCAGGGAAAGCTTTGCTAAGAATAGTGTTTTTTCCAGATAAAATCTCTCCAGGTAAGATATTGTTACCGGTAGATTTAGCCATTTTTTTACCGTTTAAGGTAAGCATGTTGGCGTGCATCCAGTAATTCACGGGAGTTTGTCCTGTGCAGGCTTCATTTTGAGCGATTTCGCATTCGTGGTGAGGGAATTTTAAATCCATTCCGCCTCCGTGAATGTCAAAGTGGTTGCCAAGATATTTGGTGCTCATGGCTGTACATTCTAAATGCCAACCAGGAAAGCCATCGCTCCATGGTGAAGGCCAACGCATGATGTGTTGTGGCTCGGCTTTTTTCCAAAGCGCAAAATCCTGAGGGTTTCTTTTGTCAGATTGCCCATCAAGATCTCTGGTGTTGGCAAGCATGTCTTCAATATTACGGCCACTTAGTTTTCCGTAATGATTGCTTTGGTTGAATTTTACCACATCGAAATAAACCGATCCATTGGCTTCGTAACCAATTCCGGAATCAATTATTTGTTTGATAATTTCAATTTGTTCAATAATATGCCCTGTTGCTGTAGGTTCAATACTTGGAGGTAAAAAATTAAATGCTTTTAGGATTTCATGGAAATCTACAGTATAACGCTGTACCACTTCCATTGGTTCTAATTGTTCTAAGCGTGCTTTTTTGGCAATTTTGTCTTCTCCTTCATCAACATCATCCACGATGTGTCCTACATCGGTAATGTTTCTAACATATCTTACTTTGTAGCCCAAATGAATGAAATATCTAAAAATCACGTCAAATGACATGAAAGTTCTGAGGTTTCCAAGATGTACATTACTGTAAACTGTTGGTCCGCAAACATACATTCCAATGCTACCTTCGTTTATGGGTACAAAAGTTTCTTTTTCTCCAGAGAGTGAATTGTATATTTTTAGTGTTTGAGTATTGTAAATTGACATGTTTTAATTTTTTGGGAGCTTTTTTAGCAGTTTGCTTCGCTTATTTTTTTATCGAAGATTTGAATTGCGGGGTTTTGAATATAAAAAGTCTAGAATTTAGTTTCTAATTTGATATAGTCTAAAAATTCTCTTCTGCATTGTTCTTCTTTGAATTTTCCTCCAAATTCAGATGTTACGGTGCTGCTTTCGATATCGCTAACTCCTCTTGAATTTACGCAAAGGTGCTTGGCGTCTATTACGCAAGCTACATCTTCTGTTCCTAAAGCTTGTTGTAAGTCTTGTACAATTTGCATGGTAAGGCGCTCTTGTACCTGAGGTCTCTTAGAATAATACTCAACAATTCGATTCATTTTTGATAAACCAATTACAGTACCATTGGAGATGTAGGCTACGTGAGCTCTACCGATAATTGGTAATAAATGGTGTTCGCAAGTAGAATAAACAATAATGTTTTTTTCGACTAACATTTCACCATATTTGTAGTTGTTTTCAAAGGTAGAAGCTTTTGGCTTTTTGTTTGGATTTAATCCTCCAAAAATTTCCTTTACAAACATCTTGGCAACACGGTTAGGTGTACCTTTTAAGCTATCGTCAGTTAAATCCATTCCAAGAGTTAGAAGGATATTTTCGACGTCTTTTTTTATTCTACTAATTTTTTCATCATCCGAAATTGCAAAGGCATCAGCTCGCATAGGATTTTTTGCACTTGAACCAATATGATTGTCTCCGATTTCGTCGTGCAGTTCTTCGTTTTGTATCATTAAATACTACTATTATAGTGGGTGTATATTTTTAAGGCTGTAAAGATAATTAATATAAACTAAAGAATTTCTATAGCTTTTGATAAAAAATCAGCTCTTTTTAGGCTGTTAATTCATCTTGTTTTGTGAGTTTGTTTAAAAAACAAAGACAATAACTAATTTAGTTATTGTCTTTAATTGTTGTGATTTAAAAGATGATTCTATATTTACCTTGCGTTGTAAGTTGCAATTGCATCTTTTAAAATATGAACGGCTTTTGTTAGGTCTTCTTTATTAAGTACATAAGCAATACGCACCTGATTTAGTCCCATTCCCGGAGTCGAATAAAATCCTGCTGCCGGAGCAACCATAACGGTTTCTCCATTTAACTGATAGCTTTCCAAGAGCCATTGGGCAAAGGTTTCGGTGTTGTCTACCGGTAATTCGGCAATACAATAGAAAGCGGCTTTAGGCGGAGTAACTTTTACACCTTCAATTTTATGTAATTCAGAAATCAAAGTGTTTCTTCTCTCTTTGTATTCTGTGATAACTTCGTCAAAATAACTTTGCGGAGTATCAATAGCTGCTTCGCAGGCAATTTGCTCAATTGTAGGTGGGCATAAACGCGCTTGTGCAAATTTCATTGCCGCAGCAATAACCTGTTTGTTTTTAGTCACCATACAGCCAATTCGAGCACCGCACATACTGTAACGTTTGGAAACTGAATCAATCATGATTACATTTTGTTCCAGGCCAATAAGATTCATTACTGAATAATGGATGTCTTTTTCGTCATATATAAATTCGCGATAAACTTCATCGGCAATTAAAAACAAATCGTGTTTTTTAACTAATTCGCCCAGTTGTTGAATTTCTGATTCAGAATATAAGTTTCCAGTTGGATTACTTGGATTACAAATTAATATTGCCTTAGTTTTAGGTGTAATTAGTTTTTCGAAAGCCTCAATAGAAGGCAAGGTAAAACCGCTTTCAAAACTTGAATTTACAGGGATTACGGTAGCACTTGATTCTTCAGAAAAAGCATGGTAATTAGCATAAAAAGGCTCGGGAATGATGATTTCATCTCCCGGATCCATAATGCTTCCTAATGCAAACAATAATGCCTCAGAACCACCAGTGGTAATCATAATATCAGTGTAATCAACCCTTACATTTTGATTAGTGTAAAATTGGGCTAATTTTTTTCGGTAACTTTCATAACCAGCCGATGGACCATATTCAATAATGTCCATATCGATATTCTTAATGGCTTGAATGGCTATCTCTGGACTTTTTATATCGGGTTGACCTATGTTTAAGTGATATACTTTTAGGCCTTTCTTGTTAGCTATATCAGCAAATGGAGCCAATTTACGAATTGGCGATTCAGGCATTCTTCGGCCTCTTATTGAAATCTCAGGCATGTTAATAAAAATTTGCTACAAATTTGCGATTTTTTTTTTGAACTAGCCTACCGAATATTTTACTATTTGAAATTATATGATTTTAAATGCAGGATTTTTATTAACTTTATGGAAACTGCTGTCCATGAAAAAAATAATCTTATTTTTTTTTCTATTTGGTTTTGCGATTCCTGTCCTTTCGCAAGAAGGATTTGAATTTGTAAAAACTAAGAGTGACAGGGTTAGGGTAGCTGCAAAAACAATTAACAATTTAGTTTTTATTCCTGTTGAAGTTAATGGTGTGAGTTTGCTGTTTTTGTTAGATTCAGGTGTCGAGGATACTATTGTGTTTGGTTTTCAGGATCCTGAAAAGATAAATTTGCAACATGTAGAAAAAATAAAAATTAGAGGTTTAGGAGAAGACGATGGAGTGGATGCTTATAAGTCATCTGGAAATGTATTGACTATAGGCGGGCTTCAGTCCAGGAATCATTCGTTGTATTTAATTACTGATCCTTCTTTTGATTTGTCCAGTTTTGTTGGGATTACAGTAAACGGGATTATTGGTTATACGGCCTTTATAAATCATTTGGTGTCGATTGATTATGGGAATAAACAGGTTGTTTTTTATAAACATAATTCTAATTTTCATAAAAAAATACAGAAAGAATACACTAAAGTTCCCCTTTTGGTAGAAAGACAGAAACCGTATGTGAATGCGTTGGTAAAGGTTGATACTGTAGAAGTTTTGGCCAAGCTTCTTGTTGATACGGGAAATAGTGATGCTGTTTGGCTTTTTGACAGGCTCTCGGATAAAATTAATGTTCCTAAGAAACATTTTGATGATTATCTGGGGCAGGGTTTGAGTGGTGCTGTTGAAGGAAAGAGGGGGCGTATAGCCGAGTTTTCAATTGCAGATTTTAAGTTTGATTCACCTATTGTAGCCTTTCCTGATTCTGCTTCGATAAAAAATATTAGCTTAAATACCAATCGATTGGGGTCCTTAGGCGGTGAGATTTTAAAACGCTTTTCGGTTGTTTTTGATTATGATGGACAGCAGCTGTTTTTAAAGAAAAATAAATCGTACAAGGCTTCATTTTATTACAATAAGAGTGGGATTGAGATATGGCGTTCCGGCGTGCAATGGGTGAAGCAGTTGGTTGTGATTCAGGATAATTCAATTGTAATAGACAGAGGTAAAGATAATCCGGAAAAAAACGGCGCTAATTTTAGCTATAAAATGGAATTGAAGCCCGTTTATGAAATTGGTTATATCAGGGAGAGTTCAAATGCTGCCAAAAGCGGTTTGAAAACGGGAGATATTTTGGTTGCTATTGATGGGAAAGAAGTGTATAATTATTCGTTGCAGGACATCAATTCGCTTTTGTGGTCAGAAGATGAAATTTGGATAGAACTGAGGATTCTGAGAGAAGGGAATTTGATGAATTTTAAATTCCAATTAGTGAATATTTTATAAAAAAAATGCTTCTTAGAGTAATCTAAGAAGCATTGTCATTTTTAAAAGAATGTTATAAGCTTGTAACTTCTCCTTTTATTTTCAGTGGAATTCGGCCATTATCATAATTAATGGCATTAGATTCTACGGTAATTGTTTTTCGTATTGGTCCGGGAACCATATTGTATTTAATTTCAATTTTACTTGATTTTCCAGGTAAAACAGTCTCGTTTTGTTTTGATAAAACGGTACAACTGGCTGTTGATTGAATAGAGTAAATAATCAAAGGACTGTCTCCTGTATTGGTGTATTCAAAAGCACGAATTCCATTGTCATTCTGTTTGTTAATTGTTCCGTAATCAATAGTGTTATTATTCGCTTTGAATTCTATTTTAGCTCCCTTTTGAGCAAATCCAATACTGCTAAATAATAAGATTGCTAATAATGCGGCTATTCTTTTCATTGTGGTTGGGTTATATAAAGTAAATATACTTCGTTTTAATTAGTACACAAATTTTTATTTCTCTTTTTATAGTGTACTTTATTATTTACTTTTGTTCCCGATATAAATTACAAAAATTAGACCAAAACATGATTTTGGTTTTTAACGCTTACTTTTTATGGCAATTCCCGCACAATTTGACGCTAAAACGATAGAACAAAAATGGTATGATTACTGGATGAAAAACAACTATTTCCATTCAGAACCAGATCATAGAACACCTTATACTATTGTAATTCCTCCACCAAATGTTACCGGAGTTTTACACATGGGGCACATGTTAAACAATACCATTCAGGATGTTTTAATTCGTAGAGCGCGTTTGAAAGGGTTCAATGCTTGTTGGGTTCCGGGAACGGATCACGCATCAATTGCTACTGAAGCTAAGGTTGTTGCTAAATTGAAAGCAGAAGGAATCAATAAAAACGATTTATCTCGTGAGGAATTCTTAAAGCATGCCTGGGAATGGACAGATAAATATGGCGGAACCATTTTGGAACAGCTTAAGAAACTGGGAGCTTCATGTGACTGGGAACGTACTAAATTTACAATGGATCCGGATATGTCAGCATCTGTAATTAAATCGTTTGTAGATTTATACAACAAAGGATTAATTTATAGAGGATACCGAATGGTAAACTGGGATCCGGAAGCCAAAACGACTTTGTCTGACGAAGAAGTTATTTATGAAGAACAAAACGGAAAATTATTTTTCTTAAAATATAAAATCGAAGGTAGTGAAGACTTTTTAACTATTGCTACAACGCGTCCGGAAACAATCTTTGGAGATACTGCTATTTGTATCAACCCTAATGATGAGCGTTTTACACATTTAAAAGGTAAAAAAGCAATCGTTCCAATTTGTGGTCGAGTAATCCCGATTATCGAAGATGAATATGTAGATGTTGAATTCGGTACAGGATGTTTAAAAGTGACTCCTGCTCACGATATGAATGATAAAACCTTAGGAGAAAAACACAATCTTGAAATCGTTGATATCTTTAATGAAGATGCTACGCTGAATAGTTTTGGCTTGCATTACCAAGGAAAAGATCGTTTTGTGGTTCGTACCGAAATTGCAAAAGAATTAGAAGAAAATGGAGCTTTAGCAAAGACCGAAATCCATTTGAATAAAGTTGGAACTTCTGAAAGAACTAAGGCTGTAATCGAACCAAGATTATCAGATCAGTGGTTTTTGAAAATGGAAGATTTGGTAAAACCGGCAATCAAATCGGTTTTGGAAGATGGTGATATTAAATTGCACCCGTCCCGTTTTAATAATACTTATGCACATTGGTTGAATAATATCCGCGATTGGAATATCTCTCGCCAGTTATGGTGGGGACAACAAATTCCTGCCTATTATTATGGAGATGGAAAAGAGGATTTTGTAGTTGCTGAAAACATCGAAGAAGCTTTGGCTTTAGCCAAAGAAAAAACTTCTAACTCCCAACTTCTAACTTCCGACTTGAAACAAGATGTTGATGCTCTTGATACCTGGTTTTCTTCCTGGTTGTGGCCAATGTCAGTTTTTGGTGGAATCCTGGATCCTGAAAGTGCAGATTATAAATATTATTATCCAACAAATGACTTGGTTACAGGTCCGGATATTTTGTTTTTCTGGGTAGCAAGAATGATTATTGCAGGTTATGAATATGCTGGTGAAAAACCATTTACTAATGTATATTTAACCGGCTTGGTTCGTGACAAACAACGTCGTAAGATGTCTAAATCATTAGGGAATTCTCCTGATCCTTTAGATTTAATTGATAAGTTTGGAGCTGATGGTGTTCGTGTAGGATTATTATTGAGTGCTTCGGCAGGAAATGACATTATGTTTGATGAAGAGCTGTGTAATCAAGGAAAAGGATTTTCGAATAAAATTTGGAATGCCTTCAAATTGATTAAAGGCTGGGAAGTTTCTGAAACTATCCCACAACCGGAATCATCAAAAGTAGCTATCGAATGGTATGAAGCGAAGTTGCAACAAACATTGGTGGAAATTGAAGATAATTTTGAGAAATACAGAATTTCTGATGCCTTGATGGGAATTTACAAATTAGTTTGGGATGATTTCTGTTCCTGGTTCCTTGAGATGATTAAGCCTGCATATCAACAGCCAATTGATAAAGCTACGTTTGATAAAGCAATTGAAATGCTGGAGAATAACTTGAAATTATTGCATCCATTTATGCCGTTTTTAACAGAGGAAATTTGGCAACACATCGCCGAAAGAACTGCGGAGGAAGCATTGATTGTTTCGACATGGCCGGAAATGAAAGCTTTTGATTCAAAATTAATTCAGGATTTTGACTTTGCTTCTGAAGTGATTTCCGGAATCAGAACCATTAGAAAAGATAAAAATATTCCGTTTAAAGACAGCATTGAATTGATGGTTATGAATAATGATAAAGTGGCGATTTATTTTGATGCAGTTATTACCAAATTAGGAAATGTTGCTGATTTAAAATATGTTTCTGAAAAAGTGGATTCGGCTTTGTCTTTCCGTGTGAAATCAAATGAATATTTCATTCCGATTACCGGAAATATTAATATCGAAGAAGAAATCGAAAAACTGAATGCGGAGTTAGTATATATCAAAGGATTTTTAAAATCGGTACAGGCTAAATTATCTAATGAGAAATTTGTGGCTGGAGCTCCTGAAAAGGTAATTGCTAATGAAAGACAAAAAGAAGCCGATGCTTTAGCCAAAATCGAAACTCTTGAACAAAGTTTGTTGAGTTTGAAATAAATAAAATAGTTTTTTAAAACCTTATAAATAAGCCAAAATAAATTCGTTATATTTGGCTTATTTTTTTGATTAACAGTTTTTTTAAGTGTAGAAATTAATAGGTTTTTAGTTGCTAAATTTTTATTTATATTGTTTTTTAAACTGGTTTGTTGCAGTTTATCGAGTAAAAAACACGGATAGTCTATTTTAAGATTTTTTTAACATTTAGGTCTTTTATTTAAAATTAACTTTGAGAGACAAAATAGGATTAGAACGCATTTTTAGTTGCTAATTTCGCGTTTTTTATTTTGTTAAAGACTCTTTTATAAGTTTTCCCCAAACTTATTTGTAACCTAATATGTTGTGTTAAATTTTAGAAAAAATAATTTTTTTAATTGCATATTGGTTAACCTCAAAAGATTAAATCCATTTTCTTTTAGTTATTACCATTATTGATGGTGGCTTCATAGTTTTATGAAGATATTTATCTACAAGTTTTCTTCCCCATTCTGAAAACAGTTGCTTTTAACCTTTTTTAATTATTGGAGACTATTTTTTAATAGTTGTTGGTTAACGTCAAAAGATTAAGCCCATTTTCTTTTTAGTTAGTACCATTAATTGATTGGTGGCTTCATAGTTTTATGAAGATGTTTATCTACAAGTTTTCTTCCCCCATTCTGAAAACTATTTAAAACCTGAATTACAGTAGTTTTAATTTCTTTAAACAGTATTTGTTGAGGTATTTTGCCTTATTGAAGAAAGATGTAAGTAATATCTTTTATCTATAGGTATAAGTATTTTATAGATATTTTTTGACAAATTTTCTCCCTAAATCTGGAAAATATTGTGATTCCCTACTTCAATAAAGTATTTTGGATAGTTCAAAAGTTGAAATAGCTTTTGAACACCGTATGCTTATCTTCTAATTTATAGTTTTCAAAAAGACGGTGTTCTTCAATAATAAATTGAAGGTGTTTTTTATGATGTTTTTCCCCAAATCTTTTTATATGCCTATTTAATATAATTAAATAAATATGACATAAAAATACTATTATCATGAAAAAAAATATTTTTTATACGATGCAAAGTGCAGAAATGTATTTTCTCGCTTTTCTTGATTGCTGTAAGACAGGTTTTATAAAAATGTTTATGGAGAATGTTGTAGTCAAAAAAAATCTTTGCTGCAATATACTCCTTTTTTTGTCCTTGTTTTTTACGGTCAATTCATTTGGACAGGATGTAGGTTCATCTGCTGTTAAAGCTAATTTTGGTATTGACGGGGATGTGTATTCCGGTTCCTTTCAGTTTCAAGCTAACCCAGCTCCCATTGTTCCTATTCCAGGAATTAATACTGATGATTGGTTTAAGGGAGCAACAGGCAAAGGGGTAATTGATGAAACAATTCCAAAGGCTAATCCGTTTTCAGACGTTATTCCGAATCCGATGACAAATACTTCTTTCCAACGTAGACAGTCGGAATTTATTCCTAATAGGTTGGCTGATAATATTCCTTTTCCGGTGGTTAATAGCAATGGTACAGATTATTTATGGATAGATGCTGTTTACGGAAGAGATACTTATGTAAAGGGAGGTAATGCTGAAAAATCTTATTTTGCAGGCAGCGGGGATAAAAATTCAGATCATCCCAATACCTGGACTATTGGAACTTCAGGTAGTGTGCCTCAAAAAGATGATATCATTGATGTATATGCTCATTTAAGAGGAACAAATCCACATGATCCAACAACGAATCTCGGATTTCCTCAGGATGACAGGCCATTTGATTCTTTGTATGTTTATACAGCGGCTTCGTTGGTGGTTACCAATGGGAATAAACATCTTGACTTTGAGTATTTCAGAACGGCAGCCACACTTACTGGGAATGCTATAGTGAATACAGGTACTGATGGTGGACGTACTGCCTGGACTTTTGATCCCGTTACAGGAGCTGTTGATATTCCCGGAACCATTATTGTATCGGTAGATTATATCAACGGAGGAAATGTTCCTTCTATCAGAATCAGGGTATGGATGAGTGAAACCACTTTTAATAATTACAATAATACCCTTGGTGGCAGACCATTTAATATAGATAAAACTGTAGCTTTCGAAAAAGGAACAGGTTCAGGAGAATTTGGTTATGCGGCCATTAATCCAAAAACAAGTGGTCAATATATGTGGGGTAGGGTAAATGACGATTTTTCAACCTATGAAAATTCCCGTACTCAGGCACCGCCATGGGATACTTGGGAAGGTACTACTCCAACGGCAGTAGATATGTATACTCGATACCAGTTTGTTGAGATTAGTATTAATTTGACTGCATTTGGATTAGATAGAAGAGGAGAATCAGATAACTGTTCCTCTATATTGGGTAGTTTAATGGTAAAAACCCGTAGTAGTGGTGGTGGGCCTAATGAAGGGGCTTTCGGTAGTGAGTTGAAAGACTTTGCCGGGCCTTATTTGTTTGGATTTATAGGTTTACCTCCGGTAATTACAACACAACCAATTACTGTTTGTGAAACAGGATCTACAGGAGCAGCTTCAGTAAATCTGAATAATGGAATTTTGACTAATCCAGATTCTGCAGTTATTACGTTTTATAACACTTTGGCTGATGCACAAAATGAGGAGAATGCGGTAGCAAGTCCAACCTCAGTTACAGTTTTATCTTCTCCAAGAACCTTCTATGTTCGAGCAGAGAGAGGTCAAACTAATTGTTTCGATACATTTCAGTTTGATGTTAATGTGAATCCTAGTCCAGTTGCTCTTGTATTGACCGGAAGTTCTATTTGTGCTTCTAATCCAGGCACAGGAACAGTTAGTTCTAGTACTTCACAATCAGGAGTAAGCTATCAGTTAAGAATAGGTACGACTAACGTACAGGCTCCAAAAGCAGGTACAGGTTCGGCTCTATCATGGACTGGTTTAAATGCAGGAACAAACTATAATGTGGTTTCTACAGGTGCTGCTCCAACGAATTGTCCGGGTTCAAGCAATAGTGTGAATA
>NZ_SACJ01000060.1 GCF_004016525.1 Flavobacterium sufflavum
TTACAGCAGCACCAGATGCTCCTACAAAAGTCCATATACCGCTTCCCACCGATGGTGCAGTTTGCGTCATAGTGAATGTAGATGTATTGCATAAGGTTTGGTTCGGCTGATCGCTTACTACAGGTTGTGCATCATTTTGTAGGGTTACATTATCAAAAGCACTACATGTTCCATTGGTCACTGTCCATTTTACTGTTACACTTGTTCCTGCTGCCA
>NZ_SACJ01000061.1 GCF_004016525.1 Flavobacterium sufflavum
CAGCCAGAATTGGTTTTGCCGGTTTAGTAACATCGTCAACAATTACATTTTGAGTAGCTGTTTCAGTGTTTCCATTACCGTCATTGAAAGTCCAGGTAATTACGTGAGTTCCTTGAGTTGTATAAGTCAAAGCATCAGTAGTTGTTCCTGTGATAGTTCCTTTACAATTATCATTAGTAGTAGGAGCTGTCGCCGTAGCCGAACATT
>NZ_SACJ01000062.1 GCF_004016525.1 Flavobacterium sufflavum
CAGCCAGAATTGGTTTTGCCGGTTTAGTAACATCGTCAACAATTACATTTTGAGTAGCTGTTTCAGTGTTTCCATTACCATCATTGAAAGTCCAGGTAATTACGTGAGTTCCTTGAGTTGTATAAGTCAAAGCATCAGTAGTTGTTCCTGTGATAGTTCCTTTACAATTATCATTAGTAGTAGGAGCTGTCGCCGTAGCCGAACATT
>NZ_SACJ01000063.1 GCF_004016525.1 Flavobacterium sufflavum
TTACATTGATGTTGAAGGTTTGATTATCACTTTGATCATCTCCTCCATCTGCAACTCCTCCATTATCTTTCAAATAAACTGTAACAAGTGCACTTCCATTTGCATTGGCTGCCAATGTGTATGTCAATTCTCCGTTTGCTGTTATCGCTGGTTGTACCGAGAATAAACTGTTATTGTTATTGGCAACAGTAAACGTTAGTGTTTGT
>NZ_SACJ01000064.1 GCF_004016525.1 Flavobacterium sufflavum
AATGTTCGGCTACGGCGACAGCTCCTACTACTAATGATAATTGTAAAGGAACTATCACAGGAACAACTACTGATCCATTAACTTATACAACTCAAGGAACTCACGTAATTACCTGGACTTTCAATGATGGTAATGGAAACACTGAAACAGCTACTCAAAATGTAATTGTTGACGATGTTACTAAACCGGCAAAACCAATTCTGG
>NZ_SACJ01000065.1 GCF_004016525.1 Flavobacterium sufflavum
CCAGAATTGGTTTTGCCGGTTTAGTAACATCGTCAACAATTACATTTTGAGTAGCTGTTTCAGTGTTTCCATTACCATCATTGAAAGTCCAGGTAATTACGTGAGTTCCTTGAGTTGTATAAGTTAACGGATCAGTAGTTGTTCCTGTGATAGTTCCTTTACAATTATCATTAGTAGTAGGAGCTGTCGCCGTAGCCGAACATT
>NZ_SACJ01000006.1 GCF_004016525.1 Flavobacterium sufflavum
AGCGAAAGCATAAGCAAAAGTTTAGTATTTGTTTGAAATTAAGCACTTTAAATATACTAACTTTTGCTTTTTTGTACAATTATTTTTACGTATTTATTACGTGATTATATCGAACTCACGTTAATTACCATAACAGCCGTTAAAATTTAGGCATAAAAAAAGCGGAGTAAATAATTACTCCGCTTTCTTATCTTTATTAAAATATCGTGATTAAACGATTTTTTTCATTGCAGTCATTGACTCTCTCAACCAAGCTCCTACTTCTTCAACTGGGTGGTTTCTGATGATGCTGTTCACTTCGATTAATTCTTTGTTATCAACACCGTTAGTTCCGTTACCAAATGGACGTCCAACTAAGTTAGATGGTGCATTTTTAACGTAATCAGCGATTAATGGCTTACAAGCGTGGTCAAACAAATAACATCCGTACTCAGCAGTATCAGAGATTACACGGTTCATTTCGAACAATTTCTTTCTTGCAATTGTGTTAGCAATAAGTGGAGTTTCGTGTAATGACTCGTAGTAAGCAGACTCTTCGATAATTCCTGAATCAGTCATAGCTTCAAAAGCTAATTCAACACCAGCTTTTACCATAGCTACCATCAATACTCCGTTATCGTAGTATTCTTGCTCAGAGATTTCAACATCTCCAGCTGGAGTTTTCTCGAAGTTAGTTGCTTCAGTAGCAGCTCTCCAAGTTAATAAGTTTTTATCATCATTAGCCCAGTCTTCCATCATTGTTTTAGAGAATTCTCCAGAGATGATATCATCCATGTGTTTTTGGAACAATGGACGCATGATGTCTTTTAATTCATCAGCAACTTTAAATGCAGCAATTTTAGCAGGATTAGACAATCTGTCCATCATGTTAGTGATACCACCATGTTTCAATCCTTCAGTGATAGTTTCCCATCCGTATTGGATTAATTTAGAAGCATATCCTGGCTCAACACCTTCAGCAACCATTTTATCAAAACATAAGATAGATCCTGTTTGTAACAAACCACAAAGGATAGTTTGCTCTCCCATTAAATCAGATTTTACTTCAGCTACGAAAGATGAACGTAAAACTCCTGCTCTGTTTCCTCCTGTTGCAACAGCGTAAGCTTTTGCCTGATCTAAACCTAAACCGTTTGGATCATTTTCAGGGTGAACAGCGATTAATGTAGGTACACCAAATCCTCTTTTGTACTCTTCACGTACTTCAGATCCCGGACATTTAGGAGCACACATAATAACTGTTAAGTCTTTACGGATTTGCATTCCTTCTTCTACAATATTAAAACCATGAGAATAAGCTAAAGTAGCTCCTTGCTTCATTAATGGCATAATTGTAGTAACTACAGCAGTGTGTTGTTTATCTGGTGTAAGGTTACATACTAAATCAGCCGTTGGAATTAATTCTTCATAAGTTCCCACATTGAAACCATTATCAGCAGCGTTCATGAAAGAAGCTCTTTTTTGAGCAATAGCTTCAGGACGTAATGCATAAGAAATATCTAAACCTGAATCTCTCATGTTCAAACCTTGGTTCAAACCTTGAGCACCACAACCAACGATAACTACTTTTTTACCTTTTAAAGCTTCGATTCCATTAGCAAATTCTGATTGATCCATGAATTCGCAAACGCCTAATTGTTCTAATTGTAATCTAAGTGGTAATGAATTGAAATAATTTGCCATTTTCTAATATTTAATTTATGATTTTAATTCTTCTAATAATAAACTTGTCACTTCCATTTTTTCTTTGGAAACTGATATTCTTCCTGAACGTACAAACTGCATAATCCCAAAAGGTTTTAATTTAGAATGTAGTTCTTCAATTTCAGAACGTCTTCCTGATTTTGAAATCACAAAAAAGTCTCTGGATACAGTTACAATTTCGGAATGACTTTCTTTGATGATGTTTTGAATTTGTCTTTCGTCAAATAATAAACTGGAATTGATTTTGAATAAAGCACTTTCCAGGAAGATAGTTTCCTCATCTACGTGATAAAACGCTTTAATTACTTCAATTTGTTTTTCGATTTGACCAACAATATTTTGTACCCATTTTTCAGTAGTATCCACTACAATTACAAATCGGGAAACGTTTTCAATTTCCGATTCGGATACGTTTAAACTCAATATATTGATATGGCGTTTTAAGAATATCCCGGATATTCTGTTCAATAAGCCAACGTTGTTTTCTGAATATACAGAAATGGTGAATGTTTTATTTTCCATAATATTAACTTAATCGGATATCAGAAACCGAAGCTCCTGTTGGAATCATTGGGAATACATTGTTCTCTTTTTCAACCATAACTTCAAGAAAATAAGAGTCTTTAGAAGCCATCATTTCAGCAATTGCTTCATCCAGTTCTTGTCTCTTAGTTACTTTTCTGGCTTTGATATAATAACCTTCGGCAATAGCACAAAAGTTAGGATTTGTCATTACTGTAGAAGCATATCTATAGTCAAAAAACAATTCTTGCCATTGTCTTACCATTCCTAAAAATTCGTTGTTCAATACCACAATTTTAACCGGTACCTTAGTTTGATGAATAGTTCCTAATTCCTGGATATTCATCTGGAAACCACCATCACCAATAATTGCAACAACTTCACGATCCGGTCTTCCCATTTTAGCTCCAATTGCAGCCGGCAAAGCAAATCCCATAGTTCCTAAACCTCCTGAAGTTACATTACTTTTAGTTTGGTTAAATTTAGCATAACGGCAAGCAAACATTTGGTGTTGACCAACATCAGAAACCATTATCGCATCCCCTTTCGAGTGTTTGTTAATCATTTCGATAGTTTCACCCATTGAAATTCCTTTTCCATTCGTTGGAGCCAATTCTTCATTGATAACTGCATCTAATTCAATTTCGTATTTCTTCTTGAATTCGTTATGCCATTCTTCGTGAGAATTCTTTTCAATAAGAGGTAATAATGCTGTTAGCGCTTCTTTTAAATCAGCTAATACAGCAACCTCAGTTTTTACGTTTTTATCAATCTCAGCTGGGTCAATTTCAAAATGAACTACTTTTGCTTGTTTAGCATAAGTAGCCAGATTCCCAGTAACACGGTCATCAAAACGCATTCCTAATGCGATTAAAACATCACATTCGTTAGTTAAAACATTCGGTCCGTAATTTCCGTGCATTCCTACCATTCCTACGTTCAATTCGTGTTCTGTAGGCAAAGCAGAAAGACCTAATATAGTCCAGGCTGCTGGTATTCCTGATTTTTCAATCAATGCTTTCAATTCTTCTTCCGCTTTACTCAGAATGATTCCTTGACCAAAAATAATCATCGGTTTTTTAGCCTTATTGATTATTTCAGCCGCTGCCGCAACCTTTTCGATTTTCAAAACAGGTTTTGGATGATAACTTCTGATATCAGTACATTTTTTATAACTAAAATCTAAAGTATCAAACTGTGCATTTTTAGTAATATCGACTAATACTGGTCCCGGGCGTCCTGATCTGGCAATGTAAAATGCTTTTGCCATAATCTCAGGAATTTCATCAGCCTCAGTAATTTGGTAATTCCATTTTGTTACCGGAGTCGAAATTCCGATAATATCTGTTTCCTGAAAAGCATCAGAACCCAATAAATGTTTCCCTACCTGTCCAGTGATACATACCATTGGAGTAGAATCGATTTGAGCATCAGCAATACCTGTAACCAGGTTTGTAGCTCCTGGTCCGGAAGTTGCAATAGCAACCCCTACTTTTCCGGTAGCTCTGGCAAAACCTTGTGCAGCGTGAGCAGCACCTTGTTCGTGACGCACCAATACATGGTGCAATTGATCTTGAAATTTATATAATTCGTCGTAAACCGGCATTATGGCACCACCTGGATATCCATAAACTAAGTCAACTCCTTCGGCTAATAAGCATCTGATAACTGCTTCTGCTCCTGATATTTTCATTGTTTGTCTTTTTTGTTTTGGCAATTTATTTTTTCAAAATTTGATATTGAAATTGAATTTTGAAATTGTAATTGACTATTATTTGTCAGTAACACATCCTTCAGATGCACTGGATACTGAACGCATATATTTTAGTAAAACTCCTTGTTTGATTGGTGATTCTGGTTGTTTCCAGTTAGCTTTACGTTTTGCGAATTCTTCGTCAGAGATTTTCATATTGATGGTGTTTTTCACAGCATCAATTGTAATAACATCTCCATTTTCGATTAAAGCAATTCCTCCACCTTCGTAAGCTTCCGGAGTAACGTGTCCTACTACAAAACCGTGAGAACCTCCAGAGAAACGTCCGTCAGTAATTAAAGCTACAGTATTTCCTAAACCAGCTCCCATAATGGCAGATGTAGGTTTTAACATTTCAGACATTCCAGGACCACCTTTTGGGCCGCAATAGCGGATAATGACGACATTTCCTGGTTTTACTTCACCTGCTTGTATTCCTCTGATTACATCTTTTTCACCTTCAAAAACTACAGCTGTACCTTCAAAGAATTCTCCTTCTTTTCCACTAATTTTTGCCACACAACCTTCTGAAGCTATGTTTCCGTAAAGAATTTGAATATTCCCGGTAGCTTTTAATGCTTTCTGGATTTCAAAAATTACTTCTTGTCCATCGTGTAAATCAGGAACTGAAGCTAAATTTTCAGCAATTGTTTTTCCTGTTACAGTCAAACAATCCCCGTGTAAGAAACCTTCTTTTAGTAAATATTTCATTACTGCAGGAACACCACCTACATTATGTAAATCTTCCATTAAGTATTTACCACTTGGTTTCAAGTCGGCTAATAATGGTGTTTTATCGCTGATGTCTTGGAAATCTTTTAATGTTAATTCTATACCTACAGAATGAGCCATTGCAATTAAGTGCATTACTGCATTTGTAGAACCTCCTAAAACAGCTACCATTGTAATAGCATTTTCGAAAGCTTTACGAGTCATAATGTCTCTAGGCTTAATATCTTTTTCTAACAATATTCTGATAGCTTTTCCGGCATCAACACATTCTTGTTTTTTTTCCGGACTTAAAGCAGGATTAGAAGAACTATAAGGCAAACTCATTCCTAATGCTTCAATTGCTGATGACATGGTGTTAGCAGTGTACATTCCACCACAAGCACCTGCGCCTGGACAAGCATTTTGAATTACACCTTTAAAATCTTCCGGTGTAATTGTGTTGCTGATTTTTTTCCCTAAAGCTTCAAATGCAGAAACAATATTTAAATCCTGACCTTTCCATTTTCCTGGGTGAATTGATCCTCCATAAACCATAATAGAAGGTCGATTTACTCTCCCCATAGCCATTAAAGCTCCCGGCATATTTTTATCACAACCCGGAACAGCAATCATAGCATCGTACCATTGTGCACCCATAACAGTTTCGATAGAATCGGCAATTACATCACGAGAAACTAATGAGAAACGCATTCCATCGTTACCATTAGAAATACCATCACTTACACCAATGGTATTAAAAATCAAACCAACTAAATCTTCTTTCCATACCCCAGTCTTAATATCTTTAGCCAGATCATTTAAGTGCATGTTACACGGATTTCCGTCATAACCCATACTTACAATTCCTACCTGTGCTTTTTTAAGATCCTCTTCTGTCAATCCAATTCCGTAAAACATCGCTTGAGAAGCGGGTTGTGTCTCGTCCTGAGTGATTGTCTTGCTATATTTGTTTAATTCCATCGTATTTTTTTATTTTTTGTGCTAAAATAATTCCAAAAAAAAACTCCCAATTTATGGGAGTTATATAATATTATTTTTCAATTATATTAATAGCTTCCCTTATGCATTTGTTGATACAACAATGACATTAACGACAGAAACTAATACGATTGAATTTTTCATTTTCTTTTTTTGATGGAACAAAAGTATAAAAACCTTTATACCTAAAAAAATAAAAATTAAAATTTTATGAATTTCTTATCATTAATCTCAATTATCTATCAAAATAGTACATTATACTATTGTTGATTGACCTAAATGTACATTATCATTATTAAAATACATTAAGTCGTCTTTATTTAAAATAAAATTGGAAACAAATTCCCCAACTTCATTTGTTCCAAATTTTGAATCTGGATTTAAATCTATTGTTACAACATTGTATTCAATTGCTTTTTCAACTCCTTCATATACTTTCTTAGCTTCTTCGTTAAGACCAAAATGTTCTAACAACATCGCTGCCGAAAGTATGGCTGCAAAAGGATTGGCAATATTTCTTCCTTTTGCATGAGGATAAGAACCATGAACAGGTTCAAACAACGCATTTTTTTCTCCTAATGAAGCTGATGGTAAAACTCCGATTGAACCTGTAATTACACTGGCTTCATCAGATAAAATATCTCCAAACAGATTCTCGGTCAATATTACGTCAAATTGTTTTGGATTTGATATAATTTGCTTTGCTGCGTTATCAGCATACAAAAAATCTAAAGTTACATCAGGATAATCAGCTCCAATTTTTTTAACTACATTTCTCCATAAACGCGAAGTTTCAAGAACATTAGCCATATCAACCAAGGTTACTTTTTTTCTTCTGTTTTGAGCCGATTTAAATGCTAAATGAGCTATTTTTGAAATCTCACCTTCAGTATATTCACATAAATCAGAAGCAATTGTTCCTGATTCGTTTATTTTTTTTTCTCCAAAATAAAGTCCGGCAGTTAACTCTCTATAAATGATAAAATCAACCCCTTCAACTATTTCTCTTTTTAAAGGAGATACATCAACTAAACTTTTAAAAGGCTTAAGGGGTCTGATATTTGCATAAAGCCCTAACTCTTTTCTCAATCGCAATAATCCTTGCTCGGGACGAACTTTTGCATTAGAATCGGTGTCGTATTTTGGATCCCCGATTGCACCCAGCAAAACAGCATCTGTATTAAGACACAGATTTAATGTTTGTTCCGGTAATGGTGAACCTGCTTTATCTATTGCTATAGCTCCCACAAGAGCATCTTCAAAAATAAAATCATGTTCATAAACCACTCCTACAGCATACAAAGCTTTTTTAGCCTGTAAGATTACTTCAGGACCAACACCGTCACCCGATAATACAGCAATTTTTAAGTTCATGAGATTGATTTTTAATTAAAACGCTGCAAATTTAATCATTTAAAACTCCTAAGCTCTAACTATCGTTTAATTAAATCACCTTCAATTTTAGAAGCTGCAATAATCAAATGAATATCATCGTCTAAAACTTCTTTTTTAACATCGGCAAATTTCAAAAACTCAACGTAGACGACATCTAACTGTGTTTTTGTTAACTCATACCCTACTTTTTTAGCTCGGTATGCCAATGCTGCTCTACCACTTCTGGCAGTAAGAACAATTGATGATTCATTAACTCCTACATCTAAAGGATCTATGATTTCATAAGTAGCCCTGTTTTTGATAACACCATCCTGATGAATTCCAGAACTATGTGCAAAAGCATTAGCTCCCACGATTGCTTTGTTAGGTTGTACCATCATACCCATACTTTCAGAAACCAAACGACTCATCTCGTTTAATTGTTTAGTGTTGATATCAGTATATAAATTCAAATCAGGGTGTTGTTTGAAAATCATCACCACTTCTTCAAGTGCCGTGTTTCCTGCTCTTTCCCCAATACCATTGATTGTACATTCGATTTGTCTGGCTCCATTAATAGCACCGGCGATAGAGTTAGCAGTTGCCATCCCTAAATCGTTATGACAGTGACAAGAGATAGTTACATTATCAATACCTTTTACGTTTTCTTTTAGGTATTTAATTTTTGCTCCATACTCATCAGGCAAACAATAACCTGTTGTGTCAGGAATGTTTAACACTGTAGCTCCTGATTTAATAACTTCTTCACAAACTTGTGCTAAGAAAGCATTATCGGTTCTTCCAGCATCTTCTGCGTAAAATTCTACATCTTCTACATAAGATTTCGCATGTGCTACAGCAGCTTTTGCTCTGGCAATAATATCTTCTCTTGTTGTTTGTAATTTATGTAATATATGAGAGTCAGAAGTTCCTATACCAGTATGAATACGTGGTCTTTTAGCATGTTTTAAGGCTTGGGCTGCTACATCAATATCGTTTTTCACAGCTCTGGTCAAACCACAAACTGTTGCATTTTGAACAATTTTACTAATTTCAGTAACAGATAAAAAATCGCCAGGACTAGAAACCGGAAAACCAGCTTCAATAATATCAACCCCCATCTTATCTAAGCGTTCCGCTATAACAAGTTTTTGATTGGTATCTAATTTACATCCCGGAACTTGTTCCCCATCTCGTAAAGTGGTATCAAAAATTTGGACTTTCTCTCTATTCATTTTCATTTATTTAATGTAATTTCACATCTTGATAACAAAAATATATTCTTTAGTTTGAATAGAAAATTCATTTTAATTGAATATACTGTTTATAAGTCTAGCAATAACAACCTAACTAACTAAAAATCAATTAGTTAAATCTATTTATTTTACAATGGCTAACCATCAAAAAGATTTTTTATTCGTTCTAATTAAGTCCTTATCAAAATCCGAAAAACGACAATTTAAGATTTTTGCGAGTCGATTAGAGACCAGTTCGAATACAAAATTCATTGAACTGTTCAATATTTTAGACAAATCCGAGAACTATGATGAAAAACTTATTTTAAAAAGTGGCATCATTAAAAAAGTACAATTATCGAATCTAAAATCATATTTATACAAGCAAATATTAGTCAGCATCCGTCTTAATATTCCAAGTCAAAACATCCGTTACCAACTAAGAGAACAAATCGACTTTGCTACCATTCTGTATAACAAAGGTTTATATAAACAAAGTTTAAAAATTCTCGATAAAACCAAGAGTCAGGCCATAGAAAATGACGAAAAGCTAATGGCATATGAAATTGTAGAATTTGAAAAACTAATCGAATCACAATATATCACCCGAAGTATTCAGGGACGAGCTGACGAATTGGTAATTCAAGCCAAAGAACTGAATTATCAAAATACCATATCCAGCAAATTATCTAATTTATCGTTGCAATTGTATGGCATAATGCTTAAAACAGGTTATGTTAAAACTGATGAAGAATACAAATACATAGACGATTATTTCAATAAGCATATTTCTAAATTAGACGAAAACAACTTTGGATTCCGTGAAAAATATTGGTTTTACAATGCTAATCTTTGGCGCAGTTTCCTGGTTCAGGATTTTTTAGGCAGTTATAAATTTGCGTCTAAATGGGTCACTCTTTTTTACGATAATGAAAACATGATTTTCCTAAATCCTGTGTTTTTCCTAAAAGGAAACAATTACCTGTTGGAATCTTTATATATGTTAAAGTATAAAACCAAGTTTAAAAAATACTTGACACGGCTTGAAGAAACCATTAAAGATCCCCGTTTCCCTATCAATGACAACATAGCTTCGTTATCTTTCCTATACTTATATAACAACAAATTGAATTACCACATTATGGAAGGAACATTTGCGGAAAGCGAATATTTAATTCCTGAAATTCTGAGTAAATTAAAAATTCACAACGAGCATTTAGACGAACATCACGAAATGTTATTTTTCTACAAAATTGCCAGTATTTATTTTGGTATCGAAAAATACAATGATTCCATCTTTTATTTAGAGAAAATCATCAACAACAAAAATCTTAGTATGCGCGAAGATTTAATGTGTTTTGCCCGTATTTTATGTTTGATTGCGCATTACGAATTAGGTAAAGACTACTATTTAGAAAGTCAGTTGAAAAACACCTATAAGTTTTTACTTAAAATGAATGATCTACACGAAGTACAAAAAGAGATCATTCGTTTCTTAAAAAACCTAAATTCAATTTATCCAAGCGATATAAAAAATGAATTCATAAAAATGAAGGAACGTTTTATTGAATTAGAACAAAGTACTTATGAAAAAAGAGCTTTTCTTTATCTCGATATTATTTCCTGGCTTGAAAGCAAAATTGAAAACCGAAAAATAAGTGACATCATCAAAGAAAAAGCAAAACTAAGTAATAGATAAAAACACAAAAGAGAGAAGCGGATACTTCTCTCTTTTTATTATTCAGTTAATTCTTTTCTGCCTCTAAGAATATCTTCAAAAGAACAGCACTTTACAATTTCCCTTTCTCCATCAATCAACATTGGCAAATACACAAACTCTACTTCCGATAAATCTTCTTTCAAGTAAAAAGCCATGTCTTCAAGACTAAAAAACCATTCTTTATCAAATTGTACCTTATTAATAGTAGCATCTTTTATAAGCAATATCTCTTTTAACGGCTTCATAAACTAATATTGTTGTTTCTTAAAAGTCAAAAATAAGTTGATACACTGATAAAAACAAATTAACAAACCTCATGAGTAAAAAAAACATTATTACTCCATTTGTTTTAACTTCCTCAAAAAGCATCATATAGTAAAGCATTATAAATGTAATTATAACAAAAATTTAGCGAATTAAATTATTGCCATTTTATAAATTTAAATACTTTTGCACACTTAACTAATTTAACTAATTAATAATGAAAAAATTATTTTTATTACTTTCTGCGTCTGCTGTACTATTCTCTTGTAGTAAAGTTGGTAAAGACGAGTACATTATCACTGGTACTGCAAAAGGAATTGAAAACGGAAAAACTATCATCCTTCAAGCACAGGATCCTAACGGAATGGGAGGATTAATCAATATTGATACTGTAAAAGTTGAAAACGGAAAATTTGAAATTAAAGGAAAAGTTACTGAGCCTGCATTCCACGTACTTCAATTAGAAGCAGCTAATCAACCTATTCCATTCATCTTAGAATCTGGAGAAATCAACATCGAAGTTAACAAAGATAGTATTCAAAATACAAAAATTTCAGGTACTTACAACAATGATGAGTATGTGAAATTTAACGACGAAATGAAAGTGGTTCAAAAGAAATTAATTGATTTCCAAAAAGCGAACATGCTTAAAATGAACCAAGCACAACAAGCCAAAGATACTGCTGTAATCAACAGTTTAATGAAACAATACCAAACAATTCAACAAGAAGTTGGTAATAACTCTAAAACTAAATATGTTACTTACGCTGAATCTCACCCAAAATCTTTCATCAGTGCTTTAATCATTCAAAGTATGTTACAAGATCCATCTGCAGACATTAAAAAAGCAGAAAAAATCTTCAACGGATTTGAAGACGAATTAAAAAACACTAAGCCAGGTAAAGCTATTAAAGAAAGACTTACAGCTATTAATTCTTCTGTACCAGGTGCACCAGCTGCTCCAGGAGCAGCACCAGCACCGGCAGCTGCAACTAAATGAAGAACCGATTTCTCTGCTCCTAATCCGGAAGGAAAAGTAATTTCCCTTAAGGAAAGTTTAGGAAAAGTTACAATAGTTGACTTTTGGGCATCTTGGTGTGGTCCTTGTAGAAAAGAGAATCCAAATGTTGTAGCCATTTATAAAGAGTTTCACTCAAAAGGGCTTAACATTATAGGTGTATCTTTAGACGAAGACGCTAACAAATGGAAAGAAGCAATTGCAAAAGATAAACTGACCTGGACTCAGGTTTCTAATTTAAAAGGATGGCAAGAACCAATTGCCGCCCAATATAAAGTTGAAGCCATTCCTGCTACTTTTATCCTTGATGCTTCCGGAAAAGTAGTTGCAAAAGACTTGAGAGATGCTGAACTTAGAGCAAAAATCATAGAACTTCTGGCTAAATAAAGCTGTTTTACATCATAAGAATAAAAAATCTCCCTAGTGGAGATTTTTTATTTTATTCAAGACCAACACGTTAAAAAAAAGCTTGTAAAATATTGCAAAATTAGTCCTGAATTAGTTTGCAGAAACGAAAAGTGTTCCTATATTTGCACCGCTAACAACAACAAACAATTGTTGTACTCAAAGGCTTCGGGGAGATACTCAAGCGGCCAACGAGGGCAGACTGTAAATCTGCTGTGAAAACTTCGCAGGTTCGAATCCTGCTCTCCCCACAAAAACGCTTCAAGAAATTGAAGCGTTTTTTTTATCTCTAATTTTCACGAACCATTTCAGTTTTAAAATTCTATTAAATACATTTGTAAAGAGAACTTAGAATCTCATTACTAATGTTACATAAAAATAAAATTATACAATATGCAAAACATCCCTAGTGTTGATTTAAGCGACTTTTTATCAAACGATCCGGTACGCAAACAAAAATTTGTGAATGAAATTGGAAATGCTTTCGAAGATATTGGTTTTGTTGCCCTAAAAGGACATTTTTTAGACCAGCAATTGGTCGAAGAACTGTATAGTGAAATCAGACAATTTTTCAGTTTACCACTAGAGATTAAAAAAAGTTATGAAAATCCTGAACTTGGAGGACAAAGAGGATATGTTTCTTTTGGTAAAGAACACGCTAAGGGAAGAAAAGAAGGCGATTTAAAGGAGTTTTGGCATTTTGGGCAATATGTGTCTGGAGATTCAAAATACGCCTCAGAATACCCCGAAAACGTAACGGTAAAAGAATTGCCGCATTTTAATAATGTTGGAAAACAAGCTTACCAAATGCTTGAAAAAACAGGAATCTATGTATTGCGAGCATTAGCTTTACGTTTAGGATTGGACGAATTCTATTTTGACGACTACGCCAAAGAAGGAAATTCTATCTTAAGACCCATCCATTACCCTCCTATTACCTCCGAACCCGAAAATGCTATTCGCGCAGCTGCTCATGGTGATATTAATTTAATAACACTTTTAATGGGCGCTCAAGGCAAAGGCCTTCAGGTTCAAAATCACGATGGCGAATGGATTGACGCTATTGCAGAGTCTGACGAATTAGTAATCAATGTGGGCGATATGTTATCCCGACACACCAATAACAGATTAAAATCAACCATTCATCAGGTAGTGAATCCTCCAAGAGAATTATGGGGAACTTCACGTTATTCCATTCCATTTTTCATGCATCCGGTGAGTGATATGCCCTTAAATTGCTTAGAAAACTGTATTGATAATGAGAATCCAAAACAATTTGAAGATATTACCGCAGGTGAATTTCTTTATGAACGATTAGTAGATTTAGGATTGATTAAAAAATAACAACAATAAATTCCAAAAGTAAAATTCCAAATTCCAAAGATTCAAATTGGAATTTGGAATTTTAAAAATTTGATTTTTAGCATAAAAATTATGGACTTACAAGACCAATTAAAAAACTTATTTCCGGATCATGTTCCCAGCAACGAACCGGAAGAAAAAGAAGAAACATCGCATGAATTATACGTTCAAAAGGAACCTATGATTTGTAAATTCGAAAAAAGAAAAGGAAAACCAACCACTATAATCGAAGGTTATGAAGGAGATGACGAGGATTTTAAGATTCTCGCCAAAGAAATCAAAACCAAATTAAGTGTAGGTGGAAGTTTTAAAGATGGAGCGATTATCATTCAAGGAGATTATCGTGATAAAATCATGAAAATTTTACAAGAAAAAGGTTTTAAAACCAAACGTGTTGGCGGGTAATTGATTGTAGATTTCAGAATTTAGATTTCAGAATTTTACAATTGGAGTTACAAAAAACGCTTTACTAATTAGAATCTTAGGAAATTAAAAAATGATACAAGCATCAGAATTAATTCTAAACCCGGATGGAAGTATTTATCATCTGAATCTAAAACCCGAGCATATTGCCCAAGATATTATTTTTGTTGGTGATCAGGATCGGGTTGAAAAAATCACCGCACTTTTTAACAATATCGAATTCACAATTCAGAAAAGAGAATTCAAAACCCAAACCGGAACTTACAAAGACAAAAGAATCACCGTGATTTCCACCGGAATTGGTCCTGATAATATTGATATTGTTTTAAACGAATTGGATGCTTTAGTCAATATCGATTTTACAACACGAAAAGTAAAAGAAAAGCTAACATCATTAAATATTATCCGAATAGGAACTTCGGGTTCTCTACAAGCTGCTATTCCCGTGGATAGCTTTGTTATGAGTCAGTATGCCATTGGCCTGGACAACATGCTTCGCTCCTATTGCATTGACAAAGTTTCCAATGCTGAAATTGAAGCCGCTTTTGTAGAACAAACTAATTGGGATTTGCAAAAAGGAAAACCTTATGTAATTTCCTCAAGTGAAGCTTTAGCTAATCATTTTTATTCAACTCAAATTCAAAAAGGATTTACAGCTACCGCTGGAGGATTTTACGGGCCTCAAGGAAGAGTTTTACGCTTAAACATACAAGATACCGATTTGAATCAAAAAATGGATCAATTTGAATATAACGGAATCCAAATTACAAATCTCGAAATGGAAACTGCTGCCATTTATGGACTTGCCACCCTGTTAGGACATAAGGCCATTTCGTTAAATGCTATTATTGCCAATCGTGCCGATGGAAGTTTTAGTAAAAATCCGTATGAAACGATTGACAGACTGATTGATTATACGTTGAATAAATTGGCTGGTCATTTATTAGAGAATTAGTCAATTTTAAAATTAGATAATTTATGCATTTAAGAGTTGCAAGACATACTAATAATCTGGAAACAATTGAAAATTTCTATATCAACATTCTGGGTTTTGAACGTTTGGGCGGATTTAATAATCATAACAATTATAATGGTGTGTTTATAGGAAAACCAAATTTAGATTGACATCTTGAATTTACTCAATCTGAGGATAAAGCAAATCATCTCTTTGATGAAGATGACATTTTAGTACTCTATCCGGAAACCGTTTTGGAACATGACACACTAATAGCTAGAATTTCTAATAACAATATTACTTTTATTAGTGCCAAAAATCCTTATTGGAATCAAAATGGTAAAATGTTTTTAGACCCCGATGGAGCAAGAATTGTTCTGTCTCATTTAAGAATCAAAAAATGAATACAACTATAGAAACCGAACGGCTAATTCTTCGAGAACTACTTCCTACTGATGACGAAGGAATGTATCGTTTGGATTCAAATCCTAATGTTCATAAGTTTCTCGGTAATCAACCAATTATTTCAATTGAAGAAAGCAGACAATATATTGATTACATCCGAAATCAATACGTCAAAAACGGAATTGGTCGTTACGCAGTAATTCTCAAAGAAACAAATGAATTTATTGGTTGGTCTGGAATTAAATACATTACAGAACGAGAGAATGGGCATATTAATTTTTATGAAATAGGATATCGTTTCATTGAAGAACATTGGGGAAAAGGATATGGTTATGAGTCTGCTAAAGCTTGGTTAGACTATGGATTCAAAACTATGAAAATTCAAACAATTTATGCTTCAGCAAATATTGAAAATTTGGGGTCACGTAAGATTCTTGAAAAAATAGGAATGTAACAAAAAAATGAATTTAATTGGAACGGAATACCATGTATTTGGTATGAATTAGAAAATAAAACAACATGAATACAATAAAAATAGCCGGAGTACCGGAACACTTTAATCTACCTTGGCATTTAGCCATTGAAAACAAAGAATTCGAAAGTCAAAATATCGATTTACAATGGACGGATGTACCTGAGGGAACAGGAAAAATGTGTCAGATGCTTCGCGATGGTGAAACCGATATTGCTGTAATTCTTACCGAAGGAATTGTAAAAGATATTGTAGCAGGAAATCCAACAAAAATTGTACAGGTTTATGTTGATTCGCCTTTAATTTGGGGGATTCACGTGGCTATAAAATCCAATTATAAAACCTTAGCAGACATTGAAAATACTAAGGTTGCCATTTCCCGTTTGGGTTCTGGTTCTCAATTAATGGCTTATGTAAATGCTAATAATCAAGGTTGGAAAACTAATTCTCTTCAATTTGAAATTGTAAATACTATTGATGGAGCCGTGGAAGCTTTAAGCAACGGTACTGCCGATTATTTTATGTGGGAACGCTTTATGACCAAACCATTAGTTGATAAGGGTATTTTTAGAAAAATAGCCGACTGCCCTACTCCCTGGCCTTGCTTTGTAATTGCGGTACGCGATGAAATGCTGAAAAAAGAACCGGAAACCATTCATAAAATCTTAGATATCATCAATAAAAAAACAGCTTCGTTTAAATCAATCCTTAATATTGAAAGCATTTTAGCCCAAAAATACCATCAAAAAACAGCCGATATTCAAGAATGGCTTTCACTTACGGAATGGTCGAAAAAGCAATTAAATAAAGAAATGTTAAACAATATTCAAAATCAGTTATTAGAGCTTAAAATTATTGATAAAATAGGTACTTTTGATGAAATAGTTAAAACAGTATAGTTTTTCCTTTTCGGCTTCGCATGATAAATTATAAAAATCTTACTCCTCAAAATATTAAACAAAAGCTTCAGGTCAAGAAGCCTTGGGATGATGTCATCATTTTTGTTTTTAATCTTTTGATTAGCATCCCCACATTTATCATTGCACACCAAAACTTAATTGAGTTAAATTGGATATTAAATCTGGATAGAATTATATTATTCATTAGTATTTTAACACTGACCCAGTTAATTTTAAGACTACTCAGAACCATTATTATAATCTGCCTTATCGTTTATATTTTGATACTATTTTACGGAACAGTATCAGGAAATTATGGTTTCGAAAGCGTTTATGAGGATTATGATTCGATGATTTATACTATGTCCGACAATCCTAATCCACAGGACATTATCATTTCTAAATTATTGCCTTTTCCTAATAAATCGCAAATTCTTAATGCCATTGAATATCAAAATCCTAAGGTTCGGAATTTTGCAGTTATGGCAATCAATAAAAATTTCAAAAATATTAAAGGATATAATGATTACCGAACGATAATTCAGTGTTTTGCTGTTTTTAAAGAAATAAACAGCCGCTGGAATTATGTAAGTGATCCTAAAGATGGTGATTACATTGCTACCGCCAGCGAATCTTTAGCCTATTTATCAGGAGACTGTGATGATCATTCTATTTTAATGGCTGCCTGTGTTCGTGCTATTGGAGGAACTCCACGATTAATTCATACCAAAGGGCACATTTATCCTGAAATTCTAATTGGAAGCATGAATGACCTTGAGGCAGTCAATTTTTTGATAAAAAACAAACTCTTTGCAAAGGAAAGCTACGGAAAACAATTGCATTACCATATTGATGAGCGCAACCAGATTTGGCTTAACCTGGATTACACGGCCAAATATCCGGGAGGACCATTTATGTCAGAAGAAATTCTGGGTGCTTTGACTTTGAATTAAAAATAGAAAAAAACTACTGTTTTTCTTTTTTGATCAAGCAAAAAAGAAAAAATATACCTCAAATCAATACTTACGCCGTATTATTTGAGGTTTATTTTTTTGAAAAGGAATGTTGAAAAATATAATTTATAAATTAAATTTACTTCAAATTTATTTTCATGATTTCATACAACCCAAAAGACTGGATTACTTTCATCTTCCGTTTTCACAAAGCCGATACTTTTAGACAATTGTTTCCTTTAATAGTATTAATCGGGTTTTACTCTGCTGCAATAGCTTATCTCGAACTCGAATATTTGGATTTACCGGATGATAGCCATGTTAAAAACATTTCTATAATGCACGGAATGTTGGGATTTGTAATTTCTCTATTATTGGTTTTCAGAACCAATACGGCATACGATCGCTGGTGGGAAGGACGAAAATCATGGGGAGCTTTAGTTAACAACAGCCGTAATTTAGCATTGAAACTCCATGCAATTCTGGAAGATGAAAAAGACAGAGCTTTTTTTAGAAAAATTATTCCGGTTTATGCGTCCATTTTAAACAAACACCTAAAAGACGAAGAAACTGGAAAACAATTATCTGAGGAAATTACTTTTCCGGTAGATCATCATACACACCGCCCGAATCAGGTAGCTAAAATGCTATTCATGAAAATTAATGAATTGTATAAAAACAAAAAAATTACAGGTGACCAATTGATAATTTTGAATAGCGAAATTCAATCTTTTACTGATATTTGCGGTGCTTGTGAGCGCATTAAAAACACACCTATCCCCTATTCTTACAGCGTATTCCTGAAAAAATTTATCTTTTTCTATGTTATGACTTTACCTTTTGGCTATGTCTTTAATCTGGGCTATTTTGTAGTTCCTGTAGTGGTTTTTATCTTTTATGTATTGGCGAGTTTGGAATTAATTGCCGAAGAAATCGAAGAACCTTTTGGTCATGACGATAATGATTTACCTACCGCTAAAATTGCAGCAAACATTAAAAAGCATGTGGAAGAAATAATTTGATATTTATCCTGTAAGGTTTTGAAAACCTTGCAGAAGAATCATCTTAAAAACAACAAAACCTCTCTCCTAGTCCTGACAGCAGTGAAAAGCCTTTAGGGGAAGAAAGCTACTTTTTCCTGATGATGCAGAGCGACCAACGGAAGCTCCTGCAGCTTCTTAGAAAAAGAGCTTGAAGCCCTAAAGCTTGTAACGAATGGCAGGAAGATACTTCCCTAAAAAAACAAACGTCATACTCCTAAAAATCATTTGGAATATTCGCAAAAAGTGAGTTTAATAACTTTGAAGCTCGGTTGACAATGTTTATATTTGCAACCTTATTAAAATTTACAAATGAAAATATCATACAACTGGTTAAAACAATTCATTAAAACCGACTGGAGTTCAGAACAAACCGCAGCATTACTGACTGATTTAGGTCTTGAGGTAGAAGTTGTTGAAAAATATCAATCTGTAAAAGGAGGATTAGAAGGTATTGTAGTAGGTCATGTACTTACTTGCGTGCCACATCCTGATGCCGACAGACTAAAAGTAACCACCGTTGATTTAGGAAATGGAACACCAATACAGGTTGTATGTGGGGCTTCAAATGTAGCAGCGGGACAAAAAGTACCTGTAGCCACTATTGGCACTGTATTATACGACAAAGAAGGAGACTCTTTTACGATTAAAAAAGGAAAAATTCGCGGACAGGAAAGCCACGGAATGATTTGTGCCGAAGACGAATTAGGTCTTGGAACTGGTCATGACGGAATTATGGTTTTGGATGATACCTTGATTCCGGGAACTCCGGCAGCTAAAGTTTTCAAAATAGAAAATGACGAAGTATTCGAAATAGGCCTAACGCCAAATCGCGCCGATGCCATGAGCCATTTAGGTACAGCCAGAGATTTGAGAGCCGGATTATTACAAAACGGGGTTAGTGTCGAATTGATTACGCCATCGATAAGTAATTTTAGAGTAGACATGCGTACTTTAAAAATTGATGTTAAGGTTGATGCACCGCTTTTAGCACCTCGTTATTGCGGGGTTACAATTTCAGGAATTACCGTAAAACCTTCACCTGCCTGGTTACAAGATCGTTTAAAAGCCATTGGAATCAATCCAAAAAACAATATTGTCGATGTAACAAATTATGTTTTACATGATTTAGGACAACCACTACACGCTTTTGATGCTGCAAAAATCAACGGAAAAATTCATGTAAAAACGGTTGAAGCAGGAACAAAATTCACCACTTTAGATGATGTTGAAAGAACCTTACATGAAGAAGACTTGATGATTTGTGACGAAAAAGGTCCAATGTGTATTGCGGGGGTTTTTGGTGGTCAAAAATCGGGAGTGACTGATAACACTACTTCTATCTTTTTGGAAAGTGCTTATTTTAATCCTGTAAGCGTTAGAAAAACAGCCAAAAGACATCAATTAAATACCGATGCTTCTTTTAGATTTGAAAGAGGAATCGATCCTAGCATTACAGCTTATGCCTTAAAACGCGCGGCTTTATTAATCCAGGAAGTTGCCGGTGGAAACATCACTTCTGATCTTATCGATATCTACACTAAAAAAGTGGAAGATTTCTCAGTGTTTGTAAATTTTGATAAAGTCAATAAAATTATTGGACAACAAATCCCAAGAGACATTATCAAAAAAATATTAGCATCATTAGATATTAAGGTAAATAGTGTTTCGGATGCCGGTTTAGGTTTGACTATTCCTGCTTACCGCGTTGATGTTCAAAGAGAAATTGATGTTATCGAAGAAATCCTGAGAGTTTACGGTTACAATAAAATTGATTTTTCGAATAAAGTAAACGCTACGATTTTTAACGCGCCAAGAAACGAAGATTATAAGTTGCAAAATATTGTTGGAAATCAATTGAATTCACAAGGATTCCACGAAATAATGGCCAATTCATTGACTACGGCTTCTTATGTTCAGCTTTCAGAAATGCTAAAAGAAGAACACAATGTAACGATGTTAAATCCATTGAGTAATGATTTGGCAACTATGCGCCAATCTTTATTGTTCTCCGGATTAGAAGCCATTGCTTACAACATTAACCGTAAAAATGCCGATTTAAGATTGTTTGAATTTGGAAAATCATATCATAAATTCCTTTCCGGCTATGAAGAACACAAACACCTTACTTTATTTTTAACCGGAAACAGAAACCAGGAAAACTGGACTAATCCACAAAAACCTTCTGATTTCTTTTTATTCAAAGGTTATGTAGAAGGAATTTTTTCGAGACTGGGAATTCAAAAAACACAAAACACTCCTGTAAAATCGGATGTTTTCTCTGAAGGAATTGCCATTGGAACAACTCAAAATGCGTTGGTAGAATTTGGTGTAGTTAAAAAATCAATACTAAAACACTTCGGAATCAAACAAGAAGTTTTTTATGCTGATTTTAATTGGGAAGCTATTTTAAAAACCATTCCTAACAAAATTAAATATACTGAAATCACTAAATATCCTGAGGTAAGAAGAGATTTAGCTTTACTGATTGATCAAAATGTAAACTACGACAGTATTTACGCAATTGCCAGACAAACAGAAAAAAGCCTATTGAAAGACATCAACCTTTTTGATGTTTACGAAGGTAAAAATCTGCCTGAGGGTAAAAAATCTTATGCTTTAAGTTTCATTCTTCAAGATGATTCAAAAACGCTTACCGATGCTCAAATTGACAAAATCATGGGCAAATTGCAGAAGAATTTTGAAACAGAACTTGGAGCAAGTTTGAGATAAAATTAAAAGAATACCATTTATAGAAAAACCCATTCGCCGCGGCTAATGGGTTTTTCATTTTAAACTAATCTATAAATAACAAACAACTATGATTTTGGTAACAAAACGGTATTAACTTCATGGATTACTCCATTAGACTGGTTTACATCAGCAATGGTAACTTGAGACATTGAACCATTCTCATCAGTGATGTATAATTTATTTCCTTTCATCCAAGCCGTCAGAGTACCACCACTTACCGTTTTCAATGTAGCTTTCCCTTTACCAGCTTTAATAGCTTTTGCAATGTCAGACGCATTCATTTTTCCTGCAACCACATGATAGGTTAAAATGGTTTGCAAGGTTTTTAAATTCTCTGGTTTTAATAACGTTTCAACCGTACCTTTTGGTAATTTATCAAAAGCCGCATTGGTAGGAGCAAAAACGGTAAACGGTCCTTTACCCTGCAATGTTTCTACTAATCCTGCTGCTTTCACCGCTGCTACCAGTGTGGTATGATCTTTAGAATTAACTGCATTTTCGATAATGTTTTTACTAGGATACATGGGTGCTCCACCCACCATTACTGTTTTTTGAGCAAAAGAAGTCGCTCCAAATACTAGGGCAAAAAAGGCTACTGATACTAATTTTGTAGTTTTCATAAATGTATTTTTTAAGTTATATAAAATCATTTACGACAATGGATTCGCTTTGGTTTTAAAAATTTTACAAATAAATCAGAACAATCAGATTAAGTGCTGAAAATCAACACTTTGAAACTGTATATTTTAAGTTTAAAAAAACAGCTGCAAAAATGTTTTTCCGCTGTTTAACAATCTTAATCCATTTTATACTTAACCATCAAAAAAATAATCCACACTTGGGGTCTTCTATTCTCCATTTTATTTTGCTTTATTTATTCCTTTTAAAACAACACTCTCAAAAGCATTATATGCAAAACGTTGTAAAGCGAGAATCATTGCTGTTCCTTTACCCACTGGATAACTGAATTTAGGATTCTTTGAATTAATAACATTAATTATAGTATTAGCAACGATAGTTGGCTCTGGAGCATTTTTGAGTTCATTATTATAGTAAGAGTGAATCTTTTGTCTAAACGTATCATAGTCTTTAATATTACCGTGTGTAGCAACTGCATTATTAACAAAATTAGTTTTGTGAAACGTTGGTTCAATCATACTGATTTTTATATTAAATTGAGTTAATTCAAATCTTAATGATTTGAAATATCCCTCTAAAGCGTGTTTAGAAGCTGAATAGTAACTTAAATTAGGATGTCCAATTAACCCTAAAAAAGAACCAACAGTAATAATTTTACCCTGTTTTAAATTTCTCATATTTGGTAGCAGTGCATTAGTAAGTTTTATTGTTCCCCAAAAATTAGTTTCAAATTGCTGTAATCCTATTTTTGTAGGTGTTTCTTCTGCAAGTCCTGTAACAAAAAAACCTGCGTTATTTACTAAAACATCCAGTTTTTCTATTTGAGTAAAAAGTTCTTTCGTAAAAGTATTGATCGAATCATCATCAGAAATATCCAGACGCAATAGTCTAAAAGGAACTTTATCCTTGTATTTTTCTGGCTCACGGCTTGTACCTATTACATTAAATCCTAACTTAAAAAGTTTAGAGGCCAGTTGAAGTCCAAAACCTGTTGAAGCTCCTGTTATTAAAATGTTTTTTTTCATCTTGAATTTTATTAAATTGTTTTATAATTTATTTATCAATTTCGATAGTTGGTGGAATCAATTTATACATTACCGGTGTTACAATTCTTGCCAGAATTGTTGAACTTATCAGTCCACCAATCAATACAATCGCTAACGGAGATATTTGAGGGTTGGGATTTACTGCTAGTGGAATCAAACCACAAATTGCGGTGACTGATGTTAAAACTACCGGAAGAAAACGAGTTTCACCTGCAATTGCAATTGCTTCATCAATTGACTTTCCTTCTTGTCTTAATTGATTTGTAAAATCGACCAGAAGAAGAGAATTTTTGACTTGGATTCCAGACAAACCTATGAAGCCAATAATAGATACTAATGACATTGGATTTCCTGATGCTATCAAAAATATTACACCTCCAAGAACTCCAAGTGGAATGATAGATAGTACGATGATAATTCCTTTAAATGTTTTGAATTGTAGCAATAAAACAGCTATGAATAAAAACGTACTTAATATAATTACAGCAAGAAAATTACCTCCTAATGCATCACCTTCCGATTCTTTTTCTCCAGACAGTTTGTAATAATACCCTTTTGGCATTTTAAGCTTATCCAATTTAGGTATGATATTTACCAACAGGTCATTTGCTAAATAACCCTCTTTTGTCATGGCGCTAACTTTTGAAAAGCGTGATTTGTTAAAGTGGTTTATTGCTGTTGGAGCTGTTTCAAAAGATACTGTTGCAATTTGATTTAGTGCAATTGGTGTTCCTTGAACATTATTTACATACAAATTTTTAAGTGCATCAAGATTAGAAAACTTTTCTCTTGGCAAAGTAATGGTCACGTTTCTTGCATCACCACGGTCATCTATATAATCTCCAACTGTTAAACCAGCAACGGCAAGACGAATTACTTTGTCAATTTCGCTTGTTAGTACACCCAATGTTCTTGCCTTTTCTTTATTAATTTTTACTTTAACATCTGTTTTATAAGTATTTAACTCGTTGTTGATGTAAACTGTTCCTTCCTCATTTCGTAAAATAGTTTCTACTTGCGAAGACAACTTGCGTAAAATCTCTTGATCTTCGCCAAATAATCGCACTACAATATTAGCTTCCAAAGGTGTTCCTTGCTCAAAATCTTTTACTTCTACTTTAGCATAAGGCATCGTTTTAAATTTTTCGCGCAATTCTTGTATAAGAATAGTTTTGTCTGAAGGTTTTGCTTCATCCTCCAATTGCACGAAAATTTGAGAAAAATCAGATTTTCTGTCCTGAGGGTGTACGTTGTAGTAAATTTGAGGATTTCCGTGTCCAACGTTTGAAGTGAAATACACAATTTCTTTATGGTTTTTCAACTCAGCTTCCACAATTTTAGTTACCCTGTCACTTTCCGAAATATTGGCTTGAAGTGGCATTTTTATGTTGATAAGAAACATTGGCTTTTCCGAAGTTGGGAATAACTTAAATCCTGCTACAGAAAACAGTCCAAAAGCGATTACACTTAAAAATATTGAAATGACAATCGTAGTTTTTGGAAACTTCAATGCTTTAGGCATAATGTTTTTGTATGCATTCGTAAGGAATTTTTGTAAATACTGAAGAAATATGTTTCCACCTTCATGTTCATGTGTTTTTAAGAATCGACTTCCTAAAAACGGAACCAATGTCAAGGCAACAAGCATAGAAGCCAGTACACTCGTGATTACCGCCATAGGTAAACTTCTGATGAATTCACCTGCCATGTCAGGAAGAAAAGCTAGTGGTATAAAAGCTATAACTAAAGTTGCTGTAGTACCTATAACAGCAACACCAATTTGTTTTGTGCCTTTTAAAACGGCATCCATTTTAGAATGTCCTTCACGAAGCCAACGTTCTATATTTTCTACAACAACAATGCTATCATCAACCAGCAATCCTAATGCAACGACCAACCCCACAATACTTAATTGATTTAATGAATATCCCAAGGCATTCATTGCAATTAATCCCAAAGCCAATGATAACGGTATAGAAATCATTACAATACCAGATGCTCTTAATCCTAATGGCACTAATGTAATGACAACCAATAGTATAGCAAGTCCGAAATCAAACCCTAAATGCCCCAAACGTTTTGATACCATATCGGCTTGGTCAAAGTTTTTTACAAGCTTAATGTTCTGAAGTAAATCTTTAGAAAATGCATCAACTATTGGTAAATATTCTTTTTGAACATCACTAATGTTTACATTATCCTTCATTCCAGCGGTAACCAAAACGCATCGGTGCCCATTGATTCTTGTTATATGATATGCAACTTCAGATTTGTAACTTACTTCGGCTACATCTTTCATATAGATGATTTTCCCATTAGCATTGTAAACAACTGTATTGGCAACATCATCAGCATTTTTGAATTTTCCACTTGTTTTTACATTGAATACTTTCGTATCCATATCAATACTTCCACCAGGAATATCGGCAGCTTCACTTTGTAAACTACCCATTACTACATTTAATGGAATTCTCAATTGTGCCAATTTTTCTAAATTCAAATCCACTCGTATTTCCTGCTCTGGAATACCGCTGTATTTTACATCTTTAAGATTTGTTATTTTTTCAATTTTTGCTTTTAGTTTATCCGCTTCATCACGTAATTTCTTGTCAGATGCATTTTCGGAAACCAAAGCTACCTGAAGAATTTTTACATCTGAAGACGAAATTTTCTCCGTTTTGATTTGATAAATATCTTTAGGTAATTCACTGCTTTTAAGAGCGTTCATTTCGGTAGAGATTTCCTGATATTTATTATCAACATCAACTCCGTATTTGAATTTTACCTGAAAAGCGGCAACACCATCTTCTACTGTTGTTAGTATTTTTTCGATGTTTTCTAAGCCGTAAATCTTATTTTCAATAGGTTTTACAACTTGTTCTTCCATATCTTTTGGACTTGTACCAGGATAAATAACTGTAATTAAATATTGTGGTGGATGCGTTGATGGATCTTCTGCACGTGGCATCGTGAATAATGTAAGAACACCTACTACAGCGACTAACAGCGCTAGAATCAGTGTAAACTGATAATTCTTAACTGAAAAGTTTGTTATCTTCATGACGTTGTTATTTAATTATTTTTATAGTAGATTGTTCGTTTAAATAAGCGCTGTTAGAAATAACTATTTGGTCAGTTTTTTGAAGACCATCTTTTATGAATACTCTATTATTTTCAAACTTATTTATCGTAACAGGCTGTCTTTTTACCTTGTTTTTCTCTACGATAAATACAAAGGCTTTGTTTCCGTCAGCTTCTATAAGTGAATTGTATGGAATTACGATAAAATCTTGTGCTTTCTCAGTTTGTATATCTGCTTTCCCAAACATACCTACGGCTGGTTTGATATTTCCCATTTTGAGTTTCAATTCTATCTGAAAAGACCCTAAGGCAGCATCAGCAGATTGAGATTTTCTAAAAACGGTTGCTTCAAAATTCTTTTCTGGATAGCCATCAAGTTTTACGATAGCTTTCTGACCAGTTTTTACAGATGCCCATTCTTGATCTGTTACTCCAATTTTTAGCAAGTAATTGTTGTTTTGGGTTGTTTCATTTATTGCTAGAACTGGAAAACCCGCACCAACAATTTCTCCTACGTTAGCTATTTTTCTTGCCACAAAACCATCAGCGGTCGCAAATATTTTTGCGTAACGAGCATTAAACGCTACAGCATCTTTCTGTTTTTTAGCAATGTCAAGCCCTGTTTTTGTGTTTTGCAATTGTTCTAAAGTATAAACACTATCTTTATAAAGATTTAAAGCACGTGTATAATCACGTTCGTATTTTTTTACGTTTAGATCAGTTTGATTTAATCCAGCGCTTATTTCTGTTTCATCTAAAGTTGCTAAGAGTTGCTCTTTTTTGAAAAACTGTCCTTCTTCTACAAAAATATGGCTAACGACTCCACCAATTTTAAAGGCATAGTTGGCAACGTTTTCAGTTGTTACTAAACCTGAGGCACTTATATCACTTATAAGCGCCAAAGATTCAACTGTTGCTGTTTTAATTGAAATAACATCAGCAGTTTCGAATGTTTTATGTTCTTTTTTTTCTTCTTTACAAGCATAAAAAATAGGGAAGGCTAAAAGACAAATTACTATTGATTTTTTACTCACAAGTGTAAAATTATTTTTTTGGTGTTCGTGAATCCTTGATTTCATGATTATTGTTTTTTAAATTTATTTTAAATTAAAAGTTGCATTTGCTCTCTCTAATTCTGCAAAGGCAATCCACGAATTACAAAGAGATATATTAGTATTTAGTTGGGCATTTACCCACTGATTTTGTGCGTCTAAAAGTTCGATGTAAATGGCTTGACCTTCTTTATACAATTTGGTTATGTCCTCATTATATTTTTTGGCAGATGCCTTCTGATTTTTATCGGCGTTGAATTGTTCCAATGCAGATTTCAGATTGTTTTGTGAAACCTGAAATTGAAGTAATAACTGTTGTTTCACATTATCTATTTGGGAACTTATTTTTTTTGTGTCTTCTTCAACTTGTCTAAGCCTATACTTGTTTTTGTTAGCTGAAAAAATATTCCATTCCAAACCAAGCCCAGCAAAGTAGTATCTTGATTGTTTATTTACTTCAAAATCAAAATCCTGAAAACCTAAATCTGCAAAACCACTTAATTTTGGAAACCAATAAGACTGTGTTAACTTACTTACATTACCATTAAGCACTTTAACTAAGCCTAGTTGTGTAAGTTCTTCCCTGTTTTGGGTATTCTCATTAACCATTACATTTGGCAGCAACTCATTTTCAGAATCAACTTCTATTTCAGTATCGAGTTTCTGATTGAGCAAGAAATTAAAATATGACTTTGCATTATTGCTTACTTGCTTTGCTGTCTCAAGGTTTGCTTCTATTCGAATTACTTCATTATCACTTCGTAAAACTGCTGTACGGTTTATTTTATCATTCTTAAAGAGGGATTGGTTAACTCTTTGATTTTCCTTTACCAATTTTAAAGCATCCTGATAAATTTTAACTCCCTCAATTGATTGTAAATATTTGTAGTAGGCAATTTTTATTTCCTTCACTAACTCTCTTTTGTAAATTTCGAGTTCTATTTTTTGCAAGGAATTTTGTTGCTTCTTGATTCTCTTATTATAAATGATCTCAAAATTTAGTAATGGCATTATTGTATGGATTTTGGCATCATAAAAATTATCCGGATTTATCAAAACTGACTGATTTTGCAAAGCCGGAAAAGCGTTGGAATTTGTGATTTGATTTAAGGTATTGTAAACCGGGTTTAGCAAATCCCCGATAGGAATATCTATTGTTCTTCCTCCTTCAGCTTTTGTATAATTAGCATTCAAAGATACCGTCGGATAAAAGAGGGAACGTGCTTCCTTAAGAGCGTATACACTCTTGTTAATATCAAAATTATGCTGCTTTATAACTTCGTTAGTGGTTAATCCAATTCGGATATAATTGTCGAGCTTGCTTTGGGCATATCCTAAATACCCAAGACAAATCATTAGCAGTGTTGTTAGATTTTTCATAATATTACATTGTTTACTTATTGAACATTGTTCATTTTTTTAATCAAAAAAATTTATAATTTTTCTATTATTTTTAAATATTCATTGTATCCGTCAAGCAGAATAGTGTCAGGATTAGTGAATTTTACACCTGTGATTCTCTGTCGAATTTGGAGACAGCACATACCGTGTACTAAACTCCAAACCATAAATGAAAGAGGTTCTACATTATGTCCAACGAAATGCCCTTTATTAATGCATTCCTCAATTGTTTTCTTAACATGGCCAAATGTTACTGCTCCTTCGTCCCAATCATCATTATTGGAGTTTTCTAAAAATTCCATAGGAGCTTTAACATTAAACATCAAATCATACATTTCTTGATTTTCCAGGGCAAATTTAATATAGATAAATCCCATTTTTCGAAGTCGTTCCATTGGGTTTTCTATACTAAATAATTCACTAAAGTATCCGCCCAATTCTTGAAATCCTATGGAATGAAGATCATGTAAAATCGCATTTTTATCTTTAAAATAGACATACACAGTACCAACACTATAATCTATTTCATCAGCTATATTACGTATCGTTGTTTGCTCAATTCCTTTTTCCAAAAAAAGCTTTTTTGCTCCTTTTAGAATAAGCATTTTTAACGCTTCTTTTTCTCTTGCTTTTCTATCTGCTACACTCATAAGTAATAAATTCTTTTACAAATATATGTGTATTTTTTGAACACTGTTCATTTTTTTTAATATTTTTTTCCCCACCTTATTTTTATACCCTAATAGTTTTGGTTTGAGTGATAAAAAACAACGATTCTGTAAGGAAATATTCGTAATTTGGCTCTCTTTTAACTGCTATTTACTCTATCACTAAGAAAGTGGTTAAAACAAAGTATAACTTCAAGCCATTCCTGGCTAAACTAATATTATTTTAAAATAGAATAACTGAAAACTATGAAAAAAATATTTCTAGTCTTATTTTTGATTGTAATGAGCAACAGTACTTATGGACAATCATCACCGCTTGCAGCAGAGAAATTAGCAAAATTATATCCAACAAAAAAGATTGTATCTCTTTATCACAACGATTGGACACAAAAATATTACCCAAAACGCATTCAAGAATTTAAAAAAAAACCGCTGGAGTTTGGAGAAATTGTATTTATCGGCAATAGTATTACAGAAGGAGGGCACGATTGGAGCGCAAGATTTGGGCTAGATCATATTCGGAACCGGGGAATTGCCGGAGATGTTACTGATGGTGTATTGAAACGTTTAGATGAAACTATATATTTCAAGCCAAAAGCTGTATTTATCTTGATTGGAATAAACGACCTGTTTAGCCTACATTACAATGAAGACAATCGTTCTTTAAAGTATGAAAAAATTGTTCCATCACCTGAATATATAGCGAAAAATATATTGAAAATTGCAAAAATAATTCATCGAAAATCGCCAGATACAAAGATTTATGTGCGTACACTTTTACCCAGTCGAAGGGAATACATTAAAGAAGATATTCTTGCAGTAAATAAAATGATTAAAAAAAATCAGGCTAAAGGCTATTATGAAGTCATTGATTTATATGCTCAATTTGTAGATGAATATGGGGAATTGCCAAGGGAATTCACTAATGATGGTGTTCATCTAAATGATAAAGGATATGCGAAATGGATAAACTTCGAGAAACCAATAATTGAAAGATTGTAAAATTACCAACTATTTTTGACCACATTACCTAAATAAAAAAGTGAGATTCTCAGAACCTCACTTTAATATCAACGGTTTTTTTATTATTACAAATTCTTAATTACAAATTCACTTCTTCTATTCAATTCGTGTTGTTCCTCGGTACAAGATTCACTTGGTTCACATTTTATAATTTGAACCGTTTCACCATAACCTTTGGCAAAAATTCTTTTTTCCGGAATTCCCTGGCTAATAAAATACTCTCTTGTAGAAGTAGCTCTTTTAGAAGAAAGGTCTAAATTGTATTTAGCATTTCCACGATTATCCGTATGCGAACCTATTTCGACTACCATATCCGGGTATTTTTTCATCAACTCAATTACTCTATTTAATATCGGTTTTGATTCTTTTCGAATGTACCATAAATCATAATCGAAGTAGATAGGATCGGTTTTAATCAGTAATCTTTCTTTGTCTTTTACAATATCTTTTTCGGTTGTAACAATTGCCGCAATCTTTTCTTTTTTCTTGATCTCTGCCTCCATGATAGCTTTTTTAGCTGCCGTTTCTTTTTCAACTTTCGCTTTTTCAGCAATAAGTGCAGCTTCTTTTTTCTGCTTTTCAACTAAGAGTTGTGCCTCTTTTTTCTTTTGTTGTTCAACAGCTAATTCTTCTTTTTTAATGACTTGCATCGATTTTAAAGCCATTGAAGCATCATTAGTTTTCTTTCTGTCTTTATACAATTTCAAGAACTTTGAAGCCTTGGTATACTCTTCTTTCGAAGCATTAACAGTATAACTTTTTTCGCAATCAACTGAAAAAGAAAAACGTCCATCGGCTGAAGTAATAACTTTTTGTATTTCTTTTTTATTGGCATCTTGCAAAATTACTTTAGCTTGAGCTAAAGGTAGTTTAGAATCCACATCAGTAATTACACCTGCAATATATTGCATACAATTTTCAACCACCAAAGGCTGAATTTCGCCTATTTCATAAATATCATCTCTTCCTTTTCCTCCTTTTCTATTCGATGCAAAATAACCGTGTTGCTTGTCTGAATCTATTACAAATGAAAAATCGTCATATCCTGAATTGACAGGTAAACCAACGTTTAAAGGAGTCGTAAATTCATTGTTCTTAATTTCAGAAACAAAAACATCCAAAAAGCCATAACCTGCATGACCATTAGAAGAAAAATACAATTTGTTGTCTTTGGAAACAAAAGGAAATTGCTCTTTCTTATCTGTGTTAATTGTTGGTCCAAGATTCTTTGGCGTACCATAATCGGAACCTAAAATAGCCACACTATAAATATCAAATGAACCTAAAGAACCAGGCATATCCGAAGCAAAATACAAGGTTTTCTCATCATTACTCAAAGCGGGATGTTCTACCGAATAGTCATCGCTATTAAATGGTAAAGCGGTTACATTTCGCCATTTCCCATCAATTAATTCTGCTTTAAAAATCTTAAGAACGGACACTTTTTCTTTATTTTTAGCTCTTATACCATCTATAGAATTGTTGCGTGTAAAATACGCCGTCTTTCCATTTTTAGTAAAAACAGCATTAGACTCATGCAATGGAGTATTCAATTCGATAGAGAATTTCTTAATCGAATCGACTCTGGCACTTTTAAGTGGAACCGACATTAAATCCAGATAGCTTTCGTTGTTCCATTTATAAACCTTATCCAAAAAATAAGGCTTTATAAGAACCGCTGAAAAAACCAATTTATCAGTATACTGCGTGGCTCCAAATTCAGAATTAGGGGTATTGATTACCATATTTTTAATTTCGAATCGATTCCCTAAAGCCGAAATATTTTCTAAAACGAGATTCTCTTTTTCAAGCTTTTCTATGGCTTTTTGATTATTGGTACTCAAAAAATAATCACGCATTACTTTATTGGACTCCTCATAATTTCCTGAAGCTTTTAAGGTTTGCGAATACCTGAAATAATACTCGGCAGTTGCTGCTTCGGGAAATCTCGAAATCAAGAAACGATAGTGTCTTTGCGCATTCGCATAATCATTGGTATAATAATAAGAATCAGCCAGGTTTTTCACCACTTCAAAAGAACGATTTCCGTTTAAAATCTTTTCGTATAGAGGAATCGCTTCGCTGTAATAAGTTCTTTCAAACAAGCGTTTTGCCCTTTGTAAATCTTGTGTTTGCGCTTGTGTAAATTGTATGGTGAGTACAATTAAAATAAGGTATATTCTTTTCATTGCTATCATATTAAAAGAATCTTGGTGATTTATCATATCCTTTGCCCAGTAAATCTAAATTAAACAACATAAAAACTTCATGTGTTCCTGAGTTGAACTGTCCTAAATTAGAAGTCGTATAATCGTAAGCGTAACCCACGCGAATACTAGGCGAAACTTTAACACTCATTAAAGCACTTACTGCATCATCAAAACGGTAGGAAGCACCCAACTCGAATTTTTCATTAAAGAGGACATTTGCCGAAAGGTCTAATGAAACAGCCGAACCTTTGACAACTTTAGTCATAAAAGCAGGCTTTAACTTAAAGGAATCCGACAAGTTAAAGACATAACCTCCTGTAAAAAACACATGGATTTCCTCGGAACCAAAAGCATTAATTCCAGAACGTTCTTCGATATGTTTGGACGAAAATAAATTAGGAGCTGACAATCCCAGATAATAATTATCGGTAAAATAATAGGCTCCTACTCCAATGTTTGGAAAAATATTATTTACATTTTCAGAAAAAGCCATATCAGTAGACGAATCGCCACTTTCAAATTTAAAGCCATTGAAATTCGTCTTAAACGAAGTAAATCCTGCTTTCAATCCCAATGATAATTTTGCACTACTGCTCATGTTTAAGACATAAGCAAAATCAGCATAGAAATTATCTTCTTTTTTAGCCCCAGCACCTATATCATCTGAAATCATCGAAAGCCCCATTTCTACTTTTTTAGTCAAAGGAATGTGTCCGAAAAAGTTAAATGTTTTAGGTGCTCCTTCTAAACCAGCCCACTGAGAACGGTATAAAACACCCAGATCTAACATTGCCTGAGTTCCCGTTGCATAAGCCGGATTGACAACATTCATATTGTACATGTAATGTGTATATTCAGGATCTTGTTGCGCAGAGACTTTTATTATCAATAATAAAAAACTGATACTTAATATTATTTTTTTCATTCGAAATTTAGTTTAGTATAATGAAAATCTACTATCGGTTTAGGTATAATTTTCCTTGAACTGGTTTTTTATTGCCTTTATTTAAATGAAGAACATAAAAGTAAACTCCGTTTGGCGCTATCCCATCAATTCCAATTTTATAATCCGAATTTTTACCATCCCATTCTAGTTTATTTTTATTTCCTTTAAAAAGTACATTCCCATAGCGATCAAAAATTTCTAAAGCAAAATCAGGATAGATAAATTCAATTTTTGGAATTCTAAACGTATCATTCACCATGTCTCCGTTTGGAGAAAATCCGTCTGGAGTAAAAAAGTCAGGAGTAACATCACAATTAGAAAGAGAAATTGTAACTTCTAAAGCGTTCGAATAACAATTTGTTGAACTTGTAAAATTATACCCATAATAAGTCATTCCGTCTTTCAAGAGTACATTGGCAGCCAATTGATTGCCATTTTGAAGAGCATCAAACCAAACTAAGGCATCATCCACAGTTGTTCTATTACTTAAATCTTGAACTTTAGGTTGGTCTAATCCGCAAAAGTTTTGACCATCAGTAGCCAATATTGGTGCGTCTGATTCGTTAATTGTTACCGCAATAACTGTTCTTCCCGATTCGCATCCCGTAGTCGAATTTACTTCTTTAACATAATAATTTCCAGTAACTAAAATTGTTGAAGCACTTAAAGCGGTAGTACTTGAAACCGAATCAAACCATTGGTATTGAGAACCACTAGGTGTTAAGTTAGCTATTGTTTTCAAATCATTTTTACAAAAACTAAAACTATTAGTTGCAGGATTAGTTGGAATACTGTTCACCAAGAATGATTTTGTTTTATTCAAAGCTACTGCACTACAACCATTGGAATTATCCAAAATAGAATTTAATATAACAGTTGTATTTCCTGCGTTTACAAGAGCTGAAGCAGGAATCGTAAAACTGGCATTCCCAGCATTGACCGTTAAAGTAACAGTTTGATTTGAAAGCGTATTGGTACCCGTTAACGAATAATCCACAGTAATGTTGGTCAAACTTCCTAAACCGGATAACTGAACTGTTGCAGTTTGAGCAAGACATATATTATTAGCATTTACCGTAACAGCAGCAACATTAGGCAATGCTTTTACAGTAAATACTTTTGACAGAGTAGAAGTGTTTGTACAGCCAGTCGTTAAATTGGTGATATTAGTAATACTGAAAGTTGTATTTGTTCCAACATTCGGAATTAAATTAGCCGGTATTGAAAATAGTGCCACTCCATTAGTAACCGTAATATCCAGCTGTTGGTTTGTAGCCGTATTATCTCCTGATAAATTATAGTTTATTCTATAAGTTCCGTTACTTAAATTCGTGTTTCCAGAAATTTCCACTTGAGCAGCCAATCCTTTACATATTGGATCTATTTTTATAGTAGCCGTATTAATTTTTGGCAAAGGAGAAATAGTCAAAACATCTGAAATTGTACCTAAAATATTAGAGCAAGCTCCACGACTGGCTTTATTGATAATATTTGTAATTGTAAAAGTATAGTTTCCTACAGCCTGTAAATAAATAGAATTAACATTAAAAGTAAAAGTACCATTTACAAAATTACCGTTAACGGTTATATTATTTGTAGTAGTTCCATTAGAAATTCTGTAACTAACATCATAATTCCCATCAGGAATCGCTTGTGGTCCTTTTCTTAAGGTTGCTGTATAAGTTGCTGTAGCTATTTCATTTTCACAAATATCTGAATTCACGACTAAAGTACTTCCGGTAAAATTTAATGGTTCTTCAATAACAATCAGAACTGTAGATTGAGTATTGTTACAAATAGGATTAGAAGATAAAACAGTGTACACAAAACTATAGATTCCTGCTCCACGCGTATTGTAGATATTTTCTACGTCAATTTTGTTATCATTAGTACTCGTTATTTGATTAGTACCAGATACATCAGCCCATCTTCCCCCTGCGTCTTCATTTGACAATCGGTCATGCAAATTAAGATTTTTGTATAAAGCTAAATTATCTGTACTACAAAGGATAAGATTAGAAGCAACACCCGATACCGGTTTTCTAAAAACAGTTATAAAAACTGTAGCTGATTGTGCCGGACAAGTAGCTAAAGCTGGGACGGTATAAGTATATGAATAGTTTCCTTCTCCTAATGTCTTTGGATTAATTGTATTACCCAGTAAAACAACTCCATTACTATCTTTCCATGTTCCATTTTGTTGGGGAGCTATCTTAGTTCCATCAAACGCTGAAAACAAATTAAAAGATTCTACATCATCGCAAGTAGAAACATTAGGACTTGGTACTCCTGAGTAAGGACCAATATTAACTGTTATCGTTGCCGTATTATTGGTACACACTGAAGGGTCTTGAACATAAGTATAGGTATAAACGCCACTGTTTTTTATCTTTTGAACATCTAATATTCCATTAAAAATACTTTCTTCTAATGGTTTTGAATTATCAATCCAGACTCCTCCTGCTGTTGGACTTCCTCCCAAAAGGCTAAAAAGATTGATATTACTATTAACTGGATTTTGAATATCACAAATTGTTATTGTATTACCACTACCGGCACATTGCGAATAACTATTTGAAGATAAAAGGAATAGAAAAAGAATAGAGAACTTTATAAAGTTATTTTTTATAAAACAAAGTAATTTTATCATCATACCGTAGTTTTTAGGTTAGATTTCAGGGGTAACACAATGCTAATGTAAGAAATAAAGTAGTAATAAAATCAAAAAAAGTCGACAGTGTTTTCGAATAATAGCAAAAAAAGCCTCACATTTCTGTGAGGCTTCCTATTTAAAGAATCAGAAAATTATTTTTTCTCTGATTTTTCCATTTTAGCTTTCAATGCAGCTAATACATCATTGTTATCTCCTAAAGTTGCAGCTGGTGCATTAGTAGTAGATGCAGATGAAGTATTTTCAGTTGCAGCTTTCACGTTTTTCTCTTCTTCTTCACGGAAGATAGCAGTATGAGAAGCAACTACTCTTTTGAATTCTTTGTTGAATTCAATTACTTTGAAATCAGCTGTATCACCTTTTTTCAATTTCTTTCCGTCTTCTTTTTCAAGGTGACGAGTAGGAATGAAAGCAACGATATCATCTCCAAATTCTACAGTAGCTCCTTTGTCAACGATTTCAGAAATCTCTCCGTTGTGGATAGTTCCAACTGCGAAAGAATCTTCGTATTGATCCCAAGGATTAGCAGTAGTTTGTTTGTGACCTAAAGATAATTTACGTCCGTCAACATCTAATTCTAATACAACTACGTCTAATTTTTCACCAACATTTACAAATTCAGATGGGTGTTTGATTTTCTTAGTCCAAGATAAGTCAGAGATGTAGATTAATCCATCAATTCCTTCTTCTAATTCTACGAAAATACCAAAGTTTGTAAAGTTTCTAACGATACCTGAATGTTTAGAACCTACAGGGTATTTAGAAGTAATATCAGTCCATGGATCTTGAGTCAATTGTTTGATACCTAATGACATCTTACGATCATCTCTGTCTAAAGTTAAGATAACTGCTTCAACAACATCACCTACTTTTACGAAATCCTGAGCAGAACGTAAATGAGTAGACCATGACATTTCAGAAACGTGGATTAAACCTTCAACACCTTCAGCAACTTCGATAAACGCACCGTAATCAGCGATTACAACTACTTTACCAGAAACTTTATCACCAATAGTTAAGTTAGCATCTAATGCATCCCATGGGTGAGCGTTTAATTGTTTCAATCCTAATTGAATTCTTGTTTTCTCATCATCAAAATCAAGGATTACAACGTTCAATTTTTGGTCTAATTCAAGAACTTCAGATGGGTGGTTGATTCTTGACCAAGAAAGGTCAGTAATGTGGATTAATCCATCAACACCACCTAAGTCAATAAATACACCGTAAGAAGTAATGTTTTTAACAACACCTTCTAATACTTGTCCTTTTTGTAATTGACCGATGATTTCTTTTTTCTGTACTTCAATATCAGCTTCAATAAGAGCTTTGTGAGATACAACAACATTTTTGAATTCGTGGTTAATTTTTACCACTTTGAATTCCATAGTTTTATTTACGTAAACATCGTAGTCTCTAATTGGCTTAACATCAATTTGAGATCCTGGTAAGAACGCTTCAATTCCGAAAACGTCAACGATCATACCACCTTTAGTTCTGCATTTAACGAAACCATTAACGATTTCTCCAGTTTCATTAGCAGCAATAACTCTATCCCAAGATTTAATAGTACGTGCTTTACGGTGAGATAATACTAATTGACCTGTTTTATCCTCACGGATGTCGATTAATACCTCTACTTTGTCACCTACTTTTAAGTTTGGATTGTAACGGAATTCATTTAAAGAAATAACACCTTCAGATTTAGCATTGATATCAACGATAACGTCTCTATCAGTAATTCTAACTACAACTCCTTCAACTACTTCTTCTTGGTCAGTAGAGATAAAAGTTTTAGATACTAGTTCTTCAAACTCTAATAAGTTTTTTTCATCTACTGCATCAATACCTTCTTCAAAGTTGTGCCAGTTAAAATTTGCTAAAAACTCTTCTTGTGATTTAATTTGTTCAGACATGCTGATAAAAAATTTGTATTCTGCATTCTCTCGAGTTTCTTGATGTGATAGAAAACAACAGAAGTTGTTTGTATAATTAGTTGATACCTAAAGGAAACTCTTATTCACCAAAAGGACTGCAAAATTAATTCTTTTTTATGTAACTACAAAACAAATCCCACTGATAATCACCACTAAACCCAAACTCAGCCTCATTTATACGCTTTTTCCTTTTTTTAGGAGCACAACGACTTGGTTTCCAAGACTCACTTTCCTCCTGCTGTCCGTTCTATCTCTTGTCTCGTCCCAAAAGACGAGACAAGAGGATGTCTCTTCCATCAGGGCTATTTAGGGTGTTTGGTTTTCAGAATACATTTTGTAAAGATATTTTGATATATTTGAAAGAAAAATAACACATGATCATTGTCATACATATCTACCCAAAATCAGGTGGCTTTGTGTGATTTCATCAAACATATAAGCAAATTAGCTGTGATTTTAACCAACAACAATGCAAAAATTCAAACCACAAATATTAACACTGAAAAATCAAAAAACTGTAACAATTAGAGAAGCAGAAATTGATGATGCGGAAAAGTTGCTCAATTGTATAAAAACTTATGTTCCACAAAGTGATTACATTCCGAAACTTGAACAAGAAATTAAACTGACAATTGAACAAGAAAAGGAATGGATTAATTATTTTTTGACAAACGAAAATTCTTTGCTTTTAATCGCTGAATTTGAAAATGAAATAATCGGGAATATTGACTTAACTGGCAACCGAAGAAAAATAATGGAACATACAGCAGTAATTGGAATGGGAATGCTTAAAGAATGGAGAAATTATGGTCTTGGAACAGCATTATTAAAATTGGCAATTGAATGGGCAAAAGAAAATTCAATTCTTGAACTTCTTTGGCTTCAAGTTTACACAGACAACGAATTAGGATTAAGATTGTATCGTAAATTAGGATTTGAAGAAAATGGAATAATGAAAAACTTTTTTAAGCAAGACGGAAAATACTTTGACAATCTAACAATGACAATCAACGTAAAATAAAAAAACATAGCTAACAAGGGTTTTGCGTCAGGCGGGCTGAAGTACAAAATTCAACCTGCTCCCAGATAGCGCGGATTTGTAATCCGTGCCCGCAACAGTGAGCAACACCTAACACTTCAACCATTTACAAACTGAAAAATTGACATTTCTTTCTTAAAAATTATTAAAATTTTCAGAAATAAAAAGACTTCAAAAACCGAAACAACTAACTTATTGTCAGTTTATTACAAATGGTATTTTCTTTGTAGATTATATAAAGAATGTTTAACTTAAAAAATTAATTATTATGACAGTTGTTAGATATCAAAATCAATTGCCTAGTTTATTTGACAGATTTTTTAATAATGATTTTGAAGGTTGGAATAGAGACAATTTTTCAATGACCAACACTACTTTACCTACTTTGAATATCAAAGAAAATAAAGATTCCTTTTTTGTAGAAGTGGCTGCTCCGGGCTTTGAAAAATCAGATTTCAAAATTGAACTGAATAATGATTTATTAACTATTTCTTCAGAAAAAAAACTAAACAATGAACTCAAAGATGGAGAAAGAATTACCAAACAAGAATTCAGTTACCAGTCTTTTAGCCGCTCTTTCTCTCTTCCTGAACTAGTGGATGATGAAAAAATTTCAGCCAAATATGAAAATGGTATTTTGTCTATCACAATCCCTAAAAAAGAAGAAGCAAAACCAAAAACTCCAAAACTAATCAGCGTAAAATAAGCTGTTAACAAAAAAAAATGAGTTAGATAAACACTAACTCATTTTTTTTTTGACACTCCAAAGAAGTTCCAACCTAATTTTACATTTAATTTCCAGTAAGTTAAAAATCCTTTCAAGAGTTTCATTATTTTTTTCAGACAATAAAAGCTTCTACAAGCCTTAAATATTTTTTTATCTGGAAAAACCTCCTATATTTGCACTCGCAATCACAAAATGATAGCGACATACTGGAGAAATGGCAGAGCGGTCGAATGCGGCAGTCTTGAAAACTGTTGACTGTAACAGGTCCGGGGGTTCGAATCCCTCTTTCTCCGCAAGCTGAAAAGCAAACGGTACTAAAACCCACTAAATTCAACAATTTAGTGGGTTTTTACTTTTTAGGATATATCAAATTATTCATTAAATCTCAAAGTTTAGGTGTCTTTCAAGGTGTCACTAAAAAATCAAATTTTAAGTGACACCTAACAAAGAAAAACACCGCTATTACAGGGTGTTCAACAGCATATTCAAAAAATGTACATCTTGTGTGTAGTTATTAAATCAAATAAATTTAATAATAACTTTAAGGTCACCAACCATGAACACATCAGTATCAATTCTCTTTTATATCAAGAGAGCAAAAACCAATAATTTAGGGTTTTGTCCGATCTACACCAGAGTTACAGTAAATGCCAAGAGATTTGAGTTTAGTACCAACAAATATATCAATCCTGATAAATGGTCCTCAGAAGGTAATAAAATTAAAGGTACTACAGAAGAAGCTAGAACAATCAATAGCCATCTTGATTATCTAAAAAACCAAGTTTTAGAAGCCGAGAAGAAACTTTTCAAGAAAGACATTACTTTAAATTCTGAAAATCTAAAGAATGAATTATTTGGATTATCTGAAACCAAGCGCATGCTTGTTCCCATCTTCCAAGATCATAACAATAAAATAAAAGAGCTTATTGGAAAAGAATACGCTCCAGGAACATTCGAACGCTACACCACCTCACTCAAACATACCATTGAATTCTTGCAATGGAAATACAACGTTTCTGATATCGATATTACAAAGATTGATCACGCCTTTATAACCGATTATGAATTTTGGTTACGAAGTGTTAGAAACTGTGCCAATAATACTGCAGTAAAGTACATCAAAAACTTCAATAAGATTATCAAAATTTGTTTGGCCAATGACTGGCTTGATAAAAACCCATTTGTAAACTATAAATCAAAAGTCAAAGAAGTGGAAAGAGTTTATTTAACTGAAAGTGAAATTCAATCCATTATTGAAAAAGATTTTAAAACAGAAAGACTGTCTTTAGTTCGCGATATCTTCATTTTTAGCTGCTTTACTGGTTTAGCTTACATAGATGTCAAAAACTTAACAAAGTCTCATATAAGCTTCGGAATAGATGGTGAGAAATGGATTTTTACACATCGCCAAAAAACAGAAAGTGCTTCCAAAATTCCAATCCTTCCAGTTACTCAAATGATAATAGATAAATACGAAAATCATCCACAATGTAATAACGAAGATAGACTACTACCTATCTTATCCAATCAAAAAATGAATGCATATTTAAAAGAAATTGCTGGAGTTTGTGAAATTGAAAAAGAATTAACTTTTCACATTGCTAGGCATACTTTTGCGACAACTGTAACACTCACAAATGGCGTTCCTATAGAAAGTGTAAGCAAAATGCTTGGTCATAAAAATTTGAGAACCACGCAACACTATGCAAAAGTTTTGGATAGAAAAGTGAGTGAAGACATGAAGATCCTAAAAAATAAATTGGCAATTTTAAAAATTCCTCCTTTAGAAAAAAAAACAAAACCTTGACCATATTTAAATTTCATGTTAATTAACCCCAAAAAAGTACCATAGAAGATGAAACACCATTGTGCAAAATAAGCTTCATTGAACAGCTTGAAAATAAATACAAACAGATCATCTTTAAACTAATTGGTAAAATACTTACCAATAAAAAATTAAAAATTCCTTCACTAAAAATACTATAACTCTATGTTTTATCTTTAAATTTAATTAAGAACTCATCGCTGACGAGAACCTGCGAGATGTTTTACAGATACTTTTATAATTCTAATCCTGATTAATAAAATATAACGATTGTTGGTAATTTGCAATTGCAATTAGAGCTTCATAAATATATTCAGTAACTAAAGCACCTCCTTTAAAATTAATTAAATTAATATCATCTTCGGGAGTATGGTATTGCGGATGTCCTCCCGTATGAAATCCTATAACAGCTATAGAAGATTTGTAAAAGGAAACATGATCGGAACCTCCAACTTCACCCGCGTGAATGACAGGATTCAGTCCGCTTTTTTCACCCAGTTGTTTCATCAATTCAACCCCGTCAGGAAAAGTTCCAGCACCACCCATATAGATTTGTTTTTCAGCATTCAATCTTCCTACCATATCCATATTCAGCATTACTTTTACTCCATTTTTTGGAACAGCTAAATGATTTACAAAATATTTGGATCCCAATAAACCTTCTTCTTCTCCGCTAAAAGAAACAAAAATAATACTCCTTTTAGGCTTAACTTTAGACTTTGTAACTTTCCTTAATATACATAGTAATGCGGCTACCCCTGAAGCATTATCATCAGCTCCATTATGAATAGCCATTGTATCCTTTTTTTTACTTCCGGAATTTTTTCCTCCCCATCCCCAATGATCATAATGTGCTCCTATTACTACATATTCGTTTTTTAGATTACTATCTGAACCTTCAATATAACCAACAACATTTTGAGCAACAACACTATCTGATTGCATCTTATTAATACCTTCTTTTACAAATATCTTAAAAGGCTGATAATAATTCCCATTGAACTTTTTCAAACCATATTTCTGAAAATATTTCTTTATATAAGCTGCGGCATCATTATTACCCTTTGTTCCTGGAAATCGTCCTTCCATTTTATCAGAAGACAGGTATTTATCATGTTTGTAAAATGCTTTTGCGAGACTATTATTTTGAGCACTAACAGTAGCACTCAAAAATACTGCAATGATAAAAAAGTGCTTCCATTTTATTTTTTCTAAAAATAACATAATTTGTTTTCAGATGAATGATTCGTTTTTATAATAATCTTTTATAAAATCAATACCCAACTATTTTAGTTCAAAAATTTTATCCATCAATAACCATTTTTCTCCTGGTTTAGCTCCAGGAAGTGCTTGTTGAAATTTCCACATTAATGTTTCCCATTCTTGAACTTTTGGATTTGTAGCATCTAATTTTGACTTTTCTTCAAAAGAAAAATTAGAATCGGCTTCAATAATCATCAACAAACGATCTTGAATGTTGTAAATTTCAAGACTAATAATTCCTGATTTTTTAATGCTTTCAATAATTTCAGGCCAAACATTCTGGTGAAATCTTTTGTATTCCTCAATCAAATTTGGATCGTTTTTTAAATCTAAAGCAAGGCAATATTTTTTCATAATTCTTTATCAATATCTATATTTAGAAGTCTATAAAATGCTTCTACATTATTATTTTTTTATTTTAAAACTTACATACTTGATGTATTTTCTATTATAAGTATATACAACATGAATTTGACCATCGTTAGTTTGAATAATTGCCGGATAACTGAATTCTCCTTCATTTTGATTTTCAAGATCAAATAACTTCTCCCATGTCACACCGTCTCTTGAATACTCAACATCTAATACGTTTCTTCCATAAAACCAATCTTTTCCTTGTGGCGAAGGATTATTTACTAATAAAAATGAATTGTTTGATAATCTTAATGCATCAATTCCTGAATTTGAATTAACCACATTCAAAGTATCTGCATTACTCCAACTTTTTCCATTATTGAAAGACCAGGTTGTAATCAACTTATTATGTTTACTTCTAAGCAACATCTGAAGCTTTTTTTTAGAATGAACTAAAATTGTAGGTTGGATAATATCAAAACCTTTATCATTAGGAATAGCCATTTTAGACCAACTATCCGTTAATTCATTATAAATTTCTGCATGCGCTCGCCACTGATTGTTTTCTACACTTTCTGTACTACTTCCACATAAAATAATTCCTGGAGATATTTCTATAGCTTTATTTTTAATTGGTCCTAAAAAACCTTCTGGTAAGTATTTAGGAATACTCCAGGAAACACCGTTATCCAATGAAGTAATCATTGCTCCAAACCATTCTCTAGGGTTTTTACCCACTTTATAAAAAAGATATAATCTTTTACTCTTACTTTTGAATAAAACAGGATTCCAACAAGCTAAAGTATCTCCTTTTATTACAGCAGGTTTGACAACGATTTGGGCAGGAGTCCATACTCCATCTTTATATTTTGATGTATAAATACCAACGTCTTTAGCTCCTTCATAACTTCCGCCAAACCAGGAAGCCATAATTTCATTAGGCATATATTCAACAAGGGTTGCAGCATGGCTATTAATAGTTACTGGTTGATTAGAAATATAAATATGAGTAGTATTACTAACTTTTGGTTTCTTAAGTAATGAGCTACATGAAAAACATATTGGAACAATAAATAAAATTAAATATTTCAATTTTAGACTCTTCATTATTTTACTATTTACACTTACATTGAGATATATAAGCATTTTAAATTTATTTCTTATCTCCATTTAATCCCAGTTTATGCCCAGCAACAGCATAATATAAAATGACAAGATAACAAGGCAATAAAATCCAATAGCCTTTAGTAGAAGCCGTTGCTGTAGCCAAAGCTTCATTCATTCCTTGAGCCAAAAAGTCAACTTTATTAGCATCTACCAATTTTCCATATAAAGGTGGAATTATTGCTCCTCCTGAAATTGCCATAATCAATAAAGCAGAAGCTGTTTTTGTAAATTTACCCAAGCCTTTTAAAGTTAATGGCCAAACTGCAGGCCAAACCAAAGCATTTGCTATTCCTAATACGGCTACAAATAAAACGGAGGTAAATCCATCTGCATACACAATACAAAATGATAATATAATTCCTAAAATTGCACTTAATTTTAAGGCCAGAGTTTGGGTAATATATTTTGGAATTAAGAAAGCTCCCAAAGCATAAGTTACCACCATCGCCATCAAAGTGAATGTGGTAAAAAACTTAGCATCGGCAACTGGAATTCCTAATGAAATTCCGTATGCAATAATAGTATCTCCAGCAATAACCTCTACACCTACATACATAAAAAGTGTTAGTACTCCGAGCCATAAATGTGGAAATTGAAAAATACTGTTTTTAGTTGTAGTACCGTCTTTTGGTTCTTCAATCAATTCGGCTTCAACATCTGGCAATGGTGCTTTTCTAATTAATATTCCCAAAATAAATAAAACCAAAGCCATTACAAGATATGGCGTTACTACACTATCTGCCATTATATTTAACAATTCGGTTTTTTCAGCAGCACTTACCACATTTAATTTTTCTTTAATTTTATCTATCCCTGATAATAGCAATGCTCCAAATATAAGAGAACCTAAAGCACCTGCGACTTTATTAGCAATACCCATAATAGAAATGCGTTTTGCGGCACTATCAATTGGCCCTAAAATAGTGATATAGGGATTTGATGCGGTTTGCAATAAGGTCATTCCTGCACCTTGGATAAAAATTCCCATCAAAAACATCCAATAAGTTCTTGCTTCAGCAGCTGGAATAAAAACCAAAGCCCCCAAACTCATTATAAACAAACCTAATGACATTCCTTTTTTATAACCAATTTTTGATAAAATATAAGAAGCTGGCAAAGCCATCACGACAAATGAAATATAAGAAGCAGAAGCTACCAAAAGCGATTGTGCAGAAGTCAATTCATTGATGGTTTTCATAAATGGAATTAAGGCTCCGTTAATCCAGGTAACAAATCCAAAAATAAAAAATAGCCCAGCTATGATCATAATTGGAATTAAGGTATTGTTTTTAGTCTGATAAGACAATGCACTACTTGCCATAATTATTTATTTTTTAATATTTTCAATTATTTAAACACCTAATAATCAGTTTTTTTTACAATTAAGAGATAACTGTTTTATATATTAATATTATTCATTCTCAACAAATACGATTCAATATTTCTTTAATTTTATCCAAATCAGAATGAACGATGATACGTTCGTCAAAAAAAATTGAACTATTCATTGCTATTGCTCCCAATTCATTTACATACTGTATTGATGAAGCAGAACAATGAATCTCTTTAAACCCTGATTTTTTAAATAAGATTGCATTTTCTGAATTTATTCCTCCTGCAGGAAGTATAATTAGCTTATTATTGGCTTGTTCTACTAAACTTTTAAGTTGTTCAATTCCATCAAGAGCAGCATTACTTTTTCCAGAGGTCAAAATCCTGGCAACTCCAGCATTTATTAATATATCCAACGCTTCAGAAGAATTCTCAATCCAATCAAATGCTCTATGAAAAGTAAAAGATAAAGGCTTTGACAATGCTATTAATTCTTGCGTCCTTATAACATCAATAGTATTATCAGCTTTTAAAACGCCTGAAACAATACCTTGACACCCCAACTCTTTACATAAATTAATATCTGCTCTCATTATAGCAAATTCTTCTTCAGAATAGGTAAAATTTCCACTTCGAGGTCGTATTAACACATGTACTGGCATTGACACATTCTCCATCACTTTTTTAAGTAAACCGTATGAAGGAGTAATACCCCCTAAAGACAATTCAGAACACAACTCAATACGATGTGCTCCCGCATTTTGTGCATTTATAGCCGATTGATAAGAAGAAGCACAAATTTCTAATACCATATTTTTTTATTTTTAGTCAAAATAATATTCAATGTGTACTACCATGTAGTTTCAATCTTAGCAAGAATTATAAGGTGAATTCTCAAAACTAAAACAAATCATTTAAAATTGAATATTGGGATATCGTCTTCTAAAGAAATTGAATAATAAAAAAAGAGGCTATTTCACAAGTTGTGAGACAGCCTCTTTTTCATACAAATAATTGAAAGAAACCTATGATTTGTCTCTTTTTTATTTAGTTAACATCCCACCAAAGCTTTGTATTTCCTTTGTCAGCTCCACCAAGTAGTGTTGTTGCAGCATTAACTGCATCTCCATTAGTACTGTATTCACTTGGTAAGTATGTAATACGTTTCATTACACCTTTTCCAATTGTAGGATCCTCAGTTGTAAGTAATGGATACAATATATTTGCATCTGTTCTACGCAAATCAGACCATGCCTCCCATGATTCCGGAAAAAGACCTAAGTACTTTTGAACAGCTATTTGCTTTTTTTGTTGACTTAAAGTATTTGCCCAGGCAACAGGCACATCAACAGGAGGTGTAGGATTTGTATATAAACTTCCAAATGTAGGTACAGCACCTGTTGTAGTTCCAGCAATGTATGTATTTATCTGTGTATTATCAGTCACTCCCCATTGTTGTAGAGATAAACGAATACCATCTTCATAAAGTGCTTTTGCAGTTCCTACCATATTCCAACCTTTTAAGACCCCTTCAGCACGATTAAAATTTGACTCTGAAGCCATCATAACCTCAATGTCTTTTGTAACATTATCTGAAAATGTAGTTTCTTGATTTGTTCCACTAAAATTTTTACTCTGCCATGGTATTGTAGCTCCCATACCATTTGGTAACCCAACATACTGACCTTTATAAATAGAAGTATTATCAGACACAGTGCTAAACCATTTTGCCATTCGTGGGTCATTATATCCTTTAAGCATACTTTCCATATCAGCAGTCATATAAAAACCCCAATATTTCATAATATCTACAAAATTATTGTACGTATCTTTGGTTACTTTATAATAAGCACTATCGCCATTTGATTGCATAACACCCGCATTTACTGCAGCTTCTGCCTGCACTTTTGCTTTAGAAGCATCAATATCTGAAATTCTTAAAGCTAAACGTAATCTAAGTGAATTAGCAAACTTTCTCCATTTTTGAACATTACCGCCGTATATAGCATCATAATCTTTAAAAACAGCAACAGTAGTCACGGTTGTTGAACTTAAAGTAGTATTTGCTGCTTCTAAAAGTTTAAAGAAATCAGTATACATAGCCTCTTGAGAATCATAAGCTACTGATTTACCCCCAATACCAGCTTGCGAATAAGGAACTGGTCCCCACTCATCTGTGAATCTATGGAACATATAAACTTTCCAAATGTCTAAAATAGCTGTAGCTTCAACATTCCCTTCAGCGGCCTTATAAGTATTTAATAAAGAAGGTACTGCCAAGGTATAAAATCTTAACCAGCCTCTACTTCTCCATCCGTCGTTAACACCGTTCGCATCAGTTGCTGCTGCCCAACCAGGAGCCATATAGTGAGCAAACATCATAGAATGTAAAGCTGTTGCTAACCCGTATGTACCATAATCATCTCCTGGAAGACTCCAAGAAGCATTACCTGTCCCTTTATATAAAGCATTTGCAAATGCAGGACCTGCCATTGTTGCATCTAATTGATCCGAAGTAAGAGTATTTGGATTTGAATTAACTTCATTGAAATCCGAAGTACATCCTGTTATCTGAAACAGGAAAACAATTGCCAAAAATTTAACTATATTATTTTTCATAATTTATATTTTAAAAGTTGAATTTTACATTAACCCCAAAGTCTCTAGTACTTGGAATATTATAAGATTCTATTCCTTGAAGGTTTCCAACACTTACCCCTTGTTCTGGATCAAAGTATTTTGCTTTATTAGTAAAGAAGAATAGATTTCTACCAACGATTGAGAAATCAACTCCTGTAAATGGTGATTTTTTCAATAATCTACTAGGAAGAGAATAACCTAAAACTAATTCTCTTAATCTAATATTAGTAGCATCAAAAACAAAATCTTCAGCTGATTTTGGATCTCTACTTGCAACTTGTGACCAATAATTTTCAGCTGTAATAGATTTAGTATTTGGAGAATATGAACCATTACCATTATCTACTACTCCATCAACTACAAAACCATCTCTACCTGCCAAAGTAATATCACTTGCTCCAGCTCCAGCCATTCTTGCCTGAGAATAAGAAATTGTTTTTCCTCCCATACGGAAATCGATCAAGAAACTAAGGCTAAAATCTTTATATTTAAAAGTATTCTGTAAACCAGCAGTCCAATCTGGATTAAAATTACCAGCAAGAACGTCAAATCCTGAAGTGAACTCCGGTAAACCACTAGTAGCATTAACAATTATTTTTCCATCATCTGTACGCTTGAAACCACGGATATACAAATCACCATAACCTCCTCCTTTTTTCACAATAGTTTGGGCTAACCTTTCGTATCCTGTAGAAAGATTTAATTCGTCTTGACCTTCAGCTAAACTTAAAACTTTAGTTCTATAAGTTGCAAAATTTGCCGTTGCATCCCAAGTAAAATCTGAATTGTCTACAATTTTAGCATTCAATACTAACTCAACCCCTTTGTTTTGAATTTTCCCTCCATTTATTACTTGCTTAGAGTAGCCTGAAGATTCAGGCAAATTGATTGTAAAAATCTGATCTTTAGTGTCTGTTTTAAACCAAGTAAAATCTAAACCAATTCTATTTTTAAAAAAACGAGCATTTAAACCTAATTCTGTTGAACTAGAAATTTCAGGTTTAAGATCAGGATTGTTTTTTAATGTAGATGCCTGAACAACTCCTCCATTAAAACCATAAAAATATAATTGATTAGCTAAAAGATAAGGATCAGTATCATTTCCTACTTGAGCATATGAACCTCTAACTTTTAAGAAAGACAACAAATCCGATTTAACATCAAACATATCAGTAATTATACCTGATAAACCAACAGACGGATAGAAGAAAGATCTATTATTTACAGGTAAAGTTGACGACCAATCATTACGTGCTGTAACATCTAAAAATAAATATTCTTTATACCCAACTTGTGCTGAACCATACAAAGAATTCACTTTTTTATGACTAAAATCTGGAGTAACAGTAACGTTTTGAAGGTTTGTTAGCGTAAAATAATTTCTTTTTGTTAAGGTACCACCACTACTCAAAGAAGTACTTTTTTGATTTCGGGCATTACCACCGGCATTTACATTTACTTTAAAGTCTCCTAATTCTTTTTTATAGGATAAAAGGAAATCTGAATTTAATTCTGAGTTATCCCCAATTGATTCAGAATAACTACCAAAATCTTGATTAAGTATAGCTTTTGAAGCATAACGAGATACTTTAGATTTATTTGTAGCTTGATCTAAACCTGTTCTCACCATTAAGCTTAATTCCTTAGTAAAGTCATAAGTTAACGAAGCGAAAGTAATAATTCTATTTCTTTCATCTGTTCTTAAATTTCTCTTTGCAAGCCAAAAAGGATTCGCTCCAAGTGTACTTAATGTATTTGCATCTGGATAATTATATCTTATTTGACCTGCTGCATCAATATATTCAAAATCTTTATATTGATTATAAGGTAAACTTCTTGGCATTGTATAAAGAGCCTCTCCAATAGAGCCTTCACCAGCACCTATAGCATTTTCAACTTTTTGAGAAATGTAATTTGTTTTAACGTCTAATTTTAATTTATCTGTTAAACTACTTGTTAAACGCAAATTGACATTATGTCTTTCAAGTTCATTCCCTACAACTATTCCTTTAGCATCTGTATTTGTATAAGAAAAATATCCTTGGACTTTTTCATTACCCATTGAGGCTGTTAAATTTTTAGACCAGTTATACCCTGATTTAAAAAAATCTGATGAATTATTTGGTTGTGGAGTAAATGCATAAGAAGCAGGTCCAGCGTAATCAGGATTATGATCAAGTTGCCAAGCAGCAACAGACTGCCCTTCCATTTTAGGTCCCCAACTGTTTTTAGATAAAGAGTTATAAACACCTCCATTACCTTGGCCATATTCATTTTGTTGGTTTAGCAAATTATATGCATTGGAAGACATAAAATTAGATGATACTGAAATACGGGCTTTACTTCCTGTAGATCCGCTTTTTGTGGTGATTACTATAACACCATTACTGGCACGTGATCCATATAATGCCGCAGCAGAAGGTCCCTTCAATACAGTTAAAGATTGAATATCCTCTGGATTAATATTTGAAATACCATCAAAACTTGTAAGACCTCCAATATCAGTAGCAGGCGAAGATACAGAATTATCCATCGGTACTCCATCAATTACATATAGTGGCTGATTATTACCTGTAAGAGAACGATTCCCACGTAGCGTAATTCTAGACGAACTACCTACACCACTACCTGTGGTAGAGAAATTAAGACCAGCCACCTTACCTGAAAGCGAGTTTGCAACATTAAGTGATCTAGCTTCAGAAAGCTCTTTGGTAGAAACTGTCTGAGCTGAATAAGTCAACGATTTTTTCTCTCTTTTAATACCTAAAGCTGTTACTACAACTTCATTAAGTTTCTGAGAATCTTCTATTAAAGAAATAGTAATGGTACTTTCACCATTAAGAGCAACTTCTTTTGTAGTGTACCCAATAAAAGAAACTACTAATTTAACCGTTTTATTAGGAACTTTAATTGTGAAATTCCCGTCAAAATCTGTAGAAGCACCACCATTAGGTACTCCTTTTACAATAACACTCGCACCAGGTAACCCCATTCCGTTTGTAGCATTTGTAACTTTACCTGAAACTGTTGCATTTTGCGATTTAGCATTGTGAAAACTGAACAAGCAAAATACAAGCAGTAGTTTTAATACTTTTTGAATCATAATTTTGTTTTTGAGTTAGTAATTTTGTTTTTAATAAGTTAACCTTTCGTTAATACTTAGTTAAATGTAAAGAGAAAGATTCATTTGCTTTTCATAATTTCGACCAATGACAAATTTTAAAAGGTGTTCGTCTATTTTAGTTGATATTTTTATTAAAAAACTCATTTTGATACATATTTATTAAAAAAAACAAGCAGCTCTTAGCTATTATTTAAACATAAAATATCCTTATCAACACCTTCTTATTTAAGAAAACTATCAAAATAACACATAATAACTAAAAAATTAGTTAAAATAGCTAACAAAAAAAGCACACACATATTAATGTGTGTGCTTGCTTAAAACACTAGTATTTTTTATAAATGAAAATTAATTATTAACTACTGTAAATTGCTCTTTTAACAAATGAATTGAATTTCCTCCAATCATAACTTCAAAATCGCCTGGTTCTACTACTTTTTTCATTTCACGGTTCCAAATAGCCAATTCTTCAGAAGTTAAGCTAAATTCTACATGTTTTGTTTCGCCTTTCTTAATAAATATTCTTTTAAAACCTTTTAATGTTTTTCTTGGAGTTGTTACACTGCTGTAAACATCATTAATGTATAATTGCACCACTTCATCACCATCATAATTTCCAGTGTTTTTAACATCTACACTTACTTTCAGTTCTCCATCAGGTTTAATTTCTTTGGTACTTAAAGCAAGATTAGTATACTCGAATGTAGTATAACTTAAGCCATATCCGAAAGTATACAATGGATTTTCACTTTCAGAAACATACCTGTGTATAGCAGATGGTTTTTGGTTGTAATAAATAGGCAATTGCCCCACCGATTTCGGAAAAGTAATTGGTAATCTCCCTCCTGGATTGTAATTCCCAAACAATACATCAGCAACAGCCTTCCCTCCTGCCTCACCTGGAAACCATCCTTCAACAATAGCAGGAATATTTTCATTTATCCAATTTACAGAAAGTGGACGGCCATTTAGCAACACACAAACTACCGGAGTTCCTGTCTGATGAATCGCTTCAATCAATTCTTGTTGCATTCCGTGTAAATCTAAAGTGGCAACATCTCTGTTTTCCTCAACTAATTCGTTCGATTCTCCTAAAACCACAATAGCTACATCCGCTTTTTTAGCAATATCAATCGCTGGTTGGAAGTTTATCTTATCTAAGTTCCAACGCAAATGGGCTCTGGCTCCCCAGCCGCCTTCCCACATTTCGATGCGGACTTTGTATTTTTTACCTGCTTCAATGTTTTTTGGAGTAGTTACAATACTCGTTGCTCCTTTTGTCCAGTTGTCAATTACCAATTGGTCATCAATCCACATTCTGATTCCGTCATCAGAACTTAGTCCTAACCAACCGTCAAATGATTTTTCTGACTGAATGTAACCTGTCCAGCGAATAGAAAAATCATCATCATTTACCCCTACACCCGGATTCCAAGGCCAGTCAAATTCTACTTGACTATCAATACGCGTCAATGCTGGCGTTCCTTCTACATTTCTATTATTAAAGTATTCTCCTTTCAATCCATTTTTGGAACCATCAGGAGTAAATAAATATTTAGACGGAATAATTTGTCCTTTTACAATAAGTGGTACACCTTCTTCATAAAGCACCTTGGCTTTATCACCAACCACTTGTTGAATTCCTTCTAAAACTGTTGTTCCCACTTTGTTTTTTACCGAGTATCCTCCCAATCTTGACTCATTGGCATTAGGTCCAATCACTGCAATGTTTTTAATATCCTTGCTAAGAGGCAAAATATTGTTTTGATTTTTTAACAACACAATCGATTTATGTCCCGCTTCCAGAGCCACAGCTTGGTTTTCTTTTGAATGAAAACGCAACTTTATCAAACTCTTATCCGTGTATGGATTTTCAAATAGTCCCAATAAAAATTTAAGTCGTAACACACCGCCAGCAGCACGGTCTATATTTGCCATTGTTAATTTTTTCTCATTTACCAAATCAATAATGGTTTGTTGCCAAAAATCATTGGTAAAATCATAAAACTGCATATCTACACCGGCAGCAACGGCTTGATGAATACTTTCTTTTGGGGAATCCGTAACATAATGTGTGGTTTGGAGGTATTTAATAGCTCCTAAATCAGATACCACAATACCTTTAAATCCCCATTCTTCTCTCAACACATCGGTTAACAACCAATGATTTTCGGCACAAGGAATACCATCCAACTCTGAATAAGCACACATGGTTCCTAAAGCCCCTCCTTTTTTAAATGCTTTTTCGAAAGAAGGAAGATGATCTTCGCGAGCCGAACGTTCTCCTACTAAAATTGGAGATGAATTTCCTCCTGCTTGCGGAATTCCGTGAACAGCAAAATGTTTCGGCTCAGCAATAATGGAACGATCAGACTTTAAGTCATCTCCTTGCATTCCTTTAATCATTGCCAGACCAATTTCGCTGTTCAAATAAGCATCTTCACCAAAAGTCTCCGCAACTCTTCCCCAACGTGGTTCACGCCCCAAATCTAAATTTGGACCTAAACCAAAATGAACACCATGCGCTCTGGCTTCGGTACCAATAACTTGCCCTATTTTCCCCATTAAATTAGTATCCCAAGTAGCTCCCAAACCAATATTCATTGGAAAAGCTGTACTTCCTTCATCTAAATAACCGTGAAGCATCTCACACATAATAAGGGCAGGAACTCCCCAACGATTGTTTTCAATTACTTCTTTTTGAAGATCATTAATCATTTTAGCCGAACGGGGATAAATATCATGAATAGCACCTATTCCAAGTTTTCCAATTTTAGCATCGGATTTTGTTTTAGAAAAATCTTCTTTTTCTTTAAAATATTCACCCTTGTACATATCCATCTGGCGTACTTTCTCTTCCAGACTCATTCGGCTCAACAAATCCTTAACTCTCTCTTCGACTCCCAATTTTGCATCTTGATAGGGATATTTTTTTTGTGCAAAACCTTGACCTAAAAAGCTCAAAAACAATGCTAAAACAATAGTTATCTTTTTCATTATTTAGTTTTATAACGTGTGTATTTTTTAATTCTGAATTATTTTCAATGTCGTCCCATTTACAAATTCATCGTGAGAAATGAAAAAACTGTTATGTGCTTTTCCGTCAAGTTGAATCGCTTTAATATGACCTTCCTTGTTTTTTTCTCTCTCAATTACAATGCTTTTATTCTTATAATATGGAGCATCTAAAGCAATCGTGATTTTATCAAACATTGGCGTGGTGATGGTATAAATAGGTTCGCCCGGAGCAATTGGGTAAATTCCCATCATCGAATACACCAACCAGGCCGACATCGTTCCGGTATCGTCATTTCCTGGTAATCCTTTTGGTTTATTCTGGAAATATTCTTTTACTAATTTTTTCACCATTTCCTGACTTTTAAATTCTTCACCTTTTATGTAATTAAACAAATAAGGATAAGCAATATCAGGCTCATTTGCCATATCAAATTGTTTGCTGTCAAATACTTTTTGCAATTGATTCGAGAAATCTTTTTCACCGCCCATTAATTTCATCAATCCTTTGATATCATGTGGTACCATAAAAGCATACTGCCAGGCATTGCCTTCTATAAAACCAACATTTTCCTGAAAATTAGCACCAGATACAGGATCAAAAGGTTCATACCATTTTCCGTCAAATGTTCTTGGACGCAATAATTTTAAGTTTTTGTCGAATAATTTTTTGTACGATAACGAACGTTTTTTTAATCGATTAGCATCTTTTGTTTTTCCTAAGGCTTTCGCCAAAAGTGAAATGGAATAATCCGATGCATTGTATTCTTGCGTGGTAGAAACCGGTCCCCGATCATTAGTAGTTAAATATCCTTTTTCGATATAATCTTTCAATCCCTGACGTAATGGATTATTTTCAATTTGATCCGCACCTTTCAACATCGCTGTATAGGCTTTTTGCACATCAAAATCACGAATTCCTTTTAAGTAGGTGTCTGTAATTACAATGCTTGCCGGATCACCCACCATAGTAAAAGTTTCTGTCGAATTTAGTTCCCATTTAGGTAACCAGCCGTTTTCATCGTACATTTCAAGCATGCTCTTTACCATGTCCGATTGTTGTTTTGGATACACCAAAGACATCAGTTGATGCAAATTGCGATAGCTATCCCAAAGTGAAAATACCGTATAACGAGTATCATCCGTTTTACCAATTTTACTTCTTTTTATCTCAGGATATTCTCCGTTGAAATCATTTAAGATGTTGGGATGAATTAAAGTATGGTATAAAGCCGTGTAGAAAATCGTGTTTTCATCTTTTGAACCGCCTTCCACTAAAATTTTAGACAATTCTTCGTTCCATTCGTTATATGTTTCTTTATAAACAGCATCAAATGATTTAGTTCCAACTTCTTTTTCTAAGTTTTCACGAGCATTTTCGATACTTACATAAGAAATACCGATTTTGACTTCAACCGTTTCTTCTTTTTCAAAATTATATCTAAAATAACTTCCAATACTATCTCCAACAACCGTTTTGATTGTATTTTCCATCATTCTCGCTTTGCCATTGTAACCCATCCATTGTGCTTCAACGCCTTTATATTTTGCAGGTTTTTTCCAAACTCCGAATTTATCGGCTGGTTTAGAAAATTTAGCTACAAAATAAACCGGATAAGCATCTTCTGGACTGTTATAACAAAAAGAACCGACAGATCTCATTCCTTCAATTTCCGTCGAAGAAACTACTCTAACCATTGCGCCTTCTTCATTGGTCAATCCCAATCCAAGATTTAATAAAATATTAGATTGCCCTTTCGGAAAAGTAAATTTGCTTACACCCACTCTTTTTGAAGCTGTAAATTCTGCTTTGACATTGTACTTGTCAATATTTAAACCATAATAAGCTGTCTTTGCCACTTCGTTAGAATAAGTAGAACCGTATTTTAAATGATTCGTTTCAACAATTCCTGTGGTGGGCATTACTAAAATAACACCTAAATCAGGACAGCCAACACCACTTAGATTCACTTGACTAAAACCAGTTAGAAATTTATTTTCATTCACATACGGATTTGACAACCACTGGCTGTCTTTTTCCAAAGGTCGGTTTTGAGAACCAGAAACATTAAACGGACTAATACTAGCCATTCCTCTTGGCGCAATTGGTCCAGGAAAAGTAGCTCCAAAATTGGAAGTTCCAATAAACGGATTGACAAAATCGGCTGGCTGTTGTGCCAAAATAGCTGTGCTAAAAAACAGCATGTAAAAAAAACATGCTGTTTGTAATGTTATCCCTTTATATAAAACCATAATTTAATTTTATCTGTTAATCGCTTCAATTTTTAAAGTCCAGGCTTCTTTTGATGGTAAATTATTTCTCAAACTTTCTGGAATTATCACTTTAAATCCTTTATCTAATTTAGTCCATTTTAAGGAAGTTTTAGAACCTAACATCGTGATTTTGCTTCCTTTTTTTGGACTAATAGAATTAACAACAACTTCTGATGGAATGGTGCTTTCTCCTTCTTTAGCCAAATAAAATAAGAACACATTTCCTGCCTTATTTTGAGTCATACAAATATTATTTTCTTTGTACGGAGCAATAGGTTTAGTATTATAAATTGCGGTGTTGTTTACTTTCATCCAATCGCCGTAAGCGGCTAATAAATCATAAGCGCCTTGTTGCCATTCTCCGTCAGGTCCCGGAGCTACATTTAGCAACAAATTTCCTCCTTTGGCAACCACATCAATCAACATGTGAATCCCTTGTCTTCCTGTTAAATATTTGGCATCAGGAGTATAAGACCATCCTCCGCCTGAAGTGATACAAGATTCCCAAGGATAAGGCAATGTTTTTTCTGGAACACGGTTTTCAGGAGTTAAATAATTTTGGTTTTTTCCATGAACGGCTCTGTCAACTACAATCAATCCTGGTTGTTTTTGACGTGCTTTTACCACCAATTCATCCATTTTGATGTCTTGGTCAACTACCCTGTGCTTTATAAATCCATTTTTTGATTCGTTTTCTACAAACTTTTCTTCGTAATTTTCTTTTATGTTTTGTTGATCTCTTTTTCTAACCCAACCACCATCAAGCCATAAAATATCAATCTTGCCATAATCTGAAAGTAATTCTAATATTTGATTATGTGTAAAATCAACGTATTTTTTCCATTTATCCGGATATGCCGCTGGATCATAATTTACATTTCTGTCGAAAGGAGGAAAATAAGGATCCCAATAATTTTCGTTATGCCAGTCTGGTTTAGAGAAATAAGCTCCAGTTGAAATATTTTCTTTTCTAAAAGCATTAAAAACTTCTTTTGCAATATTTGCTTTTGGATTCGTACTAAAAGCACAACCTGCATCGGTTACTTTATAATCCGAATATTTGGTGTCGAACATATTAAATCCATCATGGTGTTTCGTGGTAAAAACCATGTATTTCATTCCGGCATTTTTAGCTGCTTTTGCCCATTTCTCGGGATTGAATTTAGTAGGGTTGAAATTCTTTTTCAGTCCTTCATATTCTTTTACATATTGATTGTAATTGCCTGGATTGCTTCCTTTTTTGCGTTCGCACCATCCATAATCTTCTGGACAAATCGACCAGGATTCCACTATTCCCCATTCACTGTAAGTTCCCCAGTGCATCAGTAAACCAAACTTTTTGCCTTGCCATTCGTCCAAATTCTTTAGTACTAATGGATCCGTTTCTGGCACATATCTTTCGTCTTCATAAATAGCTTGTGAAAATAGGTGTACCGAAAATAATAGGGCTATGATTGCTATACTTTTTTTCATTCTTTCTTTTTTTAATTATTCAATCTGTTATTAGTTTGTATCTCTATTTAACTTTTCAAGTATCGGTTGATCTGTAAAAGTTAATTCTGCCTGGGTATTTTCATTAAGTTGTTCCAGTATAACAAACTTATTTACACCTGCGTTCAACCAACAGCCTGGTACATAAAGCGTTTGTTGCGGTCCTACTTTCCAGTAGCGTCCAAGATTGTGTCCGTTAACAAATACAATTCCCTTTCCCCAAGCTGTCATATCAAGAAAAGTATCTGCTGGTTTTTCTATGTTTACTATAGATTCATATAAAACTGGTCGTCCCGATTTTATCGATTCATTTTTAATAGCCGGCACTTCATTCATCGGCATTTTATACATTTCCCATCCACCACTAATTTCATATTCATTAATGAATACTGGAGAAATAATTCCTTTCGTATTATGTACTATTTCGGCTCCGTAATTAATACGTCCCATATTTTCAACCAGAATTTCTAAAATACCGTTAAAAGGAATAGAAAGAGTCAAATCGTAATTTTTGAAAACTCTATTCAATTCACCCACCTTAACTCCATTTACATAAACTGTAGCAAAGTCTCTCAATCCCTCAATCTTTAATTTTCCAGAAGAAATTGGCTGCGTAAATCTTTTTCGATACAAAACATATCCATTTCCCTGACCTAATTTTTCAAACGTTAATGGCTGGTCATTTACAACAGCTTTTTCTTTTTTGATCCAGCTTAAAACATCCATACTGGATTTGATACCCTGATTAGGATATTTTGTAACTGGTATTTTCTCTGGAATCGCTGCTAGTTTTGTTTTAGAATACTTTTGCATTACTTCACGAATAGCCATGAATTTTGGTGTTGCCCAACCTGCTTCGCTGATAGGCGCATCATAATCATAGCTTGTAATATCCGGCTGAATATCACTTTCTTCATTATAATTTGCTCCAGAGGTAAATCCGAAATTAGTACCACCGTGCACCATATAATAATTAAAAGAAACACCTGCATCAAGGTACTTTTTAGTCTGACTTGCAATCTCCTCAGATCCAATTTTAATAAATGGTTCTGCCCAATGATCCAGCCAGCCAGAATAAAACTCAGCTACCATATAAGGCCCTTGTCCTTTATGGTATTTATCAACCTGTTTCTTTAAATTTTCTATATTTGATTCTCCATTTGCAGTTGGTAAAACGCCTTCCACAGCACCACCTTCAAACAACCAAGTACCGTCAGAAGTAAAAAAAGGCTCTGGGAACCCCGTTTGTTTAAGCATATTGTAAATTGCAGTTTTGTAAGCTTTATGATCCTCAGCACCAATATCGGTTCTTTGAGAAACATAAGAACCAAATTCATTTTCAGCCTGAACCATAATAATTGGCCCTCCCTGGTTTGCAAAATTTCCTTTTACCACTGCATACAAATTTTGCAGATACGTTTTGCACGCTTCTAAAAATGCTTTGTTATTGGTACGAATTACTAAATCTGGATTATTTTGCAACCACCAAGGATATCCTCCAAATTCCCATTCGCCGCAAGCATACGGACCTGGTCTAAGAATCACATACAATCCTTCACTTTTAGCAATACGTAAAAACTCTGCTAAATCTCTATTTCCTGTTTTAAAATCCCATACACCTGGCTCTATTTCGTGATAATTCCAAAACACATAGGTTGCTACGGTATTCAATCCCATAGCTTTAAGCATTTGCAATCGATGTCTCCAATATTCTTTAGGAATACGCTCATAGTGCATTTCTCCCGAATGTATTTTAATAATTTTCCCGTCTTGTTTAAATTCTCCATTAGATATAGAAAATCCTTTGGTTTGTGCCGTATTAAAAAACGGCATCAGGCAAATCAATAATACTCCGAGCTTAAATAATATCTTATTCATTTTCTTTCAGATTATATTCTTATTAATCAACTAAAATTTCGTCAAAAAACAGAAAAGAACTTTCTCCTTTTGGACTTTTCTTTAAATTAGTGGCAATTACTTTTACAAATCTCGCATTGGTTTTTTCGAAACTAATTTTAAAATCTTTCAATTCTGAATTCGAATTAATAGCAAACGGACGAATTATTTTCCCAACTTCTTTATACGTTTTTCCATCGGTAGAAACAAAAGCTTTTATTTCGGTTGGAAAATAAATCCCCGAACCTTGATTTTCTAAAGCCCCTAAAGTTACCTGATGAATGGATTGGTTTTTCTCTAAATCAATAACTACTTCCATATCATCCACCAGCCAGGCTTGCCATTGTCCGTCATGAAAATTTTTGCTTCCTCTAATAATATTAACTAAACCCAGTGGACCATCCGCTTTGTAGTTTTCATGATACGGATTTTTAAAAGTCAATTTATTACCTACCGCTTTATGAAATTGAATGCTATCCGTAAAAACTTTACCTACCGGTTTATCTTCTTTAAACAAAGAAGCTTTTAAAATAGTTGTTCCTTGAATTGTAATAGAATCAGTGTATTTTATGGCTTGATTGTCTAAATTTTTATTGTCCAAAACATAGCGAATATCTGCATTAGGAAATTCATTTTTCAAAGCTATTTTTATCTGCTTTTTATCCAAATTTGCCTTTGAAGCTGCCGATACTAAGTAAGCACTTTTAGAATAATTGATTCCCAAATAATCAAAACGTGCTAATAAAGAAGGCAATCGTGTCGTAAAATCATTCCAGTTTCGGGCTTCTTTGGGACTCCATAAAACCTCTGCCATAGCTCCTAATCTTGGAAAAATCATGTATTCCGATTCTTGTGTACTCTCAATGTATTCTGCCCATAAATTAGCCTGAGCGCCTAAAATATGTTTGGCTTGTTCTGGTGTCATTTCGTCCACCACAGGATCAAAATGATATACTTTAGTCATTGGAATAAATCCTCCAAAAGCCAAAGGTTCTTCATTTTGCGATCCTTGATAGATGTTAAAATAACAATGTGACTCTGGTGTCATAATTACATCGTGACCTTGTTTAGAAGCTTCAATTCCGCCTTCGGTTCCTCTCCAGCTCATTACTGTGGCATCAGGAGCTAATCCGCCTTCTAAAATTTCGTCCCAGCCAATTACTTTTTTGCCTTTCGAATTGATGTATTTCTCCATTCGTTTTACAAAATAACTCTGCAATTCATGTACGTTTTTCAAACCTTCCTGCTGCATTCTTTTTTGACAATGAGGGCAGGTTTCCCAATTGGTTTTAGTTGCTTCATCTCCTCCAATATGAATGTATTTCGAAGGGAAAATGGCAATCACCTCATCAATTACATCTTGTAAAAATTCAAAAGTATTCTCTTTTCCCGCACAATAAATATCTGTAATAGGCCAAACTCCGCCAGATGGCACACCTATTTTTTGATTGAAACAAGCCAATTCGGGATAAGCTGCAATAGCACTGCTCACGTGTGCTGGCATTTCGATTTCTGGAATAACTTGGATATTTTTAGCTGCGGCGTATTTTACAATTTCTTTTAATTCTTCTTGGGTTAAAAATCCACCATAAGTTCCTTTTTCGTTTGGATCAACCGTTAATCTCGCATTCCAAATCACATTCTCCTGATTGACTCTCCAGGCACCAATTTCTGTTAGTTTTGGGTATTTTTTAATTTCAATTCTCCAGCCCTGATCGTCAACTAGATGCAAATGCAACACATTCATTTTGAGCATTGCCAATCGGTCAATTGTTTGAATTACATAATTTTTATCAAAAAAGTGACGCGACAAATCCAGCATCAAACCTCTCCATTGAAAACGAGGTTCGTCTTTAATACTAACATTCGGAATAGTCCAATTTACATTCGCCACCTGATTTTTACTTTCGATAGCTGTGGGTAATAATTGTCTAATAGTTTCCAGTCCGTAAATCAAACCCGCATTTTCTTTGGCAGTAATTACAATACTTTTAGAAGTTACTTCTAATTGGTACGCCTCACGATTCAGATTTTTATCTATTTTGAATTCGATGTAATTGCTCTTTGGCTTTTTATTCGAAAATTCAGGCTGCCATCCTGTTGCGGCTTTAAATTTGCTCATCAAAGCAGTTGCAATCTCTTTTTGAGCAGCATTGCTTGCAATAATTTTAGTATCCTTTGAAAACTGAAAAACGCCTTCTTTAACCTGAATATTAGCGGGTTTTGGAATTATTGTAATGTCTTTTTGCGCAAAAACAGCACTTGAAACAAGAATGAAAAGCGCTAATAGGTTTGTTTTAATTATTCTCATAAATTATTATTTTAAAGAAGGTGTTATTTTAAATTGATACTGAATGCATTCTTTATTTATTCCAGGACATTTTAAATTTTGCATCTTCCATTCTATTTCCTTTTTCGTCATCGCAAATGGCATAGTTGAAACCAGAGCGCAAACTATACCCAGCGTGCTCGCCATTTTTATTCAAAGCAATAAAACCTACTTGTAAATATTCCATGTCTTTGTGGTTTTTATGTTTGTTGTAAATGCGTTCGGTAATTTCTTTACAAGCTTCGAATGGTGACTTGCCTTGACGCATTAATTCCACCACCATAGCACTTCCAGCTGTTCGAATCACAGCTTCACCTAATCCTGTTGCTGCGGCAGCACCAACTTCATTATCCAGAAAAAGTCCTGCACCAATAATGGGAGAATCACCAACACGTCCGTGCATTTTCCAGGCTGCTCCACTTGTAGTACAACCTCCTGCCAGATTTCCATCTTCATCAATCATGAGCATACTGATGGTATCGTGATTTTCGATATTGATAACGGGTTTGTATTTTGATTCTTCCAACCATTTTTTCCAATCTTTTTCAGCTTCAGGAGTCAATAAGTTTTCTACTTTAAAACCTTCTGACAAGGCAAATTGAAGTGCTCCCGCTCCCGATAACATCACATGGGGAGTATTTTCCAAAACTCTTTTGGCTACCGAAATAGGATGCATAATTCCTTCTAAAAAAGATACCGAACCACAATTGCTGTTGTGATCCATAATGCAAGCGTCTAATGTTACCTTTCCTTCACGATCCGGATAACCACCATAACCTACACTTCTCACTTTTGGGTCAGCTTCAGGAATTCTCATTCCTGCTTCGATAGCATCTAAAGCTTTTTTTCCGGCTTTTAATTGTTTCCAAGTTTCTTCATTAGCAGGTAAACCATGATTCCAGGTTGAAATAACGACCGGTTTTTTAGTTTTTTTTGCTAATGAAGTTTCCTTTTTATTTTCTGTATTTTGAGCCACAGCTTCTAATCCAAAAATAGAGCTAACTGCTAGTGTTCCTAAAGTCGTCTTTTTTATAAAATCTCTTCTGTTTGACATGATTTCTATATTTTTATTTATATTTTTTTGAAGATAAAGCCATAGTATTCTCTTTGCCCTTTGGAATGTCACCCATTGTAAAAACTAAAGTTCCCCCTTGCATAATTTCTTTATGCGAAATATAATTTCTATCTATTTTATGACCATTAAATTCAACAGTTTGGATGTATTTGTTTTCAGGAACATTGTTTTTAGTTCGAATCGTAAATTTTTTATTATTTTCTAAGTTTATGGTAACTAAATCAAACATTGGATAACCAAAAGCATAAATACTTTGCACTGGATTTACTGGATAAAAACCGAGAGAACTCAATACATACCAAGATGACATTTGACCACAATCTTCATTTCCACAGTGACCATTAGGTTCATTCTTATACTGAGTTTCTAAAATTTCCTTAACTAATTCTTGCGTTTTCCATGGTTTATGAATGTAGTTGTATAAATAAGCCACATGATGACTAGGTTCATTTCCATGTGCATATTGACCAATCATCCCGGTACTAAAAATGGGTAATTTATCTTCTGGTAATGATTTTAAGCTGAACATCGAATCCAATTTTTGTTCAAAAGCATCATTTCCTCCAACTTTTTGAATTAATCCTTCTATATTTTGAGGAACGGACCAAAAATATTGCCAGGCGTTGCTTTCACAGAAATACGGCGTATATTCTTTAGGTATAAAATCTTTTATAAAACTGCCATCTCTCAATTTAGGTCTCATAAAAGTACTCTTTGCATCATACAGATTTCTCCAGTTTTCTGAGCGTTTCAAGAAATAGTTGTAATCATCTAATTTATTTAAAGCTTTGGCAAACTGAGCCAAACACCAATCATCATAAGCATATTCCAATGTTTTTGAAACCGACCAGTTTTCGCCACTATCATCTACAGGAACATATCCCAATGTTTTATAACTATCTAATTGTCTTGAATCAAACATTGAACTTTCTTTACACGCTTTATAGGCTAATTCAATATCAAAATTTTTAATTCCTTTAAAATAAGCATCTACAATAACAGGAATAGCATGATTAGCAATCATCATATTGGTTTCATTTCCCTGCAAAGACCAAACAGGTAACAATCCCGTTTCTTTATAATGAGCTAATAAAGAATTGATCATACTTGACACTCGATTAGGATGCAAAATAGTATATAATGGGTGTGCTGCCCGATAAGTATCCCATAGAGAAAATGTGTCGTATCTATCGAAACCTTTTGCTTTTTCAATCTTTCCATTCGCCCCCTTATAATCTCCATTACAATCACTTAAAAGTGTTGGTGCCAACATCGATTGATACAACATACTATAAAAAATCCTCTTTTTAGTATCGTCTTTGGTGGTTATCTGAATTTTTTGTAATTCTTTTTCCCAAAGATTATTCGCAGCTGCTTTGTACTTTTCAAAATTAAAATCGGGTGCTTCAACAGCTAAAGATATATAAGCTCCTCTAATACTAGCTGTTGAAAGTCCGGTTTTTAAAATTATTTCTTCCTTGTCAACAGTCTTATAATTTAAAATAATTTTAGTTTTTACTGCTTCAACTGGACTTGTGGTCAATGAATCATTTTTAAAAATTTCGTAAGAGTTAAAAGCTTTTGAAAGTTGCATTACAAAATAAACCCGTTGGTCTTTAGCCCAACCAGTTGACATTCTATAACCTTCAATGGTGGTATTATTAACCACTTTTAAAAATGTTTTTGTGGGAGCATCCCAATTTAATGCATACCCTAAATCAATATGAATTTGCGAAGCATCGTCTTTAGGAAATGTATATCTATTAATTCCTGTTCTGGCGGTAGTTGTCAATTCAGCTTTTATACCAAAATCCAATAATTCAACTGAATAATAACCTGGTGAAGCTTTTTCCTTTTCATGAGAAAAACTTGAAAAGGGCATAAAATTATTATCTTTAATTCTAGTAGCAAATCGACTATTGGTAGGCATTACTAAAATATCATACAAATCACCTGTACCAGTACCTGATAAGTGCATATGTGAAAAACCAGTAATAATAGAATCTTTATAAAAATAACCTGCAATTCTATCCCAACCTGGTATCCCTATATCTGGACTTAACTGTACCATCCCAAAAGGAATAGTTGCTCCAGGATAGGTATTTCCTGGGCCATCTGTACCTATAAACGGATTTACATAATTGGTTAATTTAACAGAGTCTGTTACCTTAGAACCACAATTATATAAAAGAGCGATGAATACAATATATATTAAACCATACCTCATTAATATTCCTTATTTTAAACTTTCTTTAATATTCTTAATAACTTTCAAATAAGCATCAGATATCATCAGTAGTGTGAAATATTTCATATATGTAATATTCCTTTTTTATGTCTCCTAATAATTCATGCATTCAAAAAGTTTATCTAATAACTCCTGATTATTATCTAAACTGTATTCCCAAAACATAGCACCACCTAATTTTTTTTGTTTAATGAATGCTGCTTTTAAAGCAATTTCTTTTGGCGTTTCATAAGAAATAAAAATCTTGTCCTGCGCATTCCATAAATAAGATGCTTTTGCCGAATCATCATATAATTCCTGAAATTTTCCTGATTTCATATCGGCTGCAATTTCCCAGGATGCCACAATAGCGCTTCCTGTTTGAGCCGATTGGTATAAACCATTATTTGTTGGTACAACTTTTTCCCATTTTCTTCCATAAAAAGGAATTCCTAAAATAAGTTTGTTTGCAGGAACGCCTGCTTTTAAAAATAAATCTACTGATTCACTACTACTGTTTCCTCCAAATTTTTCTTCCTTTGATGGGTATAAATTAGCGTGATGTCCAGTTTGATAAAACCAACCATTATAAAAATCGTAACACATTAGGTTTATAAAATCAAGATACTGATGTGCCTTTTTTAAATCGGTGTGATTGAGATATTCCTGATCTGCTCCTGCAGCAATCGTTAGTAAATAATGATTGTTATCCGCTTTCGTTTGAATTTCTAATTGGTTGCGTAATTCAGCTAACAACAAAGTGAAATTTTCTTTATCCGAAGGTCTAAAAACATTATCCTCTGCACGTTGTCCAGGAAATTCCCAGTCAATATCAATTCCGTCAAAACCATACGTTTTCATTAGTTTCACAGCACTTTTAGCAAATTTTTCTCTGGATTCAGCATAAGCAGCAATATTCGAAAATTGGTCTGACCAAACCCAACCACCAATAGAATACAATACTTTTAAACTAGGATTTTGCTTTTTCAATCCTATCACACTTTCGATTTTTGCTTTATCAGTAGCCAACTCAAATTGTACATTCCCATCCACAATGTTGGCAAATGCGTAATTAATGTGTGTTAATTTAGTGGCATCGACTTTTGCTGGATCAAATTTTTCGTAACCAGCAACATATCCTATTATTTTAAAATCGGCTTTGGGTGGATTTTGTTTTTTTTCCAATGAAGCACAAGCCAGAAATAAGCTAGCGATTAGGATTAAAAAAACGGATTTCGTTGCTGTATTGTTCTGTTTCAATTGAATCATTAGTATGAATTGGTATTATAATTTGTCTAATTGTATTACTTTAAAAACTGACCATCTTCTTTAATAGTCAATATTTTATTAGAAAAAGGACTCTTTACAGAAATAGTATATCCTTCTTTATAATTTTCTAAAACGGGTTTCATCATTTTTCCGTCAACAACAATCGAGGATTTATTTAATAATTCTAATGACTTAGCCCAAACATTGTTTTTTTGATAATATCTTTTTTGTGCACGATAAAGAGTGTACAACTCCCATTTTAATTTTTCATCTTGGGGAATTGTAAAACTATCTTTTCCTTCTTTCGAAGAAAAATAAACATAACCCCATTTTTCAGGTTCGTGCATATTGATTACCCCTTGCGGAGACCAAACCCAATTGTATTCGGGCAAAAATTTTCCAGCGGCATCTTTCTTTCTTTCGTATTTTCCGTTTATAATATCATGTTGCCAATTGACTCTCGAGAAATTCACTCTCCAAAAATTATCTCTTGGTACATTGTCCTCTCCGTACGATTTTTGATAGGCAGCCCACGGAATCGCTATTTCCAGCATCCAGCCTTCATCGGTATCGTTTGGATTATTTAAAGTTCCTTTTATCTTAACCGCCGATTGTAATCCTGTAATATTCCAATCGTTTAAAACCACAAGATCATTTTCTCTGTAAGGTTTGGATAAAAACAAATCCCAGGCGGTATCTAATGCGTTGATTTCTAATTCGTAATAATTAAAAGTATCTCCATCTGGGTCGATGAATACTTCAAAATCATTGTTGTAAAAAATAATGGTATCACGTTGTTTTAAGTTGGCCCAAACATGAGGCTCTTCCAGCTTGGCAAGAATATAAAAATGGGTTTCGTCCCAAAGCATTTTCACTTTAGTGTTATACTTTGGTTTTTCGATACCTTCAATATCAATAAAAGGATCAGACCAGTCCACTTTTGACCAAGATGCATCAGAATCGTCCCCATCAATCACCATTTTATCTGCTGTTTTATAAGCAACATAACTTTTAGGTATAATTCCTTTTGGGGATTGAGAAAAACCAATGACAGAAATTAGACCCAACACAACTGATATGCATTTCATTTTTACAACCATACTTTTTCTATAAACTATTATCTTTTGTAAATTGAATTACCTCACTTAATTTACCAAATGCCATTGCTACCACAGTATCTGCTGCACCGTAATATACGGCTAATTTATCTTCTTTTGTATCATGCAAAGCGGCACAAGGGAAAACCACATTGGGCACATCGCCTACTTGTTCATAATTTACTGCTGGGCCTAATAGATAAGGTTGTGTTCGGTATTTTACCTTATCCGGTGAATCAACTTCTAAAAGCGCCGCCCCCATTGCATAACGGAAACCGTTACAAGTATTAATTACTCCGTGGTACAACATCAGCCAACCTTCATCAGTAAGAATAGGAATAGGACCTGCTCCAATTTTGGTACACTGCCAGGCACTATCTTCAAAAGGAGTTGGTTTCATTACTAAACGATGCTCTCCCCAATATTTCATGTCCGGGCTATAGCTGATCCAGATATCTCCAAATGGTGTATGTCCGTTATCACTCGGGCGACTTAACATCGCATATTTGCCGTTTATTTTTTGTGGAAACAAAACACCATTTCTATTGAAAGGTAAAAAAGCATTTTCGCATTGGAAAAATTCTACAAAATCGAAAGTATATCCAATACCAATTGTTGGTCCGTTATATCCATTACACCAGGTTATCCAATAGCGATCTTCAATAAAAACCACACGAGGATCATATTTATAAGCTGATTCAATCATTTCAGTATTTCCAGATTGCATTACAATGGGTTCGTGATTAATCTCCCAATTGATTCCATCTTTACTAAAACCAGCAAAAATATTCATTTGAACTGCTTTGTTATCGCATCTAAAAACACCTGCAAATCCGTCTTCAAAAGGAACAACTGCACTATTAAAAATACTATTTGATGATGGTATAGCGTATCTGTCAATAATTGGATTTTCAGAATATCTCCACATTACATCGTTATTGTTTTCGGGTTTATCTTGCCAAGGAATACTGCTCATTTTATTTGTTTTTTGTTTATTATTTTTTGTTTTATGCTCTCCATTTTGTCATCCTGACAAACTACGACTGCTCTGTTTTTTTAATCAGCAATTTTTCGAACTTTATCTAACCATGTGAATTTTAAGATTGTTGTCGTTACTAAAAACACTACTAATACTGTAACAGCCTTTGGATAATCTCTGATAATGAAAAATATAGGAAGTAAAATCATACTTGATTGCCATACAATTCCAATGACGCAGTTCAACATATCTTTAAAAAAATCATTATTTTTTTCGAAAGTCTGATCTTCTACTTGTAATGTTTTATAAACCGGATTCCACCACCCCCATGGTCTAACGTTTGTGTAAAAAGATTTCAGCACTTCCATATCTGTTGGCTTACTTAAAAAAGTTCCTAAAAGACAACCCAAAATTGAGAAACCAAATATTACCGGAAATAAATAAATGGCTTGTACTTGTGCTAAATCGTATAAAAATGAACCTTCGGAGAAACTTCCTTTGGCCTGACCTAAAGCAAATTGTAAAGAAGCTACAACCAATCCAGCGAACATTCCCCAGAAATATCCCCAGCCGTTAAAACGCCACCAAATCCATTTTAAGAAATTGGCTGCTACGTAACCTCCGTACAAAGCACTCGTAATCCAAAGTGTTAAAGAATTAATAGAATCGGCAAAGAATCCCATAAAAACGCCTAAACCAACCACTAAGAAAGAAGAAAGCTGACTAACTTTTATATAATGTGCATTTGTTGCAACCGGTTTGAAATATTTTTTATAAATATCATTTACAATATAAGCTGGTCCTGCATTTACGAATGCCGAAAATCCAGACATAAATGCAGCCAATAAACCTGCAAGCAGAATTCCTTTTATTCCTACAGGGATATATAAATTAACCACTTTGGGCATTAATAATTCTAAATCGGCTCCGGTTAAACCTGTATTGGCATTTAACTCCGGTGCCAGGTTTACCAAAGCAATTACCACAATTCCTGTAATTAATAAATACCTTGGAATAAAAAGAATTAAATTGGTAAAACCACTCATATATGCGGCTTCTTTTACCGATTTGGTAGAAAGAATTCGTTGTAAATCGTAACTCGGTGTTGGGCCTGCTACACTTGCAAAAAAACCTTTAAATAATGTCATCCCGATAAAAGCACCAAACATTTTGTATCCTTCAGAATCAATTAATCTATTGAAATTCTGAAATTTGTCACTCCACTGTGTTTCAAACCGCCATCCAAAGAAAACATTTTTCCATTCCTCGGTAATAACTGAATTTATCTGAATATCTGAATAATTAATAAAAGCGTAACTGGCAATCAAAACACCGGCAATAATCATGATTAAATATTGCACAACTTCTGTTGCTACCACCGAAAACATTCCTCCTTTTACGGTATAAATTGTAGTTAAAAATATAATCAGCAAAGCATAAGATCGCTCTGAAGTCAATAAAATTAAATCTCCATAATGAAGCGTTAAATCCCAGGGAAGAATGATGGTTACAAATTTTCCGATTCCTTCAAAAAAGTAAGCAATGAAACCAATTGTAGAAATGATGGCAAAAATTGCCACAATAATATGTGATGCTTTTCCTGCTCTGTCACTTCCAAAACGGGTTAAAATCCATTCAGAACCTGTCATTACTTTTGACCTTCTTATCCATACGGCAAGGAACATCATAACAAAAATCTGATTCCAAATAGGCCAAAGCCACATAAACATAAAGCTTTTTACTCCATATAAAAACAGTACCCCAATCATCCAGGAAGTCCCTGAAACATCAAACATTCCTGATCCATTGCTCAAACCTAAAAAATACCATTTGATTGTTTTTCCACCAAGGAAATAGTCATCTAATCCCTTTGATGCCTTTCTTGAAATCCAAATTCCTATACCTACTGAAAGCAGGATATAAGCTACGATGATTGATACGTCAATAATGTCCATTGATTTTATTTGTTAGTTACGTGATTAGTTAATTTTATAATCCCCAGTTTTTATTGGGTTCAGCTCCCATCACAAAATGTAAAATTCCGCCTTGTACTATTTGTTGATGTGTAATTGTTGTTTTATTAAATGCAGCACCATTAAGCGTTGCTGATTGGATATAAAAGTTTTTATCTGAAACATTTTCTGCTTCAATTATAAAAGATTTCCCGTCTTGAAGATTAATTTTCGCTTTTTCGAAAACTGGGCTTCCAATTTCATATTCGCCAGAAGCCGGATTCATCGGATATAATCCCATTGAACTGAAAACATACCAAGCCGACATTTGTCCGCAATCTTCATTTCCACTTAATCCGTTTGGTGTAGTATTGTATTGTGTATCTAAAATATGATGAACCCAATATTGCGTTTTCCATGGCTGACCAGCATGGTTAAACATATAGGCAATATGATGACTTGGCTCGTTTCCATGCGCATATTGACCAATTAATCCTGAAATATCTGCAGATACGTTATTACCAGTAATCTCAGAACTTTCAGTAAACAGTTGTTCTAATCGTTTTGAGAATTTTTCATTTCCTCCATGTAAACTAATAAACTCATTTACATTATGAGGCACAAACCAACTGTGTTGCCAGGCATTTCCTTCGGTATAATCGGTATGTTCTCTATGATTAGAATGTTTAGGATCAAATGGTTCATTCCAAGATTTTCCGTCTTCTGATTTTCCTCGCATAAATCCTGTTGCTGGGTCAAATAAATGTTGGTACGCTTTGGAACGATTTAAAAAAAACTGATAATCCGCTTCTTTTCCTAAAGCTTTCGCCATTTGAGCTACACACCAATCATCATAAGCATATTCTAAAGTAATGGTAACCGATTCGTCCAATAAATTATAAGGAATGTAACCGTACTTTTTGTAGAAATTCAAACCGCGTTCGTCTTGCATCATGGTTGTTTTCATAGCCTCATATGCATTTTCGGCATCAAACCCTCTAATCCCATTTTTATAAGCATTAAGAATCACCGGAATCGAATGATAACCAGTCATAGTATTGGTTTCGTTGGCGTACAATGTCCAAACAGGTAATACTTTTTTGGTCTCATAATAAGCCAACATAGCATTCACCATGCCTGAAACCCTATCAGGAGCCAATAAAGTCAACAAGGGATTTTCGGCTCTAAAAGTATCCCAAAACGATAAAGTAGAATAAGCCGTATAATTTTTAGCCGTTACAATTTGATCATCTTCTTTTCTAAACTGACCGTTTTTATCACTATAAGTTACAGGTGCTAATTGTGCGTGATACATTGCGGTGTAAAACATAGTCTTAAGCGAATCTACCGGAGTTTCTACTTCTATTGTAGATAAAGCAGTATTCCAGACTTTTGCAGCAGTTGATTTTACTTTTTCAAAATTAAAATCACCTTTATCTAAATTATCTTTGGCATTAGCCACACTAACTGATGACAAGGCTACTTTTACGGCTAACTCGTTACTGTTTTTTTCGTCAAAAAATAATTGTGCTGCGGTTCGTTCTCCAATTGCAGCGTCCATTTTTATTAATTTCCCATCAGCTGTTAGTGTATATTCTGAAATAGGCTTTGAGAACTGAGCCACAAAAAACACTTTCTGATTTCTTGCCCATCCTGTGCTGTAACGATACCCACTTATAGTCGTCTCATTTTCAATAATAATCCCTGACTTTGTAGTCTTGTCCCAATTAATAGCAAAACCAAGATCAACCACCACAGCTTGCCTGTCATTTTTAGTAAAAGTATATTTATGAAAAGCCGTACGTTCAGACGAAGTTAATTCTACATTAATTTTAGGATCATTAAGAAATACTTGATAATATCCTGGTTTTGAAGTTTCGTTATTATGGCTGTACCCTGATTTATAAGGAAGCAAATCACGAGAAGTTACTTTTGTAGTTAAGTTCACTTTTTTATTGATTGGCATGAATAAAATATCAGCCAAATCACCAATACCGGTTCCACTCAAATGCAAATGGCTAAAACCGGCAACAATAGAATCTGAATAATGATAACCCGAACACCAATCCCAACTGGAGATACCGTTGTCCGGACTCGGCTGAAGCATTCCAAAAGGAACTGTTGCTCCCGGATACGTATGCCCGTGTCCGCCCGTTCCTATAAATGGATCGACAAAATTTATCAAATCTTTATTGTTACTGTTAATTTTATCACTGTTTGATTTACAATTCGAGAGAAAAACCGCAGTTAAAACAACTAAAGCAATATTCTTCATAAACGATATTCTTATATTTAACATTAAATTTATATAAATTTGACCGCAGTCAAAATAATTTTAGACGGACAACAAAAAAACAAAGCTAAACACCCAAAAAAGGTGTAAGAAACCTAAAATCCCTACAATGATTTTCAATTCAAACAAGTTTCATAAAATTCCTTTGCATTACCATATTATCTTTTGGTCAATCTACTTTGTATTTAATACTTTCAGATGGGGAAGTTATTTTAATGATTATTTGTACTCCTTAAAATCAAATTTACTAGGATTCCCCATTCACATGACGTTATGTTATTTGAACATTCTGGTACTTATGCCTAATCTAATCTATAAAAAAAGGTATTTTACTTATATAATAGTTTTATTAGCTGCCTTGTTTAGTATGGTCCTTGTAAAGTTTAATCTTACCTATTTTCTAATAAGTCATAATGTTTGGCCAGAAGGCCCTGAACATGTAGAAAAATTATCGCTAAACTATACCATTGATATGATGATAGGTGAACTTTATGTTATCACTTTTGTAACAGCTATCAAAATCACTTTAGACTTTATAAAAGAACACAAAAGAGTAACTGATCTTGAAAAATCGAATCTTGAAACGGAATTGCTTTTTTTAAAATCACAAATATCTCCGCACTTTTTCTTTAATACGTTGAATAATATTTATTCGTTATCGGTTGAAAAGTCAAATAAAACACCTAAAATAATTTTAAAATTATCCGAGTTAATGCGCTATATGCTTTATGAAACGCAGAGTAAAAAACAAACTTTAGAAAATGAAATTCTTTGCATTCAAAACTACTTGGATTTAGAACGCATTAGACATGATGAAAGACTGGAAGTCAATATGTATATTTCTGGCGATATTCAGGATAAAGAAATTTCACCTATGTTGCTACTAACATTTATTGAAAATTCTTTCAAGCATGGTGTCAATAAAAATGTAGGGAATGTTAAAATTGATATTAATTTTAAATTCAAAGAAAATTTTCTCTATTTTTCGGTTTCAAACCCAATGCCTACAATAACCAAGCATGTAGACAATTTTAACAAGTCAAGTGGTATAGGAATTGAAAATGTAAAAAAAAGACTTGAATTAGGGTACAACAAAAATGACTATAAACTATCTATTAAAAATAAAAAGAATATTTTTGTTGTTAAACTTAAAATTAAGGTATGCTAATATATACTACCTGTTTTTTTAAATGATATTCTTCAAATTATTTTGACTTCTAAATAACAGATAAAAATGAAAATTAAGTGTCTTATTATAGATGACGAGCCATTAGCGATTAATGTTATTAAAAATTATCTTGAACAAATTGAAGATTTAGAATTAGTAAACTCTTTCAGTAATTCTATTGAGGGGCTAAATTTCTTAAAAAGCAATAAGGTTGATGTAATTTTTCTAGACATCAATATGCCGGTTCTTGACGGCATCAATTTCATTAAAAGTTTAGAAAATCCACCCCTACTCATCATCACCAGTGCCTATGATGAATTTGCAATAGAAACCTATGAATTAGACGTCTTGGATTACTTAGTAAAACCTATTGAATTTCCCAGACTTATGAAGGCGCTAAATAAAGTCTACAAAAGACTAGATGTAGCAAACAAAACTCCTCAGGAAAACAGTAAAGAACATCCGTTTATTTTTGTCAAGATTGATAAAAAGAAAATGAAAAAGATTTTTCTGGATGAGATTTTGGTTATTGAAAGTCTAAAAGACTATTTAAAAATAAACACCACAACAAGTAAATACATCATACACAGCACCCTATCCGATTTCACCAACTTACTTCCGGAAAGAGATTTTATTAGAATACATCGTTCATACACTATAGCCATAGATAAGATTGATGCCGTTGAAGGAAACAGTATAGAAATTGAAGGTTTGCGATACGTGATAGGAAGGTCCTATATTGATGATGTAAAACAAAGAATATTAAATTCGGCTATTTAATTAAATATATAAATCTCCGTTTTTAATACCTAAACCATTACTTCTGCAATAGATTAATTTTTTTTTAATCCATGTGGTTAATTAGTTTTTAATAATTTCACCCAACTGTAATATAAAAACAAACCCCAAATTGTCTCAAATGAGTCAATTCCGGGGTTTTCTTTTGTACTATTTATTTCAAAATAGTGTTAATAAATTTCAATATCAAATTTCTATTTTTACTATCAAAATATCCTAAAGAAACCTTGAAAATCAAAATCAGTCATTTTTTATTTTTACTTAAATAAACTTAGTACTGAAAATTTCTAATCATTGAATGTAATTATAAATTTTGCTCCTTTGTTAACTTCGCTTTCAAGGAAAATTTGCCCGCCAAGGCTTGTTACATGGTTGTAGACTAAATAGAGTCCTATACCGTTACTGTCGATATGCTCATTAAATGTTTGATATAATCCAAAAACTTTATCTTTCACTTTGTCTAAATCAAATCCTATTCCGTTGTCAGTAATAATTAATTGGGTTTTATTATTTCGTTTCACTGAACGGATTGACATATAGGGAAATGTATCTGGTTTTGAGTATTTTATGGCATTGATAATCAAATTTAAAAAAATGCTTTTTAAGTATAATTTGTTAAAACTAATCTTGTCTGTTTTAGAAAAATCAATATTTATAGTGGCTCTTGAATTTAGTATTAATGAATTGATAGAAATCAAAACTTCATCTAAAGAGCTTCTTAAATCAATTTCTTCTAACTGAGAATCCTGTTGATTTTTAGTATTTAAAAGTCGAATGTATTGATTTAAATTTTCTTTTAAGATGTCTGTAGTGCTTTTTAGAATATTGATACATTCTAAGGTTTCCTCATTTTTGATACTTTGCAAATCATTCATAAGTTCAAAAACAGCAAGCATATTGTTGACAGGCGATCTTAAATCGTGTGCAGTTGAATAACTAAGCTGTCTAAATTCGTTATTAATTTCGGTAAGTTTTTTGATGTGTAATTTTCGCTCCAGTTCTAATTCTTTTTTATCGGTAATGTTTTTAGCAACTGCATAGATTAATTTTTCTTCTTCAACCGGAATTGAAGTCCATAAAAGCCAAACTATTCGGCCGCTTTTTGTTATGTATCTATTTTCAAAACTAAATAAAGGAACTCTGTTTTTGAGTTCCTTTCGAGCTAAATTTGTCTTTTCTTTGTCCGCATTGTAAATAAAATCATTTATGGGTTTTGCCAATAATTCTTCATTTGAATACTCTAGAAGTTTAGAGACCATAGGATTAATCCTTTTAAAATAACCATCAAATCCGGCAATACAAAACAAATCACCAGATAAGTCAAAAAACTTTTCAAAGTTGCTGAAAAATTCAAAGTCTTGAACGATGTCATTTTCTTTATTTTTTGTCATAGACATTTATTAAAATAATATACGTATAACCCCATAGGGTGAAATTAAATAAGTTGATTTTTAATAACGTTTGTAGATCTATCAAATATGAATTTATTGACATACTGAATCAAAGTCATTGCTGTTATTTCAGCTAAAATTCTTGTTTTAAAACACCAGCAAAAGATTTAGCATAATTTCTTCAAATTATAAACTAACAGGCTGCATAATTGTGAAAACTGAGTTTCTTCAATTCTTTTTCTGGATTTTCTAAAAATATACGGCTGTAATTTATAGTCTTTTTAATTGGATTTTTACTGTTTGAAAAAGTCTAACTGAATCTTCTCCTTTTTATTGAACTAACTACATTCAATTAAGTTAGAAATCAAACCCGAACTAATTAGTTTGAAAACTACCCCATCACTATCAATAGACATAAATTCAGTAGTCAAACTAAGTGCTATAACCTCTAAATCAGATACCTCACTACTTCTTCTAACTCTTAATTTAAATACTGAATCGAATTCAGGGAACTTATAACTTATAAAATCTTAAAACCCATTGGATGAAATTAGTCTTTGATGATAATTTTTCATCAATTCAAGTGATTTCGATAGAAAATAGTATGCAGAACAAGAAAAATTTCATTGAAAAACAGTTCTAGATACATTTTTTATACCATTTTACAACACAAAAACCGCTCAAAACTGACATTTTAATAATTTCACCCAAGGGATTAAACAACCAAAAATAAACTAATACACTACCACCAAACTTAATCTAAAAACAATAACGCTTAAACGCCTCAATAGCAGCATATTCAGCTAACCCTAAATCATTATATTTTTTTGCTGTTTCTCTATTTCTATCTTCAGCACGTACCCAAAACTCTCTACTGTCATCTCCTTGAAACATAACACCGTCTTTTTGAGATTGGTGATAAAAAATAGCATGACGTTTTTTAAGCACTTGATCTGGACTCATAGGTACTGCCATCTCAATTTGATAGGATTCCCATTCATGCCAGGCACCTCGATACAACCATACCCAACAATCATCCATATAACTATTGTGTTTCAATCGTTTTAAGGCTTCAAATAAACTATCTAAACAAACTTTATGAGTTCCGTGTGGATCAGCTAAATCTCCAGCAGCATAAATTTGATGTGGCTTGATATCTTCAATAAGATCACACATGATTTTTATATCAGCATCCGAAAGATTTCCTTTTTTTACCGTGCCTGTTTCGTAAAAAGGAAGATCTAAAAAATGTACATTAGCATCTGCCACACCTAAATATCGTGTCGCTCCCAAAGACTCACTTCTTCTGATCAGCCCTTTTAATTTTCTAACTTCAATAGAATCAATATCATTTTTACCTTTATTCTTCAAAAAATTAATAATACTATCTGATTCGCTTGATGAAGAATTTAAAACCGTAGAAACTTCAGCAAACTTCAAGGCTTCCTCATTAGAAACAGCAATATTTCCTGAAGTTTGGTAAGCAATATGTACCTCATGCCCTTGCTCAACCAATCTATCAAAAGTTCCTCCCATAGAAATTACATCATCATCAGGATGTGGGCTAAATATAATAACTCTCTTTTTTGAAGGATTAGAGCGTTCCGGTCTGTAGGTATCATGCGCATCGGGTTTTCCTCCTGGCCAACCCGTAATCGTATGTTGTAATTGATTAAACATTTTAATGTTTAAATTATAAGCCGTTCCTTCTTCTGCCAGTAAACCTGACATTCCATTATCATTATAATCTTTATCAGTTAACTTAAGAATTGGTTTTGTAGTCAATTCGCTCAACCATACTACCGCTTTTAATTTTAATTCGTCTGTCCAAATACATGATTTAACCAACCATGGTGTTTTTACTCTGGTTAATTCTGAGGAGGCTTCACTGTCTAAAACAAAAGTAGTATTGTCATGTTCTTGTAAATAAGTTGCAGGAACTTGAGAAGACATTTCACCTTCAATTGTACTTTTCAAAATATCTGCCTTGCTAATTCCCCAACCCAAAAGCACTATTCTTTTAGCATTGCGTACCGTACCAATACCCATTGTAATGGCTTTTCTAGGAACATTATCAATTCCTAAAAATGCTGGTGCAGCATCCACACGAGTAAGATGATCCAATGTAATACTTCTGGTTCCTGAGTTAATATGTGATCCCGGCTCGTTAAATCCAATGTGTCCCGTTCTACCAATTCCTAACAATTGAAAATCCAATCCTCCATAAGATTTAATCTTCATTTCATAATCAATGCAATATTGTTGTAGTTCTTCAGCACTTACAGTACCGTCAGGAATATTGATGTTTTCAGGAAGAATATTTACATGATTGAAAAGATATTCGTTCATGAAATGATGATAACTCTGAATATTATTTTTATCCATTGGATAATATTCATCTAAATTAAAAGTTATCACATTGGCAAAACTTAAACCTTCTTCTTTATGCAATCTAACCAATTCCTCATATACTTTTATAGGCGAAGATCCTGTTGCCAATCCCAAAATACAAGGTTCATTTAATTCTTCTTTTCGCTGAATTAAATTGGCTATTTCATGAGCCACTAATACTGAAGCTTCTTTTGATGATTCGAAAATAACATTATGAATTTTTTCGAAACGCGTTTCTTCAAACTTCCCAGCTTCTCTATAACTTATACCTTCTTTAATCATATACCAATTTTTAATTTACAACATAAAATTACTACTTAATATATTCCTTAAATTATAAATTCGACTAATGACAAGCCTACTTCGGCAAAAGACATTTTTTCATACTTTTTCAATAATTTCAAAAAAATCAGAAAAAATTATTCTACAATACTAATCTCTCCAATAGTTGCTATACTATATTTATCTACTACCGATTTAGCAACAAAACGTAAGTACTTTACTTTTGCCGGATCAAATATTTTAACTTGTTCTATTGGATTATTCTTAATGTTTGAAAACTCACCTTCTGATTGTTTTATCCAATTTTCACCATCTATGCTGCTATACAATTCATAGTTTGATATTAAATTTAGCTTATCGCCCATTTGTTGTGGTGTATAGCTAAATCCTCTAATTGTTATTACATTTCCTAAATCCACTATTACTTCTTGCGGATGTTGATTCACATCGGCTTCAAAACTCCAATTTGTATTAGGATTACCGTCTATAATTTTATTAGCTGTTTTAAAGTCCCCACTGGATACTGAAACAATATTCCATTTTTCTTTCGAAACTCCATATTTAGCAACTCTTATAGCACTACTTATTTTCTCCTCATCATTTATTGAAACAGCATGTATCACAATAGCTTTGTCACACTTAAATGAACCGGTATATTTAATACTCGCTGAAGTAGGTTTTGTACCGTCAAGAGTATAAAAAATACTATTTTCTGTTTCAGTCCCCATAGTTATCATTCCATCTCGATCTCTTTGTACGGTTGGCATTCGGACAAAAGTTGGCGCATTAAAAGCTTGGATATTAGAAATTACAATACTTGCTTTTGAGTCTGTAATATTGATTCTAAGAGCCAAAGCCGTAACTCTTTTTGTCCTCAATATTCTTTTGTAACCAATAGTTGTTTCACTTGCAATAGTTTCCCATTTTCCGTTAACTTTAGCTTCAACTGTAAAAGCTTTAACACGTTGTCCTAGTTTTATATATTCTTGAAGTAAAATTCGATTAAAAACCGTCGGTTTATTAAATATGAACAGTATCGAAGCCTTATTTACATTATCATCCGTTGCCCAATAGCTTTCTTTATTTCCATCAATTACATTTTTTGCAGCATATTTAATGTTATTCCCTCTGTAATTATTAGCCGTGGCCTTTGTTTTTACTAGTACATCTGTTTTAAAATCTGCTTTAATAACCGCCGAAAACTCTTTTAATCGCTCTATATCATTTTCATAAATCAAACCTCTTTTATCTGGTGGAATATTTAGTAAAAAAGTAGAATTACGACCAACCGATTGATAATAAAAATCAACCATTTCATCTAGTGTATGTACCTTATCATCCTCTGCGGTATGATAAAACCAGCCCGGTCTAATAGAAACATCAACTTCTCCTGGCACCCATTTCTCTCCATTTTCATGACCAGACATAAAATCAGTGTATGGTACTTTTCCTGCTAACTCATCTTTTTGACGTAAAAGACTCCAATTGGTTTTGTTGGCATAACCTTCCTCATTCCCTATCCATCTTGCTTCCGAAGGCCCAATTCCCCATACTAGTGTATTAGGCGAAATACTATAAATCATTTTATAGGTTTCGTCCCAATTGTAATATTCTAAAGTATTTATTTTTCTGGTTTCATTGGCTCCTCCATAATAACCATCTCCTCCATTAGCTCCATCAAACCACATTTCGAAAACATCACCATAATTAGTTAGTAATTCTTTTAGTTGATTTCTAAAATAAGTAATGTAAGCCGGTTTACCATACTCCAGATGATTCCTATCCCAAGGAGACAAATACAATCCTAACTTTAAATGGTATTCCCTACAGGCATCTGCTAATTCTTTTACCACATCTCCTTTTCCGTTTTTCCAAGGGGATTTTTTCACAGAGCGCTCAGTATAAGCAGATGGCCATAAACAAAAACCATCATGATGCTTTGCTACCAAAATAATTCCTTTCATACCTGCTTCTTTAACAACACGAGCCCATTGACGGGTATCTAAAGCAGTTGGATTAAATAATTGAGATGATTCGTTTCCATACCCCCATTCTTTATTAGTAAAAGTATTTAAAGAAAAATGAATAAAAGCATAGGATTCCATTTCCTGCCATTTGATTTGTTTTTGCGAAGGAATTGGGCCAAAAGGCTTAGGAGATTTTATCAGTTCTTGAGCCGTAATAGTTGATATTAAGCAAAAAAAACAGAGCGAAAAAAAAATATTTTTGATCAAAATCGTAATTTATATTTTATAAAATAAGTGTTTAAAATATAAATTTAAAGTAAAACTGTATTGTAGTAAACACTATTTCGACGAATAACAATTTTAAAAGAGTATTGGGAAAACATATCGTCAAATAAAGAAGATAAACATAATAAACGGGTTTTATAAAACAATAAACAGGTATCGTAAAATAGTTGAAAATGATATAGACAAATTTTGATAAAAATGTTAGCCTCATAACTTCCCATTAAAATCCATTATAAAGTTTTATGGAAAACGAAAAGTGTATACGGGAAGAAAACGTACAAAAAAATACTATCCAACAAACAATAGTGTAAAAAAAATCGTATTTTTGGTTATCAAAATAAATAACAAAAATTGTTCAATTATAAATCTAGCAATGAAGAAAAACTGTGTATTGACTACAATCGGAGCTTCAAGTTTACATCGCCAATGGATTAAAAAAAAATCCTCCTTTGATTTGCATTTAATCGTCTATGATGATTCCTATGAATTATTCAAAAATGACAGTCCTTATGTCACAGCATCCAAAGGTTATAAATTTAAATTGATATATAATTATTTATGTAATAATCCAGAGTTGATTGAACAATACGACTATTTTTACATGCCGGATGATGATATTTCAATAACAACTACTAATATACAAAAGTTGTTCAGATATATGAAAAAGTATCAATTGGCAGTTGCGCAACCCGCTATAGCTAATTCATTTTACTCTTACCAACATACTACAAAATATAAAGATTCGATCCTCCGTCATACTAATTTTGTCGAAATTATGCAGCCTTGCTTTTCTAGAGATGCATTAAAAAAAGTGTTATTTACTTTTGACGAAACAATAAGCGGTTGGGGTATAGATTTTCACTGGGGGATAATCTTAAACTACACTGAATACAATATGGCAATTATAGACGATATTGATTCCATACATACAAGACCAGTGCAATCTAATCATCATCAAGAATTATCTGAGTATATGAAAAAATATAATTTAAGTTTTGATATATATAGTTCTTAAAGATGAAAGAATACGATTTTTTAATTGTTGGATCTGGGCTATACGGTGCTGTATTTGCACGTGAAATGTCAAACCTAGGAAAAAAATGTCTCGTTATAGATAAAAGGAGCCATACTGGTGGTAATATTTATTGCGAAAATAAAGAAGGGATAAATGTCCATAAGTACGGCCCTCATATATTTCATACAAATGATAAAAAGATTTGGGATTATGTAAATTCTTATGTAGAGTTTAATAATTTTATTTATTCACCCTTGGCTAATTACAAAGGAAATCTATATAATTTACCTTTCAATATGAATACTTTTTATCAATTATGGAATATAAAAAGTCCTGTGGAAGTATTAGAAAAAATCAAGAATCAGGTTGAGACAGCAGGATTTATTCAACCATCAAATTTAGAAGAACAAGCCATCAATATGGTGGGCAAAGATATTTATGAAATATTAATAAAAGGATATACCGAAAAACAATGGGGCCGAAAAGCCATAGATCTCCCTTCTTTTATTATTAAACGATTACCTGTAAGACTTACTTTTGACAACAACTATTTTAATGATAAATACCAGGGTATACCTGTTGGCGGATACAACAAATTAATTGACGGCCTTTTAGCGGGTATCGAAGTACGCACCGGAATTGATTTTTTGGAGAATCGTGCTGAACTTTCTAGATTAGCAGATTGTATAGTTTATACAGGTAAATTGGATGAGTTTTATAATTATAGATTTGGACATTTACAATACAGAAGTTTACGATTTGAACATGAGTATATGAATCACCCAAACTACCAAGGTGTTTCAGTTATTAATTTTACCGAAAAAACAATTCCTTACACCCGTATCATAGAACACAAACACTTTGAATTTGGCAAACAACCCGGGACTGTTATAACCAAAGAATACCCTCAGGAATGGAAACCGGGCATGGAAGCTTACTATCCAATAAACGACGCTGCTAACTCCAAGAAACTTAAACAATACAATGAATTAGTAAAGAATGAACCTAATGTAATCTTCGGGGGAAGATTAGCAGAATACAAATACTATGACATGCATCAAGTTATTGCATCAGCACTCACAAAAACAAAGGCATTAAAAGAGACTTTTTAATGTTGTTGTTATTTTTTATTCTTTTACAGGATGATATAACATATTAGGTATTTCTCCAATCTTTTGATGAATAGGTCTCCACCTAAAAGTGGATTCTATATTTGCTATTTCACTATTTTGGGTATAATTTCCAAAATAAAATTTATTTTCATTCCCCTGAGAAACAAATTCTCCTCTACCTCCAAAATCCATTAGATCAAATCCCGCTGCACTCAAGAGTGATGGAAATAATACCTCATGATGTCCTTGCCATCCATCTAATAATTCTTGATCAATAAAACTCAGTGCTTCTTTCGATATTCGATATATTGGATTAAAAGATCGTACTAAATATTCTGATTTTAGAGTCTGATCATTGTATGCTAATGTCCCCCACCATGGCCATTGTGGATCATCGGCATATCTTTGTATATGAGAGCTTATAAAAGATTTATCTGAGTTTTCAAAATGGTTAAAAAAATGAGCCCAATTTCCCGTATAACGAACATCATCTTCTATACACCAGTAATAATCATAATGAGGATGCTCTTTATAGAATTTTAATAATGGAAAATGATTATTTCCTGGTATTAATTTCTCCCCTAAAGGTTTGTATTCAAGGCCAATTAAAATTTCATCCGAAAAATAAAAAACGTTTTTATCACTTATCTCCTTTTGATAGTTAGCCCCTTTTTGATGGTATAAAAGGCGTGTTATATTTTTCTCAGAATTAGTTGCTGTCACAATTTCATTAAAAGTACTTATTACAGAATTAGACAATTGACAGGATAGAAATAAAAACGCTTGTTTCATTAAGAATATGTTATTATAATATACAAAAATATAAGAATCTATGGCACAAAGCGTTTTCAAAATATTTTTTTAAACTCCAATAACCATTTCTTATCATAACGTTGAGTCAAAACGGTAGAAGAAAAAACTTTATCAAACCATTGATGCAATGCCTTTGTAGATAAACTAAATACCTCTACCTTAATTTATTATGTGATTTTTTTTTGATATGATTCAAAGTTAAATTGTATTAAAGTTCTCCCTGCCTAATATTTTTTCATCTATATAACAAATTAGTTCGCTTGATGTTATAGGGTCTATTTTCCTTGTAAATAGACTTTTACTCTTATTCACGATGTTTTTGCTTTCAGTAGTTAAGACCCTTGGATTCAAGTATGGTTTATTCCATTTGATTAAGTGCAGATTATGATTGATTATATTATCTGTTATCTTTGGGTTATCACAATTCAATAGCAGAGTTTGAAAAAAACTTTCATCAGGAATCCTTACATAATTCTTGAAGTATGTTAAAAAGTCTGGATTTAATTTCAAGAAATCAAAAATAATCTTTATTGCATACATAGGAAGAGAAAGCCATTGTGATCCTCCATAAATATTCATCACTTGATTTATTTCCTCAAATGCTGGGAATCTTGGCAATCCGTTACGGTGCCATTTTTTATAAGGGATCTTAAAATGTTCTATAAATATTGTATTAATGTGACTTTTAAGATAGGCTTTTATATATACATTTGATTTAATTGGGTAGTCTTGTCCACTAAGTAAAATTATTCTTTGTGTAGTCTTATGATTGTGTTCAATAAATTTCAGTCCGTTCAAGGTGGCTTGTACTAACCCGAAACTACCCCAAGAAGATACACAACGATTAGATATAAAATGTACATTCTGGTACGTTTTTTCGTTATAAACTTTAAATTGATTTATTGAAACCTGTTTATCAACGTGGATAACAAAAGCTACCTGTTTGTCATTTAATACCTCTATCAATCTGAAAAGTTGAGCAGGGTCTTTGTGTACCAAGATTAAATAAACTATATTCATCGTGTTAAATTTTCAATATTTCATGTACGCATCATAATGATGCACTTTGTAATAATTTTGGTTGTATTAACACAGTATGTTAATTTCTATTGTTTTTATTTTATTTCTTGATACATTTGAGCTATTGTGTCAATTTTGCTTAATCTCTTTTGGGCTATGTCAAACATATCTATATTATTAACTTCATCATTTTTGAGAGAAGAGGATATCGAATCTTCAATTTTCTTTCGAACAGAAATGTACGGATACATAACCATTTTGTGACTGGTCATTTCAGATAGTTTTAAATCGACAGTATCTTTTTCAGTGAAAGGTTCTCTTAATATTAGTTCAAATATTGGACGAAACAAAATAATAAAAGGGGTTTGTTGAAATGTATCTATCCAAAAACGATTTTTTGTTACGGGAATAGCTTGGCCGAAAACACCTATGCCTCCAAACAAAATATTTACACCTTGTTCTGCAGCACCAATAATTGAGTTTAAGAGAATTTGTTTCGAATAAAACGGTGTGAATTCATGAGTGTTTTTACAAATAATAATAACATTCTCATCAGCTTCCATTGCCAACTGAACAATCTTGGTGATATTTCGCCATAGATGTATGGCTTCTTGCTCATCCTCAAAACACTCTAAATAATTGACAGTAAACTCGTTTCTATTATCGAATTGTTTTTTTATATGAGATAAACTGTCTGGGTGTTTAAATAAGTTTATTACATATGTAGATATAGTGAAATCTATGTTTGCTTCGGGTTTATTCATTTTTTTTAACTAAATAATCCATAAAAAGTGGCCACTTTATCTAAGTGCATAAGTTTTTCGTTCCTTAGTCGATACAATTCGGTAATCCTTCCTTCCTCATTATTCTTTTGAGTAACGTCTGAGTATCCAAATTCTTTCTGAACAGATATAAATGGATACATAACAAAAATAGCATCGGTGAGCGAAGATATCTTCATATCAGCGATGTCAGTTTTGTAAAAATCTATATTTAAAATTTTTTGATAGAATTTTTGGAATATAATCATAAATTGAGTTCCATTGAAACGGTCAACCCAAAATAAGTTTTTATCTACCTGTAATACTTGATCAAACCAGCTTACGCTACCGAGTAAGACATCAGCATCTCGATGTAAGGATTCGTCAATAGCACTATATAGCATCGAAGCACTATAACTTGTAGTAAACTGGTGGTCATCTTCACAGATAAGTACATATTCAAGACATTCTTCATTAGCTAGATTCACAATACTGTGAATAGTCTGCCAAAGTCCATATGATCCCACCTCGTCCTCTATAGCTGGAATAATAGTCAATATAAATTCTTTCCTGTTTTCAAATTCAGAAAGAATATTGATTTTGCGATCCGTTCGTTTTTCGAGATTGATAGCATAAGAGGGTACTTTGTTTAATTTTTTCATAATATCAGGTAAATGTTCCTGTTTTAATGTTATATAATTTGATTACGATCAACTGATTATTTATAGTTGTTCCCTGTTCACTTTATTCTTTATTTATTGTAATAGTTTTTTCTTCATATATGAAATCGCCATTTTCCGCGATGCCTTCTATTTTTATTTTGTAGGTTCCGGCTTGATCACTGGTATAAAAATCAATACTCGTTTCTTTATTTTTGACTGCTGTTATAAAAGGCTTCCAAAAAATAGTGGACATATAATATTTTTCAAAGGTCTCTTTTAGTTTGTTCTCATCCATGCCATAAAATTCCCTCGCAGTATAAACACCTAGTTTATCTCCTTCCCAAAGACATCCTTGATAAATTCTATTTATTACATCATATCCAGCTCCAAAAGATCTCATAAACAAGTACGTCTCTCCTTTAATGGGAGGAGGATTGTTGTCATAAGAATACGCAGAGTGAACAGGACAGTTCAAATAACCACTTGAACAAACATAATCTCCGCATTTATTAGCTCCGTATGAGTACGGTTTATTTTTCCTTGTTCCTTTTACAACTACTTCTTTAAGCTGTATTTGAGATTTGTCATTACCTATATCTAGTAAGTTTTTTTTACTACTTTGTGAGCTCGTGTTTTGTAATTGTGTATCATGGGTTGTCATTTTGATAGACTGCATCAGCTTTTGCATAGGGTCATCTATACTCATAGTAGTGTAGTCAATACTACGATTTCCTTCCATTACTTTTGCTTCTAGATATCCATTCTCCACAATAACGATACTCTTTGGGTCTGGTAAAAAAATTCCCGTTTTATCCGTTGGTATAAAATTCCACAGACTATCCTGCCTAATCAGTAATGTGAAAGTTTTTTTTATTTTACTTTTGTCTTTGTATTCTATTTGTCCTTTTAATTTCAATCGTTCTAGTTTAGAAATAGAAGCTGCAGAATTAGGAAGAGTAAGCTGCTGCCAAAGAGAGCGTTGCCCGCCCTTGAGAAACAGCATGTTTTCTAAGTATTTCTGGTTATGATATAGCTCAGTAATGTTGCTATTCTCGTTGGTATCTTGGCTCATCAATGGAATTGTATAGAAATGAGAGACAATGTCGTTTTTTCGAATCGTATCTAACCTACTATTCTGCACGCAAGACACGGTAAATATTCCTCCTAGAGGCTGACCACCAGCATCTGTTATTCTTAGTTTTGCTGATACTTTTTCTCTAACATTATAAGAATCTTTTTCTATAGTTATTACTGCCTCATTGTTGTTCTTGTAGTGTGCAAAGAATTGGCGTTCTGCCAAGGGCTGACCGTCATCATCCAAAAGCGTTAACGTATTCATGCCTTTACTTACATCATTAAGTAATAGATTCATGCGTTTTTCCCCTTTCACCGCAATGGGTGGAGCTATCTTTGTTTCTTTAGTGTAGGCGTTAGTGATAGCAAGCCTAATTTGTTTGTCCTGCTGTGTACCAACACGAATGGATAAGATATCTCCCACTACAGCTGTGGGTATTTCCAGCACAATACCTGTTGGTGATGGCTTTGGTAATGGGTATACATTTGGTGCTACTAATGCTTTATTATCCATAACCTTCAACGTATATTCACTTCCGTTTTTTGGTAAGATATTAAACCAGCCCAAGCCATGTTCATCAGTTTCTATCGTATCTATTGCCTTTTCGTTTTCTAACAGTAGTGCTTTTAGCTGTACAGCTCCCCCATTAGTTAGTCGTGACTCCCAGGCAACTTTACTCTGCAATCCCGTTACCAAATCTCCTCCCTCTGGATAAAAACGAATGTCAAATTTGGGTTGTCTTATAATTGGTAGTTTGACGTTAAAATTTAGATTACTCTTACCAATGGTTGTGGTAGTATAAAGTATATGATTAGAGGTTTCTACTTCTGAAATGGGTAATGCAATCGTTACTTGTTCAGTCATACCAATTTTTATCTTTTTAGAACCACTATTTTTCAAGTTATAGCTTATGTAACTTTTGCTTCTGTCAGATACTGATGTATTAGGAGGGAAATACACTTTAGTATCTATAAAAATAGAATCCATAACGGTTTTATCTCGAATTTTAAAATCAACCAATATAGAGGGTGACGTTCCGGTTTTAATGGTTATTTCTTTACGGAAAACGTGAATGGGTTTTCCTTGTTTATTGATTACATTGGTACAAGCCGTCAGCAGATAGTTACCGGGAGTTAAAGTATTGGGCAAAGTTAGGCTACCAGGGCAAAAACCGTTATTTATCAAATAGTTTTTCTGTAGGGATACAGCTGTGGTATCGTTCCTTTGCAGGGCTACTGACAATAAGTTGGGGCTTAACGTATCTGCCTTTTGAGACATTTCTATTAAGTAACCTGCAAACCAAATCGTTTCTGTAGGTAGATAAATACTTTTGTCTGTAGCAATGTAAAGTACATCTCCAGGATTTGCTGCAGTATAACGTGCAATTTTTGTCCGTAGGGAATCTTCATGAATAATCTGACCATACATCCCCACACATGTGATGCTCAGTAGATAGATTAATAAGAAAGGAATGTTAAAGAAATATTTCATGAAAGTTTACCACTATAATTGTAAGACACTAAATATGAATATATTTAGTGTCTTTTTTAAATAATCAATATTATAAGCAAATATATCCACCTACTGTGTTGGTACATGTATAGAAATCTGTTGGACAGCATCCAAAAGTACTTCCATGACATTGCTGAGTTATTGGTCTGTCCCAACACCCTGCTGTACTGCTGCCCTCTCCATCATAGGGTACACAAACACCTGAATAGCAATAAGCACTACCGCCTGAAGTTTGCCAACATTGCATATCATTTGTACATGGTTGACCGAAACTACCACCGCTACCCACAACAAGTTTCAACTGATCTCGAGATAAGATTTCATCTACCTTGATTAAATTTAATTTAATTTTTTTCATGATTTTTTTTAATTAATTTAATTACGAAATAACCAACTTAAAGTTAAATACTTCTACTATTTCATTTTTCTTAACCTCTCCCAAACGTTTTCGAAAAAAGGTATTTGTTGTTGTCTTCTGCCTGGCAGGATAAACATTTTTTGTTATTTGTATTATTTCCCCGTTTACCTCCTTTCCTTATTAATGTTAAAAAAAATGATTTAAATCTATGATTGTATATATCTTGTCGATAACTAATAACAAAAATGTTGATTTATAAGGAATAGAAATCCTTAAAAAATATTGTTGATATACTTCTTCTGTTTCATTTCGTTTTTTTACAACGGGATGATAAATATTATAGTTTTTTTGCTGAATCATCGATCAATCCAATGAAAGTGTTTTATTACAAATATAAATTTTATTTTTAATAAACCTAGTAATTTTCCTTAATAAAGGAATTATAGTAAAATACTACGGTATTAAATTTCAGATGATTGCCTGATTATAATAGCTTTTAGACAGTTTTCTTATTTGTTAAGAATTGATTATTTTTTTAATTTTTAAAAATGAGCTCAATTTAAATACAGATATACTGGGTATTTATTAAAAAAATCAGATTTTTATGATGATTTAACACTTTAAGACTATGATATATTAAAACCAATTCCTACATTTGAAAATAAATCAATTATTAATCTATTTATTTTTTTATATGGATAATTGTGTAAATGTCACAAAACAGCTATTAAGATTACTTAACGTTAAAAATACTAAGACATATTTAGAGGATAAGATTTTTTCTCACCCCGAGCATCCTAGTTTATTAGCAGTTTCAGATACATTAGAGAAATATAATATAGAAACTCTAGCAGTAAAAATTGATGCTGAAAAACTAAATAAAATGCCTTTGCCTTGCGTTGTCCAGGTAAATGAACATGGAGTTCCTTTGTTTTTCGTATTACAAGATATACTTGTCGATAAAATTATCTATTATGATGATCAAAATAAATTGGTTAAAACACCAAAAGAAGATTTCTTTAAAAAGTGGACAGGTGTTTGTTTATTAGTTGAAACATCAGAAGATTCAAAAGAAGTAGATATTGAAAAAAAACTAGTAGAAAAAAAACTATTAAATATCCTAAAAGGGAGTGTCATCTTGTTTTTACTTAATTGGATAATATTATCTTTTTTAAATGCAAATGTAGCGGTTACTATTTCTTCAAAATTGTATATAATTGCTTATATCATTTTAAAATTAATTGGGCTTACTGTAGGAGTCTTACTTTTATGGTTTGAAGTAGATCAATACAATCCCACATTACAAAATTTTTGCTCAGGTGGTAGTGAAAAAATTAACTGTAACTCTGTTTTAACCTCCAAATACGCAAAACTGCTTAATGGTACTCTAAGTTTAAGTATCTTAGGTTTTTCCTATTTTTTCGGGACATTCATCTATTTAATAATTTGTAGTTTTTCTGTTATATCATTATCTGTTTTAGGTCTGTTTAGTTTTATTACTTTACCTGTAATAGTTATTTCTGCTTATTACCAAGCATTTGTTATTAAACAATGGTGTAAATTTTGTATAGTTATACAGGGTGCTTTAGTTTCAGAAATTGTTATTGTTTTTTTTGCAAAATTTTACAAAGCAAATAATTTAAGTATAGAAACGCTTCCTTTATTATTAGCACTGGTTTTGATGTCCATACTGGCTTGGAAAATAATTAAACCACTCTTACAGCGGGAAAAAGAAGTAAATATACATAAGCGAAGTTTCAAAAAAATAAAGAATAACCCAGACGTATTAGAAGGATTATTAAAGAAATCTAGAAAGATAGAGACTAGTTCACAAGGCTTAGGGATTTCTATGTATAATGAAACTGCAAAATACAATGTAATAAAAGTGTGTAACCCCTTTTGTGGCCCCTGTGCTAAAGCTCATCCCATTTTGGATAATTTGTTAAATGCAGGAAAGATAAATTTACAAATACTCTTTACAGCTAGTACTGATGGTAAAGATATAAAAACTAGACCAGTAAGTCATTTTTTAGCCATTGATGCTCAAGGAGATAAAAGTAAAACACAAAAAGCATTAGATGATTGGTATATGGTAGAACAAAAAGATTATGAGAAGTTTGCTAGTAGATATCCTATTGAAGATGAATTAAAACAACAAGACGATAAAATTGAAGCTATGCGTGTTTGGTGTGATTCTGAAAATATAATTGCCACACCGACTATTTTTATTAATGGATATGAGTTACCTAAGGAATATAGTATAGAAGATTTAAAAGAAGTATTATAATAACAAAATCTAAAAGTATACAATGTTTAGGAGATAACAATATCTTTTTTTGTCTAAAACTAGGCTAACCTTACTCTTAATAGATTCACTCCTGTAGTATTGTGAAGTATAATAAAATAATTATATGAGCTTAGAAAAAGACTAAATATCTGTTAGATATAAGACCTTTTATATAAATTAAAAATGAGATACATTTAATTTGAAAAAAACATTCCCCTTTTATAAGCAACCAGACTCCAAAGATTGTGGCCCTACTTGTTTACGCATAATAGCAAAACATTATGGCAAATTAATTTCTTTACAAGAAATACGAGACCTTTCGGAAACCACTAGAGCAGGCAGTAATTTATTAAAATTAAGTGATGCTGCTGAGTCTATTGGGTTTAAATCATTAGGGATTAAAATTGATTATCAAAAATTAAAAGAGGCACCATTTCCACTAATTGTACATTGGAATAAAAATCATTTTGTGGTAGTGTATAACATTAAGAAAGATATTGTATATATCTCAGACCCTTCTTATGGTTTAATCTCCTATACAAAAGACGAGTTTATTCAACGATGGATTGGTAGTAATGCTACAGAAAACACAAAAGAAGGCATCACATTACTATTAGAACTTACGCCAAAATTTAAACAGCTCGATTGGAATGAAATCGATAAAAAATCATTTCGATTTTTATTTCAGTACTTGTTTAAATACAAAAAATTACTTCTGCAATTGGTGATAGGTTTAGTAGTTGGAAGTATGTTACAACTAATCTTTCCGTTTTTAACTCAAAGTATTGTTGATGTAGGAATACAAAATCAGGACATCGATTTTATTTATATGGTTTTAATAGCACAAGTTATGTTGTTTATTGGGCAAACAAGTGTCCGTATCTTTAGAAGCTGGATTATGCTCCATTTAAGCACTCGAATTGATATCTCGCTGGTTTCTGATTTTTTTATTAAACTTATGAATCTTCCCATTGCTTATTTTGATACCCGCATGACAGGTGATATTATGCAACGTATAAATGACCATGGTCGTATTAAAAACCTATTAACAGGTTCTGCATTAAATACACTTTTTTCTTTAGTGAATTTATTGGTGTTAGGTCTAGTGCTCATTCACTACAGTCTTAAAATATTTTTTATTTTTTCTTTAGGAAGTATTGTATATGTTATCTGGATTTTGTTTTTCTTAAAAAGACGTAAAGAGTTAGATTATAAACGTTTCTCTGTGTCAAGTCAAGAGCAAAGTGTCGTTATTGAGCTTATTAATGGAATGCAAGAAATAAAAATGAATAATGCTGAAAAGCAAAAGCGTTGGAAATGGGAATATTTACAAGCCCGCATGTTTAAAGTATCTATGGAAAGTTTAGTCCTTAATCAAACTCAAGAGGTTGGCTCTTCTTTCATTAATCAATTAAAGAATATTTTTATAACATTTACATCAGCACTCTTAGTTATTGAAGGTTCTATTACATTAGGGATGATGCTATCTATCCAATACATTATTGGTCAGCTAAATAGTCCTATAGAACAATTAGTAGGTTTCATACAAGCCACACAAGATGCTAAAATAAGTTTAGAACGGTTAGGTGAGATTCATGACAAAAAAGATGAAGAAAACGAAGAGAAGCAATTATTATCAAACATCAAACCAAACCAAAATATAGACATTAAAGATATTACATTTAGATATTTAGGAAATGATGAAAATGTTATAAAAGGCTTAAGTATACATATTCCTGCTAACAAAATTACAGCTATTGTGGGGGCTAGTGGAAGTGGAAAAACAACATTAATGAAAATACTATTGAAGTTTTATGATATTGAGAAAGGAAATATTTTGTATGGTGAACACTATCTAAATGCTATATCTCATAAAGCATGGCGTTCTAATTGTGGTGTAGTGATGCAAGAAGGTTATGTATTTAATGATACCATTGCGTTTAATATTGCGATTGGTGAAGATACCATAGATCAAGAACGATTAATCAAGGCTACCAAAACTGCAAATATTTATGATTTTATTCAATCATTACCTCTTGGCTTTAATACAAAAATTGGGAATGAAGGTATTGGTGTCAGTACAGGGCAAAAACAGCGATTATTTATGGCTAGAGCAATCTATAAAAATCCAGATATTTTGTTTTTTGATGAGGCAACTTCTGCTTTAGATGCAAAAAACGAACGTATTATTATGGAAAATTTAAACAGTTTTTTTAAAGATAAGACTGTTGTTATTATTGCACATCGTTTAAGTACAGTTAAAAATGCAGACCAAATTGTAGTTCTAGATGATGGCAAAGTTATTGAATCTGGAAAACATCATGAATTGCTAGAACTTAATGGCGCATATTATAATTTAGTTAGAAACCAGTTAGAGTTAGAAAAATTAAGTAGTGTTGCAAATGTCTAAAAAAATAAAACAAGATAATTTAGATTTAAGGTCAGAGGAAGTACAGGAGATATTATCAAATCCACCAATATGGATTGTGCGTTGGGGCATAACACTTATTTTTATGTTTATTTGTGTTATTCTTATTTTATCTTTCTTGATTAGATATCCAGATTTTGTTGAATCAAAAGTACTAGTTACAACAAAAAAACCAACAGAAAAGATAATATCTAGATATTCTGCCCAACTAGATAAAATTTTTATAAAGAATAGAGATACGGTACAAATAAATCAAAAGTTAGCTATATTCAAAAATACTGCAAACTATAAAGATGTATATCTTTTAAAAGACATTATAAATGCACACCCTCTTAACTTTAAATATTTCAAGTTTCCTTTTGATAAGACATCGCATCTAGTTTTAGGAGATATTAGCTCAGCTTACATAAATTTTGAAAAAAGTTATACCGATTATTATTTGCTAAAAAATCTTGATCCTTATTCAAATCAGTTGACAGGAAATAAAACTTCCCTTGAAGAGATTAAAATACGTCTTAAAAATCAAATTATTCAAAAAGGACTCTTAGAGCAAGAACTTTTATTAAAAAAGAATGAATTCAAAAGGTATGAGCATTTATTTGAAAAAGGTATAATATCCCAACAAGATTATGAGTTAAAAGAACTAGGATACATACAAATACAGAAAAACATCAGCATAATGGCTATTTCTATTTCTCAAATGCGAGAGGCTATTACATCTGCTAATCAAACGGTTAACAAAACTCATATAAATGAACAGGAAGATAACACTAGATTCTTACGAAATATGACTCAATCTTATGATTTGCTTAAAGAAGCTATTCGAAATTGGGAATATACCTATGTGCTAAAATCATCTATCCAAGGGACTATTAGTTTTCAAGAATACTGGGGAGCAAATCAATTTGTTTCTACAGGCAGTATCGTATTTTCTATTTTACCTATAAATACGTCTAATTTAGTAGGTAAGTTAGTACTTCCTGCTCAGAATTCTGGAAAAGTTGTTATAGGACAAAAAGTTTTCATAAAACTAGATAACTACTCATACCAACAGTATGGGATGTTGATTGGTAAAGTAGAGAGCATATCTGTGTCACCTGATAAAGAAGGAAAATACTTTGTTTATGTTTCACTCCCTAATGGCACTAAGACTTCATATAAGCGAGAACTGCCCTTTAAACAGGAGCTTATAGGAAATGCGGAAATTATAACTGAAGATCTAAGCGTAGCTCAGAGATTATTTTATAAGTTTAAGGATATATTTAAATATTAATATACATAAATTTCTATCTTTTTAACTAAGTTGCCTTTTTTATGTTTATATCGATAGTTTTTTTAACTATTGTAACCTATCTCTAAAAATATTCTATTTTTTGTAACCTTTTTGTTTTTCATTTCCTCTAAAGTAATATAAACCGATTTGTATTATAAACTTTAAAAAGAAAAAAAAATGGAAAGCACTAACACAATTCAAATTATTAAACCAACGTATCATTTATTAAAATTCACTTTTGGAATAGTACCCATTGTTGCCGGATTAGATAAGTTTACTAATATTTTAACTCATTGGGAAAATTACATCAATCCTTCCATGGCGGCTATTATTCCTTTTGATAGTACTACTTTTATGATGATTGTTGGGATAATTGAAATCATTGCTGGAATCATTGTTTTGAAAAAAACAGAAATCGGAGCTTACATTGTTGCAGCCTGGCTCACCTTAATTGCTCTTACTTTAATTACTAGCGGTAATTTTTTAGATGTAGCCGTACGTGATTTAGTCATGGCTATTGCGGCCTTTTCGACTGCTAAACTTGCAAAAATAGTAGCGTAACAAATATGGTTTCTATTTATACGATAGAAACCATATTTTATTTTAGATAAATTAACTTTGAATACGTTTGAAAAACAATAACTATGAATCAGTATACCGATACCCAATTAATAAATAAAATTCTTGATGGAGAATTGGCTTTATACGAAATACTTATCAGGCGAAACAATCCTTTTTTATACAAGATAGGACGAAGTTATAACTACAACCATGAAGATACACAAGATTTGATGCAGGATACTTTTATTGATGCTTATCTTAATTTATCCAAATTTGAAAATCGTTCTTCTTTTAAAACTTGGATCATTAGAATAATGATTAATAATTGTTATAAAAAGCTTCAAAAATTCAGCTATAAAAATGAAGTTTCAACTGAAATTAATGAAAAAGCAATCCCTATGTTTTCTGATAATTCACAAACAGACACCAATAAAATAATGATGAACAAAGAATTGAATTTTATAGTTGAAAATGCTTTAACTCAAATTCCCTTAGATTATCGAATGGTTTTTTCTTTGAGAGAAATTGCAGGATTAAATATTGCTGAAACAGCCCAATCCTTAGACATCAGCGAATCTAATGTAAAAGTACGTTTTAATCGCGCAAAAGCAATGCTGAGAAAACAAATTGAAAAATCATATGTAGCAACCGAATTATATGAATTCAATTTAATTTATTGTGACGCAATGGTTCTTAAAGTTATGAATACAATTAAACTTAGATAAACAAAATGCAACGAAGCAAATAAAAAATTCAAATAACTATTTTGATTACAAACGGACATTATATACTAAGCAGCTCGTATTAATAAAAAACTATGCTGGAATTACTTTCTTAGTGACAATTATTTTTTCACTATTAATCTTCAAAAAATGTAGTTTTTTTTATATCTTCAAAAGAAAAAAAACACTCAACTAAATACCACGGGTTTACCATTTCACTTAATGTTAAATTACAGTTGTTCAAGATGTAAAATAATCCTAATTTACAATTGATTGCTGTTTTAGGTTTTCTAAAGTTTTTTATAATTGAGTTTCAACTAACTCCAAATTATAATTTGTATAAACAAAAGAATTCCAATTAAAACTATTCGATTGTAAAATTCTAAAGCTAGTCTTTAGATAATAATTTATAGATCTACAACCAAATAGTTTATTACATTTATGAATTACAAATACCTGTTAGAAATGTATGACACCCTAATCAGTGAAATACAAAGTCCTAAAATGTACGCTACGGAGCAAATTACGACACTACTTTACAACATAGTTCCTCAAAGTTATTTTATTTATCAAATTGACTTCGTAAAAATCAACAATAAATTTCAGTTTAAAACAACAACGGCAATTCACAACCTGCATCCTCATGCTCCTGCTTTTAAAAAAATACAATCAGAACCTTCTAAAGAATTACTCAAATGGCTCCCAAAAATTGAAAAACAATTAGGTATTCAGTATAAGAATAAAAGCTATGTATGGGAGAAAGACAACCCAAATCAATACATTATAGTCAGTTGTAAATTGGAAGAACTTTCCAGAGAAAATCTCTTTTTCTTTTATTGCAATTGGAGTTTAAAAAATGAATTGGAGTTAACTAAAAGAAGAATCAAAGAAATTATTTCGAAGCTGAATACAAAAGAACTAATTCATGATTTTATTCATAAAAAACAATCAAATATTGAATGTTTTCTAAATAAATTAATTCGAAAAATTAATCCCGAAACAGTAGAAAGCCTTTATGAATTTTCAACTAATGACCTCGAAAAAGATTGTTTTAAACTGAGCTACATTTATCTCGAAAAGTTGATGTGTTATATCGAAAAAGACTATTCTAAATACCTAAATAAAAATTGTTCAGTACCATTAATAACACTTATTGAAACAAGAGACAAAATATATGATAAATACAAAGAAATAAAATCAGGCTCTACCGATTTACAGTTAGAACCTAAATTAATAACTCTAATTGACGAAAGCCTTTCAAAAATCATACAATTACAACTATCCCAAGCCATTACTTATAATGAAGTTTTTTATAGTATAGCATTTACGACTAAGCTTCATGATTTCATTAAAAACAAAAAAGAACAAAAATTAAAAATCGAATTAAAAGACTATTTGCTAATGCTCAATTTCAATAGCTTAGACTTCTTTGATTATTATACCGATAGAATCAACAAAGAGCTTGATAAAGAAGAAACCGAAATTGAAAAAATAAAATTATTATATAAATTCCTTAAAAACACCAATCAGAAATACTTAGTAATAGATAACAAATACCATAATAAACTACCTAGTGCAAAAAAACAAATTACAACATGGATTGAAGAAGAAATATACTATTTAAACCAGAAAAGAATGCTGCTCCCTTATACAGCTCCCCATACTGAAAATAAAAAAAACGAAGGTAAATTATTAACTGGTTTCTCAGTACCACAATTAAGTTATTTCTTTGGATTATTAATTCAAACCGGAATCATTCAACCTAAAACGCAAAGAGCTATTTTTAGATTCATTGCTAAGCATTTTAAAACTAAAATGACAGATACCATTTCAATAGATAGCTTGAATTCAAAATACTACAATGTAGAAACAACCACGAAGAATGCTGTACGTGAAAAAATAATCGAATTATTGAACCTCTCGAAGTTTTAATACCTCTTTTAACAATCGCCACCCAAATCCTTCCATCCCAAGTAAGCTCTCGTTATCAATAAGTAATAAAGCTGCTACACTTGGGATTTGTTGTGCGTTCATAAATTCTTGGAGTTCTGACGAAATAGCCTGCTGCTTTACATTCATAATTTTAAAGTATAAAATTTAAAATCATTGTCACCAGTAGAATTGCTATAAACAAACTGCGTGGGACATCGATCACCAGCATCAGAGGTACCGCCAAGCACCCACAGCTCCGATAAACCGAGCCCACGCATTGCGTAGGCGACAGTTTATTTGTAGAGCTTGTTTAGAATTTTTGGCGGTTTTCTGATGCTCGAAATAACTTTCGCTAATATATGATAAGAGGAAAATCCTCTGTATTTATTTACAAAGCAAATCTAGTCATAAATCAATTTAAATACAATTTATTGAGCTAGTATTAAAAAACTTTTTTGATACAAATAGGCAGTTTTACTGCTATTTGCTAGGGGTTGTACAACCCCCACAACTGGCGTCGTAATAAATATTAAATTCTATTTGTAATCAATTTAAAATAAAACATTATGGCAATCGAAGTTATTACCCGCGAAGATTTAAACGAATTCAGAACTCTTTTACTAAACGATTTAAAAGAAATCCTGCAATCCAAACCGGAGCAAACAAAACAATGGCTCAAATCCAATGAAGTCCGTAAACTATTAAACATTTCTCCGGGCACTTTACAAAACCTCCGAATTAACGGAACCATTACCTACACTAAAATTGGAGGAATTCTATACTACTCTAGTGCTGATTTAGATAAATTACTGGAAGCTAATAAAGTTGATGCTACAGTTACCTTATTCAATCCAAAATGGTTAGTGAGATAAGATCAGAAAACACATAACTCACAACCTATAACTCATAACTGTAAAAATGAACTACATTAAACACCTCACTGGCTTCTTCGAAAAAGTAGCAATAGACAAAACACTCAACCCAACCCACATAAGTTTATACATAGCATTATTCCAATTCTGGAACTGCAATCGCTTCAAAAATCCAATCAGCATTTCCCGTGATGAAGTGATGCGAATTAGTAAAATCAGTTCCAAAGCAACCTATCACAAATGTTTGAAGAACCTACATAATTTGGGCTACATTAATTACGAACCATCGTACAATCCATTCAAAGGAAGCCATGTTGTCTTATTCAATTTTTCAGAAGATTTAAAACCAGTTCCAAGAAGTGAGAGAAAACCAAATAATGAACTTCTTTTTAAACAAGTCGGTGAACAAGCTCTAAACAAGTCTTGCACTAGTGATGAAACTAGTACTGAACAAGCTTTAGTATCTTATATAAACAATACAAACATACCAAACAATTCAAACGATTTAAAGATTGTAAACTTGGACGAGCAAGCAAAAAAAATTAAAAATGATGACAATTTTTTAAAAATTGAAACTGCTAAAAAAGAAGAAAAAAGTTCCGCGAAAAAAGAAGAAAAGCTTCTTGTCACTTCGAGCGTGTCATTCAGAGCGCAGTCGAAGGACGAGAAGCCCACAATCGATGAAATAAAAACCTATTTCCAGGAAAACAACTTCCCGGAACTCGAAGCCCAAAAGTTTTTCAATTATTTCTCCAGTGTAGGTTGGTTAGTAGGCGGAAAAACACCCATGGTCGATTGGCAGGCTGCAGCACAAAACTGGATATTAAACAGTGTCAACTTCAATCACAACACCGATACAACACCAGCACACCGTGCCAAACACCTCAACACCGGAACAGACAAAGATTATGCAGAACCCTTGTAGCTGTCATTGCGAGGGACGAAGCAATCTCACTTTGCGAACCTTGCGTTGTCACACTAAACATAGCCGAAGTGCTTTGTGCCCTTTGCGGTTAAATTTTAAAATTATGGAAAATGAAATAAAATCCCACTACAACTACTCAGAAGTAATACTCTGGCTCGAAAAAAAAGGCACTGAACTTTACGGCAATCATTTCAAAATAGTGGAAACCGATTACCCAATAGTGTACAAACTCATCGCCTATTTTCTCAAAGACGAGCCTACATGCTTCCAATACGGTATCAACCTCAACAAAGGGATTTTACTCTCTGGACCTGTAGGTTGTGGCAAAACATCCTTAATGAATTTAATGAAACACCTCACTCCTACCGAACATAAATTTTTAGTAAAACCATGCCGGGATATCAGCTTTGAATTTATTCAGGACGGCTACCAAATCATTCACAAGTACAGTATCGGAAAATTATATGAATCACAACCAAAAACAATATGCTTCGACGATCTGGGAATAGAAAATAACCTAAAATACTATGGTAACGAATGCAATGTAATGGCTGAAATTCTATTGAGTCGTTATGATATTTTTATTTCCAGAAAAATCCAAACACATATAACCACAAATCTATCAGCCACAGAAATAGAAAAACATTATGGCAATAGAGTTCGCTCACGATTAAGGGAAATGGTCAATTTGATAGCTTATGATAAATCAACACCAGACAAGAGATAAAAATTGTCACACTGAGCGTAGTCGAAGTGCTTTGCGAACTTTGTGCTGTCATCCTGAGCTTGTCGAAGGACTTTGTGCTCTTTGCGGTTAAAAAAAGAACAAAATGAACACAATAACCAATTTCTGGAATCACTTCCAACAAAACAACTTCGTTTTCCTACTCCTAAACGAAATCTCAAAAGAAGAACTAAAAATCCATTTCGACCAACTAATCGAGATACTTCATCAATACAACAAAGATCTAGGCCTCATCATCAAAAACAAAACAAATGGTGCTGAGCTAATCATCACAGCCAATGGAAATCCCTACCTATTCAAAGAAGTTGAATTACTAGTCCATTACGCCCCAGTTATAGAACGTTGGAAAACAACAGCCTTTTTACAACCCGAAATAGATATTGATGTCTACGAGAATGGCACCGATAAACCATTAAAATTCTACAATATCAGTTTACGAATTAGTGAAATATATTTTCTTCCATTAGAAATTCCCGGAAAACCACACAAGTTAGGCATCAAAGTGTTACTTAAAAACTATATTGTACACAAAGACAATCCGAAACTTAGAGAAGCCATATATGTTCAAATTGAACATTTAATCGGCGAAAAATCCTTTGCAAATGACCTATCCTTCATAGAAATAGACCAACTAACAAAGGAAGACTTAGAAGACGATGGTGTACTTGAATTATACAATCTAAAATTCTTCATTGACTCCTTATAAACACGATTAAGTTTTGGCAATAAACATCATTTACTGCCAAAGCTTAACTAAAAAATTATGTTTCATATCGGACTTGTGAGTTTAAACCTAGCAATCCAACTATATAACATAAAAACAGTAATAAACAATTGCAAGACAAATTTGGAACAAAAACAACAAGTTAAACAACTATAATGCACTCCAATAAACTAATTTATTAGTTTACAAAACCTTTTTTTGATGTAAACAATGCATTTCATCGTTAAAAAAGACATTTAAACAATTATAAATACAGTATAGTGATTATGTAATTTTAATTACATATATTTGCAGTATAAAAATTATGTATAATGTATTTATTAAAAAATCTAATAAAATCAGAGGGTCTATTTTCTGGATATTCATTCAGAGAAAAAATAGAACACATCCCTGATGGTGCTATTGGTATTATTCAAATGAAAGATATCAACAACAACTATCTAAGCTTTGATTATCAAAATATTGATAAAGTTAGTGATATTATTTTTAAAGATAAATTCTACTTGCAAAAAAACGATATTCTTTTTGTTTCTAAAGGGGTGAATAACTATGCCATAGCAATTGAAGACATTAACTTTAAAATAGTGCCATCAGCAACATTTTTTGTAATCAGAGTAGATGAAAAAAAAATAGTACCCCAATATTTAGTTTGGTATATCAACCAAAGAGAAGCTCAAAATTATTTGAGTGAAAAAAAAGCAGGTACTTATGTGCCTAATTTAAATAAACAAGATATTATGGAGATGCCTATTAAAGTACCTACACTCAAAACACAAAAAGCAATTGCTAAAACAGCTGTTTTATTAAACAGGGAGATTGAAATCCTCGACAAAATCAAGAATAACAGAAAAGAATTAATCCAAAATCAATTATTAAAATTAATTAAAAATGACTAATACAAACCCAACACAAGACCAAATTAATAAAGCACTTTGGGGTGCATGTGATACTTTTAGAGGCGCTTTCGATTCCTCAGAATATAAGAATTACATTTTAGTATTTATGTTTTTAAAATACATGAGTGATGTTTGGAAAGATCATTATGAAGAATATAAAATGCAATACGGCAATGATGACGAACTAATCCAAAGAAAACTACAAAGAGAACGTTTTGTGTTACCTGAGAATTGTTCGTTTGATTATTTATATGAAAACAGAAACGATTCTAATATTGGGGAAATAATTGATAAAGTTCTGGCAAAAATTGAAGATAAAAACCTTGCTAAATTAGAAGGAGTTTTTAGAAACATATCTTTTAACTCCGATAAACTCGGTCAAACTAAAGACCGTAACAGAAGATTAAAAAACCTGTTAGATGATTTTGCTAGTCCTATTTTAGATTTTAGACCTTCTAAATTAGGTAAAGTCGAAGATGTTCTAGGAAATTCATATATGTACCTCATAGGTGAGTTTGCTAGTGGTGCGGGAAAAAAAGGTGGTGAATTTTATAGTCCTGATGAAGTTAGTGAATTATTAGCTAGATTAGTAAATCCTAAACCTGGAGACAGAATATGTGATCCTACTTGTGGTTCCGGTTCTTTATTAATAAAAGTAGGTGAACAAGTAAAAGATAAAGATGGTTCAAGGTCTAAAGACTTTGCTCTGTACGGTCAAGAAAGCAATGGAGACACTTGGGCTTTAAGCAAGTTAAACATGTTCTTACATGGTATGGACGGAGCTCGCATTGAATGGTGCGACACGATTAACAATCCGCAATTAATTGAAGGGGATCATTTAATGAAGTTCAACATTGTTGTGGCCAATCCCCCATTTAGTCTAGATAAATGGGGAGCAGAAAATGCCGAAACTGACCGTTTCAAAAGATTTCTAAGAGGTACTCCTCCAAAAAGTAAAGGAGATTATGCCTTTATTTTACACATGATAGAAACCACTTTACCAGATGGAAGAATTGGTGTTATCGTTCCGCATGGTGTCTTATTTAGAGGAAGCTCAGAGGGTAAAATTCGTCAGAAATTAATTGAAGAAAACCTTCTTGAAGCTGTTATTGGTTTACCAAGTAATTTATTCTTTGGAACGGGTATTCCAGCAGCTATAATGATTTTTAACAAAGCAAAAAAATCAAAAGAAGTTTTGTTTATTGATGCCAGTAAAGAATACCAAGACGGTAAAAAACAAAACCGATTAAGAGAAGTCGATATCAAAAAAATTGTATCAACCTATCAAAACTTTGAAACTATTGAAAAATATAGCAATGTGGTTACTTTAAAAGAGATTAAAGAAAATGATTTCAACTTAAATATTCCACGCTATGTGGATACTTTCGAAGAAGAAGAACCTATCGATTTAGCGAAAGTAAAAGAAGAAATCAATTCACTCGAAGGCGAATTGACCGAAGTAAGAAAAGAAATGCAACAATACCTGGAAGAACTAGGGCTATAAAATATAAACAATGAAGTACAAAGACATTAAAGACAAAATTGACACTATCAAGGAAAAAATAGTGCAACAAGGAAAACTAAACAAAGAACAACTAAACAAAATTAATCACAAATTTCGTTTAGAATGGAACTTCAACTCCAATAGTATGGAGGGGAATACTCTAACCATTGAAGAAACGCGAAGTGTAATGGTGGGTAATTTAGATGTGCATCAAAAACCTATCAAAGATGTTTTAGAAATGAAAGGTCACGATGAAGTCATTTCTGATATTCTTAAAATTGGAAAAGGAGAATTACGTCTTTCTGAAAAAAGAATAAAAGAAATTCATTCTGGGATTATGCACGAAGAAGATCCGGAAAGAAAAAAGAAAATAGGTAATTGGAAACCCGAAAATAATGAAATATTTAATCATAAAGGAGAAAAATACACCTTTGTAGATTGGGAATTAGTACCAGATAGAATGCATGAGCTATTGAATAAGACCAATGCAGCTATTGATGCTATCAGCTTAGGTAAAAAAAATGCTCCCCACCCTATCGATGTGGCTTTACAATTTCATTTAGAATATCTGGAAATCCACCCATTCTATGACGGTAATGGTAGAACAGCACGTATTCTAACCAATCTAATCTTAATAGCATTAGGCTATACACCTTTTTGGATTACAAAAACAGAACGATCTATTTACTACAACTTCATTAGCGACATTCAAAGTTACGGCGGAGATAAAGAAGCTTTTTATCAATATGTTTCGGGCTTAATAGAACGTTCAGAACAACTAGTATTAGATGTGATTGAAGGCAAAGATATTGAAGAGGAAGATGATGTAGAAAAAGAATTAGAGTTGCTCAAAAGACAATTGAAAGGAACAGATGATAATGTTGTACCTAAATCTAATGAGGTCGTAAAAGAACTTTATACAAACTCTTATCGAAAATTATTTGTACAACTTATCGAAAAAACAAAAAAATTCGATGAAATGTTTGTGGAGAAAAAATTCCAAAGCTCAGCAGAAGGAAACCAGTCCTGGAATAAAGGAATTGAATATTTTGATGAATTCTTTGAAAATTTATATGAAAAAAAATCTAATTCAACCGGAGATTTTTATGGTGAAGAACCAAAGGCTAAAAAAATAGATGACTTACGATTGAGTATCTCCTATAACGGCTTCAAACACGATGGTTTAAACACATTCGGTAGTTATACGAATATTTGGGTACTGTTTCAACCGTTCTATTACATTATTAATGATACTAATAGTTACAATGATAATGGAGGTTATTTATTGAAAAAATTATATTCTGAACCTATAACAGAAGAGGAAATCAAAATTATAGTAAACAAACTCACTAAAAAACTTTTGGAGGACATAAAAATTGCAATTAAAAACAATAATAAATAAACTATGAATGATAAACTAGTTGAACGGGCAAGAAAAGCAATACCTCAAGGTACTTCAAGAAAACTTTGGGTGAAATCTGGTGGTAGATGTCAATATGATGGTTGTAATATACCACTTTGGAAAGACAGCTTGATGCAGAAAGACTTAAATAAGTCTTATATCTCTCATATTATTGCTGCAAAAGAAGATGGTCCTCGAGGTGATGCTAAATTGTCTAAAAAATTAGAAATTGATTTTAATAATTTATTGCTTTTATGTGATGAATGCCATCGAAGAATTGATAAAAGTGAAGTGGAAATTCATACTGTTGCCACACTTCAGGAAATGAAGAAAAAACAAGAAAGAAATATTGAACTCTTAACCGGTTTAACTCCAGACAAAAAAAGTCATATTGTTTCTTTCACTGCAAAAATAGGCTCCTTTGAACCGGCTATCAAATTCGACAATTGTGTTGAGGCCATATTACCAGAATATTATCCAGTCAGTGATAATATAATACAGCTCGGTACTGCAAATCTTATGATCAAAGATCAAACTGAAAATTATTGGGGTATCCATTCAAATCAATTGGAAGAAATGGTAAAACAGCATATCAAACCTATTTTAGTTCAAGAAAAAACAACTCATTTTTCAATTTTCGCATTGGCACCACAACCATTGCTAATTAAACTGGGAACATTAATTCCTGAATTGTCAACGAGTGAAATTTACCAGCTTCACCGAGAACCAAAACAGACTTGGAAATGGCAAAATGAAGAAGAGGTTGTTGTAGTAGAATTGCAAGAGCCATCAGAAATAAAATCAATACCGGTTCTGGTATTGAGTTTGAGCGATGATGTTACGGACGATAGAATTCACTCTGTTTTAGGTGATGATGTTTCAATTTGGAAAATTTCGGTTGATAATCCGAATCGCAACATTTTGAAAAACAGACAGACTCTTATCAACTTTAAAAACCAAGTAAGAAATGCATACAGCAAAATAAAACTCCAATATCAAAATGAACCAATTCATGTTTTTCCTGTTATGCCTAATTCATGTGCAGTAGAAACAGGAAGAATATGGATGGAAAAAGCAGATTTACCTTTGATAATATACGACCAAAACTCAGCTAATAATGGCTTTAGCAAAGCAATTGAAATTAAAAACCAATAAACTATGTTCGAACTATTCAACAGAAGCAATAAAATTAGCGACTTACTCGAAAATATCGGGCAAGTTCTAGATATCACGCAAGCTCAATATGAGTTAGTTCAAGATCGCTATACGGCGGTAGCAAACCAATTGTCAAAAGATGATTCTCCTTTATGCATTTATAAACCGGAAATATTACCTCAGGGTTCTTTTCTATTGGGCACAATGATAAGACCAATTATTGAAGATGACGAATTAGATGTAGATTTGGTTTGCAGGCTTACTGGCAAAAAAGCACACTGGACACAAAAAGATTTGAAACATGCAGTCAAAGATCAAATAGTTCACAATAATGAAAATTATCGCAGAATGTTGGATGACGAGGGAAACCGTTGTTGGACTTTAATATACGAAAGTGATAAATTCCATTTAGATATTTTGCCGTCATTAATAGGGAATAATAATCATATAAATCTTAGTGAAAAATCTTTTGACAGTCTAGGAAAATCTGATGTTGAAGAATTATCAATTAGAATTACAGATAGAAGAGAATCAAATTATCCCTCAGAAATAAATCCTAATTATTGGTTAAAAAGTAATCCTTTTGGTTATGCCGCTTGGTTTAAAAATAGAGCAGCTATAAACATGTTTAGAAGCCTGATGCTTAGTGAAAGTATCCAACCACTTCCAAAGTATACAAAAGAAAAGGAACCATTGATTAGAGCCGTTCAAATTTTAAAACGACACAGGGACATCATGTTTGGTGGCGATGATGACAAACCTATTTCCATTATTATAACCACTCTTGCTGCAAGAGCATATAATAAAGAAAATAATGTAATCGATGCTTTAGTTAGTATCCTTTTAAATATGCATTTGTATATGAAAAAAGTGTACAGTGACAAACATGATAAAGAAATTTGGTGGATTGAAAATCCGGTGAATAATGAAGAAAATTTTGCTGATAAATGGCCATTCGAACAACAAAAACAAGACAATTTCTTCTCATGGTTGGAAAAATCAAAAAGTGATTTTAGTTCACTTAAAAATATGAATCCTTCTGATGCTTACAGACTTTTGAAAAACATTTTAGGTACTAGGTCGGTAAACGAAGCTGTTCGGAATTTGGGTTACGATGAATTAATTACCGAAAATTTAAAACCGGTAAACTATTCTGCTCAAATGTTATCTGTTCCCCATCGCCAACAACCATTGTGGCCAGTATCGTTGGTATATAATTGTGATGTTTATGGCAGATACAATGACATTACAGACAACAAAAAATCAAAGTCTATTACAAACCAAACAATTATTCCTAAAAATTGTGACATCTATTTTACCGCAACTACAAATGTACCAAAACCTTTTGATGTGTATTGGCAAGTGGTAAATACAGGGGAAGAAGCGAAAAATGCTTTTATGGGATTGCGAGGAGGAATTTTCCAAGCGCAAACATTAGGAAAAGGAGGATTAGTTCAAAAAGAACATTCTGAATTTACAGGATTACATTGGATGGAATGTTTTATAGTTAAAAATGGTGTGTGTGTAGCACGTAGTTCTGAATTTTTTATAAATATTAGATAAATTATGACCAATAGCGAAACATATACACCAACACACAAACAGAATACTATCCCATCAGGATGGTCCTCTCTTCCAATAAACGAAGTTTTTGAGTTTATAGGAACAAGTTCATTTTCTAGAAATGACCTCAATTATGAAGCGGGAGAAGATAGTATCTATTATATTCATTACGGAGACATTCACGCTACCTATAAAAATGCAGTGTTAGATTTTGACACAGAAACACGTATTCCAGTTTTAAGGAAAGAAATCAAGCCAAGCACGCATTTTTTAAAAGAAGGAGATTTAATCATTGCCGATGCTTCCGAAGATTATGAGGGAATTGGAGAAGCATTAGAAGTATTCAATTTAAAAGATAAGAAAGTATTAGCGGGACTACACACTTTTGCCTTACGTGATAAAGACAACAAAACAGTTCACGGCTATAGAGCATATCTTTTTAAAAATCCAGATGTAAAAAAACGCTTAAAAACTATTGCAACAGGCAGTAAAGTATATGGTATTTCAAAAGGAAATATATCAAAATTCAGAATTACATTACCTCCATTATGGGAACAACAAAAAATCACTAAAATACTTACGACTTGGAACAAAGCCATTACTTTACAACAACAACTTATAAGAAACAAAAAAGAGTACAAAAAAGCAATAATGAAAAAATTACTTACAGGGGAAGTGAGATTTAAAAATCACAATAACAGTCAATGGTCTTCCCTACCAATAAATGAAGTTTTTGAATTTATTGGAACCAGTTCCTTTTCTAGAAATGACCTTAACTATGAAGTTGAGGACAATAGTATTTATTATATCCATTACGGAGACATTCACTCGACTTATAAAAATGCAGTGTTAGATTTCAATACGGAAACTCGTATTCCAGTTCTAAACAAAAACATCAAACCTAGTATTCATTTATTACAAGAAGGCGATCTAATAATTGCAGACGCATCAGAGGATTATGAGGGGGTTGGTGAGTCTTTAGAAGTATATAATTTGAATGGAAAAAAAGTATTAGCAGGTTTACACACTTTTGCCTTACGTGATAAAAACAATCAAACTGCTCAAGGCTACCGAGCATATTTGTTTAAAAGCCCTGAGGCGAAAAAACGCTTAAAAACCATAGCTACAGGCAGTAAAGTATATAGCATTTCAAAAGGTAATTTGACAAAATTTAAGATAACCCTGCCATCATTAGTAGAGCAACAAAAAACTGCTTCTTTTCTTTCATTTATTGACAAGGAAATAACCAATCTAAATAAAGAATTATTTGCTTTACGACAACAAAGACAAGGACTAATACAACAATTGTTAACAGGTAAAATAAGAGTTAAATAAATAATGAATATGGCAAATTTTAATAGTATAAATAAAAACTCTAATAGAAAATAGATGGGTTATTTGAAAAATTCAGTAAAGAAGTTTAAAGATGATTTTTTTGCAAAAGGAATTTATGACATACTAAAAGCACTTGGTATTTTTCTTGTAATCTATTTTACATCAACGTTATTACCAAAAGAATTTACAATTCTAAAATTCATATCAACAGAATATTTAATCAAATTATATTGTTCTTTTCTCTATACAATATTAGTTTTTATTATTGCCTTTTTAATTTATAATCGGATATACCGAAGAAAATACAAAGCATTACAATTAGATAATTTCACAGATGAACTAACAGGACTAAAAAACTATAAGGCAATAAACGAATATCTAATTAGAACAGTTCAAGAACTAAATACTGGGACAAAAATAAATTCATTTTCAGTTATTATAATTGACGTAGATAATTTTAAAGCATTTAATTCTGCATTTGGACATACTAAATCTGATCAAATATTAAAAAGCTTAGGTCAACTTTTAAACAATGACAGAAGAGTAACAGACGAAACTTTTAGACAATTTTTAAGAGGAGATGAGTTTGTAGTAATCACAAAAGATACAAGTCTTGGAGAAGCAACGAAAGCAGCTGAAAGAAAAAGAAAAATGATTGAAAACAATGTATTTAATATTGACGAAGTTTTTTACAAACTTACAGTTTCATGTGGAGTAACAGAGTTTAAAAAGGGCGACGATACTATAGATACATTTCTTAATAGAGCCAGTCAAGCATTAATTACAGCAAAGAATACATTAGGTAAAAATAACACCAAAAGTCACTACTAGCTATGAATATAGAATTACACCAAATTTTAGGAACTTGGAGACATACAAACGGTAACATCTTAATTGATTTTAATATAAGACATGTCAACCACGGTGAAAATGTTGCTCGAGCAATGTTTACCATTTATCAGCGTGAACCAGAGAGTAAAATTCATTATGAATGGCATGGAGCTGTTGAAATTGTAAACCATGAAAACGATATTTCGGAAATTGTTATTAGTGAAATTGTCAAAACAGAAGAAAAACCAGAGTATGAAAATCTAAAAATTTGGTCAATCGAACCAGGTGAAATGTATTTAGAGTTAGGTAATGGAGATAGAATCCTATTTAGAAAATTAGGTAACATTTTTAGTTAAAAAAGATATGATGCTAAATTACGGTGAAAACAACGACTCCCAAAAACCAGCCATCCATTTGCTTCGCAAATTGGGTTGGTCATACATAACTCCCGAAGAAACCATCAAACAACGTGGTGGGTTACTTTCTAATGTGATACTGGAAGATATTTTAGCGGAACGGTTGAGCGCTATCAATAGCTTTGAATATAAAGACAAAGAATATCCTTTTTCTAACTCCAACATTCAATCTGCAATCAACGTTTTAAAAAACATTCCTGAAGAAAGTTTGGTAAAAACTAATGAAAACATTCATGACTTGCTTACACTAGGGAAAAGTTTCAACGAAACCATTCAAGGCGACCGTAAAGCATACACGATGAGATTCATTGATTGGGAAAACCCTGAAAACAATGCTTACCACATCACAGATGAATTTGTTGTAGAAGGGATCAAAGAAAAAAGAAGACCAGATATTGTTCTTTTCATCAACGGTATTCCTTTCATAGTTATTGAAAACAAACGCAGAGATAAAAATGCCTCCTTAACCGAAGCAATTTCGCAACACATTCGAAATCAAAAACGCGAAGAAGGAATTCCTAAACTATATCATTATGCCAAATTATTATTGGCAGTACAACCTAATGAAGTAAAATATGGTGCTGTAGGAACTCCAGAAAAATTCTGGGCAGTATGGAAAGAAAATAATGAGAAAGAAACTCAAAAAACACTTAAAACTACTAAATACGGAACACAAAAAGAAGACAGAGAAACTACAATTCAAGACCAATCATTAGTGAGCCTTTGTAGCGTTAATAGAATTTTAGAATTTGTTTACAAATACTTAGTATATGATGGTCCAAACATTAAAGTACCTCGTTACCAACAATATTTTGCCGTTCAAAACACTATAGAAAGAGTAAAAGAAATTGATAAAACCAATAAACGTAAAGGTGGTGTAATTTGGCATACAACAGGAAGTGGAAAATCGTTAACTATGGTAATGATATCAAAAGCATTAGCATTAGACAAAGAAATTCCTTCACCGAGAATTATTGTAGTTACTGACAGAATTGACCTAGACAATCAAATCTATAAAACCTTTAGAAATTGTGGTAAATCAGTTGAAAAAGCAAAAAGTGGTAGTGATTTAATTGAATTACTACAAGATAAAGGAAATGAAATAATTACTACCATTATTGATAAATTTCAAACTGCTACAAAAAATACTTCCTTTATAGATAACTCAGAAAACATATTCGTTTTAGTGGATGAAAGCCATCGTAGTCAATACGGAACGGCTCACATCAACATGAAACGAGTATTACCAAATGCTTGTTACATTGGTTTTACTGGAACGCCATTAATGAAAAACGAAAAAAGTACGGCAAGAAAATTTGGTGGTTTTATCCACAAATATACTATTGATCAAGCCGTAAAAGATCGTGCAGTATTACCATTGCTATATGAGGGTCGTTCAGCACAATTAAGTGTGAATAAACAGCAAATCGACAAAGGTTTCCAACGTTTATCAAGTAACCTAAATGAAGAAGCTCAAAAGGATTTAAAGAAGAAATTTGCAAGCATTAGCAGAATTTATGAAAGCGAACAAGTAGTCAACGAAATAGCTTATGACATTTCAAGACACTACTCGCAAAACTGGCAAGGCGGTGTCTTCAAAGCACAATTAGCAGTACCTCGAATTGAAACAGCGATCCGCTACCAAAAATATTTTGAAGAGCAAACAGATCCGGAATTAAAAATCAACACAGCTGTAGTATTCACACCACCAGATAGCCGTCAGGATTATGAAGATGTTTGGAAAGAAACCTCAAACGAAGCAAAAAAATACTGGGCTTCATTAATGGAAAAATACAATGGACAGGAAGAATACGAAAGATTCATCATTAGTAAGTTCCAGGACGAAGGAACTGAAGTCGAATTAATAATCGTAGTAAGTAAGTTACTTACTGGCTTTGATGCACCTAGAAATACAATTCTGTACTTAGCAAAGCCATTACATTCTCATAATTTACTACAAGCCATTGCCAGAGTAAATAGATTATTTAGCGGCAAAGAACACGGTCATATTATTGATTATGTGGGTATTTTAGGAAAATTGGATGAAGCCTTAACGTCTTATGCAGCATTCGAAGATTTTGATGAAGAAGATTTGACCAATACAATTGTTGATGTTAGTGATGAAATAAGAAAAGTGCCTGTTCATCATGCAAATGTTTGGGACTGCTTTAAAGAAGTCTACAACAAAAAAGACATCGAAGCTCTTGAAAGACACTTAGCTTACAAAGACCTAAGAGATGATTTTTATGAAACTTTGAGCCAATTTGCCAGAACATTACAAACAGCTTTGGCTTCTAATGAATTTTATATTGAGTTTTCTGAAGAACAAATTGATTTCTACAAACAAGAATTAAAAATGTTTGTAAAACTTCGTGTTTCATTACAAAACAGATATGCAGAAATCGTTTCATACAAAGAATACGAACCTAGAGTTAAAAAGCTATTGGACACCTATGTACAAGCTGATGACGTAATAGTAATTACAAAAGAATTGAACATTTTCGACAAGCAAATGGTAAACGAAGCTATTGAAGAATATGGCAAAACACCTGCTTCGAAAGCCGATTTCATTGCACACAAAATGAAAAAGGTAATAACGGAAAACATGGAAAAAGACGAAGCTTTTTACAAAAAATTTTCTCAGTTATTAGAAGATGTTATAAAATCATTTCAAGAAAACAGAATATCCGAAGCAGAATATTTAAAGGCAATATTAAATATACGAGACCAGTTTGAAAAAGGATATCTCGAAGACATTCCGCAAACATTGCTAAACAAACCTGAGGCGAGAGCATTCTTCGGTGTATTGAGTGAAGTATTTGAGAACAGTTTTGGTAAAGAAATAGCAATCCAACAAAAAGATGTTTTGGCCAATATTGGAATTGACATTTCAAAAATTATTGAAAAACTAGTCATTAGAGATTGGAAAAAAAATATCGATGTAATCAAAGAAATGGAAAACGAGGTGGAAGATTATCTAATGGCACATCGCAAATCATTAGGTATTGATATCACATTTGATGATTTAGATGTCATACTAGACAAATGTTTAAAAGTAGCAAAAAACAATTTTTAAGATGCATCACATTCAGTACGGTACAAAACAAATCACATTTTCAGTAGCAGAAAAGAAAAGGAAAAGTATTGCCGTTGAGGTACACCCTGATACTTCTGTACAAATAAAAGCACCTTTAGATTGTTCTATTGATACAATCAAGAAAGTAGTGTCAAAACGTTCAAGATGGATAATAACACAACAAAAATACTTTGAACAATTCCTGCCAGAAACTCCAAAAAGAGAATATGTAATTGGAGAAACTCATAAATACTTAGGGAGAAATTATCTTTTAAAAATCATCAATTCTCAAGAAAACAAAGTAAAAATTCAAGGTAGTTACTTAGTTGTATTTACGACCAAAAGTACTGCTGAAGAAGTGAAACATTTAATGACAGAGTGGTATTATAAGAGAGCTTCTAAAATCTTTGAAAAAATGTATGAAGAAGCATATAGAAAATTCATTCAGTACAAAATTCAAAAACCGGAATTGCAAATTAAACGCATGAAAAAGCGCTGGGGCAGCTATACTTCTTCAGGTAAAATAGTAATCAATCCCGAATTAATAAAAGTCTCTTCAGCTTGTATTGAATATGTGATAATACATGAATTATGCCATCTAATCGAAAGAAACCACTCAAAAAAGTTCTATAATCTATTAGAAAACATAGCTCCTGATTGGAAGCATTGGAAATTAAAATTAGAGAAAATTTAAATCATGAAAAAAATTAGAATTCCATTGAATTGTAGAAAATAGATTTTTAAATACTATGTAAACCTTTAGATAAAAACTGAAGTGTGTTGTCTTTCATTAATCTAAATTGTTATTAAAACAATTGTGAGAACGTTTTTTCATTTAGTTGTAGATTAATCTTTTAGGTTTCATTTGCTATTCCTTCCCACTACTCCAAATCTTAAAAGTATGTTCGATTCTTTTTTATTATCTACCCAAAGCTATTTCTAATATTTTGTTTTTTTATTAAAAAAAATCCGTAATTTTCAATATCATTTATAAAATTGAATGTAATGAAACTATTATTATTGTTCTTTTCTGTAATTTGTTACTCACAAAACAATTGTGATAAAATTTTTAATGGATGTGACAAACCCTGTGGACCTGTAGAAAAAAGAGAAGAGCGTATTATTTTAAATGAAGATCAAAATAAGGTTTCTCCATACAGTTATGTAATACATCAGACGTTTAACAGAATATTTGGAAATTTTTCTAGTACAAGCTCTTTTATCGCACCTGATGTTTTGATTACCGCCCATCATAATGTAATTAGACAGGGAATGATAAAAGGTATAACTCTATATAATCCTGCTAACAATAATCAAAATATGTATTTAAAAAAAAAAGAGTTTATAATTTATACTTATAAATCGAAATTAAATCCCTTGACTGATATTGCTATAATTAAATTTAAAAATCCAAATAAAATCAAAGCTTATTATTTTGGTCATTTTCAACTTGACAAAGTTGATAACATTAAAACTAAAACATCAGAAGTACATCTAACAGGATTTCCATGCGATATGACAAATACAAAAATTGATAAAAAATGCACTATTAATGATTTATATTTAGATGATAAAATGTCATTAATTGGATACAACATGTTCACTTGTACTGGAGATAGTGGAGCACCTTTATGGCTTATAGACAATGATAAACCCACAATTATAGGAATACATCATGGGGGAAATGAAGGTTATATTAATAATTGCTTTAATATTTCTGCTAAAATGGATACTGATTTTTTAAAATGGATTAACCAATACATAGCTAAATAGAAAATTATGAAAACAAAATTACTTATCCCATTTTTATTTTATTCAATGGTATCGTCAGCGCAATTCCTTTATTTTAAGGAAGGAACTAAATCTAAATCTTCTTTTGTACTTGACAAATCGAATACATTTTGGCATCTTAGTGCTCCTGAAGAGGGTTTCAAGTTATTTAAGTCCAACGTATTTCAATTTCAATCTGATGAAGTGAATTTTTATAGTGAATTAGTTTCCGATAAAATAGGGGCATTTCGAGTTAGTTTAGGATCCCATATCAATTCCGCTAAAGAAAATACTGTAGAAGATCAAACTATTGAATCCCTTGTTAATGGGGGTGGTAATGGTGTTTTAAATGCGACTACAATTTTTGGTTATGGCCAAAATGATTGGGCTACAATTTGTTTTGCTTTTAACCCTAAGTTAGGTTTTCAGCTTCCTGCTCTTGGCTCTCTCAGTGAAGAAGCTACTTTTAATTGCCAATTAGGCGGGCAAATGTATATTGATGTATTCGGTGAAAAAGAAAACTTAAAATTGTTTAGTATTTTAAGTGCTTATGGCATTGCTGGTTCTAAAGATTTATATAGTAATTTAAATATTCAAAACAAACCTTTCTTTTTATCACAGATCAACTTTGGTGTAATAATCAAAAATCAATGGCGTATCATGGCAAGTTGCCCTGTTGCTGCGACATATGGTAAATTTGTTAGAAAACCAGTTTCTGTAGGTACTCAAATTATTATAGACTAAAATTGAAATTTCCAATTCACAAATTTAAAAGTAAAAACACTCTTTTTCTTCAGGTCATTTAGTTAATTATCCTTTAGTCCATCTTAAAGGCTACTTTTTTAGTTTTAACACGCTTAATACATTCTTAAATATGAACATGCATAGAAGAAATTTTTTAAAAACAACAAGTTTAGGTTCACTAGCACTAATACCTGTCGTAGAATTTTTACTTGAATCTTTTAACACCCCTAATAACGATAAAAATTGTGTATTAGGCTCTTTAAAAATTGAACCTAGACGCCTCGTTGATGCTCACATACATCTTTTTAATGCGAGATATTTACCACTTGAGGCAATTATTAAACCGATATTTCTGGTAGGTCTAATTGCTGGTCCACTAGCAAATTATTTGTATGCATTAACAGATGATTTTGGCAGTGATGAAGCTAATTTTATTACCAACAAAAATCTTCTTAAAAATATGGAATCCCATGAAATAATAGATTGGTTTCTGTATAGAACGAGACAAAAGTTAGAATTAATTGCTAGAGATAACAAGTCCTCTGATTTAAGTCAAGCTTTTCAGGAAAGCCTCTTATTTAATTCAATCTTAGAGTTAGAAAAAATAAAAGACAAGGAATCAACAGCTAACAAAAGTAAATTCAATTCAGATAATTTCAGGAAGGCTTTTCTAGAAAATTATATGAAGTCCCATGCAATAAATGCTGATAACAATCAAAAAAAAGAGTTTGAAAAAACATACCAAAACACTATTATTTGGGCTTTAGAAAAATTATGCCAGCCCAAGATAAATAAAGAACTGCAGCAATATTTAGATTGTGATGATATTCCGGTGATTAATTTTCTAGCAACAATGCTTGATGATGAGGTAAAAATATATCAAAAGGCAACTTCAGGTTATGGCAAAGCAAATTTGGTCTTACAAGTTCATTACATGATGGATATGTGTGCTTCCTATGAAAAAGGGTATACTTTCTATCCTTTTAATCCGGTTCAAACCAATAATATGATGAAATTGGTAAGTCAATCGGATGGTAAATTACTTGGTTTTACTGCATTCAATCCATTAAATGAAAATGCAATGACATCTTTTCAGGAAGGTATTGCTGCTGGTAATATAGGTGTTAAGTTTTATCCGCCAATGGGATACAAACCTATTAATAATTTAGACCCCGTAGTGGAAGAAAGAGTTAATAATTTTTTTAGTTATTGTCAATCTGAAAAAATCCCTATTTTCACACACTGTACCCCTCAAGGTTTCCAAGCGAAAAAAGGTTATGGATTAAATTGTGATCCTAAAAATTGGCGTAATGTTTTAAGAAAGTATCCTAACCTGAGAATTTGCTTTGGTCATGCAGGAGGTGGAGATCCAAAGATTAGAAATCATAATTTTCATGGATGGTACTCAAATCCTCGACAATGGTTAAGCGAAGATTGTTACGCCAGAATAGTAGTCGAACTTTGCCAAGAATATGAATTTGCTTATTGTGAGGTTGGTCATTTAAGGAAAATTATTAGCAATAAACATCATGAACGAGATAGATTTTTCCAAAATCTAATTGATAATTTCAATAATGGAAAATTTCCTTTAAAAAATAAGATTTGTTTTGGTACCGATTGGGATATGATTGGAATGATTAATGAACAAAATAAGTACTATGAACTTTTAGTAGATATGTTTCAAGACAGTCATTTAAGGGGTAATATAGAAGGTTTCTTTTCTCAAAATTTTATAAATTTCTTAAGCATTAATAATTTTCTAGAAAAAACAGCAAGTGATTATTTGTCACCAGCAGGCAGACAATATTTAATGAGTTTAATAGAGTAACATTGATTATACTGTTATATATCCGCTGCTCGAAGTCTCACGGCTTTAAGCTATTAAAAAATCAGCTCTCAGCTCTCCGAAGTTTCTAACTTCGAAGTAATACAGTTAATAAAGTTTTTGTAATAACTCGACACGTTACTTAATTTAAAAAGAATTGATATGGCTAGAAGAGTATATTATAGCAAACCATTAAAATATTTTTGGCACCACCTTTATGGAACACAGAAAAAATTGACACCGTACCTTACAGATGATCAAATATTTTCATTACTTCGACAAAATATTTTAACTGCTCCAATACAGGCCTTTGAAACTCCAGAGTCGAGAGGTCTAATAATATCCGGATTAGAATTATGGAGAAATGACAATAAAGGTATGTTATTGCATATTTTCTTCCTCGATAAACATTTAAGGGACTTTCTTGAAAAAGTTCCCTTATCTGATTTAGAAGGAATTAAAAAATTCCTCTATGAAAAAGGGCAAAGTAAAGATGTTATTCATTTATATTCAAAAGAGCAAAAAAAGAGTGTAGTTTATAAATTTGCATTGCATTTACCCTATGAAGCAGATGGACTGGCATTTTCTTTAAGTCTCGAAAATGATGGTAGTATTGAACTATACTATTCACTTAGCGAAAATGGAGGTCGTATGTCGGATAAATTCTATGCGGAGGTAAACAAGAAAGATGACGTATTATCACTTTTGCATTCAAAAATGTTTCGCCTTGCGATAAATACAATTGCTTATATGAACTGTTTCCCAGATTGTGTTGCAGAAGGTGTTCCAAATAATTTATTCGACAGAGGAGAAGATAAGTCAGCTAGAAACTTAACGTTCCAATTATCCGAAAAAATTAGAGAGACTGAAAATTCGCCAATATCAAAAATACCACATTTTAGAAAAGGACATTTTAGATTACTTCAGTCAGATTATTTTGCTAATAAAAAAGGTCAGATCGTTTTTGTAGCAGAGACAATGGTTAAAGGAAAGGCTAAAACAGTTTCTATGTCAGATAGAATAGATCATTTTGCGAATAATACAACAAGAACTAAAAGTTAAATCTAATATCGAAAGATTGCAATTTCAACGTAAAAATACTTTAACATCTTAATTCACTCGTCTCTTATCCATTTCAAAACAGTTTTCCAATAAAAACGAAGGACAATCGGTCTCTCTTAGGTCGTTGATAAAAAGGATGTTTTACATTTCAACTGCCCCTCCTTTGCCAACGCTCCAAAAAAAAATTACTGGCACAGTTTTTAGAAAAAACAAGTACGCTTCGCAACTTGCGCCAGTAATTTTTTTCCCCAAAGCTTCTTTACATAATGTGGCATTATAGTGCATGAAGAACTGTCCTACTCTCAATGAAATTTTAGGATGCACTATAATAACATTATGTAAAAAAGCCGCTCACCCAACGCGCTTGCCAGTGGCTTCAGGACAACATTTTTTGCAGCTCCCATCGCACCACCCAGCTACAAAAAAATACCGTCCTTCGCCACTGTCTTTAACAATGTTCTGTATTTCATCTGAAACTTTACGGTTATCATTGCTTTTAAGAACGTTTGCATTCACTGTTTTTATCATCTTGGCGGTTACATAGAAAGTATTTTCATTGCTTTTGTAAGTAATAAAATGGCTTTAGATTTTCAGGTTATTTGCCTATGGTAAAAGCCATTTTATTACCCACAAAACCAAAATTCCCAGCAAGAGTATTATTTTTTATTTGTCAGAACATCAAAATACATTGTTTCCGCGATAGCTGATGCCTTTGTATTACTAAACCAAATACTTCTAAATACTAAACTGTACACTGAACACTATTTCTGGCACCAGCTATCACAAAAACAATCAGAACATACCGATAAACAAATAAAAAAATAATACCCTTGCTTGCGCTACTGCCCCATCGCACTAGGTAAGTTTTAGCATTGTTTTTTGAAGATACTTCCCATTTCCATATTAACATTCCGACTGTACACTAACTACTGATTACTGAACACGACTCAAGCATCCTCAAAAAACAAATGAGAATAAAGAGTATCAAATTTTCAGCCGGATGAAAAACGTTTTTATTATTTGAATTTGGATTTTCATCCGTCCAAAAATTGGATACCCTTTCAAGAACACTCCTGCAAAAAAACAACACTCATTCTCTCAAAATTTCATCCAAACAAACAAGGAAATTTTGATTAGATATTTCAAAATAAAAAATAAAAAAAAGAGAGCAAAGCTAAGTTCCAGGTATTCAAAAAAGCAAGTTCAAGCCCTACGGGTTTCATAAAAAATCTCCACCCTTATTTTTCCAGTTCACTATTTTGCTGAACACTAAAAACTACCTTCTGAACACTTCTATTTAGGGTAGTATTTTTTCTGAAAAACCTGCTTTTTTGAAACCTTCCACTAGAAGAATGGCTTTCTTTTTTTCTTTTTTCTTTTGAAAAATTTATTGGTGCAGAGCGTAGCGAGGCACTTGGCCATTCATCAGAAACAGCAGGGAAACTAGAAGAAAAGCTAATCTTTAAATCCGAAGTCATGATGAATTTTATCGTTAAAACCCACAAAAAGGACTTGGTTTACAACAAGCCACATTTATTCATTCTTAACAAAGGTATGAACAGCGGTAAACCCCAAAAAGAGCCATTTACCAATAGTTTTGTAATCATTTTTCAAAATGACGAAGATTGTGAGAATATTTATTTTGTGGCTTACAGCTTATGAAAAACCAGATTTTGGCATCCATTTTTAGTAGGTTCGGTTATTCCCTTTTTACGCCTTCAAAATTTTTCAGAAGAATTCAATCTAAAAGCTTGTTTGATGATGCAGGAACACGAAGAACATCTAAAACAAGTAGCGGCTTTAAAACTCCTGGAACAAAAAGAAAAACAGTTCCATCAGAACATCAATCTTATTAACGATATACGTAGGGTTATTTTGTACCGCTACTGCAAGAAAAACTGATTAATTAACTTTTAAAATTACTCCTATGAGCATTTTTTTATTATTCCAAACAGATAATTGGAAATCAAGAGCATCAAGAGTTTTTTTTGGTGCTTTTGACAGCAGAAACAAAGCAATTGACTTTGCAAAATACAACGATTTATACTGCCACAATTCCGAAGTGGTAGTCGTTGAGGTACAACTGAATCAATTTGGTGAAATCTAAAAACAAAAAAAGCCTGATCACGACCAGGCTTTCATTTTGTTTAACCCAAAGGTCACCACAACTAGGGCTAAACTTATTTTTTGTGCTTCTTATTTAGGCTTTTAAGCAGTAACGAAATCATAAAACTGACAACCGCTCCAACTGTGGCCAAGACAGCCGTTTTTACAATATCTTCAGATTGAATATTAGGTACTATACTTAAAAATGTGCCTCCGGCAGTTCCCATCAAGGTATGGTTATGGGCTGTCATCAGTTGTAGTAAGCTGGCTTACAGCCGACAAAACACCACCGGCTACAGCAACATAACCTCCAATAGTTGTTACTATTACAGGCAGAGCAATTGGAGCAGCTAAAATAGTTCCTCCAACGGCAGCTAATGCCAAACCTACATTTCGAAGCACTTTAAAAAACTTTGGCGTGGGAGCTGAAGCTCTATTTATAATTTTTTTCATAATCTTTTCCAATTTGTCATCCTGATCCCGACTTTTCGGGAGAAGGATCTCTATTCAATAATCAATTCGACACTTTCTTTATTGTCCAAAGCTTTATAAACAAAGTCTTTTAACTTGGTAAAAGCTTTTCGGGACATCAAACCTAAACCAGGTCCAGAAAGTTTAGTTACCGGAGCAATACAGCCTTGCAATTCCTTTTGAGCATTATTAGCAGGATGAAAAAGAATAAACTTTCTATTGGGCACATCCACCAATTCCAAATGCCATTTGTATTTGGCACTGTATCGCTTTCTTATAAAATATTTCCCTTCAGGAACACAGGAAACCTTCGTTTCGTTCATCTTCCAAGGCAATTCAATGGTATTACAAATTAATTTACCTTCGCATTCGAGTTTACCATTTGTTCCTTCAGGGAAATAAGTTCTAGTTAAAAACAAAACCATACTTCGAACTTCAGATTACACACCTCCATTAACTACGATAAGCGCTAAAGGGTTGTAAGCTCCATTTTTCAAAGAGTACATACTTCCGTTTACCTCTTGGTAGAACTCCAATCCTAAAGCCAGGAATAGTGGTTTAGTACTGTTAGGAGTAACAGTGTTCACATGGCTAATTACCGCTGTAGCCGCTGAATCCCAAGCCGTAATTGCTGATTCCGAATGTTGTTCCACAAAAGTTTCTGCTTCAAAATCAATTTCAAGCCCGGCTGAAATTATTTTAAAGTGGGTAGTTCCTCCGGGAGCCGCAATCATATTCAACGGGATAAACGATGGAATATCCACCGAGATTTCACCGCTAACCCTGTTGATACCTCCGGTATATGGAGCAAACAAACTGGTTCCCAATTTCCCTCGAATATTAAATTCAAATCCAGTTAACAATTCGGCTTCACCGTCAATCACGTTTCTTAATCCACGTTCACTCGTTGTGTCTGCCTGAATAACTTTGACCATAGATTGAGTCAAACGACTCACCATGCGACTATCCGCCGAATTTAGCAACAATACACGTAAAGCTGTTCTCAACAACTTCCCCGCTTTCCCCGCTCTTCCAAATTCAGAACCGTTTTCACGAGTTCTTTGAAACGCAGGATCATTTGCGATTCTGTTAGCGTCAATTCCGCCTTTTTCTCTCGCCAAATGTCCATCCTGCGTTTTATAAAAAGTAATATCCCCGATAGTACCTTTCAATTTAATTATGCCCTTTTGCCTTGCCATAATTTCTGAAATTTAATTCAACATTCATCTAAAAACTACTTCATTCTACCAATCAGTTGCAACCACATTTTGAATGATTAAAACAAAGTTTACAAAGCATTTTTCAAAAGGAAAAACTACGAGTGTACCATATGTCCAAAAATGGCATAAGTGTCCAAAATGAACTTAAAAACACGATAAATAAGTATGAAGAATTATAACTAAATTGCAAAATAATTTCTGCACGTCAGAAGTATAGCAAAGCTATATCAAAGTTAAGGATAAAGTATGAAAATGAACAATCAGAGGGTTTGCATCTATCCAAAGGACATACAACGCATAACAGGAAAAAGTTATCGTCAAAGTACCAGATTGATGCAAAAAATAAAAAAAGACCTCAACAAGCTCGAAAATGAGTTCCTAACAATTGATGAGTTCTGTACATATTCAGGTATAAAATATGAACAAGTAACTCACTTGATTTTTGGTTAAAATTGAAAAGTACTTCAAACAAATTTTAATCAGGATACGCATAACTAAACACTTAAACTACTAGTTCATTTTTTAGCCTTGACACTTTAATATTCAAACAATTATGCTTATATTTGACTACTTTGAATTTAGAATAATAGTATCCTTATAAAGAGGTGTCAGTCGAGGAGTCACTTAAATAACATGCTTTGCGAAGTATTGATTTTATTGGTGATTTTTGAAAGAGACAAATCCCTCTTTCTCCGCTGAAAGCTTAACGAATAAAGCCGTAAAACATAAGTTTTACGGCTTTTATTATTTGATACGTTTTGTATACTTACTGTTTTTGTCTGACTAAATCCAAAACCAACTCAAATTGTTCCTCACGACTAAGATTAGAATTATCAATTTCCACCGCATCATCAGCCTTTATTAATGGAGAACTACTTCTATGCGTATCGATATAATCGCGCTCTTCTACATTTTTAAATACCTCTTCAAAAGTAACCGTATCTCCTTTTTGGATCAATTCGTCAAAACGTCTTTGCGCACGGGTTTGCGCAGATGCTGTCATGAATATTTTAAGTTCGGCATCAGGAAAAACGACAGTTCCAATATCTCTGCCATCCATTACAACAGCTTTATTTTTACCCATTTCCTGCTGTTGTTCGACTAATTTAGTTCGGACTTCAGGAATTTCGGCTACTTTGCTCACAAAGTTGGAAACTTCAATTGTTCTGATTTCTTTTTCAACATTCTCATCATTCAAATACATTTCAGCAAAACCTAAATCGGCATTAAACTGAAAATGAAGACGAATCGCTGGCAAACTATTTATTAATGATTCTTTATCAAAAAAATCGGCATTAATATATCCATGTTGCATCGAAAAAAAAGCAATTGCACGGTACATAGCCCCTGTATCTACATACACATAACCTAATTCCTTCGCTAATTGTTTCGCTAAAGTACTTTTCCCGGTTGAAGAAAATCCATCAATTGCAATTGTAATCTTTTTATCCAAAATGAATGTTTTGTAAAGTTAATAATCAAATAAAAAGCAATAAAAGTACATTTTTTTAGGCTTAGCAAACAAAGATTTTATTGATATAATTTCGAATAAATAAAAACGGCTACTGAGAACCCTCAATAGCCGTTTGATACTAAAATATTCTTTTAATTATTTCTCTTTTGTAAAAGGAATTGTTCTTGAATCCCCAATAATCATATCAAATCCTGTTTTATCTTCATTATATTTAAATTTTAAACCGGCACGTTTCGATTCGAATTCATCCTTTCCAACAGCATTTACTGAAAACTCCGGATAATCAGTAATTTCTACATTCAACAAGGTATTTTTCTCTGATACAACAATTTTAATTGGCATTCTTGAATTAGAAAATGTACCTAAATAAGCATCATAAACCACATCTTTTTCAACCACACCTTTATCAGCAGTCCAGATATTATTAGCTTCATTACTATCCGGGAATACATGATCAGGATCAAGAGTAATGCTTTCTATTTCTTCTGTAGAATTGTGTTTAAAAGTCCATTCCACATTTTTTTGCCAAACTTCAACCGGTAATTTTACTCGATCTACTTTTCCGCTTTTCAATTTAACATCTAAAATAACTGGCATTGGCATTTTTTCGAAATTTTCAATACTTATAAAAACACCTTTTTTAGGATCGTTTTTTACATATTTTATAGAATTTACGCCTTGATCAAAACGCCAATTGTTTTGAAACCAACCTCTCCAAAACCAACTCAAATCCTCTCCTCCTATATTTTCCATCGTTCTAAAAAAATCATCTGGCTGCGGATGTTTAAATGCCCAACGCTTAATATAAGTTCTAAAAGCCAAATCAAAACGTTCTTCTCCAAGCACTTGCTCTCTTAAAATCACTAATCCTGAACTTGGTTTAGAATAACACAAATCGCCAATATTAGCCTCCTTCATATTATCTGGCGAACTCAAAACTGGTTCTAATTCAGGATCAGTATAGGAAGCACCACTTTCGTGCATATCGTCTTTTTCTTCTTTAAACTCTCCATTATTAAAATCAATATCACTTAACGAATTAATAAAAGTATTAAAACCTTCATCCATCCAGGCAAACAAACGTTCGTTAGACCCTACAATCATTGGAAACCAATTGTGTCCAAACTCATGGTCTGTAACTCCCCAAAGTCTTTTTCCTTTGGATTTCCAACTACAGAAAACAATCCCGGGATATTCCATTCCACCTTCATTCCCAGCTACATTTGTCGCTACCGGATAAGTATATTCAAACCATCTTTTAGAATAGTTTTCTATCGAATGTTTCACAAATTCTGTCGAGCGCCCCCAGGCTTCATTCCCGGCACTCTCTTCAGGATAAGCAGATAAAGCCAACGATTTTTTGCCGCTTGGTAAGTTAATTTGAGCTCCGTCTAAAATAAAAGCAGCTGAAGAAGCCCAGGAAACATCACGTGAATTACTCATTTTGTAATGCCAGGTTTTAGTAGCTGTAGTTGCTGAACTTTTTGATGCCTGCATATCATTTAACGAATGAATCACCACCGTTTTATCACTGTTTTTAGCCTCATTAAATCGCTTAAATTCTTCAGCAGAATATACTTCTTTTGGATTCATCAATTCTCCTGAACAAACTACAATATGATTAGTAGGAGCTGTAATAGCAATATCAAAATCACCGTATTCCAAATAAAACTCTGAAGCTCCTAAATAAGGATTTGTATTCCATCCCCTAACATCATCATACACACACATGCGAGGATACCACTGCGCAATAGTAAAAATTTTGCCGTTTTTAGTTTCTAAAACACCTGTTCTATCCGAACCTTCATTAGGAGAAATATATGAAAACTCGATTTTAAACTCTACTTTCCCTCCTTTTGATTTCAACTCTTCAGGAAGAAAAATTTGCATACGGGTATCACTTATAAGATACTTGACTTCTACATCATTAACTTTCTTATTATCAATTTTAATTATTTTAACCGATTTAATTTTATGACCTCCATCAAAAATTTGCCCTTGCCCTCCACTTCTACTTCCCGTAACAGGAACTATTGCTTCTCCTCTGGAATCTGCTTTGAATAAATTTTGTTCCAAATTCAACCACAAAAAAGACATGACATCCGTACTATTATTGGTATAAGTAATAACATCGGTACCAACAATTTCATTAGTTTTATCATTTAAGGTTGCAGTCAATTTATAATCGGCGCGATTTTGCCAATATTCAACTCCAGGCTGACCACTTGCGGAACGTGTTGTTGTTCCATTTTTAGAATAAAAAAATGGTGCAAAAGCATCATGATAATTATAATTAGAAATAGGTTTTACAACTGAAGTTTCTTGGGCATTTAAGAATACAGTACCTAAAAATATTGCTATTTGAAAAATAGCTTCGAATCGAATGTTTTTCATGTTTTTTCCAATTTGAAACAAATTAATAAAAAAAATCACTCACTTTTAATATAAAATTTGGCTTTAATTAAATTTTAAGATTTTATATTCCAAATTCTTAAATAAATTTTATTGAATATATTTACAACATTAAATTTACCTAAAAACAATTACATTTTGACAACTACAATTTCTAACGCATATATTTCGGCAAAAATCAATCATAAAGGAGCTGAATTATTTTCACTACAATCTAACAACGACAATAAAGAATACATCTGGGAAGGAAATCCTGACTTCTGGGGAAAACATTCACCCATTTTATTTCCCATTGTAGGAATGCTTAAAAATAATTCTTTCCAAATTAACAATACTACTTATCAATTGTCAAGACATGGTTTTGCCAGAGACATGAATTTCGAATTAATTAATAAAGAAGTAAATAGTGTTACTTTTTCAATTCAATCATCAGCGGAGACATTAAAAATATATCCTTTTGACTTTGAATTGCAAATACATTATTCATTAGAAGAAAAAAAACTCAACATTGAATACAAAGTAATCAATAAAAATCAATCACAATTGCCTTTCTCCATTGGCGCTCATCCTGCTTTTGCTTTAAATGGAAATTTTGAAGAATACGAACTTAAATTCGAAAAAGAAGAAGCTTTAATTTACACCCTCCTGGAGAATGATTTAATTTCGAATAAAACCCAAATTTTAGAAACAAAAAACAACCTAGTCAAACTAAACTATAAATTGTTTGAAAACGATGCTTTGATTTTTAAAAAACTACAATCAAGAAGCTTAATTATTCTAAAAAACGAAATCCCACTGATAAAAGTACATTATCAAAGTTTCCCGCACTTAGGAATCTGGACCAAAAAAAACTCTCCTTTCCTTTGTATCGAACCTTGGTATGGCTATTCAGACACCAATGATTCAGCAGGAAATATTTTCGAAAAAGAAGGAATTCAAATTATCGAAGCAAATGAAATTTTTAATTCAAAATTTACGATAGAGATTGTTTAAAACCTTCTGTTTTTCAGCAAACTTAACTTTAAAATTAACACAATTATAATAAATATATTACAGTATGAAAACGTATATTTGTGACCAAATTGACAACAACAAATAAAAAGTTGTCAGATAAAAACACCATGAAAAAAGTAATTTCACTTTCCTTCTTTCTTCTATTTCAATTGACTATTACAGCTCAAACCTACATAAAACTTAACGGACTTTCGGCTTTAGTTGGAGTTCCTCAGGTTGGAATAGAAACAAGTATCGGAGCTAAATCAACTTTTAGTGTTGATATTTTTGCCTCCTTTTGGAAATCTTTCGATGGAAAACCAATGCAAACTGCCATGCTAACACCTGAATACCGCTATCATTTTAAAGAAAAATACAATGGCGTATATGCAGGTTTTCATGCTGGTCCAGATATTTATAAATTGCAAAAATGGAATTACTGGGGAACTAATCAATACGAAGAAGGACTGGGATATCGTATAGGAGCAACAATAGGTTATCAAAAAAAACTTAATGACAAATTCGTCTTAGATGCTTTCTTAGGTGGTGGATGGCACCAAGGTTTTTATAAGGGATACTACACTGATGGTACACCCGGAAGATATGAAAAAGTCAAACATTACAATAAAAGTGGTGAATGGCTTCCGTACAGAGGTGGAATCATGATTTCTTATAAATTAAATTAAATCCTTCAATCAAATTTAGACAAAGATTTAACATACAATTCTTCGACTTTTTTTCTGGCCCAATCGGTCTTTCTTAAAAAAGTCAAACTTGATTTGATACTTGGTTTATCTGTAAAACATTTGATTTTTATTAATTCGCCCAAAGTATCAAATCCATAAAAATTAACTAATTTTTCCAGTATTGCTTTTAAAGTCATTCCGTGAAGCGGATCGTTTGAAGTTTGTTTTTCCATAAAGCAAATTTATATCAATTTCACTAAAAAATTGTGGAGTTTTAGTAATTGTTCCTACATTTGCATTCCTATGCTAAAAACAGTCAACATACTTAATAAAAGAGCCCGATTTGATTATGAAATAATCGAAAAATTTACTGCTGGAATTGTGCTGGCAGGAACTGAAATCAAATCTATCCGATTAGGAAAAGCCAATATTACCGAAAGTTTTTGTGAATTTAACGGTACTGAACTTTTTGCCATTAATACCTACATAGAAGAATACGCCTTTGGAAACCAATTCAATCACAAATCCAGAAGCGAACGAAAATTACTTTTAAACAAACGAGAATTAAAGAGTCTTGCCAGAAGCGTACAAGCCAAAGGTTTAACTATTATCCCTTTGCGTTTATTTACTAATGAAAAAGGAATTGCTAAACTGGAAATTGGTCTTTGTAAGGGTAAGAAAAACTACGACAAACGCGAATCTTTGAAAGAACAAGATACCAAACGAGATTTGGACAGAATAAAAAAAGCTTTTAATTAATTTTAAAAGCTTTAATTTTTATCTTCTAATAAAGGAACAAATCGGAATTTCCCTAATTCGTGTTTTTCGAACTGCGTTTCGTTTTTTCGAATAAGCAAGGTCATCACCTGTACCTCTTCACCAACTGGTATAACCAACCTTCCGCCTATCTTTAACTGAGCCATCAGAGGTTGCGGAATATAAGGCGCACCGGCAGTAACAATTATACTATCAAAAGGTCCATAAGTTGGCAAACCTTTATATCCGTCTCCAAAGGTAAGATGCTTAGGTCTTATTCCTAACTTAGGTAGTAAAACTGAAGTTTTCTTAAATAACTCATTTTGCCTTTCTATACTATATACTTTAGCACCCATCAAACACAAAACAGCCGTTTGATAACCCGAACCTGTTCCAATTTCCAAAACCTTGTGATCTTTTTTAATCTCTAATAATTGAGTTTGAAACGCTACCGTATAAGGTTGCGAAATAGTTTGTCCTGCACTTATAGGAAATGCCTTATCCTGATAAGCATAAGCTTCAAAACTAGAGTTTAAAAAAAGGTGTCTTGGGATTTTTTTTATCGCATCAAGCACACGTAAATCAGTAATTCCTTTTTCTTGTAAAGTGCTTACTAATTGATTGCGAAGTCCTTGATGTTTGGCTGTATCTTTCAATGTTGGGGGATTATTTTTTTGTAAAAATAGCAGTAAAAAATCCAAAAAGCAACATCCAAAATCCAAATCAATTTTTCTATATTTTAATTTGAATTTCCTACTTTTGTTAAAAATACATTATCATGCTAAAAGTAGGGGTTTTAGGTGCTGGTCATCTGGGAAAAATTCATTTGCGTTTATTACAACAATCTGAAAAATATGAATTAGTTGGTTTTTATGATGAAAATCAGGAATACGCCGAAAAAATATCAAAAGAATTTGGATACACTAACTTCAACACTATTGCCAAATTAATTCACGCTGTAGACGTAATCGATATTGTAACTCCTACCCTTTCACACTACAAATGTGCAAGAGCAGCTATCAAATCAGGAAAACACGTTTTTATCGAAAAACCCATTTCGAATACTATCGAAGAAGCCGAAGAAATCATTGCTTTAGCTAACGAATACAATGTTAAAGGGCAAGTAGGACACGTAGAGCGTTTTAATCCTGCCTTCATTGCCACCAAAAATATGGTCGAAAATCCGATGTTCATAGAAACGCATCGTTTGGCCGAATTCAATCCCCGTGGGACAGATGTTCCTGTGGTTCTGGATTTAATGATTCACGATATTGATGTTATTTTAAGTGTTGTCAATTCGAAAGTAAAAAACATCAGCGCCAGCGGTGTTTCAGTTATCAGTGACACACCGGATATTGCTAATGCTAGAATCGAATTTGAAAATGGTTGTGTTGCCAATTTAACAGCAAGCCGAATTTCGATGAAAAACATGCGTAAAACGCGTTTCTTTCAAAAAGATGCTTACATCTCAGTTGACTTTTTAGAGAAAAAATGTGAGGTCGTAAAAATGAAAGACGCTCCCGAAGTTCCCGGAGATTTTGATATGATTTTGCAAAATGCAGAAGGAGTAAAAAAACAAATCTATTTTTCGAATCCTGAAGTACAACAAAACAATGCCATCTTAGACGAATTAGAAACATTTGCCGATGCAATCAATACTAATACGACTCCAATTGTAACTTTAGATCAAGCAACAGAAGCATTGCGAGTGGCTTACCAAATTATAGCTTGTTTTAAAAAATAAATAATTTTATATAAAAGATTGAATTTTAAAAGTTACGTTTCGTAACTTTTATTTTTTAAATATAAATCGAATACTGAATGAAAATAGTAGCAGTAATAGGCGCAGGAAGTATGGGTAACGGAATTGCTCATACTTTTGCCCAAAATGGTTTTACCGTAAAATTGATTGATGTTTCCGAAGACGCTTTGGAAAAAGGAATGACCACTATTTTTACCAATTTGGACAGAATGCAAAACAAAGGAAGCATTACTGCCGAAGATAAAATGAAAACCATTTCGAATATTATTTGCTACACTGATATTGAAGATGGTGTGGTTGGCGCTGATTTAGTAATTGAAGCCGCAACCGAAAATCTTGATTTAAAACTTAGAATTTTCAAAAAACTGAACGAATATTGTTCTCACAACACTGTTTTTGCAACTAATACTTCTTCTATTTCTATTACTCAAATTGCATCAGTTGTTGCTCATCCGGAGCGGGTAATTGGTATGCACTTTATGAATCCTGTGCCAATAATGCCTTTGGTAGAAGTCATTCGCGGTTACAATACCAGCGATGAAGTAAGCCAATTCATTGTGACATTAGCATCCAAATTAGGAAAAACAGCTGTAGAAGCTCACGATTATCCCGGTTTTGTTGCTAATAGAATTTTGATGCCGATGATTAATGAAGCCATCGAAACCTTATACAACAAAGTAGCCGGAGTAAGCGAAATTGACAACGTGATGAAATTAGGAATGGGACACCCAATGGGACCTTTACAACTGGCTGATTTTATTGGACTTGATGTTTGTTTATCGATATTGAATGTGATGTATGATGGCTTTAAAAACCCAAAATATGCTCCTTGCCCACTTTTGGTCAATATGGTAAATGCTAAAAAATTAGGCGTGAAATCAGGAGAAGGATTTTATGATTATAGCGAAAATAAAAAAGCAGAGAAAGTTTCGAAACAATTTCAGCAGAATTAAAAAATTACAACAATGTCAATTGCAGAAAATTTACTGTCTATAAAAAACAATTTGCCTGAACACGTAACGCTGGTAGCAGTTTCTAAAACCAAACCCGTTGCTGATTTAATGGAAGCTTATAATGCGGGTCAACGAATTTTTGGTGAAAACAAAATCCAGGAAATGACTGAGAAATGGGAACAAATGCCTAAAGATATTCAATGGCACATGATTGGTCACGTTCAAACCAATAAAGTAAAATTCATGGCGGAATACGTGAATCTAATACATGGTGTGGATAGCTTGAAATTATTGCAGGAAATCAACAAACAAGCTCAAAAACACAATCGTGTAATTGATTGTTTACTTCAAATTTATATCGCCGAAGAAGAAAGTAAGTTCGGACTTGATGAAGAGGAATTAAACGAGATTTTTAATTTCGTTCAAAATAACAAAGAAGGATTTAAAAATATCCGAATTGTGGGTTTAATGGGAATGGCAACTTTTACTGATAATCAAGAACAAATCAAAAAAGAATTCACGCATTTGAAATCTATTTTTGATGCTAATCAAAATCTGAAATCTGAAATCTGCAATCTGAAATCTCTTTCAATGGGAATGTCCGGCGATTATAAATTAGCTATTGAATGCGGCAGCACGATGATTCGAGTAGGAAGTAGTATCTTTGGAGGCAGATAATTTAATGCAAAAACCACAAACAACTAACTATAAACTACAAACTGAATACTTATTTTGTACGCAATATTAGACATAGAAACTACCGGAGGGCAATTCAACGAAGAAGGAATTACTGAAATTGCTATATATAAGTTTGATGGTCATCAAATTGTTGATCAATTCATCAGTTTAGTGAATCCTGAAATCCCAATTCAGCCATTTGTGGTAAAATTAACTGGGATTAACAATGCTATGTTGCGTTCGGCTCCTAAATTTTATGAAGTGGCTAAACGCATCATCGAAATTACAGAAGGTTGCGTTTTAGTCGCACATAATGCCGATTTTGACTATCGCATTCTTCGAACTGAATTTCGTCGTTTAGGATATGATTTTAATATAAAAACGCTTTGTACCGTTGAATTATCCAAAAAACTATTGCCTGAACAAACTTCGCATAGTCTGGGAAAATTAGTCCGTGCTTTAGGAATTCCTATGGCCGACAGACATCGTGCCAGTGGTGACGCCATGGCTACGGTAAAGTTATTCAAAATGTTATTAGACAAAGACCTTGAAAAAGAAATCATTACCAGCTTAATCAAGTCGGAAATACAAAAAGGTATTGCGCCAAAACTATTAGATATTATTGGAAGTTTACCTTCAAAAACAGGAGTATATTACATTCATAATGAAGAAGGTAAAATCATTTTTATTGGCAAAAGCCGAAACATCAAAAAAAGAGTCAATCAGCATTTTACAGGAATAACCCGAAGCGCTAAAAAAATCCAAGCCGAAGTTTTCACCGTAACTTATGAAGAAACCGGAAACGAACTCATCGCACTGATAAAAGAAGCGCAGGAAATTAAAATAAACAAACCCATTTATAACCGAATGGCACGCAAGAATCATTTTTCCTGGGCTATTTATCCTGAAAAAGACAGCGAGGGTTATTTGCGTTTGAAACTTCAAAAAACGGATGGTAGAAAAAAAGAAATTCTTTCTTATACCAACGCAGCCGATGGAAAAAACGCCCTGTTTCGTATTACTGCCAATTATCATTTGTGCCAAAAATTAACCGGCTTATATGAAACCAAAACCCATTGCTTTCAGCACACTATTAACGAATGTGACGGTGCCTGTGTGGGTAAAATTCCAAGCTCAGAATACAACGAAAGAATTCAAAGTTTCATTGATAAAAACAGCTTTGACAATAAAAACATGATTGTTATTGACCGGGGAAGAAATATCAATGAAAGGAGTGCAATTTTAGTCGAAAATGGTGTTTATAAAGGCTATGCTTTTTATGATTTGAACTATCAGATTACCAATGTCGACATCCTGAAAAACATCCTGATTCCAATGGAAAGCAATCGGGATACACAACGAATTATTCAAGCTTACATTAGAAAAAACAAATCCTTAAAGATTATTCATTTTTAGAAGAAAGCATCTATCGTTATTAATACACAAGCACAAAACTTATTAAAATTTTTGTTTTCAACGCTGTATTCCTTAGAAACCAAATATGAAACACCTAATTACCATAATCGGGCCAACAGCCATAGGAAAAACTGCTTTGAGTATTCAATTAGCCAATCATTACAATTGCGAAATTGTTTCTTGTGATAGCCGTCAGTTTTTTAAGGAAATGACCATCGGGACTGCAGTTCCTAATCAAAAAGAATTGGCTGCAGCAAAACATCATTTTATTCAAAACAAATCCATTTTTGAAAATTATACCGTAGGCGATTTCGAAAAAGAAGCCATTGCAACCATTGAAGAATTGTTCAAAACCAATGATTATGTAGTATTAGTGGGTGGTTCAGGTTTGTATGTCAATGCAATTTTGAAAGGTTTTGACGATTTCCCCGAAATTGACTCGGCTGTACGCCAAGAAGTCAATGCCAATTATGAAAAACTAGGCATTGGTTATTTACAAGAACAGCTTAAAAAACTGGATCCTGATTATTTCGAAAAAATTAGTGCCGAAAATCCGCAAACCTTACTCAATCCGCAACGCATGATGCGATTTGTAGAAGTTTGTATAGGAACAGGAAAACCTTATTCTTCTTTTTTAAGTCAAAAGAAAAACGAAAGAAACTTCACTCCTATTCTCATTGGTCTCGAAGCCGAAAGAAATGTCATGTACAACCGCATTAACCAGAGAGTTGACATCATGCTGGGCGAAGGTTTACTTCAGGAAGCGAAGAATTTGTATCCAAATAAGAAGTTAAATGCGCTACAAACCGTTGGTTATCGGGAATTATTTAGTTATTTCGACAAAGAATTCACTTTAGAATTTGCCATCGAAGAAATCAAAAAAAACACACGCCGTTTTGCAAAACGCCAACTCACTTGGTTCAAACGAGATGAAAACACCAAATGGTTTCATTTTGAAACACCAATATATCAAATAATTGATTATGTCAATTTGAAACAAAAATCCTAAACCTAAAATCGTTAACCTGAAATCATAAATCTCCATGCCAATAGATTCTAATTTCACTTCCATATTAAGCAAAGACTTCGAAATCAATTTCACCCAATGTTTGCCTTCGGGAAGCTTAAAATATACAGAATTGTGTAATTTGCTACAGCTTACCGCAGCGGCACATTCTGAAATTGGAGGCATCAGTTTTTCTGACATGCAGGAATTTGACCAGGCCTGGGTTTTAAGCCGAATGAGAGTAGAAATTAGCGATTTGCCAAAATGGAAAGATACCGTAACGGTAAAAACCTGGATTAACAGTTTGGAGAATTCACGTTCGGTACGTGCTTTAGAAATGTATGTCAATGACAAAAAGATTGTGGGTTGCGAGACATTTTGGGCAGTTTTCAATACTAAAAAACGTCGTCCTGAACTACTAACATTGGCACACGATCATTTTGAATTATTCCCGGATGTAAAAGCTACCCAGGAAGGATTTTCAAAAATTGACATTAATCCTGAGAAAGAAGAAGTTTTTAGTAAAACCGTTATTTTATCTGATTTGGATATTGTTAATCATGTCAACAATGTCAAATATCTGGAATGGTGTATGGATTTAGTGGATGAAAATATCATTTTAAAACAAAAAATTAAAAGCTTCGAAATGAATTTCATGAAAGAACTTTCACTACGTGATGAAGTAATGATTCACGAAAATATTTCAGACGATGTCATTGTTTTTAGCATTACCAAAGAAGATAAAAACTGCTTTGCGTTGCAATTGAATTTGGTATAAATTTCCAAAAATAATCCTAAAGTTTCCTAATTAAAAGTTATAAAGCCACGCTGGATTTTTTAGCTTGGCTTTTTTTGTCTTATTTTAATCTTCCAAAATAATGACAATCATCAAAAATCTTTTCAAAAATACAGAACCCATTCATCTATTGGCTAATGCCAATTCGGACAAGGATTATTTCCCTCTGGATTTATCGGTTGTTAATGTTGCTTTGGTAAAGATTAATACCACAAATCATCTTACACTTGAAGCTTATATTCAGGAACAACGACAATTTTTCGATTCAAAAATAGCTTTTGGCGGTTATCTGGAAAAACGAAATTTATATCAAAGAAGTTCACTTTTTAAAAATAACAATACAGAAGAACGCAACATTCACATTGGAATTGATTTATGGACTCAGGCGGGAACAGCGGTAATTTGTCCGCTGGATGGCTGGATACATAGTTTTAAAAATAATGCTACAATTGGAGATTATGGCCCTACAATTATTTTAAAACATCAATTAGAAAATGATGCCTTTTATACTTTATACGGTCATTTGTCGTTAAAAAGCATAGAAAATCTAAAAACAGGAATGCCTTTTAAAAAAGGACAACAATTAGCAAGCTTGGGAAATCCATCTGAAAATGGTGATTATGCACCACATTTACATTTTCAAATCATCAAAAACATTGAGAATTATAATGGTGATTATCCTGGTGTTTGCCGTGAATCTGATTTGGATTTTTATTTAGAAAATTGCCCCGACCCTAATCTATTATTAAAAATAAAAAAATTGAAATGAAAAAACTGATCGTAATCTTAAGCTTAATTGCAGTGGTAGGATGTAAATCAAAAAAAGCACATCAAAGTGAGCCTAAAGCTGATGAAATTGTAAAACTGGCTTTAAGTCAAGTCAACAACAGTCAGAAAAACAAAGCCTACGAATTAGGAAAACGCGTTCTATCGACTTGCAATACGTCAAAATTTAAGCCTTTTACAAGCAGCGAAGCTACAACATCAGTTATCAATAATATTACTATCGAAAAACTCTCTAAAACCTGTGCCAAATACAGACAATGGTATGGAACTTTTAAAGATTTGGAATTAGCTGAAGTATACCTAAACACCAATGACCAAACAACAGTGTATCGCTTTAGAGCTTTGTATACTAAAAAAGTAGCCAACAAAGAATTGCGTGTTTTTATGAACTCGGACAATTTGGTTTCAGCGATAAAAACTTCCGATTGGGTAGATCCTTTTACATACAACCAATAAAAATCTCAAAATGAAATCAAAAATACTACTACTTCTTTTATTCATTTCGATTACAGCCACAAGTCAGCAAATAATGACTCTAAAAGGCAATAAACAATACAAAGCCACTCCTAATTGGAATTTTATAAGTACCAATTATGCTCTTGGTGGTGAAGTTCAGGTACAAGTGGCTAAAACGGAAAGTGGTGGTATATTGAAACTCTCGGCTGCTACGACGAATCCTAAATTTATTATTTCAGGGACAGTGTATGTGTATCTTAGCGATAACAGCTATATCAGTTGTAGCGATAAAGGATTATTTGAAAACAGTGATACCAGGCTTAATTCCTATTTTACATTTACAGCTGCCGAGATGAACAAACTCAAAAAGCTAAACATCGCATCGATACGCTTCAACATCAAAGGGAAATCGGATAATTTTAGTAGTCAAACCGGTAATTTTACGGCTCTCAACAAAAAATCCTATTACACAAGCAGCTGCGAAAAAAGCAAAAACATATTTGATACTAACAAAGAAATTACTTTGCTATAAGCATACTAATTTTGGTTTATCCAAAATAATATCACAATATTTATTCTAAAAAAAATATTCAAAACAAAAAATATTCTTACATTTAATCTAAAATACAAACTACGCATTTTAAATTATAAGTTTGAAATATGACTCCATCAGAAAAAATAATTCATCAATTATATACTTCAATTGCCAATGGAGCGATTTCAGAAATGGAAAGCTGTTATAGTCCAAATGTAAAATTTCACGACCCCATTTTTGGCACACTAAAAGGCATGGAAGTTCCTAAAATGTGGAAAATGTTGATTGAAAAGAGTAAAGAAAACTTAGCTATAGAATATACGATTATTAAAAGCAATACTTATAAGGGAACAGCACAATGGACAGCTATTTATACTTTTGGAAAAAACAAAAGACAAATAAAGAACATCATTAAATCTGAATTTCATTTTAAAGACGGACTCATTATCAAACAAAATGACGATTTCAATATTTGGAATTGGGCAAAACAGGCATTTGGTTTTTCAGGATTTCTTTTTGGCTGGACTGGTTATATGCAAAAGAAAATTCATGACAAAGCCAAGTTTTCACTTAAAAACTACAAAGAAGCTGTCTGAAATCAAATTTCATACAATCTTAAAAACACAATAAATCACTGATTTAAAACGTTTTAATTTAAAAATCTTAACTTTAATACTTCAACCCAAAAAAGGATTTATAAATTAAAAACATGAGTCATGAAAAAAATCATTTTTTTAATCCTTTTAGGAGGATTTACATTAACAATCAATAGTTGTAGTGTTGGATATGTTGCCGAACCGCCAACTTACGTTGAAGTCAACATCTCTCCAAGACCGTATCCTAACTATATTTGGATTGAAGGTGGCTGGGTATGGAGCAGTTCCCGTAATGTTTACATCCAAAAAAAAGGCTATTGGGCTAACCCTAATAGCGCACGTGGTCATAGAAAAGGAGAATGGAAAAAATACGATCGTGGGTATCGTTGGGAAAGAAGATGATAAAATAGTTTAATTCAATTAAAACAAGCTTGTGAAAACGATTTTCACAAGCTTGTTTTATTAACATTCTTCAAAACATTTGACACTCGACTGCGGAAGCTAAGGACGCCCAAACTGATGAAATTTTCACCAACAAAAAACATCATTTTAAATAGGTAAACACTATTTATTCAATTCTCCTAAAATTTCATAAGAATGTAATCTCGCCTCGTGTTCATAAACAGCGGTAGCAACCATTAATTCGTCAATTTGAGTAATTTCAATAAATTTTTCTAATTCTTGTTTTATTTTTTCCGGATCTCCAATAAAAGTATACTGAATCATTTGCTGTAGTGCAGCTTCTTCCATTGGATCCATAAAATCTTCATCAGGTTCTTCCGGCTCTTTGAGCTGCTGTCTGTTTCCTGTGATGATTCCCAGAAATAACTTTTTAAACGAAGTTGCTAATCGCTCGGCTTCATAATCAGTATCGGCAGCTATTACATTCACACAAGCTATTACATACGGTTCTTTTAATTGTTCCGATGGTTTAAAATTTCTCCTGTAAATAGCTAATGCGTTATGCAATTGTGCAGGTGCAAAATGACTGGCAAAAGCGTAAGGCAATCCTAAAGAAGCGGCTAAATAAGCACTATCAGTGCTGGAACCTAAAATCCATATTGGAATATCCAAACCTTCTCCGGGAAAGGCTCTTACTCTCCCACTTTTATTTCCTTCCGATAAATAGCGTTGTAATTCTTCTACATTAGCCGGAAATTCCATAGCTGCATATTCGTCTCTTTTTAAAGCAGCAGCTGTAAACTGATCTGTTCCTGGTGCGCGTCCTAAGCCTAAATCAATTCGGTCAGGAAAAAGCGTAGCCAAAGTTCCAAACTGTTCGGCAACTATCAAAGGCGCATGATTAGGGAGCATAATTCCTCCCGACCCAACTCTTAATGTTGAAGTTCCGGCAGCAATATGACCAATTAACACCACGGTAGCAGTACTGGCAATTCCTTTCATATTGTGATGCTCAGCCAGCCAAAATCGGTTATAACCCCACTTTTCTACATGTTGGGCTAATTCTAAACTATTTTTAAAAGTATCGGCTGCATTTCCTCCGTCTCTGACTATAGCTAAATCAAGAACGGATATTTTTATTTGCGAAAGTCTATTTGCAGTCATAAAATCATCATCTTATTTGTATATACAAAAGTAAGAATTGTAAAATGCTTTCAAGAATATCAAATACTAATAGAAAGTTAAATAGAGACTTATGAAAATAACCTAAAAAGTATCAAAATAATACTGTTTCTTTGATAGTCCTTTTTGTCTTAAATTTACACAGTTTTAAAAAGTGGTAAAATATTGAAAAACATAAGTTTTCAACTTAAATAAAAAGGAATTGGAAAAAATAAAAAACGAAGAAGCAAACTGGACTATCTGTCCCGAATGTAAGGGACGAGGTAAAAAAAGCCGAGGACTCAGCAATAAAGCGCGACTTCGCTATAAAACAGCCTTAGAGGAATTTGAAAAAACGAATGGTGAAGGAACAGCTCCTATTCGTCCTAAGGGGCATCTACACTCCTGTTTGAATTGTTCCGGATCCGGTTTGATTTCTGCTATCAGCCCTCCTAAAGCGGATACAGAAAACTACCCGCATATTGCTATTGTTGGCGCTGGTATTGGCGGAGTGGCTCTTGCCGTTGCTTGTTTGCATCGCGGAATTCCCTTTACCCTTTTTGAACGTGACACCAACTTCGAAGCTCGATCTCAGGGCTACGGACTTACGTTGCAACAAGCCAGTAAAGCAATTGAGGGATTGGGTATTTTTTCGTTGGATGACAGAGTGATCTCTACAAGACATTTGGTTCATACTACTGATGGAAAAGTTATTGGCGAATGGGGTGTCAGAAAGTGGATAGCCTCGGATGCTAAAACCTTTCAGAAACGTACCAATGTGCATATTGCACGACAATCTTTACGTTTAGCACTACTTCAGCAGCTTGGCAAACAGAATATAGTACATTGGGGACATCAATTAGTAGATTTCAAAGAATCTGAGGATGACGCTGTTGATCTCAACTTTCAAGTGAACGGGGAAATAAAGAGCTACAAAGCAGATCTTGTCGTTGGAGCCGATGGTATTCGCAGTTCGGTGCGAAGAATATTGATTGGCGAAGATACTACTCCTTTGCGTTATCTGGATTGTATTGTAATTTTGGGTATTTGTCCTTTAAGTGCTCTCGAAAGTCTTAACAATCCTTTACTGGACTCGGCTACTGTATTTCAAACCGCCAATGGCAATGAACGAATCTACATCATGCCTTACAATTCAGACTCAGTAATGTGGCAGCTTAGCTTTCCAATGACAGAAAAAGAGGCTAAAGAGTTAAGCGCTCAAGGACCTCAAGCACTCAAAGAAGAAGCTTGTCGTAGAACGCAGTGGCATAGTCCTATACCTGAAATTTTAGAAATGACTTTAGAAGCTCAAATTTCTGGCTATCCTGTTTATGACCGGGAATTACTCAGTTCGGAATTGTTAGCGAAAGCGGGAAAAGTAACTCTAATTGGAGATGCAGCTCATCCCATAAGTCCATTCAAAGGACAGGGAGCAAATCAGGCACTGTTGGATGCACTCAAGCTGGCCCGAAGAATTTTCAAAGGATGCCGACCTTTATCTGAATGGCGAAAAACCGGAATAAGGGAAAGTGTATTAACTGAGTTTGAAGCGGAAATGCTAGAACGCTCTGCTACTAAAGTAAAAGATTCAGCAGATGCTGCACAGTTCCTGCATTCTGATATTGTGCTTCATGAAAGCGATGAGCCCAGAGGACGTTCTTTAAAGAAATAATGAAATTTGCTTATAAAAAAAGTCTACAAACAAAAAAACTGCCTTTATAGAACAGTCTTTTTGTTTGCTAAAAATACTATTTCTTTTACTCTACAAGGAGAATAACCTTCCCATTTACTCCACCAGCTGTTAAAAAATCCTGGGCTACTGCCGCTTCTTCAAGCTTAAATATTTTAGAAACAATTGTTTGGAATTTTCCGGTTTCTATTAATTCAATTCCGTTTTGTAACGTCTTAGACGATATATCAGAAGCTACAAAATAGGCATTCACACTGTATTGCCCTGCCAGCTCCTGTGATGGTGGTGTGGCGATACTCAATAGTTTACCACCAGGCTTTAAAATCTGAAAAAGCTTTCTCTGAGTATCACCACCAGCGGTATCTGCCACCAAATCAACATCTTTAGCAATATTGGTCACATCCTGTAATTTATAATCAATCACTTCGTCGGCACCAAGGCTTTTTGCTAACGCCACACCATTTCCGGATGCGGTTGCAATAACGTAAGCGCCAGCAGCTTTTGCCATTTGCACCATAGCACCTCCAACAGCACCGGCACCGCCCTGGATTAAAACTTTTTGGCCTTTTTCTAATTTTCCTTCTGTAAATAATACTGATTGTGCAGTTCCTAAAGTGACAATTATTGAAGCTGCTTCTTCGAAGGACAGGCTTTTCGGTTTCAGCAAAACAAAATTTTCGTTTGCAGTTACATATTGTGCATAAGCGTTTTTCCTTGTAAGGGCGATAACCTCATCACCTATTTTAAATTTGGATACACCCGCTCCAACGGCAACAATTATTCCCGCAGCTTCACCACCCGGTATAAAGGGCATTTCCACGGGACGGGTTTCCTTCATAAATCCCATGCGTATTTTCATATCTATCGGATTCACCCCTGCTGCCTTAACCTGGATTAAAACATCATTTTCACTCTGGATCGATGGTATCGAAACCTCAACCAGTTCAATCACAACCGAACTTCCATAGTCTTTGTATTGAATTGCTTTCATTATTTTGAAGTGTAAAGTGGATAATCAGTGTAGCCTGCTTCGCCCGAAGAATACAATGTGCTGAAGTCTACATCATTCTGGGGAACGTTTTTTTCGATACGGCTAATAAAATCAGGATTGGCAAGGAATCCACGACCAAACGCAACAAGGTCTGCAGAGTTATCCAACAGCTTTTCTTCTGCTGTTTCCGGAGTGAGACCGTTACAGATTATGATAGTATTGGTGAATACTTCACGAATTGCCTTATATGTTTTTTCAGGAATTTCCGGATTGGTTGAAATATGGATGTAAGCAATCCCTAATTTATCCAATTCACTACTTAGACAGGTATATGTCTGATGCACTTCTTCTGTATCGTAAGCTCCTTGATCACTTAATTGGGAAAACGGAGAAAAACGAATACCTACTTTATCCGGACCAATGGCAGCAGCAATTGCTTCGGTAATTTCTAATGTAAGACGGCTTCTGTTTATTATGTTCCCACCGTATTTGTCCTCCCTGTTATTTACATTCGGATTCAAGAATTGTTCCAGCAAATATCCATTAGCACCATGAAGTTCTACTCCATCAAAACCGGCAAGAATTGCATTTTTTGAAGCATTTACAAAATCGGCAATAACACGGGTTATGCCTTCCTGAGTAAGAGCCACAGGAACAGAATGTTCCTGCATACCAAGAGAATCTGTAAAAATTTCGCCGGCTGCCTTAATATTAGAAGGGCCAACCGGTTGTAATCCGTCAGGTAGATTCGCAACATTGGAGATACGTCCGGTATGCATTAGCTGCAGAAAAATTTTTGATCCGTTTTGATGTACTGCATCCGTGACTTTTTTCCAGCCCGCAACCTGTGCTTCAGAATAGATTCCGGGAATACGGGGATAACCCAAACCTTCGGGACTTGGAGAAGTACCTTCAGTAACGATCAGTCCTGCACCGGAGCGTTGTGCGTAATAGATTGCCATTAGTTCATTGGGAAGGTTGCCTATAGCTCTGCTACGTGTCATTGGCGCCATTACCAGATGATTTTTTAATTTCAAGGAGCCTTTCTCAAAAGGAGTAAATAACTTTTTCATTTTTATCATATTTAAAATTATACGACAAATTTACAAGTTACTTAACAGGTAAAATAACCAAAAAAGACACAATAATAGTCCTATCCGACAGATAATACTTAATATCAAAGTAAAGACGTTTATGTAGTATAGGAGAACTTCTTGGGTGTAATCCCGTACTGCTTCTCAAATAATCGGCTGAAGTGGCTAAGGTTTGAAAATCCCAACTCGTAGCCAACCTCAGAAACGGAATGTTTAGCCAGTTTCAGCAGAAAAGCGGCTTCTTCCATCCTGGCCTTCTGATAATAATTATAAATTGTATCTCCAAATGTCTGCTTAAAGAGCTGCTTGAGTTTCGTTTCGCTCATCGAAGCGATACCGGCTAGTTCACTTAAAATTGGCGGAGTACTAAGATCACTCAATATTTCGTTGCGAATGACCAAAAGTTTTTCGGCATCGTTACTATTTACATTCCTAAAAGTCGTGTTTTCCCTCAGCGACAGCTTACTAAAAAGCAAATACATTAATTCCTGTACCTTAATTTGGACATAAAAATTATTCATAGAATTATTCATGTCAACTGATACAATGTTTTTAAGAAGCAATTGCATTTCAGAATCCAAACTTTCGAAAAAGAGAAAGGATGCATTTTCTGCTGTAATGGTTTTTATTGTACCATTAGGTTTTTCAATTGATAGAATTGATTGTAATCTATTGGCAGTAATACCAACTACTACATATTGAATGTTACTGCCAGCAGGAAAACGAATTTCTGTTCGCAAATCATTTGTAGACAGCAGAATTGAAGAATCATTTTTTTGTAAAAATGGTATATTTTCTTCTTTGTTATATTTAAGTTCTAAATCTTCTTTATTACTATAAAAGAAAATGGTGCGTACATTATTAGTCTTTATAGCAGGATTACGTTTTATAATTAATTCTTCCTTCAAGATATAACTATGAATGGTCAATTTGAAATCATCACCAAACCCCACTTTACGCACATAACCCTCTCCCATGCTCTTTGGAATTTCCAAAACATTATCCCTCACAGGAACATTAATTTGTTCTGAAAACTGTGTTATAAAATCAAAACCTGGGGCTGCTGTAAATTCAAAAATCATATATTTAAATAAATCATCAACAAACTAAATTAACGCAAATAATTATATCCTAATCTTATTTTGCTAATTATTTTTTATTAATTAATCTCTAAAATCCCATGAAATATAAACATAAAAAAACTCCTTAATTTCTTAAGGAGTTTATTGGTGGGTGATGAGCCCAGAGGACGCAGTTTTAAGAAAAAAGACCAATAGAGACAACTAATAGTCACTATGCTTTTTAGCTTATAACGATTCTTATTTAAGATTCATTGTCCTGCCCTCTTTTGAATCACTTATTGCGTTAATCTGATCAAGTATATTGGTTTGATTTGGCGAAATGTGGTTTTTAGTTTCTGGAACATTTTCTTTCCTGAATAACAATACCAATGCATTATGCAGTTTTAACAATACGTCTTTGTCTTCTTTGTCAATGTCTACAGCGGTATTGAAATCAAAAATATAGTTATTTGAATTTCGTACTTCAATTTTTATTGTTTTAGGAGTGATTTTAAATTTTACTATATCCATACTCAAGAGGAATACTATTAGTTTTTGTAAAAATAAAGACAAAAAAAAACTTCCCAATTTCTTGAGAAGTTTTGTGGGCGATGAGGGATTAGAACTTAATTCTCAATGCGTTGATATATAACGAAATATATTAGTCTAAAACATAAAGGTCTCGATTTTGCTCCTTTAAACAGATACAAATATCACTAAATCTTAATACTGTAAATTTACTGATTAATAAGGTATTGACCAAATGCATCTACAATTAATTCATTATAATTCATACTAAAAAATGAACTAGTTATTAAACTAGTTGGGGATTCTAGGGAAATTTATTCTCTATTTTTTGGTTTGTTCTTTTCATCCAAAAATTAGCGGTTCTACTTGTTCAATTTTCAAACCTGCATACTGGCAAAACTCCTCAATGGTTACTAACTCATTTTCAAGCTTATTAAGGCTCTTTTTAATTGCTTGCAACATTCTAGCACTTTGTCTGTAACTTTTGCCTGTGATGCGTTCAATGTCTTTTGGATAGATGCATATTCTCTTTATTGGCGTTTTCATACTCTATCTATAGCTTTGAGTAGGCTATGCTATACTTTTGATAGTTTGCTACTCTTTTAAAAACTTTTGCAATTTAATCATTATTTCAAGACATTCAATAAGGATTGTTTATGCTCTATTTAGTCATTTACGTCGTTTTAGGACATATCGAACACCCTCCCCTTTTTATTGTTCTAAAATAACTTAAAATTTGTTTGAAAATCAATCAGGAGATGTTGCAACAAGATGATGATTGAAGGAATTATTCACTGATTCATTAAATAAAATTTTGAAGTTATGGCAAGGCAAAAAGGCATAATTAAATTAAAAGGTACTATCGGGGATATTACTTTTTACAAAACGCAAGATGGACACTTAGCAAGAGAAAAAGGCGGTATTGACGCTAGTAGAATTGCAAGTGACCCAGCTTTTCAAAGAACACGTGAAAACGGTTCTGAATTTGGAAGAGCAGGTAAAGCAGGAAAGATTTTGAGAACAGCTCTTAGAGTTTTGCTTTTGAATTCTTCTGATAGCCGAATGGTGAGTCGTTTGACGCAATCTATGGTTAAAGTGATTCAGGCGGATACAACGAGTGAACGCGGATTGAGAAATGTGATTGATGGTGAAGCAGAATTGTTAACCGGATTTGAATTCAATATTCGTGGAAAACTAGGCACCAGTTTGTTTGCACCGTTTACTGGAGGTATCAACAGGGTTAGTGGTGAAATATCGGTAGATATTCCACCCTTTATTCCATCGAATATGATTGCTGCTCCAGGAGGAACTACTCACTTCAAAATTATTTCAGCAGGTGTTGAAGTTGATTTTGAAAATGAAACTTTTGTAGAGCAACATTCGGAAACAGCAATTACTGCCTGGGATGCTACACCTACAGCTGTTATTAGTCATGTGAATACGGTTACACCTAACAGTACTAAACCTCTGTTTTTGGCTTTAGGTTTGGAATTTTACCAAGAGGTAAATGGCAGCATGTATTCGTTGAAAAACGGTGCTTACAACCCGTTATCGCTTATTGCAGTTGATGGAGGTGTCTAAGAAGATGGTTTTATTTTTAACTAGAACTTATTTCCCTGATGGAACGAATGGTAAACTCGAATGCGAAGGCAAATTGATTTGTAATACCATTGAATTGCCGTGGAAGATGAACGAAACGAAGGTTTCCTGCATTCCAGAGGGGAAATATTTTATTAGAAAGCGATACAGTGCAAAGTATAAATGGCATTTGGAATTAGTGGATGTGCCCAATAGACAATTTATTCTTTTTCATCCTGCTAATAATGCCCAAAGAGAATTACAAGGCTGTATTGCTCCGGTAACTAAACTTTCTGGACCTGGATTAGGTTTGATGTCCCGAAAAGCTTTCATCAAGCTAAAGGATTTTGTTTATCAAGCTTTGGATAATAAGGAAAGCGTTGAATTGATTGTTCAATCCTAGAAATTAAGATTATGAATAAAATTATAGAGAGAGCGACCGCTCCCACACCAAAGTTTTTTAAAGTGCTTCGAAATATTGGTTTGGCCATGGCTGCAGTTGGTGGAACAATTTTGGCAGCACCAATAGTTTTACCAGTTGTTGTAACTTCTATTGGTGGTTATTTGGCGGTTGCTGGAGGTGTTATTTCGGCAATTAGCCAATTGACAACCGAAAAAGTCGATGGATCACAGTAATTCGACTGTAATTGGTACCGCTGGCGGTACATTTTTGAGTATTTTGCCGAATTTACATTCGGAAGATGTTCTGAAAACTATAATTCTTGCCACAGTTGGGGCAATTGTCAGTTTTACAATATCTTTGGTACTCAAAATTTTCATTAAGAAGCACAAAAAATAGTTTAACTCTAGTTGTGGTGACCTTTGGGTTAAACAAAATGAAAGCCTGGTCAGTAGATCAGGCTTTTTTGTTTTATTCCATCAATCTATAAATCGAATTCAAACAGTCCGTTATGATATTGAGCATACCAAGATCAGGGGAGGTTCTTTTTTCCCAATAACCCCAAGGCTCACTTAGTTTCTTAAGTTCTAAATAAATATTTCTAATGTCTGTTTGGACTTTCTTAGAAAAATTATTTGAACTTAATATATCCTCGCAAATTTTCAAGGCTCCACAATGGAAATACCTGTTTTGATAATAAGAAATCGAATCAATTTTTTGTTTAACATCTGAACTAGTCATACTATACTATTTTAAAATTAATAATGACCGCAAGATCTAAATGCAACTTAAAATAAAATAGGACACAAAAATCACTTAATTTTTCTTACATTTGGATTTAACTATAAAATCATAGACACATGAAAAAAATTATTTTGTTATTCGCATTAGCTTTTGGCATTTCAATGACTGCACAACAAAAACAATACAAAAGTGCAGAAACAGGTAGATATGTAAGTAAATCAACTGCTACTAAAAGCCCCTCAACAACTTATAGTACAACTAGAAGTAAAAAATAATCATTATGAAAAAACTATTACTTATTGGTACAATTGTAGTTACATTATCTAGCGTTGCCTATGCTTATTCAGGTAGAGGCTGTTCAGGCTCTAAAAGCTGTTCAGCTTGTAAAAACTGTAAATATTGTAAACATTGTGCTAAAGAAGGAGGTTCTTGTGGAGTTTGCAAATAATCAATGCAACTAATGACTTCTTTTGATTGATAGACTTTACCTAAACAACAAAAAGCCTGATCTCACGACCAGGCTTTTTGTTGTTAAATTTCACCAAATTGATTAAGTTGAACCTCAACAACCACTACTTCGGAATTGGGGCAGTACAAATGATTGTATTTTGCAAAGTCAATTGCTTTGTTTCTGCTGTCAAAAGCACCAAAAAAAACTCTTGATGCTCTTGATTTCCAATTATCTGTTTGGAATAATAAAAAAATGCTCATAGGAGTAATTTTAGAGTTAATAAATGAATTATCTATTGCAGTAGCGATGCAAAATCACTCTACGCATATCGTTTATGAGATTTATATTTTCGTGAAATTGCTTTTCTTTTAATTCCAAAAGTTTTAAAGCTGCAATTTGCTTTAGATGTTCTTCGTGTTCTTGCATTAATAATTTTGATTTTGGAAAAAACTCTTTTTTGAAATCAGGAAGGCGTAAAAACGAAATAACAGAACCTACTAAATGTTGGTGCCAAAATTTAGATTTCCACAAACTGTATGCTATCCAATACATATTTTCACAATCGGCTGTACTATCAAAGATTATTACAAAGCTGTTTGTGAATGGCTCATTTTGTGGTTTTCCGCTGTTCATTCCTTTGTTAAGAATGAAAAAGTGTGGCTTGTTGTAAACAAAGTCCTTTTTGTGGGTTTTAACGATAAAATTCATCATCTCTTCGGATTTAAGGATTAGCTTTTCTTCTAAATTCCTTTGTTGTTTCTGATGAATGCCTGAGTGCCTCGCTACGCTCTGCACCAATAAATCATTTCAAAAGAAAAAGAAAAAAAAGAAAGCCATTCTTCTAGTGGAAGGTTTCAAAAAAGCAGGTTTTTCAGAAAAAATACTACCCTAAGTAGAAGTGTATAGTAGGCAGTTTTTAGTGTTCAGCAAAATAGTGAACTGGAAAAATAAGGGTGGAGATTTTTTATGAAACCCGGAGGGCTTGAACTTGCTTTTTTGAATACCTGGAACTTAGCTTTGCTCTTTTTTTTTATTTTTTATTTTGAATATCTAATCAAAAATCCCTTGTTGATTTGGATGAAATTTTGAAGGAATGAGTGTTGTTTTTTTGCAGGAGTATTCCCGAAAGGGTATCCAATTTTTGGACGGATGAAAATCCAAATTCAAATAATAAAAACGTTTTTCATCCGGCTGAAAATTTGATACTCTTTCTTCTCATCTGATTTTTGAGGATGCTTGAGTCGTGTTTAGTAAGCAGTTGTTAATGTTTAGTCGGAATGTTAATCTGGAAATGTAAAGCATCTTCAAAAAACAATGCTAAAACTTACCTAGCTAAAACTTACCTAGTGCGATGGGGCAACAGCGCAGGCAAGGGTATTATTTTTTTATTTGTTTATCGGGATGTTCTGATTGTTTTTGTGATAGCTGGTGCCAGAAATAGTGTTTAGTGTACAGCTTTTAGTGTTCAGAAGTATTTGGTTTAGTAATACAAAGGCATCAGCTATCGCGGAAACAATGTATTTTGATGTTCTGGCAAATAAAAAATAATACTCTTGCTGGGGATTTTGGTTTTGTGGGTAATAAAATGGCTTTTACCATAGGCAAATAAACTGAAAAAATAAAGCCATTTTATTACTTATAAAAGCAATGAAAATACTTCCTATGTAACCGCCAAGATGATAAAAACAGTGAATGTAAACGTTCATAAAAGCAATAATAACCGTAAAGTTTCAGATGAAATACAGAACATTGTTAAAGACAGTGGCGAAGGACGTTTTTTTTTGTAGCTGGCTGGTGCGATGGGAGCTGCAAAAAATGTTGTCCTGAAGCCACTGGCAAGCGCGTTGGGTGAGCGGCTTTTTTACATAATGTTATTATAGTGCATACGGTAACTTCTTTTGGATAGGGATTTTGTTTATGCACTATAATGCCACATTATGTAAAGAAGCTTTGGAAAAAAAATTACTGGCATGAGTTGCGGAGCATACGAGTTATTGCACCAATAACCATGACAGTAATTTTTTTTAGAGCGTTGGCCAGGAGTGGCAATTTGAATGTAAAACGTCTTTTTATCAGCGAACGAAAAAGATTGTTCTCATTGTAACAAAGTAATCGAAAGAGACAGATTTGAGCTTTATGAATGCTTTTTTAAAAAAGTCTTTTGGATTTTATTTTGCAAGACATTCTGTAAATAATGATTATTGCCGAAATAATGGTTAGTATTCCAATAAAGCCAATTGAAAACTCGATACTGAATAAATTTGTCAAAATACCGGTTAATACAGCACCAATCACATAACCAAAATCTCTCAAAAAACGGAATACTCCAATACTTTTTGCTCTTTGTTCCGGATTAGTGTCTTCGGCTATGCTTGCTAAAAATGTTGGATATACAATCGCTGTCCCAATCCCTAATAAGACCGAAATAATTACAAAATGAAAAATGGATGTTGAGAAAATCAAACATACTATGGCTAAACCTTGTAACAACATTCCCCAAAACAGCAAATCTCTTTTGCAATAGATATCTGAAAGCTTTCCTGTTATTAATTGTCCTAGCCCCCAGACAATTGGATAAGTAGCTGTAATTATTCCAATATTGGCAATTCCAAATCCTCTTTGTGCTAATAAAATTGGGATTATACCCCAAATCATTGCATCATTCAAATTATTTATTAATCCTGCTTGAGTGACAGAACCCAAATTTTTGTGTAACCAACTTGTTTCTATAAAAATGTTTTTTAATAGTGGAATTGTATTATTTATTTGCGTTTCTTTTTTAACGTGTCCGGCAGTATCTTTTACAAAGAACCACGTTAATACCGTTCCAAGAATAACAATTGCAATTCCTAAATAAAAAGGATAAGGTCTTAATCCATAATTATCGGCTATTAGACTTGTTATGTAAGCAACAAGCCCTAAAGTACCATAGCCTGCAAATTCGTTTAACCCCATTGCAAAACCCCGTTGTTTTTCGCCAACTAAATCCATCTTCATTACTACAGTACTTGACCAAGTTAAGCCTTGATTGATACCTAATAAAATATTTGCAAATAAAATCCAATTCCAACTGTTGGCATAAATAAGAATAAAAGGAACAGGAATTCCAATTATCCAGCCGTATAAAAGCAGTTTTTTTCTACCTATTTTATGAGCTAATGCTCCGGCAAAATAATTGGTTATTGCTTTAAATAATCCGAATAATATAATAAATGATAAAATGACAGAAGTTGAAGTAAGATGGAATTCTTTTTCGGCAATTTCGGGTAATAATGTTCTTTCCAGACCTATCATTCCACCAACAAGTGCATTGATGAAAACCAATAACCAAAATTGTTTCCAGTTTTCTTTTAATCCTAATTTTATTTCCATTGTAGGGTGGTTTAAGAAATTGCACATCTGTTTGCCCCAGCTTCTAAATCAATTGGATTTATATCTCCTAAATCTCCTTTTAAATTTAATGCTACAATTTCCAAATAGTTAGTTGGTGTTGGTGGAATACGCTGTAAAATAATATCCGTAAAATCTTTTTCGTTTAGTTGTAGCATTGCCACATTTTTTTTTACAAAACCAATTGTAGTCTGAATGGGTTGATTATCAAAATCAACCGGTTGACTGGTGTGTGATGGCAAAACAAGTGTATTTTCATCAAGTGCCAAAACCATTTGTAATGATTGATACAGTTTTTTTGCTTTTTCTAATGCTTCGTTGTTATTGGCTTTTAAATCAGGTCTTCCTACACCATTTGTAAATAGAGTGTCGCCTGATAATAGCACTTTTTCATCAATTAGAAATGTAGTGCTTTCCAAGGTGTGCCCAGGAGTTTTTATCGCTTTAATTTTTATACTTCCTAAATCTAAAATTGTATTGTTGTTTATTGGCTCAAAATCAAAAATCACTTTGTTTGGATGTGGAAGAAATAAGGGAACTGTATTATTTTCTGCTAATTGTTTTGATCTTGAAATATGATCTGCATGAATATGCGTTTCAATTACACATTTTAAAGTCAGATTTTCTTGTTCTAAAATTTGCTCATAAATATCTGTAGAAAGCGAAGCATCAACAATAATTGCTTCATTATTGGAAATCACAATATAAGAAAGACAGCCTTTTCCTGTTCGTCTTAGTTGTATGATTTCAAAATTTGGAAAAGTAATTTTAGCAGTATTCCAGGATAGACTCCAAGCTTTCATCCCACCTTCTAAAGAATAGGCTTCAAAACCTTGGTTTTGCAATATTTCAGCTCCAATTAAACTAGTCTTAACACCTGCACAAATTACAACAACAGGAATGTGTTTTTCAAGATGTAATCCTTGAAAAGCAGATTTATCATTTGCTTTTAATTTATCGTAAGCATTAATATGAATACTTTGTGGAATATACCACTCTACTCGTTCCTGGATGGGACGAATATCAATTATTGAAACCTCTTTTCCTGTTTCTAGCCAATTTCGAAGTGTTTCAGTATTAATGTTTTTTGTGGGTGTCATTTTATGATTGATTATTTATTTCACAAATTTCGACACTTCAAAACACTAATCCTTTAACATAAGATAAATAATTACTTAATCGCTCTTATTCTACTCAAACTAACTTGGGTAATTCCTAAATAAGATGCAATATGTTTTAAAGGAACTTTTTTTAAAATATTTGGTTCTTCAGATATTAAAGCATTATATCTTTCTTCGGCTGAATGAAATTGAATTCCTTCAATTCTATTTACTGTATCTACATAAGCAACTTCAAATATTTTTCGAAATAATCGTTCAATTTCAGGATAGGTATCATACAATTTAAAAAGTTGAGTGGCATTTATAGCTACTATTTCACTGTCTTCTAAAATTTGGATTGCTTTTCGGGATGGATTTCCTGTAAATAAACTTTCAACCCTTGCTATAATATTGTTTTCAAAAGCGAAGCTTTCAGTAATATCAATTCCATCTTTGTAATAATAAATTCTTGCAGTTCCTTTATTTATATAATAAATAGTTTTGCAAGTATGGCCAAAGGTTTGTAATTCTTGATTTTTTTTGATTTCTATAATAGAACATATTTCAGTAATAGCATTTTCAGCTTCTTTTGAAAGAGAATTATAAAGTTGAAAATATTGAAATATTGATTTCATTAACAAATTTTAAATTTTATCTCAAAGTTAGTCAATTTTAATTTGTCAATTAATTAGTTGGTTTCTGAAACGAACCAGCATTAAAAACGGTTCTTGATTCAATTTTTTCTTTAGTTTAATTTAGCAATCTTAATAAGAAAGTTTTCAAAGAAATTAGTATTCCATAAAAAAAATGGCCCGATTTGCCTCGAACCATTTGTTTAAAAATTATTTTTTAGATTTTTCGGGATTCATCTTTTTCTCCAACATCAAGCAATGGGCAGCACAGGCATGGAGTTTATAATTTTCATGTACGCTACCTACATTATGACCTTTTGCATCCAGTATTTCACATTTTTCTTTTTCTGTTTTTCCTACATTAAGTACATTTTCACCTTTTATGTTGTAGTATGAACCATTCTTTTTAGCCATACCTAACTTTTTCCCTTTAGAATCAACCACATTCCCGTTATCATCAATAAAATATACTGTCTGACCTTTACTGTTTTTTACGATATCCTCTTTGGTAATAAATCCTAATTTATTCCAATTGTAATCGTAAATTTCTCCCTTTTTATTGATATGAATTTTTTCAGATGGTTCGGAGTTTGATTTTGTTTGTGCGTTAGTACTTAAAGAGATTACCATTAAAAACATTGTTAGTAATGAAACTGTCTTTGTCAAAATTGATTTTTGTGTTTTCATAATAAATAGATGTTTAATTGTCGTCAGTTCCGCTGTTGCCCGGTCTTCAGTATCGTTGTTGCCCGATTTTTTTAAGTATTGATTTTCTATGTTTTTAAGTATTTATAATCAAAGAAACCTAATTAGAATTCTTTATTAAATTTACGGTATTTTCTTCGCTTACCAGCTTTAAGTATTACATCTTCATTCCTTCCATCGGATCACTTCCTTTGCGGAATTTATATTCACTGTTTATGGCGTAAGCACCTGTAATCACTACTTTTTTTGTACTATCTATTTCAGATTTGATTTCTATCATCCCATTGGTTTCGATTCCTGTTTCAACCATTAGGTTTTCAAATACTCCGGGTCTTTTTTCAACCCAGATATAGGAAGCATTTTCTTCCCTGATAACTGCATCAACCGGAATATACAATCCTTTTATATTAGATTCGGTTAATTTTGCCACAGCTTGCATTCCCGGTTTCAAGAGTAAATTTGGATTTGGAATTTCCAATCGGATTAAAAGCAGACGAGTATCGGGGTTTATTTCGGGATTGATAAATGAAACTTGTGCATTTATGGTTTTATCAGGAAAATCGGTAAATGTGATTTGGGCTTTCTGGCCTATTTTTAGATTTTTAGCATAGTTAACGTTAACCTGTGTTTCTAACCAAAGGCTATTTAAATTGGCTAATTTAATGATGGGAGAACCTTCCATTACATAACTGCCCTCGGTAGTGCTTATTTCAGATATTGTTCCACTGGCGGTACTATAAAAAATGGTATAAGGAGAAAGCTGTTTACTGGTTTTTAAGCTTTCAATTTGGGTATTGGTTAATCCAAAGAACAACAGTTTTTGTTTTGCTGCATTGAGCATATTTCGTGCATTTTTTCCAAAATCGCCCGGCATTGACAGTTGTTTATATGCTGCGTAATAATCCTGTTTGGCAATAGCAATATCTTCACTGTACAATTGATATACAGCCTGGTTTTTAATCACATAATCACCAACGGTTTTGAAATATAACTTTTCAATTCGTCCCATTGCTCTTGCAGAAATGGTTTTGATTTTTTCCTGATTAATAGTCAATACTCCTGTATAATTTTGCTCTAAGTTGTTTTTAGTTTCTGAAATAGTTTGGGTGGTAATATTTCCCAGTTGTATTTGCTGTTTGCTTAAACTTATTTCATTAGTCTCTGTGTCATCTTGTTTCATTGGTGTTAACTCCATATGGCAAATGGGGCATTTTCCCTGTTTATCTTCCTTAACTTGTGGATCCATAGAACAGGTGTAAAATGTTATTGCTGCACCCTTTTTGTGTTTGCTATGGTTTTCTTTATTTTTAGAATTACAAGCCACTATTATCATAAATAATATTGATAGTAAACTTATTGTTTTTATTGTCTTCATCATTATTCGGTTTTAATAAAGCTTTCGCTGTCAATTAAATATTGTGCGTTTTTGGCGATGGTGTCTTTTATTGAAATACCCTCCATAATTTGAACAAAATCATCCATTTCAATTCCTGTTTTTATGGAAGATGCCCTAAAACCATTTTCCATTTTTAAGAAAACTATTTTCTTGTTTCCAATGCTTACCATTGACTCTTTTTGTATCCAAATCCCTTTTACTTCGTTTGTTTTTACAACGCCCTGCAATCGCAAACCAATAGGTAATTTTAATTTATTATTATTTAAATAAACCCGAATTCTATTGGTTTTATCAACCGGGTTTAATTGTGTTTCGATAAAATTTATTTTTGCATTTATGGATTCATTTTTATCCAGTTCGGTGGTAATTTTTATAGTTTGGTTGGTTTTGATTATGCTATTATAGCCTTGAATAACATTGAATACTCCCCATATTTTATCTGTACTTAACAATTTAAAAATGATTTCCCCCTTTTTTATATAATTTCCTTCCTTGATATCCAGTACTGCGGTGTTGTTAGTTGGATTTTGCATTTCAGGACTAGTTGTGTTATCCATCGTTCCTGTTCCGTCAATAATCCCGGAAGCAGGACTATAAATTGTTATTAGAGGGTTTGCTTTTTTTGAATTAGACAGCGTATTTATTTGGTTTAGAGTCATCCCATAAAGCAAGAGTTTTTGTCTGGATGCATTAATAATCGAAGGATTTTCAGCATCATTAATGATCATATAAATGAAGTTTTGTTGCTCAGTCAGTAATTCCGGGCTGTATAAATCAAATAGTTTTTGTCCTTTATTTACTTTTTGGTATTTATAATTGACATATATGTGCTCAATTCTCCCGCTTATTCGAGCTGCGATGTTTACCGATGAATTTGGGTTGTATGCTACGATTCCAGGTAAATTTATCTCACTGCTTAAGGTGGTGTCTATTGCCGTTGTGGTTTGATAATTTCCGACGATAAAATTATCGGTCTGCTTCAAAAGATTGTTAATTGAATTATCTTCTCCATTCTGATTTTCAATTATTTTTTTTACCAAAGTCATTCCGCAAATAGGACAATTTCCTGGTTTATCTCTGATAATTTGAGGGTGCATCGAACAAGTATAAATCTCATTTTTATGTTCCATTTCAGAATGATTGTCTGATTTTACAGCAAAGAAATAAACCGTAAATCCGACAAAAAAAATGACTAAAAATAATATTCCATATTTTAAATATCTATTCATAATTTTTCAGTTTCAAGTTGTTTTTCGATTTCTACCTGTGTAGTCAAAATTGATTTTAATTTGTCTAACGCTTCTATTTGAGTCATGTTCAAGGCTTCCCAAGCATCTAAAGCCACAAATAAATCTCCAGTATTGTTTTGCCAAGCTAAAATTGCTGTATCATAGTTTCGCTTTAAAGCAGGAATAATATTATCTTGAGTAATTTGGTATTGCTTTTTTAAATTTAAAAACTCAGCATTCATTCCTTTTATCATTCCGCTGGCTTCATTGGCAATCATTTGTTTTTGCCATTCCAAACTTTCGTTTTTAATGCGATAACTTTCCATATTTGCTTTATTCATTTTGGTTGACCACGACATCGGAATAGTAATCATTCCCATTAACGAAAATTGCTGTGGCTGATTCCCAAAAGCAAACATGTGGTCGTATTTTACTCCAAATTCCGGTTTTGTTTCGGCTCTTTGAGCCTTAATTTTTAATTCGTTAATAATCTTGGTTTTATCGATCGCTTTAATATCACTACGGTTATTGATATAAGAAGATAAATCTGTTTCAAAGAGATTAAAATCCTTAATCTCGTAATTGGAATCAATTTCTAAATCTTCTTTTTTATCGCGTGCCATTAAGGTATTGAGCATGTATTTACGCTGAGAGACATCATTTTCCAACATAACAATCATGCTTTGCAATGTGGCATATTGAGATTTGGCTTTATAATATGATGGCAATTTATCCATATTATACTGATAGCGTATTTCCATGCTTTTAATCATATAATCTAAAAGTAAAAGATTGTCTTGGGCTATTTTTGTCTTTTTCTTAATGATTATCCATTCATAATAATAGGTTTTGGCTAACGCATTTAATTGATTCAGCGTGAAGTTTTTATTTTCACTTTCGACCGAGGACATTGCTTTCATCAAATTTTCATTTGCATTTAGCTTAGAAGTATTAGGTATCATTTGGGTTACTCCCAACATATAATTCCCCATACCTGGACTCATTTCATTGGCTTTCCACATTTTGCTATTGTAAGGAGTCATAAAGAAACCTGTTTCTACTTGTGGCGCCATCCAACTTCTGGCTCCTTTGGCCAGAGCATCCATACTTTGAATATCGGCATCATACATTTTTAATTGTGGATTATTTGTTTTGATTGTATTCAAAACAGCATCCAACGAAAGTGTTTGAGCGGCTATAGTAGTACTTAAAATCAAACAACTTGCAACGAAATAAAATTTAATGTTTTGCATCTATAAGATCTATTTTACCTTTTGTTCTCAATTCACGAAGTTTTGACATTTCGAAAACAACCGGTGTTACTAATAATACATAAATAGTAGAAGTGATTGTACCTCCAATAAGCGGAACCGTTATAGGAAGCATCACATCGGCACCTGTTCCTGTTGCCCAAAGGATGGGTATTAATCCAAACAGAGAAACGGAAACTGTCATCAGTTTTGGACGCAATCTCTTAGCAGAGCCATCAATGATATATTCTCTTAAAATTTCTTCTGTGATTGTTTCTTTGCTGTTTCCATATTTTTCGACCATTTTATTCATCGCTTCATTTAGATAAATAGTGATAAGCATTGCAGTCTCTACAGCCAAACCAAATAGCGCAATAAAACCAACGGCAACAGCAACAGATAAATTAATTCCATAAAAATAAACCATAAAAATTCCACCAATTAATGCGAACGGGACTGTTATCATTGTAATCAATGCCTCTTTCATAGAACGATAGGTAAAATATAGAATGAGAAAAATAATCACAACAACAATTGGTAATATCAAACTTAATGTTTTGTTTGCCCTGATTTGATTTTCCCATTGACCACTCCATTCTACATAATAGCCTTTAGGCATTTTAGTCATCATAGTATTGAGTTTTTTTTGTGCTTCTTTGACTGTACTTCCTAAATCACGGTCACGAACATTAAACAATACAGTGCCACGAAGCATTGCGTTTTCACTGTTTATCATTGGCGGACCATCACTTATTTTCACATCTGCAACCGTTTCTAATGGAATTGGGCCAAATTCCATCGTTTGTACTTGTAGCTTTTTCAAGGCCTCAATGCTGTTTCGGTATTCCTGTGCATATCTTGCGTTTACCGAAAAACGTTGTCTTCCCTCAATGGTTGTAGTAAGTTTCATTCCTCCAATAGAAGCTTCAACTACGTTATTTAAATCATCGATGCTGAGTCCGTATCTGCCTATTACTTCCCGTTTAGCTTCTATGTCTATATATTTTCCACCCGTAATTGGCTCGGCATACAAATCTTTTACTCCTGAAGTTCCTTCTAATGCTTTTTTTATTTTTTGTGACAAAACATTAATGGTATCTAAACTTGCCCCATAGATTTTTATTCCAACATCGGTTCTGACACCTGTAGAAAGCATATTTATTCGATTGATAATAGGCTGTGTAAAGCCATTTGTTACACCAGGGATTTGCAGTTTATTGTTTATTTCATTGACAATATCGGCTTTCGTTTTACCTTCTCTCCATTCGTTATGTGGTTTAAGCAAAACAATTGTCTCTATCATACTTATAGGGCTGTTATCTGTTGCGGTGTTTGCTCTTCCTGCTTTTCCTAAAACGTGAGCCACTTCGGGAATTGATTTTATCAATTTGTCCTGAACCTGCAAAATTCTTTTTACTTCTGAATTTGATACGTCCGGCAAGGTTACCGGCATAAAAAGAATGGAACCCTCATCTAACGGAGGCATAAATTCAGAACCTAAACGAGTAAACATCAATACACCAATTAATAACGCCACAATGTTGATTGCCAATACTGTTTTTCGCCATTTTAAACAAAGTGTTAAAATGGGTGTATAAATACTTTCCAATTTTTTATTTATTGGGTTCTTATTTTCAGGACGAAGTTTTCCTTTTAGTAAAAAACTAATTAGTACCGGAGCAAGTGTAATCGCTAAAAAAGCATCCACTATCAGTATAAACGATTTAGTCCATGCTAATGGTCCGAATAGCTTACCTTCCATTCCTGTGAGAAGAAATACAGGCAAAAAGGAGGCAATAACAATTATTGTAGAGTAAAAAACACCCGGACCAACTAATTTAGATGAACTTTCTATAAGTTTCAACTTATCTTCAGAAGATAACGGATCGTTTTCTTTTTTAAATATATTTTTAATTTTATTTTTCATCTTATTTCAGATTACTGATTATTACCTATTTCTTCCTGTTTCTCCGAAATTGTCCTATACGCATTCTCCACCATTACAATTCCATCATCGACAACAACACCAATTGCCAGAGCAATACCCGTTAATGACATAATGTTAGATGAAATACCAAATGCTTCCAGTAAGATAAAGCCAATAGCTACAGATATAGGTAATTGAATAAGTATAATCAAAGCACTTCGCCAATGAAAAAGAAAAAACAGCACCACTATTGAAACTGCAATCATTTCTTCAATTAATGTACCTTTAACTGATTCTATTGCTTTTTCAATCAATTCACTTCTATCATAGGATGTTTTAAAAGTAACGCCGTCAGGCAATCCTTTTTCGACTTCTTTCATTTTTTCTTTTACAGCAGTGATTACTTTATCCGCATTTTCACCATAACGCATTACTACAATTCCACCTACCACTTCTCCGTTTCCATTTTCATCAAAAATTCCCAGACGCAAATCGCCACCCATTTGGATTGAACCAATATCTTTAACTTTTACCGGAACGGAATTATAGTTTTTAATGGCAATGTCTTCAACATCTTTTATGTTTTTGATATAGCCTAATCCTCTTATGATATAGGACATATCACTCATTTCAAATTTCCGCCCTCCAACGTCATTATTATTTGCCTTGACAGCATTCATTACTTCCATCATACTCACGTTGTAGTACTGCATTTTTAACGGATCTAGTACTAATTGATATTGTTTTTCAAAACCTCCAAATGAAGCTACTTCAGAAACACCAGGAACCGTTTGCAATGCAAATTTCACGTACCAATCCTGCAAGGCTCTTTGCTCTCCCAAGTCCATACCTTTAGTATCTAAATGATACCAAAAAACGTGACCAACCCCTGTACCATCGGGGCCTAATGTTGGAACTACATTTTGTGGTAATAATCGTTGTGCATAATTTAATCTTTCTAAAACCCGGGTTCTTGCCCAATATATATCGACATCATCCTCAAAAACAATATACACGAAGCTCATTCCAAACATAGATGCTCCCCGAATGTTTTTGACTTTAGGAATTCCCTGAAGATTAGAAACCAAAGGATAGGTTACTTGGGACTCTATAACTTGTGGACTTCTTCCCATCCATTCTGTGAAAACTATAACCTGGTTTTCTGACAGATCAGGAATGGCATCAATAGGATTCTGCTGTACACTATAGATACCCCAACCAAATAAACAGGCTGAAATAAGCAGGACAACAAATCGATTTTTTAGTGAGAATGTTATTAATTTTTCTACCATAATGTTTATTATTCTGATTAAAGACTATCTGTAGTCTTCTGAATCCAATTGATTACTTCCTTTTTTTGAGTAGGTGTAAGTATTGCATTTTTATGAATTAAAGTATATGATGCCAAAGGCATTTCATCGGACTTTATTTGTTTGACAATTCTATCTAATTTATTCTGCTGTTTTCTTGAAGAATAATTTCCCCATTCATTAAAATTTAAATTTTTCTTTCCCTTTTTTATATGACTGTCCATTAACATTCGCACTGGTTGAATATAGGAATACCAAGGATAATTGGTATTGTTGCTATGACAGTCATAACAAGAGGTTCGTAAAATGGTTTTAACATTTTTAGGTACATTATATACTTTTGTAAAATTTGCAGTTAAATCCTGCTCGTAAGCTAAATTACGAGCAGGTTGATATAACTGCATCAACAAAAAAAGAATTAAACTTATGACGGCTATTCTTTTAATGCTAATTTTCATTTTACAAAGTTTTTTTTATTGAACCACAGTTAAGCATTTTAGAACCATAATAAGGGTTTTTAATGTCCTTTAGTTCACTTATCCAGATTGCACCTTTACCCTCATTTGCCATTGGGCAATAATCCTGATACAATTTTTGTTTAGCCCCGAAAAGTTTAATCAAATCGTTGATGTCTTTGCTTAACAAAACGAAATGTTCTCTTTGATGATCAATTTTTCCTGCATTATCTCCAATGTGTTCTGCGTGTTCTTTGGCACTTTCGGCTATATCCATATACTCTTTTTTGAGTTTTGCATCAATTGTATTTGTTTTTACGGCATTGAATGTGGTATACAAAGTTTTTCCTGCTTTGGCAGCTGCTTTTCCATCATCTTTGGTTAAAGCATTTTTTAAAGCCAAATAATTAGTCACAATTTGTGATGTTGAAAATTTGGTTTGTACTTTTTGGGTTTGGGCATTTACAGAAACCAACACGAGTACCATTGCTAGGGCTGAAAGAATTATATTTTTCATTTTATTATTTTAAAATTGTTTATTTGTTATTGACAACATTTTTTGTTGTTAGACTTTTACTTTTTTTCAATCATTTCCATTCCACATTTAGGGCATTCTCCTTTAATATCAGCAGTTGAGCCATCCATAGGACAAACATATCTTGTCACAATTTTACTTTTAGGCTGACTTCCTTTTAGAGGATGAGTATCTATTTTTTCGGTGATTTTTACCATTCCCGTTCCGCATTTAGAACATTTACCTCCAGTTTCTGACATTGAACCATCTGCAGGGCAAACGTATTTTGCAACCATTTTGCTTTTAGGTTGACTTCCTTTTAGAGGATTGGTCTCTATTTTTTCGGAAATTTTTACCATCTTCATTGCACATTTAGAACATTTTCCCGGTTTATCAGAAGTTGAGTTGTCCATTGGGCAAACATATCTTGTCATCATTTTACTCATAGGCTGACTTCCTTTTAAAGCGTGGGTACTAATCTTTTCAGTGATTTTTGTCAACTCCATTCCACATTTTGGACATTTTCCAGAGCTTGAACTCATTTCGTCAGGATGTGAAGGACAAGTATAAACAATTTTTTGTTCCTCATTTTTTGTAGCTTTTTGCGCTACTACGCTTGAATTAAATGCAAATAATGCACTTAGTAGGATAATTATTGTTTTCATTTTTTTACTATTTTAATTATTTGAGAATTATTTTATTGTTTTACAACAACTCAACATTTGTGAGTCATAGTAAGAGATTTTAACTGTATTTTCTTTACTTAACCAATTAGCATTTTGCATAGGCTTTCAATAAAAATAATTATTGAAAACTACTTATTATAATTGATTCATTTCCTAGCTTTTAGACATAAAAAAATCGTCATAGTCATTCCATCATTATTTATTTTAATGAGTTCATTGTATGGAACTATTTTGGAATTGAATTAATTAGTCAATGACAAAATGAATCATAGCAAGGCCATCTTTTTGAAATTGAAATTAACCGAAAAATAAATGATTTGGATATCCAATAAGAATTGTCAATTAGATACAATTATGGCTATCAGCTTTGGGATTTAGCTTATTTTTGGTATAAGCCATAAAGAATTGAAACCAGAAGAAATGGAGGTTTCGTAGTTGTAAAATTTTTGTTTTTCAGAAGCGAAATTAAAAAGATTGTTATTAAATTTCGATTCATTGATGAGAACAGTACTGCTGTTGCAAGAAGTAGCGCAACTGCATTTAGAATGCTTGCATTTTCCTCCGCAACCATCTTGGTTACTCGTTTTGGAATGATTGTCGTTTTTGCAACAATCATCTTTTTCCATTTTTGAGGATGTTTCTTTTGTAGAAGAATGTTTAGATGAATTCATTTCACAGGCAAAAGAATTACCTGGCATCAATAAGAAACCAAATAATACAATTACTATAATGTGAAACTTTTTCATTTCCAGTTCAATTTGAATCAAAATTAATCAAATTATATTAATTGTTCACTAACAAGCTGTTAAAAAAAGTACATTCATTAGGTTTTTTCTTAAAAAGTTATGATAAGATTAATCCTAAAACAAAAGATTAATGTTTCTCCAAAATTAATTTGATTTTTATCACCAAATAAAAAAGAATGTTCTAGTTATTGGAAATGTAATTAGTGAAATGAAGCAAACGGCAGCATTGATGCTAGGAATACTTGGACTAGGAGCGATTTTTGTGCATCTGAATGAGATAATGTAATAAATATTTATTATTTGAGATATCAATTCTCTTACAATTTATGAAAATTATATAAAATTATATAAAATTTGTTTTTTGATTTAAGATGGCTTAAATTTGCAAAGTCATTTCCCTAGGGAAAAGGACCTGGTCGGCCACAACACCTTAGTTGTGGCATTTTTATTTTACCCTCTTTGTATATTTGTCTTCGTAGTATTTTTGGTTCCTGTCATCATCAATATGAAAGCAAGAAACTATTACATAGTCTGGTCTTATTTTCTCCATAATAACTAAAAAAAATCCTTCTTTAAACCAAAAATAGTCCCTTATTTTTCCATCGGCTTCTAAAAACTGAAAACAAATAATATCCTCAGTATCTTTATTTTCAAGTATCGGTTTAATCCAATGAATTTTGTTGGCTCTTTTTTTATCAAAACATCTTTTGCCTTTTACTCCCCTTGTAATGATTTTTACAAAAGTGTGTGGGTATTTTTCATAACCTTTTTCTTTTGATTTTCTAACATCTATCATTACTTTGCAATCGTTTAAATAAAATTCATTATCCAGAAAATCGGCTTTAAATAATTGAAATAATTCTTCCAAATGTTCAGCTGATGGATCAATCCCTAAATTAGGTATATGATCATCCAAATTAAATAAATCCATTATAGTTTTATTCTAGGTTGGTGATCAAAAATATTGAACTTTGTTTCCCAGGGTTCTGTTCCTTCTTCGAGATTAAAACCCGATTTAGTTTCTAAATATTGAATAAAATCCATTCTGTTTTGAGTTGGATTCTCTATATTTTTCATCACTACTCTTGTTTTATAAGTAATTGCTCCAATAAAGAAATCGGCTAACTGAAAGAAATTATTATCGTGAGAATGTAAATGTTGGAATTGTTTGAAAGGGCTTTTGCCTTTGTATTCATTATTGAAAACTTCGTTTATTTTTCTTAGCTTTTCTCTACCACGTGTATTTTGAATATCAATAAAAACCCTGTATTCATCCCCATTGCTATTGTTTGGACGTAATAAATAATAGGTCATTTTATAATAGAAATTATCGTGCGAACCTTGGTTAAAATCGGCATGATTCAGACGCTCTTTGTATTTGACTAAAACGCAACGAAATTGTAATGACGACCGGAAGAAATAATCTACCAATTCCTTATATAATGCTGTTCTGGCATTTGAAAATTTATTCCATTTTAACTCTGATTTTTGATTGTGCTTTGCCAGTATTTGATTGAATTCTTTTTGCAATTCAACATAATCAGACATTGGTACTTTAATGTAACCGATACACATAACCGGAATTTTATCATTTTCTAAATGACAACTTTCGTCGATATAAAAATCATATTTATTATTCATAGATTGTGAAAATTAATAACAAATTCAACAAATTAAATACTTTCAAGAGGTTGAATTATATAAAGCGGAAATTTACAGAATAAATTATTAATGAAGATATTGTTTTCAATTAACTTATTCTTCAAATCAAGAATGTCTATTATCATTTTTTTAGCAATCAAATTATTTCTGTTTTTTGAAAAGATTTATATAATCAGCTAAATTATACAAGTCTAATAATTCAACATCATTCATCTTGCAAGTTAATTGTCCAATCTCAATAAAAGTAATGTCATTAGCAAATGATTTTTCTCCAATTAAATGTTCAATATGTATATAAACTACATCTCGAAGTTTTGGATTGTCTTTATGGATTATGTAGTTTTTGAGATATATTTTAATGCCTAAATCGGTTGGTTTTTCTATATTTTGGATTGGTTGAAAATACATCTCGCTCATTTTTAAGTTGATGCCATTGTATTCAAATGGTTTATCTGTACCGTTTTGGTATTTAATAGTGTTTTGTTCCGGTTGGAGGAAAGCAGTTATTTTCCAACGCTCTACAACTGGAGCGTGATGAACCAGCAATTCTACATCTTTGAAAAGATAAGGATTTCCATTGGCCGTAACGATTAGTTCAGCTACATCGTCTTTGTTTTTTATTATTAGATTGAGATCTTTATTGTAAAGATGTAGCACTGAAATTAATTTATAGAAATGTATTTTTAGCTCGTCTTTTGGAATTTCGTTTAGTAGTAGAAAAACGAAATTATTTTGTTTGAAGTGATTCCAGAAATTATTTATTTGATTCATCTTTTTTATTTTTCCTTTGCTTAATCTCTTACTAGATGAGAGACTTTGAGCACGTTTTCGGTTAGTTAGCGTTTATCAAGGATCGTTTTATCAAATGCAATAAGATTAATCATTTCACGTAATCGTGAACGTACTCTATTCCCATAAACATTCTCAATTTCAGAAGCCGAAAGGTTTGTGGTTATATGTGTTTGGATTTTTTTAGCGGTAAAAATATCATACCGGCTTAATAGAATTTCTGCCATTACGTTACATTCGTTTCCGTAATATTTTAGATTGTTTTCAGTTCCTAAATCGTCGAAACATATAGTTTTTGGTTCTGATTCATATAGTTTTCCCTTACTGTATTTGTGAATGATTTGGTAGCCGTCCTGGATAAATTCAAAACTAATATCCCGACACGGTTTAACAGAGAATTTATGCTCTGTTGCCGTTAAGTGTTTCATTAAATTCATTAATGAGGTTTTACCACAGCCGACGGGACCGGAAAGTAAAATTCCTTTGTTGAGGTTGATGTTGTATTGAAAACAAGTTGCTTCATCTTTTAGAAAATAAGCAATAAGTTTATAAATTATGGGATAATCACTTTCAAGGATTTTGAAATGATTTCCGTATAATTCAACTCCTTTTTTCTCTAACCAAACGATTATTTCAGTGTAGCTATAATGGCTCTGAATAGTCTTTGTCTGTTCCTGTGTTGAGGTGTTTTGCTCTGTTGGATTGTGGTTCATTTGAAATGAATTTAGGTGCGTTTAATATCCAATTTTGTGCTGCTGCTTGCCAATTGACCATCGGGGTTTTTCCACCAACTAACCAACCATTGCTGGAGAAGTAATTGAAAAACTTAATTGCTTCGAGTTCCGGGAAATTCTGATTGAGAAAATAAGCTTTGACATTTTCAATTGTAGGCTTCTCGTCCTTCGCCTCTCGACTTCGCTCGAGATGACGCGCTCTGGATGACACGCTCGAAGTGACAAGAAACTCTTTTTCTTTTTTAGCGGAACTTTTTTCTTTTTCTTCAACGGTCTCGTTTTTTAAAAAACGTTCATCATTTTCATTTTTTTTTGCTTGCTCGTCCAAGTTTACAATCTTTAAATCGTTTGAAATGTTTGGTATGTTTGTATTGTTTATATAAGATACCAGAGCTTGTTCATTACTAGTCTTATCACTTGTACCGCTACCAGTATAAAGCTTGTTTAATACTTGTTCATTGACCAGTTCAAAAACGGGTTCATTTTTTGGTGTTGTTGTTTTTTCATTTTTAGGAACCGGTTTTAAATCATCTGAAAAATTAAATAGGTAAACATGACTTCCTTTAAACGGATTGTATGATGGTTCGTAGTTGATATAACCTAAAGAATGTAAGTTTTTAAGACATTTGTGATAGGTAGCTTTGGAGCTGATTTTACTTATCCGCATAACCTCATCACGTGATATACTTATTGGATTTTTAAACCGATTGCAATTCCAGAACTGGAATAAGGACATATACAAACTAACGTGTGTTGGATTGAGAGCTTTGTCAGTTGCCACTTTCTCGAAGAAACCAGTGAGATGCTTTATGTAGTTCATAGTTTTTATTTTGTACGTTTCACTTGCAAAGTATTAGCACACGGATGACGCTGATTAAACCTATTAACACAGATTTTAAATTAGTTGACAGCACTGATTGTCTTTCTCTTACTATCAAATGCACGAGAAAACAATGATTGTTTAATTTATCTCACTAACCATTTTGGATTGAACAGAGTAACAGTTGCATCTACTTTATTTTCTTCTAACACCTTTAATAAATCGCTGTAAGCATAATAAATAATCCCGCCAACTTTGGTATAGGATAATGTTCCATTAATACGGAGATTTTGTAAAGTACCAGGAGAAATATTTAATAGTTTGCGAACCTCATTAGATTTGAGCCATTGTTTGGGTTGTTCAGGTTTTGACTGAAGAATTTCTTTTAAATCGTTTAACAATAAATTTCTAAACTCGTTTAAGTCTTCTCGGGTAATAACTTCAATTGCCATAATGTTGTGATTTTAATTATTATTGACAAAGAGAAATAATTAAGTTGAACCAAAACAGTTGTGGGGGTTGTACAACCCCCAGCAAATAGCAGTAAAAACAAAGCAATTAGACAAAAAAAGTTTTTTAAAACAAGCCAGATTAATTGTATTTATCTTGTTTTATGATTAGATTTGCTTTGTAAATAAATACAGAGGATTTGTCCTCTTACAACATATTAGCGAAAGTTATTTCGAGCCACAGAAAACCGCCAAAAATTCTAAACAAGCTCTACAAATAAACTGTCGCCTACGCAATGCGTGGGCTCGGTTTATCGGAGCTGTGGGTGCTTGGCGGTACCTCTGTGGCTGGTGATCGATGTCCCACGCAGTTTGTTTATAGCAACTCCAGTTGGGACGTGATTTTAAATTTTATACTTTAAAATTATGAATGCAACACAGGAGATTATATCGCCAGAACTTCAAGAATTTATGAACGCGAAAAAAATCCCAAGTGTGGCCGCTTTATTAGTTTTTGATAATGAGCACTTACTTGGGATGGAAGGTTTTGGATGGAGACTTCTTAAAGAAGTACTACAACTTCGTAAAATTCAATAATTCGATTATTTTTTCTCTTACGGCATTCTTTGTAGTGGTTTCGACATTATAAAATTTTGAATTCAAACTATCAGCCGAAATTGAATTGGTCATTTTGGTCTTAAAATGATTCGAAATGAATTTGAAAACTGCTCTTTGTGTTGGTGGTTGGATGATTCCCGATTGAATTAATAACCCAAAGAAATAACTGAGTTGAGGTACTGATAATCCGGTTAGTATTTTATCGTTTACTTCCTGATTTTCTGGTTTGGCTAGTTGATAGGACTCTAGTATTCTCTTTTGATTTAAATAATGAATTTCTTCTTCAATCCAAGCTACAATTTGTTCTTTGGTTGAGGGAAGATTTTGTACTAATTTGCTTTGAATTTGTAGCTGTTTTTGATTAGTGGATTTGAGGTATTTGTATAGTAATTTTATTTGTTCGATTTCTGATGATTGTATCTCTAATTCTTTGATAATTGTATCTGTATAATAATCGAAGAAATCAAAAGAATTGAAATTTAAAAGGAGTAAATGTGTGATTAAAAAGGTTAAATTTTCTTTGTTTTTGACTAAGTGTAAAAGTTTAGTTATGAATTCTATAGCATAATTTAACTCATCATAGGTAACCGTATGATATAGTTGTGTTTCTATGATTTTAGAAAGACTATCAATTATGAGCTTCACTACTTTTGTGTCGTGTTGTGACTGATTGTAATAGGAACATATCTGCTTATATTGCTGCTCTATTTTCTTTCTGGTATCCAAAATGATTTTGTTCGATGCTTTCTCTTTTTTGTCAAGATATGGATAGTGGTCTGTTTCTAAGTAATAGATTAATTTTTCGAGATATTGATAAGTAAGTTTAAGTCCTTTTATTTCACAGCAATTATTGCAATGTTCATATAATTCATCAAATGTATTGGGATTAATCTCAGTAAGTAATTTGTCCAATAAACGTTGTATGTTAGAATGCTTTTTTTGTATGAACGTTTGGATTTCTTCCTTTGATGATAAGGAAGCAACGACTTCTTTAATTCTTTTTTTGATTGTTTCTAATTCTTTTTTTAACACCGAGTTACAATAGTATAAAAAAAGATCTTGGTCGGAATGGCTTTCTAGTTTGCAATTAACTAAACAATATAATTTTGCACTTTTTTTATCCAAAAAACAGTTATATGTGTTTTTATTAATTTGTAGTTGTTTCTCAATATTAGGAATCCATTTTAGTATTTCTTCAGGAAGTTTTGTTCGAGATTTCTTTAGAATGGGGGCAAGAGGATCTAAGTTGTTTATTCCTTTCGAAATACGAATTGGTTGTTTTGTGCTTGAATTTGAAAATTCTACTTCATAAATTATATGACTTTGTGGTATTTCAGTATATAAAAGTGTTATCATATATTCAGAGGTGATATTTTCTGAATTTTGTATTTCACTTATTAGAATGTCAAATTTTTCAAGTAGGTATTTGTTGTTCATGTATTGTAAAACTATTGAATGTAATTTTTTTATGCTATTTATTGACTATACAATTGAATAGTTTAAAAAAGGTATTCTTTCCAGTTTAGAAATTATGTATTTGAACTGGATTTTGAAGTCCTGATATAACAATCAATTGTAATTATGATTATTTTACATTTTGGACAACTGTGGTTTTACAATACGAGAAATATCAGTAGTGTTAATTACTGATATTTCGCTATAAAAATGACAAACCCGTGGTATTTAGTTGGACATTTCTGTATTTTTAAAATTTCTTTAATGAAAGGCTAATTGTGAGTGTTTTTGCTTTATGTGTTGTATTAGGTTGCTCATACTTTTTATGCTTTTAAAATTTTTAAGTAATGAATCCATGGCCCCACTTCATTTTTATATTGTTTTGCCATAACACGTGATATTTGTGCAAGATGATCCAGGTCGTGTACAACCCAAGTAGAAAGTAATTGAGATAAATTAACTATTCCAAGCTCCGGATGGATTGCTTCTTTTAATAATTGTTCTTCTGAAAAATTTAAATCCCTTAGTTTTTCAATACTTATGGAACGTACTTTAATAAATTCATTTAATAAATCTGTAAGTGTTTTATTTTTACTCTTTTTAATTTGACTAACTCCATCATAAGGTTCAAATTGTACTACAATGGATTTTGTAAGTATTATTTCAGTTCGAGGTATCCAGTTGTCTTTTTCGCAGTGTATAAGATGTTCAATAATATTAAATACTGACCAACTTTGACCTCCTTCATTATTTAATATCCAATCTTCAGAAACATTGTTTAAAAGAGAATATAGTGAAGCTGGAGTCCTTTCTAGTATTTCGATTGATTTGTTAAGGTTGAAATTCATGATTTGATTTTTTATAAAATCTCCAATAAAAAGCGTGGTTTGGATTCTATTTTGAAACTATTTGTTTTACCATGGTTGAGAAGATGGAATTTCATTGGATTTCCAGTCTGTCAAAATTTTAATTGCTTTTCTATCTTCTTTTTTGAACATTGGAATTTTTCTTTTTTCAGGTTGAAGTTTTATTTCGTCAAAAATAAAATTATCATTAAAGCCTATTTTAGAAGCCATTTCATTTGAGTTTGCAAAATATATTACGTTTAATTTAGCCCAGTAAATAGCTCCAAGACACATTGGGCAAGGTTCCAATGTAGTATAGATGGCACAATCTGTTAATGCTAAGTCACCTAGGTTTTTACAAGCATTTTCAATTGCTACCATTTCTCCATGAGCGGTAGGATTATTTCTTGAAAAAATTTCATTATGTCCTTCACCGATTATTTTGTTATCTTTTACAATTACACAACCTATTGGAAGGCCCTTACCTGTTTTATAAGCTATTTGAGAAAGTTCAATTGCTCTTTGCATGAATATTTCATTGTATTCGTTTTTCATTGTTTTTATTATGAGTTATTACTATTTGAAATAAATAGATTGTAAATTTCATTAGCGTTAATTGATTTGTCTGCATAATCAAATTCTCCATATTGATTAATGTGCTTTACAGTTTCAATGAAAGTTGTCATGGCATTTCTGTATAGTGATGCTCCTAGACTAATTCTTTTTACTCCAATATTTGACAAATCATCAAAGTTTAGATTACTTTCTTTTATTCCCATTAATACATTTAACGGTCTGTCTATTTCATGGAGGATTGATTGAATGTCTTCTAGAGTTTTAATCCCAGGTGCAAAGAGTACATCGGCACCAGCATCTTGGTAGGCTTGTAGCCGTTTTATGGTGTCTTTTATGTCTGGGTTACCAATAAAATAATTATCCGCACGAGCGGTAAGAATAAAAGGAAAATCTAATTTTCGAGATGCTTCTACTGCAGCACTAACTCTTTCAGTCGCGAATTCTAATGGATAGGCAAGTTTAGAATTGACATCTTCTATTGAGGCTCCCACGATTCCAGTTTTGGCAGCTTTCTTAATCGTTTCGAATATTTTTTCTGGAGTATCATAAAAGCCATTGCCTAAATCAGCACTAACAGGTAAATCTGTTGCAGATGCAATTTCTTCTAAATGAACCAGAACGTTATCAATTGGTAATTTGTTATCAGCTACTCCTTGCGAAAATGAATATGCAGCACTTGAAGTTGCCAATGCTTTAAAACCAAAATATGATAAAATTTTAGTTGAAGCAATATCCCAAGGGTTTGGTATTATAAAAGTAGATTTGTCATCGTGCAGTTTTTTAAATAGTACTGCTTTTTCGTATTGGCTTTTCATAGTTAATTAGTTAAAAAAAATATGGTTTAAATATGATTAAACGAAATCATTTTCTTTTTCTCCAGAAATTAAATTTTTAATACAATTCATAGGTGTATTTTTTAATCATCTTCTCGTGATGTTGTGCATGATAAATTGTAAAGAACAAAACTTCTCTAACTGTAATTTCACCCAGAGCAGGATGCGGACAATTGTACAGATCCAAATCGGTTTCCTCCCAATTTTGCATGTTTAAAATCAAAGTAGAGAGTATTGATTTTCCTTGTTTGATTAACTCAGAAATATTCAAACTTGAATCAGGAAGAAATGGAGCAGTTGATTTTACTCCATTTTTCAAAGCCATTTCATAAACTTTAATTAATGATTTGAAGGTTATTGAATTTCTATTTGATAATCCAAAATTGAGTTTTATAGTGTCTTTTGGCATTTCCAAAAAGCTGTTTAACCGGAATAAAACTTTATTAAGATGATCAGTATTTTGTTCTACAGACCATTTATCATCAGCTGTAATGGTGACATTAGATAATTTATTAGCTGTTTCCCAAAATGATAAATGCACAGTATTTAAATGGTTAATAATCTCCTCTTTATTCATCTTTAGGTTTATTTTTAAGGAACTCTTCGGTAAAGTGTTCGTTGTGTTTGGGTTTAGAAAATTTTTCTGCATTATAATTAGTTGAATTGCCTTTTGGAATAGAAAGGGAAGTCCATTTTTCGTTACAAATCATTTTACCAATAAATACTATTTGTCCAACGTGATAAGGATAATGTGCCAGTTGTCTATTGATAGCTTCTGTAACCGAATGTCCTTGGTTACGTATGTAAATTGTTTTTGATAAATCTTTTTCTTTCAAAGCATTTAATGCTTTGAAAAGGCAATCCCAACCCTCATTCCATTTTTGAATAAGTTCTTCTTTAGTTTTAATATCATTCTCAAATTCAGCATCACGCTGTCTCCATTCTTTCTCTCCATCAGAATTCAAGAAATCTGTCCAACGGGATAGCATATTTCCGCTCAAGTGTTTTATAATAATGGCAATATTGTTACTTTCGTCATTAAATTTCCAAAACAATTTCTCATCTGGAATTTGTGCAAAGGTTTTATCACCTAAGATTTTATAGTACTCAAATTGCTTTTTGGCACTTTCTAAATAATTAATATCCATATTGTTATTTTTTTAGGTTGATGCTATTTATTATAAGATTCCAGATTCCAATTCATCTAAATAGATAAATTCAGGTGATTCTACTCCTGCTTCTTTTCTAATTTCGATTAGTTTGGGAGATTCAAAGAATTGTTTTGCTTTTTCAAGCGAAGACCAAATCGAGAAATGTACAATCTTGTTTTGTTCATTTTCGTATTTAAGTACCTGATAGGATATTTCACCAGCTTCTTTTCGAATTTGACTAGCGCTATCAAATATTTTTTTCCAAGTGATGTAATTTTCAACTTCGTGGATTATTAAGACGTATTTCATTTTTCAAGTATTAAAAGTTGGTTATTTTAAAATTGAAATAACAACAAAATATATGATAAGTACTACTCTTGTGTAAATGTCAATTTGTGATAATTTGTATTTGTTTGTTTTATTATATCAAATTTAGAATATAAGATTTGATTAGAAATGTGTATTTATGATAATATAAAGGTGTTTTGCGACAATGTTTTTTATTAACTTTACAATTGCAAGAACAATATATTTTATAAACAATTTAAAGTTAATTGTATGAAAAAGATTGCTGTATTAGTACCTGAAACTACACTGATAAATGTCATTACTGATGTTGAGCATTTTTTTGAAGTAATCAATCAAATTTTAATAAATAGAAGAATGGAACCGGTTTTTACTATTCAACTAGTAGGCTTGAACAAAGTCGTTGAGCTGAATAATGGAAAGTACAGTGTAACAGTTGACACATTATTAGAAGAAGATAAATCTTTTGATATTGTTTTTGTTACTCCATTGAGTGGCGACATGAATGAAGCTTTACAGCTCAATAAAGCATTCATTCCATGGATAATCAAACAGTACGAAAATGGAGCTGAATTGGTTTCATTATGTTTAGGCTCATTTTTTCTTGCTTCTACAGGATTGTTAAATAATAAAAAATGTTCATCACATTGGTTTTTAGCGGATAAATTTCGTTTTTTATACCCACAAGTTGAATTAGTTGATAATGCAATTATAACTGAAGATCAAGGTATTTACTCGAGTGGTGGAGCCAGTTCCTATTGGAACTTATTATTACACATAGCTGAAAAGCATACTAATCGTTCGATATCAATTTTAGCCTCTAAATTTTTTGCTATAGATATTGACAGAGAAAGTCAGTCTGCATTTTCGATATTTAGAGGACAAAAAAATCATAATGATGAAATTATTAAACTAGCTCAAGAATACATTGAAAATAATATTGAAGATCGAATTAACGTTGAGGTTTTAGCGGATAGGTCACTTTTAGGTAGAAGAACTTTTGAAAGACGATTTAGAAAAGCGACTAACAATTCAGTTCTAGAATATATTCATAGAGTTAAAATCGAAGCTGCCAAGCGCAGTTTTGAGAACAGTAATAAAAATATAAATGATGTTATGCTTGAAATTGGTTATACTGATAGTAAGGCTTTTAGAACTATGTTTAAAAAAATCACAGGATTAACTCCTATAGAGTATAGAAACAAATACAATAAAATTGTTTTATCTTAAATGGTTTATTGTACTTGTTTCTTTTTTTGTATTTCAATATTATTGAATTTATCTTTTAAAACTCTCATATCCTCACTTACTTTACTATCTAATACTTTTGCGTAATGCTGTGTAGTTCTCAGGTTTTTGTGTCTAAGCATTTTAATATTCCAATTCCTATATTCAGCATTTTTTCAAGTCTCAGTCCAAGTTTTGAAAAGTGTAACTACTTTATCTCCATGGTGTTTTTCAAACTTTCAAGTAAGTTTGAAGTTTTATAAGCTTCAATCGCATCATATATCCCTTTTAATGTAACGAATATTTCCAGAAAAAAATGCCTAAAGACTCTCCATATATACAAAAAACGATTAAGGCTGAATTCAATGTTAATTTACCACAATAATCGCTGAAGCGTGACGTGATAAGCCTTTTGACAAGAATATAAACACTGCATGATTGTGGCCATATATAAAAACAACACTGTAGATGCCTATTATTTATATTTAGCTTATGACTAGGAAATACTAAAAATTGGTACAAGCTGTTCCCATTTCCTAAAATTCAATTAGCAGCTTAAAATTGAATAAAAACAATACAGCTGGATTTATTTTTGTCTAACTATATTAGTATTTCAATTCTCTTACAATTTCTTGAATAATCGTTTTGGTTCACTATGTTAAGTGTTCAGGCAATGAAAAAAAATGATAATTTGTAATCAAAATTGTATGTTTTAAAAAAACAATGCGTACTTTTATAACATAAGTAATTACTTATGTTGGATTTTAGATAATAATCTGTACTGTTTTTTTAGGAAGGGACAAATCATGAAAAAATTCTCTATAATCTGATTAAAACCGATTTTACAAATTAAATTTATGGAAACTAAATTAACTAAAGAAAAAGATTTCTCTGGTTGGTTTCTGATAATTGCCATTTTTATCACTGTTATTTTATTATCAGTGATGGTATATAGAAACTATCATTCAAATGAAAAAAATGCTTTTTTATCGGAAAGGAATTTTGAAATCATCAAATTAAAAGGAAGTATAATTCATTTAGACGAAGTGCTTACCATGTCTGCTCGGATGGCGGCTGAAACAGGGAATTCTCGTTGGGAAAAACGGTATCGACTGTATGAAATAAAATTAGATAGTATCTTAAACAAATTAAAAATGAATGTTCCTTCTATATTGATAAAAAAGTTTGTCAGCAATACTGATTCTGCCAATACTAAATTAGTCAAAATGGAGAACAATGCATTTTATTTTATTCATAAAAATCAGCTTGACAAAGCACGTACAATATTGTTTAGTAATGAATACGAGAAACAGAAAATAATATATAAAGCAGGTATGGATCAACTTGCTTCTCAATTGGATGTTTTTTTTAAAGAGCAACAAAATACTTTGAAAAAAAGTTTTCATTCGGAATTATTGATAATGGGATTCATAATATTTATCCTTTCAGTTGGATGGTTTTTTGTATTCCGATTTCAATATCAAGCAAAATCTTATCTCCTCAATTCTATTCGCTTACAAAAAGAGCTTAATGATATGAAAGAAAGAAAGACAATGAAGTTAGCTATGGCAAACAAAGAACTCAAAAAATCGGAAAAAAAACTGATTGAAATAAATCAAGAATTGGAGTCTTTCTCTTATTCGATTTCTCATGACTTACGTGCTCCACTGCGTGCTATCAATGGATATTCACAAATACTCAATGAAGATTATGGACAAAATTTGGATCAGGAAGGAATACGCATTCTTGAAACGATACGATCCAGTGCAACCAAAATGGGGACGCTCATAGATGATCTGCTTGCTTTTTCCCGTCTCGGACGAAAAGAGATACTAAAAACAGAAGTAGATATGAATAAACTAATCGAAAGCGTAATCAATGAAATGAATAAATCAATAACACACAAGGCCAAAATCAATGCAGCCAATCTCCATGAAGTGAATGCAGACTATAGTTTGCTTCACCAGGTAATGTTCAATCTTGTTTCGAATGCCATTAAATATTCTTCAAAGGGAGAAAATCCTATCGTGAAAATTTCTTCGGAAGAGAAAAACGGTGAAATTATATTTTCAATAAATGATAATGGTGTAGGTTTCGATATGAAATATTCCGATAAATTGTTTGGTGTATTCCAGCGCCTGCATTCCTATGAGGAGTTTAAAGGCACAGGAGTAGGTCTGGCGATTGTGCATCGAATTATCAATAAACACGGAGGAAAAGTTTGGGCAGAGGGAATCGTAAACAAAGGAGCAACCTTTCATTTTTCATTAACAAAAAACTAAGCAATATGAACACCTTTCAAATTCTTTTAGTGGAAGACAATATAAACGATGCCGAATTAACTATTCGTGCCCTGAAAAAAAACAATCTGGCAAATAAGTTAATTCATGTTAAGGATGGAGCAGAAGCATTGGATTTTATCTTTGCACAAGGCGAGTATTCTTATCGAGAGAGAGACAACCTTCCAAGTGTAATTGTATTGGATTTGAAAATGCCGAAAGTAAACGGCATTGAAGTATTACGGAGAATAAAATCGGATGAGCACACAAAAAGAATCCCTGTTGTGGTACTCACCTCTTCAAAAGAAGATCCAGATATCCAGGAATGCTACCGATTGGGCGTAAACAGTTATGTGGTAAAACCTGTAGAGTTTGACCATTTCATCAAAGCGATAAGCGATTTGGGATTATATTGGATGATATTAAACCAACCACCACAATAATACACATACCATGGATGATACATTAAGAATATTAATACTTGAGGACAATAAACACGATGTCGATTTGCTTCAGCGTGAACTGAAGAAATCCGGATTGGTTTTTATTTCGGAAATTGTTGAAACACGTGATGCATTTGAGAAGGCACTTCATAACTTTAAACCCAATATCATATTATCCGATTATAATCTTCCCTCATTTGATGGCATTACTGCTTTCCTCATTAAGAAAAAAAAATGTTCCAATATCCCATTTATTATTGTTTCAGGTGCTATTGGTGAAGAAAATGCGGTAGAACTCATAAAAAAAGGCATCACTGATTATACAATAAAGGATCGATTATTCACATTACCTCCCAAAATAATCCGCGCACTGGAAGAAGCTAAAGAAAAGAAAGAAAATAGAGAAGTTAATGAACGCTTCTCCCTAGCCTCCCGTGCTTCCAATAATATTATTTACGAATGGAAAATAAACGATGACGTTGTTTGGTGGAATGATGCCTATTACAATTTAATGGGGATTAAAAAAGAGGAACAGTGGTCAGAACATTCAAGTTGGACAAATTCTATTCATCCTGATGACCGTGATGGAGTAATGAATGACCTTTCCAATTTTTTTGAAAGTGAAGAAATTTTTTGGTCTGGCGAATATCGTTATCTTGATAATAAAGGAAAAGTTTATTATTTTTATGATAAGGGTTATTTGCTCCGCGACCAAAACGGAAAACCCATTAGGATAGTGGGAGCTGTAGCTGATATTACCAACCTAAAAGATCATATAACCCAGCTCAAAGAAATGATTTTTATGATTTCTCATAGAGTGAGACAACCTATTGCAAATATTTTAGGCCTATCAGATGCACTCGATGAGTCAATAAATAATCCAGTGGAATTTAAAAAAATAGTCGATTACATGAAACAATCCGCAATTGATCTTGAAGAGTTTACACATGAGCTGAATCATTTTATTCAAAACTCAAAAGATAAAGCAGAAAATGAAATAAAGGGATAATAAGTAAGATTTTATGTGCTCCCTTCATTTTTTGGTTTTATATTCCAAGGCACATTCTTAATAACTGGAACGAATGCACCCAGTCGCCAATATATTGCTCATAGAAAAGTATCGTAGTTGTGCAATCGTATTGCAGAAAACCCAGATAATTTATTTCAATTTATAATTAATATTATATTTTTTTAATCGATCAGATGAGATTTTAGATTAGTAACAACTGGCCGTTTGGCAAAAGACTCCCTTTGGATGTACCAAAATAAGAGTGTATTAGATGATTAAATTTTATATCTTAGTAGTAAATAAAATGCTCACTCTATAAAGGTGAGCATATATTTAAACAAAAAAATGAAAAAAGTATATGAAATAATTATTTTTTCTCTTGGGTGGTTTTCCATTGTGGCGCAATTTGTCCTGATTATTCAAAATAGGCAGGCTGACATTCCTGAAACCATTCTGCGTTTTTTTAGTTTCTTTACTATATTGACAAATATACTTGTCGCATTATTTTTTACAGTCAAATTCTTTAACCTTTCAAGAAAGAGTTTCGGCTTATTTTATAAAAATGGGACATTTACTGCCCTAACCACGTTTATTCTTATAGTTAGTCTTGTTTACCAAGTAGTATTGAGAAGTGCTTGGGAACCAACAGGGCTTCAACTAGTTGTAGATGAATTATTACATACAATCATTCCGTTGTGTACATTTATTTGTTGGTTCTTTTATGCGGAACAAAGCGATTCCAAAATTCAATCTGTAATTATTTGGCTCTTCTACCCGATAATTTTCATTATATTTATTTTTATAAGGGGTTATTTTTCTGATTTTTATCCCTATCCTTTTTTGAATATATCTGAAATCGGCTTTGGGAATACCCTTATAAACACTACATTAATCTTGATTTTAATAGTCTTTATTATGAGTGTTTTAACCTTAATTGGAATTAAAAAAAATAATTCAAAAACCACTTAATATATGAAACCAAAAAAATATATTTTTTTATTTATGCTGACACTTTTTTTTGCTTCCTGTTCCTCAACCAAACAGATGACAAGCGAGAACCTCTTTAAAAGTGCCTGGGAGTTGGAATACCTTTCGGGACTCCGGATTGCTTTCGACGGTTTGTTTCCTGACAAAAAACCACAAATTTCATTTAACCCCACGTCAAAAAAAGTGGAAGGCAATGACAGTTGTAACGGTTATTCCGCAGACTACACATTCAGCGGTGACAAAATCTCATTCGGAGATCCGGGGCCAACAACAATGATGTATTGTGGTGAAGGAGAAAAATTCTTTTTAAATACCATAAAAAAAATAAACAAGTACAACATCGATAAGGAGGGAAAATTAAACTTGATGATCGATGATGTTCCTATGATGCGTTTTAATAAAATAACTCCATAAGGAAACATAAACATTCAAAACAATTTTAGTCTTTTGTCTTTAATGGAATAATTTTGATAACCAGATGAAGCGTGTCATTAAATATTATCGGATAATTTGGTTTAGGCACGACCTTCCGGCTGGTCTGTCCGTTTTCTTTGTTGCACTACCGCTTTGTTTAGGAATTGCTTTGGCATCAGGAGCGCCTCTTTATGCGGGGCTTTTATCAGGCATTATTGGCGGGCTTGTTGTGGCTTTAATCAGTGGGGCATCGCTTGCTGTTTCCGGACCTGCTGCGGGTTTGACCACTTTGGTTGCTGCTTCCATTATTTCGCTTGGTAACTATAAGTTATTTCTCCTTGCTGTTATGGTTGCAGGTTTGTTTCAAATCATTCTTGGGCTTTTAAAATTGGGGGCGATTGCCAATTATTTTCCGTCATCAGTTATTAAGGGAATGTTGGCAGCAATTGGAATTATGCTTATTTCAAAGCAAATTCCTTTAGCTCTCGGTTATGACCAGCCTGACTTTTGGACAAGTGGTTTCTTCAATTTGCTTTCTTTGCAGTATTCATTTGAAAATTTTGGCCGCTTAAATCATCATATTACAAAGGGAGCAATTCTTATTACAGTAATTTCCTTAATTGTCTTTGTTTTACTCCAACAATCTTTTGCAAAAAAAATGAAGGTAATTCCTGTCCCGCTTTTGGTTGTTGTAATTGGAATTATCATCAATATTTTTTTTAAGAGCTTAGCCCCTGATTTTTCACTTAATGGAACTCAATTAGTAAATATTCCTTCCAATATTTTTGGAAGTATTTCTTTTCCTGATTTTACGAAACTATTTTCTACTGCAGCAATTTGGAAAGACGGGCTTATTATTGGATTGCTTGCGACTTTAGAGACTTTACTCTGCATTGAAGCCGTCGACAAATTAGACAAGCGGAACCGGATAACACCGGTTAACCGCGAACTCATCGCACAAGGTATTGGAAATATGACTTGCGGGCTTTTAGGTGCTATCCCTATGACTGCAGTTGTTGTAAGAGGTGCCGCTAATGTAGATGCAGGCGGAAGAACAAAACTTTCAGCCTTTACTCACGGAATTTTTCTACTGCTTGCCGTGTTATTTCTTCCGTTTTTGTTAAATAAAATTCCATATGCTTCTCTTGCAGTAATATTGCTGGTAACGGGTTACAATCTGGCAAAACCCAAACTTTTTCGCAATATGTGGAACCTGGGATGGAAACAGTTTCTTCCTTTCTTAATCACCATTATTGTAATTCTTTCCACCGATTTGCTCATAGGGGTAAGTATTGGACTTTTAATTTCTGTTTATTTCATCATCCAAAATAATTTCAGGGCAGAATACAAAATCACCAAAACAAAACATGAAGGAATTGAAACGCACTATATCAAGCTTAATAGCAATGTTACTTTTCTAAACAAAGTAAGATTACGAAAAGTACTGGACGAGGTATCAGAATATAGCGTGCTGACAATTGATGGCAGTGAATGTAATTTCATTGACTACGATATTTTAGAGATTATAAGTGAATATCACAATAAGGCCCATTACAGACATATCGAATTGCATTTAAAAGGAATTGAGAAAGTAAATGTGATGGCAGTGCATTAATTGAAAAAGATATGGATTCGTCAAATATATTACATAATGAACATTTCTATTATCTGTAAAAGAAAATTATAGTTTGTACATTTGTGTCGATGAAAGGATATACTAAAATAGTACTTCTAATTTTGATTTCGTGTTGCTATGTCAATACTGTATTTGAATTTTCGGATACTGAGGAAAAGGCTAATTTTGAAAACGAGAGCCGTATTTATATCCAACAGTTCGATAATCAAATATTTACAGACGGAATAACACAAAGTATTCCACACGGCGACATCAATTGGGACACAGCAATTCCATTCCATTTGAACGGAATTTTATCCGTATCTACTAAATGTGTTTCATTTTACAAAAACTCTTTCTTTCCAAAACGGGATAAGCTTTTTATTCTGTATTCTTCCTATTTGATTTGATATTTTTCTGATTTGACTTTTTTAGGCAATTGCTACGCAGTTGTCCATTTTACTATTTCAGAACAATTCTATTTAAATCCAAAATGAAAAAAATAATATTCATTCTTTTGCTATTTCCATTTTTAGCAACCGCCCAAAACACTTTTAAAGCAATCATCAAAGATGAAAAAACAAAAGAAGCGCTCGACAGCGTTTCTGTATTTCTAAACGGAACTCAAAACAGTTCCACTTCCAACGGGAAAGGTTTTGTAGTACTTGAAAACATTCCTAACGGTAAACAAACCATTGTTTTCAATTTTGTTGGTTATCGAAAAGTTGAAAAGAACATTTTATTTCCTCAAAATGAAATTATTGAAATATTTTTAGAACCCACTTCAGAAGAACTTGAAGAAGTTAAAGTTACTTCAACAAGAAGTAGCCGAACAATAAAAAACACCCCAACCCGAATCGAAGTGATTGCTGCTGAAGAACTAGAAGAAAAATCTTCAATGCAGCCTGGAAACATAAAAATGCTGCTCACTGAAAGCACCGGCATTCAAACGCAACAAACATCTCAAGTTTCAGGAAGTGCGAGTATTCGTATTCAGGGCTTGGACGGAAAATATACTCAACTTTTACAAGACGGGTTTCCTTTGTATTCTGGTTTTGCAAGTGGTTTGAGTATTTTACAAATTCCACCATTGAATCTAAAACGTGTAGAAGTTATCAAAGGCTCCACATCAACACTTTATGGAGGTGGAGCAATTGCAGGATTAATAAACCTCATAACAAAAGAACCAACAGACAAAAGAGAAATTTCATTTTTAGCAAACATAAATCAGACACAGGCCTTAGATTTAAGTGGTTTTTATGCTGAAAGATACCGAAAATCAGGACTTACTATGTACGTTTCAGGTAATTCTCAAAATGCTTATGATGTGAATAATGATGGTTTTTCAGATATTCCAAAATTTGACAGATATACTATAAACCCCAAGTTTTTCTATTATCCAAACGAAAAAACTACATTTAGTTTAGGTGTAAACGCAGGATTTGAAAAGCGAATAGGTGGAGATATGCAAGTGATTGATAACAAAGTAGATACTATACATACATTTTTTGAGCGAAACAATAGTAAACGCTATTCAACACAGTCAAAGTTTGAAAAGATATTTGATGATAAAAACATATTGACAATTAAAAATAGTGTTGGTTATTTTAATCGAAAAATTGAAAAACAAGCGTATAATTTTGAAGGACAGCAAATAGCCACTTTTACAGAAGCCAATTATCTAATCCCAAACGAAAAATCAGAATGGAATTTGGGGGCGAATTTGGTTTCGGACAATTTCAAACAAAAGAATTTAGTCACTAACATGTTAGATTATTATAATGCAGCTTTTGGAGTTTTTGCTCAAAACAATCTGAACTTAAACGAAAAATTTATTTTGGAAAGCGGTTTACGATTAGACATTACAAATAGAAGTAATGTTTTTGTTTTACCTCGTCTATCATTATTGTATAAAATCAACGAAAAATTATCTTCAAGATTTGGCGGTGGTTTAGGATACAAATCACCGACCATTTTCTCAGAAGAAACCGAAGAGAAAGCATTTCAAAATATAAATCCACTTGACTTTTCAAAAGTTAGTCCTGAAAAATCGTATGGATTAAATGGGGATGTAAACTATAAAACTACCATTTTTGACGAAGTAAGTTTTACTATTAACCAAATGTTTTTTTACACCATTATTAAAAAACCTTTAGTTCTTAATTCAGTTTCGTTTTCTACAAATTATGCCTTTGAAAATGCAAATGGAGATATTGAAACCAAAGGATTTGAAACAAACGTGAAGCTTCGTTTTGAAGACATTTCTTGTTACATTGGTTACACTTATATTGATGCGCAGAGAAATTTTAATAATAATTCAACAGTTAATCCATTAACAGCAAAACATAGAATAAACGCAAATTTGATGTATGAATGGGAAGAAAAATTACGAATTGCTTATGAAGTTTTTTATGTAGGAAACCAGTATTTGACAAGTAACGAAAAAGTTAGGGATTATTGGGTTATGGGGGTTTCGGGAGAATACAAGTTCAAGTATTTTAGTGTGTTCTTAAACCTCGAAAACTTTTTGGACAGCCGACAATCGAAATGGGAGAATATGTATTCGGGAACAATCCAAAATCCACAATTTAGGGAAGTTTACACACCAACAGACGGATTTATATTGAATGGTGGGGTGAAAATTAGGATCTAATTGCATCGATATAAGCACTGTAAACAATAACCAGAGTTCGTTGGTCTTGAAAAACTAACAATGAAACTCCAGTTGAACGGAATTGGAGGTGGTTTTAAAAAGTACTATTTTTAAGCTGTGAGATTTGAAGACCGTAATAATTATGTAAGAAAAGATGCTGTTAGGCATCTTTTTCTGTTTTATAGTGATCATAGAATAATAATTTCCCTAAGCAATCTTTATATCTTTTTTTGATTTTTTTAGGCAATAAGAAAGCCAAATTTGAGAAATATAACATGTACTACATTCAACTGCATCCGAAAAAACTTAAATATTTTTTATCTAAAAAAGATTTAATAATCAGTTTAAAATCTAAAAACAGATATTACATATTGAATATCAGTTGATTATTTTTTTGTTAAATAAAAGTGAAAAAATATTTTATTTATAATTAGTATAAATAAAATCAACCTGTTACATTTGCTGCTGTAGAATTAATCTAAATAAGAATGAGAAAAATAATTTTTGCAAGCGCAATACTATTTTCTGTAATTGGAACGGCACAAGAAACAGGAAAAGATAAATCAACCGATTTAGAGGAAGTTGTCGTTAAGGGGTATAAAACATTAAATGGTATCGGTCATTTGTTAGACGAAAAGGACGGTATTATTTACGCAGGAAAGAAAACTGAAGTTATTCTTGTGGATAGTTTAGACGCTAATAAAGCCATAAACAATACACGCCAAATATTAGGAAGAATACCTGGGCTTAATATCGTTGAAACAGAAAGTAGTGGATTTACTGCCAATGGTATTGCCACTAGAGGATTGAATCCTACCCAAAGTATTGAAATGAATACCCGTCAGAATGGCTATAATATCAGTGCTGATGTTTACGGTTACAATGAAGCTTATTATTTACCACCAATGGAAGCTGTCAAGCGTATTGAATTGGTTAGAGGAGCAGCTTCTTTGCAGTTTGGTTCTCAATTTGGAGGATTGGTAAATTACGTTTTAGATGATGCCCCATTAAAAAAGCCATTTGAATTTAAAACCTCTCAGACAATGGGCAGTTTTGGTATGTTTAATTCCTTTAACTCCATGGGTGGAAATTATAACAAGATAAGCTATTACGGTTATGTGCAATACAGGAACATGGATGGTTATAGAGCCAACAGTCAGCAATGGCAATTGTCCGCTTTTGGTAAAATTCAGTATAATGCTTCGGATAGGTTTAAAATGGGCGTGGAATACTCTTTACTTCGCAACCAATTGAAAATGCCTGGAGGTTTGTCTGATGGACAATTCAATAACGATCCTAAACAATCTACAAGAACAAGAAACTGGTTGAAAAGTCCTTGGAACATTGTGACGGGTTATGCTAATTTTAATCCTGCAGAAAATACTAAAATCAGTTTAAAAACATCTTACTTATTCAGTAACCGTTCATTGGTTTGGAGAAATGAAGACGGAGGCCCAGGTGCTGATGATACTATTGACCCTGCAACAGGAGCTTTTGTTCCTCGTGAGGTAGAAAAGGAAGATATGAATAATATTACTACTGAACTGCGTGTTTCTCAAAACTACAGTTTAGGAAATCAAAAATCAACCCTAGCTGCGGGAATTAGACATAGTTATGCTTGGTTTAAACGTTTAGGTGGTGGCGAGGGTACTACAAATAGTGATTTTGATCTGTCTATTACAGGAGATTGGGAATACAATTTTGATTTTACAACTACCAATATAGCTCCTTTTGTGGAAAACATTTTTAAGGTTTCAGATAAATTTACTATTACTCCGGGCGTTCGATTTGAATATTTAAAAAGTACAGCAAAGGGTTATAAAATTGAAGACTTGGACAAGTTAACCACTGACCAAAGCAGAAACCGTTATTTTATGTTATTCGGAACAGGATTAGAATATAAAACGAATAAAACGTCTTCTTTTTATGCGAATTTCAGTCAGGCATACCGCCCGATGGACTATTCACAATTAGAGCCAATCGGTGTTGTTTCTTATGTTGACCCCAATTTGAAGGATGCCAAAGGCTATAATTCCGATTTGGGTTACCGAGGTACTATCAAAAGCTATTTAAACTTTGATATCAGTGGATTTTATATGAGGTATAATAACCGTGTGGGGCTTGTTTTGCGAACTGATGAAGTTACCGGAGATGAATATTCTGTTCGTACCAATGTAGCCAATAGTGTTCATAAAGGAATTGAGAGTTATGTGGAGCTAAATATCTTAAAATGTTTGGATGAAAACTCAAAATTCGGATTGAATGTATTTAATTCATTTTCTTACATTGATGCTCAATATACCTCTGGAGAATTTAAAGGAAAAAGAGTTGAAGCTGCGGCAAAAACAATCAACAGAATAGGTCTTATTTTTAACAGTAAAAAATTATCAGGTACTCTTCAGGCAAACTTTATAGGAGATGCTTATGGTGACGCTTCCAATGTTGAAAAAAGTGATGACCCTATTGCGGGACGTATTCCTTCTTATACTGTATTGGACTTTAGTGGTAATTACAAGTTTAATAATTTCGGACTTAAATTTGGAGTTAACAATATTGCCGATAAAGCTTATTTTACAAGAAGAACCGATGAATATCCTGGACCTGGAATTATCCCTGCTGTAGGAAGAAGTTTCTATGTCGGTTTTAATGCTCATTTTTAATTCACATAATCTTTTAGTATAATGAGAAATGCCAACCATTACCTGAGATTATTTATTGCAATATTAGGTACAACAATGCTACTATCTTGTGAGGACGACAGGGATTATACTTTTGTTACCCCTATTGATAAAGTTGCCTTAGGAAAAGAACTTTTTTTTGACAAGAACTTATCTAATCCTGGAGGACAATCCTGTGCTACCTGCCATAATCCGCAGACGGGTTTTTCTGATCTAAACCACAACATTGTTTCAGAAGGAGCGCTAGATGGTCTTTTTGGCAACCGAAATGCTCCCAATGTAGCCTACACTATGTTTGCACCAACCTTGCATTATGACGCAGTGGATGGAACATATATTGGAGGTTTCTTTTTGGACGGTCGAGTAAACACACTTGAAGAACAAGCTAAAAAGCCGTTTATGAATCCGTTGGAAATGAACCTTATAAGTGTTGAGATGCTGGTTACAAAACTAAGACAGGCACCTTACTATGCACTCTACCAAAAGGTATATGGAAATAGTGAGAATGTACAAACGATTTTCGACAATATTGCAGATGCTATTGCTACTTTTGAAAAATCAAAGGAAGTGAATCCTTTTTCTTCCAAATACGATTATTATCTCAAAGATCAGGCAACACTCACTCAGCAGGAACTTAGAGGATTGCAACTATTTAATACAGCAGATAAAGGAAATTGTGCAGCTTGTCATATTTCCGATCCTGATGAAGATAGCGGAAAAGTATTGTTTACCGATTTTACCTATGATAACATTGGAGTTCCCAAGAACCCAAACAATCCGTTTTATACTATTCCAGCCTCAAATAATCCATTAGGTGCAAATGCAGTAGACTATGGTCTTGGAGCGATTGTAAATGATGCCAGCCATAATGGGAAATTTAAAGTTCCTTCTTTGAGAAACGTGGCAATTTCAGCTCCTTATTTTCACAATGGATTTTACAACACATTGGAAGAGGTAGTACATTTTTATAATCGTAGGGATGTTGAAACTTTCCCCACAGCAGAAATTCCAGAAACAGTGAATCATGACGAGTTGGGAAATCTAGGATTGACGCTTCAAGAAGAAAAAGATATTGTAGCTTTTATGAAAACGCTAACAGACGGTTATAAATAAAATGAAACAAAAAATCAGGGTTATTGTAATCCTAATTTTTTGCTTTGTAAACTTACAATCAAAATGAGAGAATATGTAAGGTACAGTTCAAAAAACTCAATTTAGAGAAGTTTACACACCAATAGACGGATTTATATTGAATGGTGGGGTTAAAATTTTGGTTATAACAGTTTACAATATTGAAAACTTAAATGATTTCAATATAAATTTTAAATAAAATAAAGACCTCGTTTAAGTTATTTTAAACGAGGTTTTTTAGTTAATGCTAATTATCATTTAATTTTAGAATAGTGTCGTCTTGAAATCTGATGTTAAATTGTAAATTCTTATAAGTTAGTTCCATCTACAATTTTTCTAGGATTAAATTTATCTCGAAGAATTTTCATATCCTCACTTACTTTTTTATCTAATATTTTGGCATAATGCTGTGTAGTCTGTATATTTTTATGTCCTAGCATTTTGCTTACAGTTTCAATGGGAACACCATTTGTAAGTGTTACTGATGTTGCGAATGTATGTCGAGCCATATGAAAAGTTATTTCTTTTGAAATATCACATAGATCTCCAACTTCTTTTAGGTAAGCATTCATCTTTTGGTTAGTCAAAATTGGGAAAATACTATCTTCATTTAAACATTTTGGATGATTGGAATACTTTTGAATCAATTCTTCTGCGATTGGTAGTATAGGTATTTTGGACTTGGTATCTGTTTTCTGGCGGTTTTTGAATATCCATTTCTGGCCATCAATTCCAATTCCGATATGATCTTTCTTTAATCCTTTTACATCTACATAAGCTAAACCGGTGTAACACGAGAATATAAAAATATCCTTAACTAGTGTTAATCGCTCTGATGAAAACCGTTTGTTGTAAATTCTACTTAGTTCTTGTTCAGTAAGAAAATCTCGTTCCACTTCTTTCATTTTTCCTTCATATCGGCTACAAGGATTTTTATCTAACCAATCGTTATCCAAACAAATCTTTATTATTTTCCTGAAATTTCTAACATATTTTACAGCTGTATTGTTGTTGCATTTTTTAACGCTTCGCAAATAGAATTCAAATTCGGTTACAAAGGCAAAATCAATCTTATTGATACTTATATCAGTAATATTATATTTCCACAAAATGAATTCTTGCAGATGTTTCAAAGATATTTTGAAGCGTTCTAAAGTTCCATAAGCATATCCATTTCCTATAAGTTCCTCAATTTTGTCATTGTGATTTTGATAAATTGGAATTATCATTCGCTCACGTTGGTGAGTTCCTAATATTCTTGACTTGAAATTCTCCAGGGATAATTCTTCGTTTTTATGAATTAGCTCCATTTGAATGTCAAAAACCTTAGATTTCATTAAATCAAGATAATTATTTATTGTTCTGGCTTCTTCCGAGTTACCTTTCATTTTGGATAGTTCTGGAGACCATTTGGATTTTTCAATAAATTTCTTGGAACTAAATTCGAAGCGTTGTCCATCAACGGTTAATCGAATATAAATTGGTAATTGTCCGGCTGCATTAGCTTTTGTGGTTTTCGCATAAATGTGTAAAGTGATTTTAGCTTTCATGGTGGTGACCTTTTAATTAGTATTCAATTTAATTTTCTAAAGGATAACAAACAAGATGTACATATTCTGAACAAGCATTGAACTGGTTGTTAGTACGACTGTTTGCAAGGATTGAGAAGATTTAGCGAGACCCTGAATTGTGTTTTTTTCAGGGTCTCGATTTTATCCCTTTCCGATTAAGATTGAATGAATAATTTGGTATATGCCACAAAGAAAAAAGCCGATAAATCATAAGATTTATCGGCTTTTGAAACCATTTGTTATTAAACTTGTGGGCGATGAGGGGTTCGAACCCCCGACCCCCTCGGTGTAAACGAGGTGCTCTGAACCAGCTGAGCTAATCGCCCTATTTTGTTTTGCTATCATTGTTGATTGCGAGTGCAAATATACAGCTAGATTTTATATTTGCAAGCAAAATTTGAAAATAAATCAATAAAAAATCAGGCTTATTTTCTTTAAGTCTCAAATCCAGTCTTTTAAACAAACTAAGGCTTGGCATATTTTTTTGCTAACACTGCCTTATAGTAGTACATTTGCATTCTAAAATAAAATTAAGAATGGCTAGATACAAAGAGAATGATTTACCAAAATCAAAAATAACGGCAAGCTCGCTTAATAAGGCAAAAATTATCTTTAAATATGCAGGCAACAACAGTTGGAAATTTTACATAGGTTTGATTTTTTTACTGCTTACCAGTGTCACTGCATTGGCTTTCCCAAAATTCATGGGAATGCTTGTAGACTGCGTTAATAAAAAAGATTCCGGTTTAGCAAACCAAATTGCCTTAGGATTAGGATTGGTTTTAATATTACAATCGGTGTTTTCTTTTTTCAGATTGTCTTTGTTTGTCAATTTTACCGAAAATACCCTGGCCAACGTTCGATTGGCATTATACACTAATTTAGTAAAACTCCCTATGACATTCTTTTCACAAAAAAGAGTTGGAGAATTGAACAGTAGAATCAGTAATGATATCACCCAAATTCAGGATACTTTAACCTCAACAATTGCTGAATTTCTTCGTCAGTTTATATTGATTATTGGTAGTTTTATTATGCTTGCCAGTATCAATATCAAGTTGACAATTATGATGGTTTCTGTGGTGCCTTTGGTGGGAGTTGCTGCAGTACTTTTTGGTCGATTTATTCGAAAATATTCCAAAAAAGTGCAAGATCAGGTTGCCGAAAGTCAGGTGGTTGTTGAAGAGACCATGCAGGGAATTAGTATTGTAAAAGCTTTCGCTAACGAATGGTACGAAATTGCCCGCTATCAAGGAAAAATTAAAGAAGTAGTCAAAATTGCTATCAAAGGTGGGCAATTAAGAGGTTATTTTGCTTCTTTCATCATCATTTGTTTGTTTGGAACTATCGTGGCTGTGGTTTGGTACGGTGTTCAATTAAGTATTGGTGGTGAAATCACTGTGGGCGAATTGTTTACTTTCATTTTATATTCCAGTTATGTTGGAGCTTCTTCGGGAGGAATTGCCGAATTGTATGCTCAGGTTCAAAAAGCAATTGGAGCGACAGAACGTGTTTTCGAATTATTAGAAGAAACTCCTGAAAAAATCAATGCTACTCCACATACAGCTTCGATTGAAAAAATAAAAGGAAATGTGACTTTCAAAAATGTTGCTTTTAGTTATCCATCCAGAAAAGAAATTAAGGTGTTGAAAGATGTCAATTTCACGGCTAATTTTGGTCAAAAAATTGCCATTGTAGGCCCTAGTGGTGTTGGAAAATCAACCATTGCTTCTTTATTATTGCGTTTTTATGATATTGATAGCGGTGAAATTTTAATTGATGATAAAAATATCTATGATTTTGATTTGGAAAATCTTCGTGGGAACATGAGTATTGTGCCTCAGGATGTGATTTTATTTGGTGGAACCATAAAAGAAAACATCGCTTACGGAAAACCAAATGCCACGGACGAAGAAATTCTACTGGCAGCCAAACAAGCCAATGCTTACAATTTTATCGAAAGTTTTCCTGAAAAAATGGAAACTGTTGTTGGCGAAAGAGGAATCAAATTGTCAGGTGGCCAAAGGCAGCGTATTGCCATTGCCCGTGCTTTACTTAAAAATCCAAGTATTTTAATATTAGACGAAGCTACTTCTTCGTTAGACAGTGAAAGCGAAAAATTAGTTCAGGAAGCTTTAGAAATTTTGATGGAAGGAAGAACAAGCATTATTATTGCCCACCGTTTATCTACGATTCGCTCAGCCGACCAAATTTTAGTAATTGATAATGGTGTTATTAGCGAACAAGGCACACACTCTGAATTAATTGCCTTAGAAAATGGAATTTATAAAAACCTGAGTAATCTACAATTTAGTCATTCATAACTAAATAAGGACACATAAAAAAAGGGATGATTTCTTGTAAATCATCCCTTTTTTAGTATCTCAAAAAACAATTGAAATAGATATTTTCTTACTAAGTAGTAATTTATTACATTTATCAAAAAAGTCTAACAAAACACAAATGAAAATAACAAAATTTCTATTGGTATTACTTTTATCACTTAACAGTAATCTGTTTGCTCAAATATATAAAACATACAATACCAAAAAGAGTGATCCGGAATATTTAGAAAAGGAAATAAATATTAGAAGTAAAAATAATATTAGTGAAAGTTTCGAATATACTCATCAAGTAAATAGTAGTAAAGACAGTATATTAAAATCTCATAAAACATACAGTAGAAATGGACTTTTACTCACTAGTGTGGTCTTTTCTTCAGAACAAGACACTATAAATTATTTAAGTAATCGATATGAAAGTGATCAATTAATAGAATCAAATATTTGGTTAAAGAGAGGGAAAGCATTTGATTTTAACTATACTACGAATTACAAATATGATGAAAAGGGAAATAACATTGAAACCAAACAAATTGATCTAAATAAGAATATAGTTTATAGAAGAATCGAATATGACAATAATAATTTTAAAAAAGCACTATATACCAAACGGTCAGATAAAACAGATTTTTCGCTTACACAAGAATATTTTTATTCAAAGAAAAACAAATTAATAAAGACAAAGACTTATTCTTCAAATGAAAAATTATTTGAAGAAGAAATATACCAATATAATAAGATTGGAAATTTAATTGGTAATTATCTAATATTTAATGGTAAAAAGAGTACAACTCATTTTTATTCTTATGATAAAAATAATAATCAAACAGAAAGTGGTTTTAAATCATTAGATGTGTATAAAACCAAATATGAATATGATAAAAATAATAACATTGTGAAAATATGTGACCTAAAAAATGATACCATAACATCCATTCGCACTATTACTTACAAAAAATTTGAATAACAAAAGATCGTAAGATTAACTCTGAAAAAATCATAAAAAAAACCGCAAATTCTATTAAAATTTGCGGTTTTAGCTTTTTTAATAAAAAATTAACCTCTAATTAATTTTCTGTATTTCAAACGTTTTGGAGTTAAATCACCACCAAGACGTTTCTTTTTATTTTCTTCATATTCGGTAAAACTTCCTTCGAAGAAATAAACATCAGAGTTTCCTTCGAAAGCTAAAATGTGGGTACAAATACGGTCTAAGAACCATCTGTCGTGCGAAATAACTACGGCACATCCGGCGAAATTTTCTAAACCTTCTTCAAGTGCACGAAGTGTATTTACATCCAAATCATTCGTTGGCTCATCCAGCAACAATACGTTTCCTTCTTCTTTCAAAGTCATTGCCAAGTGCAAACGGTTACGCTCACCACCAGAAAGCATTGATACTTTCTTGTTTTGTTCACCACCACCAAAGTTAAAACGGGATAAATAAGCTCTTGAATTCACTTGTTTTCCTCCCATCATAATCAACTCCTGTCCATCAGCAAAGTTTTCCCAAATGGATTTATTTGGATCAATATTAGAATGCGCCTGATCTACGTAAGCAATTTTTACGGTATCACCAACAGAAAATTCTCCGCTATCCGTTTGTTGTTCGCCCATAATCATTTTGAAAATAGTCGATTTACCGGCACCGTTTGGCCCTATAATTCCAACAATTCCAGCTTGTGGCAAAGTGAAGTTCAAATTATCATACAATAATTTATCTCCAAAGGCTTTGGCAACATTTTTAGCTTCAATAACATTAGTTCCTAAACGTGGACCATTTGGAATATAGATTTCTAACTTCTCATCCAATTGTTTTTGGTCTTCATTTAACAACTTATCGTAGTTCTGCAAACGCGCTTTTTGTTTGGTTTGACGACCTTTAGCTCCTTGACGAACCCAGTCCAACTCACGCTCCAAGGTTTTTCTTCTTTTCGAAGCTACTTTTTCTTCTTGTGCCAAACGGTTTGATTTTTGGTCTAACCAAGAAGAATAATTCCCTTTCCAAGGAATACCTTCTCCTCTATCCAATTCCAAAATCCAGCCTGCAACATTATCCAGGAAATAACGGTCGTGCGTTACAGCAATTACAGTTCCTGAATATTGTGCTAAATGCTGCTCTAACCAAAGTACAGACTCAGCATCCAAGTGATTCGTAGGTTCATCTAATAACAATACATCAGGCTGTTGCAACAACAAACGACATAAAGCTACACGACGACGCTCTCCTCCTGAAAGATTCTTAATAGGCGTATCTCCATCCGGAGTACGCAAAGCATCCATTGCGATTTCTAATTTTGTATCGATTTCCCAAGCACCTAAAGCATCAATTTTATCCTGTAAAGCAGCTTGACGCTCCATTAACTTATCCATTTTATCCGGATCGGAATAGTTTTCTTCAAGACCAAATAAATCATTGATTTTGTTGTATTCATCTAATACAGCCATCGTTTCGGCAACACCTTCCTGAACAATTTCTAAAACAGTTTTAGAATCATCCAAAATAGGTTCCTGTTCCAAATATCCAACAGTGTAACCTGGTTGAAAAACAACATCTCCCTGATAGTTTTTATCAACTCCGGCAATAATTTTTAAAAGAGAAGATTTACCTGAACCATTTAAACCCAGAATACCAATCTTAGCCCCGTAAAAGAAACTCAAATAGATGTTTTTCAACACTGGCTTATCTGCTCCCTGATAGGTTTTACTCAATTTTTGCATTGAGAATATTACTTTCTTATCGTCTGACATTTTTTATTATTTAATTTTATTACTTATTATTTTATTGAAATTGCAATTGAATTTTGCAATTGATATTTTTTAAACTCTTCCTTTTAATGAACTAAAGACCCATGCAATGGCAAAAAATCCTATTCCCACGGCAGCAAATCCAATACCTGAAACATCCCGGTATTTGAAGATACCTAAAGCAATTAAGATTAATCCCATTACAATCATTATAAAAGTAGCCCATCCTAAGATGGTATTCTTATTCATTCCCATTATTGTGGTAGTTTTTAAAATGCAAATATCGTTAATTTATAATGCTAATTAAAAATATGATACAGCATTTCTTTTAATAAATCGGCATTAGACAAGACGTTAGCTCCTACTCCTTTGCTTTTAACATCAATTTCTCTTAATGCAGCTACAATTTGACTTACTTTTCGCATCGGATAATTTTTCAAAGCCAGATCATACTCCTTTAAGAAAAAGGGATTTACCCCTAAAACAGTCGCTACATTCTTAGGATTTTTGTCTTTTAATCCGTGGTATTTTAATAATTGCACAAAGAATCCAAAAACCAGACTTGTGGTAACAACCATCGGGTTTTCTTTAGGATTACTGGCAAAATTTTCGGCAATCGTGTATGCTTTTAATTGATTGCGTTCTCCAATGGCTTTTCGTAATTCAAATACATTAAAATCTTTGCTGAATCCAATGTTTTCTTCAATATCTTTTGGAGAAATAGTGCTCCCTTTGGGTAAAATAATCTGTAATTTTTCGAGTTCATTATTTATCTTACTCAAATCAGTTCCTAAAAACTCGACTAACATAGCTGAAGCCTTGGGTTCGATTGCATATTTTTTTCCTGACAAAACTCGTTTTATCCAATCGCCTACCTGATTTTCATAGAGTTTTTTACTCTCATAAACGACTCCGTTTTTAGCTATAGCCTTAGTTACTTTTTTACGTTTGTCCAAGGTTTTGTATTTGTAACAAAAAACTAAAACGGTAGAAAGCATTGGGTTTTCGACATAGGCTTCTAATTTATCGATGGTTTTAGTCAAATCCTGAGCTTCTTTTACAATCACCACCTGACGTTCGGCCATCATTGGGTAACGCTTAGCTGTCGAAACAATATCTTCAACCGAAACATCCCTGCCATACATCACCGTCTGATTAAATCCTTTTTCGTCTTCAGATAAAACATTTTCTTCAATATAATCCGATAACTTATCTATATAATAAGGTTCCTCTCCCATCAAAAAATAAATAGGTTTGATGTTTCCGGATTTTATATCGTTTACAATTTTTATGACTTCGTCCATTTTTTAGATTGCAGATTTTAGATTTCAGATTTCAGATTTGAAAACTTCAATCTTTAAACTTATTTAATACTTTTGCCTCATGCAAAAACTCAATTTTCAAGCTTATACTTTTCGTTTCAAAAATAGCGAAAATAAAACGGCAATTTTTGATGAAATCAGGAAAAAATTCATCATTCTTACTCCCGAAGAATGGGTTCGTCAGCATGTGGTTCGGTTTTTATTGGAAGAAAAGAAATATCCAAAATCCTTAATCAATGTCGAAAAAGTATTATTGGTCAACGGATTAAGAAAAAGATATGATGTGGTTGTTTTTAACCCTGATGGCTCCATCCATATTTTAGTCGAATGCAAAGCACCCGAAGTAAAAATCACCCAGGGGACTTTTGACCAAATTGCCCGCTACAATATGACAATGAAATCCAGTTTTTTGATGGTAAGCAATGGATTGAATCATTATTTTTGCCAAATGGATTATGAGAATGAAAAATACCAATTTCAAGCTGAACTTCCAGATTATAACTAAGAAAACAAAAAAGATACTTTGAAAAAAATAGCCGTTGTTATCCTCAATTGGAATGGAATCCAGTTATTAGAACAATTTTTACCTTCTGTGGTTCAATATTCGCCTGAAGCCAGTATTTATGTTGCCGATAACGCTTCAACCGATGATTCTGTTTCCTTTGTTGAAAAACATTTTCCAACTATAAAAATTGTAAAAAATACTGGTAATTATGGTTTTGCCAAAGGTTATAACGAAGCTTTACAACACATTGATGCCGAAATTTATGCATTGGTAAATTCAGATATTGAAGTAACCGAAAATTGGCTGAACCCTATTTTAGAAACTTTTGAAAACGAACCCAAAACAGCTATTATCCAGCCTAAATTATTGGATTTAAAAAACAAGGAATACTTTGAATATGCCGGTGCTGCCGGTGGTTTCATTGACAAATATGGCTATCCTTATTGTCGCGGACGTATTTTTGAAACTATCGAAAAAGATAACGGACAATATAATGATGCCCGTGAAATAACTTGGGCTTCAGGAGCCTGTTTTTTTATTCGAAGCAAAGTTTACCATGAATTAAAAGGCTTCGATGCTGATTTTTTTGCACATCAGGAAGAAATTGATGTATGCTGGCGTGCCAAAAACAAAGGACACCAGATCAAATACAACCCTGATTCGGTAGTATATCATGTGGGTGGTGCCACTTTGAAACAGGGAAATCCGAAAAAAACTTTTCTGAATTTCCGAAATTCATTATTAATGTTGGTTAAAAATTTACCCAAAGAAAGTTTGTATTGGGTTTTACTTACTCGAATGTTGTTAGATGGAGTGGCCGGAATTCATTTTGTTTTTCAAGGAAAATTCAGCCATTGTTGGGCAATTATAAAAGCTCATTTTGCTTTTTACTCCTTATTTTCAAAAACTTATAAAAAGAGAGACAATTTTCAATCAAAACAATACTATACACTCAAAAGCATCGTTATTGATTACTATGTGAAGAATGGCAAGGTCTTTGTAAAATAATTTTAACATTAATTTATATTTACATTCTAAACATTAAAAACTAAATTTGTCAAAACTCAAAACTTAAAAACTAATAAAATTTATGAAAAAAGTTGTAATTGCCCTTTCGGTACTCGCTCTTTTAACTTCATGTGTATCTAAAAAGAAATACACTGCTTTAGAAGCCAAAAACAAAGAGACTCAAGATTTATTAAATACTGCTACTGTTAAATTAAATGCTTGTCTTGAAGAAAAAGCAGGATTATCAGCCAGAGTTGAAGGTTTAAAAGAGCACAATCAAACATTGATCAATACTTCTAAGGAAATGACAATTTTGACTACAAAAGGTGCTGAAAACATTGAAAAAGCTTTAGAATCTATCAAAGAAAAAGATTTGAAAATCAGCAGAATGCAAGACGCTTTAACTAAGAAAGACAGTGTTACACTTGCTGTTGTTACCAGTTTAAAAAGTGCTGTTGGTTTAAACGACCCGGATATCGAAATCAATGTTGAAAAAGGAGTGGTATTTATTTCTATCGCTGACAAATTATTATTCAAATCTGGAAGCTATAATGTAACTGATAGAGCAAAAGCAGTTTTAGCTAAGGTAGCTAAAGTGGTAAATGACAAACCTGATTTTGAATGTATGGTAGAAGGACATACTGATAATGTACCTTACATTGGAAACAATATCTTGTTAGACAACTGGGATTTAAGTGTGAAACGTTCCACTTCAATTGTTCGTGTGTTAACTAACGAATTAGGAGTTAAACCAGAGCAATTAATCGCTGCAGGTAGAAGTTCTTATGTTCCTTTAGTTGACAACAGTTCTGCTGAAAACAGAGCTAGAAACAGAAGAACCCGTATTGTTGTTTTACCTAAAATTGACCAATTCTATGATATGGTTGAAAAAGAAATGAAAAAACAACAAAAATAGTAGGCAGTAAACAGTCCCGATAGTTATCGGGATTAGTTTACACTTTACAAAAAAAACGTCCTGAGAAATCGGGACGTTTTTTTTATGTTTTAAACTGATTGCTGCTTTCTGCTTTCTAAAAACTGAACTATAGTATATCCAAATCCCCTTTTCCTTCTCTGATAACTTCAGGTTCATGTCCTGATAAGTCAATAATAGTAGAAGCTACATTGTCTCCATAGCCACCATCGATAACAGCATCAACTAAATTTTGCCATTTTTCGAAAATTAATTCCGGATCGGTAGTATATTCCACTACATCATCCTCATCACGAATAGAGGTTGTAACAATGGGATTTCCAAGTACTCTTACAATTTCCAAAGTAATATTGTTTTCAGGCACACGAATACCTACTGTTGTTTTCTTTTTGAATTCTTTTGGCAAATTATTATTCCCTGGCAAAATAAAAGTATAAGGTCCTGGCAAAGCTCTTTTTAAAATTTTAAAAGTAGCCGTGTCAATTTGCTTCACATAATCCGACAGATTACTCAAATCATGACAAATGAATGAGAATTTAGCTTTATCAAGCTTTACTCCTTTAATTTTTGCAATTCGTTCCAAAGCTCTCGAATTGGTAATATCACAACCTAAACCGTAAACAGTGTCCGTTGGGTAAATCACCAAACCGCCATCTCTTAAGATCTTAACTACTTTGGCAATAGCTGCTTCAGAGGGTTTGTCTTCGTATATTTTTATAAATTCTGCCATTTGTTGTTTTTATTTCTTAGAACCATTATTAAAGTTAAGAAAATCTATTGAATAATTCAGGTACCTTCTAATTTCTGCTTTCTTTCTGCTGTCTCTATTCTACCCAATCACATCCAACTTAGCAAATCTTAGCAAAAGCTTTTTAATCCCTCCCACTTCAAATTTGATTTCTGCTTTTTTATCGGCACCAACACCTTCTAAGTTCAATACTTGTCCACGACCAAAACGCTCGTGCATCACAATATTTCCGGCAGCCAATTTATTATCGAATAAGTTCGCCGCTCCTGAAGGCGCATTAGACGAAACCGGTTTTAGTTTTCTAATTTGTGCTTCTGGTTTGGGTTGATTATCAGTAATGTATTTTGGTGGTGTCGCATTAGTAGGTTTAGCCAATCGCAATTTAGACTTGTCCACATCACCAAAAACATCCTTATCAATCATTGGTTTAAAACGATAATTGGTTTCGGCTGACGTTAGATATTCTAAAAATTGTGCATCGATTTCTTCAATAAAACGCGAAGGTTCACTATCTGTCAGTTTTCCCCAACGGTAACGCGATTGTGCATATGTCAAATACGCCTGATGTTCCGCTCTTGTTAAAGCCACATAAAATAAACGGCGTTCTTCTTCTAATTCAGAACGGGTACTCATACTCATAGCCGACGGAAACAAATCTTCTTCCATTCCCACTACAAAAACATGAGGAAATTCCAATCCTTTTGCCAGGTGAATCGTCATCAAAGCGACACGATCTTCATCGCTGGTATCTTTATCCAAATCAGTAGCCAAAGCCACATCTTCCATAAATTCAGCCAATGAACCTCTAGCACCGTCAATTTCTCTTTGTCCTTCAGTAAAATCTTTAATACCGTTTAATAGTTCTTCGATATTCTGGATTTTTGCCATTCCTTCTGGCGTGGCATCTTTTTTTAATTCCTGAACCAATCCTGTTTTTTTAGAAACATGGTCGGTAATATAAAAAGCATCCTGATTTTCGTTGATTACCTGAAAACTCTGAATCATCGTTACAAAATCCTGTAATTTCTGTTTAGTTCCCGAATTCAGTTTCAAATCGATACGATCAATATTCTGCATCACTTCAAATATTGATCTTTTATAATGATTAGCCGCCACAGTCAGTTTTTCAACAGTAGTATCCCCTATTCCACGCGCCGGATAATTGATAACACGCATTAAAGCTTCCTCATCTTTTGGATTAAGAACTAATCGCAGATAACACAAAACGTCTTTTATCTCTTTTCTTTGGTAAAAAGACAAGCCTCCATAAATTCGATACGGAATATCTCTTTTACGCAACGCATCCTCCATAGCACGGGATTGTGCATTGGTTCGATACAAAATAGCAAATTGACCATTAGTCATTTGGTGCTGCATTTTTTGTTCGAAAATGGTACTGGCAACAAATCGTCCCTCTTCAGCATCGGTTAAGCTACGGTGTACTTTTATCTTTGGACCAAAATCATTGGCGGTCCAAACTACCTTATCCAATTTGGTTTTATTGTGATCCATAACCGTATTAGCCGCTTCAACAATATTTCGTGTCGAACGATAATTTTGCTCTAATCGGTAAGTGTTTACTCCCTGGTAATCTTTTTGGAAGTTTAAAATATTATTGATGTTCGCTCCTCGAAAAGCATAAATACTCTGCGCATCATCTCCTACCACACAAATATTCTGGAATTTATCCGATAAGGCGCGAACAATCAAATACTGCGAATGATTAGTATCCTGGTACTCATCAACCAAAATATAACGGAAACGGTTTTGATATTTGGCCAAAACCTCTGGAAAACGAGTCAATAATTCATTAGTTTTCAACAACAAATCATCAAAATCCATAGCTCCGGACTTGAAACAACGGTCTACATAAGCCTGATAAATTTCTCCCATTCTGGGCTTCTTAGACATCGCATCGGCTTCTTGCAATTCAGGATCGTTAAAATAAGCTTTTACGGTAATCAAACTATTTTTAAACGTCGAAATTCGGCTTAAAACCTGCTTAGGTTTATAGATATCCCTATCCAATTGCATTTCTTTGATGATTCCCGAAATGGCGCGAAGCGAATCCTGGGAATCGTAAATAGTAAAATTGGAAGGATATCCTAATTTGTCCGCTTCCGAACGTAAAATTTTAGCAAAAATAGAGTGAAAAGTTCCCATCCAAAGATTTTTGGCTTCGCTGGCACCTACAATATCAGCGATACGATTTTTCATCTCACGTGCCGCTTTATTGGTAAACGTAAGCGACAAAATATTAAAAGCATCAATTCCCTGATGCATCAAATAGGCAATTCTGATGGTTAACACACGGGTTTTTCCAGAACCGGCACCGGCAATAATAATCATTGGGCCTTCTTTTTGTAGTACTGGTGCGCGTTGTGCTTCGTTGAGTTGATTGATGTAATTTTGCATGGAGCTATTCTATATGAAGCAAAAATAAGAATTTAAGAATTAAAAAAAGAGTGCTTTCCTATTTATAAAACACATCATAGGCAAACCGAATCAAGGTTCCGATGACCACGACCAAAAAGAATACACGAATAAATCCGTTTCCTTTATGAATAGCCAGTTTGGCACCAACCCAGCCCCCCAACGCATTGCTGATTGCCATAGGAATAGCAAGAGCCCAGATGATTTTTCCTTTTAATATAAAAAGACAAATAGAACCAAAATTAGTCGACAGATTCACCATTTTAGCATTTGCGGAAGCATGAAGAAAATCAAATCCCAGCAAAGCGATAAAAGCCACCACAAAAAAACTTCCTGTACCCGGCCCTATGAATCCATCATAAAAACCAACCACAAAACTGATTAAAATAGCATAGCCTATCTGTTGTTTTTCGGAGTTATTGTTTTCGACATGCTGGCCGAAATTTTTCTTGACATAGGTGTAAATAGCCAATAACGAAAGGATGAACAGCAATAAAGGTTTCATGAAATCATTACTCATGTAAGTCAATACCGTCGAACCTAAAAAGGCAGAAGGCAAAGCTACTCCCATCATGATGAATAATAATTTCCAGTTCATCTTCACTCTTTTCAGATATTGAAAAGCTGCAAAAGAAGTACCACTAAAAGCTGGAATTTTCAGGGTTCCGATAATTGTTGCAACCGGTAAATTAGGCAATAAAATTAAACCCACCGGAGTTTGAATCAGTCCACCGCCTCCCACAATGGCATCTATAAAACCAGCTGCAAAAGCCGCCAAACATAACAGGATAAGAATATATGATTCCATTGGTGTTTTATTTTTTGCAAAAATACCATTCCATTTTGTTTATTGCTTTATAAATAAAATGGAATTCCCAACAAAAATTCTATTTTTGCTTTCAAATTTTAAAAAATGGATTCAACAAATATCATAGAAATACTGGCTTATACAATCCCATCATTAATAACAGGCGGAGTTGCTTATTTTTTATTCCAATCACATTTTAAAGACCAACAAAACACCCGAAGTTGGTTATTGCAAAAAGACAATCAAAAAATTGCTTTGCCTTTGCGATTACAGGCTTATGAAAGGTTGACATTATTGATGGAACGCATTAATCCATCACAATTGATGGTGCGTATCAATCCTATTTCTAATGACAAAAACGATTACGAAAATTATGTAATTGCCCAAATTGAACAGGAATTTGATCACAATATAGCGCAGCAAATTTATGTTTCTGATAAATGTTGGACAGTTATTTTAACTGCTAAAAATGCAATTGTACAAATGATTCGCACAGCAGCTAAAAACGAAAAAGTTACCAATGCTGATGAATTGAGAACTTTTGTCATCAAAGAATTGTTTGACAAAACATCACCAAGCAACACCGCCTTGGCTTTTATAAAAAATGAAGTAGCCGAATTGTGGTAAATTATTTAACAGCCTCCATAGATTCGCTTTTTTTCAAAGCATATTGAAATCCTTCTTGCCACCATTGCTTCATCTTTACTTTATTAAAAATCAAAGCATTGTTAGTTAAATCAATTGGCGTGTAATAAAGGTTCAACTTAACATTATTATAAGAAGCCGACAAGGTTCCTAATAAAATATCGTGTTTTTCAATTTGGTCTAACTCAATTTGAAACAAATCAATCAATAGTGAAAAAGGGTTTCTTCCAATGGCTGCTCTGGGAGTTGATTTTTCGGTTTCTAAAATAACAACATCAATTTCAGTTGCTCCCCGATTAATTGCTTCCTGAATAGGCACCAAACTGGAAAAACCTCCATCGGCATAATCAAATCCTTTTTTAGTGACTAAACTCATAAAAGGAATATAATTACTTGAAATCCAAATCCAATCGCAGAATTCATCATAAGTACAGTCTTTAATGGATTTGTATTCTGATTGATTCGTGGTAAGATTCGTAACGGTAACCACAACTTCTGTTTCTAAGGCTTTTAATTGGTTAAATTCAACAATAGACAAATTTCTCTTAATGTAAGAACGTAATTTTTTGCTTTCGCCAAAGGTTCTTTTTCCTCTAAAAAACTGCAATAACACATTAAAATGATTAATACTGACTGTATCTATTCCATTCTTTTTTTTAACGATAAACGGATTGATATTGAAAATTTTCCGCATATCCACATTGGTGTAAATACGATGTATTTTTTCGATATTTCCCAGAGCTAAATGAGGAATGAGTAAACTTCCGGTAGAAGTTCCAATCAACAAATTGTATTTGATTTTCTTGTTTTCCAATAAAAATTGGGCAACACCGCCTGCAAATGCTCCTTTGCTTCCTCCTCCCGAAATAACCAATGCTCTCATATTTTTTCATTTAATAATCGATTCAACTGAAACTGCTCTTTTTCGTCCAAACTTGGTAAAATTCGAATAAAGGAATCTTTATGTTCTTGATTTTTCAATAAAGTTCGAATCGTATCGCGTCCAAATTTAGAAAATTGCCACATATGATGCGTGGTTGCTTTTACTAAATTAGTCAAAACCACATCATTAATCAGCTGAAATCCAATTAGTTTTTCTAAAGCATTTTGCCTGGTTGTAGCTTCATATTTTTCAGATGAATAATTGATTAGTTCATCAATCAGCTGCTGTTTTTTATTTGAATATTCAGGAGTCATTAAAGCCAATGACAGCCATAAAGTTCTAAGGTTATAGTCGTTGAAACCAATCCATTTTTTTGATTTTTCTAAATAATCCAATCGCTGTTTTGGAAAGTTTCTCCATAAATACAGCAATGCAATTTCCTGTGTTTGATAAGAGTCATCATCCAAAAGACTTTCGTAATCAGTTCTAAACTCTTCAGGGATTTTAGGCAATGAATAAGCCACTGCCTGACGAACCTGAAGATCATTAGTTTCCAAAGCCAATTGTAAAAACTGTTTTTTAGCTTCAAAAGTTTCATTTCTAAGTTGGTCAACAACCATTTCTTTCGCTGTATGAAAAGCATCTGACATTAGAATTAGCCTAAAAAAACCTTCTTTTTCAGCTAAAGGTTTCGACTTCATTTTATCCAGTTCTAATAATATCTTAGTTATTTTATTTTTAACCAATAACGCATTGACTTTTTGAGTATTAATTGCCGTTGATTCCAGCCATTCTTCAGAAAAAGTATCCGTATCAAAACGACTTACTTTTTTTACTTCTGCTAAGAAATCTTCCGTTGTTACAGCCTGAAAAGCATACTTTTTTAAATAGTTCTTAATGATTTTTTTAAATGCCTTATCTCCTATTTCCTGATGCAACGCAAACAACGCCCAAGCTCCTTTTTGATAATAACTCAATGAACTCGCTTTTTCGTTCAAAACAGGAATGGTATCCGTTCTGGAGGCATATTTTATTTGCTGAATGGATTCGTACATTTTAGAATAAAAATAATCTTCTCCGTAAATCGATTTTTCAGCCAATAAAGCGAAATAAGTAGCAAAACCTTCCTGCAACCAATGGTGTTTTCCACTCGCTGCTGTAATTAAATTACCAAACCATTGATGCGCCAACTCATGCGCTTCTACATTAGTATAATTGCGGTCTTCAAACCCAATTGAATCTACAACATAGCGTGTCGCAAACAAAGTAGCCGAAGTATTTTCCATTCCGGCATACAAAAAATCACGTACAGGAACTTGCTTGTACACTTGCCAAGGGTATTTTACGCCAATTTCTTTCTCTAAAAAATTAAATATTTGTGTCGAATAGCGATAAGTAGGTTCAAATCGGGGTCTATCCTTTTTTTCTATATATAAATCGAGAGGTATCTTGCTTTTGGAAAATTGGGTTCGCTTTTCGAAATTGCCAATGGCGAGCATTAATAAATAAGAACTCATCGGTTTTTTCATTTGATATTGCCAAACACTTTCTTGACCATTGCTGTTTTTATAATTTAAAACACCATTAGAAATGACCTGATAAGCAGAATCGAATTTAATCTCAAGATTGAAAATTACTTTTTCATTCACATCTTCAAAACTAGGAAACCAATTACTGGTATATTTTCCCTGTCCCTGTGTCCAGATTTGCGTATCTTCTGAATTTGCAGAACCTACAAAATACAGGCTTTGTTTTGGTGTCACTGTGTAATCAAAAACCAGTTCGTTTTTCCCTTTTTGAAACGGATAAACAACAAGCAACTGTTTCCCTGAATTTATGAACTGAACATTCTTTTGATTCAGCATTACCCTAGAAAAATTCATGTTTTGCGCATCAATTTTTAAAGTATCTGTAGGCTTCAAAATTTCAAAAGAATAATTTACGTTACCGGTAATCGATTTTTCGACAGCATTTAAACTCAAATGAGCTGAAACCGAAGTGAAATCGACTTTTTTTGTTTGTTGGGCAAAAACAAAAGAAGAAATAAAAAGAAAAAGGTATTTCATTTAAAGCAAATTAAGCTGGAAATCCAAAGTTACAAAGCTTTAGTAAACTATTGGAAGTATTTTGTATGTTTACCTCTTAAACTTTTAATAAAATTAAGTTGAAGAAAGCCCTTTTTAACTGGAGCAGCGGAAAAGATTCTGCTTTAGCCTTATACAAAATCCTGCAAGATTCTGAATTTGAAATCAACTGTTTGTTAACCAGTGTCAATCAGCAATATCAGCGTATTTCCATGCATGGCGTGAGAGTCGAATTACTGGAACAACAAGCCCAAAGTATCGGAATTCCATTAGATATTATGCAAATTCATGAAATGCCTACGATGGAAGTATATGAAAATGTGATGCAGCAAACATTGGAAAAACTAAAAACCAAAGGAATTACCCATTCAGTTTTTGGAGATATTTTTCTGGAAGATTTACGTAAATACCGTGAAGATAAATTAGCAACCATGGGATTTGAAGGTGTTTTTCCTATTTGGAAAATACCAACTCATGATTTGATTCAGGAATTCATTTCTTTAGGTTTTAAAACAATTGTGGTATGTGTCAACGAACGCTTTTTAGACAAAAGTTTTGTGGGAAGAATAATTGACCAGCAATTTATTGATGATTTACCCGAAAATGTTGATGTGTGCGGAGAAAATGGCGAATTCCATACTTTTAGTTTTGATGGGCCTATTTTTCAAAAACCGATCGATTTTGAAATAGGCGAAATTGTGTATCGAAAATATGAAAAGCCAAAACAAGAATCTTCCAACACCGCTTGCGATACAAACGACACTACTGCTTATGATTATGGTTTTTGGTATTGTGATTTAATTCCGAAATAACACAAGATTTTTAGAAAAAATAAACCGCAAATTCTCAAATTAAATAATTTGTGAATTTGCGGTAAATATTGTTTTGCACACTTATTGAAATCTGTGTTTTTATAATTTCTTAGCATTTTTCACCTTTTGGTCGGTGATGGCAATAGCCAGAACTTCACTCATTTCTTTTACATAATGAAAAGTAACTCCCGTTAGATATTCCGGTTTTATTTCATCAACATCACTTTTGTTCTCATGACACAAGATAATTTCTTTAATATTTGCTCTTTTAGCGGCTAATATTTTTTCTTTAATTCCACCTACAGGCAATACTTTTCCTCTAAGTGTAATTTCGCCCGTCATGGCAATATTTTTCTTCACTCTTTTTTGCGTAAAAAGAGATACTAACGAAGTTAACATCGCAATTCCTGCACTTGGTCCGTCTTTTGGTGTAGCTCCTTCCGGAACATGCAAATGAATATTGTATTTGGATAACAATTCAGAATTCAAACCTAATTGATCCACATTTGCTTTTATATATTCCAAAGCAATCGTAGCCGATTCTTTCATCACAGTACCTAAATTCCCGGTAATACTCATACCGCCTTTTCCTGGTGAAAGCAAGGATTCAATAAAAAGAATATCTCCTCCAACACTGGTCCAAGCCAGTCCTGTAACCACTCCAGCAACATCATTACTTTCGTATTTATCGCGCTCTAATCTTGGGACACCTAAAACTTTTACAATATCTTCATCAGTTACTTTTTTATTGTACTCCTCCTCCATTGCAACCGATTTTGCTGCATTTCTAATTACCTGGGCAATTTTAGCTTCCAGTCCACGAACTCCAGATTCACGGGTGTAGCCTTCAACAATTTTTTCTAATTGTTTTTTTCCAATAGTCAAATCTTTCGAAGTCAATCCGTGTTCTTTCAATTGACGAGGAAACAAATGTTGTTTGGCAATTTCTACTTTTTCCTCAATTGTATAACCTGACATTTTGATGATCTCCATACGATCTTTCAAAGCCGGCTGAATAGCACTCATATTGTTGGATGTAGCAATAAACATCACCTTAGACAAATCATATCCTAATTCGACAAAATTATCATAGAAAGAGCTATTTTGTTCCGGATCTAAAACCTCTAACAAAGCTGAAGACGGATCCCCATGATTACTGTTAGATAATTTATCAATTTCATCCAAAACAAACACAGGATTTGATGTTCCTGCCTTTTTTAAACTTTGAATAATTCTACCAGGCATAGCCCCAATATAAGTTTTTCTATGTCCACGAATTTCGGCTTCATCACGCAAACCTCCTAAAGAAATACGAACATACTCTCTCCCTAAAGCCTCTGCAACCGAACGACCAATAGATGTTTTACCAACTCCCGGAGGCCCTGTTAAGCAAATAATAGGCGATTTCATGTCGTTTCTCAACTTCAAAACAGCTAAATGCTCTATCATTCTTTTCTTTACTTCTTCCAATCCAAAATGGTCTCTGTCAAGAATTTTTTGAGCATTTTTTAAATCAAAATTATCTTTCGAAAATTCATTCCATGGCAAATCCAATAGCAATTCCATGTAATTTCTTTGGATACCAAAATCAGGAGCTTGCGGATTCATTCGGCGCATTTTTGCCAATTCCTTTTCAAAAATAGCCTGCGTTTTTTCATCCCATTTTTTCGACTTAGACTTTACTAACATTTCGTCCATTTCTTCTTCCTGAGTCGAACCACCTAATTCTTCCTGTATGGTTTTCATCTGTTGATGAAGAAAATATTCTCTTTGTTGTTGGTCTAAATCAAAACGCACTTTAGATTGAATGTCATTTTTAAGTTCGAGTTTCTGCAACTCAACATTCATATACTTAAGAGTCTCTAAAGCTCTGTCTTTTAAACTATTGATAGCTAATAAATCCTGTTTTTCTTTAACTGATAAATTCATGTTAGAAGTAACAAAATTGATTAAAAAAGACTGACTCTCAATGTTTTTTATAGCAAAAGTAGCTTCACTTGGAATATTAGGGCTTACTTTAATAATCTGAATAGCCAATTCTCTGATTGAATCAAGAATTGCCAAAAATTCAGAATCGTCTTTATCCGGACGTTCTTCTGAAAAATCTTTGATTACCGCTGAAATATATGGATCTTCAGAAGTTACCGATTCGATTTCAAAACGTTTTTTACCCTGAAGAATTACTGTTGTAGTTCCGTCAGGCATTTTAAGAACACGCAAAATACGCGCAACTGTACCTACGGAATTGATATCTTCTTTAGTAGGATCTTCAATTTCTTCATCTTTTTGGGCAACAACACCTATTATTTTCCCACCGGCATTAGTGTCATCAATCAGTTTAATCGATTTATCTCTCCCTGCAGTAATAGGAATAACAACCCCAGGAAACAAAACCATATTGCGCAATGGTAGAATTGGCAAAGATTCCGGTAATTCTTCCTTCATCATTTCCTCTTCGTCTTCTGGTGTCAATAAAGGTATTAATTCAGCTTCTGAATCGAATTCTTGTTGTGACAGATTGTCAATAGTAAGTATTTTATGTTTTGACATAGTGTAATTTAAGTCTTTTTGTCATTAAATATTTTACCCATCTAATAACAAAGTTAGTATTTATGTGTTTTACATTATTGAAAATCAAACAATAACAAAAACAAATTGCATTTATTAGTATTTATAAGTCAATCATTGTGCCATAAAACAACAAAACAAAGCCCTCAAAAGAAACTTCTACTGAGGGCTAAGATTTATCTATTTTATTTAAATTTAATATTCTACATCAAAAGTACCTTCGGTTATATTAAACGGCGTTGTACCATTGGTAGTAAACTTAAAAGTCCCTTTAATTCGATCAGCTGTAATTGAAGTTATCGTAACACTTCCTGAAACAGCTTTGTATTCTCCGTTCACATCCTCATAACTCCCTTGAACTTTATCTGATAAAGTATTAGCTGTAATTGAATAAGTCCCTGTAGTCAAACTACTTCTTACTCCAATTGAAATACTATTCATATTTACATCTTCAGCTCCTATAGTTATAAATTCATCAGTTCCGGAACCGATTGTAGCAGTAAAAATATCAGTAGAAACAAAGTTAGTTCCACCTACTTTTGCAGTAAAAACATCACCCGTTTCTTCTTGAGTAATATAAGGTATTGTAAAAGTTCCATTTGTAAACTGAATTGCCACTTTAGGATCATTCGTATTTGACCAATAACCTTTAAAATGAAAAGTCCCTGATATAGTTTTAGTTTCTGTATTAATACTTGTTATAGTAACCGAGCCTGTATCCTCCGTTGGATTATCCTCATTAACACTCCAAAAACCATACTCAGTTCCTGCTGGCGAATAAATAACAAAGTTCTCATTAGCAGCATAAGTTCCCACAGCAGCCCCTTCAATCATAATAGCAAAACCTTCCCCTTTAGAATTAGTTGCTGAGATTTCGATAAGATGTCCCGAAACTATAGCTTGAGTTTTACTCGCTGTCCATGTCTTTCCGCCAAAGTCGGCTTTAAAAACTCCTGAATTTGAACCAGGATCTGGTTCAACCGTTCCGTCTATTGGCTCATAGACACAAGCTGTTAAAAGTGTTAGCAAAAATAAAACTAAAAATTGTGACTTATATTTAAATATCCTCATAGTCTGGAGCTTTTATTTATCTCCAAATATAATTTTTTATTTTATTTTTCCTACTATTTTTTAGGTACTTTTCTTAACAAAACAATTCCAATGAAAAAGAAAACAGCTAAAAATACAATTGCGTATCGGGGACTTCCTGTTCTTTGATCTATAATTCCATAAACTAGCATCCCAATCACAATTCCAATTTTTTCAGCAACATCATAAAAACTAAAAAAAGAAGCCGTATCCTGAGTTTCCGGTAAAAACTTGGAGTAAGTTGAACGGGACAAAGACTGAATTCCTCCCATTACCAAACCAACTAAGGCTGCCATAACATAAAAATGAATCGGTAAAATGATAAAATAAGCGGCAATACATAACACCATCCAAATACTATTGATAACGATTAATACAGGAATATTTCCATATTTTTCAGATGCTTTCGAAGTAGTATAAGCTCCAAAAATAGCCACTATTTGAATCAACAAAATACAAATAATCAATCCTAGTGTACTTTGATCTTTAGATTCCCAGGCAATTTCCTGTGCTCCAAAATAAGTAGCAACAAGCATTACGGTTTGTACAGCCATACTGTACACAAAAAAACTCCCCAAATATTTCTTCAAACGGACATTCTCCTCAAGCAAGAACCAAACTTTTTTGAGTTCGCTAAATCCATTAAAAATAACAGTCCGTGTAACTTCTCCAGAATTATTATTCCCTTTTGGCAAATAATAATAAGTGTACTGACTAAATAAAATCCACCAGGCACCCACCATTACAAAGGAATAACGCATAGCTTTCATAGCCGAAGGCATACCATCGACACCAGTTATATTAAACCATTCCGGTTTCATAACCATCGATAAATTGACAACTAACAAAATTACACTGCCAAAATATCCTAATGAATAACCTTTAGCGCTTATCGCATCTTGTTGTTCCTCAAAAGCAATATCAGGTAAATAGGAATTATAAAAAACTAAACTGCCCCAAAAACCAATTAATCCTAATAAATAAAACAATAAGCTTAAATAAATGTTATCTAAATCAAACCAATATAGTCCCATGCAGGATAAGGCTCCCAAATAGCAAAAAAACTTCATAAAGAACCTCTTATTACCTACATAATCTGCAATTCCAGACAATAGTGGAGACAAAAAAGCAACCATTAAAAATGCAAAAGCAGTAACAAAACTAATAAGCGCCGAATTTTTCACACTGAAACCAAGCACATCAATATAATGTCCTGTTTTTGAAAATAAAGCTTCATAAAATATAGGAAAAACAGCTGATGTAATTACCAATGGATAAACTGAATTTGCCCAATCGTAAAATGCCCAAGCATTCAATAATTTTTTATCTCCTTTTTGCAATGGAATCATATCTCTCTTTTTTGGGAACGAATTTATAGTTTTTTAAACAGTTTCTACTTAAATCAATTAAAAATATCTTTTTAATCAGCACAAAAAAAAGCCAATTCGTTAGAATTGGCTATAAATAAGTTTTTCCTTTTTTTTTATTTAAATACTACTCCAAATTTAGCTGCAACTGCTTTAGCTTCCGGAACCATCGCTTTTAAATTAGCAATTCTGGTAGCATCAGACGGGTGTGTGCTTAACATCTCAGCTGGAGCCTGACCTCCTGAATTTGCAGACATTCTTGTCCAAAAATTAATCGCTTCGTCTGGATTGTAACCTGCAATAGCCATTAATATTAATCCAATTTTATCAGCTTCCGTTTCGTGACTTCTGCTAAATGGCAACATCACTCCTACCTGAGAACCAATTCCGTAATACTGTTGCCACATTTGTTGTTTTTCGGCACTTTGACTTCCTGTTGCAGCTGCAACACCAGCAGCTCCAAGGGTTTGCAATTGAGAAGCACTCATACGTTGAGCTCCATGATTAGCAAGTGCATGTGAAACTTCGTGTCCCATTACCGTAGCTAAACCGGCGTCGTTTTTTGTTATTGGTAAAATTCCTGAATAAACTACAATTTTACCCCCTGGCATACACCAGGCATTTACTTCTTTATTGTCAACTAATTTGTATTCCCACTGATAGTCTTTCAAATAATCGTTCTGACCTAAAGAAGCCAAATAACGCTCGGCAGCAACTTTAATTTTGATTCCAACAGTTTCTACTTTTTTAGCATCAGCAGTACCTGAAATCACTTTGTTTGCTTTCAAAAAAGTTCCGTATTCCTGAAAAGAAGAAGGAAACAATTCGCTATTAGAAACAAAATTTAATGTTTTTTTTCCTGTGAGCGGATTTGTCGCACAAGAACTAATAAGTCCTAAAACTGCAATACCTACAAATAATAAATTCTTTTTCATGATAGTTATTTTTTTACTAACAAAAGTACAATTATTCTCCTATAATATGCAAAACATTAAACCCCTTAGGAACAATTAAATATTGATTTTCTTTAAAACTTTTGGCATCAAAAGCCACTTCTTCATTGTCAATTTCTAAAATTTTAATTTCAAATGGCAATCCAATAAAATTGATTTTGTATTTCGTATAATTGGTATCGTATTTCCCTTCTTTGTGTACATGGATATTTAACTCTTTCTCTTTTCCTGTCAATTGAAAAGACACAAAACTAAATCGTCCTTTTTTATAATCATAACCATCTTGCCCATCTTCATACACCACCGATTTTTCTTTCCCCTCTTTGTAATACACATCCAGAGTTAATTCATCAAATTCTAATTCGCCTACATATTGCTGTACAGGATACTTTGGAATAATAGATCCCGCCTTAACAAAAATAGGGATTTCATCAAATTTAGTATCAACCCACATTTCTTTCCCTCCTTTAACCAAACAATTAGTCCAGTAATTATACCATTGTCCTTTAAGAATATACATTCTTCGTCCTAAAGCGTTAGGTTCTAAAATTGGACACACTAAAATTTGATTACCAAACACAAATTCATCATTTCGATAATGAGTCTGAATATCTTCTTGATCATAATATACCAAAGGTTTTAACATAGGTACACCTTCTTCGATATATTGCCAAAACATGGTATACAAATACGGTAATAACTGATAACGAAGGTTAACAAATTTTCGAGTGATATCAATAACCTCTTCATCAAAAGCCCAAGGCTCTTGATTACCATGATCTCCTGAAGAGTGTGTTCTACAAAAAGGATGAAAAACACCAAGCTGAATCCATCTTGCATACAATTCGCCTGTAGGTTGCTCTGCAAAACCTCCAATATCTGAACCCGTAAAGCCCATTCCCGATATAGACATTCTTTGAACCTGAATATTAGCTATCCAAAGATGTTCCCAGGTTGCCACATTATCTCCTGTCCATGAAGATGTGTAACGTTGTGCTCCTGAATAAGCCGATCTTGTAATGATAAATGGTCTTTTAGGATAAGCAAAACGTTTTACCCCATTATAAGTAGCTCTTGCCATTTGCGTTCCATAAATATTATGGGCTTTTCTATGGCTACATGGATTTCCATCGTAATTATGACGCACGTCATTCGGGAAAGTTTTGTTAGGAACTTCCATTACCGCAGGTTCGTTCATGTCGTTCCACACTCCTTTTACCCCAATATCTGAAATTAATTCTTTAAATAATCCAGCCCACCATTCTCTTACTTCGGGATTTGTATAATCCGGAAAATTACATTCTCCAGGCCACACCTTTCCTTTCATGTAAGGACCATCGGCTCTTTTGCAAAAATAATCCTTTGCTAAAGCTTCTTTATAAACCCAGTATTCTTTGTCTATTTTAATCCCAGGATCAATAATAACAATGGTTTTAAAACCGTCTTCGGCTAATTCAGAAACCATTCGTTTAGGATCAGGGAAATATTCCTTGTTCCAGGTAAAACACCTAAAACCTTCCATATAATCAATATCTAAATAAATAGCATCACAAGGAATTTGTAATTCTCTAAATTTAGCCGCTACCTCTTTCACATTGCTCTCCGGATAATAACTCCATTTACATTGATGATATCCTAAAGCCCATAAAGGAGGTAATTCGGGCTTTCCGGTTAAATCAGTATATGAAGTAACTACATCCTGCATATTAGGACCGTAAAAGAAATAATAATTCATTTCCCCCCCATCTGACCAGAAGCTGGTTACATTTCTTCTTTCGTGACAAAAATCAAAAAATGTTCTAAAAGTATTGTCAAAGAAAATTCCATAAGCCTGCTTATTATGCAATCCAATATAAAAAGGAACCACCTTGTATAAAGGCTCTTGTTCTTTTTGAAAAGCATATTGATCAGTAGCAAAGTTTTCTACCCTTTTCCCTTTAAGGTTCATTTGAGTGGCCTTGTCCCCTAAACCATAAAAACATTCTCCGTCTTTTGAAGCCTTACTCATCTTGACGATATTCCCTCCAAATTCGTAACATTCTTCCCAATGAAAACCTAATTCATCTTCTAATAATACATTTCCTTTCAAATCGTATATAGAAGCTCTTAAATCGGCTTTTTGAATTTTACAAATAAGCTTATTTGTGGTTATTTGATAATAACTTTCTTCTTCATTAACTACTAAACGATTATACCCATGAGAATGACTTTCATCAATTGCATACGAAAAGTCATTGCTAAAATAACCTTTAGTTGTAAATCGGAAACGAAGCAAACTATCTCTTAAAACAGTAAGTTTTAATATGACATTATTATCGGTATAAAAATATACAGAATCAACATCATGCATGAAAGAAACTATTTTTGATGGATATAAATCTCCTTTATATTCTAATTCTGTATTTGTAATCATCTCAATTCATTTTGGTTAATTATTATGCTCTTTCTCAAACATACAAAAAATATTTTTTATAAATAAACAATAGCATTTTTATTAACGAAATCGTAATAGTTGACTAATTATCAAAAAAAAGAAGTATTAACAATAATATTAATACTTCTTAGTCAAAAAAATTAAATTTTATGAAGCTCGATTTTTTAAATAAAAAAAATGATGCTTAAGAAATTTTAAAAACAGTCACACTCAACGGTGGTAAAAGCAATTCAACTGAATAATCTCTTCCGCCATAAGGGAAAGATTCTATCTTTAATTCGGTTATATTCTGTAAGTTACTTCCTTGATATTTTTCTAAATCGCTATTAAAAATTTCAGTAAGTTTTCCTTTTCTAGGAACTCCAATTCTGTAATTCTTACGAACGATTTGAGTAAAATTACACACAACAATCAAATCGTCTTTTGGATCATTCCCTTTTCGAATATAGGAAAGCACCGCATTTTGATGATCTGAATAATTAATCCATTCAAAACCTTCATGACTAAATTGTTTTTGGTATAAAGCAGGTTCTGATTTGTATAATTTATTTAAATCTTTAATCAACTCTTTCACACCATTATGCACCGGATATTGCAATAAATGCCAGTCTAGGCTTTCTTGAAAATTCCATTCGGCCATTTGACCAAATTCGCCTCCCATAAAAAGTAAATTCCCTCCCGGATGCGTGAACATATAACCGTAAAGCAAACGTAAATTGGCAAACTTCTGCCATTCATCACCCGGCATACGATCAGCAATAGATTTTTTACCATATACTACTTCGTCATGAGACAACGGCAACATAAAGTTTTCGGTAAAAGCATAAGTCATAGAAAAAGTCAAATCATTTTGATGGTATTTTCTATACACAGTTGCTTTTTGGAAATATTTTAAGGTATCGTGCATCCATCCCATCATCCACTTCATCCCAAATCCAAGTCCACCTACTGATGTAGGTCGGGAAACCATTGAGAACGAAGTACTTTCTTCTGCAATTGTCTGAACTCCTTCATAATTAGAATAAACTACCTCATTGAATTCTTTTAGAAAACTAATGGTATCCAGATTTTCATTTCCTCCAAAAATATTTGGTTCCCATTCTCCGTCATTTCTGGAATAATCTAAATAAAGCATTGATGCGACAGCGTCAACCCTTAAACCATCAACATGATAATGATGCAACCAAAATAAAGCATTACTAATCAGGAAAGAACGCACTTCGTTTCTTCCGTAATTAAACACTAGGCTTTTCCAATCAGGGTGATAACCTTTTCTTCTATCAGGGTGCTCATAAAGATGAGAACCATCAAAATAGCCTAATCCGTGTGCGTCATCTGGAAAATGAGAGGGTACCCAATCCAGAATAACACCAATACCTGCCTGATGCAGTTTATCTACCAAGACCATAAAATCTTGTGGATTTCCAAAACGGGAAGTTGGAGCAAAATAGCCTACTAATTGATACCCCCAAGAAGGATCATAAGGATATTCCATCACTGGCATAAACTCAACATGAGTAAACCCCATTTCTTTTACATAACTCACCAAATCTTCAGCTAATTCCAGATAAGTTAAAAACCGATTTCCTTCACCACGTTTCCAAGAACCTAAATGTACTTCGTAAACAGAATAAGGTTTATCCAAATCATTGTGTTCTTTTCGGGTTTTCATCCATTTGGAATCATCCCAATCATGATTTAAATCCCAGACTACCGAAGCTGTATGAGGTGGTTTCTCACAATAAAAAGCAAATGGATCAGCCTTTTCAGTCACTAAACCATCATTATTAGATAGAATTTTATATTTATAATTAGTCCCTTTTTGAATATTAGGAATAAAACCTTCCCAAATACCTGAAGAATCCCAACGTACATAAAGTTCGTGTTCACCTTGTGTCCAAAAATTAAAATCTCCAACAACAGAAACCGAATGCGCCGTAGGAGCCCAAACAGCAAAATAAACACCCTGGACACCATTTAATTCAATTAAATGAGCCCCTAACTTTTCATACAATCTAAAATGTTTTCCAGCTTTGAATAAGTTAATATCAAAATCAGTAAAAAGGGAGTGCGAAATAACTTTACTCATAGTATTATTGGTATAATTCTAAATTTTAAAAAATAGAATATTGATATAAAAAAACAGTTTGTCTAACTTTTATTCAATTCTAAAATTATCAGGCAAAGTCACACCTTTCTTTATTACTACAATTCCATCTTTTATAGCATACAAATCGGTTGTAGCATTTTCTAAATGGGAACCACCATTAATGTAAACATTATTCCCTATTCGGCAGTTCTTATCCACTAAAGCATTATTGATATAACAGCCTTCACCTATTCCAACTAATATTTTGTTATTTTTAGTATCTTCTTCCATGTCTTCGATACTTTGATAAAAATCGTTACCCATGACATAAGTATTATGGATAATTGAATCTTTACCTACTCTGGATCGGATTCCAATAACGGAGTGTACAATCTCTTTTGCATTCAAAATACATCCTTCAGAAATTAATGATTTATCCATCATTGTATTTTGAAACTTAGATGGCGGTAACATTCGGGGTCTTGTGTAAATTTTGTTATCGTTATCAAACAAATTAAATTTAGGCACATCCTCTGTTAGTCCAATATTAGCTTCAAAGAAAGAATCAATATTTCCAATATCAGTCCAATATCCTTCGTATTGGTAACTTAGGATTTTTTTATTTCCAACAGCCTGTGGAATAATTTCTTTACCAAAATCTTTTGTGTCAGGATTCTCCATTAAATCTACCAAAAGCTTCTTATTGAAAATATAAATACCCATAGAGGCTAAATAATTTTTCCCTTCTGCTTTCATTTGATCACTCACATCTGATTCCCAGTCAGGTAAAAGTTCTTTGGCTGGTTTTTCTATAAAAGATTCAATACAACTATCACTATTGGTTTTTAAGATTCCAAATTCAGGAGCATCTTTAGCATTAACAGGCAATGTCGCAATTGTAATATCGGCTTCTTTTCTCATATGCTCTTCAATCATATCATTAAAGTCCATTTGATACAATTGGTCACCCGACAGAATTAAAGCGTAATCAAAATTATGATTCAAAAAATGAGGCATACATTGTCTTACTGCATCGGCAGTTCCTTGAAACCATGTTGGATTATCAGGAGTTTGTTCAGCTGCTAAGATATCTACAAAAGCCTGACTAAATGCACTAAAAACATAAGTGTTTTTGATGTGTGCATTAAGTGAAGCCGAATTAAATTGTGTCAATACAAACATTCTATAAATATCTGAATTCATACAATTTGAAATAGGAATATCTACCAATCTATATTTTCCACCAACCGGCACAGCTGGTTTAGATCTAGTTTCAGTCAATGGATACAATCTGGATCCCTGTCCTCCTCCTAGGATAATAGCAATAACGTTTTTTCTTTTTGCCTTCATATTTTGTTAAGTATTAAGTTGTACATTTCTATATATTCCTGACTTGCTTTTTCCCAAGAATGATCGGTGCTCATTCCTTTTTTTCTAATTTGATTTAAATGCTCTTTATCCTTGTACAAGCTAACTGCTCTTTGAATTGAATAACATATATCTCCTACCGAAGATTGATCATGGCAAATTCCATTTCCATTGTCCCCAAAATCAATTACAGTATCTTTCAATCCTCCTGTTCTCCTAACAATAGGAATAGTTCCATATCTCAAAGAGTACATTTGATTTAATCCGCAAGGTTCTACTCTTGAAGGCATCATTAAAAAATCGGCTCCGGCATAAATTAAATGGGCTAATTCTTCATTGTAACCAATAAAAGTATTGTAATTCCCTTTGTAATCAACCAATAAACTATTCAATTGATTCTCAATATTTGAATTTCCTGAGCCTAATATTAAAATATTAATCTCTTTATAATTTTCAGAAAGTGCTAAAGCCGAAGCTTGTGGCAATAAATCTCCTCCTTTTTCATCCCATAACCTACCTATAAAACTAAACAGCGGTTTTGTAGGGTCGAGATTAAAAAGAGTACTAAGTATTTCTTTATTCTGTTGTTTTCCTTTTTCGAAATTTTGAATAGAATAGTTTTTTTCCAGCATTTTATCTTTAGCCGGATCCCAAACCTGCGTATCAATTCCGTTTAAAATACCCCTTGATTTGTAGCGAACAAGGTTAAACAATGATTCTAAACCATTAGCTGAATAATTTATTTCATCCAAATAACTTGGAGAAACAGTAGTAACTGCCGAAGCACATTTAACTCCTACAGCTAATGAATTAATACAATTACTCCATTCTAATATTTTAACATGACTCAAATCAAATTCTGGAAAATAATTCAATTTCTCAAAACTAAACTGCCCTTGATACAATCCATTATGAATAGTAATCATTGAAGGTGTATTAAGCAACTTATGATACTTATGACAATATTGAATCATAAAAGGAATCAAACCTGTATGATGATCATGACAATTAATAACATCAGGCATTGCCTCTCTACCAATAATCCAATCCAGAGTTGCTATTTGAAAAGACATAAAACGCTCTATATCATCCTCATACCCATAAACATCTTTTCTATCAAAAAGCTCTGGTATTTCCATTAAATACAATTCAAAACCAAGCTTATCTGTCTTTTCTTTAAGAACACTAAAAGGAAAACTAAAATTCCCTAATTGAACCGTTCCCCAATGCACACACTCAAAATCATTTTCATCCCTGAATTTAGTTTCATAACAAGGCATTACAACCCTTAATTTATGACCAGTATTACTTTGGTATTTTGGCAAAGCTCCAACTACGTCAGCTAAACCACCTACTTTAGCTACTGGATAGCACTCTGCACTAATATGAAATATTTCCATTTATTGATTTAAGTTTAATTAGGGTTAAAAAAATATAAAATAAAAAAGATTAGTTAAATTATCATCAAATAAACACAAACACTATTAAAATCATTAATGATATCATTTTAACTTTTTCTAAATATAGTAAAAAACAGTAACAATAACAGCAAAAATTAAAAAATATTATCCTTTAAAATTAACTTTTTTTATAATTAAAACCTTTCAAAAATGCCTGTTTTTTGTTGAAATTATAGAAATTGATAATTCAAAAATAAAGCCGCTATAAAATCATTATTTTCTTATAATTTATTGCTTAAAATTATATAATTATAATTCTAAAATCAGCAGGACAAAGCAAATGATAATAATTTGATAACGATAAAACAATTTACTAAATTTGAAGATGGACTTATTTAGTGATGCAATAGATTGGAAAGAAGAATTAAATCCAATCCTGAAGAAATACAAATCAAGCAAACACCCGCTAAAATACCGTAATTTATACGAATTGGTAATTATGGTCATTTTATCTGCTCAAGATTCTGATGAAAACATCAATAAAATAACACCAAATTTCTTTGATGCATTTCCTGAAATCAAAAGTTTAGCCAAATCAAAAGTTGAAGCAATAATTCCATATATCCATAAAGTAAAATTCTATGAAAATAAAGCAGAATGGATTATCAACCTGGCAAAAACCATTAAAAAAGACGAAAATATTCCTCTAACAATAAGAGAATTAACAGATATAAAAGGAATTGGTAGAAAATCAGCCAACGTAATCATGAGAGAATCAAATATTCCATCAGAAGGAATAATTACTGATTTACATGTCCTCCGGGTAGCTCCAAGAATAGGAATAATAAGTCCAACAAAAGATGGAATAAAAGCTGAAAAACAATTAATGACTATTTTGCCTAGAGAAATCTGGAATGAAATTGGTATGGCAATTTCATTTCTGGGAAGAGAAATCTGCCGACCGATACCTAAATGTTTCGAATGTCCTATAAATTCCTGTTGCAAATACCCTAAAAAAAACTTTATGACTGAATATTAATATTTTTGGTCAACTAGTTTATACTAGAATTATTCAATTTTTAATTCAAAAATTATCAAAATCGTTGTAAAACAAAAAACCCCGTTTCGTTAGAAACAGGGTTTTCAAAGAAAGGCGACGACATACTCTCCCACATAACTGCAGTACCATCTGCGCAGGCGGGCTTAACTACTCTGTTCGGGATGGGAAGAGGTGAGCCCCGCCGCAATAACCACCTTAAGGTC
>NZ_SACJ01000007.1 GCF_004016525.1 Flavobacterium sufflavum
ACTTCAATAATATTTTTTCCGCTCTGATTGCTTACAACTTTGCAGACAAAAAACCGTCTTTGAAAAATAATTTCCTAGACACAAAACAATTAGTACTTTTTCAATAAGTTTATATCGAACTCACGTTCATTAGTATTTTAGCCCCATTTGGAATCTTGTTTTTTAGACTATACAATTGTAATATCGACCAAAACATTACATTGCCAATGACACCGCTAATCAACGAATCTTTATTGTCTATTATCCATTTCATTATGTTTTCAAACATAGTTTCTCAATTTTATTTTCGGTTTGTGGTCACTCCTACTAAACTGTATGACAACTTGTATATACTCGCTACTTTATAGCTTATTATTTTTTTTGCTAATGTATAAATAAATCTTACAAAACAAGCTATGGTTTTATTATTTCTGTATTATTTCTCTTAAGGTTTCGAGCTGGATTTCCAGTTTTTGGATATAGTCGTTTTTTTCAGCCAGTTCTTTTTTTAGGGCTTTTTCCTGTATGGTTTCAAAACGGTACGGCAGGTATTCACCCAGTTGCGCCAAAAAATTATGTTTCAGCACCAGGCTTAGTTTCCACAAAACGGCAAACTGTAGTGTGTCTCTCTTAAAATAAGCCCTTAATCCTTTAGGGGCTATGCCCATTGCTTTGGCAATTTCGCTTTTGGTTTGGGTTATGAATTATTTGTCTCAGAATTTTTTGGAGTAAATACTTTATTGTAAACCCGCTGTGCAAAATTGGTTTTTGATACTTTGCTGTCCTTAGCTTCCGCAATCGAGTGTCAAATGTTTGAAGAATGCGTAAAAAGAAAAGCTGTTTGAGTCCCGAAAGCTTTCGGGACGAGTTCTTTTCTTTTAGCATTCGAAAACTAATTTGACCGATGAGGAAGCGCAAGACTTGATTTTTTTGTTTCTTTTTTGATCAAGCAAAAAAGAAAATTAATAAATCTAAATTTTTACTTTTAATAAAAATATCAATGGTAGTGATCCTGCTTTTTGGGCGGGATTGTATCGGAAACAAGAAAATTTATCATCAAAAACGGTTCTCGATACCTGCCTGTGGCAGACAGGCATTTTTTGCTTCTCCCGATAGCTATCGGGACATTACGCAAAAAACACTCGAACTGACGTTTTTGATAATTTCATCCAACGGATTTAATTGGGCCACAATCCATTTTTCAGGCTCATCAAATGGATTTATTTACCATTCCTATACAAATAATCCATGTATTAGCATAAATAATCCATACCCGGCTTTGGTTTAGATTCTATTTTTGTATAGATACGTTTTAAGTATTAGCTATTTAACCAAAAATAAACCAACCAATTTATGAATCCATTACAACCCGCAGATTACATTGTTTTTCTTATTTATTTTGTGATAGTCACCTCTTATGGGATGTATATTTACAGAAGTAAGAAAAATGCAGTTACAAGTTCGAATGACTATTTTTTAGCTGAAGGTTCTCTTACCTGGTGGGCTATTGGAGCGTCATTGATTGCTTCTAATATTTCGGCGGAGCATTTCATAGGTATGAGTGGTTCGGGTTTTGCACTTGGATTGGCTATTTCTTCATACGAATGGATGTCGGCAGCGACATTGATTATCGTGGCGATGTTTATTCTTCCGGTATATCTTAAAAACAAGATTTTTACAATGCCACAATTTTTGGCAAAACGATATAATGATACCGTGAGTGCAATTATGGCCGTGATTTGGCTGTTGATTTATGTGTTTGTCAATCTTACTTCTATCATCTATTTGGGAGCTTTGGCCATTTCATCGATTGCCCCGGTAAGCTTTGAATTTTGTGTTATCGGATTGAGTTTGTTCTCTGTTATAGTTACTTTAGGAGGGATGAAAGTAATTGGTTATACCGATATGTTTCAGGTAATAGTATTGATATTGGGAGGTTTGGTTACCACTTATTTGGCACTAACCTTACTTTCAGAGCAGTTTGGATTTGGAAAAGATATTTTTAAAGGATTATCAATTATAGCCGACAAAGCACCCGGTCATTTACAAATGATATTTGATAAATCGAATCCGCATTATAAAGAATTACCGGGGATGTCTGTAATTGTAGGAGGGATGCTTATCAATAATCTGGCTTATTGGGGATGTAATCAGTACATTGTTCAAAGAGCTTTGGGTGCCGATTTAAAAACTGCCAGAAAAGGAATTTTGTTCGCGGCCTTTTTAAAATTATTAGTTCCGGTTATTGCAGTTTTGCCGGGTATTGCCATGTATGTAATGCATCAAAACGGAATGTTTCAACAGGAAATGCTGGATGCAGCAGGAGTTTTAAAACCGGATCGTGCTTATCCAACCTTGATGAATTTATTGCCAGCAGGTCTAAAAGGAATTGCCTTGGCTGCTTTAACGGCTGCAATTGTAGCTTCCTTGGCAGGAAAAGCCAACAGTATTTCGACTATTTTTTCGTTAGATATTTATAGAAAATATTTTAATAAAAATGCCTCTGAAAGAAAATTGGTGCGTGTAGGAAGATTAACTGTCGTAGTAGCTATGATTATCGGCGCTATTGTTGCTCCTTCGCTAAAAACCTTAGATCAGGCTTATCAGTTCATTCAGGAATATGTAGGTTTCTTTTCACCGGGAGTACTTGCTATTTTTCTGTTGGGAATGTTTTGGAAAAAGACTACCGCTAATGCCGGACTTGCCGGTGCATTGCTGACAGTGCCTATTGCTACGGTATTAAAGTTCCTGCCAGTATGGACAAACGGAGCTTTCCCGGATTTTCCTTTTTTGGACAGAATGACGATTGCTTTCTTTATGATCGTATTTATAATGGTAGGAGTTAGCCTTTTAAAACCTGAACCGGTAGTGCTACATGAAAAACACAAGATTGAAGTGGATACGTCAATGTTTAAAGTGTCTTCAGGGTTTATTATTGGATCATTTATTATCTGCAGCGTATTAGTGGCATTATATACCGTTTTTTGGTAATTATTAAGTTTAAAAAAAAAGAGTAAAAGAAAAGATTGCTTAGATTATAGTTTAGTTTTTTAATTGAAAAAGGGTTTCACTTTAAATGGTGAAATCCTTTTTTTTGTTTTTATTCGAAATTATTTATTCTGAATCTGTGGCGGGAATGGCTTTGAGTCTTTTCATAAAGGCTCCAAAGGCAGGAGCTAATTCCTCAAACAAAGGATCTTTTCGGTTTTTGAGCATCACTTCGCTAAATAGTTTCAGACCAATGGCAAATTCGGTGGCTTGCTGTTTGTCACCAAATAAGTTCTTGTTTTTTTGTCTTTCGATAATCGAGAAAATATCGTCGTGGTTGTTGAAAGTTAATTCGATAGGATCTGCTGAAATGGGTTCTCCTTTTGAATCTTTCAGGTATTCCAGTGTGAGTTTATATTGATGGGCTCTTTTTTCCATGATTTTATTGTTGTTTTATATTGTCTCCTATAAAAGTAAAACATACTGATGAAATACTAAAGTTAAATCGGCCAAATCAGGAATAGCATCTATTAAAACACTATTATTTCTAAGATCCAACTGTCCTTAGCTTCCGCAGTCGAGTGTCAAATGTTTGAAGAATGCGTAAAAAGAAAATCTGTTTGAGTCCCGAAAGCTTTCGGGACGAGTTATTTTCTTTTAGCATTCGAAAACTAATTTGACCGACGAGGAAGCGTAAGACTTGAAATCGAAGATTCATGAATTCCGAAAAACTATAAGAACGCATGAGTATTTTTTTGTTTCTTTTTTGATCAAGCAAAAAAGAAAGTTAAATGGGCTAAATCAGAAATAGCATCTAAGCTAATTTTTAATTTTCATCAGCTCTAAAAAGGGAAAAATAGAAAATAGTATTATCTTTAAACAGGATTTTACCAATTAGGTAAAGCCCACTTTTAAAATTTTATAGAATTATGATTTCGATTACAGCTATTATAAAAAGCAAAAAAGAAAATATTGAAGTAGTGAAGGAGATGGTTCACAATCTGGTTACCAACACCAGAAAAGAAGCAGCCTGTATTCGTTATGACTTACATTACTCCGAAAATGTTTTTATTATTTGGGAAGAGTGGAAAGATCAGCTAGGGCTTGATATACACAATAGCCAACAGTACTTAATCGATTTTATTGCCGATAGCGAAACTTTATTGGCTTCTCCTATTCAGGTTTATAAAACGACTCAGGTTTTGTAATTCACAAGTTCATTGTTTAGTCTTAGTTTTTATATTTTTTACGATATTCACGAGGCGAAATTTCCATTTCTTTACTAAATGATTTTGAAAAATGATAAGGGTCGTAGTACCCCAGATAATAGGCAATTTCATTTATTTTCATGTTGCTGAATTGCAATAATGAACAGGATTTCTGGATTTTTAATTTGTTTAAATATTCAATTGGTGTAAATGATGTTTTTTCTAAAAACAAATTTCGAAAATAAGAATCGGAATAACCTACATGTTTTGCGATTTGGCTTAGCGTTAATTTATTAGTCAAGTTATCTCTCATAAATATAATACTCATCGGAATTGTATCGAGATCTGAAGTATCAATTGATTTTGTTCTTATAAATTGATCTATGTATTTTATGCTGGATAAAAAATGTTTTAAGCAAATGCTTGAATATTCTAAGTTATCAGCATAAAATCCCATTTCTAAATTTTGGTACATTTCCTCAAACAGATCTAATCGGTTTGATATTCTCATATCATTTAAGCTTATTATTTTCTCAGCAGCAGGCGAATATACCGCAGATTTTGTTCCTCTAAAATGAATCCAATAGATGCTCCAAGGGTCTGAAATATCAGACTCATAAGAATGAGGTTTATTAGCAGGAATGATTAAGATTTGATTTTCTGTAAGTTTAAATTCTTCGTTTTCTATTGTTATCGTTCCTTTCCCTTTTTCACAATAGATTAAAATATCTTCAAGCGCTCCTTTTGAACGTTTTCGAAAATGGTTTTTTGCATTTGGATAATAACCAATATGGGTTATGTAAAGCGATTTAGTTAGTTCGTTATTTGTTTGGAAATTCCGAATACTATAAGGTAATACAATCGCTCTTTCTCCTTTAAAACCATCAGCTATATGTTCCATTTGTCTGAAATTTATATTTGTAGTAAATAAGTTAAAAAATACAGGTTTTTTATATTTTATTTTTATCTGTGTAATAATTGTTTTAAACAGTTCTTCGTTTAAAAATATGTTTTTTGAAATTATTATCGTTCAAAATTAGTTATTTATATCTAAAATCATTTAAAAAAAACACTATAAAAAATATTACTGGAAATTATTCAATACTGTATTTTAATTTAAGACAAACGATTACATAAGGTATAATAGTTGTTTTATACATCTTTTTATTTGTTTTTTGCATTTTTTGACTACTGTTATACCTCTAAATTTGTCTTAATAATATAAATTTTAAAATCATGAGTAAAAATAATTCTTCTTATTTGCTTTTCATCGCTTTAGTTTCTGCCTTAGGTGGTTTGTTATTTGGGTATGACTGGGTAGTTATTGGAGGTGCTAAGCCTTTTTATGAAGTTTTTTTCAATATAACTGACGCTCCTTCAATGCAGGGTTGGGTAATGGGAAGTGCTATTTTAGGTTGTTTATTAGGAGTGATGGTTTCAGGAAGTATGTCTGATAAATATGGGAGAAAACCATTGATGATTGTTGCTTCTATTTTATTCACATTAGCAGCTGTTGGAACAGGATGTGTGAATAGCATTAATATGTTTATTGTTTGGAGAATAATAGGAGGGATTGGTATCGGTATAGCGTCTAACCTTTCTCCGATGTATATTGCCGAAATAGCACCAAGTGAATCAAGAGGAAAATTTGTTTCGATAAATCAATTAACAATCGTTTTTGGTATTTTGGCCGCCCAAATTGTAAATATGTTATTAGCCGATCCTATTGTAGATGGCAGTATAGCATTAGATTCATGGAATGTACAATGGGGATGGAGATACATGTTTTGGGCAGGAGCGGTACCTTCAGTAGCTTTTTTTGCTTTAATATTAATTATTCCGGAAAGTCCAAGATGGTTAGCCAGTCAATATAATTACGAAAAAGCAAAATCTATTTTTACAAAAATAGGAGGAGTTCAATTTGCTTCAGAACAAATTGAAGAGTTGAAAGCGACAGCCACTTCTGTAAAAGAAACAGCTAGTTATAAAATGCTGTTTGAGGGTAAAATGCCTAAAATTCTTTTATTAGGTATTGTAATTGCTGCTTTTCAGCAATGGTGCGGAATTAATGTTGTTTTTAATTATGCCCAGGAAATATTTTCTGCAGCAGGTTATGGCGTTTCTGATATTCTGTTTAACATCGTTATCACAGGTTTGACTAACCTAATATTTACCTATGTTGGTATGTTGCTGGTTGATAAATTAGGCAGAAGAGCCCTGATGCTTTTTGGTGCTATGGGATTGGCATGTATTTATGCTCTTTTAGGTATCTGTTATTATTTTGCTGTAACAGGAGCTTCCGTTTTAATTCTTGTAATTCTAGCTATCGCTTGTTACGCTATGACATTGGCTCCGGTAACCTGGGTAGTTTTGTCAGAAATATTTCCCGTAAAAATCAGAGCTATGGCAATGGCTGTAAGTACCTTTTCACTCTGGACTGCCTGTTTTGTACTTACTTATACCTTTCCGTTATTAAATACTAGTTTGGGAGCTTACGGTACATTTTGGCTTTACGGAATAATTTGTTTGTTGGGGTATCTTTTTTTACGAGTTTATTTAACAGAAACGAAAGGGAAATCATTAGAACAAATTGAAATAGAATTAACTAAAGAGAAATCATTGGAACAAACAGAATTAGAATTAACAAAATAAATAATTGCATAATAAATTAAGATGGAAAAATTAACTTCAATTCGACCAAATAAAATAGAAGAAAGCGAATTACTTTCAAATTCTCAGCCTGTCACTATAGAAATACAAGACGAAGAAATTACTGCTTACCTGATTCAGTCAACTGTTAATGAGGATGGTGTTGTTCGCTCATGGGCAGAGGATATTATGCTGCCTACTTATGAAATTGGTAAAGAAGAAAAGAATCCAATATTTCTTGAAAAACGAGTATATCAGGGGAGTTCCGGTTCAGTATATCCTTATCCTGTGGTTGAAAAAATATCGGATATCAAACGTGATAAATTGTATCACGCCTTATTTGTAGAAAACAAATACATTAAAATCATGATTTTGCCGGAGTTGGGTGGTCGTATCCACATGGCTTATGATAAGGTAAAGCAACGTCATTTTGTATATTACAATCAAGTGGTTAAGCCAGCTCTTGTGGGACTTACTGGCCCATGGATTTCAGGAGGAATTGAGTTCAACTGGCCTCAGCATCACCGTCCGAGTACTTTTTTACCTACGGATTATAGCATTGAAGAAAATGCTGACGGAAGTAAAACGGTTTGGTGTAATGAAGTGGAAAGAATGTTTAGAACCAAAGGAATGCAAGGATTTACATTGCATCCTGATAAGGCTTATATTGAAATAAAAGTCAAAATTTATAATAGAACTGCTTTCCCGCAAACGTTTCTTTGGTGGGCAAATCCGGCTGTTGTGGTTAATGATGAATATAAGTCTGTTTTTCCACCAGATGTAAATTTTGTATTTGACCACGGAAAACGTGATGTATCAAATTTCCCAATAGCAACAGGAGAATATTACAAACAGGATTACTCAGCAGGTGTGGATATTTCAAAATATAAAAACATACCTGTACCTACATCGTATATGGCTGTTCATTCTAAATACAATTTTGTTGGAGGTTATGAAGATGGTGTACAAGCCGGTTTGCTGCACGTTGCCAATCATCATGTATCTCCTGGTAAAAAACAATGGACTTGGGGTAATGGTGATTTTGGTCTTGCCTGGGACAGAAATCTGACTGATAAAGACGGACCTTATATTGAATTAATGACAGGGGTTTTTACCGATAATCAACCTGATTTTTCTTGGTTACAAGCTTATGAAGAAAAGTCATGGGTACAATATTTCATGCCTTATACCGAAGTGGGTTATGTTAAAAATGCTACTAAAGATGCAATAATCAACATTGAAGTAGATGGAGATAAAGCAGATTTGATTTTGTTTACAACCAGTCTTTTTGATAATTTAAAATTAGAATTAAAAGATGTTCAGGGAAATGTATTGCATCAGGAAGTAATTAGCATTTCGCCATACAATCCGTATAAAAAGAGTGTATTAATAGATGATACTTTATCAGAAAATTTAATTTTTACCATCTATACCGAAGAAGGAAAAATTCTTGTTGATTATCAGGAGGAAAAACCGGAAATTAAACCTGCACCGGATCCGGCAAAAGCAGCTCTTGATCCTAAAGAAATAGCTTCGATCGAGCAATTATTTCTAACAGGTTTGCACCTTGAACAATACCGTCATGCTACTTATAATCCTTTAGATTATTACCAAGAGGCTTTAAGCAGAGATCCTAAGGATGTACGTTGTAATAATGCTGTTGGTTTATTGATGCTAAGACGCGGACAATTTAAAAGGGCAGAAGGGTATTTTAGAACTGCTGTTGAAGTACTAACAGAACGCAGTCCGAATCCTTATGATGGAGAGCCACATTATAATTTAGGGTTTTGTTTAAAAATTCAAGGGAAATTGGATGAGGCTTATACCGCTCTTTTTAAATCTACCTGGAATGCCGCCTGGCAAGATGCCGCCTTTTTTGCTTTGGCACAAATAGACTGTATTAGAGGAGAATGGAAAGAAGCCTTAGAACGCATAGATTCTTGTTTGATACGCAATTGGCACAATCACAAAGCACGTCAATTAAAAACTTCCATATTAAGAAGATTAGGAAAAACGAATGAAGCTTTGGCTTTGGCAGAAGAATCAATTGCTATTGATCGTTTTAACATGGGATGTCGTTTTGAGAAGTATTTGTTAACTGGTAACGAATCTGAACTTGATGAAATGAATACAATCATGCGTAAATGGTCGCATGGGTATATCGAATATGCACTTGATTTTGCCGGAGCAGGATTATATAATGAAGCCATTCAGTTTTTACAGGAATGTACTCAGGAAGTTGATGCTGTTTATCCAATGGTTTTCTACACAATAGGTTATTTTGAATCTATGAAAGGAAATAAAAATGAGGCTGTTAAATGGTATAAAAAAGCCTCAGTATTGTCTCCGGAAAAATGTTTTCCTAATCGAATAGAAGAAGTCAATGTTTTACAAGACGCCATTTTATTGAATCCAAATGATGCAAAAGCTCCTTTTTATTTAGGTAATTTTTGGTATGCGTTCCGTCAATATGACAATGCCATACAATGTTGGGAAAGTTCAGTGAAAATTGACAATCAATTCCCAACAGTTTTAAGAAATCTGGCTCTTGCTTATTATAATAAATTAGAAAATAAAGTTCGTGCTCAGGAAGTATTAGAGCAAGCATTTGAAATTGACACAACAGATTCCAGAATATTTATGGAGTTAGACCAGCTATATAAAAAAATCGGAAAATCTCCTATTGAAAGACTGGCTTTTTTTGAAAAGTATAGTAATTTAACAGAAGAAAGAGATGATTTGTGCATTGAGCGTATCGGCTTGTATTGTCAGATTGGTAAATATGAAGAGGCAAAAAAACATATAGCGGCCAGAAAATTTCATCCCTGGGAAGGCGGCGAAGGTAAAGTGACAGGCTTATATACTTTGTGCAGAGTTGAATTAGCTAAAATAGCTATTACAGAAAAACGTTTTTCGGATGCCATTCAATTATTGAAAGAAACAGAAGTATATCCTCATAATTTAGGCGAAGGAAAATTAAAGAATGCTGAAGAAAACGAAGTCCATTATTACAAAGGGCTAGCTTATAAAGGACTGGGTGATAAGGAAAATGCCAAAGCAAATTTTATGCAGGCGACACTTGGATCACCGGAACCGGTTCAGGCATTTTTCTATAACGATCAACAGCCGGACAAGATATTTTATCAGGGATTGGCATGGCGTGAATTGGGAGATGAAGACAAGGCTCGCAGTCGTTTTAATAAGTTAGTTGCACATGGTGAAAAGTATTTATTTGAAAAATGCCGTATCGATTATTTTGCAGTTTCGCTTCCGGATCTCGCTATTTGGGAAGATGATTTAAGTATTCGTAACCAGGTACATTGCAATTATGTAATGGCATTAGGGCATAGCGGTTTAGGGAATGAGGAACTTTCAGAAAGCTTTTATCAAAAAGTGAAGCAATTAGACATAAACAAATACACGTTTAGAAAATAATTATTTCTGCCGGCAATTTAAATTTTAATTATCAAAATATTCAAAATGAAAAATATTTTAGTGTTAGTCCTTGCGTCATTTTTGCTTTGTTCATGGAGTGTCATAGATAAAAAAGTAATTGATATTTCGGGTCAATGGACAGTACAATTAGACAGTACCGATATTGGGTTGCAAAACGGCTGGCAAAATACCATTTTTAAACAAATAGTAAATCTGCCGGGAACAACAGATGATTTTGGTATCGGAATTCCTAACAAACTAAAACCAGGACTGTCAAAACCTCAGTTAAGTCATTTAACCCGAAAAAACAGTTATATCGGAGCAGCCTGGTATACTCGCGAAATAGAAATTCCTAATGATTGGAAAGGAAAGGAATTGCTATTGAAACTGGAACGTGTGATTTGGAAAACTAATGTTTGGATAGATGGCAAAGAAGTCAAATCGGAACAAAATAGTTTGGTTTCCCCTCATTATTTTGACTTGTCCGGTTATTTAATTCCGGGTAAGAAGCAAAGAATTACAGTGCGTGTTGACAATAGAAAGCAGTTTGATATTAGCCTGGACAATATGGCACATGCTTATACCAATGAGACTCAGATTATTTGGAATGGTATCATTGGTCAAATGAATATTGAAGCTGTAGACCCGATTTGTATTTCTAATCTACAGGTCAATCCGGATATTGATTTAAAGAAAATTAAAGTAGCTGTTACTTTAAATAATGGCTCGAAAAGTGCTCAAAAAGGAGTGCTGAATATTATTGCTGTAAATAAAAAAAGTAATGAATCAATTACTGCTGTAACGCAAAAAGTTCATTTAGAGAAAGGGCAATCTGTTGTAAATCTTGATTATAATATGGGCAAGGATGTAAAGCTTTGGAGTGAATTTTCTCCGGAGCTGTATGAATTAAAAGTCCAATTGAAGGTAAAAAAATCCATATCAGAAAAAACAGTTGATTTTGGAATGCGAAAGTTTTCAAAAAATGGAACTGTTTTAACAATAAACAATAAAGCTGTTTTTTTAAGAGGAACCTTAGAATGCAATATTTTCCCGCTTACCGGGCATCCTCCAATGGACAAACAAGGATGGCAAAAAGTATTTAAAACCGCTAAGGAATGGGGTTTGAACCATCTTCGTTTTCATTCCTGGTGTCCTCCGGAAGCTGCTTTTGAAGTAGCAGACGAAATGGGTTTTTACTTGCAGGTAGAACTTCCGGTTTGGGTTTTAGATATTGGAAAAGATAAAAAAGTAACTGATTTTCTATATGCTGAAGCGCAACACATGATTGATGAGTATGGAAATCATCCTTCGTTTTGTCTTTGGTCTATGGGGAATGAATTACAAGGAGATATGGCGCTTTTAACCGAAATGGTTAAAAATATTAAAGCACAGGATTCAAGACATTTGTACACCAGTACTTCTTTTACTTTTGAAAAAGGACACGGTGCTTTACCGGAAGCACAAGATGATTTTTTTATTACACAATGGACTAACAAAGGCTGGGTGCGTGGGCAAGGGGTTTTTAATAGTGAATCTCCAACGTTCAATAAAGATTATAAGGTTGCTTTACAAGATGTTACTGTGCCTTTGATTACACATGAAATAGGTCAGTATGCGGTTTATCCTAAAATAGATGAAATTTCTAAATATACCGGAGTTTTAGAACCATTAAATTTCATGGCGGTAAAAGAAGATTTAGAAAGCAAAGGATTAATTAATAAAGCTGCTGATTATACTAAAGCTTCCGGAAAGCTGGCTGCGATACTTTATAAGGAAGAAATAGAAAGAGCGTTGAAAACTGCAGGAATTAGCGGATTTCAGTTGTTGGATTTACATGATTTTCCGGGTCAGGGAACTGCATTGGTAGGATTGTTAGATGCTTTTTGGGATAGTAAAAATTTAATTTCGGCAGCAGAATTCAGACAATTTTCTTCTCCGGTAGTTCCTTTGCTTCGTTTCCCTAAAGCGACCTATACTAACAACGAATCTTTTGTAGCAAGTTTAGACGTAAGTAATTTTTCAGGTGATGTTTTAGATAATAAAGTAATTGAATGGAGTATCATGGATGATGTTACTGTAATTGCTTCTGGAACTGTAAGCAAAACGATTACTTCAGGTTATAATCACGAGTTATTTACTATTAGTGAAAGTCTTCAAAAAATAAAGAAAGCTACTAAACTTACTTTCAAAGTAAGTATAAAAGATACCGATTATAAAAATCAATGGAATATTTGGGTTTATCCTCAGCAACAAAATATTAATTATGGAGAGGTAGTTTATACAAGAAGTCTTGAAGAAGCCTACAAATCATTAAAGGAAGGACGCAAAGTATTATTAAATCCTGATTGGAAAAAAATAAAAGGAATTGAAGGGAAATTTGTCCCTGTTTTTTGGAGTCCTGTTCATTTTCCAAAACAGGCAGGAACTATGGGAGTACTTTGTAATCCGACACACAAAGTTTTTACTGATTTTCCAACAGATATGAATACTGATTGGCAATGGTGGGATTTGAATGTAAATTCTACAACCCTAATTGTTGATAGTATTGATGGTGGTAGCCCTTTAGTCGAAATGGTAGATAATTTTGCAAATAATCGAAAATTAGCATCGCTTTTTGAAGGAAGTATAGGTTCGGGAAAACTGGTGATCGCTTCTTTTGATTTATCAAAGGATATAGAAAAACGCCCGGTTGCTAAACAAATGTTGATTTCGATCCTTAATTATATGAATAGTGATTTGTTTCAACCTGCAGCTATAACAAATCCTGATTCTTTAAAATTGATTTTATCTGAAGAAAAAGAAAAAGCCAAAGAATCAGCAACCAGTATTTATTAGAAAAACACAATCGTATATAGAATAAAATCCAAGCCATAAATTTAGTTCAGTAGCAAGTCGTTACTAGCAATCATTACGCTATTACTACCGCTAATCTATCACAAGATTAGTCAGCTAGTATATAAGCGCAGGGTACTTATTTACTAATTTTTAAATAAAAATTTCAAAATGAAAAAAGCATTTCGTTTCATTCTGTTATCAATTTGTATGTTCTTTTTGGCTTCTTTTTACAAAGCTGATAAAGAAATAGTACGAAAAACAATTTCTTTAAATGGAAATTGGAATTTTTCTGTTGATTCCTTGTCATTAGGAGAATCGAATCATTGGGAGACCATTGGATTGCCTAAAAATACTTCCAGAATTGTTAGTGTACCTCATGTTTGGAATGTTGAGAAAGGATTAGAAAAGTATTGGGGTAACTGTTGGTATGAGCGTGAATTTGAAGTTTCTGAAAGCGATTTACAAAAAACGGTTCGTATTCAGTTTGATGCCGTTTATCATGATGCTGTTGTGTATATCAATGGCAAAAAAGCGGGTGAACATATTGGTTCTGGTTACAATCGTTTTTTTATAAACATTTCGCCTTTTGTTAAAAAAGGAAAAAATACGCTTAGAGTTCGTGTAAACAATGATTTTTCACGCAATAATATTCCGTTTTTAAAGAGTTACGATTGGGCTAATGATGGCGGGATTTATAGAAATGTGTCTTTGGTTATTACCGAGCCTCAAGCTGTAAAAAATATAAAAGTAGTTGGAACACCCAATGGCAGCAAAGGGACAGCGGATATTAACGTTAGTTTTATTGATAACAGTAAAATAGATTTTTCTAAGCTGAAATTAATGGCTACAATAACCGAGGAAAATCAAACTACAAATAAAGTTATTTTCAATTCTGAGTTGAAAGGTAAATTAGAAAAAGATGATTTTAAAGCTTCATTAAACTTTGATAAAATTAATACTTGGCATTTTGATACACCTAATTTGTACAAATTGACTGTACAGTTATTTGTTGATGGAACTTTAAAAGATGAATACACAACGGTGTTTGGTTTCAGAAGTATTAAAGTTGAGAAAAACCGATATGTTTTAAACGGAGAACCTATTCGTTTGATGGGAGTAGAATGGATGCCGGGTTCTAATATGGAGCGTGGAATGGCTGAAACAACTGCTGATTTTGAAAGAAACCTAAAGTTGATGAAGAATGCCAACTGTATTTTTACCCGTTTTCATTGGCAGCAAGATGAAGCTGTTTTTGATTGGTGTGATAGAAACGGAATTTTGGTTCAGGAAGAAATACCATTTTGGGGTGGTGCTACAATGATTAATGACACTTTACTCGCATTAGGAAAAAAACATTTAGATGAAATGACTGAGAATCATTACAACCATCCTTCTATAATAAGTTGGGGAATAGGTAATGAATTAGAAAGCCATAATCCTGAGAATGTAAATAGGCTAAAAACACTCTACAATGAAGCTAAAACAATAGACGCTTCAAGGCTGGTTAATTTTGTTTCCAATAAATTACACAAGGGAAAACCAATTCAAAAAGACTATGTTCCTGATGCCTCGGGTGAGTTTGATATGTTGATGTTTAACGAATATTATAGCACTTGGTTTGGTAAAAGTCTGGATGTGATAGGAAGTGAATTAGATCGTATTTCAGCTGAATATAATAACAAACCCATGACTATTTCAGAGTGGGGATTGTGCGAGCCTGCTCATAAAGGAGGAGATCCACGTCGAATAAAAGAAATGGCTGAACAATTAAAAATCTACGGTTCAAAAGACTACGTTGCTGGAGCTATTTATTTTTGTCTCAATGATTACCGCACCCATATGGGCGAAGATTTTACCTATGCTTATCCTCTAAGAGTACATGGTGTTTGTGATATTTTTTCAAATCCAAAACCTTCTTACTACGCATTAAAAAAAGAAAGTTCTCCTGTTATTATTAAATCAGTTGAGGTAAAAAACGGGACTGCAACTATTACGCTATCCGGCAAAACTACAATCCCAAGTTACACTTTAAGAAATTATACAATTGTTTGTGGAAACCAAAAAATCACTATAGACAAACTGGAACCAGGCAGTGAAAAAACTTTTAAAATAAAGGCTAGCACCAATCAGTTTTCAATCTTAAGGCCAACAGGTTTTGAGGTGATTAATTATAAATTTTAAAAAATGAAATACAATTTTAATTAACCATTACACACTATTAACTAAAACTCTATTAATTATGAAAAAACTAAAATTATTACAATTACTAATCCTGTTTTCCGCCTTTGTAGGTTGTGAAAATAATGACCCGGAATTTCCAGCTTCGGATAATCCCAATATGGAATTAGCGACAAATGAAATATACGGAGGTCCAAATAGAAAATTTGAAATAAAAGCTGCATTAAATGACGACATAGGACTAAAAACAATTGAAATTAGAATTCCGGAATTAGATTTGATTAAGACAATTACATTCACTAAAGATCCATTAGTTACAGAATTTGATCTTAATTATAAATTTTTAGTACCAAGCGATAAAGCTATAACCGAAAAGTTTCAAATAGAATTGATACTTACGGATGTTTCTGAAAATGTAGTTACAAAAAATATCAACTTAAGACTTGATGGTGATTTTGTAGCTCCAAAATTAACGAACATAAAACCTGTAAATAATAGCGTGGTTTTTAAAACCAGCAATACTAAAGTGCCGGTTAGTTTTCATGCAGAAGATTATACAGGAATTGATAATATTGTTGTTAGTTGTCCTGAATTAGGAATTAACGATGTTGTTGCAGTAGGTGGTTTAAAATCATACGACTATAATAAAACATTCTCGATTCCTTCAGTTCTTAAATCTTATGATATATCAATAACGGTTAAAGATAATTTCTTGTCTCCAAATCAGGAAACAACAAAAGTTAGTTTTACTGTTGCCGATGGATTAACCTCTATGTTTTTAGCTGATGTACCGGTGGGTTCAAGTTTAACTAATGATGCTTTTGGAGTGCCAATGCTGTTTCATAAGAAAGTTGGAAATGTATTTACTTTTAAATATTATGCCGATTCTAATAATAAGAAAATCTTTTTCCTTGGTCAGGATGTTTCTTTTGAACCACATACATTTGGATTATCTTCAACAGGTACATTACAAAATAGTACTACTTCTAATCCTATCATTTTACCTACAAAAGGCTATTATGAAATTACAGTTAATCCAATTGATTTAGTTTATACGGTAACACCATATACACCAACTTCAACTCCTATTAATTTGAGTACAACACCTATAACTATATGTGGTAATGGTATTGTAAATGGCGGTTGGGATCCTAATTCTACGGCACTTGCGGTTTCTGCTGATCCGTCAAATCCATATCGATTGACAAGAGAGATTACATTAAATGGAACAACTGTGGCTATGACTATTACCGGTAATGGCTGGTATCCTTTCTGGAGGTTAGACAATTTTGCTGTAGCACCTTATTTAGGCGGAGGTAATGCTAACTATAGCGGAGTGGCTGCAGGTACCTATATTTTCACACTGGATACAGAATTAGAGCGAACTACATTGGTAAAAAAATAATTAAAAAATAGATTAAGATGAAATTAAAAACGATATGGTTTTTCACAATGCTTTTGTGTAGTGTAATGTCTATTGGACAAAACACAATTAAAGGTACTGTGTCTGACTCAAAGAAAGAACCCCTTATAGGTGTAAATGTTATTGTAAAAGGCACAAAGATTGGAACAGTCTCAGATGGTAATGGTAATTATTCTATTAATGTGTCTAATAAGCAAGCAGAAATAGAATTTTCTTATTTAGGCTTTACTACTAAATTAGTTAAAGTAGGAGAAAATACGACGATTAATGTGGTACTTGAAAGTTCTGATAATAAATTAGATGAGATTGTGGTTGTGGGTTTTGCCGCTATCAAGAAAAGTGATTTAACCAGTTCCATAGCTACCGTTAAAGGTAAGGAGTTAAAGACGATGACTGTAGGTAATGCATCTGAGTCTTTACAAGGAAAAGCAGCAGGTATTCAGGTTGTAAACAGTGGAGGACCAGGTTCAGTGCCTAAAGTTTTTATTCGAGGAATATCAACCATTAATTTAAGTACTGATCCACTTTATGTTGTTGATGGTATACCAATGGGAACCAATATTAACTTTCTAAATACAAATGAAATAGAAAGTATGGAAATCCTTAAAGACGCATCAGCAAGTGCAATTTATGGTAGTAGAGCTTCTAATGGTGTTATTTTAATTACAACTAAAAGAGGTAAATCGGGGGCAATTAAGTTTAATTTGGATACAAGTTATGGAGTTCAATTAATGAAAAATCCATACAATATGGCAAATGCCGAAGAGTATGCAACTATCTTTAATACAGCAGCAGTTCAATCGGGATTTCCGGCTGAGTTTGGAGATCCTGCTAGTTACAGAGGAAAATCAACTGACTGGTGGAATGCAGGGATTAAAGAAAGAGCTGCGGTTAGCAATGTAAGCTTTGGATTGCAAGGCGGAACTGACACTCACACTTTTGCTGTAAGTCTAAATTTTTACAAACAGGATTCTTTTTATGAAAAAGGAGGATGGGAAAAATTTACTTCACGTATCTCATCTGATTATAAATTTACAAAAAAAGTATCAGCAGGATTTTCATTGAATCCAAGATATGAATCATGGGGAAATCCTGGAAATTGGGCTGATTTTGACAGAATTGATCCTATTACACCAATTTACAAACCAGCAGATCAATTGACAGGAACGGAGAATGAATACAGTATCTATGCCAGGTCGCCTACTTATGTATGGAACCCTATTGCAGCTGTTAAACGATTCAATTCAAAGAACAAACAATACTCACTTGCTTCCAATGGATATATTCAATTAAGCCCTGTAAAAGGTTTGATTATACGTTCACAAGGTTCTTATGAGATAAATTCAACGATTTCAGATAATTTTAATCCTGATTTTATAATTGACGTAGCCCACGAGAGTTTGTTGATTAATAACATTTCCCGCAGTACTAATTTGACACGTTCATGGAGTTTACAAAATACTGCAACTTATAGCAATACTTTTGCTCAAAAGCATAATGTAAGTTTGATGGTTGGTAATACAGCTGAGGAGTATAATGGTGCTAATTTAAGCGGAACAAGATCAAAATTGCCTAACAATAGTGATGAATTAAGAGAGTTGAATGCAGGTACTTTAAATCCTCAAACTTCAGGTACTTCATATACTAATTCAATTGTGTCTTATCTAAGTCGTTTGACTTATAATTTTGATAACAAATATTACTTAACAGCTACTTACAGACGAGACGGTTCTTCTAAATTTTTAGCAAATAATAAGTGGGCTTCTTTCCCTTCTGCTTCTTTTGCATGGAAAGCTTCTAACGAGAGTTTCATGTCTAAATATTCAGATGTTTTGAGTGATCTTAAATTCAGAGTAGGTTGGGGTAAAGTTGGGAATCAAAATTTACCGGCAAGTGTTTATTTATCTAAGTTAGGACAAAACTATTACACTTTTGGAGATCTTGTAGTGAATACAACCTATCCAAGTGCTGTTCCTAATAAAGATATTAAATGGGAAACCGTTGAGGATTTAAATGCAGGTATTGATTTTGGTTTTTTCCAAAACAAACTTACGGGTACGGTAGAGTTTTATACTAAAACTACTGAGAATATGTTGTTCCAAAAATCATATCCTAATTATAGTGGTTATCCAAATGATGCCCGAATCTGGTCTAATGTAGGTTCTATGAAGGCTCAGGGTCTTGAATTTAGTTTGTCTTATAAAAACAAAGTAGGTGATTTTAATTATGGAGCTAATTTGAATTTTACAAAATCTAATGTAAAAATGACCAAGTTAAGTGTTGATAATGAGCAGTTATTTGGAAATGGAGAAAGAACATTGACCGTTGAAAACGATGAACCAGGTTATTTCTATGGTTATAAAGCGGATGGATTGTTTCAGAATAATGTGGAATTAAATGCCCATACAAATAATAGTGGCGATTTATTGCAACCTTATGCAAAAGCAGGTGATGTACGTTTTGTAGATGTAAATGGAGATGGTGTTCTTAATGCTGACGACAGAACTAAAATTGGTTCTCCTTGGGCAAAATATACTGTAGGTTTGAATTTAAATTGTTCTTATAAAAGATTTGATTTCATTGCTAACATCTATTCAAGTATTGGTAATGACATCGTAAATCAAAATAAAGATGAGCTTTATAATGCCTTATCGAGAACTAACAAAATTAGTGGTTTGTCTGATTTGGCGTGGCATGGCGAAGGAACTTCTAATTCAGTTCCGCGTTTGTCACAAACGGATAACAATCAAAATTTCTCAAAATTTTCATCCTACTATGTTGAAGATGGATCGTTTGCCCGTTTAAAGAATATTCAACTGGGATATACAATTGAAAACAAATTAGGGTTTGATAAAATTAGATGTTCTGTTTCAGGTCAAAACTTGTTGACTATAACAAAATATTCAGGAGTAGAACCTGAGGTGGGTGGTGATGTACTTGGATTTGGATTTGGAGGATGGAATTATCCGGTTCAAAAAACGGTTTTATTTGGCTTAAATCTAACATTTTAATTTAACAATCATGAAAAAAATATTTTTATCAATCATAACCTTATGTATTATTTCAAGCTCTTGCAGTGATGAATTTATAGTACATGATGAGAGAGGGACACAAACTCTCGACAATTACTTTTCAACCTCTGAAGAATGCCAGACTTTTGTAAATGATTTATACAAAAGAGCCTTTTTACACTACGATTGGTACCAATTGATTCCAGGGAGACTGGCTAACGAAACGGCGACAGATGATGCCTGGATGGGGAATACCGGACAAGATGCGTCAGGTTTTATACCGGCAGCGCAATACTTGATGACTCCCAATAGAATGGGATATCTTTCAGACTTGTTTAAAACACGTTACGAAAATATCGGAGCATGTAATGTTGCAATAGTGGGGATTGAGAAAGCTCCGATTAGTGATGCTTTAAAAAATCAATATTTAGGTGAAGCATTATTTCTACGTGCTTATAATTATTATGATTTAGTAAACAATTTTGGAGGAGTACCTTTGGTTTTAAATCCTTTGAGCACATCTGAATTAAAATTAGAAAGAGCGACTAAAGAAGCAGTTTATGCAAGCATTGAAGCTGATCTTTTAAAAGCTGCCGATTTATTAAAACCATCTTATTCCGGAGCCGACAAAGGTAGAGTAACTAAGTGGGCAAGTTATGCATTACTGGCTAGAGTTTCTTTATTTCAGGAGAAATGGGAAAATGCTAAAACGTATGCAAACAAGGTAATTACTGAAGGAGGATTTACTTTAGAAAGCAATTTTTTGAATATTTGGAGTGTAAACAATCATAATGGAGTAGAGACTATTTTAGAAGCTCAAACCAGCAGTGATTCCAGTAAACAATTAGGAAACATCATGTCTACATTCACTGGAGCCAGAGGAGAATCTAAAGATAATTTCCCAAGTCAAAGTGCAGCAGATGTAATGGATGGCTGGGGATGGTGTGTACCAACAAGTGACTTGGAGAATGTATATCTATCTGAAAATGATGTTATTCGTCGTCGTAGTACAATAACAAAAAGTGGTGATGCTGCTTATGGCGATGAAGTTAATAACCCTACTCATATCTGGGATTTAAAACAAAGTAAGTCAGGTCGTATCATACGTAAATATTATATTCCTATTGCAACCCGTCGTACACTGGTAAGTACTTATGGTAATGCTCCTCTTAATGTACCGGTACTACGTTTAGCTGAAATGTATTTGACCCGTGCTGAAGCAAATTTTCATTTAGGCAATTTGGCTTTAGCAATGGATGATGTCGATTTAATTCGTAATCGTGTTCATCTTACTCCAAAGAAAGGTTTAGTTTCTGGTAACAATATACTTAAAGCTATTTGGAAAGAGCGTCGTATGGAATTGGCTTTTGAAGGTCTTCGATTGTTTGATATCAGACGCGAAATAGATCCTGATACTAATAAGCCAGTAATTGCAACTCTCATGGGGCCTACAGGAAGTTTTGTGCTTTACAACACTACTTTGTCAACTGATAAGAATGAAACTTCTAATTTGAAAGAACTTCAGGACAAGGGAATTCATTTTGACATAAGCAAGAATCTTGTTTGGCCTATACCTCAATCTGAAATTGACAGAAGTGGGGGAGTAATCAAACAAAATCCAAATTATTAAAATTATGAGAAAATTAAAAATAACTTTAACAAGCCTGTTTTTTTCAGGCTTGTTATTTTTATCCTGTTCATCTGAAGTTAATTTAGATCCACCGCCAAAGGCTTCTGAAGTTAGGGACATAAATATTGATTTAAGTCAGGAGTTGCAAACCATGGATGGTTTTGGTGCTTCTGATGCCTGGCGAACGCAGATGGTAGGAAAGAATTGGCCCATTGACAAAAGAAATGCAATAGCCGATTTACTTTTTAGTAAAGAATTTGATGCTTCCGGTAATCCTAAAGGAATTGGACTTTCAATTTGGAGATTCTATTTAGGTGCCGGTAGTATGGAACAAGGAGGCAATAGTAATATTACAGATGAATGGAGAAGAGCCGAATGTTTTCAAAAAACGGATGGAAGTTACGATTGGACTAAACAAGCAGGACAACGATGGTTTTTACAAGCCGCTAAAAGTCGTGGGGTAGATAAATTCCTGGCTTTTACTGTTAGTCCACCAGTGCAAATGACAATAAACGGAAAAGCTTTTTCACCACAGAAAAACAATATGAACATCAAACCGGGAATGCTTACTAATTATGCTGATTTCCTTGTTGATTGTATTGATAATTTGCAACGTAATGAAGGGGTGACTTTTGATTATTTGAGTCCAATAAATGAGCCTCAATGGGATTGGATGGCAGGAAATAATGGACAGGCCAGTCAGGAAGGAACACCAGCGACTAATCAGGAAATGTTTGATTTTACTAAGTTGCTATCGGATAAAATGAAAGCCAAATCACTAAACACCGAAATTGTTCTTGGTGAAGCTGCTCAGGTTAATTATTTATATGAAAATGTGAATGGGGAAAATAGAGATGATCAGATAAATGCTTTTTTTGGTACTACTTCAACAAATATTGCACAACTCCCTAATGTTAAAAAAGTAATTTCGGGGCATAGTTATTTTACTTCCTGGCCCGTAAATGATATGATAAGCCATCGTGAAAAATTAAATTCCAGAGTGAAACAAATGGGGAATTTAAAATATTGGCAAACAGAATACTCTATATTAGAAAATCCGGGAGCTGCTGAAATTCCAGGTGGTTCAGGTAATCAACGCGATCTTGGAATGAAGACTGCATTATTTGTCGCGCGAACCATTCATAATGACATTTCAGTAGCGAATGCTTCCTCATGGCAATGGTGGACAGCCCTTAGCCGATATGATTATAAAGATGGATTGATTTATTTAGATAATGGTGCTAATAATGGTCTTAGTACCAGTGTTGCTGCTGATGCGAATTATTGTAAAACGGATGGTTTTTATCATGATTCAAAACTGCTGTGGGCTTTAGGGAATTATTCTCTTTTTGTTCGTCCTGGAATGATCCGATTGCAAATAGCGAACCAAAACGCTGTAGCTGCGGCTACTGATGTAATGTTGACTGCTTATAAAGATGTTTCTAAAAAGAAACTGGTAATTGTAGCGGTTAATTACAGTGATTCATCGCGATCGTATAAACTTAATTTGAATGGAACTACAGTAAAGAATAACGAATTAACTCCTTATGTTACTTCTGAAAATTCAAATTTAAAAAAAGCAACAAATGTTACTGCAGATAAGTTTGAAATTCCGGCTCGATCCATCGTTAGTTATACAGCGACTTATAATTAATTTGTTATTTGAAACAATACAAGAAAGTAAGCTAAAAAAACAGGGCTTTGATTTTATAATCAAAGTCCAGTTTTTTTTAAATGTCTTAAGTAATATTTATTCTAAAAAATAAAAAAGTGAGCTTTGGTTACTGTATTTCTTTCCATTCTAAAGGTGAGTTTGTTATCAGTAGTATTTATTTTCTCATATCATTTATTTCTTTATAAATGACAAATGTAAAAGTATTTTCTAATGGAAATCTGTAAGCTCCTTTTGCTTTCATTAAATAAGCAGAGATTGCGGTCATTTCCCAGCCATCATATTCATCACCAAACCATTTTCTCTTTGTCAAAGATTCTAAATTATTCACTTCACCATAGTTTTTCACAACTTCTATTTCAGTTTTTATTTTTGGATCTAAATGTTGATTAGCCCAACTCCAAAGCCAAGTTTGACTAATTTTAGAAATACTCCCAACTTCTTCATATTGTATTTCTACAATTTTATTTTGATTTTCTGAATTTGAAAATGTTAGTATTCCAGTTTCTTGATCATAAAACCAATTTTCGTAATCATGGATTCCATAAGTTTCTTCAACGATTTTTTGCTGTTCATTCAAATACTCGTATGCTCTTTTACTCAGTACTTCAAATTCTGGAGTTCTGTTTGGAGTTTCTAAATTTATATCTTCAACATTCATTTTGAATATTTTTTATAGTTTAATTAAATTTCACGGTTAAGGTTTAGAGCTTGGTAAAACTAAGTATTTAGGGCTAAACGGAAATATAAGTAAAAATGGCATTTCCACTAAATTTGCAAATATCTATAAACGTGTGTTGGTGTTAGTTTTTATACACTTACTTGTGTTTGTTCAATTTCATTTAAAGACTGACCATTTTTATCTTTCCATATATTCCTACCATTTGCTGAATATCCCAAAATAACTGCAGCGGCGGCAGAAGGACTTTCAAAAAGATAGTTTTTAGCGAAATAAAGATTTTCTTTTTCGTCTTTCAAGATAGTTTGTTCTTTAATTAATTTTTCTCTTAATGTACTGTATCCAAAAGGTTTTGTTTTGTCAGCAACTTTTGAGTTTTCAAGTACAACGATTCCTTCATCTGTTTGGACGGCTTTTGCCATAACACCTTTAACCTTTAGTTCTAATTTTAAATTCCCTAATGAATTTATAATTGTTGAACTTTCAGTCATTGCAGTCAATGCTAAATCAATAATTTTTGTCTCATTTACTGAAATCGGATTTTCTAAAAATTTATGTCCTAGAGTTCCATTCAGTAGCTTAAGATTTATAAGAAAATCTTCCATTGAATCTTGGTCTGGTAGAGGCAATGAACTTAAGCTTGGAAAGTTATAATTTTCAACCTTGTATCGGTTAGCATTAATAGCTATGTTGATTAACCTGCTTTCTAAATATTTGACATGTGATTTAGTTACATTATCATCTTTACTTGAAAATAATATTACTTCATTCCAAAAATCTTTTTTTGTATCATGAGTTTTTAATCGTTCCCAAACATTTTCTGCTTCACCAATATATACTTTGTTTTGATTGTTTTCATCTTCTCCAATTAAAAAATAAACTCCAGGTCGATTAACTTCTTTTGAAAAGAACCTATTCAAATCAGAAATCTTATTTCTAGGACAGGAAAGCGCCTGAATTGTATAATTTACGACTTCTCCTAATTTGATTCCTGATACATTACCGTCTTTTAAATATATTCTTACTGATTTTCCTAATGTCATTTTTAGATGTTTTTTCTATAAAAAAATTATCGCCAAATAGCTTATAATTGCTATAGGTAATACTATACGCCCAAATAATATGTCGATATTTGCTACATAGCATGTTTTTTCAAATGTAGTATTTTTACTTAATTAATTTTTATGAATTGAAAATAAAAAAAACAAACCCGACAGCTTTTTAAAAGCTGTCGGGTTTGAATTAAACTAAATAACCAGAATATAAAATTATAATACCAATTCGCTCAGAGCTTCTTTATTAAATCCTACCAATTCCTCTGTTTTACCAGCTTTTATTTTAGCAACCCAATTTGGGTCAGATAATAAAGGTCTTCCAACGGCAACCAAATCAAAATCGCCTCGGTCGAAACGTCTTGTTAGTTCATCTAAAGAGGCTGGTTGCGAACTTTCGCCTGCAAACGCTCCAAAGAAATCACTAGAAAGTCCAACAGAACCCACAGTAATTGTTGGAGCGCCCGTTAGTTTTTTAGCCCAGCCAGCAAAATTTAAATCAGAATTTTCAAATTCAGCTTCCCAGAAACGGCGTTGTGAACAATGCAAAATATCCACTCCGGCATCAACAAGTGGTGTAAGCCAGGCATCTAATTCCTGAGGCGTTTTCGCCAATTTATAATTGTAATCAGAAGGTTTAAATTGAGAGAAACGCATGATAACCGCAAAATCATTTCCTACTTGTCTTCTAATTTCTTTCACCACTTCAATTGCAAAACGGCTGCGTTCCTTCAATGTTTTTCCACCATAAATATCAGTACGTAAATTGGTTTCAGGGCTAAAGAATTGGTCAATCAAGTAACCGTGTGCACCGTGAATTTCGATAGTATCAAAACCCAATCTTTTCGCATCGGCAGCAGCTTTTCCAAAAGCAAGAATGGTGTTTTCAATGTCTTTTTCAGTCATTGTAGTTCCGTTATTGAAACCGGGACGGTTCAATCCGGACGGACCTTCAAAAGGAACTGGAGGAACCCAACCAGAATGATGATTGTCCATAATGCCCATGTGCCAGATTTGCGGTCCCATTTGCCCTCCGGCAGCATGAACTTCATTGATTACTTTTTCCCATCCTTTTAATGCCTGATCGCCATAAAAATGAGGAACATTTCCATCATTGGATGAAGAGGGTCTGTCGATAACCGTTCCTTCAGATAATATTAAACCCACTTCGCCTTCGGCTCTTTTTTGATAGTAAGAAGCAACTTCATCAGTTGGAATTCCGTTTGGAGAAAAGGAACGCGTCATAGGTGCCATTACAATTCTGTTTTTAAGATTTAATGTCTTAAAATTAAAGGGTGTAAATAAATTAGTGGTACTCATGCTATTTTATAATTTAGATTTTATTAAACTGTTTGTATTCGACTATATATCAAATGTTGTTGTTTTCAGATTATCCCGTCCTTAGCTTCCGCAGTCGAGTGTCAAATGTTTGAAGAATGCGTAAAAAGAAAATCTGTTTGAGCGTAGCGAGTTATTTTCTTTTAGCATTCGAAAACTAATTTGACCGACGAGGAAGTGTAAGACTTGATTTTTTTGTTTCTTTTTTGATCAAGCAAAAAAGAAAATGGATAATCTAATTTTTTCCTTTTATATCAATTGAATATATTATTTCCAACCACCCCCCAAAGCTCTATACAATTCAGTGTTAGCAGAAAGTTGTTCTCTTTTTATATTTGCCAGTTCCAATTCACTTTGCAATAAATTGGCCTGTGCCGATAAAACTTCAAGGTATTCCGCCATTCCGTTTTGGAATAACAAATTGGCATTTTTTATCGCTTGTTGCAAAGTTTTGACACGCTGTTGCAAAAACGATTCCTGTTGTTGTAATTTCTCCACTTTTACCAAAGCATCTGAAACTTCACTCACAGCCACCAAAACAGCCTGTCTGAAACTCAACACCGCTTTTTCTCTTTCGACTTTCGCAATATTGTATTGTGTTCGCACTTTTTTAGAGTTCAATAAGGGCTGGGTTAAACCTCCTGCCACTGTTCCAAATAAAGAAGCCGGAATGTTGAACCAATTGCTGGTTTCGAATGAATTTACGCCACCTTGCGCCGTAATTCTAAGTGCAGGATACAAGTCGGCTTTTGTGATTCCAACATTGGCATTGGCTACTTTTAAGGCTAGTTCTGCACTTTTTACATCCGGTCTTCGGCTTACTAAGGATGACGGAATTCCGGTTGATACATTGTTTTTTACTTCAACTGAACCCAAACGAATCGTTCTTTCTTTCGAATTAGGGAATGAACCCGTCAACACACTCAAAGCATTTTCCTGAATAGCAATGTTTTGTTCCAATAGCGGAATCAATTGTGCCGCGTTTAATTTTTGTGCTTCCGATTGTTGAATTGCCAATGAAGTTACCTGTCCCGCATCGTATTTTAACTTGATGATTTTGCTGGTACTATCGTTTAATTGTACATTTTTCTTTGCAATATCCAATTGCGCGTCCAGCATCAACAGATTGTAATATCCTTTGGAAACATTGGCTACAATAGTAGTTTGCAATGCTTTTTTCACTTCTTCGGATTGCAGGTAATTTGCATACGCACCTTTTTTCTGATTGCGGATTTTACCCCAAATATCAGCTTCCCACGAAAGGGAAACTCCGGCCGAATAATCATCAATGTGTTTTTGTCCCAAAGCCTGATTCAGATTCATTCCTGTGAAACTATTGTCAGAAGGATTGCTGGTACTGGCATTGACAAACAAATTTGCCTGAGGGATATTTCCCCATTTGGATTGCGTAAAACGAAATTGCGCAATTTCGATGTTTTTAGTGGCGATTTGCAAATCGTTATTTCTGGTCACCGCGCTATCGATTAACTGAATAATATCTTTTTCGGTAAAGAAGTTTTTCCACTCCAAATCGGCTATACTTTTTGTGTCAGTTGAAACCGATGCATTCCTGAAATTTTCAGGAAATGCATCTTTTGGAGTTTCAATATCCTTCGAAACCTTACAGGATACTAGGGTGGTGATCAAAATGGCGACCATCACTATTTTACTTATATGTTTTCTCATTTTATAGATTGTCATTAAATTTCTGTACAAGTATCTTTTCCCGCATCAAGATCTTTTGACACTTTATAGGCTATGTACGTGAGGCTGATGATTATTGTCAGCAGAATTGTTGTGATATAATTTTCCATTTTTATTTTCTTGATTATGAATTACGGCTACTGGTTTTCCAGAAAGCTTTTCCTGTAAATGTTGGAATACGATGAATAAAACCGGGATGATTAACAGCCCCAGAATTACTCCTGAAACCATTCCGCCCGCAGCTCCAATACTGATGGAGTGATTCCCTTGTGCCGAAGGCCCTTTGGCGCTCATCATCGGGATTAAACCAACAACAAAAGCCAGTGAGGTCATGATAATTGGTCGCAAACGCAGTTTGGCGGCATCAATCGAAGCTTTGACCAAATTCTGTCCTGATTTTCTTTTTTGCAATGCAAATTCGACAATCAGGATGGCATTTTTGGCGAGTAGTCCAATAAGCATTACTAAGGCAACCTGTACGTAAATGTTGTTTTCAATTCCGGTTAAACCAATGGCTGCAAATACTCCAAAGATTCCCGCAGGTATGGAGAAGATTACTGCCAAAGGCAAAATGTAACTTTCGTATTGCGCTGCCAGTAAGAAGTAAATGAATATCAAACACAGCAAGAATATCGTTGCCGACTGACCTCCTGACGAAATTTCTTCTCTCGTTTGTCCTGAGAATTCATAGCTGTAACCGGCTGGCAATTGTTGGGCTGCGACTTCTTCGATTGCTTTGATGGCATCTCCTGAACTAAATCCGGGTTTCGGAATAGCATTTATCGAAATAGAGTTGAACAAATTGTATCTCGATGCCGTTTCTGAACCATAAATACGAGTCAGTTTTACCAAGGTATTGATTGGAACCATTTCGCCACGATTATTTTTTACAAATACACGATCGATTGCAGATGGATTCGCTCTGTCGGCAATATCAGCCTGAACAATAACACGGTAGTATTTTCCAAATCGATTAAAATCGGAAGCTTGCGCACTACCAAAATAAGCCTGCATGGTTTGCAGAATGTCTTTGACTTTTACGCCCAATTGATCGGCTTTTTCATCATTGATATCCAATTGCAATTGCGGATAATCGGCTTTGAAAGAGGTAAAGGCCACCGCAATTTCGGGACGTTTCATTAATTCTCCAATGAAGGTTTGAGAAATGCCACTGAACTTATCCAGTTTGCCTCCGGTTTTATCCTGCAAGACTAAATCTAAGGCTTCAACGTTACTGAAACCGGGAACAGTTGGGAAACTAAATACGAAGAAGCTTCCGCCAGAAATAGCGCCTAATTTGCCACGAACCTCATTCATGATTTCGTCTATATTTTTCACCTCGCCACGTTCTTCATTTGGCTTAAGCAAAACAAAAACAACTGCCGATGATGGGCTTGTAGAATTTGTCAATAAGTTGAAACCTGAAATAGCAGTTACAAATCTTGAAGATTCCAAACCTCTTAAGGTATTTTCGGCTTCGGTCATTACTTTTTGAGTTCTGTCTAACGAAGTTCCCGATGGCGTGTTAACCGCAATGGCAATAAATCCCTGATCTTCTGTTGGGATAAATCCTGATGGAGTTGTTTTTACCATTACAATGGTTGCAACAGTTATTAAGGCCAATCCGCCTAAACTCAACCATTTTTTACGAATTAAAAATTGTAATCCACCCACATAACGATTAGTTAAAGAGTTGAAACTCGTGTTAAAGGCAGTGAAGAATTTTTCTTTAAATCCTTTTTTCTCGTAAGTCGCATTTTCATCATGTGCGGCGTGATTGTCTTTTAAGAACAAAGCGGCCAGGGCAGGGCTCAAAGTCAAAGCATTTACAGCCGAAATTACAATTGCAATTGCCATAGTAAAAGCAAACTGACGATAGAAAACCCCAGTTGAACCTTCCATGAAACCAACAGGCAGGAATACCGCGGCCATTACCAGGGTAATCGAAATAATTGCACCGGTAATTTCGTGCATCGCTTCGTGTGTGGCTACTTTTGGAGACAGATGTTTGTGTTCCATTTTGGCATGTACCGCTTCGACCACCACAATCGCATCATCGACCACAATACCAATCGCAAGAATTAAAGCGAATAAAGTCAATAAGTTTATCGAAAATCCGAATAACTGCATGAAGAAGAACGTACCCAAAATCGCTACCGGAACCGCAATTGCCGGAATTAAAGTCGATCTAAAATCTTGCAAGAAGATAAACACCACAATAAATACCAATATAAAAGCTTCCAATAAAGTGTGTTTTACCTGATCTATCGATTGGTCTAACGATACTTTTGTGCTATAAAAAATATTGTGTTTGATACCGGGAGGAAAATCTTTAGCAGCTTTAACCATCAATTTATTAATCGCAACCTGAATGTCATTCGAATTAGAACCAGCCAATTGGATTACACCAATTACAATTCCTTTTTTACCATTTAGACGGGTTAAACTGTTGTAAGAATAAGAACCAAGTTCGACTCTGGCAACATCTTTTACACGAAGTACTGAACCATCAGAATTAGAACGAATGGCAATATTTTGATAATCTTCGGGTTTGCTTAGTTTTCCTTTGTATTTGATTACGTATTCAAAAACTTCCTTACTTCTTTCCCCAAATTTACCCGGAGCAGCTTCTAAACTTTTGTCCTGAATGGCTGCCATTACTTCATTTGGCGTCACATTGTAAGCAGACATCTGGGTTGGATTTAACCAAACACGCATCGAATAATCTTTTACACCACCAAAAATACTGGCGGCACCCACTCCCGGAATACGTTTGATTTCAGGGATAATATTAATCTGGGCATAATTGGCAACAAAAGTTTGGTCGTATTTTGACTCGTCATCGGTGTACATTCCGATGGCCATGATAAAACTGTTTTGTTGTTTTGCGGTGATAACACCTTGCTGAACAACTTCGGCAGGCAACTGACTTGTAGCCTGAGCCACCCTGTTTTGAACGTTTACTGCAGCTCGGTCAGCATCGGTACCCAGTTTGAAGAAAACCGTAATGGCTAAAGTTCCGTCGTTACTGGCTGTTGAGCTCATGTAGGTCATATTCTCAACACCATTTATCGATTCTTCAAGAGAAGGGGCAACCGAACGCAAAACGGTTTCGGCATTCGCTCCCGGATAAACTGCCGTTACCAAAACCGATGGAGGCGCAATATCAGGAAACTGTTGTAAGGGCAATTTGGTAAGTCCCAGTATTCCCAAGATCACCAGTAAAATGGAGATAACGGTGGCGAGTACTGGTCTTTGTATAAATATTTTGAACATCTGTATAGAAATTATATTTAGTTAATGATTTGAGCAATTTGTGCTTTTGGTTTCTCAGGCTGGATCAGTTGCCCTTCCTGAAGTTTGTCGATACCGCTTAATACAATTTGGTCACCTGATTTTATTCCGTCTTTGATTAAATAATTTGTACCGCTTTTTCCGCTGATGTTAATCGGCATTTTGTTGATTTTGTTCTGTTTATTTACGGTGAAAACAAAAACTTTATCCTGCATTTCAATTGTAGCCGATTGTGGAATTAAAATCGCATCGTCATGTTGCACTCCTAATCGGATTTTCCCGGTATTTCCGGAACGTAATGTTCCGTTTTTGTTTGGGAAAGTAGCTCTAACTGTGATGGCTCCTGTGTTTTTATCAAACTGACCATCGACCATATCAATTTTTCCTGATTGTGGATAAGCTGAATTATCGGCAAGGACTAAAGTAACGGGAGGTAATTTTTTGATTTTATCGCCAAGGGTATTTCCGCTGTACGCTGATTTGAATTTGATAAAATCGGTTTCGCCTAATGAGAAGTAAGCATACACTTCATGTACATCGGATAAGTTCGTTAAAGGCTCAACATCAGTTGCAGCAACCAAACTTCCTTGTTTTTTAGGCAATCTTCCTATGTAACCGCTCACCGGGGCTGTAACATTGGTATATCCTAAATTAATTCTGGCCGAACCCACCATTGCTTTTGCTTGCTCAATATTGGCAACTGCAATTTTTTGTGTTGCTTTAGCGGTTTTCAATTGATAGTCTGAAACTACTTTGTTGTGTACCAAAGGAGTCAGTTTATCGACTTCCAATTGAGCGTTTAAGTAAGCCGCTTCTGCCGCGTGAAGATTAGCCAGGGCATTGTTTAATTGCTCACGAAAAGGACGCTCGTTTATTTTAAAAAGTGTTTGACCTTTAGTTACATAAGCTCCTTCATCAACATAAATCCTTTCCAGATTTCCGCTAACCTGCGGACGAATTTCAACATCTACAGCACCTTGCAGGGAAGCCGGGTATTCATTTTCTGTAGTAGCTTCCTGTGATTTAATGTTCATTACTGGAAGGCTAGGGGCTGCAGTTGCTGGGGGAGCGGCATTTTTATCGTTGCAACTGATAACGAATAATGCTAGTATGCTTATTAGGGTAATCTTTTTCATAGTTATTGTTTTCCTTAAATTAATATTTGATTTAGAACTTCTTTTTGAAATAAACGTTTCAGAATTCATGCTGTTTTTTATTAAATTAATGTTTGATTTTAGTATTCATTCTGGAATAATCGTTTCAGAATGAATACTGTAGTTTAAAAAATGGGTATGCGTAATAAATATTATATCTGAAATAAACGTTTCAGAATTGGTGTAAAAAAAATTACTTGAATATGTTTTTTATCAGGAATTCTGACATTTTTTTGATTTTGATAGGATTTCCATTAAGGATGTACGATTGCTTCCATCCTGTAAAAGAAGTGGCAATGTATTCAGCCATTAATGCTGCATCTTCCGAATCATCCATTTCTCCATCATCCATGGCTTTTTGAACTATAGTAGCTAAGAATTCAATGAATATATCATTGTTTTTACTCATTACATTTCGGACAGTGCAATCATCCGGAGCAATTTCGAAAATCGTTTTCATCCCCAGACATCCTTTATCACAGGATATAATCCAATCTGCTTTATCAGAAATAACCTTAATCAGCGCAGCTTTCGCCGATGTTTCGTTAGCCACTTTATCTTTTAATTCCTGCATAGCATTATCAAAATAATTGCTGATGCATTTCATAAAAAGCTGATGCTTGTCGCCAATGGTATTGTACAAACTACTTCTGTTGATCTGCATAGCATCCACAAGGTCCTGCATTGAAGTAGCATTATATCCTTTTTCCCAAAAGACATTCATTGCTTTTTCAATTTTTTCGACTTCGTTAAATTCTACACAGCGAGCCATAAGATTTAATTTGAAGGGCAAAGATATAGTTATTTTAATTCTGAAACAAGCGTTTCAAAATTATTTTTTTATTTTTTTAAATTCTAGCTGTATTATTTTAGTTATCATGTTACCAAAAGTGTTGAGGAAAATGATGAGCTTTTAAGCTTTTCTAATTCAGGTTTCTATATTCATTTGGCGTATAGCCTGTATTCTTTTTAAACATCCGGTTAAAATGCTGGGGATATTTAAAACCCAGTTCAAAGGCTATTTGGCTAACCGACTTCCCGGTGTCAAAAATGCGTTCTTTGGCCAAATCTATTAATTTCAATTGAATGTGTTCCTGAGCTGTTTTTCCGGTTTCTTTTTTGATTAAATCACCAAAATAATTTGGGGAAAGATGCAAACAATCTGCAAAATAACCAACAGAAGGAAGTCCCATATTCTGTGGTGTTTCAGACAGGAAATAGTCATTCAATAAGTTTTCAAATTTTGATAAAATATCAGTATTGATGTTCTCACGGGTTACAAATTGTCTGTCGTAAAATCGGACGCAGTAATTTAGCAGTAATTCGATATTATTGGTTATGATACTTTTACTGTGCTTATCAATAGACTGGCTTAGTTCATATTCCAGTTTACTGAATAAATCTTTTATAATTTGTTGTTCTTTTAAAGACAAATGTAGGGCTTCGTTCGATTCATAAGAAAAGAAGGAATACTGGCTCATTTGTTTTCCAAGTGTTGTTCCTTTAATTAAATCAGGGTGAAAAAGAAGCGCTAATCCGGTAGGTTTGTAATTATCGACATTGTTAACTTCCAGAACTTGTCCCGGTGCAACAAAAACCATCGTTCCCTCATCATAATCATAGTTGTTGCGGCCATATCTCAGCTCTCCACAGTGTCCGGCTTTTAAGAATATGGCATATAAACCAAAGTGTATACGGCTATTATTAGGTAGGTTTTCAGTACCTGTATTATCAAAAACACTGATTAAAGGATGCTGGGTTTCAATACCTTTCAGTTTATTGTATTGATCAATTTTTTCAAGTTTTATAATAGTATCCATCTTCGTATTCTTTAAATTTATAGGACAAATATACTACCCAGATTGTTAGGGTGTTAGCCTGAATGCCTAAATCAGTAATAATGGTACTAACATCCGTAATATGTATACCAAACAGCAGTGGTTCTTGCAGGAACTTTGTACCATTCTAAAGAAATCAGGAAACAAGATAGAATGAAGGAGTTTTAGGTTTATCTGAAGAATAATCAAAAAGTTACTATTATTAATCGAAACATTTATCTAACAAAAAAAATTATGAATCGTAGAAACCTATTAAAAACAGCAGGTTTGGCAATGGCCGGAAGTGCATTATTTCCTTTTGATTCTTTTGCTCAATCTACAAATTCAGAATCTAATCTTTTCGAAAACAATAATGCTTCGCAACGAATTTCTGGTAAACGAAAATTAGGTAATACTCTTGAAGTTTCCATTGTAGGTATTGGTGTTCAGAACATGAGCCGCACTTATCAAACGACAATTCCATCCCGACCTGAAATGTTCAATATCATCAGAACTGCTTTCGATAAAGGTGTTACTTTTTTTGACGCTGCCGAGGCTTATGGTCCTCATGAAGTGGAACGAATTCTTGGCGAAGGGATTGCCCCTTTCAGAGATAAAGTAGTCGTAGCAACAAAGTTCGGCTGGAATATTGACCAGGAAACAGGAAAGCGGTTACCAGGACTAAATAGCCAACCTGAACATATCAAAAAGGTAGTGGATGGAATGTTGAAACGCCTTCGCACCGACCGTATTGATTTGTTATATCAGCATCGTGTTGATCCAAATGTTCCAATTGAAGATGTTGTAGGAACTATAAAAGATTTGATTGCAGCGGGGAAAGTACTCCATTATGGACTTTCAGAACCGGGAGTACAAACCGTAAGAAGAGCACATGCCATTCATCCCGTTACAGCTATTCAAAACGAATATTCGTTGCTATGGCGCGGCCCGGAAAAGGAGATTATTCCGCTCTGTGAGGAACTCCATATTGGTCTCGTTCCGTGGAGTCCGCTGGGAGTGGGGTTTCTAACAGGAGCCATTGATGCCAATACACGATTCGCTCCTGGAGATATTCGTGCCATTGAGTCTAGGTTTTCGCCAGAGAACCTACCACACAACTTGGCACTTTTGGATTTATTGAAAAACTGGAGTGAAAAGAAGCAAGCTACTCCTGCCCAAATTTCGCTGGCTTGGTTACTATCTCAAAAACCGTGGATTGTGCCCATTCCTGGTACAACACAAATGCCTCACATGCTGGAAAATATTGGAGCAGAAAAGGTGAAATTTACTGCTGCTGAATTATTGGAATTCAATAAACAATTAGATGCGATTCAAATTATAGGAGAAAGATTGCCGGCTGGACTGTTAGCTTTTTCGGGAGTAGAAGCGCCAATGAAAAAGTAGAAAAACTAAAAATTATAATCACAATCTAACTTTAAATTATACCAAATGAAAACATTAATTATGAGTCTCATTGCTGTAGCAAGTTTCCAATATTCCTTTGCACAAGAAAATAAAACAACTACGGCGGCTACGAGTTATACAGCCGCTGAACAAGAAGTTATTCAACTATCTAAAGATAAATGGCAATGGATGGCCGATAAAAATGTAGACAAACTGAAGCTTCTCTTTGATAACAAATCAAAATTTGTTCACATGAGTGGTACTTGGAAAAAAGACGAGGAACTCGATATTATAAAAACAGGAAGAATTTGGTACAAGAATGCTAAAGTACATGATGTAGCAATAGAGCTTTTTGGAAAAACAGCCATTTTATGGAACCGAATTACACTAGAGGCTATAGTTCGAGGAAGTGAAGTAGTGACTGAATTTACTGTAACAGAAACGTATCAAAAACAAGGTAAAGAATGGAAATTATTAGCTTTAACATTCAGCAGTGTTCGAGATACTCATCAGATTCAGAAATAAGAAAAACAAAATATACTCAATACTAAATTATTACTACTATGAAAATGGATAATATAGAGGATGATAAATCACAAGTATTGGATGTAACTCGCCAATTGACACAGTTGATGATTGACATGAACACGGTAGTAATGAACAAGTTTTTGGATACACATTTCACGCTCACCCACATCACGGGTTATGTTCAGTCAAAAGCCGAATGGTTCGATGAGATTGAAAGCGAGCAAATGAAATATTATTCCTTTAAAGAGGTGAAAATATCCGTGAAAATAGAGGAAGATAAAGCCACATTTGTTGGTCAAAATCTTCTCGATGCCCGAATTTGGGGCACAAGAAACAACTGGCGTTTGCAACAAACGATGCAGCTTGAAAAACTCAACGGAAAATGGATTATCCTGAAATCGGTTGCCACCACATTTTAAAAAATAAAAAATTATGAAAACAAGAATATTAGGAAACAGCGGACTGGAAGTATCGGCTTTGGGTATGGGCTGTATGGGATTGAGTTTTGGTTACGGCCCAGCAACTGATAAACAAAAAGCGATACAACTAATCAGGGAAGCCTACGAACAAGGAGTTACTTTTTTTGACACGGCAGAAGCTTATGGCAAAGCAAATGAAGAATTGGTTGGTGAAGCCTTGGCACCGTTTAGAAAAGAAGTGGTTATTGCGACCAAATTTGGATTCAAAGAAGGGGATTCCAGCAAGGGACAAGACAGCAATCCAAAACGCATCAGGGCAGTTGCCGAAGAATCTTTAAGAAGATTAAAAACTGATGTGATTGATTTATTCTACCAACACAGGGTAGATCAAAATGTTCCAATGGAAGACGTTGCCGGAACCGTTAAAGATCTCATTCAAGAAGGAAAGGTAAAACACTTTGGACTTTCGGAAGCGGGAGTTGAATCCATTCGAAAAGCCCACGCAGTACAACCCGTAACGGCTTTACAAAGTGAATATTCCATTTGGTGGAGGGAACCTGAGTTAGAAATTTTACCAACATTGGAAGAACTGGGAATCGGTTTTGTGCCTTTCAGCCCATTGGGAAAAGGATTTTTGACGGGTGCCATCAATGAAAATACCCAATTTGACGCTTCCGATTTTAGAAATATCGTACCCCGTTTTACTGAAGAAAACCGAAGAGCCAATCAAAAACTGGTTGAACTTTTAGGCGTAATTGCTGCGCAAAAAGGAGCAACTCCGGCACAAATTGCCTTGGGATGGTTATTGGCACAAAAACCGTGGATTGTTCCTATTCCGGGAACTACAAAATCACATCGATTGACCGAAAATATTGATGGTGCTTCCATTATTTTATCTGCAGCTGACATTCAGGAAATCGATGAAGCATTTGCTAAAACTAATGTTCAAGGTGACCGTTATCCGGCGCATTTGCAACAAAGAGTTGGAAAATAAATTTTGAATTCGTGTCTATTCAATAATTTTACGAAAAAGTAAAATTTATATCTTTATCAAATGAAAATATTTAATGACTTCGCTTCATATAACGAATACATAGGCTTGCCCGAACCCTTGGACAATGATATTGATGTGGGGTATTACGACCCACCAAATATGCTTTTGAAGTCTGAAGCAGTTGCGGTAGATTTTTACAGAATTTCTATAAAAGTTGGGTATAGAGATAAATTTGTCTCAAATGCAAAACCAGTGAACGCTGTATTTTTCAATAGTCCAGATATGCCTGTTGGATGGGATGTTGATCCAACTTACACTGGAATGTATTTGCAACTTTCTAAAAAAATTATTGAAGAAAACAGATTCTTGTTTAAAACTTATCTGGATTATGGGCAACACGAAGCTTTGTATTTAACAGAGGGTGAAGTGGAAGAAGTGAGTGCTGTTTTTAAATTAATGATTAAATATTATGAAAGAGACAAAAAGCATTTTGGTGTTTTACTTTCGTATGTAAATGTATTGGTGTCATTGGTGGAAGCATTTTACAAAAGACAGTTTTCAACTGATCCCAAAGAGTACAATCGAATTGTATCTGATTTTCAACAAAGTCTAATTGATTATTACAACCAACCTGTTAAACAGCTTCCAAACGTTCAATATTTTGCCGATAAATTAGGATTGACAGCCAATTATTTGGGTGATATTGTAAAACATTTTACACAAAAATCGGCTCTTGAAAATATCCACGATTTTGTAATTAAGAAAGCAAAAGAACTATTGGTAGAAAATAAAACTTTAAACACTACCGGAGTGGCTTACGAATTGGGTTTTGAATACCCGAATTATTTTTCAAAATTCTTTAAAAAGCAAGTCAATCTCACTCCGAAAGAATATCGATTGCAAGCCATTCATAAAAATCAGATTCAATGAAACGCCTTTTAACAAGGCGTTTTTTTTTTATATCAGTAATTTGTATCTTTTTTTCTGGTAGAATGTTTCCTTTAGCTGTTATACTAGGTTTTACATTTGTCTTATCATTTAAAACATAAAACAATGAGAGCAAAAATCATTCTTATAACGTTACTAGCGATGTTGTCATTTGGATCAAAATTAACAGCGCAAACCTTTTCAAAGGTTACATTTAATAATAACAATTTAAAAATGGCAGGAAATCTATATATACCTAAAGATTTCAATGAAAACAAAAAATATCCAGTAATTATTACGGTTCATCCAGGTGGAGGAGTAAAGGAACAAACTTCGGGATTGTATGCTCAAAAAATGGCAGAGCAAGGTTATGTTGCATTAGCATTTGATGCTTCACACCAAGGTGAAAGTGAAGGCTTGCCAAGATTTTTAGAAGACCCTACCCAAAGAGTTGAAGACATCAGAAGTGCTGTTGACTATGTAACGACACTTAAATTTGTAGATGCTGAAAAAATTGGATTAATTGGAATTTGTGCTGGTGGTGGTTATTCTATAAATGCTGCTCAAACTGATAAAAGAATTAAAGCAATTGCTGTGGCAAGTCCTGTAAGCACAGGAAACAAAAAAGGTTGGGACGGAAAAACAGCTGTTATGGAGTCTTTAAAAACATTGGCAGCAGTAGCAAAACAGCGTACCGCAGAAGCAAATGGAGCTGAACCCATTTATGTGAATTATGTGCCTGAAAAACCAGATGCAACTACACCAAACGATTTGGTTGAAGCATACGATTATTACAGAACACCAAGAGCACAACATCCTAATTCTACTAATCTTTTGTTGTTTACAAGTTTAGATAAAATGATAGCATTTGAAGCATTTGCAAATGTTGAAACTTTTCTAACTCAGCCAACCCAAGTAATTGTTGGGAGCAAAGCAGGTTCACGCTGGCAAGGAGAAGAAGTCTATAAAAGGATAACTAGTCCAAAAGAATTAGTGGTTATAGACAATGCAACACATATGGATTTATATGATATACCCAAATTTGTAAAGCAAGTTTCAGAAAATATGACTGCTTTTTTTGGAAAAAAATTAAAATAATAAAAACATATCAAATATGGAAAAAACAAAAAAAGTATTGCTTATCAATACCCATTTAACTTATCCAAATTGGACCGAAGGAACGTTAAATAATTCCTTTATTCAAAAAGCAAAAGACTTTTTTGAAGCAAAAGACTTTGAAATTTTAGAAACAAAAATCGAAGAAGGTTACAATGCTGACGAGGAAGTAGAAAAACACCTCGAATCAGATATTGTGATGTTACAAACTCCTGTAAACTGGTTTGGTGCACCCTGGATTTACAAAAAATATGTGGACGAAGTTTTTAATTGTGGTTTGTTTAGCAAAAAGTTTCTTTCGGACGACGGAAGAACAAGAGATGATGCAACCAAACAATATGGAACAGGTGGCCATTTACAAGGTAAAAAGTTTATGATTTCGGCCACTTGGAATGCTCCAGCAGAAGCTTTTAATAATCCTGCACAACAATTGATGCAAGGAAAAGGAACAGCTGATCTTTTTCTTTCTATAACCAGTAATTACCGTTTTTGCGGTGTTGAAATTTTACCTGATTATAATTGTTTCGATATTTTTAAAAATGACAATATTGCTAAGGACCTTGAAAATTACCCGAAGCATTTAGAAAAAGTTTTCGGATTGTAAATAAAATCATTTTGTTCTAAGGAAGCTGGAGTAATTACTTCAGCTTTTTTTGTTTAATAAATTAAAGAACAAATTATCAATCCGTAAAAATGGTAAGTAACACAGTAATCTGTATCATGATGCATTTGTGAATTCATCAGACCTTTGCTAAAGAAATAAATTGGGTAAACATAAAATTAAACAATATGGCATCATTTACAGAAAAAGGAATAGCAGCATCTACATCCTATTTTACGGGAACGGTGTGGGTAAATATGAATGTAAAACCCGAAGAAGGTTATAATATCAATATGGGAACCATAACATTTGAACCCAAAGCAAGAACCAATTGGCATACCCATACCAGCGGACAAATATTATTCGTGATAGAAGGAATGGGCTATTATCAGGAAAAAGGCAAAGCTATTGAATTAATTCAAGAAGGCGATGTGGTTAAAATCCCTAAAAATGTAGAACATTGGCACGGAGCTTCGCACAGCAGTTCGATGCGCCATATTTCCCTTGTTCCGGAATTCGATAAAGATAAAACCGAATGGTTAGAACCTGTGAGTGAGGTGGAATACAATAGTTTTAAAGTCCCAGTGTATGCTGTAGAGAACAGTTTGACACCGGCAGCGATAATGAATCACGAAGAATTGTGGCCTAATTACATTTCTAAAGCCAAAGAAACTGATCCCGAATTGATAGAGATATTTGACAACTTTGCGTTTGATGAGGTGATTAACCATGATGCAATGGATACCAAAACCCGAGTGTTGTTCATTATGGCTTCCACTGTTGGCAGCCAGGCTTTAACTGAATATAGAATGTTTGTCAATGCCGCGTTAAACGTAGGAGTTGCACCAACAGCAATCAAAGAAGTAGTGTACCAAGCGGTACCTTATGTGGGAATTTCAAAAGTGATTGATTTTATACATGCGACCAATGAGATATTTATCGAACGAAATATTCCATTGCCTCTCGAAAATCAATCTACCACCGCAGCCGAAACCAGAATAGAAAAAGGTTTGGCAAAACAAAAGGAAATCATTGGTGACAGAGTGGACGAAATGTATAAAAATGCTCCTAAAGATTTGTTGCACATTCAACAGTATTTGTCAGCGAATTGTTTTGGGGATTATATCAGCCGCAATGGTTTGGATGTAAAAACAAGGGAAATGCTTACCCTTTCATTCCTGATTGCAATGGGTGGCGCCGAAAGTCAAATTAAAGGTCATATTACAGGGAATGCCAATGTTGGTAATGACAGACAAACACTCATTAATTTAATGACACAATTAATTCCTTATGTGGGTTATCCCCGAACATTGAATGCAATTGCTTGTTTGAATGAAGTATTACCTCTAAAAAATTAAAAAATAAAATAGTTATGGAAGCAACAACAGTAAAAGCTTTTGGGACAAAGGCTGCCGACCAGTCTTTAGAAACAATCAATATTAAACGCAGGAAATTGCAAGCTCATGATGTAGAAATGGAAATTTTGTATTGTGGAATATGTCACTCTGATTTACACCAAATCAAGAATGATTTCGGAATGACAGTTTACCCAATTGTTCCCGGACATGAAATCGTGGGAAGAGTAACCAGAGTAGGTAGTCACGTTAAAAATTTTAAAGTTGGAGATTTATCCGCAGTGGGTTGCATTGTCGATTCTTGTCAGGAATGCGAGAGTTGTCACGAAGGTTTGGAACAATTTTGTGATCAATTTCCAACTTTCTCCTTCAATTCTCCTGACAAATATCTGGGAGGAGTTACTTATGGTGGTTTTTCTGAAACCTATGTTTGCGAAGACAAATACGTGTTGCACGTTCCGGAAAGCTTGGATTTGGCTGCAGCCGCTCCCTTATTGTGTGCCGGAATCACGGTGTATTCCCCTTTAAGACATTGGAATGCAGGACCGGGGAAAAAAGTAGGTGTTTTGGGTATTGGCGGATTAGGTCATTTGGCCATTAAAATAGCCAAAGCCATGGGGGCTGAAGTAACGGTATTTACCACTACGCAATCAAAAGTGGAAGATGCCAAACGTCTAGGTGCTGATAATGCTGTTTTATCATCTGATCCAGAACAAATGAGTAAATATACAGGAAAACTGAATTTTATTATTGACACAGTATCGGCCAAACACGACATCAATTCGTATTTGAATCTTTTAAAATACGATGGAACGGTGGTTTTAGTTGGATTGCCACCTGAACCTTTAGAAGTAGGTGCTTTCAATGTGGTAATGGGCAGAAAAAGTTTTGCCGGTTCTAATATTGGAGGTATCGCAGAAACACAGGAAATGCTCGATTTTTGTGCAGAACATAATATTACTGCCGACATCGAATTAATCAAAGTGCAGGAAGTAAACGAGGCTTTGGAAAGACTGGAAAAAGGCGACGTAAAATACCGTTTTGTCATTGATATGGCTTCACTGAAAGAATAGATTTAAAATTGTAATAATCCCAAGCATAGAAAATATGTTTGGGATTATTTTATTTCCCGAAATGACATAAAAAAAGTCTAATTTGAAAAAATTAGGCTTTTTTGTCACTCAGAGATACAAATAATATGCTAGGTGAAATTTGTTTTGACGATAATTTCATTTAATGGATTATTTTATTTTTTTTTAAGAAAAAAAACAACCGATTGCACAAATATTATATATTTGTGGGATAGTATTATTGCTACACTTTTTTGGGATTAAAAATCAATAGTACTATTAATCTAATTTGTTTATAGATTCTTGCTTTACCTCAGAGATGTTAACGGTATTTCTCCAAGAAGTAAATTAGATTGACATTAATATATTGGAATAATAAAATTTAAAATATGAGATTTATTAAAAACTTTTTTGTTGTCCTTATTTCGTTTTGTTTATTGGTTTCCTGTGCTTCTTTGGGTAAAAAAGAAAATTTAAATAACATTAGTGAAAAATGGGTAGGGACTTGGGCGACAGCTCCACAATTGATAGAACCTAATAATCTGCCTCCTGATCCGGGTTTATCTAATAATACGCTGCGACAAATTATTCGGGTATCCTTGGGAGGAAATAAAATCCGTTTGAGGTTATCTAATATATATAGTAAAGATTCACTGTTCATAAATGCAGTTTCTATCGCTGAGCCTTCTGACAGTTGTCAAGTAATTCCAGCCAGTCTGAGCAAACTTACTTTTGGAGGAAAAAAGGGAGTTGTACTTTCTCCGGGATCTGACATATACACCGATCCGGTTAATTTCAAATTAAAAGCAAATTCGCTATTAGCCATAACTATCTTTTACGGTAAAACAACCAAATCACTCACAGGGCATCCAGGATCCAGAACTACATCTTATTTGCTAAAGGGAGATCAATCAGGAAATGCAGTATTTAAAAATTCTGTAAAGACAGATCACTGGTATTCTATTATGAATGTAGATGTAAGAACTGAAAAATCATCTGCAGTTGTTGCGGCATTGGGAAATTCAATTACAGATGGACGAGGATCGGGGACAAATAGGCAAAACAGATGGACGGATATTCTGTCTCAAAGGTTGTTGGCAAATTCTTCAACTGAAAATGTTGGAGTTTTAAATTTTGGTATTGGTGGCAATTGCGTTGTGAGAGGAGGATTAGGACCTACTGCTTTAGATCGTTTTGATTACAACATCCTTAACCAGAGCGGTGTGAAATGGCTTATTATACTTGAAGGTATTAACGACATAGGAGGAATTAAAAAAGCGGAAGATGCTCCAGTCATGGCAAAGGAATTGATTGATGCCTATCAGCTTATGATTGACAAAGCGCATGCCAGAGGAATTAAAGTATATGGTGCTACAATATTACCTTTTGCTAAATCTTTTTATGATGCACCTTTTAGACAGGAAGCACGCTCAATTGTAAATAAATGGATTAGAACCAGCGGGAAGTTTGATGCCGTTATTGATTTTGACCGTTTGATGGAAAGCAGCGAGTCTGGAGTGATATTGCCAGATATGCACGACAAGGATTATTTGCATCCCAATCAGGAAGGTTATAAAAAAATGGGAGAATTTGTGAATCTGGATTTGTTTAAAAATTAATAAGTTGTGTGATTTTATTAAAGCGAATTGTTACCACGATAAAGATGACGCTCCTGCAAAAGTCAGATGACGGGTGAATACCGACTTTTTATTACTATTGATAGAAATCAACTGGATTCATCGAGTAGTTGTATTGAAAATAAGCCAGATTTCTTGGTCTGAAAAAGATGCTTATTAAAAGAAAAGGAAAATATATATTTTGAATTACGATTGCCTCAATCCTTTATTTTATACAAACAGTTAATTTAATATTTCTTATTGTTATTTGTTTATAGTAGTTGATTGTTTAAAAAATAGTGAATATTTTTTTTAAAAATAAAATAAAAAATAAATTGCAACCGATTGTGTAATTTTTATATATTTGTCATGTAGAATTATTGTGACTCTTTTTTGATTTTAAAAAGGGCATTAATTAGATATTCTGATTTAAAGACAAATTAAGGAAATGGTATAGTAGAATTAGGTTTCCCAAATCTAAATAAATCAACCAAGTTTTCTAAGTATTATAATACGATTCATTCATTAATACACGACTTAATTATTGAATGAGTTTTTTTTGGCAGAATTTTTTAAGTGTGTTTTAGACACATGTAAAAAAATAATAAATAGTACATAAAATAATTTATTTAAATTGAATTAAGAATCAGACCAATCATCATAATGAAAAACTTTTTTTTAACATACTTGGTTTTAGTGTTTTCATTGGGATATTCCCAAGAGAATAATAGACTGAAACTTTGGTATAATCAACCTTCAGGTAAAACTTGGGAAAATGCTTTGCCTATTGGTAATGGTTTTTTAGGAGCTATGATTTATGGAAATGTGGAGAGTGAAATTATCCAACTGAATGAAAATACTGTATGGAGTGGTGGACCTAATAGAAACGATAATCCAAATGCTTTAGCTGCGTTGCCGGAAATTCGGAAAATGATTTTTGAGGGAAAGCATAAGGATGCTGAAAAATTAGCAAACCAGGCTTTTATTTCAAAAAAATCACAAGGGCAAATGTTTCAGCCGGTAGGGAATCTTAATTTGAGTTTTGAAGGGCATGAAAAGTATTCTAATTATAGGAGAGAACTAAACATAGAAAATGCAATTTCAAAAACCAGTTATGAGGTTGATGGTGTAACTTATATGAGAGAAGCTTTTGTTTCATTTTCAGAAAGAGTGATTATAATTCATCTTACATCGAATAAAAAAGGGAGTATTTCATTCACTGCTAATTATACTTCGCCCCATAAGATTAAGAATTTTGCAGTAAGCAATTCAAAAGATCTTGAAATTACAGGTACTACCAGTGATCATGAAGGAGTAAAGAGTTTTATTAACTTTAAAGGAATAAGCCGTATTAAATTAGATAGCGGAAAATTAGAACAAACTGATAACTCTCTTATTGTAAAAAATGCCAATGCTGCTACTATTTTTATATCGATAGCAACTAATTTTAATAACTATAATGATGTAAGTGGTAATGAAGCGAAACGTGCTGCTGATTATATGAATACCGCTTTTGGTAAATCTTATGAAACACTTAAGAAGAAACATATTGCTGCCTATCAAAAATATTTCAATCGGGTGAAATTAGATTTAGGGACAACTCCAGCAGCTGATTTGCCAACAGATGAACGTTTGAAAAATTTTAGAAATACAAATGACCCACAATTTGTAGCATTATATTATCAATATGGTCGTTATTTGCTTATATCATCTTCGCAGCCTGGAGGACAACCAGCTAATTTACAAGGGATTTGGAATAATAGTCTTACTCCGGCTTGGGACAGTAAATACACTATTAATATCAATGCTGAAATGAATTATTGGCCAGCTGAAAAAACCAATCTTTCAGAACTACACCAACCTTTTTTAGAAATGGTAAAAGATTTGGCTGTTACGGGACAAGAAACTGCCAAAACCATGTATGGTACAAGAGGATGGATGGCACATCATAATACTGATATTTGGCGAGCTACTGGTGCTGTAGACGGTGCTTTCTGGGGATTATGGACCGCTGGAGGCGGATGGGCGAGTCAGCATTTATGGGAACATTATCTTTATAAAGGGGATAAAGAATATTTAGCTTCTATATATCCTGTACTAAAAGGTGCAGCCTTATTTTATGTAGATTTTCTGGTAGAACATCCTAAATATAAATGGATGGTTGTAAATCCCGGGAATTCTCCGGAAAATGCACCACAGGCTCATAATGGTTCATCGCTTGATGCAGGAACAACAATGGATAATCAAATCGTTTATGATGTTTTTTCAACCACAATTCGGGCAGCACAAATTTTAAAAGAGGATGCTATTTTAATAGATACATTACAACAGTTACGCAGTCGATTGGCTCCAATGCATGTGGGGAAATACAATCAGCTCCAGGAATGGCTTGACGATATTGATGATCCTAAAGATAATCATCGACATGTGTCTCATCTTTATGGATTATTTCCTTCTAATCAAATTTCTGCCTATAGAACACCTGAATTATTTGCTGCTTCAAAAAATACCTTACTTCAGCGTGGCGATGTGTCCACGGGTTGGAGTATGGGCTGGAAAATTAATTGGTGGGCAAAATTGCAAGATGGGAATCATGCTTTTTCGCTTATAAAAAATCAACTCACTCCTTTAGGTGTAAATCCAGGAGGCGGGGGAACTTATAATAATCTTTTTGATGCACATCCTCCATTTCAGATTGATGGAAATTTTGGTTGTACTTCGGGAATTACAGAAATGTTAGTTCAAAGTTCTGACGGAGCTATTCATTTGCTTCCGGCATTAGCTGATGTTTGGCCAGATGGTAGTGTTGAAGGAATACGTGCTCGAGGTGGTTTCGAAATTGTAGAGATGAAATGGAAGAATTTTAAACTTACTAAATTAGTTGTAAAATCAACTTTAGGAGGGAATCTAAGGTTGCGTTTACCAAATAGTATTAAAGAAAAATCAGGTGCTGAATTAACAATTGCAAATGGAGAAAATCCGAATCCTTTTTATTTTGTTGATGAAACGGCAGCAGCTATTATATCTGAAAAATCCAATATAAAACCACTTGAACTTAAACCTACAATATTGGTTGATTTTGCAACAAAAAAAGGGAATGTTTACACATTCGTCAGTAAATAAAACAATTTTATAAAAATTAAAAATAGGACTAAAATGAAAAAAAAATTAAATCTACTTTTTGCTTTCACACTATTATTTTTTGGAACAAATACATTTGCCCAAAATCCTAAATTTCATATTTATCTCTGTTTAGGACAGTCTAATATGGAAGGCTATGCTAAAATTGAACCTCAGGATACTATAGTAAATAAGCGTTTTCAGGTTTTAGAAGCAGTAGATTGTGATAATTTGAACAGAAAAAAAGGACAATGGTATACTGCAGTTCCGCCTTTGAGTCGTTGTACTACAGGACTTACCCCGGCAGATTATTTTGGAAGAGAAATGATTGCTAATCTTCCTCAAGATGTAAAAGTTGGTGTTATCAATGTAGCTGTGGGAGGATGCAAAATTGAACTTTTTGACAAAGATAATTATGAAGCTTACGTGAGTACAGCACCACAATGGTTGAAATCAACAGTGGCTCAATATGACGGAAATCCTTATGCCAGATTGGTAGAAATGGCTAAAATTGCTCAGAAAGACGGAGTGATAAAAGGGATATTATTGCATCAGGGAGAATCGAATACTAATGATACCCTTTGGACAAAAAAAGTAAAAGTAGTTTACGATAATTTATTGAAAGATTTAAATCTTAAAGCTGAATCTACTCCTTTACTGGCTGGGGAAGTGGTTCATGCCGATCAGGGTGGAATTTGTGCCAGTATGAATAAAATCATTGCCACTTTGCCACAAACAATCCCCAATTCCTATGTGATTTCTTCCAGCGGATGTCAGGATGGCGAAGATAATCTTCATTTTACTGCCGAAGGATATAGAGTGTTAGGAAAACGATATGCTTCAAAGATGCTTGAGATAATGAAGAAATAAGAAATAAATTTTTCTTTGTCGCTAAGAATATCCGATTTCCAATAAAAAGAAGATTATAAAAAATGAATCATTTAAAATCATGAAGTTAAAAATTATTTTAGTGTCTTTTGCTGTACTTAGCTTTTGCCATGCATGGTCGCAACAAATAGTATTACTGTCACCCAATAAAAAAATTGTGGCAGCGCTGCATGCTATGGATGCTAAAAATAATGGGGAATGGTATTTGAAAGTATCTTATCAAACAGATAAAAATACATCTGAGATACTTCCAAAAGTAAATTTAGGATTATCAAGAAGTGACCAGGATTTTTCAAAAGAACTTCTTTTTTTAAAAGCAACTAAACCAAAATTGGTAAAGGAACATTATGAACTTCCTTTTGGTAAAAAGTTAGTGCGTGATAATGAAGCCAATGAAGTTGTTGTTTCGTTTGAGAATCCCGGTAAAGCTAAATTAAATTTAATTATAAGAGCTTATAATGATGGAGTTAGCTTTCGATATGAGTTTCCTGAAAAAAAAGGTTCTTATGTTGTTAATGATGAATTTACTGCTTATCAAATACCAAAAGAAAGTAAACGATGGTTAGAGAAATGGAATCCGGCCAATGAGGGTTTATATGCTGAGTCAAGCGAGGATAAAATACTTCAACAAGAGTGGTGCTATCCGGGATTATTTAATTCATCAGATAAATCATGTTGGTTTTTGTTACATGAGGCTGATTTAGACCGTAATTATTGTGGGACAAAATTGAGTAATACAAAAGACAGCAATACTTACAAACTTACTTTTCCCGATCCAAAAGATGGCAGAGGTACTGGAGAATCAAAACCAAGTATTTCACTTCCATGGCAATCGCCTTGGAGGGTAATTACTATTGGTAGCCTGTCTGATATTGTTGAGAGTACTTTGGTTGAAGATGTGTCAACTCCAACTCATTTTAAAACGACTGACTGGATTAAGCCGGGTAAAGTATCGTGGAATTACTGGTCCAATAATCATGGGACTAAAGATTATAAAACTGTATGTGAGTTTGCCGATTTAGCAGTAAAAATGAATTGGCCTTATACGCTGTTAGATTGGGAATGGGACGCTATGGCTAACGGTGGAAATCTAGAGGACGCCTTAAAATATATCCATTCAAAAGGAATAAAACCATTGATGTGGTATAATTCGGGAGGAGATCATACATGGGTATCTTCTACGCCAAAAGACCGAATGCTTACTCATAAAAATAGAGTTGAAGAATTTACAAAACTTAAAAAACTGGGTGTAGTTGGAGTTAAAGTTGACTTTTTCGAAAGTGAAAAACAAGATATGATAAAATATTATCTTGATATTTTGGAAGACGCTGCCCAGTTTGAGATGATGGTATATTTTCATGGTTGTATTGTACCCCGTGGCTGGTCACGTACTTATCCTAATTTAATGACTTACGAAGCAGTACGAGGTGCTGAATGGTATAATAATGGACCTGAATTTTCGACCACAGCGCCAGAGCATAATACGATTTTGCCTTTTACCCGAAATGTAGTGGGAGCAATGGATTATACCCCTGTTACTTTTACTAATTCTCAATATCCACATTCTACTTCTTATGGTCATGAATTAGCGCTATCTGTACTTTTTGAGTCTCCTTTGCAACATTTAGCAGACAGACCAGAAGGTTATTATGATTTACCAGAAGAAGCTAAAACTTTCTTAAAAGAAGTACACACAGCATGGGATGATACAAAGCTTCTTGATGGTTATCCAGGTCAGGAAGTAACTATGGCACGTCAAAAAGGAGATATTTGGTACATTGGAGGTATTAGCGCATCTGAGCGTAAAGAAATAACAAAAAAGCTTAAGCTGGAATTTTTAAAAGAAGGAGTTAATTATCGTGCGATTTTAATTGCTGATGGCAAACATGATAAGGCTTTTTCTTCACAAGTTATGGTAGTGAATAAAAATTCAACTATTGAGGTAAAATTACTTCGTAGAGGAGGTTTTGCAGTTTCTTTAATTCCAATGGAAAAATAGTTCCCCTTTTAAAAACATTAATATGCAAAGATTAGTTTACATTTTATTTTTAGGCTTGCTGTGTACTTCAATTAGTGCACAGCAGTACAAAAAATATGTTTTGACTAAAGATAAATTAGCTATCGATTTATCAGAAGGAGTGCTAAACATAATTCCTCTTACGGATAAATCAATACGGGTACAATATCAGATTGGAAATGCAAAAGAAACACAAGAATTTGTTTTGATTAATAAACCGAATGTACCCGGTTTTGCATTGAAAGAAACTGCAACAAGTTTAAAACTTAGCACAAAAGCAATAACAGTCGCATTCGATAAGAAGAGCGGAGTTATTCAGTATAGTGATAAATCCGGAAAAGTATTTCTTAGTGAAAAGGCAAATACCAGATTGATGAAACCTAGTTCTATTTTGGGAGAATCTTGCTTTGTAGCTGAACAAGGTTTTGAATCTCCTCAGGATGAATATTTGTTCGGGTTAGGACAATTTCAGGATGGTTTTTATAATTTAAAAAATATAACCCGAAAATTAATTCAGGTCAATACACAAATTGCAATTCCGTTTTTAGTGTCTAATAAAGGATATGGATTGTTGTGGCACCAGTACGGTTTGACTTATTTTAATCCAAGCAATCAAAATATTTCTTTGGTTAAAAATGCCGTAAACGAAGGAGAAAAACGAGAAGTGGAAGTGACAACTACTTCGGGTACGCAAAAAGTATCACAACAGCAATCAGTTTATTCGGGTAGCTTTTCAGTAGCTAAAGACGGTGAATATTCGTTGATGCTGGACCTTGGAGAGATGGATAGTCGTCATTTAGTACTGATTGACGGTATCGATGTAATCAATCAATCTAATTTATGGCTGCCACCGGCAGTGAGTCAATTAGTTCAATTAAAAGCAGGGGAACATACTGTAAAAGTAGTTTGCAAATCGAGTAATACACCATCTCTCAGTTTAAAGCTATCCAATAATGAAACGGTTTTTAATTCGCCTAATGCTAAATCACTTGATTATGTAGTTTTTGCAGGTAATGATACCGATGAAATTATCGCTAATTACCGAAACTTAACGGGTAATGTACCCATGTTGCCTAAATGGGCATTTGGGTTTTGGCAATGTCGTGAGCGATATACTTCAGGTGAACATTTGGTTTCTACAATTAAAGAATTTAGAAAACGCAATTTACCTGTAGATGTAATTGTGCAAGACTGGCAATATTGGGGAAAATATGGTTGGGGAGTACCTAAATTTGATGAAACACATTATCCTGAACCAGAAAAATTTATAAAAGAAATTCATGATTTGAATGCTCATTTTTCTGTTTCTGTTTGGGAAAATCTAAATAAAGAATCTGAAATTGCGAAGGAATATGTATCGAAAAATTTATTTATCCCCAATAGTCCCTGGATTGATATTTACAACCCGGAAACCCAAAAAACGCATTGGAATGCACTCAACAAAAACTTATTTACTCTTGGAGTAGATTCCTGGTGGATGGATGCGACTGAACCTGAAAATGATGCGCTAAAAGGCAAACAAACTTACTTTGGTTTAGGTGATTTTTATCGATTGACTTATCCTTTATTTGTTAGTAAAGCCGTTTATGAAGGTCAAAGAAGTACTAATCCAGAAAAAAGAGTAGCCATACTTACCCGTTCTGCTTTTTTAGGGCAGCAACGTTATGCTACGATTAATTGGTCGGGTGATATAGGTTGGAACTGGGATACTTACAAACGTCAAATAGTAGCAGGTTTAAATTATAATCTTACCGGAATGCCTTATTGGACTACCGATATTGGTGGATTTTTCCGTCCGGGATCAGGACAATATAAAGATGAAAAGTATCACGAAATACTGACTCGTTGGTTCCAATGGGCTGTTTTCAATCCCATATTCCGTATGCATGGATATCAAACGGAAACAGAGCCTTGGAAATATGGAGAAAAAGTAGAGAACAATATGCGTTCTATGATGAATCTTAGATATCAATTGTTGCCTTATATCTATTCAGAAGCCTGGCAAATTTCTAAGAATAATTCAACTTTAATGCGACCATTAATTATGGATTTCAATAAGGACGCAACTGCTGTAAGTCAAGCCTATCAATATATGTTTGGAAAAGCATTTTTAATTGCTCCGGTAACAGCAGCTAATGTTACGGAATGGAATGTTTATTTACCAAAAGAAAATGCATGGTTTGATTTCTGGACAGGTAAACGATTTGAAGGTGGGCAAACAATAGTTACGCCAGCTCCATTAGATAAAATTCCGGTTTTTGTAAAAGAAGGTTCAATCGTACCTATGGGAAATATAATTCAGAGTACTCAAGCTAAACAGGAAGAACTAGAAATTCGGGTGTATACAGGTAAAGATGCCACGTTTACACTTTACAATGATGAAGGGGACAATTACAATTATGAGAAAGGGAAATATGTTGAGATTCCTATTATTTGGAATGAAAAAAATCAAACCCTAACTCTGGCGAATCAAATAGGAAATTATAAAGATCAAACAACTACTTACACGGTGAATATTAAATGGATATCAGGGAATGAAAATGATACTGATACTGTTGTAAAAACAATAAAATATACTGGTAAAAGAGTAGTAATAAAAAAGTAAATAAACTGAATTTGAAATAGATATAAAACTATTATCCAAGAATTAAAATAACCAACCAAAAAACTATAAATATGAAATTGAATACCAAGATTCTATTGGCATTTTGTTGTTTGTCGATGATTGAAATTACAGCACAAAATCCCATTATAAAACACATTTTTACTGCTGATCCTTCGCCTATTGTACATAAAGACACTCTGTTTTTATATACAGGGCACGATGTCGCTACCGAAGCTGATACAAATTATAAAATGGCCGATTGGCATGTGTTTTCTACAACCGATATGGCAACCTGGAAAGACCACGGTGCACCACTTTCGCCGAGTACTTTTTCGTGGGCTACGGGTGATGCCTATGCAGCACAGTGTATCGAAAGAAACGGCAAATTTTACTGGTTTGTTTCGACCTTTCATAAAAAAGATGCCGTTAGCGGGGGCGGTGCAGCCATAGGTGTTGCCGTTTCAGATACGCCTACAGGTCCTTTTAAAGACGCCATTGGTAAAGCTCTTGTGATAAACGAAATGACCAAAGATTTACCTCACGCTTGGGATGATATTGATCCTACCGTATTTGTGGATGATGACGGACAGGCTTATATGTTTTGGGGTAATGGAAGTTGTAAATGGGTGAAATTGAAAGAGAACATGACCGAAATAGATGGCCCTATTACCACTTTCAATCCTAAAAATTATATCGAAGGTCCTTGGGTATATAAAAGAAAGGGACTTTATTATTTGGTATATGCCAGTGCAGGAACTAAACCAGAAATGATAGAATATTGTACCGCAACAAATCCCGCTGGACCATGGACCTACCAGGGTATTATTCAGGAAAATGTACCTAACAGTTTTACGACACATCCGGGGATTATTGATTATAAAGGAAAATCATACTTCTTTTACCATAACGGAACTTTGCCTACAGGAGGTAGTTACAGACGCTCTGTTTGTGTAGACTATATGTATTATAATGAAGATGGAACTATTCAAAAAATAGTCCAAACTACTGAAGGTGTAAAGGCTATAAAATAAAAATTAAGATGAAAATAACAGATACTTTTTTTTATATTGTTTTGCTAGTTGGTTTAACAACGATTAATAATTATGCACAGGAAAATAAAGCTAAAAATCCATTGATTTATGCAGATGTTCCTGATTTATCAATGATTAGAGTGGGTGATACCTACTATATGAGCAGTACTACAATGCACGTTAATCCAGGAGTTCCAATTATGAAATCTACTGATTTAGTAAATTGGAAACTTGTTAATTATGCTTATGAAACATTAGAAGATAATGATGATAGACTCAATTTGGATAATGGAAAAAATGATTATGGTAGAGGTTCATGGGCCAGTAGTTTGCGTTATCATAATGGTATTTATTATGTCAGTACCTTTTCTGGAACAACAGGCAAAACATATATTTTTTCTACAAAAAATTTAGAAAAAGGACCTTGGAAAAAAAATGTCTTAAATGCTTCTTACCACGATCACTCCATTTTTTTCGATGATGATGGAAAAGTGTATATGGTTTGGGGAGCAGGAAAACTTCAAATTACAGAGCTAAACAAGGATCTTTCAGGTGTAAAAGAAGAAACCAAAAGAGTCTTAATAGAAAATGCGAGTGCCCCTGCAGGAAACAATATTATGTTACAATCTGAAGGTTCTCAACTTTTCAAGGTTAATGGGAAATATTATTTATTTAATATTTGCTGGCCAAGTGGAGGAATGCGAACTGTAGTTATCCACAGAGCTGATAATATCAATGGTCCTTGGGAAGGAAAAGTAGGTTTTCAGGATTTAGGAGTGGCTCAGGGAGGACTTATAGATACACCTGATGGACGTTGGTTCTCTTATCTTTTCCGTGATTTTGGAGCGGTTGGTAGAATTCCTTATTTAGTTCCTGTAAAATGGGAAAATGGATGGCCTGTATTAGGTGAAAATGGTAAAGTTCCTGAGACTTTAGATTTACCAGCTAATAAAAGTTTAATTCCAAATTTAGTTGATTCTGACGAATTTAATAGAAAAAAAGGAGAACCAGCACTACCGTTAGCATGGCAATGGAACCATAATCCCGATAATTCTCTTTGGACAATAAATGACAGAAAAGGATACTTGCGTCTTAAAACAGGTAGAATTGATACTGATTTTCTTTTAGCAAGAAATACATTAACACAACGTACTATTGGGCCAACAAGTACTGCTTCCACTTTATTAGATGTTTCTAAAATGCAAGAAGGTGATTTTGCAGGATTAAGCGCTTTACAAAAAGATTACGGATTAGTAGGAGTGAAAATTGAAAATGGTCAAAAATCAATAGTGATGATTGGGGCAAATAAAGGAAAGTCTACTGAGGAGCAACGTATTGATTTAAAACAAAATCAGGTTTATTTAAAAATTGATTGTGATTTTACAAACAAAAAGGATGAAGCTAATTTCTACTATAGTTTAGATGGTAAGAAATGGGAAGTTATTGGAAAAACTTTAAAAATGTCCTACACAATTCCTCATTTTATGGGTTACCGTTTTGGCTTGTTTAATTATGCAACAAAAGAAGTGGGAGGATATGCTGATTTTGATTGGTTCAAAATTAAATAGTTGATTTAATATTATGATTAGAAAAAGTAAAAATTTAAACGATTAAAAAATTATGAAACGGTATTCAATTTTGTTATTAGTATTATTAATGCTTAATATTTCTTTAAGCATAGCACAAACAGCTCAGGCAACAATTGTAGAAGATTTTAAGCCTTCAACAGTCAATCAACCAGGACAGGAATATCCACAAGTTAATTCTCAGGGATATGCTCGATTTAAAATTTTAGCTCCAGAAGCACAATCGGTTGTTGTAAGTCTTGGATTAGGAGGAGCAAAGGGAGGTACTGTTCTTACCAAAGGAGAGAATGGTTTTTGGATGGGAACTACAGCAGGCGCAATGGATGAAGGATTTCACTATTATCATGTAACGGTTGATGGAGGAGTTTTTAATGATTCTGGAGCCTTAAATTTTTATGGTTCTACTCGTTGGGAAAGTGGAATAGAAATCCCAGCTCATGATCAGGATTTTTATGCGTTAAAAGCTGTTCCTCATGGTAATGTACAGCAAATTCTTTTTCCTTCAAAAAGTACCAATACCTCACGCCGTGCTTATGTTTATACACCGCCGAGCTATTCTAAAGAACAATCTAAACGTTTTCCTGTGTTGTATTTGCAACATGGTTGGGGCGAAGATGAAACAGCCTGGAGTAATCAGGGACGTGTCAATTTAATTATGGATAATTTAATTGCCGAAGGGAAAATAAAACCATTCATTATTGTAATGACTTATGGAATGACCAATGAAGTTAAATGGGGAGGTATGGCTAGTTTCAAAATTGATGGTTTTCAAACTGTTCTTGTAGACGAATTAATTCCTTATGTGGATTCAAATTTCCGTACGGCAGCCAATCAGGCTCATCGGGCAATGGGTGGTTTATCAATGGGAGGAATGGAAACACATAGTATTACACTTAATAAGCCTGATGTTTTCTCCCATTTTGCACTGCTTAGTGGTGGAACTTATAAACCAGAAGAAATTAAAGATAAATCTAAGGTGAAACTTATCTTTTTAAGTTGTGGAAGCAAAGAACGTCCTGATGGTGTAAAAAATGCAGTAACTAGCCTAAAAGAAGCAGGATTTAATGCCGTTTCCTATGTTTCTGAAGGAACTGGTCACGAATTCCAAACTTGGAGACGTAGTTTTAAAGAATTAGCACCATTACTTTTTAAGGATTAAAAAAAGATTTATATGAATTACAAATCTATTATTTATTTGGCGTGTGTTTTGACAACAACAATTGGTATTGCTCAAACTAAGTCGCTTAATGTTGTTGAAGATTTTAAACCATCGTCTGTAAATCAGCAGGGGAAATTATATCCACAAGTCAATTCAGAAGGTCGGGTGAGAGCAAGTATTCTGGCACCTCAGGCAAGTAAGGTTCAGCTTGATCTTGACGGTATAAAATATGACATGGTTAAAGATGAGAAAGGGATCTGGACAGGAGTATCTGAACCTCAGGATGAGGGATTCCATTATTATCAACTCAATATTGACGGAGCATCAGTTCCTGACCCCGGAACAGTATATTTTTACGGTGCTGGAAGGTTGGGAAGCGGTATAGAAATTCCAGCTGCTGATCAGGAGTTTTTTGCTATGAAAGATGTTCCACATGGACTTGTTAGCGAAAATATCTATTTCTCTAAATTAACGAATTCGTTTAGACGCTGTTTTGTTTATACGCCTGCAAATTATAATGAAGATTCAAAAACTCGTTTTCCAGTACTTTATTTACAACACGGAAGTTTTGAGGACGAAACAGGATGGGCAGTTCAAGGAAAAGCCAATTTAATATTGGATAATTTGATTGCTTCAAAAAAAGCAAATCCTATGATTATAGTTATGGATAATGGTTATGCTTATAAACCTCAAAACAATAGTGCTCGTCCAGAATCAATATTCGAAGAGGTTGTAATAAATGAAATAATTCCTATGATTGATGCTAAGTTTCGCACCATTGCAAACAGAGAAAATAGAGCAATTGCAGGACTTTCTATGGGAGCCAATCAAACTATGAGAATCATGATGAATAATTTAAATACTTTTTCTCATTATGGAGGATTTAGCGGAACTTCCAATTATCCAAGTACAGATGCAATTGATGCGTCCACATTTATGAATGGAAAATATAAAGATGGGGCATCAATCAATAAAAAAATAAAGCTTTTTTGGCTTGGATTAGGAACGAAAGAGCCTATCCCATTTCCAGCATCCGTAGGTGCATTTAGAACGATGCTAGAAAAACAAGGAATTAAATATGCCTATTATGAATCTATTGGAACTGCTCATGAATGGCTCACCTGGCGCAGGTGTTTAAATCAGTTTGCAACTCAATTATTTAAATAAAGAACGAATTATCAACCAACCTAAAAATAAAATAATGAAAAAAATTATTGTTACAGCAACAATGCTTTTTATGTGTAATCTAATTGTTGTTGCACAAAAAATAGAAAAAGAAGGTCCAAAAGGATTTGATCAGCTAAGAGCAGCTATTGCTCACGGTAAAATAGATACAATATCGTATGCTTCAAAAACAGTAGGTACGACCAGAAAAGCTTTAGTCTATACGACTCCGGGGTTTTCAAAAGACAAAAAATATCCTGTACTTTATTTACTGCATGGTATTGGAGGTGATGAAAAAGAGTGGTTAAAAGGAGGTACTCCACAAATAATTCTGGATAATTTATTTGCCGAAGGAAAAATTAAGCCAATGATAGTAGTGTTGCCAAACGGACGTGCCATTAAAGATGACAGGGCTACTGGAAATATTATGGCTCCGGACAAAGTTCAGGGTTTTGCCGTTTTTGAAAGAGACCTGTTGGATGATTTAATTCCGTTTATCGAAAAAACATATCCAACTCTGACTGATCGAGAGAACCGCGCTATTGCAGGACTTTCTATGGGAGGTGGACAATCACTTAATTTTGGCTTGGGGAATTTAGACAAATTTGCCTGGGTTGGAGGTTTTTCTTCTGCGCCAAATACCAAATTACCAGAAGTTTTGGTACCCAATCCGGAAGAAGCAAAGAAAAAATTAAAATTGCTTTGGATTTCCTGTGGAGACAAGGATGGCTTAATTACTTACGGCAAGCGTTTACATGATTATTTATTGGAAAAAAACGTACCACATGTATATTATTTAGAGCCAGGCGGACATGATTTTAAAGTTTGGAAAAATGGTTTGTACATGTTATCACAGTTTTTGTTTAAGCCTGTTGATGTAGCTTCTTTAAGCCAATATACAGTATTGGATACGGCTTCTGTTGAGAAGTAAAAATAATCAGATATTGGATTAACAACAGTCTATAAAAAACAATTATGACCAATTATTTAAAATTGCAGAATACAAAGACATTATTGGCTTTTGGGATATTTTTTCTTTTGAATCTTTCAACTGTAAAAGCTCAAAAACCAATAATCCAAACAAAATATACGGCTGATCCCGCACCAATGGTGCATAATGACACCATATTTCTTTATACTTCACATGATGAAGACGATGCAAAAGGTTTTAAAATGCTCAATTGGTTGCTTTATACATCAACCGATATGGTCAATTGGACGGAGCATGGAGTAGTTGCCTCTTTAAAAGATTTTAGTTGGGCTAAACAGGATAATGGAGCCTGGGCAGTTCAGTGTATTGAGCGTAATGGCAAATTTTATTTATACTGTCCTATGCATGGTGGAGGTATAGGAGTTTTAGTTTCAGATAGTCCGTATGGTTCATTTAAAGATCCTCTGGGTAAGAAATTAATTAATTCAGATCATGTTTGGAATGATATTGATCCAACTCCATTTATTGATGATGACGGTCAGGCGTATTTGTATTGGGGGAATCCCGATTTATATTATGTGAAACTTAATGAGGACATGATATCTTATTCAGGTGAAATTGTTAAAGAGCCTACTAAACCTAAAAATTATCAGGAAGGACCATGGGTTTGGAAAAAAAATAATCATTATTATTTGTCTTATGCTTCTACCTGTTGCCCGGAGGGAATTGGTTATGCGATGAGTAATTCGCCTTTAGGACCTTGGGAATACAAAGGAATGATTGTAGATGCGAGTGAAAAGACAAGAGGAAATCATCCGGGAATTATTGACTATAAGGGGAAATCCTATGTTTTTGGACATACTTATGATTTGCTTAAAAGCGAAACTTCTACATTTTATGAAAGACGTTCTGTAGATGCTGAGCGTATGGTTTATAACGAAGATGGAACAATCCAAAATTATAGTTATTTCACAAAAGATGGGCCGGAACAGATAGAAACATTAAATCCTTTTAGGCGTATCGAAGCAGAAACTATGGCTTGGAGTAAAGGTGTTAAATCAGATAAAAGCAAAGAAACAGGAGTTTATGTAACTCAAATTCACAATGGTGATTTTATTCAGCTTAGAGGAGTTGATTTTGCAAAAGGCGCTAAAAATATTGACCTTATTGCTGCGTCTTTAAACGGGGGAACAGTTGAGATACGCTTGGATAATGTTGACGGTGCTATTATTAGTACCAGTAAAATAGAAAACACCGGTGGATGGCAAAATTGGAAAACATTTAAAACTAAAGTAAAAAAAGTAAATGGCGTACATGATTTGTTTTTCGTTTTTAAGGGAGAACAAGGAGAGTTATTCAATTTTGACGCATGGAAATTCAGTAAATAAATGAAACAGACTTATAAAATAGTAGCAATACTTATTACCATCTTAAATTATTCAATAGGAGAAGCACAAAATCCTATTATACAAACCAATTATACAGCCGATCCGGCTCCAATGGTATATAATGGGAAAGTGTATTTATATACGAGTCATGATGAAGATGATTCTACCTGGTTTACCATGAACGATTGGAGATTATACACTACAGAAGATATGGTCAATTGGACTGATCATGGAGCGGTATTGTCGTATAAAGAGTTTGCCTGGGCAAAAATGAATGCCTGGGCACCTCAATGTATAGAACGAAAAGGGAAATTTTATATGTATGTACCCATAACCACTAAAGAAGGAAAAGGATCAATAGGAGTTGCGGTTGCCGATAGCCCGTATGGACCATTTATTGACCCGTTAGGGAAGCCTTTAATTTCGAATAGCAATGCTGATATAGATCCAACCGTTTTTATAGATGATGATGGTCAGGCTTATTTAGTTTGGGGGAATCCAGTATGCTATTATGTCAAGTTGAATGAAGACATGATTTCTATTGAAGGAGAAATTAAACAATTTCCTAATACAGAAGAAGCTTTTGGTAAACGTACAGGAGAAAAAAATGATTTAAGACCTACCACTTATGAAGAAGGACCGTGGTTATACAAACGCAATAATCTCTACTATTTATTATTTGCTGCAGGACCTATATCAGAGCATATTGGATATTCAACCAGTAAAAGTCCACTTGGACCCTGGAAATACCAAGGTGTTGTGATGCCTACACAAGGAGGTTCTTTTACCAATCACCCTGGAATTATTGATTTTAAAGGGAAAAGTTATTTTTTCTATCATAACGGTGCATTGCCAGGAGGCGGAGGTTTTACGCGTTCCGTTAGTGTAGAAGAAGCTAAGTTTAATAAAGACGGTTCGATTGTACAGATGAATATGACTGAAGGCATAAAAAAGAGTTTAGCTCCATTGAATCCTTATGTGAAAACTGAGGCAGAAACTATTGCCTGGTCTGAAGGCGTGAAGTCGATGAAGAATAATGTGGTTGGTAATTTTATTACAGCAAAATATAATAATGCCTATACCAAAGTTAAAGAGGTGGATTTCCGTCAAGAGGGAGCTTCTAAATTTACAGCCCGAATAGGTACAACGCATAATAGTAATGTAACTATGGAGGTACGATTGGATAGTAAAGAGGGAGAGTTAGTTGGAACTGTAAATGTACCAATGACTGGAGGAAATGACAGATGGGCAATACAGACAATTGATGTAAAAAAGGTTTCCGGAATTCACGATCTATATTTCGTTTTTAAAGGGAGAGCTAAAAATGATATTATGTATTTTGATTATTGGAAATTCTCAAAATAAATTTATTTTTTTTTACGGAAAAAGCAATCGGTTGTCTAAAAGTTTTTAATTTAGGATTCGAAAGATTCATTAATAAAAAATGGATGTAAGTTGATTTTCTGAGTATCCTAAATTAAGCCTAGAAATAAAATAATTAACCAATAAAAAATAAACAATTAAAAAATAAACAATTAAAAAATAAACAATTAAAAAATAAACAATTAAAAAATAAACAATTAAAAAATAAACAATTAAAAAATAAACAATTAAAAAATAAACAATTAAAATTTAAACTAATGAAAAAAACACAAGTGCTACTGTTATTAAGTATCGTTTTGTTCCCATTTACTGGAGCAAACAGCCAAAGTAAGCAAAAAAATAATCCTCCTTTATTTTCTAATTTCAGTTATCAGGGTAATGATCAGGTATATACAGATAATCCATTAAAATCAGATGAGTTTTATACTCCAATTTTACAAGGATGTTATCCTGATCCTGCTATCACAAGAAAAGGGGATGATTATTATATGGTATGTTCTTCGTTTGCCATGTTTCCCGGAGTGCCTATTTTTCACTCTAAAGATTTGGTCAATTGGACTGATCTGGGAGGAGTATTAAATGATGTTACACAATTTAATCCTCATGACACCGGTATTAGTGCAGGAGTTTATGCGCCAGGAATTACTTATAATCCTCATAATGATACATTCTATATGATTGTAACAGCATTTTCAGGAGGCTTAAACAATATTATTGTAAAGACAAAAGATCCTAAAAAAGGCTGGGGAAATCCAATAAAACTAGGTTTTGGGGGTATCGATCCTTCTATTTTCTTTGATGATAACGGTAAAGGTTATATCGTTCATAATGATGCTCCTGATAATGGAAAAGAGCGTTACAATGGTCACCGTGTTATTAAAATTTGGGAATATGACGTGGAAAATGATAAAGTAATTCCTGGTTCAGATAAAATTGTAGTTGATGGAGGAGTAGATCCTGCTAAAAACCCAATTTGGATTGAAGCTCCTCATTTGTATAAAAAAGACGGAAAATATTTTTTAATGTGTGCTGAAGGAGGTACAGGAGGCAATCATACAGAAGTTATCTTTAAAAGTGATAGTCCAAAAGGACCTTTTATTCCTGCACCAAGCAATCCAATTTTAACACAAAAGTATTTTGGAAGAGATAGAAAAAACAAAGTAGATTGGGCTGGTCATGCCGATTTGGTTAAAGGACCTGGGGATAAATATTATGGTGTTTTCTTAGCGGTTAGACCAAACGAAAAAAATAGGGTAAATACAGGTCGTGAAACTTTTATTCTTCCTGTAGATTGGTCTGGTGAATTTCCAGTTTTCGAAAATGGATTGATTCCATTGGAACCAAAAATGAAAATGCCACAAGGAGCTACTGAAAACAAAACAGGTAAAGAAGGATTCTTCCCAAATGGGAATTTTACTTTCAATGATAATTTTACTTCAAACAAATTGGATAATCGTTGGATTGGTCTAAGAGGACCTCGTGAAAAATTTATAGCAATTACCAAAAAAGGATTGCAAATTAATCCTTTTGAAACCAATATAAAAGATTTAAAACCAACATCTACTTTGTTTTATCGCCAACAACATAATAGATTTTCATTGACAACTACTATTGATTACAAACCAAAATCAGATAAAGATTTAGCAGGGGTTGTAGCCTTACAAAATGAAGGTTCCAATTATGTTTTTGGAATCACAATGAAAGATAAAGACTATTATGTAGTGCTGCAAAAAAATCAAAAAACAAGAAGAGATGCAGCAATAAACTCAACAATTGTAGCAAGTGCTAAAATAGATATTAAAAAGCCAGTTCAACTTCAAATGAAAGCCAATGGGGATAATTATGAATTTGCTTATTCTGTAAACGGAAATGATTTTGTTAATGTAGGAGGAATTGTTTCTGGAGATATTTTATCTACCGATGTAGCAGGAGGATTTACAGGTTGTTTATTAGGATTGTATGCAACTGAAAATAATGATGCCCGACCTTAATTAAAGTAATAGACATCATTTGATAAACAGATATACTTATAAAATAATGGAGTTGTAAAGCTCCATTATTTTTTCATCCAAAGAAAATAAGTTATCTTTTTTGAGCTATTCGAGTGGTTTTAAAGAATTTCAGATTAATAAAGGTATTCAATACGGTGGAGAAAGCAATGTCAAGTATTAATTAAAGTGGAAGTTATTGACTTAAAATAGGAAAGTAGCTGTTTATTTCATTAGAGAATTCAACTGCTTATTTTAATTTAATTGCTTTTTCAGTAATTAAATAAGAGTATAAATACTTAATGTGAATTTTAATTCACATTTTTTTATAAAATAAATACGCAATCGGTTGTGTGTAACATTATTTTATTATATATTTGTTTAGTTCTTAATCTTTTGTTAAATAAAAAGTGTGTTGTTTTTATTTCATAAGTTTTATTCGGTAGAATATTTCAAAGAATTTTTAGTTAGTGTGGTTTTTTATATTTAAGCCGAGAATTGGTTACTCTCGGCTTTTTAAAAATTATACAATTAAAAAGCAAAATCAATTTCCATTTATATATAAGTTAACAATAAATTATGCGGCTTAATTTGCTTATTTTTCGCAATCGGTTGCTTTTTTTAAGATTTTTCATAATAAGTTTCTTTTTAAGAAAACTAAACATTTAATGAATGACAAGTAAAACAATCAATTTTAAAAAATATAGTACCCTATTTTGGGGTCTATTAAAATCTAAAAGGATGTCCCGTAACTTCCGTTAGATATAATTTTTAAAAAATAGTAATAATAAGTTCAAAAACTAAAAAATAACCAAACAATAAACTATTAACTAACAACTAAATAAACCAATAAAGCCTATGAAATAACCATTCTTTTTTAAAAAATTTCACTGTTTATTTTTTGATTTAGTGTGATTTTTTATAAATAAAGCCATAAAATTGAATTCACTATAAATAGGATTAATTATATCAGGAAGTCTTTGAGATATGATGATTTATTAAAAATTCTTTGTAATGATAAAGTTATATGGTAAAAAAGTTAAGTTCTAATTTGTAACAAATTAAAAAATGTCAAAATATTAATATGAAAATACAATTAATAAAAATTCCACGAAAAGCTAAGTTCGTGGTAATGGGAGTTTTGTTTCAGTTTCTGTTTTCGAATGTATTGTTGGCTAGTGAAAAAAGCCAATATAGTCAACAAATAACTGTTTCAGGAACAATTACTTCAGCAGAAGATAAAATGCCAGTTCCCGGTGTCAGCGTATCGGTTAAGGGGAATCCTAAAATTGGTGTGGTAGCCGATTTTGATGGAAAATATAAAATTAATTTACCGTCTCCCAATGCTGTATTAATCTTTAGTAGTATTGGTTTTAAAACCATTGAGAAACAAGTAAATGGACAATCAACAATTAATGTTGTTATGACTTCTGATCAGACTTCTCTAGAAGAGGTTGTTGTTGTAGGTTATGGAAAACAGAAAAAGGAGAGTTTAGTTGCTGCAATTTCTCAAGTTTCTGGAGCAACATTAGAGCGCGCAGGTGGTGTTTCAAGCATTGGTGCGGCTTTAACAGGTAATGCACCTGGTTTAATTACTTCTGCCAGTACTGGTATGCCTGGAGAAGAAGATCCCCGTATTGTAATACGTGGAGCTAGTACTTGGAATGATTCATCACCTCTTATATTGGTTGATGGTATAGAACGTCCAATGAATAGTGTAGATATTGGATCTGTAGAGTCAGTTTCTGTTTTAAAAGATGCTTCGGCAACTGCAGTATATGGTGTTAGAGGGGCAAACGGCGTAATTCTTATCACTACTAAGCGTGGAAGTATAGGGAAAGCATTAATTAGAGCTAGAGTTAATACAACCATGAAAGTTCCTTCTCAATTGCCTAATAAGTTTGATGCATACGATGCGTTGATGGTTAGAAATCAAGCTATTGAAAATGAGTTAGCATTAGCGCCAGCAGGCTGGAATGATTATCTTCCACAGGCTATCATTGATAAATATAGATATCCTGCAAATCAAGAAGAAAGAGAGCGTTATCCAAATGTGGATTGGGCAAAGACTTTATTTAAGGATTATACAATGTCTCATAATGCCAGTTTGAATATAAGTGGTGGTACTGAATTTGTTAAGTATTTTACCAGTGCAGATTTTTTACATGAAGGCGATCTTTTTAGAAAATATAGTAATAATAGAGGATATGACCCTGGTTATGGTTTCAACCGTTTAAATGTTAGAACTAATTTAGATTTTCAATTTTCTCCATCTACAACTTTTAAAGTAAATCTTTCAGGTTCTCATGGTGTTAAGAAAAGTCCTTGGGGAGCTTCAGGTGGTGAATATACAATGTGGGATGCAGCTTATTCAACAGCACCCGATGTGTTTTTACCTTATTATGAGTCTGATGGTTCATGGGGGTATTTTGCACCAAATGAAGGTAAGGCATCTAATTCGGTTCGTAATTTAGCTATTAGTGGTGTGCAATATAAAACTACAACAAGAATTACTACTGATTTTACATTAGATCAAAATCTAGATATGTTTGTTAAAGGTCTTAATTTTAAAGGGACAATAGCATTAGATAACACTTTTATAGAAGGAGATCGAGGAGTTAATGATTTATTTAATGATAATCAACAGAAATGGATTGATCCGGTGACTGGAATAGTTACTTATAAAAAGAGTTACGATTCTAATAATAGGTTTGATTTTCAGGAAGGAGTGAAATGGTCTCCAAGTGCAGGAACGGTTCAGGATGGGGCAACAAATAGAAGAATTTTCTATCAAACTCAATTGAATTATAGTGTAAAACTAAATTCTAAACATGATATTACAGCCATGGGACTTTTTAATCGTAATCAAAGTGCTTCTGGAAGTGAGGTTCCGCATTATAGAGAAGACTGGGTATTTCGTACTACTTATGGTTATGGAGGAAAATATTTTGCTGAATATAATGGAGCATATAATGGTTCTGAAAAATTTAGCAAGGATAATCGTTTTGCTTTCTTTTCATCAGGAGGTATTAGCTGGATAGTCTCTAAAGAAGGTTTTATGAAAAAAACGGAGTCTTTCCTAGACTTGCTTAAAATTAGAGCAAATTATGGTGAGATTGGTGATGATAATGTTAGCGGTAGATGGCTTTATCTAACCCGTTGGGGTTATGGAGGGCAATCTCAATTAGGAACAAGTGGTGAAGGAGGAGAGTTAAGTCCTTATACATGGTATAAAGAGAGTGCTGTTGGAAATCCGGATGTACATTGGGAAAAGGTAAAGAAATCTAATTTAGGTGTTGATTTTGGATTTTTCAAAGGTTTTGTAAAGGGATCTTTGGATTTCTTTAAAGAAGATCGATCTGATATTTTGTTATCAGGGGGGAGTAGAGCAATCCCGTCTTATTTTGGAACTACAGCTCCTGTCGCAAATTTAGGAAGAGTTACAAACCAAGGTTATGAATTTGAGATTAAATTCAATTATACCTTTGCTAATGGTTTGAATTTGTGGTCTGATATGAATATGACTCATTCCAAAAATAAAATTATTGATGCTAATGTTCCGGCATTATTGCCAGATTATCAAAAATCTGAAAACAAACCAATTGGGCAAGCTTATTCTTATGTAGCTCAAGGTTATTATAATACTTGGGATCAATTGTATGCAAGTACTATTCAGAATACAAACGATAATCAAAAATTACCGGGTAGCTACAATGTACTTGATTATAATGCAGATGGTGTAATCAATTCTTATGATAATATTCCTTATGGTTATTCTGGTACACCACAAAATACTTATAATGCTACAGTTGGTTTTAATTGGAAAAATTTTAGTGGGTTTGTTCAGTTTTATGGAGTTAATAATGTTACAAGACAAGTAGTCTTAGGTAGTTTAGGTTCCCAAAATCACGTAGTGTATGATCAGGGAACATTATGGTCTAAAGACAATATTAATGCCGATGTTCCTATGCCTCGTTGGCTTTCTACGCCAAGTGGTTATAATGATGCTCAGCGTCATATGTATGATGGATCTTATGTGCGTTTAAAGAATGCTGAAATAGCTTATACTTTTGATGGAAGCAATTCTTTAATAAAATCGTTGGGTCTTCAAAATATAAGAGTATTTATAAATGGTGATAATCTTTGTTTTTGGTCAAAAATGCCAGATGATAGAGAAAGTAATTATGCAGGAACTGGTTGGGCATCTCAGGGTGCATATCCAACAGTGAAACGTTTTAATGTAGGAGCAAATATTATTTTTTAAATTAAGAATTATGAAAAATTATTTCAAAACAATAGTAAAGTATAGTCTTTTATTTGGCTTGTTTGTTAGTTCAATATCCTGCGAAAATTATCTTGATGTGTCAGATGATACTTTGATTTCGGAAACTGAAGCATTTGAGAATTTTACTAAATTTCAGGGATTCACTGAAGAGTTATATCAATCTATTCCAGATTTCACTAATGCATATTGGACAAATTCTTGGAATTGGGGAGAAGATGAGATTCAGTCTTCAGCTCGTGATTTTCATTTTGTATGTAAAATTGATAATGGAGATTTATGGGGTTGGCAGTCTGAATATGATGGTTGGCAAGCAGGATGGATGAATCGAAGAGGTGTGTCTACAAATAACGACCGTTTTGGTAAAGATTTATGGACTTTAGGTTGGGCTGGTATCCGTAAAGCAAATATTGGTTTAGCCAATATTGATCAATTAAAAGATGCTACTCAGGAAGAAAAAGATTTAATAAAAGGGCAGCTTTTGTTTTTTAGAGGATGGTTTCATTTTCAGTTTATGCAGTATTTTGGGGGACTTCCGTATATTGACAGTGTACTTCCTAGTGATCAGGCATTGACTTTACCTAGGCTTACTTATGCCGAATGTGCTGAGAAAGCAGCGGCCGATTTTAGATTAGCTGCTGATTTATTACCTGTTGATTGGGATAATACCACTGTAGGTAAAAGAACTTTAGGTAAAAATGCTTTGCGTATCAACAAAATTATGGCCTTAGGCTACTTGGGTAAAAATTATCTTTGGGCAGGAAGTCCGTTGATGAATAAAGTATCTACGGGTAGCGCGACTTATAATATAGAGTTCTGTAAAAAAGCAGCAAAAGCTTTTGCTGAATTACTAACCAATACAGAGAGTGGTGATTCTAAATACGCTTTACTACCATTTGCTAATTATAGTGATAATTTTTATACAACGGGGAAAAACTGGGCAATACCTGGAGGGTCTGAAGCTATTTTTAGAGGACCTTATTTTGGAGCTAATGGATCTAATTGGGGTACAAGTAAACAATACCAACCTTCGCCTGTACTAGCAGATGGAGATGTTAAATTTTTACCAACTGCTAACTATGTTGATAATTACGGTATGGCAAATGGTTTTCCTATAACAGATATTACTAAAGCAGATGCAGAATCTGGTTATGATCCAACTCATCCTTGGCAAGGTCGTGATCCTCGTTTTTATAATGATATAGTTTATGATGGTGTAAAATGTGTCAAAGGAACTTTGCCTGCTAATATTGAGTCAGATCGCTATGCTAATTTGTTTACCGGAGGAAGTTATCGCAATATAAGTACAGGAAGTAGAACAGGTTATTTGCTTTATAAGTTTATTCCAATAACTGCTAATAAATATGATGGTGGGTATGATTGGGGTAATAATTTAAATATTCATATTCCATGGATGCGTTTATCAGACATTTATTTGATGTATGCCGAATCAGCTGCTGTAGGTTATAATTCTCCTACAGGTAAAGACCCATCATATAGCAGAACTGCTGTGGATGCTATAAATGTTGTTAGAGATAGAGCTAGTGTAGGTCATGTTGCTAGCAAATTCTTAGGTTCAGTCGATTCCTTTATGAATGAAGTGAGACGTGAACGTGCAGTTGAATTAGCTTTTGAAGGTCACCGTTTTAATGATCTTCGTAGATGGATGTTATTTATTCAAAGTCCATATACTTTAAAGAAATCAATTGAATTTAATCGTGATGCAAGTTTTAATACCGCAAATCCTAAAACTAATAAAGTGCTTAATATTCGTGAAACTGTTATTCTGGAACGAAATTTTAGTGAAAAGCATTATTGGTTACCATTGAAAAATGCCGATGTAAATATGTATTTGGAATTTCAGCAAAATCCAGGATGGTAATTATTCAGATTATTTTAAAAATTATAAATACAAATTAGAAAATAATGAGATATATACAACTAAAAATAGTGTTATGTTTTTTAATTATTGCTTTTTCTCCCACAATTTTAATTGCTCAAGTTGTTCGTAAAATTGATGTCAATGGTATTGTTAAGAGTACTGAAGGGAAGCCTGTTATTGGTGCAACTCTGGTTAGTGAAAAAGACAATGTTTCCACAAATACGGATTTTGAGGGTAAGTTTTCACTTAATGTACCTGTAAATTCAAATTTATTGATTAATGCAAAGGGTTATATTACAAAATCAGTTGTAGTTACATCAGGATCTACTGAAATTAATCTGATTTTGGATAAGGATCAATCAGTACAGGTTGCTTTTAAGAAAGTACAAGAAAGTGAACTTTTAGGTGGGGTATCGTATGTTAACTTACCAGAAATTTTGAAAAAGAATTATTCAACATATAGTTTGGATGGTTTGCAAGCTTTTGTAGGTGGTTTTAATGGTAATATATGGGGATCAGGTGGATACCTAGTATTAGTTGATGGTATTCCTCGTGATGCTGGTACTATTTTACCTGTAGAGATTGAACAAGTTTCATTCTTGAAAGGAGTTGCTGCAGTAGCATTGTATGGAAGCCGAGCTGCTAAAGGTGTAATCTATATCACTTCTAAAAAAGGTAGTATTCAAAAACAACAAATTAGTGTTAGAGTTGACGCAGGTATTGATGTTGCAAAAAGCTTCCCTAAGTATTTAGGTTCTGCAGAGTACATGCGCTATTATAATCAAGCTCGTGCTAATGATGGTCTATCACCATTATATTCAGATGAGACTATTTATAATTATGCTTCCGGAGTTAATCCTTATAGATATGCCGATGTAGATTACTATTCATCTAAATATTTAAAAGATTTTTCTAAAAGATATGATGCTAATGTTGAAATTAAAGGGGGGAATAATGTAGCCCAATATTACACAGTAGTTAATTTCTCTAATTCAGGAGATTTATTAAATTTTGGTGAAGCTAAGAATAATAACACTAATCGTTTTAGTATAAGAGGAAATGTAGATCTTGCAATTAATGATTTTATTTCTTGTACAATTGGTACAAATGCAATCTATTACAATGGAAGAGGTGTAAATACAAATTATTGGAATAGTGCAGCAACTACAAGACCAAATCGCTTTACTCCTTTATTGCCAATAGATTTGATTGAACAAAATGACGATACTTCTCAAGCTATGGTAAATAATAGTAACTATCTTATTGATGGTAAATATTTATTAGGGGGTACGCAATTAGATTTAAATAATTCTTTTGCTGCTATTTATGCAGGAGGTTATAATACCTATACTAATCGTCAGTTTCAATTTAATACAGGTATAGATGCAAAGTTAAATAGTTTTATTGACGGATTGTCTTTTCACTCTAAATTTGCTGTAGATTATGAAACTTCATATAATCAAGCCTATAATAATACCTATGCAGTATATCAAGCTGATTGGAATACCTATGCTGGATTTGACCAAATAACTTCTTTGACTAAATTTGGAGAAGATGCTAAATCAGGAGTTCAGAATATTTCTAATAGTGCTTACAAACAAACGATAGCTTTTTCGAGTCAGTTTGATTATGTGAAAAAGATTAATGGAGTTCATAACTTTTCGGGTATGTTGATAGCAAATGGATTTCAACAGTCACTTTCGGAAGTTTATCATAAGGTAAGTAATGCTAATTTAGGACTTAACTTAAGTTATAATTATGCAGGTAAATATTATGCAGAATTTAATGAGGCTTTAGTTCACTCTGCTAAATTTGCTGAAACCAAAAGAAATGAAACTTCACCTACATTATCTTTAGGTTGGAGACTTAGTCAAGAGAATTTCTTAAAAAACTGGACAGCCTTAGATAATTTAAAACTTACAGTATCTGCAGGTATATTGAATACAGATTTAGATGTTTCAAACTATTATTTGTATGAAAGTATTTATTCACAAACTGATGGGGCTTGGTTTAGTTGGAGAGATGGGTCTTTAAATAGAAGTACTGACTCTCGCAGAGGTGAGAATTTAGGTCTTACTTATGCTAAAAAACATGAAATAAACGTAGGCTTAGAAGCATCATTTTTAAATAAGTTAATAACTTTTAATGGTTCATTCTTTGCTAACAAAATTAAGGGTAATGTAATACAAGCTAATGTTTTATATCCTAATTATTTCACAACAGGTTTCCCAAATTCTTCTTTTATACCTTATATCAATTATAATGATGATAAGCGTATTGGTCTTGATTTCAATGTTAGAGTAAATAAAAGAGTTGGGCAAGTAGATTTGTCTCTAGGAATTACAGGTAACTATTATGATACTAAGGCTTCTAAAAGAGCAGAACAGTTTGAAGACCAATACCAAAATAGACAAGGAAAACCATTAGACGCTCTTTGGGGCCTTAAAAATGAAGGTTTCTTTATGGATAATGCTGATATTGCTAATCATGCTTCACAAACATTTGGTCAGGTTAAGCCTGGGGATATTAAATACAAAGATCAAAATGGTGATGGTATTATTAATTCTCAAGATGAAGTGTACTTAGGTAAAGGAGGTTGGAGTGGTGCTCCATTTACAGGAGGTGTTAATTTTACAGCAAAATGGAAAAATCTAACATTTTTTGCATTAGCTACTGGGCAGTTTGGTGCTTATGGTATGAAGAACAGTTCTTATTTTTGGATAGATGGAGAAGATAAATATTCAGTTATGGTTAGAAATAGCTGGACTGTTGAAAATCAAGCTACCGCAACTTATCCTAGGCTTACTACAAATACAAATGACAATAATTACCGTTCTTCAGACTTCTGGATTTATAGTACCAATAGAATTGATTTATCCAGAGTTCAAATTACCTATGATTTCCCAAAAAAAATGATTCAAAATTCATTTATTAATGAATTAGGAGTTTATGTAAATGGAGCTAATTTGTTAACAATATCTCCAGAACGTGAAACTATGGAGCTAAATGTAGGTGGTTCTCCACAAACTAGATTTTTCAATTTAGGCGTAAAAGCTTTATTTTAAATTAACAAATCATTAAAAAATAAATGATATGAATAAAAGATTTTTAATAGTATTATCAGTCATCTTTATGTGTATTAGTTGTGATGATCTCATCGAACCAGCTATAGAAAATAACAGAGGACTTAGTGATATGTATGCGGAAGCAGAATATGCACAGGGAATCTTACTGAATGCTTATACTAGGCTACCCGGTAATGGATGGACATTTAGTGATGTAGCAACCGATGATGCTGTATCAAATGACGTTTCTAATAATTATCGTAAAGTTGCTACAGGACAATGGGCAGCTAATTTTAATCCATTAGATCAATGGACAAATTCTAAAGCAGCCATTCAATATTTGAATATTTTTCTGGCAGAAGCCGATAAAGTAAAATGGGCAAAAGATGAGAATGTTAGTTTGCTATTTAGAAAACGACTTAAAGGGGAAGCTTATGGATTAAGAGCACTTTATATGTATTATTTATTACAGGCTCATTCAGGTGTGACAGAAAAGAATGGGTTATTAGGTGTTCCTATAGTATTAGAACCTGAAGTAGCAAATTCAAATTTTAATATACCTCGTAATACATTTGAAGAGTGTATGACTCAAATTTATAGTGATGTAGCAAAAGCTAAAGAACTACTTCCTTTAGATTTTGAAGAAGCAATTAGTTTACCTCCGGGTTATGACAACTTGAATGATTATAATCGAGTTTTTGGGGATTATGCTAGACAAAGAATGAGTGGTAGAATTGTAATGTTTGTAAAAGCACAAGCTGCTTTATTAGCTGCAAGTCCCGCTTTTAGTAATGGTAATTCAACAACTTGGAGCAATGCAGCTGATTATGCAGGGCAATTATTGGTTCTCAATGGAGGTATTACAGGATTAGATGCAAATGGTCTAACGTGGTATAAAAACACTGCAGAAATTGAAGCATTAGGCTCTGGAAAAAACCCAAAAGAAGTGCTTTGGAGAACAGATATAGCTAATAGTAATAATTTAGAAGCAGATAATTTTCCTCCTACACTTTATGGTAGAGGACGTGTTAATCCCACGCAAAATTTAGTAGATGCCTTTCCTGCAGCTAATGGATATCCTATTACAAACGCATCAAGTAATTATGCGGCATCTAATCCTTATGCGAATCGTGATCCTCGTTTAAAGGCTTTTATTTTGGTTAACCAAGATGTAGCGGGTGTTAGTTCAACCGTTATTACTACTGCTAGTAATGGAACTACAAATGATGGGCTTAATAAGACAGCAACTTCTACAAGGACTGGCTATTATATGAAAAAATTACTAAGACAAGACGTGAATTTGAATCCTTCGTCAACGAGTACCCAAAGACATTATAGACCACGTATGCGTTACACAGAATTATATTTAAATTATGCCGAGGCTGCTAATGAGGCTTGGGGACCTTTAGCTGCTGGGAGCTATGGTTTTTCAGCATACGATGTGATAAAAGCGATAAGAAAACGTGCGGGTATAACCCAACCAGATAATTACCTGGAATCTATCAAATCAAGCAAAGACGCCATGCGTGATTTAATTAGAAATGAACGCCGATTAGAATTATGTTTTGAAGGGTATCGTTTTTGGGATTTGCGTAGATGGAAATCAAGCTTAGTTGAATCAGCTCAAGGTATGAACATTCAGGGAACTACTGCAGCACCTACATATACTAAAATCCCTTCTGTTGAGGATAGACTTTTTACGAGTGATATGTACTATGGTCCAATACCATATAGTGAAACGCTTAAGTTTAATGCATTGATTCAGAACAAAGGATGGTAAGTTTTGTAAGACTTATATATAGTGCTATTTATTTTTAATATAATATCAAAAAAAATGAAAAATAAGATATTTTTAATGTTCGCAATTTTATTTATCACTTTAACATCTTGTTCAAATGAAGATGTAGTGTTTGATAATTTTGATTACCAGTCTGTTTACTTTGCTTATCAATTTCCTGTTAGAACAATAACTTTGGGAGAAGATGTTTTTGACACATCTTTAGATAATGAACATAAATGCAGAATAATGGCTACTTTGGGAGGTGTTTATAGTAATGATAAAAATGTTACTATTGATGTGCAAGTAGCTAATCCGCTAACTACAGGATTGTTGTTTAAAGCAGCAGGTGATAATATTCTTCCAATGCCTAGCAATTATTATACATTATTGTCTGATAAAATTGTTATTTCCAATGGACAGATAACAGGTGGTGTTGATGTTCAACTGACAGATGCTTTTTTTGCAGATCCACTTGCTGTAAAAAACACTTATGTGATTCCTCTTAAGATGACTAATGTTATCAATGCTGATACTATTTTATCAGGCAAGGCATTAGTTGCTAATCCTAATAGAGCTATTGCTGGTGATTGGGCTGTTGCTCCGAAGGATTTTATATTTTATGCTGTAAAATATGTTAATCCTTGGGATGGTTTTTATTTGCGTAGAGGAAAAGATGTTATTGTAGGCAACAATGGAAATACTTCGTTGAATAAAACAATTGTTAGACATAAAACCTATGTTGAGAATGATGAGGTATTCAAAATTAATACCCTTTCGTTGACTAATATAGATTTTCCGGTTGTCTACAAAGACGCCAGTGGCAATAATATCAATTGTAAATTAATACTTTCTTTTGATGGGACTGGTAATTGTACAGTTTCTTCTTCTAGTCCGAGTAGTTATACAGCAACCGGTACGGGTAAATTTGTAAAAAGAGGAGAGAAAAATAGCTGGGGTTCTAAAGACCGTGATGCACTTTATCTTAATTATACGGTTAATTTACCGAGTTTTAATGTTGCAACAAATGATACATTGGTATTAAGAGATAGAGGTGTTAAGGTGGAGACATTTAACCCTGTTCTTAAATAATTTATTATGATAATTTTTATCTATTAAAAAATTAAACGATATGAGAAAAATATACAAAATTGTACCATTTGCTGCGTTTTTAGTAACCTTAGCATCATGTACAGAATCACATCTGCTTTCATACGATGTTGAAAAACCTATAACTATTGCTAACCAGGAACAAATTAATGCTTATTCCGATTTAAAGACTTACGTTGATAGAGCGACTAATCCTGATTTTAAATTAGGTGCTGGAATTTCTTTATCTGATTATACAACTAAAAGTTTGATGTATAGGTTAGTCAATAGAAATTTTGATGAGATTACTTTGGGGTATGAGATGAAACATGGTGCAATAGTTCAATCGGATGGGAGTCTTTCCCTTGATAATGTCAATAAATTATTAAAAACTGCTCAAGAGGCTAATGTGTCGGTTTTTGGTCATACCCTTTGTTGGCACGCCAATCAGAATGCGACTTATTTAAAAAAATTGATTGCCCCTGATGTTCTATCAACAACAGGTCCAGGTTGGGATTTGATAATGGAAAATAATTTTGAGACCGATAATAGTTCAAATTATCAGGTTAATTCAAATGTAACTACTGGTTATACTACAGTTGGTCAAGGGGCAAACGGAACAGGAAGAGCACTTAAATTAACTAATGCCAGCGTTCGTGCTAATGAGTGGGATGCACAGCTTTACATAAAGTTTTCTCCGGCTGTACAAGTGGGCGAGAAATACAAACTTACTATGGATGTGCGTGCTGATGCTGTAGGATCTTCCCCTACTCAGGCACAATTAAACCCTGGTGGTTATAAGCATTGGGATTTCTTTGGCTCTGTTCCCTATACTTCCTCTTGGGCAACTTATGTTAAAGAGATTACGGTTACCGAACAAATGAAAGACTGTAATACAATTGCCTTTAATCTTGGAAAAACTGCCACTAGTTTTTATTATGATAATGTCAAAATAGAAAAGTATAATGCAACGGGTAGTATTCAAACAAAGGAGAAAACGCCTGAGCAGAAGAAGACTATCATTGGTCAAGCCCTTGATAAATGGATAACAGCTATGGTTACTAATTGTGCTCCTTATGTAAAAGCTTGGGATGTTGTCAATGAGCCAATGGATGATGGACAACCGTATGAGTTAAAAACAGCTGTAGGTAGAACAAATATGGCTGCTGATGAATTCTACTGGCAAGATTATTTAGGAAAAGATTATGCTGTAGAGGCTTTTAGACTTGCCAGATTACATGGTAATTCAACGGATAAGTTGTTTATAAATGACTATAATCTAGAGTACAGTACGGATAAATGTAAAGGTCTTATTCAGTATGTGAATTATATTGAAAGTAAAGGACAAAAAGTTGATGGTATAGGTACTCAGATGCATATTAGTATAAGTTCTAACAAAGATAAAATTGAAACGATGTTCCAATTACTTGCCGCTACTGGTAAACTTATAAAAGTTTCAGAACTGGATGTAGCAGCAGGGCTTAGTCCTACAGAATATGATCTTCAAAAGCAAGCAGAGATGTATAAATTTGTTGTGGATATGTATATGAAATATATCCCAGCAACTAAGAGATACGGAATTACTGTTTGGGGATTAACCGATAGTAAGGCAAATTCTTCTTGGTTACCAGGTCAGAATCAAGGTTTATGGGATGTTAATTTTACTCGTAAACTTTCTTATACTAGTTTTTCAGAAGGACTTAAATCCCTGAAATAAATTATATAATAGTTGATAATCTATTCAATTATTTACAATCAAGCTTAAATATCTAACTTGAGTTTACCCTTTGGGCGTACTTATTTTTTTAATTACGTTCAAAGGGTTTATTAATTTTAAAATCAGTCAAAATGAAATTATATAAATTATTTAGCATACAATTTGCTTTTTTGTTTTTGTTTTCCTGTTCTAAGGACGATACTCCTACTAAATCAGAACCTAAAGATGTACCAGTTGTAGAAACTATTGCCTGGCCATTAGCTACACCTAAGCTAAAAGTTGTTGGTAAATACCTAAAAGATCCTTGTGGTAATATAGTTAAATTACATGGTGTTGCAATGACTCCTAGTCCTTGGTTCAATGGTGGAGCTGTTGGCGAATGGCGTTGGAATAATTATGATGTGGCTGCATGTTTAGCCTATAATAAAGCTGTAATGAATAAGTTATCTGATGCCAATCAAGGTTGGTATCTAAACTATGTGCGATTGCATATAGATCCTTATTGGACAAACAATTTAGGGGTTTCAGGTATTCAAGAAAATGATATTTCACAATTCAATTTTGAAAGGTTTAAATCGGCCATTGATAATGTTATTCTACCACTTATTGCACATGCAAAAACCAGAGGAATGTACATTATTTTGCGTCCGCCTGGTGTTTGCCCTGAGCAAATAGCAGTAGGAGGTGCTTATCATGATTACTTAAAATTAATTTGGGATTATATATCGAAACATCCATCATTGAAAAATTCAGACCATGTGATGTTTGAATTAGCCAATGAACCTATAAGAATAAAACTTCCCGATGGTACTTATGGAGCCAATACCCAAGCTCATTTTGATCAGTTGAAATTATTTTTTCAACCAATAGTTGATTTAATTCGTGCCAATGGTGCCAATAATATTCTTTGGATTCCAGGTTCAGGATGGCAATCACAATATAAAGGCTATGCCGTTAATCCTATTGCAGGAGAGAATATAGGTTATTCAGTGCATATTTATCCAGGTTATTGGGGTAAGGATAATAATGATCCAGCCTTATTTAGAGCCAATTGGAATGAAAATATAAAACCTGTTGCTGATATAGCGCCAATCGCCATTACAGAAATTGATTGGGGACCAGACAAGTATGCTGTTTGGGGAAAAGGAGGAGTAACCGGAACTGCAGGCGGATGGGGATTTGGAGCTAATTTTAAACTTCTAACTGATGAATCAGCTAACGTAAGCTGGAATGTTTTATCTCCAGAAAACCTTATAGATAAAGGATCTGTAAATGGAGGTATCGCATATAATAATGATCCGCAAGCTTGTGCAAATCCAGTTTACAAATGGTTTAAAGAGTATGCTAAAAAAACGGTTATTTGCAATTAATGTTAATTTGTGTTATAACGAATCTTGTAGTAAAAGAGAATCCGTTTTTATTGAGGCTGCCCTTTTCGGGCAGCCTTTTTTAGGCTTATGTAGTACCTTGTAATTTATCCATAAAAAAACCGTCAAAAGTAAATTTTGACGGTTTCGTTTTATATTTCAGAATCGAATTATTTTCTAGCAATAACTCTTTCTACAGCTTCAACAATTGCTTGATTGTTTAATTTGTATTTTTCCATTAATTGCTCAGGAGTTCCAGATTCACCAAAACTATCTCTAACAGCTACAAATTCTTGTGGAGTAGGATTGTTTACGGCTAATACACCTGCAATACTTTCTCCAAGACCACCAAGGTAGTTGTGCTCTTCAGCTGTAACGATACATTTAGTTTTAGCTACCGATTTCAAAATAGCTTCTGCATCTAATGGTTTAATCGTGTGGATGTTGATTACTTCAGCAGAAATTCCTTTTTCTTCTAATTTTTCAGCAGCAATTAAAGCTTCCCAAACCAAGTGACCTGTAGCAACAATAGTTACATTAGTACCTTCGTTTAATAGGATTGCTTTACCGATGATGAAAGGTTCGTCAGTAGGAGTAAAGTTAGGTACAACCGGACGTCCAAAACGCAGGTAAGCAGGACCGTGGTGATCAGCTAATGCAATTGTAGCGGCTTTTGTTTGGTTGTGGTCACAAGTGTTGATTACAGTCATTCCTGGTAACATTTTCATCAAACCGATATCTTCAAGGATTTGGTGAGTTGCCCCATCTTCTCCTAAAGTTAATCCGGCGTGAGAAGCACAGATTTTTACGTTTTTGTCAGAGTAAGCAACTGATTGACGAATTTGGTCATAAACCCTTCCTGTAGAAAAGTTAGCAAAAGTTCCTGTGAAAGGAATTTTTCCACCAATAGTTAAACCTGCAGCAATTCCAATCATGTTTGCTTCAGCAATACCGATTTGGAAAAAACGCTCCGGGTGATTTTTCTTGAAATCATCAAATTTTAATGATCCAATTAAATCCGCACAAAGTGCTACTACATTTTCATTTTTCTGACCTAATTCAGTCATTCCCACTCCAAAACCTGAACGGGTATCTTTACTTCCTGTATTTATATATTTTTTCATTTTTTAATTTAGATTTTTGCTAGCATTCTACTGAATACTAAATTACTGAATACTGAACACTTATTAGTAATCTGAATTGCCTCCAGTATTATAATTTTGTCCTAAAGCGTTTTCAAGTTGAGCATCGTTAGGTGCTTTACCATGCCAAGCATGACTGTACATCATATAGTCAACTCCATTACCCATTTCAGTATGCAACAATACACAAACTGGTTTCCCTTTTCCAGTTCTTGCTTTTGCTTCATTCATTCCAGCAATGATTGCTTCAACATCATTTCCTTTAGTGATTTCAACCACTTCCCAATCAAAAGCTTCAAATTTAGCACGGATACTTCCTATACATAAAACTTCGTCAGTAGTTCCGTCAATTTGTTTTCCGTTTAAATCTACTGTAGCGATAAGGTTGTCAACATTTTTAGCAGAAGCATACATGATAGCTTCCCAGTTTTGACCTTCCTGCAATTCACCATCACCGTGAAGTGTATAAACGATATGATTGTCTTTGTTTAATTTTTTAGCTTGCGCTGCTCCAATTGCTACTGATAATCCTTGACCTAGAGAACCAGATGCAATACGTACTCCCGGCAAATTGTCGTGAGTAGTTGGGTGTCCTTGTAATCTTGAATTTAACAAACGGAAAGTTGCTAATTCAGCTACTGGAAAATACCCGCTTCTTGCCAGAACACTATAAAAAACAGGAGAGATATGACCGTTTGATAAGAAGAACAAATCTTCTCCAGCTCCGTCCATGTCCCAACCTTCTTTGCGGTTCATTATATTTTGATACAAGGCTACCAAAAATTCGGTACAACCTAGAGAACCTCCTGGATGACCTGAATTAACAGCGTGTACCATTCGAAGGATGTCTCTTCTTACTTGGATAATTAAATCGTTTAATTGTTGAGTGTTAGGTTTCATTTTATGTTTTTAGGATTAATCTCTTTAGATTTATTTTACCCAAACGCTACTTTTTTGCAATAGAAAGTTTCAAACATCAATTTTTTTATAAATTGATGTTTAATGGAATCCATTATATTAAGATTATTTACTTTGAGAAAGTAGTGATACAAAAAAAAAGGTAAAACAATAATAAACAGAAAACTAGTGTTTTTATTTTTTTGGAAATTTAGAAGTTTATTCTCGATAGGGATTTATAGGAACTATTGTACCGTCTTCATTGTAAGTAATTTTAGTCACTTTAATAGATCTCAAATGAGTTACTCCTTTAGAAAGGCTGGAATCATGATAAAATAAATACCATTTTCCTTCCACTTGACAAATAGAGTGATGTGAGGTCCATCCAATTACGGGTTTAAGAATTATTCCTTGGTAAGTGAACGGTCCGTAAGGAGAATCACCGGTTGCATAACAAATAAAATGAGTATCACCGGTAGAGTAGGAGAAGTAATATTTTCCGTTGTATTTATGCACCCATGAAGCTTCAAAAAAGCGACGTTTATTATCTCCAGCTAAAATTTCTTTTCCGTTTTCATCCAGAATTTTGATTTCTTTAGGTTCTTCGGCAAATTCCTTCATGTTATCTGTCAATAAGGCTACAATTGGTCCCAGAGCAGCTTCATTGGCTGAAGGTTCTTCGTTTTCTTCAGCATATTTGTTGTTTCTGTATTTTTGAAGTTGACCTCCCCAAATTCCGCCAAAGTACATGTAATATTTACCATCTTCATCTTCAAAAACGGCTGGGTCAATAGTATAACTTCCTTTGATAGCTTCGGGTTCTGGAAGAAAGGGACCTATTGGCGAATCACTGATGGCAACACCAATTTGGAAAATTCCATTGGCACGTTTGGCTGGGAAATACAGATAGTATTTTCCGTCTTTATGCGCGGCATCAGGAGCCCACATTTGTCTTTCGGCCCAAGGAACATCTTGTACGTGTAATGCCACTCCGTTATCTATAGCTTCTGAGGTAACGCTGTCCATTGATATGACATGATAATCTTCCATTCCAAAATGATCTCCATTATCATTGAAAGGAATTCCTGCATCTATATCATGTGATGGATAAATATAAATTTTATCATTAAATACATGAGCCGATGGATCTGCGGTGTATATATTGGATACTAATGGCTGCGATATAGCTGTTTTTGCTAATTCTTGAAAGTCTATATGTTTTATAGTTTCTTCTGACATTTTATTTAATTTTATTGTGATGTAAAATGATTAAGCTCTTCTTCTTTTTAAATCTGATTCTATTTGGACTTCCATTTTTTTATTGATTTCATAGAAAAATAATAGCCCAACTCCTATCATAAAAGGGATTGCAGGGAAAATGCTTACTAATAATTTTATTCCGTTTATAGCTGTTGTTGATTGTTCTGCAGCGGTTGGGATATAGTTGAAATAACCCAATAATGAAGTGGTCAAGGCCCCACCAATACTTAATCCCGCTTTTAATCCAACCATCATTGCAGAGAAAATTATGGCAGTGGCACGGCGATTGTTTTTCCATTCTGAATAATCGGCAACATCAGCAATCATAGCCCAAAGAATAGGTATGGTGATGCCGTAGAAAAAGCCATGAAAGATTTGGGAAATAAACATCAAACTCACTGATTTTGGCGAAAAGAAATAGAAGGCAATAATGAATAGGGTAGAGATAAAAAGGAAAAATCCAAAAATGTCTCTTTTACCATATTTGTCGGCTAATCTTTTTGATAAAGTAATTCCAACGATCATAAAAATAATACCACCGGCATTAAACAATCCGAAACCGGCAGAAATAGGATCTTCCCCAAATTGATTCAATCCAATGGAGTTTAAAACGTCCAAAATAGGTTGGATGACAATGGCCAATTCTTGTTTATCTACATAATTTTCAAAATAATAAACATAGGCTCCACCTTTCATCGCGAGAGTGATAAATACTAAAGTGGTTAGTGATAGCATAATTAACCATGGCTTATTTTTAACTAAATCAGCTAAATCTTCACGAACACTTGATTTTTGTTCCGGCTTTGGGATAATTCGCTCTTTGGTTGTTAAAAAGGTAATTAGAAGCATAATAGTACCAACAATGGCTAATACAGTCATGACTTTTTCGATACCAATTGCCTTATCTCCATTTCCAGCGCTTTTAATGATTCCGAGCATAAAAACCTGCACAAAAAATTGGGCAAACATTACTGCAACAAAACGGTAAGAAGAAAGACTGTTGCGTTCTCCCATATCACCGGTAATAACGCCACTCAATGCCGAATAGGGAAGATTATTACCAGCATAGAATAATAATAATAGGGTATAAGTTATAACGGCATAAATCACTTTGCCTTTGTATGAAAAATCAGGAGTGGTAAAAGCCAATAAAGCAATGACTCCTAAAGGAACTGCAGTCCACAGAATCCAAGGGCGAAATTTTCCCCATTTTGAGCTGGTTCTATCGGCTATAGCTCCAATAATCGGATTAAAAATGAAGGCTGCTACTAATCCAACACTTAACATGATTATCGAAGAATCTGCCGGAGATAGGCCATATATATCAGTATAAAAGTAAGCAAGATAGGTCATCAAGGTTTGGAAAACCAAGTTGGCAGCAAGGTCTCCCAGGCTGTATCCAATTTTTTCTTTTATGGATAATTTTTGTGAAATAGATGTCATTTAATTTTTTGTTTTAGTAGGTGGATTTAATTTTTTGCTTTCAAAGAGATAACACTTTCATAGGCTTTCTTTGGTTGTAAATTGGAATCGAATAATAAAGGATAATCAGTTCTTCCTTTAATAGGGAAATCGTTTAACCAAGATTGTGTATCATTAACACCCCAAAATGTTACTCTACTTATTTTATCTTTGTGTTTTAAAAATAATTTAAAGATATCGTTATAACGTTGAGCGAGTTTAACTTGCATAGAATCCGGTAAAGTTTTAGGATATGGATTCATCTTTTCATTATTTGCAAATCTTTGGCTTATTTCAGCACCTTGTAATCCATAAGGACTTGGAAGTACAGAAATATCTAATTCTGAAAAAGCTACTTTTACTCCAAGGGCAGAAAAATCCAGAATGGTTTTTTCTATTTCTTCAAGAGTTGGTGTATCTAAATGCCAATGCCCTTGTTCTCCAACTCCGTCAATTTTAGCTCCGTTTTTTTGAAGATTTTTTACAAGTTCAACAGCTCCTTTTCTTTTTTTAGCATTGCATAGGTTGTAATCATTATAGTATAAATCGACTTTTGAATCAATTTTTGCGGCTGTTTTAAAAGCCAGCGTTAGAAAGTCTTTTCCGTAAGTATTTAAAAAGACTGATTTTCTTAAAGTTCCATCCTCATTAAGGGCTTCATTAACAACATCCCAGGAATCAATTTTTCCTTGATATTTTTTTACTACAGTAGTAATATGATTAGTTAGCATTTTAGCCATACTCACACTATCTTTTATTTTTGACATCCAAGGTGCCAATTGGCTATGCCATACTAAAGTGTGTCCGTGAATGAACATATTGTGTTTCTGTCCAAAAGCCACATATTTATCACTCAAATTGAAATCAAACTTATTTTCTTCAGGTTGAAGAAACATTGATTTCATGATGTTTTCGGGAGTGATAGCATTGAATTCTTTCGAAATAAGTTGGGTTACTTTTGCATTTTTTTCTTCAATTTGATTAACATCTAATGCCGTTCCTATGTAAAAGTCACCGTTGTAGGCACTTTTAAGGGAATTTTTTGCTGTAGATTGTGAATTGATTTTATTATTGCAACTACTTAATACAAGTACTGCCGAGAACAAGAATAAAAAGGATTTGGTTGGTTTCATATTTTTTGATTTTATATTTTTTTGATTAATTTTTTATGTTGGAACTCTCAGAAGGACCGAGTAGGGTTGGTTTTAATTCGCTTTTTTCTGTTTCGATAATAATTTTTTGAAGTACTAAACCTTCATCAATTCGATAATAATTCAAAGTATGATTTCCTGCTTTATCGATTTTAAATTCAGTTGTTATAACTTTGATATTATCCGTAACATTTTTGTCCCAATTCTTTGTCACCTTCCCATTATAATCAAAAATAACAGGGTCTGATGCATAGTTTACTTTGGTTGGACTTTCGTTATCGAATGATAATCCATAATGCATGCCTTCTCTCGTAGAGTAATTAATTGTAGGGGAAAAATGCATCTGAACTTTTATTGTTCCTGTGTTCTTGAAATGGACATTGTAAGATAGTTTGGGAGAGTTTTCATTTAATTCTACTCTTCCTTTTTTGATAGGCGATGAAATTACTGCTCCATCGGTTTTTCCTAAATTATCAACTACTTTCCATTTAAAAGAGTCAGGTTCATATTTATTGGAAAAATTTACGGCTTTGATGGCTATATATCCATTGTTTTCAACAAAACCTTTAGCGTTGTCTGTTTTTGTATTGTTTATTTTGATATTGATTGGAATTTCTTTTCCAGCTCCTGATATCATTACAGCAGTTGTTTGGCTGCCTTGAGGTGCTTTTTTCCAATCTATTGTTACCAAAATTCTTTCCTGTTTGTCAATGCTTTCTTTGGTTTTAGAAAATTTTATCCAATTTGATTTTGATGTAATTTTAAAATCAAAAGGGATAGTTCCTCGGTTAAAAACATCAATATAAGAAGTATTGTTTTCAGAAGAATTAAAGCTTGGTAAAGTAGCTTGTTCGTTAGCTTCTGGCCACCATTTTGTTGATCCTTCAATTGCAACGCCTAATTCAGCTTTAGCAGGAACTTCAATAGTTTTAGTGTTAGTAATAATATTTGTTTTTGGATCTTGCCAATTTTTATATCCAATATGCGTTTGGGACATCATATGATTCCATTTTCCATTCGCCATTGTTTTATGATAATATGTCGAAAATTCAGCATCCTTATCGAATAATATTTTTACTTTCTCAGCATATTCATTGGTTGCAGCCCTTCCTTGACTGGCAAATAAATTATTTTTTGCTGTAGTAACATACAATTCATTTAAATTGGCGCTGGCCAAAACAGGATATAAAATCAATTGATAAAAAGCATCTTTATATTCCGCTTTAAGCTGTGCATTGATTTCCTGGGCTTTTTGAGCCAATTTATTGTAGTCTGAAACTACGTTTTCAGCTTCGTTGTAATTAATTAAACTATAACTGGAAGGATCTAAAAGTTCCGGTTTTCTATTCGCATTGTATTTAGAATACATTTTTAATAGAGTAGCAATTTCTTCGGTATTTTGTCCTCCAAAATTAGCTGCAGCCCATTGGTAATAATAATCATTAAGATTACTTTCATTCCAATATTCCGGATTCCAGGCATAATCCAGGAAGAATTCTATAGGGAATTCCATTGGTTTAATATCACCCACATTTACAATCCATACTTTATCGACACCATGTTCATAGGCCAAATGCATTTGTTCCCAGGTACGTTCTATTTGGTTAGAGTTAATCCATTTGTAACTTCTTGGACCTCCCACATAATCAAAATGATAGTAAATGCCATAACCTCCTTTTCTAGGTTTTGCATCCAACGCAGGTAATTTTCTTAAGTTTCCCCAGTTGTCATCACATAGCAATAAAGTAACATCATCAGGAACTTTCATTCCTTTATCATAATATTCCTGAACTTCTTTGTACAAAGCCCAAATTTGAGGAGTTTCTTCCGCTGGTTTTTTAGTGACAGCGGTTATAATTTCACGTTGTGTTTTAACAATATTTTCTAATAAATCAATAGCTGTTCCTTCAGTCATTGGTTCGTCACCATCGCCCCGCATACCTATAGTTACCAAGGTTTCCTTATTTCCCATTCGCTCGATTCCAGCTGTCCAGAATTTCTTTAAACCTTCAGGGTTTTTATTAAAATCCCATTCTCCATTAACAGACTTATTCCATTCTCCATGCGCTTTTGCTAAAGGTTCATGATGAGAAGTTCCCATAACAATTCCATATTCGTCAGCCAGAATTCCGTTTTGAGGATCATCTGCATAAAACTTTTCGCTCCACATGGCTGGCCATAAATAATTGCCTTTCATTCTAAGGATTAACTCAAAAACTTTATCATAGAATTTAGCATTAAATTTTCCATAATTTTCGCGAACCCAACCCGTAAGGGCAGGGGCTTCATCATTGATAAAAATGCCTCGGTATTTCACCTTTGGTTCTCCCAAAGTATGAATGCCTGGAAGAACATGCAACTCTGATTGTTTTTTTGAAGGAACATCAGCCCAAAATCCCCAAGGAGAAACGCCAATTTGATTTGAAAGATCATAAATTCCATAAATAGTTCCTCTTTTATCTGAACCAGCAATAACTAATGCTTTTTGCACTCCTGCAATAGGATTTTTGACAATTTGGGTTGTGAATTTTTCCCATTTTCCTTGCAGTTGACTGGCATCAATTTTCCCTTCTCTGGCTAGTTGATCAATAATAGGACTTTTACCTAAAGTACCAATAATTACAAGGTAGTTTTCACTAGCAATTTTATTTATAATATTTGGTGAAATAGTTGTCACCAAACGAATGTCATTTTGAAGATGATTCACCACACGCAAAACTCCCGAAAAATCCACATCACTTACCAATAGAGAAGCTACTTTTCCATTGCAAGCCAAAGGAAAACTTTCTTTAGAAGCTTTATTGGTTACATATTTATTTGGATTTATGGCATAGCCAATGTCCATTATTGAAATCAATAATAATAGCGTTAAAAATGTATTTTTTCGGATTGAAAGTTTCATTATTATTAATTCTTTTTTTCTTTCGATGACAAAGATTTGGATTCTATTATTAATATTTTTTTGCTGTTTTAGGGTTTAAATTTGTATGTTAAATTCCCGGTGCAAACGGAAATTTTAAGGATTTAAAAAAGTTCAATGTTTGTATTGGTTTTTCAACTTCTTTTGGTAATTCTTTACCAGAGTATTGTTGAAAATACAATAGACAGGCATCACGCCACCATTTTGCTTCTTTATACTGTATGTTGAGTAGCATCTGAACTTCTTTAAATCTCGCTTCATCTACATAATTTTCCATTTTGTTCCAAGTTGAATTCATTGACGCCACTTGATTTACACCTTCCTGGTATTTCAATGCTAAAGAATTCCAAAGGGTTTTTCCATTTTTCAATTTGTAATCCCAAGGTAGGTGATGAAACCATAACAAATCTTTTTCCGGGCACGTGGTTGCATCATCAAATATGTTTGCTACTTCAGGAGCGTACTGTGCGGTTGCATTGCTTCCAGTTTTAGATCGGTCAAATCCTATTCCTTTGGTATCAGCTTTATGATAATAAGTTGGATTCCATTCAGGTCTGGATAAATTGCTTACCCAAGGTCCTGGACCATAATGATGACCGGTATCCATAATATGGTGTAAGCCCAAAGGAGTCATGTAATTAACTACTGCTTCTCTCGATTCCAGCATCATTTCTTTTACAGCTTTGATAAATTTTTTTTCGTTAGAAAAAGTCATTCGCAACCAGTCTTCAGCGATAGTTTCCGAATCCTGATACGGATTCCAGGCCAGTCGGCCAAATCCATACCAGTTGGCTTGTGCAAAAGGGTGCCCTGTCCAGTTAATATCATTTCCAATGTTAGCCACTCCGGCTATTCCGGTAATTTTATGATTGTCTAATGTTCCGTCAATTATTTTGGCAACAGTAGAACCTTTGCCTTTACTGTACGTATCAGATTCTAAAACTTCCTGATATAATTTAGGCAGATAAACTAAGTGAGAGCTAAAACCTAAATATTCCTGAGTTATTTGGAATTCCATCATCAACGGAGTTTTGGGCATGGCGCCAAATATCGGATGAAAAGGTTCTCTAGGTTGAAAATCAATCGCTCCATTTTTTACCTGAACAATTACGTTATCTCTGAATTGTCCATCATAGGGAACAAATTCGCTGTAAGCCTGTTTTGCCCTGTCATTAACATCGTGCTCAGAATAAACAAAGGCTCTCCACATCACAATTCCTCCAAAAGGAGCAACAGCATCGGCAAGCATATTGGCACCATCAACATGGTTTCGACCATAATTTTGTGGTCCTGGTTGTCCTTCTGAATTTGCTTTTACCAGGAATCCACCGAAATCGGGAATCCTTTGGTAAATTTCTTTTGCTTTTTCTTTCCACCAATTTTTGACATCTGTATTGAAAGGATCAGCTGTTTTCAATCCCCCAATTTCTATTGGTGCCGAAAAACGAGCCGTTAAATATACTTTTATTCCATAAGGTTTGAACGTTTTGGCTAAAGCCTCTACTTTTTCCAAATATTGAGGTGTTAATATCAAAGCATTGGCATTTACATTATTAATAACTGTACCATTTATACCAATAGAAGTATTGGCACGGGCATAATCTACATAACGTTGGTCAATAAAATCAGGTAATTTATGCCAATTCCAAAGTGAAAAACCTGCATAGCCTCGTTCTACTGTTCTGTCTAAATTATCCCAATGATTTAGTATTCGGATGTTTATTCGTGGAGAATCAGTAATTGCTAGATTTTCAATAGATTGATTGGTCTGGAGTAATTTTAAAAAATTATAAACACCATATAAAACTCCTATATCTGTTTTTCCAGTAATTAGGATGTGTTTTTTGTTTTTTAATTGAATGGTTTTGATAATATATCCTTCTTCATTAATTAAGTCAAATTCGTTTTTTATGTTTTTAAGGATATTTTCATCAAGTAATAATTTATTACCTAAAATCAGCATATTCTCCTTATCAGTATTTTGTTGAAGAGCGATTGTACTATCTAATAAACCAGAAAGTCCCAATTGTATTTCTTTTGTTGCAACTTGAATAGTTTCGGAATTTCCTAAGGCAACAATTCCATTAATTTTTGACTGATAGTTTGACGCTATTTTAGTGTGTTGAACTTTTTTATACTGAAGCCACAATTTATAATCCTCTTGTGCAGACATATTAAATGGAGCTATCAAAAAAGATAGTTGCAATAGGATATATAGAAATAGAGGGTGGTTCATGGGTATTAATTTTTGGCTGTCCAGAATTTTTTATTAAACTCTTCTTTAAAAATGTTTAGATATAGATTTTTGTATGTATGTTTTTCAGTAAAGTTTGCAATCGGTTGCGTAAAAGTAAAACATTGTATCATATAAAAAAAAAAATCTTGTATTTTTTTTTATATTCGTCAAAAAAATTTGTAAAACCTAAGATATGTCTATAAATAGGAGCAGTTTTTTAAAAATATCAGATGCTTATTAATAGCATTTGTTGTTCTGCCTGCCAGAGTGAGATGTTTTCTTTTTATTAAAATCGCTTTATAATTAATTCAAAGAATTTTGAGGTGAATCTTTAATTAATTTTAGAAGAAAAGTACAGTAAATGAAGGATGTTTGTACCTCAAATAAAAGATATTAGATTATATCTTAATTATTTAAAAATAGGTCATAAATTACATCAATGTTTTTTTTGAGGTAAAAAATACCTTAGGTGATTTACACTCAACGTGGTTTTTAGGGGTAATTGTTTTTAAATTCTTTTTGAAGATTCCCGAACAAGTACTTCGGTATTTAAAAAAGTAATTTCTTTGACTTCGTCTTTTTTATTGGATTTTATATTTTTTAATATTATCTCTGCCGATGCTTTTCCCATTTTGGCTGCGGGATGTGTAATAGTTGATAAATTAGGATCTATAATTTGTGAGATAGGGTCGTTATTAAAACCGATAATGGCTAATTCTTCAGGAATTTTAATTCCTCTTTTTTTGGCGCTTTGAATAGCACTTACAGCTATAATATCTCCAGAAGCAAAAATACCATCTGGTGGAAGATCTAAATCAAATAGCTTATTACTTGCTTTAGCTCCTTCTTCATAAGTAACTGTTTTTAAATTCACTATTAATTCTTCAATTATAGGTAAATTATGGTCTTTTAATGCATCTATATATCCTCTTTTTCTTTCGCTATACAAATTGCCAAATTCAGAACCAGCGGTAAGATGTGCAATACGGGTACAGCCTTGTTCTATAAGGTGTTTTGTGGCCTTGTATCCAGCTGCATGGTTGTCAATTATAACTCGAAAGGTATTGAAGTCTTTGGGTACACGGTCAACAAAAACCAAAGGAATGTTATTGCTAACAAACTGTTGGAAGTGTGAAGTATCGCGGGTTTCCATAGCAAGAGAACTAATTACTCCACTTACTCTACTGCTATACAAAGATTTAGCCATACTAACTTCTTCGTCATAAGAATCATGCGATTGCATGATAATTACGTTGTACCCCGATTTTTGGGCTGTGATTTCTATACCACTAATTAATGAAGAAAGGAAAGGTTGTGTGACAGTTGGTATCAATACTCCAATAGTATTGGTTTTGTTACCACGAAGTCCAGCCGCAAGAGTATTGGGTACATAACCCATTTCTTCGGCAGTTTTTTTTACTTTTTTTATCGTTTTATCGCTAATTGATGGATGATCTTTTAACGCTCTTGAAATCGTAGAGGTTGCAAGATTTAATTTTTCTGCAATATCATAGATAGTAATGTCTTTATTTTCTTCCATAAATTAAAGAGTGTGAATCACAAATATACATTTTTTTGGTTAATTGTGTTATGTGTTATTTAGGAGATATTTTGTTGAATTTATATTAAAAAAATAATTCATTGCAAATATACTATCTATTGCGTAATTTGATTTAGAGGAGGAAACATCAAAATTGGATTAAAGATGATTATTATCTCAAGGTATGTTTACTGTTTTGAAATTTAAACGGATTGAATCCTGTTAAGTTAACTCTACAGGACATCCAAACCGCTCTATTTTTATATGCTTATAGAGATGTAAAACATAGTGAAAAGGCATAAAAAAAAGCCCATTTCGTGAGAAATGGGCTTTTAATCTGTGACCTCGACTGGATTCAAACCAGTAACCTTCTGAGCCGTAATCAGATGCGCTATTCAGTTGCGCCACGAGGCCTTTTTTGCAGTCGCTTTGTAAGCGTGATTGCGGGTGCAAATATAGGGATAAATGTGTAACTTGCAAGCATAAATTTCAATAAATACTAAAAAAAATGAAGTTAGAAAATTATATCCGTGATATTCAGGGTTTTCCAAAAGAAGGGATTTTGTTTAAAGATATCACTCCACTGTTAAATGATGCCCAAGCAAGGAAAGAATGCCTTCAAACTTTAGTAAAATCACTCAACGGACAAAAAATTGATAAGGTTGTAGGGGCTGAAAGCAGAGGTTTTTTGTTTGGGATGTTATTGGCACAAGAATTAAATGCTGGTTTTGTACCGGTACGTAAACCTAACAAATTGCCTTATGAAACTATTTCGGCTTCTTATGATTTAGAATACGGAACTGATACTTTAGAAATTCATAAAGATGCTATCCAAAAAGGGGATAAGGTATTAATTCACGATGATGTTTTGGCAACGGGAGGAACGGCTAAGGCGGTTTGTGAATTAGTAGAAAAATTAGGTGGCGAAATTGTACAGTTAAATTTCCTGATGGAGCTGACTTTCCTGAATGGAAGAGAAAAATTAAATGGTTATGATATTTTTGCTGCGGTAAGCTATTAGTCCAATGCTCTTGAAGTAATATAGTAACGATACCCAATAATTGCCAATTGCCATTTCTTGGCTTTAGCCAAATCAAGTCCTTGTTTGGTAAAACTAGGAAAAATGAGTTTGTTGATTCGAGCCAGAATTTTAAACATCAGTGCTTTTTATTCAAAGATACAAAAAAGACGGTCTTGATAAGGGACCGTCTTTTGTTACTTTAGTTGTTTATTTGATATTTTTTGTATGAATCTCAACGACACCATTAATTGCATTCTCTCCATATTTTTGGATGACTGCTTCTTTCTCTTTTTGTGATGCATCTGTTATTTTTCGAACACTTATCGAAGCAATTTCATTAGGATTTAATTTGTTCAAAACCTTTGAAGTACTAACTTTTCCATCGATAATGACAACCGCTTTGTTATAGTCTGTATTTTTATCTTCAATAATGAATTTCTTCAGATTAGTTGTTACGGGGATTGCTTCAACTTTCGAATCATTAACTTTCGGGTCTTGTTTTAATATTTGAAATCCTTTGACAGTTTTGTGAGGAAGAGATTTTAATTCGTTTACATCATACTTATTATAAGTATAAGCTTCTAAAACTCCGTTTCGAGCTTTTTCCCCATATTTAGCGAGAATGTTTTTTTTCATTTCTTCGGATGCACTCTCAAAAGGGCCAACATTTACTATTTTAATTTTTTCGGTTTTCATTTGTAGAAAAGTTTCATAATCGCTTTCTTTTCCATCAATTAGAATTAGGGCTTTCTTGTAATCAAAAGCTGGAGTTGTATAACCTATCGTATTTTCTTCAACAACTTTATTTTTACCATTTTCTTTATTTTTATTAGTTGATTTGAATTCCTTTGTTTTTTTGGTTGAATCTATTGATTTGGTTTTATCACTAAAAGGAGATATGTTATTTTCGGTTGTAATTTCAAAAGCACCATTTTTTCCTAAAGTTCCGTATTTAGTAATTGCTTGTTCTTTGTTTAATTCTTTTATTGAGCTAATACGATCTATATAAAGATCTCTTGGGTCTCTATTTGTTGGTGTTCCATTTACTACGAGAAGTTCATCTCTAAACTCAAATTTTCGGTTAAAAATTTTGCTTTCTTTTGCACCACTTATGGTTAATTTTAATCTCCCTGTTTTTGTGTTTATTTTATCTTGCGTTTCTTGTTTTGGAGTTTCTTTCTCCTGTGCAACTACTTCAATTTGGAATAAAAATACAAAGGCAACAAGTGCTGGAAATACTGTAATATACTTCCACGAATTCCATTTTTTTGATTGATTTTTGTTTAACATAATAATTCGTTTTTTGATTAAAGATTGATAGAAATGATTGGTAAGCGCTACACAGTTTTCCTGTGTGGTTATTTTTAGTAAGGTAAACTGATAGGCTTTTTTGTCGGTTATTTTTTTAGCTGCTTCGCTATCGGCAATGAATTCCAGATTTTGAGCAATGGCTTTTTTGTACAACCAAATCAGTGGATTGAACCAAAAAATGATACAAAACAACCTCGAAATCAATACATCAACACTGTGTTTTTGCTGGCTGTGTACTTTTTCGTGTTCTAAAATATTTTCCAGTTCGGTAGTACTATATAAGGAGGAATTATACACGATGTAATTGAAATAGGAGAAAGGAGCAATATTCTCAGTAATATCAATCAGTTTAAAGTTTCCTTGTTGCTGAATTGTTTTTCCTTTTAATAAGCTGATTAAACTTTTCAAATCAAATACTAGTTTTAGAAATAAAATGGCAATTCCAGTAAAATAAACATAGGTCAGAATTAAATACCAGTCGATTTGAGGTTTTGGAGTAACTACAGAAGTCGTCACAGGAATATTGGACCAATCAATGTTGGTTGGTGTTGGTTCGACCCAAATTATTTTTGTGATGAAAAATAATGGCAGAACACTAGAGCTCATTAATCCCAACAGTAAAAACCATCGATTTCCCGAAAAAAAAGTCTCTTTTCGTAACAGTAATACATAAGCGAAATAAAATACGCCAATTAAGCCACTTGCTTTGATGAAGTAAATAAACAGATTTTCCATAGCTATTGCTTTTTTTCAATCATGGCTAAAATTTCCCGTAGTTCTTCGGCAGATATTTTCTCTTCTTTGGCAAAAAAGCTAACCATATTTTTATAAGAACTATTAAAATAGGTGTCAATGGCGGTATTCATGAATTTTTTACGATAGTCTTCCATTTTTACAATCGGAAAATATTGGTGTGTTTTCCCAAAGGCATTATAGGAAACATATCCCTTTTCTTCTAGATTTCTAATAATGGTAGAAAGTGTGTTGTAATGCGGCTTTTCGTCTTTGATTTCGGCCATTACTTCTTTTACAAAAGCTTTTTCCAGCTTCCATAAAATTTGCATTATTTCTTCTTCTTTGTTGGTAAGCTTTTCCATAGTAGTTTAATTTTAAATCAAAACTACAACTACGTTTCTAGTTTTGCAACTATTTTTATAGTTATTTAACTAAATTTTTAGTTTTAAAAATTTAGAGCTTGAAATATTATCCACTTTTGCCTTTGTGGCTTTATAACTTTTAAGCTATTTTTGCATAAAATTTTGAAGATGAGGTATATTCTATTATTAGTTGTTTTGTTGCAAAGTAGTTTTGGCTTTAGTCAGGAAAAATTTAATTGGGCTGCATCCCAAAAGTTTCAGCAAGAATTAAATAAGGAATATGCCAATCGTGATAGTAGTCCTTTGATGGCTGAGGATTTAGCAACTTTTAAAGGTTTGGATTTTTATCCTATAAGTAAAAAGTTTTTTGTTAATGCCCATTTTGTGAGAACTCCAAATGAGAAGCCGTTCAAGATGAAAACCTCGACAAACAGGACGCCAGTTTATGTTAAATATGGAGAAGTACATTTTGAAATTGACGGACAAAAATGCAAATTGAATGTGTATCAGGATCTTGAATTAATTCAAAACCCAAAATACAAAGACGATTTGTTTTTGCCTTTTTTTGATAAAACATCCGGCAAAGAAAGTTACATCGGTGGGAAATACATCGATTTAAAAATCCCGAAAGGAAATACAATTGCGATTGATTTTAATACTTCGTACAATCCGTATTGTGCTTATAGCTACCGTTATTCCTGTCCTAAAGTTCCTTTGGAGAACGATTTGAAAGTGGCTATTCGCGCAGGAGTTAAAAAATTTCATGATTGATGCAGTATTTTAATTTACATACGCATCAGTTTGAAAATCAGGAAACTATTCTGGAATTAGTTAATCAATATCCCTGGGAGTTTGATGATACAATTCCGTATTATTCTATTGGAATTCACCCTTTATTTATCAATATTAAAAGATTAGAAAGCGATTTTGAAATTCTGGAGCAAAAAGTTGGTTTGTCAGGATGTTTGGCTATTGGAGAATGTGGTTTGGACAAACGCAGCGAAACAGCCTTTGAAATTCAATTGAAAGTTTTAGAAAAACAATTAGTTTTAGCCGAAAAGCTTCAAAAAGCGGTTGTGATACATTGTGTTCATGCTTTTCAGGAATTGGTAGAAATGAAAAACCGATTGAAACTGACAACACCTATTATCATTCATGGATTTTCCAAAAAAGTGCAATTGGCCAAACAATTGTTAGATAACGGATTTTATCTTTCTTTTGGAAGATATTTACTGATGAATCCCGAATTGGAATCGGTTTTTAATAGTATTCCTGAGAATCGGTTTTTTTTAGAAACTGATACTTCAGACTATACTATCGAAGAAGTATATGCCTTGGCAGCAAAATATAAAAAAATAACAGTGACGGAATTGCAACAAATTATTTCTAATAATTTCAATACCGTTTTTAATAAATAAATTACCAAAATTAACGAATACCTTTATTATGGCTGAATGGACAGAAAGAGCGGAATTATTATTTAGAAAAGAAGGATTAGAAAAATTGCAAAATGCACACATACTTGTAGTAGGATTAGGTGGTGTGGGCTCTTTTGCAGCCGAATTTTTAGCAAGAGCAGGAGTGGGTAAAATGACTATTGTTGACGGAGATGTCGTTGATATTACCAATATTAACAGACAGTTACCGGCTTTGCATTCTACTGTAGGTCAGCCAAAAATTACCATTGTTGGTGATCGATTGATGGATATTAATCCTGAATTAAAACTAACACGCATACAGGAGTTTCTTTCTCCCGAGCGTGCTTTCGAAATTGTAACTCCCGATTTTGATTACGTTTTAGATTGTATTGACAGTATTACTCCAAAATTAAACCTGATTGTAGGAGCTAAGAAAAAAGGAGTGAAAATTATTTCAAACATGGGCGCCGGTGGAAAAATGGTAGCCAGTAAAGTGGTTGTAAAAGACATCAGCAAAACCGATGTGTGTCCATTAGCCAAAGTGGTGCGTAAGCGTTTGAAAAAAATGGGTGTTAGCCGTGGAGTGAAAGCGGTATTTTCTATTGAAAAACCAGATGAAGGCAGCGTGAAGAGAACCGATGGAACTAATTTTAAAAAATCTTTTTATGGAACGAATAGTTATATGCCATGTTTGTTTGGGTTACATGCAGGCGAAACTGTAATTCGATATATCCTTAAAAAAGAATCACAAAACTAAAACAAACAAAATGATAAAAACTGTAATTTTTGATATGGACGGTGTAATTGTGGATACTGAACCGGTACACCGTTATGCATATTACAAACAATTTTCGGAATTAAATATAGAAGTTAGCGAAGATTTATACACTTCTTTTACCGGAAATTCAACCCGGAATATTTTTCAAAAGCTAAAAGATATTTTTCAGCTGGAACAAGAGGTTGAAGATTTAATTCAAAGAAAAAGAAGCATTTTTAATGATGCTTTTGATACCAAAAAGGATTTGGAATTATTGGCTGGAGTTCGAAATTTAATTGAAGATTTACATCACAATGGAGTTCAGCTAATTTTAGCTTCATCGGCTTCAAAGGTAACTATCGAGCGTATTTTTAACCGATTTGAGTTACACGATTATTTTACACATAAGGTAAGTGGCGAAGATTTCCCAAAGTCAAAACCACATCCTGCTATTTTTGAGCATGCTGCCAGTTTATCAGTAGCTCCAAAAGAGAATTGTATTGTTATTGAAGACAGTACAAATGGAATTATTGCAGCAAAAGCGGCAGGGATTTTGTGTATAGGATACAATAGCGAGCATTCAAAAAACCAGGATTTGTCTGAGGCAGACAGTGTTGTGAATCATTTTGATGAATTAAATTACGCTACAGTTAGAGATATGGATTCTAAATTATGCAATAATTAACAGTTCTAGGGAGTTAGAAGTTGTAAATTTGGAAACCAATAAAAATACAGAGTTTATGAAAAGATTATTGATTGTTTTGTTCCTTGTTATTTCTCATTTTGCCGTTGAAGCTCAGGTAAGAATTCCTGAAACGAGTCCAAAAGCTGTTATAAAACAAGTGGTGGGTTTAACGGATGTTGAAATTGTGTATTCACGTCCTTCTGCCAGAGGAAGATCAGTTTTAGGTAATTTAGTTCCTTTTGGTCAGTTGTGGCGAACAGGAGCTAATGATAATTCGACAATATCTTTTAGTGATGATGTAGTGATTAATGGTAAAACTTTAAAGAAAGGTAAATATGCCTTATTTACTATTCCGAATATTCAAAGTTGGGATGTATTGTTCTATACCGCAACAGATAATTGGGGAACCCCTAAGGAATTTGATGAGTCTAAGGTTGCTTTGAAAACTACTGTAAATGAAGAAGCTTTGGTTAAACCGGTTGAAACATTTACATTGGCAATAGGTAATTTAGATAGCGGTTCGGCTACTTTAGATATTTCCTGGGAGAATTCGTTTGTTTCTTTAAAATTTGAAGTGCCTACAAAAAAAATAGCAATTGCCAGTATCGAAAAAACATTAGCAGGCCCTACACCGGAAGAATTTTATACTGCTGCCCAATATTATTATCAGTCTAATAGTGATATTGAAAAAGGAAGAGCTTATATTGATAAAGCGGTTGAATTGTCTAAAGATGTTCCGTTTTATTATTTGAGATTAAAATCTTTGATTCAAGCCAAACAAGGAGATAAAAAAGGAGCTATAGAAACTGCAAAATGGTCTATCGCGGCTTCGGAAGCTGCAGGAAATAAGGAATATGTTGAAATGAATAAAGCCAGTATTGAAGAGTGGAGTAAGTAATATTTCCAATCTTTAATAAATAAAAATCCCATTTGTCCGAAAGAGATAAATGGGATTTTTGTTTTTTATTTAATCGTTGCTTTCTTAAAGATAGTTACTTGCAGTATTGCCGAAAGTATAATTGTCATTAAAGCTCCAATAAAATTCAGCCACAAATAACCTAATTTTTCATCGCCACTTGGGTAGATGTAAATAGCAAAATAATAAATAACAAAGATGGTTAACTGGCTAATAAAAGCAGCATAAAAAATAGCTTTGGCTTTTACAAATTTGAAGTAAAAACCAACTAAGAAAATCCCTAATACGGTTCCGTAAAATATAGACCCGATGATGTTTACTAATTGAATCAAATTTTCAAAAAGAGTTCCCACACAAGCAAAAAGAATGGCTATGATTCCCCAAAACAAGGTAAAAAACTTAGTAGCATTCAAATAATGTTTTTCTGTTTTAGGGTCTTTTAAATTTCGTTTATAAATGTCTATAGCCGTTGTAGAAGCTAAGGCGGTGAGTCCCGAAGCCGTTGAAGACATGGCTGCCGAAATAATTACCGCAAGCAATAATCCAATTAAGCCTTTGGGTAAATAATGCAGGATAAAATGGAAGAAAACATAATCTTTGTCGTTTGTTTCACTTCCGCTATCAACTTTTAAAATAATATCTTTCGCATGATCTCTTAGATCTTTTTCTTTGGTCGAAATGGCAACTAATTCTTTTCTAAGAATCGGATTATCGTAGTCCTGATTCAACTGATCGATATACAAGAGGTTGATTACTTTTTTGTCTTCTGAGAGAAGTGCAAGTTTTTTTTCTAAGGCGTGGTATTCGTTTTTATATTTAGATTTTTCAATCAGTGTTTTATTATTAGGATTGAAATTTAAAGGAACAGGATTGAATTGGAAGAAAACAAAAACCATAACACCTGTCAGTAATATAAAGAACTGCATTGGAACTTTTAAGAAACCATTCATGATTAATCCCATCTGACTTTCACGAACTGATTTCCCCGATAAATAACGGCCTACCTGAGATTGATCGGTTCCAAAATAAGCCAAAGCCAGGAAAAAACCACCTGTTATTCCGCTCCAAATGGTGTATTTTTCTTCAGGATCGGTAGAAAAGTCAACAATGTCCATCTTACCATTCGCTCCAGCAATGTGTAGCGCATTAGTGAAAGTCATATCGTTAGGTAAGAAGTGGAGTATGAGAAAAAAAGTAATAAACATTCCGGACATAATCACAAACATCTGTTGTTTTTGGGTTACGTTTACCGCTTTAGTTCCTCCTGAAACCGTGTAAATGATAACTAAAATACCAATTACAATATTCATATAAGTTAGATTCCAACCCAATAATGCCGATAAAATAATGGCGGGAGCATAAATGGTTAATCCTGTTCCTAATCCTCTTTGAACTAAGAAAAGTATAGCTGCCAGAGAGCGGGTTCTTAAATCAAATCGTTTTTCGAGGTATTCATAAGCTGTAAAAACTTTGTATTTATGGTAAATAGGAATAAAAGTTACACAAATAACAATCATGGCAATTGGGAGTCCAAAATAAAATTGCACAAAGCCCATTCCGTCATGATAGGCCTGTCCCGGTGTGGAAAGAAAGGTAATGGCACTTGCTTGGGTAGCCATTACCGAAAGACCTACAGTATGCCAGGGAGTTTCATTACTTCCCAGGATAAAATCTTCCACGTTTTTACTTCCTTTGGTTTTCCAAGCACCATAAACTACAATAAAGAGCAAGGTTATAATAAGTACAATCCAGTCAAATAATTGCATGGCTTAAGAGTATAATTTCATTATTAAATAAAAAATCATGATGTATATTGCATTTGCAACTAGTACCCAGGTATAATTTATTTTCCAGTTTTTTTCTTTTTTTAGTCCCATTTTATTTCTTTATTATTCAGGGTTAACGGATTCAGGAGTTTTTAACGCAATCATGTTTGCCATTAATCGATAGGCTCCTGAGACTCCCATTGGCAATTCTCGAAATAAACTCAAACCGGTATAAATGTATTGTCCCTTTCCATAAGTTGCAATTAATAAAGCTCCTTTTTTAGGAGTTTCCCCTTTGTCATGAGAAGAGAAAATAGGAGTGAAGGCAGCATCGAATTCATTTGGGTAATACAAACCCTGTTCCTGTGTCCATCCTTTAAAATCTTTTGGTGTAATTTGATTTGGATAATTTAAAACAGTATGATTCGGTACAAGGAATTCCACTGCTGCATTTTCATCAGTGACTCTGTCTTGAGAGATAGTCAAAGGGTAGGGAGCAATGTTAGTAGGAATGTTTCCATCTGGCGTATTGTATTGTACAATCATGGTTTTTCCTTTTTTTACAAATTCAAGCAACAAATGTTGTCTGTTTTTTAAGCCAGGCAAGGTATTATAAGCTCGGATTCCAGTTATGATTACATCAAAATTAGTTAAACTTCTGGAGTTGATTTCTTCTGAAGTCAGTAAGCTAACAGTGTAGCCCATCTGGTTTAAACATTCAGGAACTTCATCGCCGGCTCCCATAATGTAGCCAATTCTTTCGTTAGTGGTTTTTAAATCCAGTTTTTTAAATTTGGCTTCGGCAGGCATCAAAACCTGTTGTTTTGAAATATGATCGTAATTGATAATAATTTGTTCTTTTTCGAGCTTTTTGTTATTGATAGTCACACTGCTTTTAGCTGTTATTTCCGATGGATTTTCAGGAGGAGTAACGTCAAAATATACCGTTTTTTCACTTTCTTTTTTGTCTAATTTTACAGCAATTGTTGCGGGAGATACTTGCCAATTATCCGCTAATTCTAATTGTACACTACCATCAATATTGTCTTTTCCCGCTTTGACCTGAACGGCCATTTTTTTTGTTTTTCCATCATTAAAAAAGGAAATCTGATCCAGAATTCGGGTGCTTACCTCAGGAATAATATCGAGGTAGTTATACATTTCTCCTTTTACTTTGTCATTGTATTTATAGACAATATCGCGCTCAAAAGGAATGTTTACATCGTTTATTTTAATGTTAAATTGTAGTTTAACATCTCTTATAATATCAGGAATTCCAATGTTTTGTTGTTCCGAAACCTGATACATTCCTGTTGTTCCTTTGTGTTTTAGCCAATAAGGTTGGCTGTATTCTAAATTTTCAGGTAATTCTAAATCGATAGAATTTTTTTCTGCAATATTGTTGTTTAATGGTTTGTTTAAAACGCTGTTTTTTTGATTCGGAAAAATGTCTATGCTGCTTAATTCCATCGGAACAGCACTTCGGTTAATAGCTTCTAATCGTAGTTTAATAGTACTTCCCGGCGTTGCTTGTTGTACATTGGAGACAGCTTCAAGATACAATCCGGTACAGCTGGCAATAATGGTTTTAAGTTCTTCGAGTTTTATTGGTTTCCAATGATTTTCGTCTAAAGAGGAAATCATTTGGTAGACTTTGATTAAATCAGGAATAGAAGCCGATGGATTAGAAAAATTGAATTGGGATTCAATTTGGCTAAGTAATTCACCAATTGCTTTCCCATCTTTTACGCGATTCCAGCTCGTGTCAATACCATCAAAAATATTTGATTTATCGTTTAATTTTTCTCCGTTAATGAGCTCTAAATATTCGGTTTCTTTACCGCGATTTCCGGTACTTCCAAAGCCCTGTGATTTATGACTGCTCCGACTTAAAGCGGCAATTTCTTGATTGGATTTTCCTAATTCAGGATAATAGGCACCAGTTTCGAGACTAATTAATTTAGATTTATCAGCCTGGTCAAATTTTTCCTGACTTCCGTAAAAGTTTATAGACGCATTAAAGAATAAGCGTTTGGGTTGCCACGGACTGTACCATTTTAATTGTTCTGGAAAACGTTTTGGATTATTGGATAATTTAAAACTTTCATAACTTAAAATTGCCGAAGCGGTATGATGTCCATGTGTGGTTCCTGAAGTGCGATGGTCAAAGCGATTGATAATTACATCAGGTTGGAATTTTCTAATTGTCCAAACTACGTCGGCTAAAACTTTTTCTCTATCCCAAATTTCGAAAGTCTCATCTGGGTTTTTAGAAAAACCAAAATCATTGGCACGTGAAAAAAACTGTTCTCCACCATCTATTTTTCTCGCTTCTATAAGTTCCTGAGTGCGAATAACTCCTAATAATTCTCTTAATTCAGGGCCTATTAAATTTTGCCCTCCATCACCACGAGTCAATGACAAATAAGCGGTTCTTGCCTTTTTTTCATTTGATAAATAAGAAATCAATCGGGTGTTTTCGTCATCGGGATGGGCTGCAATATAAAGTACACTTCCTAAAAAATTCAACTTCTGAATTTGGTTGTAAATTTCAACAGCATTCAATTTTTGAGGTTTTTGTGCTGATGTGAACTGAAAGAACAATAGGGATATGAAGATAAATAGAATTCTATTTTTAAGTGTTTTTTGCATAATTTATCACAATAAGCTCAAATGTAGTAATTATTTTTTTGGAATAAAATCATTCTTATTTTCTTTATAGAATGTCTTATCAAAGTAGAAAGGCGAATTCCAAATTGAAATTCGCCTTTTTTTGTTTTATAAGAATCGATTAGTGATTTCTGTGACCGTTGTGATTTCCTCTATCATGTCTGTCATCTCTGTCGTATCTATCATTTCTGTCATCTCTTCTATCATAGGATCTGTAGTTGTCAGCATAACGGTTGTTGTTATAACGACGACCCTCTACATATCTTGTATTGTAATTTCTGTTATCATAATATCTAACGTTGTGATTGTTGTAGTAAGTATAAGGTCTGCTTCCGTGGTAACCTCTTAATTCAATTCGACGTGCGTTATTTAAATCACAACCTCTGTATCGTACTGGAACGTATCTTGTACGACACCAGTTTCCGTTGTCTAAATAAACATATAATCCGGCACTTACATCATAATAAGATTCGATTTCAGGGATGTAATAAAAATCTACGTTTACGTGGTTTTGAGGTACCCAGGCTGGTCTAACTACTACTGCAGGTGTTCCTATGTTTACGTTAATTGAAACTTGTGCTTGAGAAGTACTAGCTGCAAATAAAATGATTCCTGTTGCGATTAATTTTAAAGTTTTCATGATTTCTGTATTTTAGAGTTATTTGGGGGATTTTAAATTATTTTATAAATATGTTAGTTGAATATCAATTACTGTGCCGAAAATATTTTATTAACTTTATTTTAACTTTTTTAATTAAAAGGATAAAATACTGTATCGAGTTTTTTTAGAATTTAAAACAATAAAAGTTAGTGTTTTTTGTTGCCTTTTTCATGTTTTTGATTTTCTTTATAATACTTTTTATATTCCTTGTCTTTTTTGTTGTCGTAATGGAAATCTTCTTTTTGTCCTATTGATTTTTGAGGTTTTCCTTTATAGCCTTTATAGTATTTTGCCTTGTGAATTTTATAATATACGTAAGGAGTTCTTCCGTGATAATCAGTTAAAACTACTTTGTAACCATGATACAAATCATAATTTCTGTAGTGTTTTGGAAGATATTGGGCGTGTATCCATCTTCCATTGTCAAAATAAATAAATTGTTCCAAACGAATATCATAATAAGATTCTATATCCGGGATATAATAAAAATCGACATCTGAATAGCCTACAGGACCCCAGGCCGGAGGAGTTCCTATATTGACATTTACCGATACCTGTGCTTGTATATTACTGTTTAATAAGAGAATAATTCCTGCGGCTAATAATTTTAAAGTTTTCATATTTTCTGCTTTTTTAAATTTATTCTGTGTTTTAAAATTTAATTCCAATTTGTGTGCCAATGTTGTTTTTGTTAACTTTTTTTTAACATTTACAAAAGGACTAAAAAAAAGAAACGCAATTAGCGTTTCTTTAGTATTTAGGGATTAAAATTTAATGTTTTCCTTTTCCGTTTCCATTACCATTTCCGCGGTCGTGGTTGTTGTTTCCTGAATTGTGTTTGTTATAATTGTTTCCTCTGTCGTTTCCTCTGTCGAAATCACGTCTATTGTCGTGTCCATAATCATTTCTATAAACGCCAATCGATTTTTGTGGTTTTCCTTTGTAACCTCTATAGTATTTTGCTTTATGGGTTTTATAATATACATAAGGTGTTCTTCCGTGATAATCATTTAAAACTACTTTATAACCACGGTATAGGTCATAGTCACGGTATCTTACTGGTAAGTATCTTGAATGTATCCATCTTCCGTTGCCAAAATAAATAAATTGTGCCAGACGAATATCATAATAGGCTTCGATGTCCGGGATATAGTAAAAATCTACATTAGAATATCCTACTGGTCCCCATGCTGGAGGAGTTCCAATATTTACATTTACTGAAACTTGAGCTTGAGTTGTTGTACTCGTCACTAATAATATAATTCCTGCTGCGATTAATTTTAACGTTTTCATAATTCTATGTTTTTAAAGTTATTTAAAATGTATTGCTATTAGCTAAAAGCCAATTATTGTGCCAAAAAAGCCTTTTAATGTTTAATTTTGAGTTAAACAAAACAGCTCATCCTTTTGGAATGAGCTGTTTTGTTGTTGTATTTTGTTGATTTTTAAAGTAATAGAATTAATAAAAGAACAATGATAATAATAGCGCCAACAGATAAATAAACCCCTTGACCAGATGATCTTAAATTCTTTTTAATGGTTTTAACCTCGGTTCTTAATTCTTTTTTTTCAGAAGAAGACAAGTTAGACTTGTCCATTTCTTTAATTTCATTCAATCGATTAAGCATTGTTTTAACTTCAGCAGGCATTTCTTTCGGAGTATCAGAAGAGTTTTTTTCTGCTGCATAAGTGCTTGTAGGGAGTACACATATTGATAGTATCATGACCATCAAATAAAAACTTAGTTTTCTCATACTTAAAATTTTTAAATTAAAAATTAGGATTCTTTTGTATAAATATACTGATTAATTAACTAATAATCAATTAATAAAATTTTATTTTGTTTTATTTGAAAGGAACTATTTTAGGTTTTGCTAACTCAAAATTTTGAAACCCAAAATCAGTAGTTTCAAACGCATTAGTTTTGAAAATATTATCTCCCTGAAATGGAATTTTGGGATAATAGGCTAATGATAACTGAAAAGCACTAAATACTAAAAAATCATTATTAATAAGGACTCCAATTCCAATTTTCGAATAGGTTTTGTTCGTGTGGATTTGGTTATTCTTATTTCCTAAAATGGCAAGCGTGTAATTAAAATAAGGATTGAATCGAAATCCCCAAATTGCTTTTGGTGAATACGATTGTGTTTGTAAGGTCAATATCATTTTTTGAGTACCATAAACTGGGCTGTTGAAGCCTTGGATGCCATTGTTTTCGTTAATTGTCAATAAATCGCCTAAGCTTTTTTCTCTATTAAAGCCAATGATTACTTGAGGTTTGATAAATTGTCTGAATTTCCAATTTCCAATTTCGATGAGATTGGTAAAATAATTGGCTTGAAAACTGATGGCACTTTGTTCTGTTTTAGATTGTTTAAAAAAACTGCCTATCTCAAAATTGGTGCTTAGAAATCCCCAAGGATGGTAATTACCAAAAGAAATTTGTGCCCCAAAATAAGGACGCCATTTGGAGTTTTTGTATTGATAACCTCCCGTAATTCCGTAGATTCTGCCTATGGGAACGTCTTCTGTTTGTCCGTTTTTAAAAATGTAACGGTCTTCAACAAATTGTCTGGTGTTGATTCCTATTCCCGTTAAAAGTAATTTTTCAGTATCGTAAAAATGTATGGGATCTAATGTTTCTGAAGGTTTAATTAGATAGTCCATGTTTAAGAATCGTGCAGAAACAATCAAATTGGTTGTACGCTCCGTAATCGTATCTGCTTTGATAATACGAAAAGCTCTTCCGCCCCAAAAATCATGAGTGCTGTATTTAAAATTTTGCGAAATATAGGTTTCGTCTACATCTTGAATACTGTCTTTTAGGTAATTTTGATTAAGTGCAATTCCGGCTGCCCATTTAGACAATGGAGAATAAAAAGGCCGCTCGATAGTGATGCCTTTCGAATAATAACGATCAAAATCGACACTGTATTTAAATTCGGTTCGAATGAATGTATTTTTGATATTGGGAATCAGATAACTCATGTTATTAGCATCTTTTCCATCACTTTTTCGGTTGGAGTAGTAATAATCCAATTGATGTCCTAATCCAAAAAAATTGCGCTCTTTGAGTCCGAGGCCTGTTTTTGAATTCGAAATATTGAATTTAGGAATTGAACTCCAGGAGTCCAGAACCCGAACAAAAACATCGACTGAATCTGATTTTGGAGCCGTTAGTTTTTCAGTAATACTTACTCTGTTTATAAAGTTTTGACTTCTTAAAATACGTTCCGATTCTTTTATTTCCAGTAAGCTGTAAGGCTTGTTTTTCGAAAAAAGCAACATGTTTTTGATTGATATTCTTTTTGATTTCAGGTGTGCCCAGTTTCCTGTTTTTTCTGACCATTGCGTAGGTATTCTATTAGTATCAATTTCAGAATACCCAAAAGGATCGAGTGTAGTAATAATAATATTTCTAATAATTTTACCTTCTACCTTTAAATGCTTGGGAACAATAATCTTTTTACTAACTTTTTTAGACTTTGCAGGTTTGAATATTAAGCGATGGAAAAACTTAGCCGTTTTGTTTTTTGGCGTAGTTAATACGCTGGTAAGTACAGCGCTACTGTCTTTCTGCGTTGTTTTATCTTGTGAAAAAGAAAGTTGACAACAGAGAAGAATTATGACAAAAACAATTATTTTATTACTAAATAGCATGATATAATTGTTTAAAAGGTTTTGTGAAGAATAGCCTATTCTATAAAGTTACTATAAAATAATAAATGAACCATTCTTTTTATAGGAATTAATCCACGAATTCTTTTTCGTCATAATGGTTTGGTAATATAGAAACCCCTTTTTGAAAAAATAGATTGTTAGGGTAAATAATCGTTTCGCCTTCTTTGTTTTTTAAGGTTACATGAAAAGCTCCAATATCTTCAATTTCGCCAATAATAGGAAAGTCTTTGTCCAGAATTTGGATCACATCGCCTATTTTAAAGGGAAAGGAAAAGAATAAAAGAACCCCTGAGGTAATATTACTCAAAATAGACCATTGGGCAATCATGACAACACCGGCTACACCTATCACAGTAGCGACCGAAGCAATGCCTGAAATAATTTCTTTTGGGCGTACTCCCCAAATAATAATCAAAGCAATAACTACCAGAATGTTTATCAGCAGGTGAAAGTATTTAATAACTAAATTAGTTCTGTTTTCAATGATGTGAGTGCTTTTGGCAAATTTGCGTACTAATTTCGTAGACATAATTCGTGAAATAATCAGAATTAATACTACTATACCGGTCGCAATTGATTCGTTTGTAAAATTATTAAAGAAATTCATGTGTTTTGTTTTAAGCTAAATTACTCAAATATTGGTATACTTTGTCTACTGGAAGTCCGATAACATTGGCATAAGAGCCTTCAATTTTTCTAACTCCAATAAAGCCAATCCATTCCTGAATTCCATAAGCTCCGGCTTTGTCAAAAGGTTTGTAATTTTCGATATAATAAGCAATCGCTTCGTCGCTTAATTCGTTGAAAGTAACTTTGGTTATTTCGTATATAACCTCTGTTTTAGTGCTGGTTTTAAAGCAAACCGAGGTAATTACTTCGTGAGTGGCATTCGATAATGATTTTAAAATTTCAAAAGCATCCTGACTGTCTTTTGGTTTTCCTAAAGCTTTTTCGTTGTGCCAAACCAGGGTATCGCTGGTAACTAAAATTTCGTTGTCTTTTATTTGGCCTTCGAAAGCTGCGGCTTTTAGTTCTGCCAAATAATTAGTGATTTCCTCTCTTTTTAATTCCGGGGGAAAAACTTCTTCAATTTCTTTTAATCGAATTTCGAAATCCAAATCCAAATCCTTGAAAAATTGTTGCCTTCTGGGAGAACCCGAAGCTAAGATGATTTGGTATGATTTTAATTTATTTCGAAGCATGGTATTTTATGTTTAAGGTGATAAATAGAATCGATAGAATTCCGAAGAATAAGATCCATTTTAGGACTTTGCTCAATGCGTGAAAGTCGGTTTTTGATTGTGCAGTCCAAATTTTAATGCTAAAATAGAGCATTGGCCCTAAAATAAAAATAAAACTATAAATAGTAGCTGCTATCAAATTATGAGCAACCAGATAATTGTTGATATAAATAAGCAATGCAATTATGGGAATAAAACTCAAAACGAAAACTAATTTTGCTGTTCTTGGGACACCAAAAACAATCGCTAATGTGCTCATTCCCTGTTTGAAATCACCGTCGAAATCTTCTAAATCTTTAACGATTTCGCGTAGCAAATTAATCATAAAAGCAAAAATGGCATAATCTAAAAGTATCGAAAACATACTGGCCATTACTTCCTGATTAGCAGTATCGGTTGCCGGAAAAAGGTCGAAAATTCCAATGATAATTACACTTAACGACAATAATAAAGCCACAACAATATTTCCCAAAAGCAACATTTGTTTTAAACTCGTAGCATAAATGTAAAGGGTTGCAGCTATCAAAACAAAGATGGCGGCAAAATTAGGCCTCATAATCACATTGGATAAATAAAATCCAATGGCAACTCCGCTAACATTTAACAAGGCATAAATATTATAGGCTTTGGCTTCTGAAATAGATTTGCCTACAATTACCTTATCGGGTTTGTTTTCTCTGTCGGTTTCCTGATCAAAAATATCATTGATTACATAACCCGCCGCAGCGATTAAAACCGTACTTAATACCAATAAAGCATATTGCCAATCGGCCAGAGCCAAATCAATATTTTGTAATTTCAAAAAACCATATCTGAAAATGATTTGCATCAAAGCGAGCATCAGTAGGTTTTTATATCTAATGAGATTTAGGAAGGACATTCTGTGAGTTGTGGGTTATGGGTTATGGGTTATGGGTTTTTGAAATCTGCAATCTATCCCGATAGCTATCGGGACTGCAATCTAAAATCTAGTCGTATTTTGCGTCAAAACTTTCCATCCATTTACCCTGTACTTTCATGACCTGTTCAATCACATCACGAACGGCGCCTTTTCCTCCATTTTTATGTGAAATGTATTTGGAAATCCCTTTGATTTCGGGGCAGGCATCTTGAGGGCAAGTAGGTAAAGCTACTAATTTCATCACATGATAATCAGGAATATCATCGCCCATGTATAAAATGTGTTCCTGTTTAATTTGGTGAATATCGATGTATTCGTCAAAGGTTTCCACCTTGTCCGGTGTGCCTAAATGAATATTGGTAATTCCCAGATTACGCAAACGCACACGCACGCCTTCGTTGCTTCCGCCCGATATGATGCAAACATTATAGCCGCTGTCTACAGCTGCTTTCAGCGCATAACCATCGCGAATATTCATGGTTCTCAACATTTCGCCATCAGGGTTTACAAATACGGAACCATCGGTAAGTACGCCATCGACATCAAAAATAAAAGTAGTGATGTCGTTCATTATTTCTTTATAACTTTTTGCCATTATCTTGTATGGATTGGGTTAGGATTTTATATATAGTTAATTGATTTTCATTGGTTAAAAAGGCTTCGTGAGCTGCAATTGTTTTCTGATCCTTGCGAATTGCCGGTCCTGTTTGTGCCTCATAGGGAGAAAGCGTCATTATTTTTTCAACTGTTTCCTGTATCAAGGGTTTTAAAATATCAAATGGGATTCGGTTTTCCTGGCAAATGTTATTCCCAATCGAATAAAGGTGATTGGCAAAATTATTGACAAAAACGGCTGCTACATGCAAGGCCTTTCGTTGTTCTGAATTTATTGCGTGTACTTTGTCCGAAATGCTTTTAGCTACCTTGTCTAATAGCTGATAATCAGTTGGATTTTCAGCTTCCAGGCAAATAGGAATGTTCTTGAAATTGACTGCTTTTCCTTTGGTAAAAGTTTGTAAAGGATAAAAAACGCCTTTTCGATTATTGTCATGTAAAGCTGTTAAAGGCATGCTGCCGGAAGTATGCACCACCAAACGATTTTTAAATGGAAGTTGGCTGGCAACACTGTCGATAGCATCATCAGAAACGGCAATGATATACAAATCAGCTTCCTGTAAATTGTTGTAATCGGTGATAATTTGTTCCGGGCTGAGTAAGTGTGTCAGTGCTTCCTGTTTTCTGGAAAACACCTGTGCCAACTCGATTTCGCTACCCGATTTTTCAAGGTTTTGAAATGTAGTGATAAGATGTTGGGCTACATTTCCGGAGCCAATAATACTTACTTTAATCATGTGGTAAAATTAACAAAAAAACTCGTTTTTCAAATCAATTAAAAAAGGAGCACAGATACCACGGATTAAACAGATTATCACAGTTTTAAATTAATAAGTACCGCAAATTCGCAAATTATTTTTTGTGCTTTGTGAACTTTGCGAAAAGCTTTATAATCTTTGCGTTTAAAATTTTACCGCAAAGAACACAAAGATTAGTTTTTTTATTCAACGCAAAGACCGCAAAGCTTTGCGAATCTTATGAAATAATCATTGTGCCCTTTGCGAAAAACTTTGTGGACTTTGTGTTTAAATTTTTTTGCGGTTAAAATCATTACAATCCATTTTGAACCATTTCTCTAATTTTGACTGCTTTTTCAAAATGATCCAGTTGGTGTTTCATGATCCACCACTCGGCAACTTCCATTAAAAGCTTGGGATTATCGTTTTTATTAGCAAAAAAAGCATAAAATGAAAGTCCTACGTTTTCTCCTTTCTTTTCAATTTTTTCGTTACAAATGGCTATTATCTTTTGGCTTATTGAGGCGTTCATTTTTACAGGAGTTTGTTTTGGTTATTTGCGTTGCAAAGGCTGTGAATTATCCTTTAACTTAAGTAGGTATTTGATGTAATTGAGCTAGAAAGGATGAAAACCAATTTTTCATTAAGCCGATTGCCCAAATCCGTTGTAGCTGTTGTGTCTAGTGTTTTATTAATTTTTCAATGATTTTATAGACATGTGAACCTAATAATGTTGGAAACTCTTCATTCTTTGAATCTAAATTTTTAGCTTGTTCAATAGCATTTTTTAAGTGAGGAATAAATTGTTCTGGTTTTGGATTACTTTTATTATAAGCCCCAAGTATTTCAGTTAGTTTAATATCTATATAATTCTTTTTTGAAGTTACTTTGAGATTTTTTAGGATTAATTCCAATTCTTCTTCAGTATAATCTGAAATATTCTTAACGTGAAGTAATAACCAAAGTTCGAAACATGGATTACTTACCGCAACAAACATATTGTCTAGTTTCTTACATTCATTAATGATTTCAGGAATGTTTTTCCATCTGTCAGTATCAATAATCATCCACAATTCATCATGTTCATTAAAACTATACTCATCTTTAGCTTCTTTTTTTAATTTCTTAAAGACATGATTAGGTGCGCTGTTTGTATTCCTTTTTGGTCTTTTTAGTAAATGTAAATAGATTAACTCGTCATTAAATTTTTCCGAATCTTTAAATTCTTCAAAATATATTTGCTCTGTATCATTACCTTCAAAAGCTAAAACTATAATTTTTTCTTTTTCAATGGTATTACTTTGTCTAAATAATTCTACTCTTTCTCTTGGCATAATTTTAAGACTGATTTGGTAATACAGTAAGTTTATTTCTATTTCCTATTTTTGGAATTGCCTTAAATCTTCCGAGTAGGTAATCTTTTCGTATTTCTTTATCAAATCTAATATTGTATTCTTCAAGAGAATGTAATTTACTTGATCCATTAAAATCTTTAACAACAAACCATACTTCGTCTTTTCTTAATAATTTTTGCGTCAACAAAGATGACTCATGACTTGCAAGGATTAACTGGCTATTAACATTTTTGCCTTTTGACATAAATAAGTCAATTAAATCATAAATAAGATTAGGATGAAGGCTTCTTTCCATTTCATCTATAATAAAAACATTGTCACCTTTTAATAAATCCATCATTAATGGAATAAAGTCCATTATTCTATTTGTTCCATCTGATTCATCACTGGTGTCGAACTTTTCAAATTCTTCATTACCTAAGACTTTATGCTTTGTCATAAATTTGTGCACAATCAAATCTTCATCTTTAATAGTTAAAAAGTATGTAGTGTTTTTATTTGATAATATAGATGCTCTAAAGTTTTCTGATTTTTTATTTAATAACTCTTCTTTAATTTTATTTAGAATTAATTTTGGTATATCAACACTTTCATAATCAATTTTTTCTAAACAAACACCATTTATTCCCGTGTCAAAATATTTTAAAAACTCTTCGAAAGTTGTTAAAAGTGTTTCATCTTCTTTTAGTTCAAACTTTAATCCTTCATTGTATTTATCATCTGGAAAAATTATTTTTAATGAATTTTGAAACCAATCAATTACATTTAAAATATCATCAATTTTAGAAACATTTTCTTTTACTTTTCTCGTTCTAATCTCGTTTAAAAAAAGCTGATTGTTTGGTGTTCCTTTAGCTATAAATTTTATAAATTGTTTTTCTTCAATTTTTTTATTGCCTTTTAATAAATAATCAAGGTCAAAAACTTCTTTAGAATCTTTATTCCTTTCAAATATTTTTATGTCAGATTTGATTCCAATTTCATACAACCATTCTTCTGTAATTTCATTATTGTTAAATACAAAACCATATGCATAGTTTTTTCCACTATGCTGAATTTCATATTCAATTCTACTATTCTTATCTTTTAAATTACTATCTAATCTAAATTTTTGAAAATCAATTTTTGTATCAATTTTTGTACCTCTCAAAACTAACTTCTTGCCAAAATCGATAGCTTTTATTAGATTTGATTTTCCGGAAGCATTAGCTCCAAATAAAACAGCAGTTTTCAATGCCGAAACACCTTTGACTTTTTTTGATTTGTGTTCACTTTTAAGTGTACCTTTTCCTGGTAAAAGTGAAAAATATTGTTTGTCACTAAATGACAAAAAATTCTCAACTGAAAATCTGATTAGCATAATTCTATTCTTTTAGTTATGCAAATGTAGTGATTTTTTCACATCTCTAGTTGTTTTGCGCTTTTTTAATATTAGGCATAACTAGTGTATAGTTGCTACAAAGTATCGAGAATATACCCAAAAGGAGGTTGGTTCTCGCCATCAACTAGCACATTTTCTTCAAATATAGAAATAATATTTTTATTATAAATTATTGAACAAAACTTTCCTTTGAGTAGAGTTTGCGTGAGGGGGAGGAGCGGCATCTTTTTTATTTTGTCTTTCGGCAAGCTTAGTAGGACAAAATAAAAAAATAGAGCGTATCACCCGACCTTGTTGCTGAAAAATAGAGCAGTTTTCCAGAAATAGTTCCGCGACAAGGGCACGCCCAAAAAAAGAAAATTAAAAGCGATTTTCAGGGGTTAATTTTGGATATAATTAACAATTGCACGGCGGTAGAAGTCAACATTTTTAAGTACTTTTGTGGCGCTTTTATAAAATGTAATCCCTTACAAATGGATAAAAAAATCTACGCTTTTTTATTTTCTACTCGCTTAATGGCTTTTCTTTTCCTGGCTTTTGCAGTGGCAATGGCAACCGGAACTTTCATCGAAAGTAAATACAATACTGATACGGCTCGAATTTGGGTTTATAATACCTGGTGGTTTGAGGGAATTATGGTGTTTTTCATGATTAACTTCATCGGGAATATCAAACGTTATCATTTGTTGAAAAAGGAAAAATGGGCTACTTTATTGCTGCATTTGGCTTTTATCCTGATTCTTTTAGGTGCTTTTATTACCCGTTATATCAGTTATGAGGGCGTGATGCCTATTCGCGAAGGTGCTGCCGAAAATAAGTTTTATTCTGATAAAACCTTTCTGACTGTTTTTGTGGATGGAGAATATAAGGGCGAAATGAAACGCAGGACTTTTGAACAAAAAGTATTGTTGTCGCCTGTAACCAATAATGATTTTTCTGTTTCGGGAGAATTTGACAAAACGCCTTTTGAGGTGAAGTATAAAAACTTCATTATGGGTGCCAAAGAATATGTGAAACCTGATGCTAACGGAACTTTGTACATGAAATTAGTCGAAGCAGGTTCGGGTGGACGTGAGGAGCATTTCCTGAAAGAAGGGGAGGTACAGAATATTCACAATGTGCTTTTTGCCTTGAATAAACATACTGATGGTGCTATCAACATTACTTTTGATGGTAAAGATTATACTATTGAAACGCCATTTGAAGGAAACTTTATGCGAATGGCTGATAAGTTACAGGGGGCAGTTGCCAAGGATAAAGTACAGCCGTTGATGAGACGTTCGTTGTACAGCATTGGCGATATCCGAATTGTTTTTCCTGATCCTGCCGTAAAAGGAGTGATTGATTATGACTCGAATAATGATTTTAAGGCTAAGGAACATGAAGATGCTTTAGTCCTGACTGTTAAAGCCGAAGGAAAAGAAAAAGAAGTAACCATTTTAGGTTCGAAAGGAAAAGAAGGAGAGCCTAAAACAGTGAAAATTGGAAACATTGAGTATTCTTTATTCTACGGAAGTAAAGCTTATATTTTGCCTTTTAAAATTAAATTGAACGATTTTATTGCTCAAAAATATCCGGGAACTGAGAAGAGTTATTCTTCGTTCGAGAGTAAGGTAAGTGTTCAGGATTCGGCTGCCAAACCATTTGATGCCCGAATTTACATGAATCACGTTTTAGACCATGAAGGCTATCGTTTTTTCCAATCTTCTTTTGATCCTGACGAAAAAGGAACTGTACTTTCGGTAAATCACGATTTCTGGGGAACTAATATTACTTATGCTGGTTACTTTTTATTATTCTTTTCGTTGATGTCGATTATGTTTACGAAACACTCCCGTTTTGCCGATTTAAAAAGAAAATTAGAAGTGGTTAAGGATAAAAAAGAAAAACTGATTCCGATTTTAATTTTATTACTGAGTTTTAATGGTTTTGCCCAAATGCATGACCACGAACACGATCACAATCATAATCACACTGAAGAAGCCCAGTCAGGAAAAACTGCGCATGTAAGAGTGGCACCAACAGAAAAGCAACTGGATTCTTTAATTACAAAATACAAGGTTTCAGAGAAACACGCTGCTGATTTTGGACGATTGATTATTCAGGATGCAGGCGGAAGAATGAAGCCTATTAATACTTTCTCATCTGAATTGTTGCGAAAAGTAAGTCATGCTAATGAATACAAAGGTTTGAATTCGGATCAGGTATTCTTGTCGATGTCGCAATATGCTAAATTATGGATTGAAGTTCCGTTAATTTACATTAAAAGCGGAAATGACAGCATCAGAAAAATTATTGGTATTGATGCTAAAGCAAAATATGCTCCTTTTATCGCCTTTTTTGACGAACAGGGGAATTATAAATTATCACCTTATTTAGATGTGGCTTATAAGGCAGCTAATCCGAATCAGTTTGAAAAAGATTTTGTAGAAACGGATAAGAAAGTCAACCTAATGGAATCGGCATTGAGCGGAACCATTATGAAGATTTTCCCAATTCCGCATGATGCTAACAACAAATGGATTTCTTTTAATGAGTTAGAAACTGCCGGCTTGAAAGGCATGGATTCTACTTATACTAAAAGTGTTTTGCCATTGTACTTTGGTTCGTTGACTAATGCTTCTGTTTCCGGTGATTATAAAAATGCCGATGAATTATTAGAAAGTTTACACGGTTTCCAAAAGAGATTTGGCGCTAAAGTATTGCCATCAGAAGACAAAGTTTCTTTAGAAATTTTATATAACAAATATGATGTTTTCCAAAAATTACCATATTGGTATTTAACGGCGGCTATTTTGATGCTTTTGTTTACGATTTTAAAAATATTCAAAGAAACAAAAGCTCTGAATTATTTGGTTAACGGAATGCACATCGTTATCGGATTGTTATTTGCATTGCACACTGCAGGATTAATTGCACGTTGGTACATTTCAGGTCACGCTCCCTGGAGTAATGCTTATGAGTCGATTGTGTATGTGTCCTGGGCAACGATGTTCTTTGGTCTGGCTTTCGATATTAAATCGAAACTGACTGTGGCTTCATCAGCCTTTGTAACCGCTATGATTTTGATGGCGGCTTACATGAACTGGATTGATCCGGAAATTGCTAATCTGCAACCTGTTCTTAATTCGTATTGGTTAATGATTCACGTTGCCGTAATTGTAGCAAGCTATGGACCATTTGCACTGGGAATGATTTTAGGTTTTGTATCGCTGTTGTTAATCTTTTTTACCAACGATAAGAACAGAGCCAAAATGGATTTGAATATTCAGGAGATTACTTATATCAACGAAATGGCCTTAACCATCGGATTGATTATGTTGACTATTGGTAACTTCCTTGGCGGACAATGGGCTAATGAAAGTTGGGGACGCTACTGGGGTTGGGATCCAAAAGAAACCTGGGCATTAATTAGTATTATGATATATGCTTTTGTAATTCACGCTCGTTTTGTGCCTCATTTAAGAGGGAAATGGGTTTTCAACCTGATGAGTATGTTTGCTTTCGTTTCGATTCTGTTTACCTATTACGGAGTAAATTTCCATTTGGTAGGATTGCATTCTTATGCCAGTGGTGAAGCACATTCCCTAAACTGGATTTACTATTCGTTAGGTGGAATTGCTTTAATTGGGGCGATTACTTACCCTAAATACAGAAAGTATTATAAGAAGTAAGGTTTATTTTTTCTAAAAAAAGGTTCAACTTGTAAAAGTTGAACCTTTTTTTTATGCTTCTAATTCCATTTTTATATTCTTGCAATATTCTATTGGAGAAACACCTGAGACTTCTTTAAAACTGGTGAAAAAGGGATTATAAGATGTGAAACCGACTTGTTTAGATAAAGAATCCAATGTGTTGTTTTTTAAGTAATCCTGTTCAATATGTTTAATGGCATCGTGAATTCGGATTGTTTTTTTGTATTCTGAAAAAGAAATTTTACAATGGTATTTAAAAAGATAGGAGATATGGCTTTTAGGAATATTCAGTTTGTTGGCCAGATCAGTAAGCTTCATATTGGGATCTCTGAAGAGTTCATATTCAAAAGATATTTTCTCTATTTGTTCTATATAGGATAATATGTTTTTCTCTATTTTTTCTTTTAAAGCAAGATGTTGGCTGTTATTTAATTCATTATTTGGTGATGCGCTCCAAAGTTCATTCAGTACTAAATCATTATTCCTGCTTTCATTTATTTTTTGATAAAGTACATCGTATCCGTACAGGATTTCAGGAGAAATCAATATTTTGATTAGGATGAATAGCCAAAGAAGCGAGGATACCCATTGATAGCTGAGTCCTTTAATGTGTTCATCGTTAATGCTTTTTAAAACAATAGACACTAGAAGCCTAAAGGTTATTAAGGTAATTGTGATGAACAAAAACAGAGTCCATTTTTTTATTAATTCATTTTGCTTTTTGATTACTTTACTTTCTATTTTTCTAGTCCAAATAGTACTTTTTAATAATCGGTAACATAGAACATTATAATACAACGCATAAGCAAAAAAGATTGTGTAGAGGAGTATTTCTAATTGTATAGATATAAGCAAGAATTTATTGCATACTACTATAGTAATAAAGAAGCCTATCGGGAAAATAAATTGTAGTAGTTCTTTGTAATTGAAATCTTTATTATTGTTGGCTAAATTTTTAAAATATAAATAGAAAAGCGGAATTACTACTGCTGCAAAATTAGAATAGACATAGGTGTAGTTATAAAAAGAGTCTATAGAGGCAACATCTGAAATAAAATAAGTTACACCAATCAATAAATGACGCGAAGAAATAATGAGTATTAATAAAATCATATACAAATTCATCATCCTGTTTGATTTGTAACTACCAAATATTAGAAATGTAGTTATCAAACCGAGTAAACCAGTAATAATGCAAAGTAAATTTGTAATCATTTGATTTTATATTAGTTTTTTGCCATAAGCAATCAGAATATTTTTTTATAGGTCTAAAGGGCTTTTTTTGTCCGATTTGAGTTGTTCTCAAATGTAGCTGTTTTTTTTAAGTTATATTATAGACTTACTAAAAACTGAAAAAATCTTTCAAACAGCTTTAAATTATTATTAACTGCGGATTTTTTTTTCTTTGTAAAACACTGTAATCTAACCGTTTTGTAGGGTTTTTGTTCTTGTTGTAGTTTTTTGGCTTACTAAAAACTGAAAAGTTGTTACTGATTAACCTTTTTTTAAGAAATTTTAAAAATTATCGACGAAATGTATTAAAAGAACGATTAAGTTTGTTTAAAATTATTTTTATGAGGTATTTATTTATATTTCTTACAGTTCCCTTTTACGGGCAAATTTTACATCACCAGATGATTTCTTCGCAAGGATTGACTACAAAAACCGCTGATGGCTACATTATAAGCCAAACAATAGGTCAGCAAAGTGTCATTGGTAATTCAAATGGTAGTACTGTCGTTATTCAGGGGTTTCAGCAAAGTCTTTGGGGAAGTTATATTGCTTCCAATGAGAAAACGGAAATTAGTACTCAGACTTATCCTAATCCGTTTACGGAAACGGTTAATTTTCAATTTTCACAATTAATGCCAAATCAAATAACGGTGTATGTGTTTGACATTAGTGGGCGTTTGGTTTTTGAAAAAAAAGAGACAATAGACAATTCTATTTTGACAATTAATTTAGCCAACTTACCCCAATCAGAATATTTAGTCCGACTACAAGCCACAAATTTCAATTATTACACTAAAATTATTAAACTATGATAAAAAACTACTTACTACTTATTTTTCTATTGTCATCTGCAAGCATTTTTTCTCAAGAACTTTATTTTACTACAGGTAAAAATTACACAAAGTACCTTTATAAAGATGCTAATCTTCAGGTAAATCCAAATATCCAGAGTGGAACTGGAAGTTTTTATGAAATTGGTTTTACAAAACCTTTGATAAACAAAAAAATATTGTATTCATTAGGACTTTCCTTAAATGATTATAACGCAATAGGGGGAAACTCAGCGAATTCTTATCGATGGGATACGCAGTATCTTGGTTTGCAAGGTGGTTTGATGTATCAGTTTTATTCTTATAAAACCAATTCAAAAAATAGTATTGATTTTTTGGTTAAAACAGCTTTAAATGCTTCTTCTCTAATTTATGGGAAACAAGAATTAAATGGTATTTATTATGATTTAATGCATCAAAAAGAATTTTCGGGAATTATCTTAGAATCTTCGGCTGGATTAATGGTAAAATATAATATTCCTTCATTTGGAGGTTTAAGTCTTGGATATGATTTTTGTCAGAGTATAAATATTACCAATTCTTTAAAGGAAAAATTATCATTCAGGACGAATCAATTAGAATTAGGAGTTCATTTCAACATTAATTAAAAGCGATATGAAAAAAATATTTATACTTTTTATACTTTTTGTAGCAACTAAGACTTTTGCTCAAACGAATGGGATAAGCTATCAGGCTATAATTATGAATCCTAAAGGCGAACAATTACCGGGGATAAATAATGCCAGTAGCCCTGTTGTCAATAAAGATATCTGTATGGTATTTAAATTTATTGATGAATTTTCGAATATAGAATACCAGGAAACGGCACAAGTCAAAACAGATGGTTTTGGGATGGTCAACTTAGTTATTGGTAAAGGGACACAAACTGCAGGGTATGCTGCTTCTTTTCAGTCTATTGTTTGGAGTTCTTCAAAGAAAAGTTTAATTGTTGGAATTAACACTAGTGGAAATTGTGCTACATATACTGAGATAAGCAATCAGGAATTTAGTTATGCTCCACTGGCTTTTTCGGCAATAAGTGCTGAAAATGTGACTGGTGTTGTCGCTATAGAAAATGGAGGGACAAATGCTACTACCGTTTTAGGGGCTAGAACTAATTTACAAATAAACAATGTAGATAATACAACAGATTTAAATAAGCCAATTAGTACTGCAACTCAAACAGCCTTAAATCTAAAAGAAAATCTGGCAAACAAAAGTACTAATGTTACAACAGATGGAACTTCAGATACTAAATATCCAAGTGTAAAATCGGTAAAAACCTATGTTGATGCTAGTACTGCATCTGCCACAACAGCTTTGGCTAATGAAGTAACTCGTGCTACAACTGCGGAAAATACGATTGCCGCTAATTTGGTTACGGAAACCAATAATCGCACTGCTGCAAATAATACTTTGACAACCAATTTAGCTACTGAAGTAACCAACAGAACAGCTGCAAATAACACGTTAACTACAAACTTAACTGCTGAAACTACTGCAAGAACTTCAGCTGATGCTACTTTGACAACCAACTTAGCTACCGAGGTAACTAACAGAACAGCTGCTGACTTATTGAAAGAAGATGTGGCAAACAAAAGTACTAATGTTACCACTGATGGAACTTCAGATACTAAATACCCAAGTGTAAAATCGGTGAAAACCTATGTTGATGCTAGTACTGCATCTGCTTCAACTGCTTTGACAAATGAAATAAATCGAGCTACAGCTGCAGAAAATACAATTGCTGCTAATTTAGCTACTGAAACTACTGCAAGAACTTCAGCTGACGCTACTTTAACGACCAATCTTTCGAATGAAGTAAGCCGAGCTACAGCTGCTGAAAACACAATTGCTGCTAATTTAGCTACTGAAACTGCTGCAAGAACTTCAGCTGATGCTACTTTGACAACCAACTTAGCTACTGAAGTAACTAACAGAACAGCAGCTGATTTATTGAAAGAAGACGTGGCAAACAAAAGTACTAATGTTACCACTGACGGAGCTTTGGATACCAAATATCCAAGTGTAAAATCGGTGAAAACTTATGTAGATGCAAGTGCTACCACAGCTTCAACAGCTTTGGCTAATGAAGTAAGTCGCGCTACAGCTGCAGAAAATACAATTGCTGCTAATTTAACTACTGAAACTTCAACAAGAACTTCCGCTGATGTTACTTTGACAACCAACTTAGCTACTGAAGTAACTAACAGAACAGCTGCAGACTTATTGAAAGAAGATTTGGCAAACAAAAGTACTAATGTTACAACTGACGGAACTTCAGATACTAAATATCCAAGTGTAAAATCGGTGAAAACCTATGTTGATGCTAGTACTGCATCTGCCACAACAGCTTTAGCTAATGAAGTAACTCGTGCTACAGCTGCAGAAAATACAATTGCTGCTAATTTAACTACAGAAACTTCGGCAAGAACTTCAGCTGATGCTACTTTACAAACAAATATTGATGCTGTTCAGGCTGATGTAGATGCGAATGAAGCTACTGCTAATACAGCCTTGAATTTAAAAGCTCCTTTAGCATCACCAACTTTTACAGGAACGGTTTCAGGAATAACTAAATCAATGGTTGGTTTAGCGAACGTTGATAACACCAGCGATGCAAACAAACCAGTTTCTACATATACGCAAGATGCGTTAGATTTGAAAGCCAATATTGATTCACCAACCTTTACCGGAACGGTAAGTGGAATTGATAAAACGATGGTTGGATTGGCAAATGTAGACAATACTTCAGATACCAATAAGCCTGTTTCAACAGCAACTCAAACAGCTTTGGATTTAAAAGCACCATTAGCATCTCCAACCTTTACAGGTACAGTTACTGCAAGTGGGACATTAACAGCTAATACAATAGTTAAATCAGGAGGTACTTCTTCTCAATTTTTAAAAGCAGATGGTAGCGTTGATTCTAGTACTTATTTAACAAGTGCAGTAACAACTTTAGACGGACTTACCGATTCTAAAAGTGGAGGTGCTAACTTTTCAAACAGTTTATTACTTGGTCATCAAACTACAGGTGTACTGAGTAGTGCCGATAGAAATATAGGTATTGGTATAGGAGCACTTAGCTCAATTACACAAGGTGATGATAATATTGCTGTTGGATATCAGGCATTAACTAGCAATTCAACGGGTATGCAAAACATTGCTATTGGACGACAATCTATGTTGGGTAATGTAACTGGATCTAGTAATACCGCAGTTGGATTGGAAACATTAGAATCCAATTCTACTGGTCATCACAATGCTGCCTTTGGTCATCTTACTATGATAAGTAACAGTACTGGTTATCAAAATGCCGCTTATGGGCAGGAAGCCTTACAAGGGAACGATACAGGAAATAAAAATACTGCTCTTGGTGCAGAATCATTATACAACAACAGCCAGGGTAATTTTAACATTGCAGTTGGATTTGGAGCTATGGGTTCTAATACAACGGGAAGTAATAATACTGCTGTTGGTTACAATGCTGATGTTTCAAGTTCTGCTTTAACCAATGCTACAGCGATTGGTAATGGTGCCATAGTTACAGCGAGTAATAAAATACAATTGGGTAATGGAAGTGTAACTTCAGTAAATACAAGTGCTGCAATTACGGCTGCTTCCTATATCAAATCAGGAGGTACTTCTTCTCAATTTTTAAAAGCGGATGGTAGTGTAGATGCAAATACCTATTTGACAAGTGCAAGTGGAGCAAGTACTTATTTACCATTGGCAGGTGGAGCACTGACAGGAGGGTTAACTGGCACAACAGCTACTTTATCCGGTAATACAGCAATTGGTGGAACATTGAATGTAACGGGTAATCTTACTGCATCGGGAACTGCAAATACTGTTGGTACTATTACCAGTGGTATATGGAATGCTGGAGCCGTTACTTCAAGTGGGGCAATAACGGGTACTTCCATTGTTAAATCCGGAGGTACTTCTTCGCAATTTTTAAAAGCGGACGGTAGTATTGATTCAAGTACTTATTTAACAACTGCAGTAACAACTTTAGACGGACTTACCGATTCTAAAAGTGGAGGAGCTAACTTTTCAAACAGTTTGCTGATTGGTCACCAAACTACAGGTGTACTGAGTAGTGCCGATAGAAATATTGGTATTGGTATAGGAGCACTTAGCTCAATTACACAAGGAGATGATAATATTGCTGTTGGATATCAGGCATTAACTAGTAATGCAACAGGTATGCAAAACACTGCTATTGGGCGACAATCTATGTTGGGTAATGTAACTGGATCTAGTAATACTGCAGTTGGATTGGAAACATTAGAATCAAATTCTACTGGACACCATAATGCCGCCTTTGGTCATCTAACCATGATAAGTAATAGTACTGGTTATCAAAATGCTGCTTATGGGCAGGAAGCCTTGCAAGGGAATGATACCGGAAATAAGAATACTGCTCTTGGTGCTGAATCATTATACAACAACAGCCAGGGTAATTTTAATATCGCTGTTGGATTTGGTGCTATGGGATCTAATACCACGGGAAGTAATAATACAGCTGTTGGTTACAATGCAGATGTTTCAAGTTCTGCTTTAACCAATGCTACTGCGATTGGTAATGGTGCTATAGTTACTGCGAGTAATAAAATACAGTTGGGTAATGGAAGTGTAACTTCAGTAAATACCAGTGCAGCAATCACAGCCTCTTCTTATATCAAATCTGGAGGGACCTCTTCTCAATTTTTAAAAGCGGATGGTAGTGTTGATTCAAACACTTATGTAAGTAGTGCGAGTGCAGCATCAACTTACTTGCCATTAACAGGTGGTACATTAACAGGTGGTTTAACCGGGACTACATTTACTACCAGTGGAAATGTTACATCTTCTGGGACTGTAAGTGGTACTAACGGCTCGTTTGGAAGACTTATTTTAAATACAGCAACACAATCTTCATCTTCTGTAAGTAATTATGATGTTTCCGGGATTGGAATCTTATTTATTGTTCCGAGTGGTGGTTGGGAAAATATAGCAGGATTTTCCGGAGGAGTTACAGGTCAGGTTATTCAAATTATAAATGCAAATAATGATGCAATAAGTTGCTGTACCGGGGTAGTTTTTCAAAATGACAATGCAGGCGGAACTCAAAAAATTAAATGTTCATCTGATATGCCATTAGGAAGTAACCAAGGAGTTTCCCTTGTTTTTGATGGAACATATTGGAGAGTTATGAGACCACCAAATTAATGTCTGCAATAGTTATTAAAAAGGAAAAAAATAACTAAAATTATTATAGTATAGAGTTAAAAAAAGGTTCAACTTGTAAAAGTTGAACCTTTTTTTATGTATAGTAATAGAATTTAAATTAGCTTAAAATAATTTGCAGAATTTAAGCTAAAAAGATTACCCTTCCTTAATAATTTCTCTAACCGCTTGTTCATAATTGCGTATACTTTTAGCCTTTTTTATCTTTTTATGGATTTTGTGTGGATTGGAAAAAATCACCGAAAAGTACTCCCATAAATGGTGCATTTTCAATAAAATATGGGTTGCTCCAGATAGTGATTCACTATAACCGGCGTATAAAGTATCGTGGAAATCGCTGAATAATTCCATTTTATTGGATGGATATTCGGAGCTGTTGTTTTTAATCATGCTTGGTAAAAACGGATCGGCTATCAAACCGCGACCAATCATCCAATGGTCTATAGTAGGAAAGCGTTCCTGCATTTTTTGAAATTGGGCTACCGAGGTAATATCGCCATTGTAGTATAGTTTGAGTTTGGTATTGTCAACACATTGTTGAAAACCGTCTAAATTCACTCCACCATTGTACAATTGTTTTCCAATGCGGGCATGAATGGCTATATTTTTAATGGGATATTGTTCTAACAGCGGTAAAACATCCAGAATTTCTTCAGCGTTGTCATAGCCTAAGCGCATTTTCATCGATACAATAATGTCTGATTCCGAATGTACTCTTTTGAGAATATCATCAATTTTTTGGGTTTGGCAAATCAATCCTGAACCCATTCCTGATTTAGTTACCATTGGATATGGACAACCTAAATTCCAATTCAATTCTTTATAGCCTAATTCCTGAACATATTGGGATACAAATAAAAACTCTTCAGCATCATTGGTGATGATTTGCGGAATGACTTCCAATCCTTCGTTATTTTCAGGAAGTAAGTCACGTTGATAAGACGATTTTACAACCAGTTTTCCATTTAAACGAATGTAAGGGGAATAAAAAGTATCAATTCCTCCAAAGTATTTATTTTGGGCATTTCTAAAACGATAATCGGTAAATCCTTGAAGAGGTGAGGAAAGAAGGGTGTAGCTCATGTAAAAAATAATTGTGCAAATATAATCAATGCAAACTACAACTGTACAAAACAAAAAAAGACTTTCTTCCGAAAGCCTTTTTACTATTTAATTTTTGAATTGAATTATACTTTTCCAAGCGTATACAATTGTTCCATTGTAGGTGTTATACTTCCGCCGGCTGGTTCCAAGGTGATACCAAATGCCTGAGCGTCTCCAGTATTATTGACTGCAAAAAAGCGTTGGTCATTTTTATTAAAGTTATCCAGCAATCCGATACTTGTAGGAGTCAATGGATTTAATGTTAAAGCCCAAACCTGATATACCATTCCCTTAGGTGGTTCCGGTAATCCGGAAGCATCAACATATACTTTTTGAGTTTCTTTGTTCCAATATATTTTTGCTGAAGATTCAGGAGCTACAGTTTGACCAGCAAGAGCAACTACAGTATTTTGTTCGTCTTTTATAACGGCTAAATTAGTTTCAATAACCGCTTTTTTCGCTGTTAACTCTTTTAGCTCTTTTTCAACCTTAGCTTTTTCGTTTGTAGCATTTACTATTTGATTGTTGTTTTGTTCTAATTGGCTGTATTGAAAACCAATTCCAATTAACAATAGTATTGCCGCAGCCCAGCCAATAAATGCGGCCCAATTTTTCTTAGGAGCCATTGGAATTACTTCTGCAGCTTTTAAATCTAGTTTTTCTTTTATTTTTGCGTAGTTTTCTGCTGATTGGAATGGCGAAAAACTGGAAGATAATGCCAGAACTGATTTTTCAATTGCTATGATTTCAGCATTAATTTCGGGGTATTTTTTAGCCATTGCTGCTACTTCTTCGCTTTCGGATTCAGTTAATGAGCCGTAAACGTAAAGTTCTAATATGCCTGATTCTATATATTCTCTTGTGTCCATTGTACTATACTTTCAAATAGTTTCTTAAATCATTAATACAGTTTCGGTTGTGCGTTTTTACTGTTCCCAATGGGATTTCCAGTTCTTCCGCAGCTTCTTGTTGGGTATAGCCTTTAAAAAACAGTAAATCTATTATTTGGATACATTTAGGTTTTAACCTTTTAATAAATTCTTGCATTCCTATGCCATCAACCTTGTTTGTCAGTTTGTTACTGTCTTCTAATAGATTTACGAAATTATCTGTAGAAAGGTTTTTTTGACTGTTGTTAAAGTTTTTAGAACGCAATCGGTCAATCGAAGTATTTCGGGCAATATTGAGTATCCAGGTGTAAAAACGACCTTTGTTTTCGTTATAACTGTCTAAGTTTTTCCAGATTTTCACAAATACTTCTTGAAGAACGTCTTCGGCTTCTTCGGTATTTTTAATGAGTACGCTAATGACAGAAAATAAACTTTTAGCATACATATCATAAAGATGCGTAAAGGCTTTTTCGTCCTTTCTGTAGATTAAAACTAATAATTCGTCCTGGCTCATAGTTTTTATTTTTGCAATACAAACTTAATACAAACTTATTTAGAAATAGATACCTTTTATTAGATTAAGAAATAAAAATCTTATTTTTCTTTTATTACAATGGAAATCAATTTTATTGTTAGATGCAGGATAGCACTTAAATCATACAGGATACTATTTATAACTCGCTATTTTATTTTTGGCTTTAGCCAATTAACCAACCAAAAAGCATAATTTTTTATGAAACACATTTTTACAGTAATCACTGTTCTTATAGGTTTTTGTTCTTTTTCGCAAACGCAAAAAGGGATTGTAATAGATGGTTATGGAAACGCAGTTGAGAATGCTTTTATCATTAATCCTGCTACTGAATCTCATTCGCATACCGATGATTCAGGGGCTTTTACAATTGAAAAAACGAATGTAGGTGATGTTTTGAGAATTACGGCTCTGGGGTTTAAAATAAAAAGTTATAAAGTTAGTAGTGAGGAAAATAAGATTGTTCTGGAAGATGGTGTGTTAAAATTAAATGATGTTGTAATCCAGCACAAAGTTTCGGCAATGAATTTAATTTCAAAAATAGATTTGCAAACTTCGCCAGTGAATACTTCTCAGGAAATTTTGCAAAAAGTACCGGGATTATTCATAGGGCAACATGCCGGTGGGGGAAAGGGAGAGCAGATGTTTTTAAGAGGTTTTGATATTGATCATGGTACCGATGTTGCTATTTCGGTTGATGGAATGCCTGTCAATTTGGTTTCCCACGCACATGGTCAGGGTTATGCCGATTTGCATTTTGTGATTCCTGAAACGGTCGATAAAATTGATTATGGTAAAGGGACTTATTATGCCAATAAAGGAGATTTTGCTACTGCTGGATACGTAGGCTTTCAAACCAAAGAAAAACTGGATAATAGCAGCATTAGCGTTGAAGCCGGACAATTTAATATGAAGCGAACCGTAGGTTTGTTTAATCTTTTGGACAATGCTAAAAATCAAAGAGCTTATATTGCCACAGAGTATTTCTTGACCGATGGTCCTTTTGAATCGCCTCAAAATTTTAACCGTCTTAATTTGTTAGGAAAATATACGTATCTGTTAGGGCTGAATAGTAAATTTTCAATTTCTGCTTCTCATTTTTCAAGTAAATGGGATGCTTCAGGACAAATTCCTCAGCGATTAGTGGATAATGGGACGCTTTCCAGATTTGGAGCAGTTGATGATACCGAAGGAGGAAATACTTCGAGAACTAATATCATTGCTTCTCTGAATAAGCCTATAGACAAAAACACCTTTGTGAAAATCAATACTTTTTTTAGTAAGTATGCCCTTGAGTTGTATTCTAATTTTACTTTTTTCTTAAAAGATCCTGTTAATGGAGACCAAATCAGGCAAAAAGAAAATCGGACACTTTATGGAATGAGTGCCGAAATAAACAAAAAAATAAAAAATGACGGTTGGGATATCAATTATCAGGTGGGAATTGGTTTCAGAGTTGATGCAACCAAAGACAGTGAATTGTCACATACTTTGAATCGAAAAACTACATTGGAAAATATAAAATTAGGGGATATTGATGAAAATAATAATTATGGCTATTTGAATTCTGAATTTATATTTGGGAAATTAATGATTAATCCGGGACTGCGTTTCGATTATTTTAAATTCAATTATCAGGATAAATTAAGTGCAACTTACACGAATCAATCTAAAGATGAGATTAAAGTTTCTCCAAAATTGAATTTTATCTATTCTCAAAACAACAATTTGCAATTTTTTGTAAAATCAGGAATGGGATTTCACTCTAATGATGCCCGTGTTGTGGTTCAGGATAATACCAAGAAAACCTTACCAACGGCTATTGGAACTGATGTAGGTACAATTTGGAAACCTTCTCATAACCTGATTATTAATTCGGCTTTGTGGTACATGTACTTGCAGCAGGAGTTTGTGTATTCGGGCGATGGGGGAATTATGGAGACTAGTGGAAGAACAAAGCGTATGGGAGCCGATTTTGGAATTCGCTATCATTTAAATGAGATTTTATATATTTATTCGGATGCCAATTATACTTTTGCCAGAAGTATGGATGTAGTAAAAGGTCAAGATTATATTCCTTTAGCTCCCGATTTTACTACTACAGGAGGAATCAGTTTTCAAAATTGGCATCAATTTTCAGGAGGAATACGTTATCGTTATTTAAAAAGCCGTCCTGCCAATGAAGATAATTCTATTGTTGCCGAAGGTTATTTTGTGACCGATATGAATTTAAACTACAATTTTAAAAATCTTACTTTTGGCGTAGCCATCCAAAATTTATTTAATACCCAATGGAACGAAACACAGTTTGCCACCGAATCCAGATTGAAAGACGAATCGAATCCTGTTGATGAGATTCATTTTACTCCTGGAACACCTTTTAATTTAAAAGCTAAAATCACCTATCGATTTTAAAAAACAAAGTACTTTTTTGTTGGGTTTTATTTAACTTTTGTTGAATTGAAATTAGTTGTTTAAAAGAATGGCACAAAAATTGAATTTGATTATTTTTAGAAAAAATATAGATATATGAAAAAATTATTGTTTACGGCCTGCGCCGCCTTGTTGTTTTTTAGTGGATTTACTCAGGCACAAAGTAAAAAAAGTGATAAAATCAAAAAAGAAAAAGTAGTGGATACCCAAAGTATTTATCAATTTAAAGTAGAAGATTTATCAGGAGAAACCTTTGATTTTTCTAAACTGAAAGGAAAAAAAGTGTTGATTGTAAACACGGCTTCCAAATGTGGTTATACTCCACAATATGAGCAACTGGAGGCAATTTATAAAGAATACAAAGACAAAGGTTTTACAATTATTGGTTTTCCGGCGAATAATTTTAACGGACAAGAACCTGGAACCAATAAAGACATTGAGACTTTTTGTAAATTAAATTACGGGGTAACTTTCCCAATGATGTCTAAAATATCTGTAAAAGGAGCTGATATGAGTCCTCTTTATCAATTTTTAACTCAAAAAGAGAAAAACGGGGTTAAAGATTCGGAAGTGAAATGGAATTTCCAAAAGTATCTGATTGACGAAAAAGGACATTTGGTAGAAGTATATTTTTCTAAAACCAAACCTGATGCTCCGGAAATTGTAAACTGGATCAAACAATAAACAGTTTTGTTTTTATAGAAAAAGCGGTTTTTAACGTAGTTTAGAAATCGCTTTTTTTTTATGTTTAAATTGATAAAACAATTTGAACCACATAAGTCACATAAGTTTTGAACTTATATGACTTATGTGGTAAAAAAAACGAAGCTTAAGTCTTAAAGTAAAGGCAACTTTGTATCTTTGTTTTCTTTTGAAATAAAAACAATGATTTACCCCAAAATACCTTTAGCGCAAAGCCTTATTCAGATTTGTCAAGCCAAAGGAATCACCGATATCGTAATTTCTCCAGGTTCCAGAAATGCCCCATTAACAATTGGTTTTGCCAATAATCCTAATTTTAAATGCTATAGCATTGCTGACGAACGATGTGCCGCTTTTTTTGCTTTGGGAATAGCCCAACAAATCAAGCGTCCCGTTGCCGTAGTTTGTACTTCAGGTTCGGCATTGTTGAATTATTATCCGGCCATTGCCGAAGCTTTTTACAGTCAAATTCCTTTGATTGTAATTTCGGCTGACAGGCCACAAAGCAAGATTGATATTGGCGATGGACAAACCATTCGTCAGGAAAATGTTTTTGCCAATCATTCTTTGTACAATGCTAATTTAACCGAAGAAGCTTCAAAAGAAAATGATCATAAAATCAACGAAGCTATAGATGCCGCTTTCCATAAAAAAGGACCGGTACATATTAACGCTCCATTTGAAGAACCTTTGTACGAAACGGTTACGGAGCTTTCTGTAGATACGATGGTTCATAATTTTGCCAGTTTAAATCCAATACTTCCGTTAGAAAATTTGACTGCTTTTGCTGATATTTGGAATAAATCCACTAAGAAATTAGTATTGGTTGGGGTGAATGATCCTAATGCTATTTCGAATGCAACTATTGAAGCTTTAGCCAAAGACGAATCGGTTGTGGTGATGACGGAGACTACTTCCAACTTGTATCATCCAAGTTTTATTTCGAATATAGACACTATAATTACGCCATTTGATAATGGTGATTTTGAAGATTTCTGCCCGGAAATTTTGGTCACTTTTGGCGGAATGATTGTTTCTAAACGCATCAAGGCATTTTTACGAAAACACAAGCCTAAACAACATTGGCATATTGACTCTTTGCGTGCTTATGATACTTTTGGAATTTTGACCAAACATTTTGAAGTCAGTCCGAATACTTTTTTTGAGGGCTTTTTACCTTTAACCATTACTGTAAAAAGTGATTATTTCGAAAAAACAAATCGTATTAAGGAAATTCGAAAAGAGAAACAGGAAGTTTATTTAGCTAAAACACCTTTTTCTGATTTTGCAGTTTTTGATACCGTAATTAAAAGTTTAGCTTTAAATAGTCTATTGCAAATCAGTAATAGTGCGGCCATTCGCTATGCACAGTTAATACATATAAATCCCTCTATTGAGGTTTATTGTAATCGCGGAACCAGCGGAATTGACGGCAGTACTTCAACGGCTATCGGGGCGGCATTAGCCAGCAAAAAACAAACTGTTTTTATTACAGGCGATGTGAGTTTTCTGTATGATAGCAATGCGTTGTGGAATAATTATATCCCAAATAATTTTAAAATTATTATCATAAATAATGGTGGTGGTGGCATCTTTAGAATTTTGCCAGGACATGAAGAAAATGCTGTTTTTAATACTTTTTTCGAAACTTCACATGGTTTAACAGCCGAACATTTGGCTAAAATGTATGGTTTGGATTATTTTACAGCCACTAATGAAGCCAGTTTGGAAAGTGGTTTGAAGCAATTCTACGCACAAAATTCTAAGGCGGTTATTTTAGAGATTTTTACACCCACAGTAGAGAATGATGCTGTTTTAAAGCAATTTTTTAGGGAGTTAAGCTAAAAATATTACTAGATTTTATCCTTTAAATTTGGTATTAAGTGTCAAATGTTTGAAAAATATAAGAACTCCTCTGAAAGTCTTCGGGGGAGTTTTTTTATTTTAAATAAGGAAGACTGATTTGATTGATGAAGATTCTGATTTTTATTTTTTGTTTGAAATACAGGACAGTACAGGTTAGTTAATTAGTTTTATGTATATATTTTAGTAAAATTTAACCTACCTGTATTTTTGGTTCAGGATTATTTTACAATGTTTATACATCATTGAGAAGTAATCAAAGTAAAGTTTTATAAAGTGGTTTTATATAAATTCAAATTTTGTATGGTTACAGATTTTCTTGTAAATAAAAAGTTTAGCTTAGTTTGCTTATTTTGGTTTGTGGTATCAATTGGTTTTTTACAGGCTCAAGACAAAAAAACGCTTCCTGATGTTGAAAAAGTATATCTTCATACTGACAAATCAATTTATTTTATAGGCGAAGATTTATGGTACAAGGCCTATAATGTGCGTGCCTACAACAATTTGCTTTTTGATAATAGCAATATTTTATATGTAGAATTAATTTCGCCCGATTCTAAAATAATTAGCCGAAACAAGACCAATATAGAAATGGGTTTAGGCTCTGGCGATTTTCAATTGACGGATTCCATTGGTGTAAAACCTGGAGTTTATCAATTACGGGCTTATACCAATTGGAATAGAAATTTTGGTGATGATTTTGTATTCAAAAGGAATATTGAAATTATCGATGCTTTTGAGTCTCATTCTAAAACCAATAAAACAGAAAATTATACCGTAGAAATGAAAACTACTGGAAGCGGATTGACTAAACAAAATGAGTTTACGGTAGATTTCTTTCCTGAAGGTGGTTCGCTTTTAGAAAACGTTGCGAGTATTGTAGGTTTCAAGGCTGTTGACAGTAGCGGAAAACCGATAAATGTCAAGGGCGATATTTTTGATTCCGATAACGAATTGATTACCTCTTTTTTAAGTCCTCATGATGGTATGGGAAAATTTCAAATTATGCCAATTGAGGGAAAAAAATATTACGCAAAAATTAAGACGCTATCTGGGGAAGAATTACGTGTCGAACTTCCAGATGTTACTAAGCAAGGTTATTTATTAAATTTTAGGGTTTTTAAAGGTAAAAATATTGTAACCATTAATACTAACGAAAAAACCTTGTTGCAAAATCCTAATGCGGTACTAACGGTTGTTTGCAAAGCAAAAGGGATTTCCTATTTAGAGAGTACACTTACACTAACACAAACAGCCTTATCTTTTGAATTGGCAAAAGATAAAGCTCCCGAAGGCATAAGCCAAATAACATTATACGACAGCAATTCCAGGCCACAAAGTGAGCGATTGGTTTATATCGAAAAAGAACAGGATTTAGATGTACAGCTATCGGCTGACAAAGCAAGTTATAAGCCAAATGAAAAAGCGACTATAAACGTGAGTTCAAAATCAAAGGCCGGTGCTGTTAAATCGGCAAGTTTTTCATTGAGTGTAACCGATATGAATGGAGTTTTAGACGATAAGGATTATGGTACAACAATCAGTTCTTATTTTCTGATGGAATCGGATATTAGAGGTAAGGTGCATAATCCTTCCTATTATTTTGATGCTACTAATCAAAAACGTTTAGAACACTTAGATGACCTGCTTTTAACCCAAGGATGGCGTGACTTTTTATGGAAAACAATGCCAAAATTTAACGATACCATTAGCTATAAAACAGAAAAAGGGATTACAGTTTCGGGTAGGGTGAAGCAACTTCTTGGCGAAAAGGCATTAATCGGCAATAATATGACATTGGCTTTAATAAATAAAAAGCACATGAATATTTTTAACGCTACTACAGATTCTGATGGAGGTTTTAAATTTGAAAACATAATGTTTTCAGGAAAAACCAATATGTTTTTAAATTCCAGAAATTTAAAAGGAAAGTTTAGAGGCGAAATAGTATTAGATCCTATTGAACAAAATCCACCTGCTGTTTCTTTTCAAAATGAACCAATTAATTGGACAGCAACCACAAAGACAATAGTTCAAAATGTATTTAAGAAATTTACAGCTTTTGGAATAAAGCCTGAAAATGTTTTAAACGAAGTTAAAATTGTTGCTAAAAAGAAAAACCAAGCACCCATTTTCTATGGAATTCCGGACAATAGCTATGCTCCAGATGAAAGCGTTACTACATTTATCGATATTTTTGATATGATTGTCCAAAAGCTTCCAGGCGTCATTTCTGATGGTGATTCAGTTCGTTTTCAGCGTTTTGATGGAGAACCACTTTTTTTATTAAATGGTAATACCGCGTTTAAGACCGAAATTGACTTTATTCAACCAAGTGATGTTGAAAAAATAGATGCAGTAAAAGGAGCATCAGCAACATTGTATTATGGATCATCAGCGGCTAATGGTATTATTGCGGTTTATACAAAACCAGGAACAAAACCAGCTGAAAAAGGAGGTTTTCATGCTATTAAAAAAGAAATAGACGGTTTTTATACAGCACGTGTTTTTTATACGCTAAATCCTGAAAAACCTAATTTGGAGTTGGATGATAAAGGAGCAGTAAGAAATACACTTTATTGGAATCCTTATGTGCATCCCGATAAAACTGGTAATGCAACTGTAAATTATTACAATACCAAGGTGGAAACCAAAGTAAAAGTAGCCTTGGAAGGGATTACCGCAACTGGAATTCCCGTAGTTAAAAACACCTATTATACTATTAAAAAGCAAGATAATTTGAAATAAGAATTAAGCTTTGTTATGATGCTAAATAGCTGTATTTAAGAACACTTATTATATCATTAAAAAGCTAATAAAATAGAATTATCAAGCCGCTGGAAAGTGCAAAAGTCTTTTGATTTTGCTTTTTTAGCGGTTTTTTTTATGTGATCCTAAACACAAATTCAATTTAGTTCAATCATTATGCTAATGCACAATATTTTTTTATGATTTACTACAGTTGGTATGTAATGTTGTCAAAATAAATTATTTACTCTGTTTTAAATTAACATTTTTTTTGTAATGTTTGGCTTAATAATTGCGATATGATTTATTAGGAATTTTACATAGCTTGATTGTTTTTTAATTGTGAAATATAAATTTAGATTCTATATGGTTAAAGTTTTTATAAGGAGTAAAAATTGCAGTTTAGTTTGTGTTTTTTGGTCTATATTATCATCTGTTTTTTTACAGGCACAAGACAAAAAAAATATTTCTGATATAGAGAAAGTCTATCTTCATACCGATCGATCAACTTATTTTGTTGGTGAAGATTTATGGTATAAAGCCTATAATGTCAGTGCTTCTAATAACTTGCTTTTCGATAATAGCAATATTTTATACGTAGAATTAATTTCACCCGATTCTAAAATAATTGTCCGAAATAAGACCAATTTAGAAATGGGATTGGGTCATGGCGATTTTCAATTACAGGATTCTCTTGGAGTAAAATCTGGAGTTTACCAATTACGAGCTTATACCAATTGGAACAGGAATTTTGGTGATGATTTTGTATTCAAAAAAGATATTGAAATTATAGATGTTTTTGAATCGAATATTAAACCCAATCTAAATCAAAGTAAAGTTTCGGAAAGTAAAATCATAAAAAAGACTACTCCAATACAAAACACATTTCGCGTTGATTTTTTCCCTGAAGGCGGTTCGCTTCTAGAGAATGTGGCCAGTGTTGTAGGTTTTAAAGCGGTTGATATTAACGGAAAACCTATCGAAGTCAAGGGTGAAATTTACGATTCTGATAACGAATTGGTTACAACTTTTGAAAGTGTTCACGATGGTATGGGAAAATTTCAAATTCTACTAATTGAAGGAAAAAAATATTATGCAAAAATTAAAATTTTATCAGGGGAAGAATTACGAGTAGAACTCCCCAGAATAGTTAAACAAGGTTATTTATTAAGTTTTAGAACATTTAAAGGTAAAAACATTGTAAGTATTAATACAAACGAAGCCACTTTAGCACAAAATCCTAATGCAGTATTAACAGTTGTATGTAAAGTCAGAGGGATTCCCTATTTAGAAAGTTCACAAATGCTTACTGAAACCACATTGTCTTTCGAATTGCCAAAAGACAAAACTCCCGAAGGAATAAGCCAAATCACATTATTTGATAACAACAATAAACCGCAAAGTGAGCGATTAATTTATATCGAAAAGGAACACGATTTAGAGGTTGAACTTGTAACGGATAAATTAAATTATCAGCCAAATGAAAAGACTATTATTGATATTAGGTCTAAATCAAAGGCTGGTGATCCAAAATCAGCCAGTTTTTCACTAAGTGTAACGGATATAAATGGTGTAGAAGATGAGAATTTAGATTCAAATATTTGTTCTTATTTCCTGATGGAATCTGATATTCGTGGAAAAGTCTATCATCCGGGCTATTATTTTAATAAAAACAATCTAAAGCGATTAGAGCATTTAGATAATTTATTATTGACTCAAGGTTGGCGTGATTTTGTGTGGAAAACTTTACTAACTCCTAAAACCGAATTTAAAGTAGAAAAAGACATCACCATTTCTGGAAAAGTTAAGCAAGTATTTGCTGATAAACCATTGGTGAATAATAATCTGACATTGGCATTAATGAGTAAAAAGAATCGTAATTTTTTCAGTACAACAACAGATTCTATAGGTAGATTCGAATTTAAAAATTTAGTTTTTTCTGGAAAAACGAATATGTACTTAAATAGTGTAAATGAAAAAGGAAAATTTAGAGGCGAAATTGTTTTGGATTCTATTGAGCTAGCTCCAATGTTGGTTTCTTTTAAAAAAGAATCAATCGTCTTACAACAAGTAAATAATTCGTTTATTGAAAATGTATTAAAGAAATTTACAGCTTTTGGAGTAAAACCCGAAAATGTTTTGAATGAAGTTGTAGTTAAAGCTAAGAATAAGTATTGGCAACCAGTCTATTATAAGAATCCTTTTAGTACTTATACCCCTGATATAGTAACAAAAACATTAGTTTCTATTTGGGATGTATTGGAGATAGTTCCAGGTATCTGGGTTAAGGATAGGTTTGATAGGGATTTACGCGTAGTGGGTGAAAAGGATGTTCCAGTTATATTAATAAATGGTTATGGAGTTGAAAATCATGACTTAGATTATATTATGCCTAATGAAATTGTAAAAATAGAGGTAGTAAGAGAACTAGGTGTACCTATAATTTCAATTTTTATAAATAGAAATTTGAATTATAAACCTAAAAAAGTTCCTGTTTATACTGTTAAACAAGAAATAGAAGGTTTTTATTCCGCTCGAACTTTTTACTCTCCAGATCCGCAAAAGCCTAATTTAAAGTTAGATAATATAGCTGAGGTAAGAAATACTATTTATTGGAATCCTTATGTGCATCCTGATAAAACCGGAAATACGAGCGTGAATTATTATAATACTAAGGTTGAAACTAAAGTAAAAGTTAGTTTAGAAGGGATTACAGGCAGTGGTATTCCTGTGGTTAAGAACACTTATTATACTATTAAAAATAATCAATAATTCAGCTTTTATATGATTGTAACTTTTTATAAAAATTGTTCTATTCTTTGTTTTTTATGCATTCTTTTAACGTTTGGTTTTTTGCAGGCACAAGATAAAAAATCAATTTCTGATATAGAAAAAGTCTATCTTCATACCGATCGATCAACTTATTTTGTTGGAGAAGATTTATGGTACAAAGCTTATAATGTAAGAGCTTCAAATAATTTACTTTTTGATAATAGTAACATATTATATGTAGAATTAATTTCACCCGATTCTAAAATAATTGCCAGAAACAAAACCAAATTAGAAATGGGTTTGGGGCATGGTGATTTTCAATTACAGGATTCTTTGGGAGTAAAACCAGGAGTTTACCAATTAAGAGCTTATACCAATTGGAACAGGAATTTTGGAGAAGACTTTGTATTTAAAAAGAATATCGAAATTATAGATGTTTTTGAATCACATGACAAAACGAAAACACCTCAAAATATTTCTTTAGAAACTAAAACCACTAAAAAAGGAGAAACTACGCAAAACACATTTCACATTGATTTTTTTCCTGAAGGAGGTTCTCTTTTAGAAAATGTGGCTAGTGTTGTGGGCTTCAAAGCTGTTGATATTAACGGAAATCCAATTGATATTAAAGGTGAAATTTACGATTCGGATAACGAATTAGTAACTGCTTTTGAAAGTGTACACGACGGTATGGGAAAATTACAAATGTTGCCAACAGAAGCTAAGAAGTATTATGCCAAAATTAAAAGTTCAATCGGGGAAGAAATAAAAGTCGAGCTGCCAAATGTTCTCAAACAAGGTTATTTGTTAAGTTTTAGAACAATGAAAGGCAGGAATATTATTAGTATTAGTACCAACGAAGCCATTTTGGTACAAAATCCTAATCCATTGCTTACGGTAGTTTGCAAAGCCAAAGGAATTTCCTATTTGGAAACTGCACAAACACTTACTGAAACAACTTTGTCTTTTGAATTGCCAAAAGACAAAACTCCCGAAGGAATAAGCCAAATCACATTATTTGATTGCAACAATAAACCGCAAAGTGAACGCTTGATTTTTATTGAAAAAGAACAGGATTTAGACATTCAACTCTTAACAGATAAACCAAGTTATCAGCCTAATGAAAAAGCAATAGTAAGTGTTTCTTCCAAATCGAAAACTGGAGCAGCAAAATCTGCTAGTTTTTCGTTGAGTGTAACTGATATGAATAGGCAAGTGGAAGAGAAAGATTTTAACTCGAACATTTGTTCCTATTTCCTGATGGAATCAGACATTCGTGGCAAAGTATATCATCCGGGCTATTATTTTGATAAAACTAATCCAAAAAGATTAGAGCATTTAGACAATTTACTTTTAACCCAAGGTTGGCGTGATTTTGTATGGAAAACAATGTCAAAAGTTGAGGAAACTAATCCTTACAAAGTAGAAAAAGGCATCACCATATCAGGCAGAGTGAAACAACTTTTTGCTGATAAGCCATTGGTGAATAATAATATTACATTGGCCTTGATGAGTAAAAAGAAACATAATATTTTTAATGCCACTACCGATTCTATTGGTCGATTTCAATTTGAAAACTTGCTGTTTTCCGGAAAAACGAATATGTATTTGAATACCAGAGATGAGAAAGGAAAATTCAGAGGCGAAATTGTTTTGGATTCGATTGAACTAGCTCCAATTCCTGTTAAATTAAAAAAAGAACTAATTGTTTTGCCTGAAACAAATGAGGTTGCAGAAAATGTGTTCAAGAAATTTATCGCTTTTGGTGTAAAACCGGAGAATATTTTGAAAGAAGTTCTTGTTACGGCTACTACTAAAAAGAAAGATGATATAGTTGCAAACTATGGGAATTATGGATTTGCAGACAAAAGTTATATTGCAGATGAAGATACACATTTATTTATTAATATTTATGAACTCATTCAACAAAAGATTCCAGGTACTATTAGCGATGGCGGTAGTTCAGTTCGTTTTACACGTTATGAAGAGGGACCTATTTTTATAGTAGATGGTCGTCGGATTTATCCAGATGAACAATCATCTTGGGTAGACGTTATTAATCCTTCTGATGTCGTAAAAATAGATGTAATTACTGGAGCACAAGCAACATTATTTTTTGGAGAAGAAGGAGAAAAAGGTATTATTGCAATTTACACCAAACCAAATACAGGAAACAAACCCAAAAAAGATCCTTTTCAATCCATTAAACAGGAAATAGAAGGTTTTTATACTGCACGAGTTTTTTACTCTCCAGATCCAGAAAAACCTGATGTAGAATTAGATAAAAAAGCCGCAGTTAGAAACACTATTTATTGGAATCCGTATGTTCATCCCGATAAAACAGGAAATACTAGTTTAAATTATTACAACACCAAGGTGGAAACCAAAGTAAAAGTAGCCTTGGAAGGAATTACCGCTACTGGAATTCCTGTAGTTAAAAACACTTATTATACCATTAAACATAATCAATAAATAAGTTTCTATATGGTTCCAACTTTTGATAAATATTGTAGTTTGACTTGTTTTTTATTCTTGTACTTATCATCTGTTTTTTTACAGGCACAAGACAAAAAAAATATTTCTGATATTGAGAAAGTCTATCTTCATACCGACCGATCAACTTATTTTATTGGTGAAGATTTATGGTACAAAGCCTATAATGTACGAGCTTCTAATAATCTGCTTTTTGATAATAGTAATATTTTATATGTAGAATTAATCTCTGCCGATTCTAAAATAATTGCCCGAAATAAAACCAATTTAGAAATGGGCTTAGGTTATGGTGATTTTCAATTAAAGGATTCTCTTGGCGTAAAACCCGGGACTTATCAATTAAGAGCTTACACCAATTGGAACCGGAATTTTGGAGAAGACTTTGTCTTCAAAAAGAATATTGAAATTATTGATGTTTTTGAATTACATGATAAGCTAAAAACATTACAAAAGACTCCTTTAGAAACTAAAATCGCTAAAAAAGAAGCCACTATATCAAATACATTTCGTGTTGATTTCTTTCCAGAAGGAGGTTCACTTATAGAAAATGTGGCTAGTATAGTTGGTTTTAAAGCGATTGATAACAACGGAAAACCAATTGATTGTAAAGGCGAAATTTACGATTCTGATAACGAATTAGTCACTGCTTTTGAAAGTGTTCACGACGGCATGGGGAAATTGCAAATGTTACCAATGGAAGGGAAAAAATATTATGCCAAAATTAAAGCTTCAACAGGAGATGAACTTCGTCAAGATCTTCCCAATGTTCTCAAGCAAGGTTATTTATTAAGTTTTAGAACAATAAAAGGGCGCAATATTGTAAGTATCAATACCAATCAGGCTACTTTACAATTAAATCCTAATCCATTGCTTACGGTAGTTTGCAAAGCCAAAGGAATTTCCTACTTGGAAACTACACAAACATTTTCCGAAACAACTTTGTCTTTTGAATTGCCAAAAGACAAAACTCCCGATGGAATAAGCCAAATCACATTATTTGATAACAACAATAAACCGCAAAGTGAACGCTTGATTTTTATTGAAAAAGAACAGGATTTAGACATTCAACTCTTAACAGATAAACCAAGTTATCAGCCTAATGAAAAAGCAATAGTAAGTGTTTCTTCCAAATCGAAAACTGGAGCAGCAAAATCTGCTAGTTTTTCGTTGAGTGTAACTGATATGAATGGGCAAGTGGAAGAGAAAGATTTTAACTCGAACATTTGTTCCTATTTCCTGATGGAATCAGACATTCGTGGCAAAGTATATCATCCGGGCTATTATTTTGATAAAACTAATCCAAAAAGATTAGAGCATTTAGACAATTTACTTTTAACCCAAGGTTGGCGTGATTTTCTATGGAAGACAATACCAAAATCAGATGTTAAGGTTAGTTATAAAACAGAAAAAGGAATTACAATATCGGGTAGGGTAAAACAAGTTTTTGCAGATAAACCATTGATAAATAATAATATCACATTGGCTTTGATGAGTAAAAAAAATCGAAATATTTTTAGTACTGTTACCGATTCCATTGGTCGATTTCAATTTGAAAACTTGATGTTTTCAGGAAAAACGAATATGTATTTGAATACCAGAGACGAAAAAGGAAAGTTTAGAGGTGAAATAGTTTTGGATTCTATTGAACTAGCTCCAATGGCTGTATTGTTAAAAAAAGAATGGGTAGATTTGGTTGGAACAACTAATTCACTTGCCGATAATGTGTTGAAGAAATTTACCGCTTTTGGAGTAAAGCCAGAGAATGTTTTGAAAGAAGTTTTAATTAAATCCAAAAATAAATTTGTCCGACCAGTATTTTATGGAGTTGTTGACTATAGTTATATAGCTGATAAAAACACTAAAACATTAGCTACTATTTATGATGTTTTAGATAAAGTTCCAGGTGTTTTAGTTGTTGATAGAGCGGTTAGTGTTTTAGGTGCTCGTGCTATGGGTGTACGTGACGAAACACCGCAAGGTGAACCTATACCTGACAAAAGACCGCTAATTTTAATAGATGGTAGTCCAATGATAGATCCTAGTCAATTAGCTTGGATTTTGCCTACTGAAGTCGAAAAAATAGATGTAATACAAAGTTCAATTGTTAAAGATTTATTTATATTAGAAAAAGAATCAGATGGTAGTGTTATTTCTATTTTTACAAATGGAAACATAAAAAAACCGCCAAGAACTAACTTACAATCAATTAAACAAGAAATAGAAGGTTTTTATACTGTCCGTATTTTTTATTCGCCAGATCCTGAAAAGCCAGATGTAGAATTAGATAAAAAAGCTGCAGTAAGAAACACGATTTATTGGAATCCTTATGTGCATCCAGACAAAACGAGTAATGCAACTTTGAATTATTACAACACCAAGGTGGAAACCAAAGTAAAAGTAGCTTTAGAAGGAATTACAGGGAATGGTATTCCTGTGGTTAGGAATGTTTATTATGACATTAAGAAATAATAGAAAGGAAAATATTTATAGGAGATTCATTATGTAAAAAGAATTTATAAAAATGAAGAAAATAAAAAATTACATCCCGGCTTTTATACTGCTTGTAAATATCATTTCATATTCACAAAACAAAGAAATTCTTGTATTTGACAGCTCAACAAAATTACCAATTGAGAGTGTAAATATATATTATCCAGGTATTCAGGAAGGTACTTTTACTAACTCTGATGGGAAAGCAATAATAAATATATTGGATTATGATTTAAAAATTTCGCATATTGCTTATGAAGAAATAATCATTAATTATAAAGAGTTGAAGAATTTGAATACTTTTTTTTTAACTCCTAAATCAATAAATCTTAACGAAGTAGTTGTGCGCTCCTTTAATTTAACCAAAGCATTAAATTATGTACTTGAAAATTATGAAAACTTATATGAAAATAAGGCTTTTGAAAAAGAATGTAATTTCAAAGAGACACTATCTATAGATAATAAACTTAAACGATTGATAGTAACAAAAGTTAACTGGTGGAGCAAAAGCTACAAAATAAAGCATTTGAGTGATCTTAAACTGCGTTTAGGTTCTATAGATTTTAATAAAAACAATCCTATGGATATTTTTACTGATATTCCTAAAGGAAACATTCCATCGAATAGTGGATTTATAGATACAAAAAGTATAATTGGTTCTATTTATTTAAATAGTTTTTTAATTAATTTCTTGAAATATAATCCTAATCTTAATGCTTTTATAGAAAACTCTACTGCAAATGAAACGATAGTTTCTTTTACTTCTGAATGGAAAAGGACTTATAGTTATTCTTATCGAAGCAGAGGGAAAATTATTTTTGATAAAGCAACTAAAGCAATAATTTCATTTACATATGAAGTAGAAAATAAAGATAGAATAACCCAAAGCGTTATCTATAAATGGTATAAAGAGTTTTCATATGAAAATATTAATTCTATTTCAACATTGAATTTTAGAAAAAATACAAATAACAAATGGGCTTTAAATTCATTTGAAACTAGTGCAGACTTTAGTATAACTTATAACGACATAAAACATCAAGGAAATATAAAAAACAATTTATATGTGCTCAAAGATGCTCAAATTGATAAAGTTAAGAATGTTGGTCTTATCAGTTTATCCAAACCAATTTATCAAAATCTTCCCAAAGATATTGTTACCAATTCAAATTCTATTTTATTATCAAATGAAGAGAACAATTTTATAGAAGGAAAATAGTATGCTCGGAATATTCCGGCAGTTAAAAAGATTTGTTATTCGATTAAAAAACAAGAGAATTTAAAATAGTATTTAAGTCTTTATTCAGCACAGTGCAGGATAATTTTCTGTTGCTTAGCTTATATTTTAGCCATTTAAATTCTGATTAATTCCCTCAAATTATGATAAAGAAAAGTTCTGTTAAGTTAAATTGCCAATTTTTGTGGATTGGAATACTGCTTTTATGTTTTACGATAAATACATTGGCACAAAATCAAAACATTAAAAATGATGTTTTTTGGGATACCAAAGACGGACAGCCTATTTACAGTCAGGGTGGTGGAATTTTTAAGTTTAAAAATTTTCAAACCGGGATTGAAAAATACTATTGGTATGGTGTGCATTATGAAGAAGCCGAGAAATACCGCAAAGAACCAACGGTAACTTATCCCCATTGTACTTTTAAATCGATAACATGTTATAGTTCTACTGATTTGGTGAATTGGACTTTTGAAAGGGATGTTTTTACTGATGTAAAAGCTTTTCCTGATGGAAAAAAAACTTGGGTTGGTCGTTTGGGAGTGGCTTATGTAAAGCAAATGAATAAATACGCCCTATTTGTTCAGCATGGAAGTCAGGTTTTGGTAGCATTAGACGATTCTCCAACAGCAGATTTTATCTGGCATCAAAAAATAAACATGCAACCCTGGATTGGCACAACAAATACTGGAGATCAAACTGTTTTTACGGATGATGACGGAAAATCCTATTTGATTTATTCCTACGGAAAAGGACGTAATAAAATATACGTTTCTGAAATAGGTGTGAAAGACGGAAAAGTAACTATTCTAGATTGTACCAAAGTTTTTCAGGGAGAAAGCAGGGAAGGGAATTGTATGTTTAAATACAAAAATAAGTACTACATGGCCGCTTCTAATATCTATGGCTGGGATGCTTCTTTTGCCTATTATTTGGTTTCTGATAATATACGAGGGCCATATTTGCCTACAAACGATATGCAAATTATGAAAGGCTCTGCCGAAGATTATGCGCATGTAACACAAACCGGATTTTTTTACACAATCAAAAGAAACGACAAAGAAACAGTGGTGTATTGTGGCGACCGTTGGGCTGATTTTGCGGGTAATGGTTTAGGATACAATCAATGGGTGCCGCTTTCTTTTGATGGTGTAAAGCCCTATTTTAATTCGTTAAGTTCATGGAATTTGGATGAAAAGACTGGAGATTGGACTGTTGGTGAAGATAACAATTATGTGAAAAACGGCAGTTTTGAAGCCGATAGAAATAAAATCCCGAGTAGTTTTAAACCCGTTCAGGAACAATTATTAGGCTGGAAAACCAAAGTAATCAAAGGGAATACAATTCAGGTGAAAAGCGAAATTTCGCCACAATTGAATTATTTTAATACCGAAAGCGACCGAAAAGAAGTAATAGGTGAAAAAAGCTTGAATATTACCGATAAAGTTGATTTTACAAGAGAAATTACTCAACAAATTAGTTCTTCTCCTTATGTAATTTTAGAAGATGGGGTGTATAATTTGACTGCTAAAGTTAAAAACAGCAAAGGTTTCACCGAACTTAAAATGTTTGCGAATAGTGGAGGCGTCGATTATAAATTTAGCATTGAGAATGAAAATCCTTCCTGGACTAGCATTCGCATTTCAGACATTGTGGTAAAAGATGGTAAAATAACAATTGGATTTTTTGCTAATGGAACAGCTAATTCATTTTGTTTAGTGGATGATGTGACTTTGGTGAAAAAATAAACACAGATTACACAGATTAGCACAGATTTTTTTGAAAATACACTTTGTATTCTTTGTGAAAAACTTTGTGTCTTTTGTGGTAAAAATATTAGCTGTAGTTTATATAGATTATCATAGATTTTTTTGAATTTTCCAAACTTGGTGTGCTTTGCGAAAAACTTTGCGAACTTTGCGGTTAAAATCATCCCGTAACGTTGTACCTTTGCGGCTTAGAAAAAAGAAGAAAATGCTTAAAATAGGAAAATACAACAGCTTAACGATATTACGTGATACCAAAGTAGGATTGTTTTTGGGAAATCCCGAACAAGACCCAGAAGGAATTCACGATGTCCTTTTGCCTAATAAATATGTCCCTAACGAATTTGAAATAGGCGAGGAGCTTATTGTTTTTGTTTATTTAGATCACGAACAACGTCCGGTGGCCACCACATTGGAACCTTATATTTTATTGAACGAATTTGCGCTTTTGCGTGTTAATTACATCAATCAGGTTGGTGCTTTCATGGATTGGGGAATGGAAAAAGACATTCTGGTTCCATTTAAGGAACAAGCCCGACCGATGGAAAAAGGAAAACGCTATTTGGTTTACCTTTATATGGACGAAAAAACCAATAGATTAGTTGCTTCAAGTAAAACGAATCAATTTCTTAATAACGAAACGCTTACCGTTGAAAAAGGTGAAGAAGTAGAATTGATTGTTTCTCATATTACCGAAATTGGAATTAACGTAATTATTAATGAGAAACACAAGGGACTTTTGTACAAAGACGAGGTATATGACGACAGTATCCGTACAGGAGACAGAATGCGCGGTTTTATTAAAAACATTCGCCCTGATAATAAAATAGATGTTTCGTTACAAAAACAAGGTTACGAAAGCATTGAACCTAATGCTGAGAAAATTTTGAACGAATTAAGAGCGAGCCGGGGATTTTTAAGGTTAAACGATAATTCGCATCCCGAAGATATCAAAACGGTACTTAAGATGAGTAAAAAGACTTTTAAGAAAGCCATTGGTGCTTTGTATAAAGAAAAACTGATTGAAATTAAGGAAGACGGAATTTATCTCGTGAATGAATAAAAAAAAGAAAGACTAATCCTTGCGGTTAGTCTTTCTCTTTTTATAGCTCTTTCTTATTTTTGGACAAGCTATAATATATTTGACAATTGGAAATCCTAATTATAGGTTTCTCGTTAACGTTTCTTTTCTTTATCTTTTTTTACCTCTAAATGCTATTTGGAATCCCATTTTGCAATAAGAACCTTTGGTTGGAATAGCTTCTTTGGATTTTACGCATTCTTTTTGATGATTGTTTCATCTCGTATAGTAATCCAAATGTTTACCGTTGGTGCTACTTTGAGTAAATTCTAATAAAATTTAGTGTCTCCCTCTTGGGCTCTTTTCTTCCGAAGTTTAAATTTAGTAACGTACAAAAAAGAGTGATAAAGCTTGTTGTTTGTTTCAATAATCTTTTTTTAGGTTAATAAATCAGTGAGCGACTCCTGAGTTAGCTTGTATTGTAAATATTTAACCAATTCCTGAACTAACTATGTCTAAAATTAATAAAAAAAATGTTTCAGCTTTCAAAAAAAAGTCTTTATTCGACAAATTTTAACACTTTTAAAGGATTAACGGGAGAAGGATTACTGTAAACTCAATTTAAGTCAAAATTGAAAAAAGGAGTCGTTTAAAAGAACTATTAGACATTTCCTATAATTAGTTTTCAGTAGAACGTATGCTTTCTGATTTGGTGACAATTTCTTTAATCACTTCGTCTAATTCGTTACTTGATACGATAATATTGTCTATTAAAAATGTTTTTTCTTCTTCGGTATTGTCGTTTTCTTTTAAAAGATTAGTTATAGCCATTAGACGAGATAATGGAGTTCTTACCACATGAGATTGAATCCAGGTAATTTCTTTTAAAACCTCATTTTGTTTTTCTATTTTTTTGGTGTGTTTGATATTGTTTTTAAAACTTTCGTCAAGACCATTGAATAATTTTGGAACTAAGGAACAAATTAAAAAACTCAGGAAAATAAGATTTGAAAAAACGGCAAAAAGTTCACTTGATTTAAAATCGATATTGTGTGTGGGAGTTAAGTCGAGATAATACAGGGAAATGTAAAAAATCGAAATATATACGTTAAACAGAGCAGGAGCATATTGGTTTTTAAAAGTATATATAAATGTTGCTAAAAAACAAGCTGCAAGTAGATACAGGGTGCTGTTTAGACCCACAAAATAAATAAGGAAGGAGCTTAAAGTATATACCATGCCTATAAACAATAGTTTGCGTTTCTTTATTTTAATTCCTTTTTTTAATCCCGTGAACATAGCTAATGAAACTGATAAGATGTCAACAAAAAACATAATGAAGTATTCTGATTCGAAGGCCCAAATTAGAGAAGGAATCAAAGCGATGAGACTTAATGGGATGATGTATATTATGGTATTCGAAAACATATCATCACGCCAATACTTTAAATCTTTATTTTCTCCGGAAGAAACTAAGATGTTTTGCCTGATTCTTGAAGTGTATTTATTCCATATTTCCATAATCAAAGAGTGTTTTTGTATGTTAGGAATTACTGTAAATATAAGAAAATAAAGTAATAAAATACTTATTTTAAAATTGTAATTTGTAGGCTAATACTTTATTGGATGGATTTTGTTATTGAGTTAACGATTCTTTTTGAGGCTAAATAAAGGATAGCATAGATAAAGTGTAAAAAATGATTTAATTTTACGCTAAAATAATTTAAACCCCTTAGGATGGATTGGATCACAGCAAAAGAATACGAAGATATCACTTATAAAAAATGCAACGGTGTTGCCAGAATAGCATTTAACAGACCTAATGTTCGAAATGCTTTTAGACCTAAAACAACTTCTGAATTATACGACGCTTTTTATGATGCGCAAGAGGATACTTCTATAGGTGTCGTTTTGTTATCGGCAGAAGGGCCATCAACTAAGGATGGAATTTACTCTTTTTGCAGCGGTGGCGATCAAAATGCACGCGGTCATCAAGGATATGTAGGTGATGATGGATATCATAGATTGAATATTCTTGAAGTACAACGTTTAATCCGTTTTATGCCAAAAGTGGTTATTGCAGTAGTTCCTGGTTGGGCTGTGGGCGGCGGACATAGTTTGCACGTAGTTTGCGATATGACTTTGGCAAGTAAAGAACACGCTATTTTTAAACAAACAGATGCTGATGTAACCAGTTTTGACGGAGGTTACGGTTCGGCTTATCTGGCTAAAATGGTGGGACAGAAAAAAGCACGCGAAATTTTCTTTTTAGGACGTAATTATTCGGCTCAGGAAGCGTTTGAAATGGGAATGGTAAATGCTGTAATTCCGCATGACGAATTAGAAGCTACGGCTTACGAATGGGCACAGGAAATTTTAGCTAAGTCGCCAACATCAATCAAAATGCTGAAATTCGCGATGAATCTTACTGATGACGGTATGGTTGGTCAACAGGTTTTTGCCGGTGAAGCTACCAGATTAGCGTATATGACCGAAGAGGCTAAGGAAGGTAGAAATGCATTCCTTGAAAAAAGAAAACCTAATTTTGAAAAGAAATGGTTGCCATAATTTAGTAAGCAGTATTCAGTTTTTAGTATTCAGTTAGAACCAGAAACTAAAAACCGCAAACCATAAACAATAAAATTATAATGAAACACTGGATTGAAGCCGCAAGATTGCGCACCTTACCTTTGTCTGTATCAGGAATTATTGTAGGAAGCATGTATGCTCTGGCGCATCCTACGGATGAGATATTAACGCCTACCGAAGTTTTTAACTGGAGACTTTTTGGCTTTGCCATTCTAACCACATTAGGATTGCAAATCCTTTCTAATTTTGCCAATGATTATGGTGATGGAATGAAAGGAACCGATAATGAAGACCGAATAGGGCCTAAACGTGCCATTCAGAGTGGTGTGATTACGCCTGCTGCTATGAAGCGTGCTATTATTATCACTTCTTTTTTGACCTTGCTTTCGGCAATGGCATTGATTTATTATGCTTTTAGAGATACTAATTTATTCTATTCGCTATTCTATCTTGTTTTAGGGATTTTGGCAATTTTATCTGCAATTAGATATACCGTTGGAAATACCGCTTACGGTTACCGTGGTTATGGCGATTTGTTTGTCTTTGTCTTTTTCGGATTGGTAAGTACTTTAGGTGTGAACTTTTTATATTCAAAGCAACTTGATTTCGAACTTATTTTACCGGCTATGGCTATTGGTTTTTTAAGTGTAGGGGTTTTGAATTTGAACAATATGCGTGACGAAGCTTCGGATAAAAAATCAGGAAAAAATACGATTGTTGTAAAAATAGGTGGAGCAAAAGCTAAAAAATACCACTACTTTTTAATTGTTGGAGCGATGGTTTTGACCTTGGTATTTGCTATTATAAGCGAATTCAAATTTGATCAATACTTGTTTTTATTGGTTTATATTCCTTTAACAAAACACTTAATTACAGTATATAAAAACAAAGAACCTAAAGCATTAGATCCAGAGTTGAAAAAGTTAGCCTTAAGCACTGTTGCGCTTTCGGTTTTATTGTCTTTATGTATGATTTACTTTTTTTCAGATATAATTGTTAATGCCTTTTTAGGCGGAAGATAAATTCTTGGTTTGCAGTTTTTAGTTTATGGTTTACAGTTAAATTCATTCATTGTAACAATCTTATTTATCTTTAATAAGAAATAATGAATTTTTTAAAATCTGCATAAATCGGCTAAATCTGCGTGCTAATATTAAAACATAATAAAAATGAAAATAACTTATTACGGACATGCGGCTTTAGGAATTAAAGTAGGAGGAAAACACATTGTTGTGGATCCTTTTATTTCGGCAAATCCATTGGCTGAACATATCGCTATCGAAGATTTAAAAGCCGATTATATTTTGCTAACCCATGCACATGGAGATCATATTCTGGACGTTGAAGCAATTGCAAAACGCACCGGTGCAGTTATTGTTTCTAATGCTGAAATTGCGGGGTATTATGCTGCCAAAGGTTTTCAGGCGCATCCCATGAATCACGGCGGAAGCTGGAATTTTGATTTTGGAAAAGTAAAATATGTAAATGCTATTCATTCGAGTTCGTTTCCTGATGGTTCAAACGGAGGAAATCCGGGTGGTTTTGTTATTGAAGGCGAGCATAAAAATATCTATATCGCTGGCGATACCGCTTTAACAATGGATATGAAGTTGATTCCGATGCGAACCAAATTAGATTTAGCGATTTTTCCAATTGGCGATAATTTCACTATGGATGTAGAAGATGCAATTCTGGCTTCTGATTTTGTGGAATGCGATAAAATTTTAGGCTATCATTACGATACTTTTGGTTATATTAAAATCGACCATAAAGAAGCTATTCAAAAGTTTTTCGACAAAGGAAAAGACTTAATGTTGCTTGAAATAGGAGACAGCATCGAATTGTAAATTTTTTAGAAGCTATCCCGATAGCTATCGGGACCTGCTATCCGCTGCAATCTTGCCTGCCGAACACCGGCAGTCAAGGATTTCCGTTGCTATCAGGGCTAGTTTCGTATCGTTAACATAAACACATCCGTGAAAAAAATAATTACACTGCTATTCATTAGCATTTTTTACCAGTCCGTTTTTGCTCAAAAATCAGGTTATTGGGACAAAGAAAGAGCTACTTCTAAAGAAATTGTTGTTTCGGCAAGAGATAGGATAATTATAGAAACCGATGATTTTCCGGCAGGAACAACCGAATTGATTTATAGAATTACCCTTTTGGATGATAACCAACAAATGGCAAGCAGTTTGGTTTCGGTTTTGAAATCGATTCCGGATCCTACAGGAATAAGTCAGGGTTCGGCAGGAGCGGTTTTTTTATTGTCCAAAATTTCGGGAGACGACAAATGCAAATACGTTATTTTTTCGACTAAAGAATTAGCTGATGCCTATAGTTCAAAGGGAGAAACTGCTAATGCTTGTTTGGTTCAAAACACTCCCGTGAGCAAAGATGCCAAGCGTCTTTCTATCGATAAATCTACTTGCATTAAATCGAATACGAGTAAATTGTATTTTGGTTTCGAGAGTTCCAATTGGATTATGAAACAGAAAATCGTTCTCGAAGTCGTGCCTTGGGTGGATGCAAAATTAAGTAGAGGCTGGACGCTGGAAAACCGAAAAAACATCATCAGTCAATGCAAAACTTCGGCTTTAGCCAGAAAAATGGCGAATTCGGACGATTTCTGCGTTTGTATTGGCGATAAAATCCAAAAACAATATACTTTCCAGGAATTCCAAAAACTTCTGCCTATGGAGCAAACCAAGGCTTGTAAGGATTTTGGGGCGAGTTGTTTTGAAGAAACCGGAATTGCAAAAACTGTTTTTAATGATTTGAGGACAAAAGCTTCGAATAATATCAAAAAAGGTGATTATGGTACTGCAATAAAAAACTACAACGAAATTGTCAATCAACAAAAAGCAACTGCTTTAGATTATAGTAATTTGGGCTATTCTTATCTTTTGACTAAACAATTTGGAAAAGCCATTAAGTCCTTGAAAGAAGGCGAAAAACTGGATGATACAGAGTTGTTAGTCAAATTGAATTTGGCACACGCTTATTTATTGAATGGCGAATATTCGAAAGCAAAAACAATCTATAAAGAATACCAAAATCAAAATGTTACTGATAGTGTAAGCTGGACTCAAAAAATTAAAGACGATTATCAAACTTTTACAAAATCTGGAATTCAAAATCAGGATTTTGAAAGGGTTTTGAAGTTGTTGAATTAGAGAAAAGAAAATAGAATAAAGAGAAAAGAGTTGATTTTTGAAATAAGTTTGTCAGTTCGAGCGAAGTCGAGAACTTTTCAAAAATCTTAGCGAAACCTTAGTGAATCTTTGCGGTAAAATGCCCTTTGTGGTTAAAAACAATGAAAGCAACCTATCATAAATACATTCTTAATTTCAAACGACCATCAGGAACTTCCCGTGGTGTGATGACCGAAAAGGAAACTTGGTTTCTTGTTCTGGAAAAGGACGGAAAAAAGGGAATAGGAGAGTGTGGAATCCTAAGAGGTTTAAGCGCTGATGACCGACCTGATTATGAAGCCAAATTGCAATGGACTTGCACTAATATTCATTTGGGTAAAGATGCACTTTGGGAGGTTTTAATGGAGTTTCCTTCGATACAGTTTGGAGTCGAAATGGCTTTTCAATCCTTAGCGAGTGAAACACCTTTTTTACTCTTTCCTTCTGAGTTTACTGAAGGCGAAAAATCGATTGAAATTAACGGTTTGATTTGGATGGGTGAAGCAGCTTTTATGAAGCAGCAAATAGAAGAAAAACTGGCGCAAGGTTTTCGTTGTGTAAAACTCAAAATTGGCGCTATAGATTTCGAAAAAGAATTAGAATTATTGCGCTTTATTCGGGAACATTTCACCCCTGAACAAGTAGAAATTCGTGTGGATGCTAATGGTGCTTTTGCCTTAAATGAAGCTTTAAGTAAATTAAATCAATTGTCTGAATTTGAATTACATAGTATTGAGCAGCCTATTCAAAAAAATAATACTGACATGATGACAGGGCTGTGTAAAACGACTCCTTTTTCCATTGCCTTGGATGAAGAGTTAATAGGTGTGTTTTCATTGGCTGAAAAAGAGGAATTACTACAAAAAATCAAGCCTCAATATATCATTTTAAAACCGAGTTTCATAGGTGGTTTTCGAGGGACACAAGAGTGGATTTTATTAGCCGAAAAATACCAAATTGGTTGGTGGATTACCTCGGCTTTAGAGAGTAATATTGGCTTAAATGCAATCGCTCAATGGACTTTTTTACAACATAATGTAATGCCTCAGGGACTGGGAACAGGAGCACTTTATACCAATAACTTTGATTGTCCGCTTGAAGTTTCTGCAGGACAATTGTGGTATAAAAAAGAGTTGGATTGGAACTTTAATTTTGAAAAATTATAGCTGTTTACCGTTAATAAAAAAAAAATATTGTAAGATTTTTATTTTTTTTGTATTCAAAAACTAATTTGAGTTAAGAGGAAGTGTAGACTTGATTTTTTTGTTTCTTTTTAATCAAGAAAAAAGAAAATTAATTAATTTTTACTTAATAAAAGCGTCATCAGTAGCCTGTCGAATATTTAGAAAAATAAACACTTCGACAAGCTCAGTGTGATAATTATTGAATTAATAATCCAGTTTTCCGGCCAATTCTTTTAAGGCAATTTCAGATAATTTGGCTTGATACTGGGCATTGCTGTAACGTACTGTTGCGTTGATATAATTTAATTGGGCAGTTCTGAATTCTAAAGTCGTAATGGTCCCAATACGGAATTTATCCAGGGTGATTTCCAGATTTTTTTTGGCAATTGCTTCGTTCTTTTCTTCTAATGAAATCAATTCCAAATTAGTTAAATAGGTTTGGAAGGCAGTCGCTAATTGAGTTTCCAGTGCCTGACTTTGTTGTTTAATTTGTATTTCGGCATTTTCAATGGCTAAATGTGCAATTTTTTCGTTCCGATGTTGTGCCATACCATCAAATAGATTTAACGAAGCACTGAATCCATAATTCAATCCTCTTGCCGAAGACTGGGTAGTAAATCCTAAACTGGACTCATTTTCAGAAAAATTATAACCTGTATTTACTTTTAATGTTGGATATCGAGTTGCTTTTACTTGTTTTAATTGTAATTCGGCGACTCTTTTATTGATAATTTGGGCTTCTAACTGTGGATTTTGCTTTTGTGCCAAATCACTCAATACATCTAATTTTAAACCGGCATCTACCCGAATAAAATCCATTACTTTGAAATCAATTTTAGCCTCTCTGGCCAGAATTTGGTTCAACAAAATTTTAGTATTGTTGTATAATTCTTTTTGTTTCAACAAAGTCACTTTATCGGTGTTTAAATCTACCTGAGCATTTAAAACCTCCAGTTTAGAAGCTTTCCCAATGTTAAATCGGTTTTGTGCCAATGTTAGCCTTTGATTCGAAATAATAAGTGTAGAATCCAGGGCTTTTAATTGTTGCTGCTGTTGTACCAGGTCATAATAAGTGGCATAAACATCACCAATTTTAGTTAAAACATTCAGTCTTAAAGTAGATTCTCCTAATTTTTGAAGTTCTTCCAGTTGGTCTCTTTTAGCAAACATTTTCATGCCGTCAAAAATGGTCCAGTCTAAGCCTACACCATAAGTCAAACTATTGCTTTTTCCGTTGTTCACGCTGTTAACCGTACCGTCCGAACGAGTTTGAGATAAATTTTGAATATTATTATTGTCAACTATAGTTGCAGTTAGTTTAGGCAGCATTCCTGCATTTCCAATCGTATTATTGGTTTCGTTTACTTTTAAATTATTGGATGCAATCTTAATTTCATAATTATTTTCCAATGCAATTTTCAGGGCATCTTCAATAGTCAGGACTTCCTGAGCATTTGTTTTTGCAATGCAAATCAAGAATAAAATGAGACTTTTTAATATATTTTTAGTTTTCATAGGATAAATGTTGTCTACGAATTATTTTTTGAAACTAATAGCTTTAAAGCTGTCAGTTTTATTAAATTAAAATCTATGATTTACTTTGATTTTCGTATTCTTCAATATGTTCAAATTCCGGATAATGTTTTTTGGCTCTTGACCACATAAAGTAAAGAGCAGGAATGACAAATAAAGTCAGAATTAAAGAGAAAATAGTTCCTCCTACGATAACCACTCCCATACCAATTCTACTAGTAGCAGCAGCACCTAATGATAAGGCAATAGGCAATGCTCCTAACGAAATGGCTAAACTGGTCATTAAAATAGGGCGCAATCGCGCTTCGGAAGCTTCCATAATCGCGTCAATTTTTGATTTTCCCTGTTCTCTGAGCTGATTGGCAAATTCCACAATTAAAATACCATTTTTAGTTACCAGTCCAATAAGCATTACAGTCCCAATTTGGCTAAAAATATTCCAGGTTTGGTCAAATAACCAAAGAGAAAATAAAGCCCCTGCAACCGCCATTGGAACCGTTAAAATTATAATAAAAGGGTCGATGAAACTTTCAAATTGAGCTGATAAAATCAAGAATATCAACAACAAAGCCAGTCCAAAAGCAAAAGCAGTATTGGAGCTACTTTCAACAAAATCACGGGATTCTCCCCCTAAATCTGTAGTGAAAGTATCATCAAGAACTTTAGCTTTTATTTCATTCATGGCTTCAATTCCGTCGCTTATACTTTTGCCCGGAGCCAGGTTTGCAGCAACTGTGGCTGACATGAAACGGTTGTTGTGGTACAATTGAGGAGGATTACTTTGCTCATCTACATGAACAATATTATCCATTTGAATTAATTCTCCTTTGTCGTTTTTGACATACATTGAGGTTAAATCCAATGGTTTGGAACGGTCTTTTTGATCAAATTGTCCAATAACCTGATATTGTTTTCCTTGTTTCATAAAATAACCAAAACGCTGTCCGCTTAACGAAAGTTGTAAGGTTTGAGCAATATCAATTACCGAAACTCCCAGACTCTCGGCTTTTTCACGATCTATGGAAACATTGATTTCGGGTTTGTTGAATTTTAAATTTACATCACTCATAGAAAAAGTTGGATTGTCAGCAACAGCTTCCATAAACTGAGGAATTTTAGCTCTTAATTTATCAAAATTTTGATTTTGAATAATGTATTGAATAGGCAATCCGGCACGTCTGTTTACAGCAATTGTAGGCTGTTCAGTAACCGAAATTTTAGCATCAGGATATTGTTTTGTCCATTTACCTAATTTATCGGCAATATCATGTTGCGATACTTTTCGATCTTCGGCCTCTTTTAATGAAAGTCGGATAAAACCACTGTTTACTGCTGATGCAGCCGAATTAGGCGCAATAAGGGTTAAGGCTACTTTTTTCTCCGGAATAGAATCATCGACTAATTTTGAAATTTCCTGCATGAATCGGTCCATGTACTCAAAGCTGGAGCCTTCAGGAGTAGTCATTCTAATCATGATAGAGCTTCGGTCGTCATAAGGAGCCGTTTCTTTTTTTAATAAATTATAGAATGTAAATATGAGTCCGAAACAAGTTATCAAAATAGGGAAACTAATCCATTTTTTTACCATAAAACGCTCCAGGGCATCAGCATATCCTTTGTTTAGTTTTTCAAAATACGGTTCGGTTAACTCGTAAAATTTAGATTTCTTTTGCTCGCCTCCTTTCATTAAATAGGCATTCAACATTGGTGTAAGCGTAAGTGATACAAAGGCCGAAATTAATACCGCAGCACCAATAACAACTCCAAATTCCCTAAACAAGCGACCTACAAATCCTTCCAGGAAAATTACAGGTAAAAATACCGCTGCCAGGGTGATAGAAATAGAAATTACGGCAAAGAATATTTCGTTAGAACCCTTGATGGCGGCTTCTATAGGACTCATTCCTTCTTCGACTTTCTTGAATATGTTTTCGGTAACTACAATTCCGTCATCAACCACTAATCCTGTTGCCAGTACAATTGCCAAAAGAGTTAACACGTTTATCGAAAAACCAAAGAGATACATGATAAAAAAGGTAGCAATCAAAGAAACGGGGATGTCAATTAATGGTCGGAAAGCAATCGCCCAATCCCTAAAAAACAGATAAATAATTAAGATTACCAATAAAATAGAAATTCCTAAAGTTTCAGCAACTTCAAGTACCGATTTCTTGACAAAAATGGTGTTGTCTAAGGCAATGTTTAAATGGATATCTTTAGGTAAGTCTTTCTTTAAAGCGGTGAATTGTTTGTAAAATTCTTTAGAAATATCCAGATAATTAGCTCCCGGACGAGGAATAACAGCAAGTCCTATCAGTGGAAGACCTGATTGTGTAAGTTTAGTTTCTATGTTTTCGGCATCCAAAGTGGCATAACCAATATCGCTTAAACGTATATTTTTTTCACCATCCGAACGGATAATGATATTATTGAATTCTTCGGCTGTGGATAAGTTTCCAACTGTTTTTACCGTAAGTTCAGTATTTTTTCCAGTTAATTTTCCCGAAGGCAATTCGACATTCTGTTTTTCTAAGGCTGTTTTAACTTCTGCAACCGTACATCCATAAGAAGCCAGTTTTACAGGATCAATCCACAAACGCATCGCGTAGCGTTTTTGTCCCCAAATTTGTACGCCACTTACACCGGGAATGGTTTCCAGTCTTTGCGAAATCACATTTTCGGCATAGTCACTCAATTCGAGTTGGGTTCTCGAATCACTTTGAACCGTCATCGAAATAATGGCATCGCTATCGGCATCAGCTTTAGTAACTACAGGAGGAGCATCAATATCTTGCGGTAGTGATCTTAGTGCTTGAGATACTTTATCACGAACATCATTAGCGGCTTCTTCCAGATTTTTATTTAAATTAAACTCTACTGTAATAATGCTGCTCCCTTGATTACTGGAAGAGCTGATATTTCTAATCCCATCTATGGAGTTGATGGCTTTTTCCAAAGGTTCAGTAATTTGGGATTCAATAATATCGGCATTGGCACCGGTATAATTGGTTCTGATTGAAACCTGGGCGGGATCGATAGATGGAAATTCCCGAACTCCTAAATAGGTATATCCGATGATTCCGAATATGATAATTGCCAGATTCATGACTATGGTCAATACTGGTCTTTTGATACTTAAGGTGGATAGACTCATTTTAATTGGGTTGTGAGTTATGAGTTATGGGTTAGAAGCAAGAAGTTTGAGGTTAGGAGTTAGAGGATGGAAGTGTATTTGTTACAGACAACGCACAACTCATAACGCACAACTTTACTTCACTTTCACTTTCACTGGAGCTTCATCTTTTAAAGCCATTACACCACTGGTAATAACAGTATCTCCGGCTTTCAAGCCTGATAGTATTAAAAGGGAAGCATCAGTACGGGTGGCTGTTTCAACCATGACTTCCTTGGCTTTTCCAAAATCAGAAATAAATACTTTTTTTCCGTTTTGAACAGGAACAACAGCCTGAGTTGGTACTATAATGGCATCATTGATAATAGCCAAAGGCAATTCGACATCGGCAAAAGTTCCTGCTAATAATTTTCCGTCTTTGTTTTCGGCAATGGCACGAACTTGCAGGGTGCGTGTTGCTACTGCCACTGAAGGTTCTATGGCGTATATTTTTGCTTTGTATTTTTCTTTAGAACCACTTACCGAAAAGCTCAATTCGGTATTGTTTTTTATTTGGGTTGCATACTTTTCAGGAATTGAAAAGGTGATTTTTAGATTACCAAGGTTTACCAAATTACTAACTAAAATAGCAGGAGTGATATAGGTTCCAACAGAAATAGAACGCAAACCAATTCTTCCGGAAAATGGAGCTCTTACCGAAGTTTTGGCTATTTGAGCTTTAATTAATTGGCTTTGTGCTTTAGTCGAAGCGTGTTCGGCTCTGGCAATATCGTATTCTTCCTGGCTGATGGCTTCTTTTTGCAGTAAAAGTTTAGCTCTTCTTTCATTTTCAGCGGCTAAACTTTCTTTGGTGTTGGCTTGACTTAGTTGTGCTCTTAATTCCGAATCATTTACTTTAAATAGTAATTGTCCTTTGGTTACATTGCTACCTTCTTTAAAGTTGATGCTTTCTACGATTCCTGAAACTTCCGAACGGATTTCGACTTGTTCATTGGCTTCGATAGAACCTGATAAAGAAAGATTGTTATCAAAATTTTGGTATTGTACTACAATTCCGTTGACTTTAATTGGTTTCTTTTTATCTGATTTGTCTTTAGAATTTTCCGAATCGTCTTTGTTTTCAATGATTCTATAAGTAATAAACGAACCAAATCCGATGATGATTAAAGCGTAAACTAAGTTTTTTATTTTCATAATATGAGGGTGAAAAGAATTTAAAAAGGATAATTTATTTTTAGAAATGGGTTTTTAATATTTACAAAATTGATTTTGTTTAATTCTTGTGTATACAAGTATTAAAATTTAAGGCAATTTAAAATTATAATTTTCCTTGCTGTGCTTAGCTTTGACGAAATTTTTACAGAAAGGTTTATTTCTTTAAGAAATATATAACAAAAAAATGAAAGACAATATTTTTTGTTGAAACTAATTGCTTTTAAAAGAGGTTTTTAGCTAATGTAGTTCCAGATATTTTTTTTCTTGGTTAATTCCATATATACCGCTCTTAAAATGCTATGCTCCGGTTTTTGTAGAGGAGCATCGTCTGAAAGGATTTTCAAAGCATGTGCTCTGGCCAGAGATAATATTTCCCTGTCTTTCACGATATCGGCAATTTGAAGGTTTAATACACCACTTTGTTGGGTTCCCATCAGGTTTCCGGGACCGCGTAATTTCAAATCGACTTCGGCAATTTCAAAACCATCGTTTGTACGAACCATCGTTTCCATTCGGGTTTTGCTGTCAGAACTCAGTTTATGGCTGGTAATCAGGATGCAATAACTTTGTTCAGCTCCACGGCCTACACGACCCCGTAATTGGTGTAGTTGCGAAAGGCCAAAACGTTCCGCACTTTCAATAATCATCACCGAGGCATTGGGAACATTTACGCCTACTTCAATTACAGTTGTAGCCACCATAATATTGGTTTTTCCTTCGGAAAAGCGTTTCATTTCGGCATCTTTATCGGCAGGTTTCATCTTGCCATGCACAATGGAAACGGCGTAATCAGGCAACGGAAAATCTCTGGAAATACTTTCGTAACCGTCCATCAAATCTTTGTAATCCATTTTTTCTGATTCCTGAATCAGGGGATACACAATATAGATTTGGCGGCCTAAAGCAATTTCGTCTCTAAGAAATTTCCAAATTTTCAAGCGGTTGCTGTCATAACGATGCACGGTTTGAATGGGTTTTCGACCCGGAGGCAATTCGTCAATAACCGAAATATCTAAATCGCCATACAAGCTCATGGCCAAAGTTCGCGGAATAGGAGTGGCGGTCATCACCAAAATGTGTGGCGGAATATCGTTTTTTTTCCACAATCGGGAACGTTGTTCTACTCCAAAACGGTGTTGTTCGTCAATAATGGCTAAACCCAAACTATGGAATTTTACTTTGTCTTCCAGCAGAGCGTGTGTGCCAATAAGGATTTGTAAACTACCATTTTCCAGTTCTTCATGGATGATTTTTCTATCTGAAGTTTTAGTTGAACCAGTGAGTATTTTTATATTTAAATTCAGTTTTTTAGATAATTCTGAAAGCCCAATAAAATGCTGATTTGCCAGGATTTCTGTTGGCGCCATCAAGCAAGCCTGAAAACCGTTATCCATTGCCAGCAACATACTCATAAAAGCCACAATGGTTTTTCCGGAACCTACGTCACCTTGTAATAAACGATTCATCTGGGCATTGGTTCCCATATCGGTTCGGATTTCTTTAATCACTCTTTTTTGCGCATTAGTCAGCTCAAAAGGCAGGTGATTTTGATAAAATTCATTAAAAAAATCGCCTACTTTGGTAAATGGATGTCCTTTTATTTTGTGTTTCTGAATCAGGTTTTTCATAATCAGTTGGATTTGGATGAAAAACAATTCTTCAAATTTTAATCGAAATTGGGCTTTCGCCAAGGCATCGGCACTTTTAGGAAAATGGATATTGAATAAGGCGGCATTCTTCGGAATCAATTTCAACTCTTGCGTTAAGTAATCAGGCAAAGTTTCTGTAAACAAGGCTTGTGTTTCCAAAAATAATTGTTGCATCATTTTGTTTATTACCCTGTTTGAAATTCCCCGGTTAGTCAGGGTTTCGGTCGAAGGATAAACGGGTTGCATAGCCGAACGCAAACTTTGTTCGTGCTCGCTCCACAATTCGATTTCGGGATGCGCCATGTTGTACATTCCGTTAAACGAAGTACATTTTCCAAAAATTACTATGATTTGATTTAGTTTCAAGGATTCCCTAATCCATTTGTGTCCTTGAAACCATACCAATTCCATTTGCCCTGTATCATCTATAAAAGTTGCTACAAGACGTTTTCTGCCTTTGGCAAATTCTACGGTTTTTATATTGATAATCTTCCCGATAATCTGGACCTCAGCAACGTTGTTTTGTAACTCGTTGATTTTGTAATACCGCGTGCGATCCATGTAGCGGTTGGGGTAAAAATTGAGTAAATCGGCATATTTATGAATTCCCAATTCCTTACGCAGTAATTCGCCCCTGCTGGGACCAACACCTTTTAAGTATTCGATAGGAGTAAGTAGGAGATTATTGGAAGACATTTACGGATTTTCAATTTAAAAACGAAGATAGTTTATAATAGGGGATTTTGAAAATGTAAATTTTGATTTTATTATCGTTTTATTTGGCGATATTTTTAATTATCGCTTAATTTGACGATAATCGTTATTATCGCTTAATTTGACGATAATTTTTGTATCTTGCATTAAAATTCAAATTTATGAAAGCAGTAATTACAGCTGATATTATGCGTTCCAGAAAAGTGCCTTCGGTATTATGGTTGGCTGATATAAAGGCGGTTTTAAATAGCTATGGTAATGAGCCTAAAGATTGGGAAATCTATCGAGGAGACAGTTTTCAGTTGCTTGTTCCTGCTGAAGATGCACTCGAAATAGCATTGTTGATTAAAGCTACTATCAAACAGCACAAAGAGCTCGATGTGCGCATGGCAATAGGTGTGGGGAATATTGATTATAATGCCGATAAAATAACGGAATCCAATGGTGCTGCTTTTATCAATTCAGGAGAATGTTTTGAAAGATTGAAAAAACAGACATTAGGCATACAAACGCCTTGGGCTGAATTTAATTCAACTTTTGAAGTTATTCTTTCTTTTATGCTTATGGTTGCTGATAACTGGACGAGTACTTCTGCGGAGGTTATTAAAAAAGCATTTGAAAATCCGGAGATTAATCAAAATCAATTGGCTACAGTGTTGAATAGAAAAAGCCAAAGTTCGATAAGTGCTTCGCTAAAAAGAGCGGGTTATGAAGAATTGAAAAATATGATTGCATTTTATAAACAAGAAATCAAAAAACAATGGTAGCATTTTTTTTAAGTTTGCTTTTAGCGCATTTAATAGGCGATTTTTTGTTACAGCCTACCGCCTGGGTGAAAGACAAAAAGAAGAAAAAAATTAAATCGAAGTATTTGTATTATCATGTAGGTGTGCATTTATTGCTGTTGTTGATTACAACACAATTCAATAGCTATTATTTACCGGGGATTCTTTTCATTGCTTTGAGTCATCTTGGGATTGATTGTGCCAAATTGTATTTTGAAAAAAAGAAAACTGCAAAATTCTGGTTTTTTGCCGATCAGTTGATGCATTTGACGGTGATTGCGGCAGTGGTTTATTGTTATTTCCCATACCAAATACCTATTTCAAATTTGTATTCACAGCAAAATCTAGCTTTGATTACCGCTTTGGTTTTGGTGACTTATGTGAGTGCAATCATTTTAAAAGTGCTGTTGTCAAAATGGAGTGAACAAATTATAAAAACGGATAATACCAATAATGCCGGGAAATACATTGGGATTTTAGAGCGTTTGTTTATTTTCTTTTTTGTGTTGATTAATTTTTGGGAAGGAATCGGTTTTTTATTAGCTGCAAAATCTATTTTCAGGTTTGGTGATTTGAAAGAATCCAAAGATGTTCGATTGACCGAATATATTTTGATAGGAACTTTATTGAGTTTTGGATTGGGAATTCTTTGTGCGATGCTTTATAAGAACTTTATAGTTTAACCGAAGCGCAGATTTTTTTACCACAAAGTTTCGCAAAGTTTTACGCGAAGCTTCGCGAAGAATTAAAAAAATCAGTGTGAATCTGTTTTATATATCCGTGGTCTAGTTTTTAACGAAAAGTTTCGCAAAGTATTTTTTTAATATTAGCTAGAATCTGCTAAATCTGCGTGCTTATATATTTTTACGCAGATTTAGAAGATTCTGGCTGATTGTAAATATCGATGAGATTAAAATCTTTTGATTATAAAAATCAGGCAGGAATTTGCTGGCTTAAGCAGTGCAAAGTCCCGAATCCCCAAATCAAATCTATAGCACTAATACCAATAATTTCTCTGTCCGGGAAACATTCCGCCAGGATATTCAATGCTTTTCTGTCGTTTACATCGTTAAAAGTTGGAACTAAAACACAGTTATTTAAAATCAGGAAATTGGCATAACTCGCAGGTAATCTTAAGTCTTCAAAATCCAGACGTTTTGGCATCGGTAAAGTCACAATTACAGGCGATTTTCCGTCTTCCAGTTTAGCATTTTGCAAACGTTTTAAATTGTCTTGTAAAGGTTTGTAATTGGCGTCGTTAGGGTCGGTTTCAACGATGGTCACAATAGTGTCTTCGTTTACAAATCTCGCCAAATCATCAATGTGACCGTGAGTATCGTCGCCTTCAATTCCGTCACCTAGCCAAATTACATTGGTTACACCTAAATATTCTTTAAAAACGGCTTCGTAATCTTCTTTAGTAAAACCAGCATTACGCACTTGAATACTTGGGTGCATCAGGCATTCTTCGGATGTTAATAAAGTACCACGACCGTTTACATCAATGGCACCACCTTCTACAATTACTGGTTTACCTTTATAAATAACCTGAGTTAAAGGCATTTTTAAGAAATCAGAAACTTTGGCAGGAACGTGTTTGTCCAGTTGGTAATTTTTATATTTCGCCCAACCGTTGAAGTTGAAGTTTAAAGCTTCTCTTTTACCGTCCTTATAAACTACAATAGAACCAGAGTCACGCATCCAACTACGATTGGTTTTCTGGATGATAAATGAAATTTGATTCAAGTTTACGCGGGCTCTTTCGAGCATATCGCTTACTTTAGTTTTTAGTTTTTCGTCGATAACTACCAAAAAGACTTTTTCATAAGTAGCCACTTTTTTAATAAACTCCACAAATGCCCATTGAATCGCTTCGTATTTTCCTGGCCAATCGTTTCCATTATGTGGAAAACAAAGTAAAATTCCTTCTTGTTTTTCCCATTCAGCAGGAAAACGTCTGTTTGTAGTTGTCATAAAAAATGGCTAAAAATTATAAGACCGCAAATATAAACATTCGCAAGGATTATAAAAATGGAGGTTTGAAAACAATATTTATTTTTTCAGGCTTAAACTTGTGCAAAAAATCTTCCTTTATAAATAACTCAAAAGGTAAATTTATGTATTATGTTTGATTGAGTTTTTTCGAGAAGAACGCTGTTTCGTGTTTTTTCAGGAAGTATTTATGATTTTTTTATTAGATAAAGTGATCCTTAATTTTAAGAAAACAAAGACAAATTATTCAAAAAGTGCTAAAAAAGTAGAGTAAGCTTGGCTTTAAAATTGAAAAATAATATTTTTTTTAGAAAGTATAAATAATAAAATTTTGATTTTAACTTTTTGATAGTCAAAATAGTACTGGTTTTTCTAGTCGTCTTGTAAGTAAAAATGCCAATAAAAGTGTGAATTATATAACTTCAATATAACAATTATCAGAATTATATGATTTATATTTGCCCTGATTTTAAAAATTAAAAAAATAAATAATCATGAAAAAGAAATTTGCCTCTTTATCCTTGTTATTACTATCATTTGCTGCAAGTGCTCAGGATATGTCAACACCTACTAAAAAAACTCTTGAAAAAGATCAGTTTGATAAGTGGTCTATTGAATTAAATGGTGGTGTGAACAAACCATTGAGAGCTATGACAGCAGGTTATTCTACTGCTACACTAAATCCTTTTCACGCTGATTTAGGAGCAAGATATATGTTTAGTCCTAAATTTGGTTTGAAACTTGATTTTGGATATGATAAATTTCAAGAGCGTGATAATACTGCACCATTTGAAAGCAAACTAATCAGAACAAGTTTACAAGGGGTTATCAATGTAGGTAGAGCTTTAAACTTTGAAACATGGACTAATACTATTGGATTATTAGCACATGGTGGATTTGGAGTTTCTCAATTATCAGCAGATAACGGTTTTAAAGGAAAAGATTACATGGGACATGGAATTCTTGGTTTAACTGGACAAATTAAATTGAGCAATAGTGTTGCTTTGACTGGTGATTTATCAGGTCTTGTTTACGGAAGACAAAACTATAACTTCGATGGTAAAGGGATAGCTCATACTGGTTCTTTAGATGGAGTAACGCTTAATGCATCTGTTGGTTTGACTTTTTACTTAGGTAAAAAAGAAAAACATGCTGACTGGGTTGGAGATGCTGACAAATACGATGCTTTAGAGCAAAGAGTTGGATTAATCGAAACAGGTCTTATCGATTCTGATAAAGATGGTGTAGCTGATTTATACGATTTGGAACCAAATTCTATTGCTGGTGTAGCTGTTAATACAAAAGGACAATCTATTGATAATAATAAAAATGGAGTTCCAGATGAATTAGAAAGCTATTTAGATAAAAAGTATGGACAAAATACTAATACTACTGTAACTAATAGTACAGTTGAAGAGTTAATTAACGGAGGATATGTAAATGTATATTTCGATTTTAATTCGTCTAAACCAATAAATTCATCTTTATCAGGAGTTGACTTTTTAGTTAAATACTTGAAAAATAATCCATCTAAAAAGGCAGATATCATTGGATATGCTGATGAAGTAGGAAGTTCAAGTTATAACCAACAATTATCTCAAAAAAGAGCTGAAGCAGTTAAAAGTATTGTAATCAATGCTGGAATTGACGCTTCAAGATTAACTGTAAAAGGTAATGGTGAAGATGCTTCTGTAAATAAAAATTCTCAACAAGCACGTCAAATCGTGAGAAGAGTTACTTTTCAAGTGAAGTAATTTTTACAAATAAATAATTTAGAAAGCTGTTTCGACTAAGGTTGAAACAGCTTTTTTTTTGTGCCTTATTTTTCGGATTGTTTTTGATGCGTTAATCTAAGAATAATTATGTGTACTATTTTTCCTGTGAAATTAAAGATTTCATAATAATGACTTAATCCAAAAGCTTTATCCGAAATCTATTTTTGTCCGAAACAAAAAAATAGGAAATATGAAAAATTTTGGGATTTCATTATTAGCGGCTCTTTTTATTTTATGCAGTTGTGAAAATGATAAAGGAAATGGCGATAATCAAGAGATTGAAGTAAACGAAGATGTTGCCAGTTTCAAAGAAATAGGAACCATCACTGTTGGTGGACTAGCTGCAGCTGAAATCAGTGCCTATGACGAAACGACTAAAAGACTTTTTACGGTAAACAATAGTGCCACCAACCAAATTGATGTAATCGATTTATCAGATCCAATTAATCCTAAAAAATTAGCTGTAATTGATTTGTCTGTTTACAGTGGTGCTTCAAATAGTGTGGCTGTTTATGACGGGAAATTGGCAGTAGCTTTAGAGTCGACTACCAACAAGCAAGGAAATGGAAAAGTAGTGGTTTTTAAAACTTCTGATTATAGTTTGATTAAAGAAATTACCGTGGTTGCTTTGCCTGATATGGTAACTTTTTCGCCAGACGGAAAATACATTATTTCGGCTAACGAAGGCGAACCAAATGCAGATTATTCTGTAGATCCTGATGGAACAGTTTCTATCATTGATGTGACTAATAATTATGCTGTAACAACATTGAATTTTGCCGCTTTCGAAAGTCAGTTGGCTACATTGAGAACCAAAGGATTCAGGGTTTCTAAAACGGCTAAAAGTTTTGCTGCCGATATTGAACCGGAATACATCACTATCTCAGCCGATTCTAAAACAGCCTGGGTTACTTTGCAAGAAAACAATGGAGTGGCTAAAGTAGATTTGGCAACAAAAACAATTACGTCTATTTTCGGATTGGGTTACAAAGATTTTAATTCTGCCGAAAACGGAATTGATGTTAGCGATAAAGACTTAGTTGTTTCATTTACTCCCTGGAAACTAAAAGGATTGTTTATGCCTGATGCTATTGCAAGTTATGTTGTAAATGGAACTCCTTATTTTATTACAGCCAATGAAGGTGATGCCAGAGAATATGGAACTTATGCGGATGTTGCCCGTTTAAAATCATTAAACTTAGACGCAACTGTTTTTCCTGATGCTGCCACTTTAAAAGCAGATGCTAAAATGGGACGTTTGAATTTGGTTTCAACAGAAGGTGATACAGATAACGATGGGGATTTAGATGAATTAATTAGTTTTGGAGCACGTTCGTTCACCATTTGGAACGGAAATACAGGAAGTCTGGTTTTTGACAGTAAAAACGATTTAGACAAACGTTCGAATGATTTTGGTACTTATGATGATACCCGTAGTGATGACAAAGGTTCAGAACCGGAAGCTGTGGTGGTAGCCAAAATGGGAAATAAAAACATTCTGTTTGTAGGTCTTGAAAGAACTGATACGGTTATGGTTTATGATATCACTAATCCATCGGCTCCACAATATTTGCAAAGTATAAAAACAGGTGATGCTCCTGAAGGCTTATTGTTTATTCCTGCTTCTAAAAGTCCTAATAAAAGAAGTTTGTTAGTGGTAAGTAGTGAAGGGGATGGGGTTGTTAAGTTTTTCCAGCCTAATCTACAATAAATTTATTTACATGTCTTTTAAAACAAAATGGACTAAGGCAATGTGCTTTAGTCCATTTTTTATTCTTTAAAGTTTTACCACAAAGATTCGCGAAGGAGACACGAAGACTCACAAAGCTTTTATTATATCTAACCGTAAGGTACATAGTTTTAATAAAGAGAAATATGTGTGTCAATAAAAACTTAATCAATCGCTCTTTTAGTAATATCTCCAAAAGCATCAATTCTTCTGTCTCTGAAGAACGGCCAGTTTTGACGAACATTTTCCTGTAAGTCTAAATCCACCTCAGCAATTAAGATTTCTTCTTTATCGTGAGAAGCCTGTGCTAAAATCTCTCCTTGTGGACCACAGATAAAGGAAGCTCCCCAAAATTCAATTCCGGCAGTATCCGGTAAATATTGCTCTAGACCAATTCTGTTGGCAGCAGCTACATAAATACCATTGGCTACGGCATGTCCTTTCATCACGTTCATCCAGGCTCCATATTGGTTTTCGCCGTATTGCTCTTTTTCTTGTGGATGCCATCCAATAGCTGTTGGGTAAAATAAAACCTCAGCACCTTTTAAAGCTGTCAAACGGGCAGCTTCCGGATACCATTGATCCCAACAAATTAAGGTTCCAATATTTCCTTTTTGAGTTCTATTGTTTTTAAATCCTAAATCACCAGGTGTGAAATAGAATTTTTCGTAAAATGCAGGATCGTCCGGAATGTGCATTTTGCGGTATAATCCAGCTTCAGTTCCATCGGTATCAATAATGTAAGCACTGTTGTGGTAGATTCCAGCCATTCTTTTTTCGAAGAAAGGAACAATAATAACTACTCCTAATTCTTTGGCTAATTCGCTAAAAGCAATAAAAGAAGTGCTGTATAAAGGTTCTGCTAAGGCAAAATTGTCTACATCTTCACTTTGACAGAAATAATGACTGCTGTATAATTCAGGTAACGAAATAACTTCTGCACCTTGACTCGCCGCATCACGAACCCAACTGATACATTTTTTCAGGTTGTTTTCGGCAATGTCATTCAGATTTAGTTGGATAACAGCAATTTTGTATTTTTTATTGGGCATGGTAGTATTTTTTAGATTGCAAAAATAGGTATTTTTATGAAGAGTAGAAATATTGCTATTTAGAAAAGTTTCGACGTTAATGATGGGATTTGCTGAATTTGAACTTGGAATAAACGGTTGATTTTACATTTATAATTTAAAAATGTGCTGTAATTCAAATTTATATATATTTTTGTCAGAAAATTATAGAGCTTGTTTTTATGATAAAAATTCCTCGGATTGCGCATTTTTTTATTGTATTCATTGCTGTTATGGGAGTCAGTTCTCTAGTAGCTAATAATCTGGATACGAATACCGGAATTGAGGTTTTAGCACCTACTGTAGATTTTACTTTTAATAATAACAACAGTTGTTCGGATACGCCTATAACATTTGTTCCCATTATAAGTGGTGATTCGCCCTATACTTATAATTGGGATTTTGGAGATGGAACCAGTTCTACCAATAGTAATCCAACCCATACTTTTACGGCTTTAGGCTGTGGTATTCAAAATTTCAGTGTTAAACTAACAGTTACAGATAGAAACGGATTGAGTAATTCAGTTATTAAAACGGTTTCAGTACAACAAAAACCCGATTTAAAGTTTGTAAATTTAAATGCGGGTTCGAGTTCTGTTTTTGAAAGATGTGGCGATAATAACTCGAGTCTTAGTTATTCGATTAATGTTGGTAATAGTTCCGCTTCGACCACTTGTATTACTTCTTATAATATCGATTGGGGTGATGGCAGTACAGAAACCAATGTTAGTTTTCCAAAACAACATACCTATGCACGATTGGGCTCTTTCAATATGATTATTACTGCTGTTGGAGGAAGTGGATGTAATAACAGTATTTCGTATATCGTCAAGAATTCCAATAATCCCGTTGGAGCTTTGATTGCTCCGGGAAATACAACCAATTTTTGTGTTCCTTTGGCTCCTATGAATTTTGCTATTGGTTCCTGGGCGTTGAATCCAACCGATACGAGATATCAGGTGAATTATGGTGATGGTTCTTCTGCCAGTTATACCCAAACTCAATTAGAAAGTTCTACTTATTATAATGCTGCTAATCCGGCCGCTTCACAAAATTTTCCTATTCCGCATACTTTTACGCGATTCAATTGTCCAAGCGGAAATACAGTTATTTTAACCATAACTAATTCTTGTGGAAGAACCGATTTATCGGCAGGCCCAATTATTATTTTAGATAAACCTATTGTGAGTTTTAGTTCGACAAGTATTGCCTGTGTGAATTCGGCAGTATCATTCAGTAATACCACTGTGGCTGGATATACAAATAACTGTAGTACAGTAGGGGTTTACACCTGGGATTTTGGTGATGGAACTGCTGTTTCAAATAGCGTAAATCCTAGCCACGTTTATACTTCTCCGGGGTCTTATACTGTAAAATTAAATGCTGTAACTCCTTGTGGTGTTGGAGTAGAATATAGAAGAACCATTTGTGTGGAACCGATTTTACAGCCTGATTTTACTTATGTTAAAGCTTGTATCAATTCTAATACACAGATTACCAATACTACAGATACCCGTTTAGCCTGTGGAGCTCAAAGCTATTATTGGGATATAACTTATTATACAGATCCTTATTGTGAAAATAAAACCCCAAGTTGGTATTTTACTGCTGGAACAGGCTATACTTCAAAAGATCCGGTAATTAACTTTACTGTATCAGGAACATATTATCTTAGATTGAGAACAATAAACTCCTGCGGTATTGAGCGTGAAATAACAAAAACAATTGAGGTCAAGAAACCACCAATTATCTCTTTAGATCCTATTTCTGATTTTTGTAATTCGGCAACCATACATCCTGTGGGGAAAGTAATTGAAAATTGTGCTCCAAGTTCGGAACTGACATATTCATGGAGTTTTCCGGGAGGAACGCCATCGAGTTCTACTTCTTTTGATCCGGGTTCAATTAATTATTCTGTCAGTGGAAATTATACGGCTACTTTTAGTGTTACCAATAGTTGCGGAACAGTTTCAAAAACGGAAAACTTCTCAGTAAACACAGTTTTATCACCTATCATTTCGGCTAAATCTGCTGAAATATGCAGTGGTAGTAGTTTTACGATTACTCCAAGAAGTGGAGGAGGCGATAATGTGCCTTCTGGGACTACTTATATTTGGTCAACTCCTGTTGTTTCTCCTTCAGGAGCGGTAAGTGGTGCATTTGCACAATCGAATCAAACAACTAGCATTAGTCAAAGTTTAACAAATAATACTGCTAATCCAGCAACTGTTACCTATACAGTTTCACCTACAGCAGGTAGTTGTCCTGGACCTGATTTTAAAGTTACTGTAAAAGTGAATCCTTTAATAAATGCCAGTCCTGTAATTAGAAATTCGAGTTGTTTTGATGCAAATGATGGGGCGATTAATCTAACGGTGAGTGGTGGAATTCCATTTCCTACAGGATCTCCCTATCAATTTTCCTGGACAGGGCCTAATCAATTTACAAGTACGGCTGAGGATATTTCGAATCTGGCACCGGGAAATTATAACCTGAGAATTACTGATAATGGAAGTTGTCCTTTCTCAGCGACATATACGGTAAATCAACCAGCTAAATTTAGTTTTTCAGGAGTTAAAAATGATATTTCCTGCAACAATTTAAATGACGGACAAATTAATTTGAATGTAAGCGGAGGAACAGCGCCTTATACTTATGTTTGGACAAAAGACGGAAATCCTTTTTCTACATCGGAAGATATTCGAAATTTGGCTGCTGGCGTTTATCATGTGAAAATTACCGAGACCAGAAATTGTGGAATTTTGGAAGAGACTTATACCATCATCAATCCGCCTGTTCTTGTTGTTACTTTGGCCAGTCAAAAAAACATTCTTTGTTATGGCTATTCTACAGGAGAAATTGATGTAAATGTTACAGGAGGTAGAGCTGTAGAAACTAGTCCGGGAGTTTTTAATTATACTTATTTATGGACTGGACCTAACAGTTTTACAAGTACCTCAAAGAATTTGCGAAATGTGCCTGCGGGGACTTATAATTTAAGAGTGACCGATAATTCAGGCTGTAGGGACAATTTAACGGTTGTTTTGACTCAAAATAGCGAAATCAAACTGCAATACACTAAAACGGAGATTGCCTGTTATAATGATGCCAATGCCTCTATTACCATTACTGATATTACAGGAGGAGTTCCGTTTGCTAGTGGAGATCCTTATATTATCAAATGGAGTAATTTAGGAACGGGAAGAGTACAAAATAATTTATCGGCAGGAACTTATATTATTAGCATTGAAGATGCTTTAGGGTGCCCAAAGCAATTTCCAATTACCATTGATAACGTTCCTGTGTTCTCGATAAATCCTGATGTAAAACAAATTTCTTGTTTTGGAGGAAATGACGGTCACATTCGATTGAATCTGGTAGGAGGTGTTGCTCCAATAAAATTAGTTTGGAGTGATAATTCTACTGCCGGAACGGAACGAAATAATCTTGGCCCCGGAAGATATTCAGTAACCATTACCGACAAGAAGTTGTGTACCATACAGCAAACTTTTATTATAAAAGAACCATTGGCAATTGAGTTAAGAGCTGATGTATCCAATCCGTTGAGTTGTTTGAATGCCAATACCGGGGCAATTAATCTAATCGTTACCGGAGGAACACCACCGTTTACCTATGCCTGGTCTAATGGTGCTAAAACCGAAGATTTAATTAATTTACCACCTGATAATTATATTGTAAATGTTACGGATGCCAATGGTTGTAAGGCTACCAATTCCTGGAAAATTATCCGATTTGAGCAATTAACACCTAGCGTTGAAACCATAACCGATTATGATTGTGATACCAAATATGTCAAGCAAACCTTTGTAGGTCATGTAAAAGGTGGAATTCCGCCTTATAAACTGAGTTGGTCTGACGGTGTGGTTAGCGGAAGTAATAATCAAATCATGAATACCAATAACAATGGTTTGATTGTTTTTAGTGTTGAAGACAGTTTTGGTTGTAAACAAGATTTGCCTTTCAAGGTTAATACTCCCGTTTTAGGGAATCCTAATTTTTCGTATGCTTCTTATGGCCATGATGTTTACAATTTGTATTCTATTTTTGATCCTATTTTGTTTACCAATTTAGCTACAGGGGATTTTACCAATATATCTTGGGATTTTGGTGATGGTAATTTTTCAGATGAAGAAAATCCGTCACATATTTATACCAGAGTGGGGACTTATACCATAAAACAAACAGTTACTTATCCTTTTGGTTGTCAATATGTTTATACTACCACTATTACTATTGAAAAAGGCTATAGTGTAACCATGCCGACGGCTTTTTCACCTAATAATGATAGAATTAACGATAGTTTTGCACCGGTATTTTTAGGTTTTGTCGAAGTTACCTTGCATGTCTATGATACCTGGGGAAGTTTAATTTACAGCGAAACTGGCGAAAACATAAAAGGGTGGAATGGAAAAGTAAAAGATTTAGATGCCGAAAATGGCAATTACTACTTTAAATTGTTTGCTAAAACATTCTACAATCATACCATTACCCAAGAAGGAGCTTTTACATTAATCAAATAAAAGAATGAAATTACAAATGAGAATTAAATTATTTATTATCCTGATTTCGTGTTTCTTTTATTCTAATGTTAAAGCACAGGATCCTGTTTTTACCCAATATTTTTTAGTGCCGGAAACCTTAAATCCAGGATTTACAGGATTCATGGAAACCACTTATATGGGAATAATTCATAGGGAACAATGGCCTGATTTGAATTTGAAAATCGATACCGATTATGTTTTTTTGAACACTTGGAGTGACGAAATGAATAGCGGTCTAGGAGTTAGTTTTTTAAATCAAAGAGAGAATCTTACCAATTATAATTTCTCCCAACTTAATGCTAATTACGCTTACCGTGTTCGTGTAAGTGACGAATGGGATTTTAGACCTGCAATAGAAGTTGGTTTTGGATACAAATCCTTTGCTTTTCAAAATTTACTCTTAGAAGATCAGATTAATATTAGAACAGGAATCAATAATTCGACTTCTATTGATCCTGCACTGAAAAATGACAAAGTAAGTTTTTTTGATATCGGGGCAGGGATGGTTTTTAATACTGATGATTTATGGATTGGTTTATCGATGAAACACCTTAACAAACCCAATATTGCTTTTAACAAAGACGGAAATGTACCATTGAACACTTTCTTCTCTTTGAGTACGGGATATGAATTCCTCTTAGCCGATTATATCGACGTGCAGTTTTTTCCTTATGCCACTAAGATGTTTGCTACGGCTAACTACATGCAGCAAGGACGTTACAATCGCTTAGATATTGGAACTTCCATATTGTTTGAAAAGATGTTTTTTGGCGTTACTGCTGTCACTAATCCTGCTAAAAACGGAATCGATGGTCATTTGCTTACCTCTGTGAATCTTTTTACAGGATTGCAATATGATCATTTGCGATTAGGACTTTCGTATGATTTAAACACTACCAAAATAGGAAAAACAGGAGGTGTTTATGAATTGTCTTTAACCTATCAATTTAACCTGGACAAAAAATGTTTTGGCTGTCCTAATTATACGGAAAGATAATTTTCCGAAATAGTCTTAAATAATTACAATAGGATATTATTTCTTGCCAAACACTTTTTTGAATAGATTTACAATCGCTAAAACCACAAATCCGAAGAGAAGTCCAATGATAAATTCTTTTACAATAGAAGGCAATTGTGGAGCGAAATGATGTAAATAATCAATGTTATGCACAAAGATTCCGCCGGCAACCATAATCAAAGCGATTGTCCCGATTACAGACAAACTTTTAATGACTTTAGGTAAGGCTTGTACCAGGATATTCCCTATAAATTTCGCAGCACTTCGTTCTTTAGAACTCAGCTGAATCAATTTTAAACCTGCTTCATCCATTCGTACAATCAGGGCAACAATACCATAAACACCCACGGTCGCCAGAATTGCAATTATCGAAACTACAGCAATTTGTTGTGTTATAGGTTGCCCAATAACAGTTCCCAGCGCAATAATTACAATTTCTACCGATAGAATAAAATCAGTAACTATGGCCGATTTTATTTTATCTTTTTCAAGTGCTAAAATTTCTTCTTCGGTAAAAGTTTGCTCTGTGATTTCTATTTTATCGTGATGACGATGAAAAAAGAACTCGTGTATTTTTTCGGCACCTTCATAGGCTAAAAAAAGTCCTCCCAGAACTAAGATGATGATGATTGCCAAAGGAAAAAAAGCACTCAATAAAAATGCTATGGGAAGAATGATGATTTTATTGATTAGCGAACCTTTGCTGATAGCCCATAAAACGGGTAATTCTCTGGAAGAAGCAAAGCCCGAAGCTTTTTCGGCGTTTACAGCCAAATCATCCCCTAAAATCCCAGCTGTTTTTTTGGCAGCCACTTTGCTCATTACGGCTACATCATCCATAATTGCTGCGATATCATCCAATAGTGCGAAAAAACCTGATGCCATTAAATTTGTTTTAAATAACTACTTTGTAATGTAAAAAATACCCAAGTAGTTTAGGTTGTTTTATTGTTGCGAAACTACTATTTTTTGATTGAATTTTAGTATAAAATTAATCATCATCCTAATCCTCAAAATTCAAAAAATCATCGGGATTAAAAGGGATGTCGTCATCGGGATCTTTGTCGTGGGCGTTTACCCCTGGCGGGTTAAACAATCCCCAACTGTCTTTGATGTAATTCCAAACATCAAAACCGGCAACCCAATCAATAAATAAGAGTCGGAATTCGTCGATTTCTTTTCTTAATAAATGAATGTAATCCTGATCAGAAATAGCTTCTTCAAAACGTAAACTTCCTACTTGAACATAAAGTTCTCTGGCAGCTTTTCGGATAATGGTTGCATTCTCCATTTTCAAATCGTACAATTCGACAGCCTGGGCTCCCGCAATTTTAGCAGGAATTATCATGGCGTTTTCCATCATGAATCGAACCGTGGTTTCCTGAAGAAATTCATTGTCAGCAGGAACAATTTCGACTAATCCTCTTGTGATTTTATAAATTTGTTCCGCTTTTTGATACAAAGGAAATTGATGTAATTCGTCTCGTTTTGACATTAGTTTTTCAGTTTGGGATATACAGGAAGAGGAACAAATTCGGTTTCACCTTTTATTTTGTCAAACTTTTGTTCCGTCCAGTTTTGTTTGGCCTGTTCAATCAATTCCGGATTGCTTGAAACAAAATTCCAGTCGATAAAACGTTCTTCTGGATAGGCTTCGCCACCAAAAATATAGATAGTCGAATTGGGCTTTATCGTAAATTCACAAAGAGAACTATTTTTTGCCACCAATATTTGTTTAGGACCGTATTTACTGCCATCGTTTTCAATACCGCCTTCCATAATATAGAGACCGGCTTCGCCATATAGATGCTGACCGATATTTAGTTTTTTCTCCGTAACCGATTTGATTTCTATCATATACATTGGGCTGTACACCGGCACTTTGGATTTTTTGCCAAAGGCTTCACCTGCGACTAATTTGAATTCCACATCATCTTCTTTCCAGGATGGAATTTCGCTGCTGTCAATATGAAAAAACTCTGGATTCATTTGTTCCAAATGTTTTGGCAAGGCTACCCAAATTTGTAAGCCGTGCATGTTTTTTTCAGAATGGCGTAAATATTCGGGAGTGCGTTCGGAGTGTACAATGCCTTTCCCGGCTGTCATCCAGTTGACTTCGCCCGGTTTTATTTCAACTTCATTGCCCAAACTATCGCGGTGCATAATACTGCCTTCAAATAAAAAAGTAAGTGTAGAAAGACCAATATGCGGATGTGGCAGGATATCAAAATTCTGACGTTCATTCATTTTTACAGGTCCCATGTGGTCTATGTAAATAAATGGACCAACCATGCGTTTTTGACGGAAAGGCAGCAATCGGCCTACCAGAAAATTTCCTATATCGGCAGCGCGTTCTTCAATGATTAGGTTGATATTTGACATAACGATTAATTTTAGTTTAGCGATTTAATAGATAACAATTCTGTTCGAATGAGCTTTTGTTACAAACAAAAATAACTTAAAAAATGCTGTTTTTAATCTGTTAGGTGAAATTATTAAAAATGTCAGTTCGAGTGTTTTTTGTTCCGTCCCGACACTTCGGGACGGAACAAAAAATGTATCGAGAACCGTTTTTAATGAAATTTTTCTTGTTCTCGATACAATCCCGCCCAAAAGCGGGATTACTCGAACAGACGAAAAAATTTCATCAAAAACTAATTTCACCCAATTGAGGACATGGTTTAAATAGTTTCAATTACACTTTCTTGTAATCTTCTGGATTTTGGGGTTGTTTCTAATCGGTTGAAATCGTCATCCGAAGCGTAACCTACAGCCATTGCAAATAGTGGTTTGTATGCCGCCATGTTAAGAATGTCTTTGTATTTATCCGATTCGATGCCTTCCATCGCTGTCGAATCCAGACCTAAGGCAACACTGGCGGTCAAACCTACTCCCAAGGCAATATACACCTGTTTGGCCAGCCATATTTTTAAATCGGATTCCGGCATACTTGCTTTCATTTGATTGTACCAATCCTTTCTGGCTTGTGGTAATTCGTTTTCTACTACTTTTTGAAAAGCATCCAAATCATCGGCTACACTAAAAACCACCAATAATTGCGCCTGGTTTATTTTTTCGGTATTATGCATCGAAACCGTGGCTAATTTGGCTTTCATTTCTGGGTTTTGTACAAAAGTAAATTTCCAGGGCTGGATGTTGATTGAGGAAGGAGTGAGGCGCAAAATTTCTTTTAAATCCTCGATTTTTTCTTGTGGTATTGCCTTGTGAGCGTTGTATTTCTTTGCAGTATATCTTTTTTGTATTAAATCTAAAATATTCATGACTCTATTTTTAATGTTTGAATAGCTGCAAAGTTAAGTCAATGCTTCTATATTATTTGTAAAGCCATTTTTTAATTAATTTGGTATAATTAGGCATCAGCCAATACACCATTATGAAAACAATGCATCCGGAAATAAATAAGGAGTTGATAAATTTATTATCAGGAAAGTTTAATGTTTTTAAAATTGGTAATACAATCAAAGGAATTAAAATGGATAAAGGGTAAATAGCTGACCAAGTGACTAAATATTGTTTCCATCGAACAGGGACTTTTTGACTTTCATTCTCAGTATCAAAAAGGAAATCTAAACCAGATTTGATAAGATATTTATCATCTTTAGCCATAAAAGGTTTCACTTTTTCAATGAGACTTTTTCTCTCCTTAGACTCCATCCAGTTTTTTAGGTTTTCAATGGTATCAAATCTAATAATTATAGTATAATTGAAAGTTAAATTGGGAATTGGCCGAATTATTTGCCAGTCGATGTTGCCTGCAAAGCTTCTGCATATAGGACCAATTTCATTGAGCCAATCTTCATATTGCTTTTGTTTTCCATCTAAAATATAATGGTTAATTACAACTGATGCACCTTGATTTTCCATTTAAAATATATTTATCAGTAATTGAATTATAGCTTGACTTTGGTAGTTTTTTTATTGGAATGTTTACGAAGTCAGGAGACTTCGCTGAGCAGGGTGGCGAAGTCAGGAAACTTCCAAGACCTGAACTAAACTTGTTGATTGTCTAATTGATGCTAATAGGTATTTGATATTGAACTCTGACTTTTTCACCATTTTTTTCTCCAGGCTTCCATTTTGGAAACATTTTGATAACTCGAATAGCTTCTTCTCCAGTTCCATGTCCTATATCTTTAGTTATTTTGACATCTAAAATTGAGCCGTCAGTTTCTACAATAAAAACAATATAAATTTTTCCTATTATTTTTTCTTTACTTTCTGGTATCTTGTAATTTTTAGCAATGAAGCTATACATTTTTTCACCTCCACCAGGAAATTCTGGTTTGACATCAATTTCAGCGGTTGTGAAATATTCTTTTTTTAAAGCTTTCTTATCTACATTTTCTTGAGAAAATAAATTTTGAGTAAGTAAACATAAAAATAAAAAGAGATAATTTTTCATAGTTCGTTTTTTTGTTGGTTATAGGTTTATAGCGTTTTTGTACTACAGTAGGTTTAGTTTATATTTATTACTCAGCGTGTGTGGCGAAGTCAGGAGATTTCGCAAAACTGGGTAGCTATTTTTTATTCATCTTTTAATTTCCATGTTTTTGAAACTGCTGCTAACATTAACCATGGTTCAATAATGATATTAATTATCGAATGCGAAACGATACAAGGTCCTATGTTTCTATTACCAACTAGATATACAATTGCTAATCCAAACCCTAAAAAGGTTGTTGCAATAAATGCTCCTTTTAAAAATCGTTTTTCCTTACTAAATAATCCCCAAGTTATATGAACTAATCCAAATGCAAGTCCAGAAACTATTATTTGTATTATAGCTCCGTAGCCTAATTTCATTAACAAATCCATTAACCAACCTCTAAATACAACTTCCTCTACAATTCCGCCTACAATAGTCATTAGTCCAACCATTTTGAATAATGATATTTCTCGTTGCATTTTATGAACAAACGGAACAACTTTAAAAGTATAAATGACATAAGAAATAGTCAATATTAGTGCTACAATCCATGCCGTTATTGGTGCTAATGTTTCAATTGACAATCCTAAATTCTCAAACATGGGAATTTTATAGCTTATTAAATGCATCAAAATTGGACTAAACATAAACAAACTCATTGATAGTATTATTAATCCAGTTTTTCTTCTGTTTGATTTTTCAGTGATCTCCATTTTATTTGTTTTATTGAAATCCAAATATATCGTTTTTTTCTTATAAATAATTTTAAAGTCTTTCTTATTTGTAAGGTAATTTGGGATACGATATTATGGAAATAAAAACGTTCTCTCTAGCCCTGATCGAGCCGATATCCTCGTAGCGCAGCGCAGAGATAAAGACGAGAGCAGGAGGGAAGTACTTATGGAAAACTATCGTTATGCTCCTAAAAAAAAACACCAATCTCTCGACTGGTGTTTTCTAGGAATTTCTTGTTTAATTGAGCATCTCGACTACGCTCGATGTGACAAAATTATTTTACTTAATGAATCTTAATTTCATAATGGTTTAAAAATTCAAACTTCTTCTGTTTCACTTTGATTTCTAAAAACCAATTGACCGTCAAAAGAGTCCAAAAGGATAATGCTGTCGGTAGTGATTTTTCCGGACAGTATTTCTTTAGACAACTGGTTCAAAACCTCTCTTTGAATCACACGTTTTACGGGACGGGCACCAAATTGCGGGTCGTATCCTTTCTCAGATAAATAGGCAATGGCTTCCGGTGTGGCGTCCATAGTGATGCCTTGTTGTGCCAGCATTTTAGTAACCGATTTCAGTTGTAAGCCTACAATTTGTGCAATATTAGCATTGGTCAACGGCGTAAACATCACGATTTCGTCAATACGGTTGATGAATTCCGGGCGAACGGTTTGTTTCAACAAGCCTAAAACTTCCACTTTAGCAGCTTCGGTTGCGGCTTCGACACCACCTTTTAGATTTTCAAATTTCTCCTGTATAATCTGGCTTCCCATATTAGAAGTCATAATGATAATGGTGTTTTTGAAATCGGCAAGGCGGCCTTTATTGTCTGTCAAACGTCCTTCGTCCAAAACCTGCAACAAGATGTTAAAGGTATCGGGATGTGCTTTTTCTATCTCATCGAGCAAAATCACGGAATAAGGTTTTCTACGCACGGCCTCGGTCAATTGCCCACCTTCGTCATAACCCACATATCCCGGAGGCGCACCCACCAATCGGCTCACGCTGTGACGTTCCTGATACTCACTCATATCAATACGGGTCATGGCGTTTTCATCGTCGAATAAATATTCGGCCAGGGCTTTGGCCAATTCGGTTTTACCGACACCGGTTGTTCCAAGGAACAAGAAAGTACCAATAGGTTTTTTCATGTCCTGTAATCCTGCACGGCTTCGGCGCACAGCATCGCTAATTGCCTCGATGGCTTCTTCCTGACCCACTACACGTTTGTGCAATTCTTCTTCCAGATGTAATAGTTTTTCTCTTTCGCCCTGAAGCATTTTTACTACTGGAATTCCGGTCCATTTGGCTACTACTTCGGCAATGTCTTCTCGGGTTACTTCTTCTTTAATAAGCGAAGAACCGGACTGATTTTCCTGTAATTGTTTTGTTAAAATATCTAAACGCTCTTGGGCTTCTTTGATTCTTCCGTATCTAATTTCGGCTACTTTTCCGTAATCTCCCTCACGTTCAGCGCGCTCGGCCTCGTACTTAAAGTTTTCGATTTCCGTTTTTACCGTTTGGATATTATCGACTACGTCTTTCTCAGATTTCCATTTGGCGAAAATTTTATTTCTATCTTCTTTAAGATTGGCTAATTCCATTCCCAAAGACTTGAGTTTACTCTCTTCTTTTTCTCTTTTGATAGCCTCAATTTCGATTTCGAGTTGCATTACTTTTCGATCCAAAACATCCAGTTCTTCTGGTTTCGAATTGATTTCCATACGGATTTTTGAAGCCGCCTCGTCCATTAAGTCGATGGCTTTGTCCGGTAAAAAACGATTGGTAATGTAGCGTTGTGACAACTCCACCGCAGCAATAATTGCCTCATCCTTAATTTGTACCTTGTGATGGGTTTCGTATTTTTCTTTGATACCACGCAGAATCGAAATCGCACTTTCGGTATCGGGTTCTTCAATCATTACTTTTTGGAAACGTCTTTCAAGCGCTTTGTCTTTTTCGAAATATTTTTGGTATTCGTCCAAAGTGGTTGCTCCAATAGCACGCAGTTCACCACGAGCCAAAGCCGGTTTCAGGATATTCGCCGCATCCATAGCACCTTCGCCACCTCCGGCACCAACTAAGGTGTGAATTTCGTCAATGAAAAGCACAATATCTCCTTCGGCAGAAGTTACTTCTTTCACCACCGATTTTAAACGCTCTTCAAACTCTCCTTTGTATTTGGCTCCGGCAATCAAAGCTCCCATATCCAATGAGAAAACGATTTTATCTTTCAGGTTTTCAGGAACGTCGCCATCAACAATTCGGTGTGCCAATCCTTCGGCAATGGCAGTTTTACCCACACCAGGTTCACCAACCAACATTGGGTTATTTTTGGTACGACGGGTCAGAATTTGTAATACACGTCGGATTTCTTCATCACGTCCAATTACCGGATCCAGTTTTCCTGATTTGGCTAATTCGTTCAGGTTTTTGGCATATTTATTCAAAGAATTATAAGTTTCTTCCGCGGATGCCGAAGTCACTCTTTCTCCTTTTCGCAATTCTTCAATAGCCGCTTTCAATCCTTTTTCGGTCACCCCCTGATCTTTTAAAATTTGGGAAACCTTAGATTTTGAAGCAAAAATGGCCAGAATTAAATGTTCGATGGAAACATATTCATCGTTCATTTTTTTAGCAATAATTTCTGCTTCGTTTAAAGCAGTATTCGCATCACGGGAAAGCATAATGTCGCCACCGGAAACCTTAGGAAAGTTTTGAATGCTGCTATCCAAAATTTGCAAAAATAATGGCACATTTACATTGAGTTTTTTCAAAATAAAAGGCGCTACATTTTCATCTACTTCAAAAATAGCTTTGAAAATGTGTTCATTCTCAATTTGTTGCTGACCGTAACTTTGAGCCAACTGTTGAGATAGCTGAATGGCTTCCTGCGATTTAATTGTAAATTTATTGATGTTCATTTCGTTTTTTAGATTTGGTTTAAACTAATTAATTAACTTTGCAGAAAATGGGACAAATTATATTCCATTGTAAATTTAAGGACAAAAAGGCGTAAAAAACCTGATTTTTATCAGTTTTTAATGTCAAAAAGTCAGAAAATAAGTCAAAATATGAGTTTTTTAAAAAATATTTTTGGGAGTGAGGAAACTCCAAAACAACAGGAAAGCAAAATGAATTGGGAAATATTGACCGATGTTGATCAGTTAGGGGAAATTATTTTTAATTCGAATGAGAAACCGGCGGTGATTTTTAAACATAGTACCCGTTGCAGTGTCAGCAGAATGGCACTAAAACAGTTTGAAAACGAGTTTGACTTGCAGGATAAAATTACACCATACTTTTTAGATTTAATTACGTATCGCGAAATTTCGAATGAAATAGCCAATCGTTTTAATGTATATCACGAATCACCACAAATCCTTTTAATAAAGGATGGTCAGTCGGTTTATGATGCTTCACATTCAGATATTGATGCAGGAGATTTGAGTGATAAGCTGTAGATTCATCTTTGTCAAAGTTTTAAACTTTAACAAAAATATATAATCCTAAATCTTTTAATAAATTAAAACAAATGAAAGTAAGGAAATGGTTAATAGCCGGAATATTTGCTGTTCAATTATTAAGTTCTTGTGAAGCAGTTCGCATTAGTGAAATTTCAAATTATAAGGATTCAGAATTTGTTTTTGGTTCCAATAAAACTGCATTACTTGTTGGTAATGATGATATATCGATAAATGAATTTACCAAGACATTTAGTAAAAAGTATAAACAAAAGCACGATTTTGTTAAGCAGTATGATAGTTTATGTGCAATTACATTGAAACAAGAAAATATTTTTGGTGAAATAAAACATGATAAATCTTTTGAATTCGTTTCCAATGATCCTTTGACATTTACCCAAGAGCAACAAAAAAAGGTGGATTCATTATTTACAAATACAAAAGCTGATTACCTGATAAGAATTTCTGGCCATGAAATCACAAACAGTATACAAGGAAGTCCTGGTATGCCTGTGGCAATGTCTGGCGAGGAGGTATGGGTATGTCTGCAGGTACTCAAAGTGAAAGTTGTATTATAAATTCTCATTTTCAGATTTATGATATAAAGACACGAAAAAAAGTATTGGATTTCGTATCTAAAGGAAGTGGTGGCGTTGCTTTTTTTGCATTTGAACAAGCCTTTGTAAATGCCATGAATAATTCAGTCAAAAATTCAGCGGTATATCTAAAAACTGGAAAGTTAAAATTTTAAATAAAAAAAATCCATAAATACACTTTATGGATTTTTTTTAATACTGATTTGGGCTTTCGAATTAATAAGAACTCTTCATTTTTTCTTTAATTTCAGCCAGACAAAGGTTATTGATACTTCCTTCGTGAGTGTGTTTCGTTGCTTTTGGTGATTTGTAATTTCCAGCTTCAATTTGCAACGCTACTTCTTTGTAGGCATCTCTAAATGGGATTCCAGCCGAAACCATTTCGTTTAAAGTATCTACAGTAAATAGATAATCGTATTTTTTATCCTCTAAAATATTTTCTTTTACCTTGATATCCGGTATTGAGAAAATAGCAATATCTAAACAAGCTTTTAAGTTTTGAATAGCAGGAAAAACACCTTCTTTTAAAAGTTGTAAATCCCTGTGGTAACCACTTGGTAAATTATTGGTAATTAAGGTTAATTCATATGGTAATGACTGAATCTTGTTGCATTTTCCACGAATTAATTCAAACACATCAGGATTTTTTTTATGAGGCATAATGCTTGATCCTGTAGTCAAATTGGCCGGTAAACCAATAAAATCAAAATTCTGACTCATATATAAACAAACGTCATAAGCAAATTTTGAAAGCGTACCCGCTACACTTGCCATTGCAAAAGAAACTGTTTTCTCTGATTTTCCACGGCTCATTTGTGCCGCAACCGAATTGTATTTTAAAGTGCTAAAACCCATTTCTTTTGTGGTAAAAGTTCTGTCAATAGGGAAGGAGCTACCATATCCTGCAGCAGAACCCAACGGGTTTTGATCTACTACTTTTAAAGCAGCATTAAGCATACTCATATCGTCTATTAAACTTTCTGCATAAGCAGAAAACCACATTCCAAATGAACTAGGCATTGCAATTTGTAAATGCGTATAGCCTGGTAATAACACGTTTTGGTATTTTTCTGCAGAAGTCATTAATAAATCAAAAAGTGATTTTACCTGCTGTTTTAATTGTAGTACTTCTTCTTTTAAGTACAGGTTCATATCTACTAAAACCTGGTCATTTCGGGAACGGGCAGTGTGAATTTTTTTTCCGGCATCGCCTACTTTTTGGGTAAGTAAATATTCAACTTTTGAATGTACGTCTTCAAATGAATCTTCGATAGTAAAATTTCCAGCTTTGATATCTTCCTGAATTTCTGCCAATGCACCCAATAAATCTTCACATTCCTGATTGGTAATCAAGCCGATTTTAGCAAGCATTTTTGCCTGCGCGATATTTCCTGTGACATCATGTTTGGCTAAAATCAAATCTAATTCTCTATCGTTTCCAACAGTAAATAAATCGATTTGTTTATCTGTTGGTATTCCTTTTTCCCAAAGTTTCATAATTCTGTTTTTTGTTTCGCAGAGATGCACTGAGAATACTCAGAGATTCGCAAAGTTTTTATTTTTTAGCCCCGATTGCAGCGAAAATCCTTTTATTTTTTTCTTTAAAAAATAAAAGATTGTAGCGTAAAGCGGGATTAGCTTCTAATTATTATTGAAAAAATCAGTTAGTATTTTGATATACAATTCGATTCCTTCTTCTATTTCGTTTACATATATAAATTCGTTAGCCGAGTGCGAACGTAAGCTTTCTCCTGGTCCAAGTTTTAAAGATTTGCAATATAAAACCGATTGATCCGAAAGGGTAGGCGAACCATAAGTGGTTCTTCCCAATGCGATTCCTGCTTGTACTAATCCGTGTGAAACAGGAATTGACGAAGCGTTCAAGTGCATCGAACGAGGCGTTACTTCGGCAGCGACGTTTGCTCTTACTGCGTCTAAAATTTCGGTATTGTTGTAGCAATCATTCACACGAATATCGACAACCAAATGACATTCGGCAGGAACAACATTGTGTTGTTTTCCGGCGGTAACCTGGGTTACAGTCATTTTTACAGGTCCTAAAACTTCAGATATTTTCTCGAATTGATAGCTTTTAAACCATTCAATTACGGGCATCGCATTATAAATAGGATTGTCGGGGTTGTTGTGTGCGGCGTGACTTGCCGTCCCTTTAACAACTACATCCAATACCAATAATCCTTTTTCGGCTACTGCCAATTGCATTAATGTAGGTTCACCAACAATGGCACATTCCAGTTCCGGTAAATGTTTCAAAACGCTGTTTAATCCATTCTTCCCACTGCTTTCTTCCTCTGCCGAAGCTACAACTACAATGTTGTAAGGCAGGTTTTCATTGGCATAAAAATGGGTAAATGTGGCAATTAGAGAAACCAGACATCCTCCGGCATCGTTACTTCCCAGACCAAATAATTTTCCGTCTTCTACTTTTGCTTCAAACGGATCGTTAGTGTAACCCTGGTTTGGTCTCACCGTATCGTGGTGAGAATTCAGTAAAAGCGTTGGTTTGGATTTATCAAAATGTTTATTGTAAGCCCAAACATTATTATTTTCTCTTTCGAAAGGAATGTTATTTTGAGTAAACCAATTTTCGATTAAAATTGCTGTTTGATCTTCTTCACTAGAAAATGAAGGTGTTTCAATTAGCGATTTTAATAGCGCAATGGCTTCTTGTATAAGAGTAGTTATGTTTTTCATAAAGTTATTGTAGTATGCAATGCCGCCTTATTTTGTAACATTCTGTGATGACCAATTTTTATTTTCTGAACACCTTTAGATAAACTATTGAAACAGTTATCCAATTTAGGAATCATTCCCGAATGGATTGCACCTTCTTCTTTTAATTGAGTGTAAAGAGCTGAATTTATTTGTTCAATTACTGAATTTTCATCTTCAACATCGGTTAAAACTCCCGCTTTTTCGAAGCAATAGTTCAAAGTCACTTCAAAAACTTCCGATGCTGCAATGGCTAATTCGCTCGCAATTGTATCGGCATTGGTGTTTAATAATTGTCCGTTTTTATCGTGTGTAATAGCACAGAAAACTGGAACAATTCCGCTATTGATTAAAGTTTGTAATAATGGTGTATTCACTTTTTGAACATCGCCTACAAAACCGTAATCAATCGTTGGGTGATTTCTTTTAGTCGATTGAATTAAATTCCCGTCAGCACCAGAAAACCCCATGGCGTTGGTATTATGAGCCTGTAATTGGGCAACAACATTTTTGTTGATTTCTCCGGCATAAATCATCACCACTACGTCAAGCATGGGTTTATCGGTAATTCTTCGTCCGTCAATCATTTGAGGAACTAAACCAATACTTTGTGCCATTTTTGTAGCCGATTTTCCGCCACCGTGAACCAGAATCTTGTTTCCTTCAATCTTAGAAAAATCTGCTAAAAAATGAGCTAATTCCGTTGGATTATCAATGATGTTTCCACCAATTTTTATGATGGATAAGGATTGCTTACTTTTTTCCATTTTCCAATATTTTTTGCAAAACTAATTGAGCAGAATAGGTTCTGTTATTTGCTTGTTCGATGACAACTGAATTTTCGCTGTCAATTACTTCGTCAGTAACAATTACATTTCTTCTAACAGGCAAACAGTGCATGAATTTAGCATTATTAGTTAAAGCCATTTTCTCAGCAGTAACGGTCCAATTTGGGTCAGAATTAGTAATTTTTCCGTATTCTTTATAATTACTCCAGTTTTTAGCATAGATAAAATCAGCATTTTCGAAAGCCTTATTTTGATCGTATTCAATTTTGGAATCTTTCGTGATTTCAGGATTTAGTTCGTAACCTTCCGGATGCGTAATTACAAAATCCATATTTTCCTGCTTTTGCATCATTTCTACAAAAGAGTTTGGAACAGCCTGAGGCAAAGCTCTAGGATGTGGAGCCCAGGTTAAAACCACTTTAGCTCTGTGTTTGGTTTTGTGTTCTGCCATTGTAATCGCGTCGGCAAGGGATTGCATTGGATGTCCCGTAGCACTTTCCATGTTTACAACTGGTACAGAAGCATATTTTAAGAAACCAGAAATTACGGTTTCGGCATTGTCTTTTTCTTTATCAACCAATCCTGCAAAAGCTCTAATCGCGATAATATCGCAATATTGAGAAACAACTGCTGCTGCTTCCTTGATGTGTTCCGATGAACCTTGATCCATAACAACTCCATCCTGGAATTCCAAAGTCCATCCTTCGCTGTTAAAATTCATTACAATCACATTCATTCCCAAATTCATAGCCGCTTTTTGCGTACTCAAACGGGTTCTTAAACTAGAGTTGAAAAACAACATCCCTAAGGTTTTGTTTTTTCCCAGTTTTTTATTCTTAAGCGGATTTTTTTTGATTTTTAACGCTTGTTTCACCCATTTGTCAAGTGAATCGATGTTTTGTATGGATATAAAGTTCATTGTTCTTTATTTATTTGTACGCTGATTAAACGGATTTGATTTATTGTTTTTCTTTTGATTTTAATATTCTCTTTTTAAAATACAATAAAAAGATTAGAATAATTAAACAGGTTATGAATAATACTTTCAAATTTCTTATTGTTATACACAGATTTTCACCGTTTACTAAAGAAATACAATCTGTTATATTTTCTGTTTCATATTTTAAACTAACCATTGTGTTTATTATTCCGTATGGACAAATGAATAAACCTGTTACAGAAAGTATAAGTAATAAATAAAAAAATGTTTTTTGTATCTTCATTAATAACCTTCTAATAGTGAATTCTAAACAATCTTAGTAAATGCAATTTCATTCTTCAAGGCATTTAAGATAAAATTATCTTTCAAACCATTGATAATCCAGGTTTCAATATTGGCTTCTTTTGCGATGGCTACGGCTTCTATTTTTGATTGCATTCCGCCAGTTCCATGTGACGATTTAGAATCTCCAATTTCTTTTTCCAAATCTTTCAATTCTTTCACTGATAAAATCGTTTCCGGAGTCCCGTTATCCATTGATTCTTTAGTGTAAAAACCGTCGGTATTGGTGGCAATAATCAAAATATCTACTTTTAATAAAACAGCGGCCAAAGCGGCTAATTTATCGTTGTCGCCAAATTTAATTTCATCCGTAGCTACCGTATCGTTTTCGTTGATAATTGGGATGTAATTGTTTTTAACTAATACGTTGATGGTATTTACGATGTTTTTTCTGGTTTGTTCTTTTTCGAAATCAGAATAAGAAAGCAAACACTGAGAAGTATTTAAGCCTAAATCCTTGAAGTTTTCATTGTAAATCCGCATCAAATGAGGCTGCCCAATAGAAGCCAAAGCTTGTTTTACAAAAACATCTTTGTCGTTATTGTCTAATTTTACAAATTGTTTTGCCGCAGCAATAGCACCCGAACTCACAATGATAAATTCGTATTCATCGTTTAAGGCTGCTATCTGCATTCCAATATCCTCAATCTTTCCTCTTGAAATATGATTGGTTTCTTTGGTTAGCGTATTGCTTCCTAATTTTAATAAAATTCTTTTTTTTGCCATGTTTTTTAACCGCAAAGGTTTTTTTAACCACAAAGGACACTAAGTAATCGCAAAGTGCACAAAGTTTTTTTACTCTTTTACTTTGTAAAAAAAAGTTCACAAAGTAGTATTTATATTTTTTACAGTTTGGGTTTTAAATCAGCAATCAAAAATCGTTAATCAAAAATCTTAAATCATTTTTGTTCTCGACTTCGCTCGAACTGACAACTGATTACTGCAAACTGAAATCTGCCTTCTGCTATCTGATTTGTCCGTCTCCGTAAATATACCATTTATTGGTTACCAAATGTTGTAAACCAATTGGTCCACGTTGGTGCAATTTATCGGTACTGATGGCTAATTCTCCGCCTAAACCAAATTGCCCTCCATCAGTAAAACGAGTAGAAGCATTATGATAAACGGATGAAGCATCAATGTTTTCCATGAATTCTTGCGCAGTGGCTTTGTTTTCGGTAATAATTGAAGCCGAATGTCCGCCGCAATATTTATTGATTTTAGCAATGGCTTCTTGTTTTGAATTGATTGTTCCGATGACAATTTTGTAATCCAAAAACTCTTCGTACCAAATCAAATCGTTTTCTATTGCTGGCACCTGAGTCGCTTTTGCGAAACCGTCATCACCTAAAATAGTAACGTTGTATGCTTTTAATTTGTTTACCAATTCGTTAGCAAAAGCTTCCCAATTAGGTAAATTAACATCAATTAAAACTTTATCTAAGGCATTACAAACTGATATGTTTGAGGTTTTTCCGTTGATGATAATTGCCATCGCTTTTTCTAAATCGGCATCGGCATTTACATATACAAAATTATTTCCTCGACCGCTTACAATCACAGGGCAGCTAGCGTGTTTTTTGGTGAATTCAATCAATTTTTCACCACCACGAGGTACGATTAAATCGACTCTTTGTGTTGGTTTTTCAAGGAAAGCCTGAGTTTGAACTCTGTCGTAATTCAAATATTCAACCCAATCCGTTGAAACTCCATTGCTTTCTAAGGCTTGGTGCCAAAGACTCACAATTTTTTGATTCGAAAGCAAAGATTCTTTTCCGCCTTTCAATAAAATTTTATTTCCTGACTTGAATGCAATTCCGCCTGCTTCAACAGTTACGTCAGGACGCGATTCATAAATAATCAAAATCGTTCCAAAAGCAGCCGTTTTGTTGCTGATTTTCATTCCGTTGTCGTGGGTGAATTCATAGCGAACTTGCCCCACAGGATCTTCCTGACTAGCCAATTGTTTCACAGAAAGAATCATTCCGTCTACTTTGGCATCGTCAACGAGTAGCCGTTTTTCCATAGCCAAATCTTCACCATTGTAATTGGCTAAATCTTGTTGATTGATGGCTTTCAAAGCTTCTCTTTCTTGTTCTAAAAGAGCCGCCATCGTAGTCAATACAGCGTTTCTTTTTTCTATGGATAAAATAGTACTCATTTTGTTTTATTTTTTAAGTTTTGAAAAACTTATGCTTTTAATTCGGCTAATGACTCTTGTAGCGCAACGATAAATGCGTCAATTGCGTCAGTAGTAATTGTTAACGGTGGAAGGATTCTCAATAAGTTTTTATTGTTAGCTCCACCAGTGAAAATATGTTTTTCGATAATCATTTTCTTTCTTAAGGCGCTTACGTCAAAGTCAAATTCAACACCAAGCATTAATCCTTTTCCTTTTACGTTGATGATTTCAGGAATTACTTTGATTGCTTCAAAAAAGTATTCCGATACTTTGTTTGTGTTTTCGATCAAATTTTGATTTTCCATCACGTCCAACACAGCAATACCGGCAGCACAAGCCAAATGGCTTCCTCCAAAAGTAGTTCCTAATAATCCGTAGCTAGCCTGGAATTTAGGAGAAATCAAAACACCTCCAATAGGGAAACCGTTCCCCATTCCTTTAGCGGTGGTTACGATATCAGGGTTGATTCCGTGGTGTTGAAAAGCAAAAAACTTTCCGCTTCTTCCGTAACCTGATTGTACTTCGTCTAAAATTAAGATAACATCATTGGCTACGCAGGCTTTTTCCAAAGCTTGAAAGAATTCGGTTGTTCCCTGGTCTAAACCACCAACACCTTGAATTGGTTCGATGATTACGGCACAAACATCGCCTTTTTTCAATTCGGCTTCTACCAAATCAATTTGGTTCAAAGGCAAGAAAGTAACGACTTGTTGCGCGTTTAATGGCGCTACAATTTTTTTATTGTCGGTTACAGCAACTGCGGCAGAAGTTCTTCCGTGAAATGAATTGTCAAAAGCAATTACTTTTGATTTGTTCGTGTGGAAAGAAGCTACTTTCAAAGCATTTTCATTGGCTTCAGCACCAGAACTGCAAAGGAATAAGCTAAAATCAGTTAAGCCGGAAGCTTTTCCTAATTTCTCTGCCAATTCTACCTGCAATGGGTTTTGGATAGCATTCGAGTAAAAACTCAAATTATCCAATTGCTCTTTTACTTTGGCAACATAATCCGGTTGTGTATGACCAATAGAAATTACTCCGTGACCAGAGTATAAATCTAAATATTCGATTCCTTTATCGTCTGTAATGGTACAATCTACAGCTTTTACAGGGGTAATAGGGTATAATGGGTAAACGTCAAATAAGTTCATTTTTTTTATTTTTTAGTTTGTTGTTTTTGGTTTGTCGTTTATAGTTGTTGAATAAAACCAAAAACTATAAATGACAAACTTTTTTTAGAATCCACTTGGTTTCAAATGCAATCCTGTAGTCTCTTCCAATCCAAACATTAAATTCATGTTTTGAACTGCCTGACCAGAGGCGCCTTTGAGTAAATTATCAATAATTGAAGTAATTAAAACCCGGTTTCCTTTTTTCAATAAACTAATAATACATTTGTTAGTTTGTACCACCTGTTTCATGTTGATGTTAGTAGTCGTCACCGTTACAAAAGGTTGATCAGCGTAATAAGCTTCGTATTTAGCAACCAAATCCTCTAAACTTTCTTCCGATTTTGTATATAATGTGGCAAAAATTCCTCTAGGGAAATCACCTCTGTTAGGGATGAAAATCAATTCGTCGCTAAAAGAAGCCTGCAATTGCTTAATGCTTTGGTTGATTTCTCCTAAATGTTGGTGTTCGAAAACTTTGTAGTGAGAGAAATTGTTGTTTCTCCAACTAAAATGTGAGGTCGCAGCCAAACCAACTCCGGCACCTGTGCTACCTGTGGTAGCGTTGATGTGAACGTCTTCGGTCAATACGCCATCAGCAGCCAATGGCAATAAAGCCAATTGAATAGCCGTAGCAAAACAACCAGGATTAGCAATATAATTTGCTTTTTTAATGTCGGTTTTGTTCAGTTCAGGTAAGCCGTACACAAATGATTTTCCGTCGAAGTTTTTATCTTTCGTTAAACGGAAGTCATTTCCTAAATCGATGATTTTGGTGTTATCTGAGAATTTGTTGTTTTCCAAGAATGAAATTGATTTTCCGTGTCCTAAACACAGGAAAAGCACATCAACATCAGGATTGATAACATCCGTAAAATTCATTTCGATGTCGCCCATCAAATCGTGGTGTGCCACAGAAAGTGGTTTTCCAGCGTTTGTGGTACTATAAACAAAATCTAATTTAGCATTCGGGTGAAACATTAGAATTCTAATTAACTCTCCTGCTGTATATCCTGAACCGCCTATTATTCCAACTTTAATCATGATCTCTGTTTTTTATTTTAAACCATTAAGAAGTTAAGTTTAGTTAAGCTTAATGTTTCTTAAATTTCTTAATGGTTAAAAAAGTGTTTGTCAAAGCCTTTGTGAAAAAACTTCAACTTTTATATTTTAGTTTAAAAAATATTACTCGTAAGTTTCATTGTTTACAGATGAAAATATGTTTTGAGCATTACCTAAGATTTTGATAAATCCTTTAGCATCTTCAGATGTCCAGGCATTGTTCATTTCTCCATATTGACCAAAACCGGTATTCATTAAATCATTGTCAGATTCGATTCCGTCTAATGAAAAATGATATGGTTTCAACGAAACAAATACTTTTCCGTTTACTGTTTTTTGAGTATCTTCAAGGAAAGTTTCGATGTTACGCATTACAGGATCTAAAAACTGACCTTCGTGAAATAACATTCCGTACCAGTTTCCTAGTTGTTCTTTCCAGTATTGTTGCCATTTTCCTAAAGTATGTTTCTCTAATAAATGGTGTGCTTTGATGATAATCAATGGGGCAGCAGCTTCAAAACCAACTCTTCCTTTGATTCCGATAATAGTATCACCTACGTGAATGTCTCTACCGATAGCATAAGCACTGGCCAATTTTTCTAAAACAACAATGTTGTTAGAAGGTTTGTCAGCTACACCGTTTACGGAAACTAATTCCCCTTTTTTGAATTCTAAAGTTACTTTTTCTTCTCCTTCTTTTTGTAATTGAGAAGGGTAGGCCTCACTTGGTAAAGGTTGACTTGAAGTCAAAGTTTCTTTACCTCCCACACTGGTTCCCCAAAGTCCTTTATTGATAGAATATTGTGCTTTTTCCCAAGAATAGTGTACTCCGTTTTTAGATAAATAATCTACTTCTTCCTGTCTTGATAATTTCAAGTCACGGATAGGAGTGATGATTTCAATTTCGGGAGCGATAGTTTGGAAAATTAAATCAAAACGAATTTGGTCATTTCCTGCACCTGTACTTCCATGAGCAATAGCAGTAGCACCAACAGATTTAGCATATTTTATAGCTTCGATTGCCTGAAAAACACGTTCAGCACTTACTGATAATGGGTAGGTATTGTTTTTTAAAACATTCCCGTAAATTAAATACTTAATGGCTTTGTCATAATATTTATCTAAGATAGTAAGGTTAGCGTGTTTTGCACTTCCTAACTCATAAGCTCTGTCTTCGATTGCTTTTAATTCGGCATCATCAAAACCTCCTGTATTAATTAATACGGTGTGAACTTCATATCCTTGTTCATTTTTTAAATATTTAAGGCAATATGAGGTATCTAGACCTCCACTATAAGCTAATACAACTTTTTTCATTTTTCTTGATCTATGGGCTATTTACTATTCTTTTAGAAGTTTCGTATTTAGCTGATTATATATAATTTTAGTTTATTCTTTAATTAACTCTCCAAAAAAAGAGCTTGTTTGATTTTTTTTAATCTGTTCCAAATCCTAACATTGAATGGATGTTTAGGCGGATCTTTTGGCTTTTCAGCTGGATCATACAACATTCCGGTACACAAACACATTTTATAATCTTTGCTTTTTAAGATTTCAAAATTAGTACAGGTTTTACAACCAGACCAAAAAGTAGGATCACTGGTCAATTCAGAAAAAGGAACTGGTTTGTATCCTAAATCAGAATTGATTTTCATTACAGCCAAACCGGTTGTGATACCAAAAACTTTGGCACCTGGGTATTTTTTCAAAGAATAATTAAACACAAAGGTTTTAATTTGCTTGGCTAATCCCAGATTTCTGAAATCAGGATGTACAATCAATCCAGAATGGGCAACAAACTTACCGTGTTGCCAACTTTCGATATAGCAGAAACCTGCAAAATCACCGTTTTTATCCAATGCGATAACGGCATCCCTGTTTTCCATTTTTTTCTGGACATATTCGGGAGTTCTTTTTGCTATTCCGGTTCCTCTCAATAGGGCAGACGTTTCTATAGTATCACAAATAATTTGTGCATACTTAAAATGTTCTTCCTGAGCTATAACAATAGAGATATTCATTTCAAAAGATGAATTTTGGGTTAAAAAATGTGAAATTGGTATATTTTAATACTGAACCTTTTTTGAAATTGACTGCAAAATTAACATAATAAAACCAACAAGAAAAAATGTAGGAATATAAAATGTATAAAATTTTGTTTTTAGGATATGTTAATCCAACGGATAACGGTTGTAATTTCAATTTTGGAACAAATAAAAAAAATGAATATAATAAGACAAAAAGCATTTTAGATACTATACAAGTATCCGTACTTCGGGCGAAGTAACTGGCTTGTCTATCCGTGACAATGAGGTAATATGTACACTTTTGTAATTCATTGATGCAAAAGTACACATATTTTTCAAACTGAACATGGTTTTATAATTTATTTTAACATTTGAATTTTTATTTACAAACATTTGTAAATCAAATAATTGTGTTTTGTTTGGTTGAAAAAGTTCTGAGGACTTTAAATTTTGTTTTTTACCAGAATCCCTTTCAGTTTAGATTTCAAATCTTCGCCAGTGTTGTAAATCATTTGCTCGTTGCTTGGAAACGGAATTAATTTTCGATCAAAATAAGAATAGTAAGCGTCTTCAGTTGCTCTTTTATCGCCTTTGTAAGTGGCATAATCATTCTTAAAAACAGATTCAGAAGTCAGAGGAAAAGATTGTAAAAGTTGTTTGTTTTTAAAATCAATATAATCCACATTAGCAGTGATTTGAGAAGCCTTAAACTGATTGAATTCCCTAATTTGAATCACAATAGTTTTTAAATTGTCTACTTTAATTACTTTTCCAAGGCTGTCTTTTACCGGTTTTCCGTTTTTATCAAGAAGATCTTTTACACCATCTTTGATTATTTTTTCTTTTACAAATTCTTTTTCTTTGATTTGCTCAGGTGTGATGTTGATGTCCTTGAAATTAACAACTATCTGGTAATCATACTTAATTTGTTTTTGAATGCTATTGTGGTAAACCGTCCATTTATCATTCATTCCCAGAGTGTTGAAATCCAGTAAATCGTTTTGTAAATTCAAAGGAATTACCATGTTAGTTTGGTTGCGTAAGGCTACGGTAACGTAGTATCTTCCTTTATTCAGGGCTTCTTCCTGTAGTTGTAAGGTGTTTTGGTAATTAGGATTAATTTGGTTTAAATATTCCAAATTGTCATAGGCTTTTCTAATGTCCATTTTGTTAGTTGACTTTAGCAAAGCTTTGCTGGAATCATATAAATATTTAGACAAGGCATTTTTGCTATCAACGATTTGTTTGTTGTAGTTATCGAAAGAAAATTTAGCATTCTTGCCTTCTTTAAGAAGTTGTAAAGGCAGCAAAGGTTTTATTTTTTCCTGACGACGGTCTAATTGAATATAAGTGTTGTAAATTTTTTCCAGATTAGATGGATTTTTGTCTTGTTCGAGTAAGTTCAAACTGTTTAAATCTCTTTCTTTGGCTTTAAAAAAAGCTTCTTCAAGAAGATATACATAATCCTGATTTCCTTTTTTGTCTTTATTCGAACGTAAATTATTTACAGCATTGTCAATTGCCTCATCATAATTTCCTGAAGTTAATAGGTTTCGGGTTTGTTTTACACCACAAGAAGTAATGAATAACACTATAGAAAGTAGGAGTAGTTGTTTTTTCATTTTCGAAATTTTGAACAAATATATTTTTTTAAAATCAATTCGTCCAAACGATTGTGTTTTTAATTCAAGTTTAATTCAAAAACAACAAAGCCATCAAAAAATAAATTTGACGGCTTTGTTTGAAAAGATATAAGGAGATTAATGTCCTCCTCCTTCGGATTCAATGTGTGAAATCCCTTGTTGTTTCAGGATTTTTGGACAGTAAAAACCATAAAAAGCCAAGTAAGCAAATCCTATAAGTGGAATGATATAAGAGAAATGAGTCCATGAAATCCCCATTATTCCTCCAGGTTTGCTTAAGTCAAAATCACAAATACTTCCCTGAATCAACGGAATTACACCACCTCCAAGAATCATCATAATCAGGAATGAGGAAGCTTTTCCTGTATTTTTTCCTAAACCGGCAATGGCTAAATCAAAAATAGAAGGCCACATGATAGACAGAAATAAACCTCCCGAGATGAAAAAGAATTTAGCTATTTCTTTATCAGGACATACAAGACCAATAAACATCATTAATAAACCTGAAATCCCATAAAGCATCAATGTTTTTCCGGCATCCTTACCACCAATAAAGCTGACAATAATGAAAATTAAGATCCAAATTGGATAGATATAAAACGCAGAAACATTGTGTTGTGCAAAAATATTAGTGCCAATAATTACTCCAAAAGCCAATGCAGGAACAATGAATTTTAATATTAGGTTAGTAGTTTTAGAAGTATCGAAAACATTTACGCCTCCGTTCCAACGACCAATCATCAAACTTCCCCAGTATAAGGCTATAAAAGGAGGGATGGCTTCTTCAAGGATATTTCCAAATTCGGCTGTTTTTAATAAAGCAGGCAAATTACTGATAATGGTTACTTCAGTTCCAACATAAATAAATATGGCTAACATCCCCAAGTATAGTTGAGGGTAATCCATGATGTTGAAATTTTTATGCCCGTGTTCAATCTTGGCTTCTTCCAGTTTTACAGGATCCTCTATTTTAGAAAAAAGCATAAAAAGAGCTACCAAGATGAAGGCAATTCCTAAAATGATAAAAGGGAATTTGATGTCTTCTAATGAAAGTGCAGTTCTTTTATTGTCTCCCATTCCAAAAAGTGCAATTCCTAACAAAATGGCTCCAATAGTAGTCCCGAATGAGTTTACCCCGCCGGCCAAAGTCAAGCGGTGCGCTCCGGTTGCAGGACTTCCCATTTTAATGGCTAATGGATTGGCTACAATTTGTTGTATTGAAAATCCTAAGCCTACTGTAAATAAGGCTGTCAAAAAGAAAGCGAAACTTTCCATGGTAGCCGCAGGAATGAATAGAAATGAACCAAAAGCAGAAACGATTAATCCGGTAGCCAATGTTTTTTTATAACCAAACTTTTGTAATACGTCTGATTTTAAAGAGATTAAAAAGAATATTATCGAGCCTACAAAATAGGCTGCATAAAATGCCCAGGCCACTAATTGAGATTGTACTTGTGATAAGGTAAATACTTTTTTAAATACAGGGATTAAGATGTCATTGGCGGAACCAACGAATCCCCAGAAGAAGAATACAGTTACCAGAGAAAGAAATTGTCCCCATTTTGTTTGTAAATTTTCTGAATTCATAATTTTTTCAATAAATTTTTCGGTTATATGTTTTTATAGTGTAAGGTAAAAGTATTTCTTATAGATTTCAAAAAAAAACAAAAAGGGGGTGATCTTGTTGTAATTTTAACTATAACGATATAAACTGTATGAATTGTAACTGTTTTGGTTGATTTATCCATATATTTTTTTAAAATTAATTAAGTTTTTTCTTTCTTTATTAATTTCAAAAGCTGTTTTTAAATTTTTATCTTTATAAAATTAACTGGAATTAAAGTTTATCGACTTAATAAATAAATGAGAGGTTATGAGAAAATTATTTTTTATACTATTGGTTGTTTTTGTTTCTCATGCCCAGGTGAAAAACGAACAACTAAACTTGATGCCCTGGCCTCAAAAACTTACTGTTTCTCCGGCTATTTTTTTATTGAATAAAGATTTTAAAATTAATTGTACAGGAAATCCCGATTCGAGAATTTTAAAAGGTGCAAGCCGATTTTTACGACGATTAGACGAAAGAACAGGGCTTTTTTTTAATCAAGGTTTTGTAGCAAAACTCAATGAATTTCCTGAAGCTCAATTGCAAATCAATTGTCAGCGCAAAGGCAAAGTAGGATTACAGGAAGATGAAAGTTACCAATTATCCGTTTTATCGAATACCATTACAATAAACGCCGTAACCGATTTAGGTGCTTTGCATGCTCTGGAAACCTTATCGCAATTGCTTCAAAATAATGGGACTGAATTTTATTTTCCTTCGGTTGAGATTACTGATGCGCCCAGGTTTGTTTGGAGAGGATTGATGATTGATGCATCAAGACATTTTCAGCCGGTTGATGTCATTAAACGAAATTTGGACGGAATGGCTGCGATGAAAATGAATGTTTTTCATTGGCATTTAGCCGATAATCAAAGTTGGCGAATCGAAATAAAAAAATACCCAAAATTAACTGAATTGGCTTCAGATGGAGATTTTTATACACAGGAAGAAATTAAAAATGTAGTAAAATATGCTGATGAAAGAGGAATTATGGTGGTTCCTGAAATTGATGTTCCAGGGCATGCTTCGGCATTATTGACTGCTTTTTCTGAAATTGGCAGTAAAACAGATGGAATTCCTTATGCAGTCTCCCGAAAATCAGGAATTCACGATGCTACTTTAGACCCAACAAATCCCAAAACTTATCAAATTTTAACCGAAATTTTTGATGAAGTTTGTCCGTTGTTTCCCGCTGCTTATTTTCATATTGGTGGCGATGAAAACAACGGAAAAGAATGGGATGCCAATCCTAAAATTCAGGAATTTAAAAAGAAAAATAATTTGGTTACCAATCATGATTTGCAAACTTATTTCAATATGAAATTAGTTCCCATGTTGAAAAAGCATGGCAAGCAATTGATGGGATGGGAGGAAATCATGACTCCAGCTATGTCTAAAGAGGCTATCATTCATGCCTGGCGCGGTGTAAATGAAGGTATGGAAGCGGCTGGAGCATTAGTAAAAGCAGCTAAAAGTGATTACAAAGCCATTTTGTCTAATGGTTATTATATCGATTTAATGTTGCCTGTGGATTCTCATTATTTGAATGATCCAATGCCAAAAAATGTGGCTTTTACCGAAGAAGAAAAAGCCAGAATTCTGGGTGGCGAAGCTACGATGTGGAGCGAATTAGTGACTCCTTTAAATATTGATTCCAGAATTTGGCCGCGCACTGCCGCCATTGCCGAAAGATTATGGTCTAATGATACGGTACGTAATTTAGAAAGTATGCACAAAAGGTTGAAACAAATTTCGTTCCGCCTGGAAGAAATAGGCTTGACACATATTAGAAACAAAGAGGTGATTTTGAGAAATATTAGCAATTATCAGGATACAAAAGCACTGAATGATTTTACAAATATTTGCGAACCTTATAAGGTGTACAAACGCAATGGAGGAGGGAAGAAATATTTTATGTTTTCTCCGTTAACATTATTTGCCGATGCCTGCGCTGCCGATGCTTCGGATGCTTATGAATTTAATAAAGCAGTGAATTTATATTTAGAAAATAAGAGTTTGGCTAATCAAAAGTTGGTTACCGATTATCTAAAAAAATGGATTGTAATGGATTTAGATTTAATTCGCCTTAGTGCCAATGCGCCTTTGATCCAGCCTATTTTACCATTATCTAAAAATTTAAGTCTCGTTTCCAAACAACTTTTATTAGCAATAGAGCAAAAACAAAGCATTAATAAAACCGATTTGAATGCATTATTGGAACAAATTAATACCAGAAATTCCGCCGATGTGGAACTGGCTGTTTATGAAAGTTTGAGGAAGTTGGTGGAGTAGCTATTGAGTTTATTTATGGTTATTTTACCTTAAGTTGTTGTTGAATCCAACTATCAACAGGGGTTTTTCGTTCAACAAATTCAGAATATTTTTCGTGATTGACTAAATCTGTATATAATACGTAAAATTTTTTTCCATCTTCAGAAACTTTAAATATTTTGTAATCAGGATAAGTTTCATCAGCTCCACTTGGATATTTATCGTATAATTCAAAAGTTTTTATTGTATAAAAAGGTTTGAATTCTGATGGTTTTTCTACAATTTCAAAAAACAACTTTTCATCAGAACTGTTAAAACCATAGATCTTTATGATTTGATTCTTTCTTTTTTCAAAAAAAATAAGAATTTGTTTTTCTTTTTTATTGTATTTGAATTGATAGGGGATAAATGTGTTTTCTTTTATTTCGATATCTTTCGGATGATTTCTTCTAGAAGTTGTTTTAATTTCTTTTCCATTCCTGTCAACAAACCCCCAAACACCGCCTACTAAAGGTGGATGTTCTTCATCTTTTGAGGTATCCCAATAACAACCATTGCAATATTGTGCGTATCCAAAATTCATAGAAGAAATATGGTCATATATGGCAGGTATTTTTTTATTTCCTAGTCTATTGGCTAATCCAGACTTTTTATTTTCCTGATAAAGGATATATCCTTCATGAAAATCGCTATATCCTAATGCTGCTAAAACAGTTTTGAATAAGTAATTTCCTTTTCTGTCAAAATATAAATCTCCTTTGTTTTTAAAACTTAATAAAAAAATGCTTGACTTTATTTCAGTTGTGTCATTGTATCCAATAGTATCCCAAGTTATATCAGCAGGAACAATAATTTTTCCATTTTGATTTTTGACACCTAAAAGACTATCTTTTTCTACATAGTAAAATAGTCTTTCAGTTTGTGAAAAGGATAAAGAACTAATTAAAAGTGATAATAAAGCGTAAAAGAATTTCATATTAAATCAATTTAAAAAATTAATTTTTTCTATCAATGCGGATGTTTTGCTAATACTTTTTTAGATTTTGTTTATGTATAGGAGTGTGACTAGAGGGGAGTTAACTTTTTGAATAAAAGATTTTATAAAAATTAATTGTTAGAAATATTATAATTGGCCCATACATAAATAGATGATATTTAAAGTGGACTCTCCAATAATATTCAGTTCTAATTAATGTTCTATCGATTAAGTTTAGTTCGTAGTATGGTGCTTTTGTTAATTGAAATTTTGAGTAATCTATTGGTTTGTGGTTTTCATTTCTCTTTAAAATTTTATCATAATCAATGCTGATTTTTTTTAGTATATCTTTTTTATCAGGATTGTTGTTTTCATACGTTTTTACGTAACGAAGTTTGTCGTAAAGTTCGGAAATATCTAATGCGCAATTATGATAACGGTCAGATTTTAAACTGAAGTTTTCAGAACTTTCTAATTGACTAAATAACAAAATTAACACTGAGAAAGACATCGAAGCAAAATTTACTTGATTATCATTTAATGTAATCATCCAAAATTGTAGATGATAAATATTTACTAATCCGACAATAATTAAATACGCAGATAAATAGCCAACTGTTTGTCCGGAAAGTCTATGAAGAGTTTCGCTTCTATGACTGGCAGCAAATCTAGCACCTTTAGTTGACCATAATTTATAATTAAGTTCAACTTCAAAATCTTTCTGTAGATAAGGGGGGATTTTCTTTTTTAATTTTTTAATTCTTTTAGCGCGTTGGATTTTTTTCCAATAAAGTAGAAACTCTTTTATCATGGATATTATTTTTTGTAATTGTAATCAATTAGTTTATGAGAATTAAATCTTTGTGTTTACTCAAAAATTGATTGATTAGCGACGTTTTTATTTTATTTTTATGAATTCAAATATATTAAAATATTCCTACAAATAAAGATGAAATCTAAGTTTAGAATCCATTCTTATAAATAGGTATTTTTTTGTACTTTTGCAGCAAATTTTATAAAAAATATCCATGTTAACAGTAAATAATTTATCAGTTCAGTTTGGCAAGCGAATTTTATTCGACGAAGTAAATACCACTTTTACTCACGGTAACATCTATGGTGTCATTGGTGCTAACGGTGCTGGAAAATCTACCTTTCTTAAAATAATTTCGGGTGATATTGATCCTACTTCAGGTCATATTCAGTTAGAGCCTGGAAAACGTATGTCGGTTTTAAACCAAAACCACAACATGTTTGATGAGCATACTGTTTTGGAAACTGTTTTGATGGGAAATAAAGTTTTGTATAAAGTAAAAACCGAAATGGATGCTTTGTACTTGGACTATAATGATGCCAATGCCGATAGAATAGGGGAGCTTCAGGTTCAGTTTGAAGAAATGAACGGTTGGAATGCCGATTCTGATGCGGCTTCGATGTTGTCTAACTTAGGAATTAACGAAGAACATCATTATACCTTAATGGGAGATCTTGAGGGTAAGATTAAAGTTCGTGTGCTTTTGGCGCAGGCGCTTTTTGGAAATCCTGATGTATTGATTATGGATGAGCCTACCAACGACCTGGATTTTGAAACCATCGCCTGGTTAGAAAACTTCCTTGCTAATTATGAGAATACGGTAATTGTGGTTTCTCACGACCGTCACTTCCTGGATGCTGTTTGTACGCATATTTCGGATATTGATTTTGGAAAAATTAATCATTATTCAGGAAACTATACGTTTTGGTATGAGTCAAGCCAATTAGCTGCTAAACAAAGAGCGCAACAAAACAAGAAAGCCGAAGAAAAGAAACAGGAATTGGAAGAGTTTATTCGTCGTTTTTCTGCGAATGTGGCGAAGTCTAAACAAGCGACTTCCCGTAAAAAAATGATTTCTAAATTGAATATTTCTGAAATTAAACCTTCAAGCCGTCGTTATCCTGCCATCATTTTTGATCAGGAGCGTGAAGCGGGAGACCAGATTTTGAATGTTCAGAACTTAAGTGCTTCTGTGGATGGAGAAACTTTGTTTCAAGGAGTTGATTTGAATATGGCTAAAGGAGATAAAATTGTTCTTTTTTCAAAAGATTCACGTGCTACGACTGCTTTCTACGAAATTTTAAATGGAAATCAAAAACCGGATTCAGGGGAATTTGATTGGGGAGTAACAACAAACCAAGCCTATTTACCTGTTGAAAATCATGATTTCTTTGAAAATGATTTATCACTTGTTGATTGGTTGCGTCAATGGGCAAAAACTGAAGAAGAGCGTGATGAAGTTTTTATTAGAGGATTTTTAGGGAAAATGATTTTCTCCGGAGAAGAAGCTTTAAAAACAAGCCGAGTGCTTTCAGGAGGAGAAAAAGTACGTTGTATGTTGTCCCGAATGATGATGGAACGCGCTAATATCCTGATGCTAGACGAACCTACAAACCACTTGGATTTGGAATCGATTACGGCTTTCAATAATTCGCTAAAAAACTTTAAAGGTTCAGTTATATTCACCACTCATGATCACGAGTTTGCTCAAACTGTAGGTAATAGAGTAGTGGAGTTGACTCCTAACGGAGCAATTGACCGTTACATGACTTTTGATGAGTATTTGGATGATGATAAAATTCAGGAACAAAGAAAGAAAATGTACAATCTTTAATTGATTGGAAAACAATAAGAAGATGCCGTCTCGATACTAATTTGAGGCGGTTTTTTTATGCTTTTTAAATAGAATTAAAAAATGGCTTAAAAAAAAGTGCTATTTTTGCATGACCCAAGATAACACTTTACTATGACTCAAAAAGTTTTACTTAATTCAAAAGAAGTCAATATCATTCTTCATCGTTTGGCTTGTCAGCTAATTGAAAAACACCTCGATTTTAAAGATACCATTTTAATAGGGATTCAGCCCAGAGGAACTTTTTTGGCGGAACGATTAAAAGAAGTGTTGGAAAAAGAATATGATACACCCAAAATAAAATTAGGCTATTTGGATATTACTTTCTTTAGAGATGATTTTCGAAGAACCGAAAAACCATTGGAAGCCAATAAAACCAACATCAATTTTATTGTGGAAAATAAAAAAGTCATTTTTATTGATGATGTGTTGTACACCGGTAGAAGCATTAGAGCGGCTTTGACAGCTATTCAATCTTTTGGGAGACCATCAGGAATTGAATTGTTAACATTGATTGATCGTCGTTTCAGTAGGGATTTGCCAATTCAGCCTGACTATAGAGGAAGACAGGTGGATGCTATTAATGATGAGAAGGTAAAAGTGAGTTGGAAAGAAAATGATGGGGAAGATGCGGTGTATTTAGTTACTAATTAATTTAGCAAATTAAGCACCTTAAAAGTCCATCTATAATAAAATAATAATCGTAAAAGAATGAAAGAGTTAAGCGTAAATCATTTATTAGGTATCAAATACATTAACAAGAATGATATAGACCTTATTTTTGAAACAGCGGATCATTTTAAAGAAGTCATTAATCGTCCTATTAAGAAAGTGCCTTCGTTACGAGATATTACCATTGCCAATATTTTTTTCGAAAATAGTACAAGAACCAAACTTTCATTTGAATTAGCTCAAAAACGATTATCTGCTGATGTGATAAGTTTTTCGGCAGCACAGTCTTCGGTTAAAAAAGGAGAAACGCTTATTGATACCGTAAATAATATTCTCTCGATGAAAGTGGATATGGTGGTAATGCGTCACGCTAATCCCGGAGCTGCTTACTTTTTGTCCAAAAATGTAAAAGCCAGTATTGTGAATGCAGGTGATGGTGCTCATGAACATCCTACTCAGGCTTTATTAGACAGTTATTCGATAAGAGAAAAATTAGGTGATGTAGCCGGAAAAAAAGTGGTTATTGTTGGGGATATTTTGCACTCAAGAGTAGCTTTGTCTAATATTTATGCTTTGCAAATGCAAGGTGCCGAAGTTAAAGTTTGCGGGCCTAAAACATTGATTCCAAAATATATTGAATCACTTGGTGTAAAAGTAGAACCTAATTTACGAAAAGCTTTAGAATGGTGTGATGTAGCTAATATGTTACGCGTTCAAAACGAAAGAATGGACGTAAATTATTTTCCTTCTACAAGAGAATATGCACAGCAATATGGTGTAGATAAAGCATTATTGGAATCTTTAGATAAAGAAATTGTAATTATGCACCCGGGACCAATCAATAGAGGAGTGGAGATAACATCTGAAGTAGCCGACTCCGGGCAATCAGTTATTTTGAATCAGGTTGAAAATGGAGTAGCTATCAGAATGGCTGTTATTTATCTTTTGGCTTCAAAAATTCAGTAAGTAAAAAAAACTTAGTAACTTTAGATTTTAGTAATCTTAATAATTAAATTTATGAAAGTAGATCAAAAAGAACATACTGTTATAATTAAAGATACTCAAGGAGATTTTACTTCTTTTTTAATGAAGGTTACACATCAGTATAAAAGTTACGAAAAGCATAACATCATTATTGATCTTTTAGGATATAAAGACGAATTGCCGGTAAGTGATTTGAAATTGTTTTTGCCATTGTCTAAGAAACATAAAAAAACAAAGAAATCATTTGTTGTGGTAGTTGCTGACTTTGATTACAATGCTTTGCCTGAAAAATTTACCGTCGTTCCGTCTTTATTAGAAGCTCATGATATTATTGAGATGGAAGAAATAGAAAGAGACTTAGGATTTTAGATTTTAAAGTTCAGATTTTAGATTTTGAATAAATCTTAAATACTACTTGTTCAATCTAAGATCTAAAATCAATAATCTGTAATGAAATTAACTATTCTGGGCTGTTATGCAGCAACTCCCCGTACATTAACTAATCCTACTTCGCAGTTACTCGAAATAAAAAACCGTCTTTTTCTTATTGATTGCGGTGAAGGTACACAGGTACAACTGCGAAAAAACAAAATCAAATTTTCTAAGATTAACCAGGTTTTCATTTCTCATTTACATGGAGATCATTTTTATGGTTTAATCGGTTTGATTTCTACTTTTTCGCTTCTTAATCGAAATAACGATTTACATATTTATGGTCCAAAAGGGATCAGGGAAATCATTATGTTACAATTGCGATTATCTAACTCCTGGCCTAATTTCGGTTTGCATTTTCATGAATTAACATCAAACCAAAGTGAGTTGGTTTATGAAGACGAAAAAGTGATGGTGAAAACCATACCATTAAAACATCGTGTCTATACGAATGGTTTTTTGTTTCAGGAAAAAATAGATAAAAGAAAATTGAACGTTGAAGCAGTTCAAAAGTATCAAATCGAGAAATGTTATTATCAGAATATAAAGAATGGAAAAGATATTCTTTTAGACGATGGAACGCTCGTTAACAACGCAGAACTAACATTTGATCCGGAAAGCCCTAGGAGTTATGCCTTTTGCTCTGATACAGCCTACAATGAAGCTATTATCCCCATAATAGAAAAAGCAGATGTTTTGTATCACGAATCTACTTTCTTAAAATCAGAAGAGAATCTGGCGGCAAAAACAATGCATTGTACAGCTATAGAAGCAGCTACTATTGCCGATAAAGCCCAAGTGAAAAAACTCATTTTGGGACATTATTCCACGCGATATGATACTATCAATAGGTTTAAAGAAGAGGCTGAAACTGTTTTTCCTAATGTTTTGTTAGCTGACGATGGTATCAGTTTTGATTTGTAGTGATTAATACTAATTTTTATAATTAAAATATACAATGGAAGATTTAAGTGATTATAGAAGATCTTATGAAAAGAGCGAATTATTAGAATCTAATATTCCTGAAGATCCTATTAATCTTTTTCATCGTTGGTTTCACGAAGTGGAAGATTTTGGAGGAAATGAAGAAGTTAATGCCATGACCGTTTCTACTTTTGGTTTGGATGGTTTTCCAAAAGCCAGAGTTGTGTTGTTAAAAAAATACAATGAAGAAGGTTTTGTTTTTTATACCAATTATAATTCAGAAAAAGGAAAAGCAATTGAACAAAACCCTAATATATGTCTTTCTTTTTTTTGGCATTCAGCCGAACGTCAGGTTATAATAAAAGGAATTGCCGAAAAGACATCTGAAAGCATCTCTGATAATTATTTTGATTCCCGACCTGATGGGAGTAAATTAGGAGCTGTTGTTTCAAATCAAAGCGAAGTTATTCCTTCCCGTGAATTTTTAGAAGCTAATTTAAAAGAATTAGAAAGCACTTTTAACAATAAATCAATTCCCAGACCCAAACATTGGGGAGGTTATCTGGTTCGTCCTGTAGAAGTTGAATTTTGGCAGGGAAGGGCCAATCGTTTGCATGATAGAATTCGTTATTCATTTCAGAATGACTATTCATGGAAAATAGAAAGATTAGCTCCTTAATGTAAGAAAAGTTTCTTTTTTAAATAAAAAAGATGTATTTCGTCGATTTTATTTGTAGTTTAACGATAAAGTGTTGTATGTTTGAGTAAGAAATAAGAACAAAAAACAACACATTTAAAGAGTTTGCCCCACAATCTACTTTAAACTTAAACTACTAGCTTATGAAAGTAAATTTACTCAAGTTGATGTTACTAATGACGGTGATATTTACAATGAATTCTTGTTCTTCTGATTCTTCTGAAGAAACAACTGCTGATAATACAAGTGCTGTAATTGTAGAAAATTATACTTATAGTAATGCAGAGTTAGAAACAATGAAGTTAATCAATGATTATAGAGTAAGTATTGGTTTAAATCCATTAGAGAAAATTAATCACATATCTTATAAGTCAGAAGAGCATGATTTTTATATGATTGATAATAATGTGGTAAGTCATGATGGTTTTGTTTCAAGATCAGAAAACATTATGAAAGTATTAGGAGCTAAAACAGTTGGTGAAAATATAGCTTATAATTATAACAGCCCTCAAGCAGCTTTAACAGCCTGGTTGAATAGTCCTGCTCATAAGCAAAATATTGAAGGTAATTATACACATTTTGGAATTTCTATCAGAGAAAATCCAACAACAGGTAAAAAATATTACACTAATATTTTTGCAAAAATTTAATTAGTTTTTTTGGTTTTTATTTAAATACTAAAGAGAATATTTCCCCAAATCATATTCTCTTAGTATTAAATGAGAAAAGAGGTTGCAAATCCCCAATTGCAGCCTCTTTTTTTTATTTATAGCTTTTTTTTAGTTGTGTAAGAAACTGTTATATAGGTGATTATTGTTTGATTTTTCCTTGCCGTAAGAAAAATAATTAATAACAATTAATTAGTGTTAAAAAAACATTTGATTTTTAATTTTTTTTGTATGTAATCGATTAAACTTGTATGTTTGGCTTGACCAAAAAAAAATAATACCACAAAAAAAACCAACTAAAATTGTATGAAATTAAATTTATCGCTTAAAATAATGCCAATTATGGCTTTATTTATGTTAAACTCATGTTCTTCTGACAGTGTTGATGCCGAAAATTTAAGTTCTGAAGTTAAACCGGAACTTATTGTAAATTACACTTATAATGCCGCAGAGTTAGAGACTCTGAATTTAATTAATGATTATCGGGCTAGTATAGGTCTAAATCGTTTAGAAAGAATAAATCATATTTCATATAAATCAGAGGAACATGATATTTATATGATTGATCATAAGGTGTTTAATCACGATGATTTTGTTTCCCGTTCTGAAAATATAATGAAAGTTTTAGGAGCTAAAACAGTAGCTGAAAATATAGCTCTTAATTATGTTTCTCCTAAATCAGCATTAAATGCATGGTTAAATAGTCCCAAACATAAAATTAACATTGTGGGTGATTTTACTCATTTTGGTATAGCCATAAAAGAGGATCCAGTTACAGGTGAAAAATATTACACTAATATTTTTGCTAAAATTTAATTACTTTTTTTATTTTATTTTAAAGAGGCTGTTTCAATTTTGAAACAGCCTCTTTAATTTTTTATAGTTTCGATTTTGTGCTTGAAAAGTTATAATTTGATTAGGATATGATTTATAGGTTTGTATTTGATACTTTTCCTTTTTAGTTCTAAAGGGAAACTTCAAAAAAAAACAGTTGCAATTTGCAACTGTTTTACTGATTCCCTTTTTTTAAATATAAGGGCTTTAATTGTTTTGGAAAATCTAATACTATTATTTGTACTTAGCAGTATTTGATTTTTCTTTTAATTTTGCCATAATGTAATCTGCTTTTTCATCTTCACCAATAGCGCATAATGATTTTGCGTATTGATTATAATAGATAGCGTCTAAATCAGTAGTCATTGCAAATAATTCACCGTACCATTTAGCTGCTTTTACCATATCTAAATCGGTATAAAAAGCATTTCCCAGTTTTTGGAATAAATCAACAGATTTATATCCTTTTTCAGCCACTCTTTCGTAAGTTTTTGTAACATTTACGTAAGCATAATTCTCACCAACCCTATCAGTTATATATACCTTTGGGTTTTGAGTATATCCATTATATGATAATAGAGATACTAACATTAAAAAAAAGATTTGGGGTACTTTCATAGAATAATTTTAAATAATTTTTTTACCATACATCATTGTTTTTTATATATAGATTAAAGTCTCCAGAAAATTCTATATAAACATTAAGGGATAAATTTAATAGAAATTTTTACATCTAATATAAAATCAGTGTTTTTTTTATAGAATTAGCAGAATTTTTATTAAAACAACCGAAATTTGTAATATGTTTATTACCAGTTAATTGTCTTTTTTTGTAGGTTGCGTTGCTATTCTAAATTAAGAAAGTTGTTTCCTTAAAGAGCCGTAATAATAAATTCACTTCTACGATTCATTTGGTGTTCTTCTTCTGTACATTTTACTCCATCAGAACATTGGTTAATAAGTTGGTTTTCACCATATCCTTTACCAATTAATCGATTTGGATTTACACCGTTTTTAATTAACCATCCTATTGTAGCTTTAGCTCTTCTATCAGATAAAGATTCATTGTATTTGAAAGAACCACGGCTATCAGTATGTGAACGGATATCGAGTTTCATTTTTGGATATTCGTTCATAACATCTAATATTTTTTCGAGGTCTATAGCGGCTTCAACTCGAATGTCTGATTTATCAAAATCGAAATAAATCCTTTTGATACCAAAACATTTACCTAAATCATCACCTACGGTCACTTTACATTTTGCTTTTTCTAATGCCAAAGGGAAGTAAGTTTTACCATTCTCTTTGGCAATTGTTACTTTTTCTTCAATGGTTGTGTAATCTGTTTTTTCAGCTCTTACACTATATTTTTTTCCGCATTCCACGGCAAAAGAATAATTTCCTTTTTCATCTGAAGTAGTGGTGTTAACGATATTGTATTGACTGTCGTATAAGCTCAATTTTGCATCAGGCAATAGAATTTTAGTTTCCTTATCGGTTATTTCGCCGTACAATAACTGTTCGCAAATGAGTTTTCTGGTTTCTAAAAATTTATAAATATCATCAAATCCCTGACCTCCATCTCTATTGGAACTAAAGAAACCTCTTCTGGATTTGGTATCAATAACATAGGCAAAATCATCTTTTGGGGAATTGCCATCAGCTCCTACATTTTGAACTTCATTGAAAGTGCCATTGGCATTCATTTTGGAAACAAATATATCTAAGCCACCCAAACCTGGATGTCCATCTGATGCAAAATAGAGTTCTTTTTCATCATTTACATAAGGAAACGTTTCGCGTCCGGCAGTATTTATTACATTTCCTAAATTTTCAGGATTTCCAAAAGTTCCATCTTCATTTATTTTAACTTTAAATATATCCGATTGTCCTAATGTTCCAGGCATATCTGAAGCAAAATACAACGTTTTCTCATCAGGACTTAAAGTAGGGTGGGCAGTACTATAGTTATCGCTATCAAATGGTAATGCAGTTGTATTAGCCCATTTTCCATCTACCAAAGTAGATTTGTATATTTTTACTAGATTTACGTTATTTCCATCTTTTCCTTTTTTACCCTCAAGATAATTATTTCTTGTAAAATACATGGTTTTACCGTCTTTTGTAAAAACAGGAGTGGCTTCGTGGAATTTTGTATTGATGGATTTATCAAATTTCTTAGGAGCTCCGGGAGTTAGCTCTTCACCTAAATCTGCGGTGTACAAATTGGTGAAAAATTGATCGGTCCATGAATGCTTTCTATGTCCTAAACTTCCGGTATCTCTTGCTGTGGCAAAATAGATTTTATTATTGTATATGGTAGTTCCATAATCAGAATATTTGGAATTGATTCCGGCATTTTCTATTTTGTATCTTCCTGAATTTTCTTTTATTGCGTCAAGATAATTCTCGTTCTTTTTGAATAGTTGGCCTCTATTATCACTGCTTGATAATTGATTGAATTTATTCATCATTTCATTGGCTTTATCATTTTCGCCGATTGAACGCAATGATTGTGAATAGCGAAAATAATATTCTGGCTCTAAATCGGTAGTCATAGCAAATAATTCACCATACCATTTAGCGGCTTTGTCTAATTCGGCGTTGAAATAATAAGCATTTCCTAATTTTTGAAATATTATTGCCGACTTATAACCTTTTTCGACAACTCTTTCATAGGTTTTTATCGCATTTATATAGGCATAGCTGTCATATTTTTTGTCAGCTGAAGCCAAACTAGCTTTTTGTGAATAAATGTTGAATGAAAAAACACTTACTACAGCTATACAAAGGAGTATCTTTTTTTTCATAATATTTGTTTTTAGAAGAATCATGGGGTTTTTAATTTTGTTTCTCTGTATTTACCTCTGTTTTTTGATTGAATATTTTCATCATTTCATCGGCTTCATCATTTTTATTAATAGCTTTTAAAGATCGGGCATATCTAAAATAATATTCGGGTTCTAAATCAGTAATAGTTGTCATGGTAAATAACTCTCCATACCATTTTGCAGCTTTGTCCAATTCATCTTTAAAGTAATATGCATTTCCTATTTTTTTTAACATATCAGCTGATTTATAGCCTTTTTCGATGACCCTTTCATAAGTTTTCAGGGGATCTACTGAGGAATAATTAGTATGGTCTTTTTTAGGAGCAATTACTTTTTCCTTTTGCGAATAAATTTCACATGAAAAAACACTTATTATTATCATGTAAACAAGTATGTAGTTTTTCATAATAATTGTTTTTTAGTTAATCACGTTTTAATTTTTTATTGTCTGTTCAGCCTCTGTTTTCTGGTTGTATTTTCCCATCATTTCATTGGCCTTATCTTTTTTATTGATAAAATTCAAAGAGCGTGCATATCGAAAAAAATATTCAGCTTCTAAATCGGTGGTCATATCGAACAATTCTTCATAAAATTTAGCCGATTTTTCTAGTTTCCCTTTAAAGTAATAGGCATTACCTAATCTTTTTAGCATTTCAATTGATTTAAATCCTCTTTTGTATACCCTTTCATAGGTTTTTACGATATCAATGTATTCAACTCCATTATGTGATTCTTCATCTTCAATTACATTTGATTTTTCAATTATATTTAAATTTACGTTTATGTCAGAATTCGAACTATTTTGAGTTGGAGTTGGTTTTAATGAGTTAATTAGAGCCACTTTTTTATTGTTATAAATCTTTTTTTTTTCATAAATAGGAGTTATAACTCTGCTGTTGTTTGGTCCTAAATCATTTGTGTTGACTAAACTTAGATCTGAAACGATATAAGTGATAGTGTAACCTCCAAAAGTCATATTGATTTTTTCTACTACTTTATACGATATTACGGTTTTTACAAGATTAGACATTGTATCTGAACTTGTTGAAGCTGCTATTAGCGTATCTTTCATTTGCGCTACTGATAATTTTACTTTTTGTGAATACATATTACATGAAAAAACACTTACCATTATTAAGTAAAGGAATATGTTATTTTCAATAATAATTGTTTTAAAAAGTACCATGATTTCAACATTTTTTTAACTTAGAGACATTGCTGATTAAGCACATTTGTTGTGTTTTTTATAGACATTAAACCAAAGACCAATTTTGTATTTTAGAATAAATGTTTTTAAATGAAAAATTACTTTCCCTGAATATGTAAAGGATTATATTATTTTCATGATAGTTATATTTAAAAGAACCTTGGGGTTGTAATTTTTTTATTGTTTTTGAAAATTTCATATCTCAAGAAAATTTCATGTGAGCCCGAATTGTAATTGTCTAATTTGGTAGTTTCTAAATCGTATCCATAACCAATATACATTGCATCAGAAATTTGGAACCCAACCATTGCACTTACAGAAGCACTCCATCGATAGGCAATTCCTGCAGTCAATTTGTCAAAAAACATAAAGTTACCAGATACATCTACTTGCAATGGAGCTCCTTGTACCATCTTAGTTAATAAAGCGGGTTTGAATTTAACATTGTAATTTAAATCCATAACATAACCGGCGATTAAATAATAATTTATTTTTTCTTTGAAGAGTGCCACGTCATTATCATCGTATCGATTTGATTCTATAAAGTTGGGTATCGACAAACCTACATAAGCCTTGTCAGAATGTAGATAGACCCCAGCTCCAAAATTAGGTGTGAATTTATTATCAAATCCTTGTAATTTTGGATCACCACTGTGTTCAGGAGTTAGTCTGCTAGGATCCAAATCAAATAAATTGGCAGTAGCTTTTATCCCAAACGAAAGTTTTACTGTTTCAGAAGTAGGGATGGTATAAGATAGGTCAGCAGAAATAGTATTTTCATGAGTTGGACCAATTTTATCATTAATTACCGATACACCTAAACCCAAACGACTATTATTAAAAGGAGTGTTTATTGAAACAGCATTGGTTGTTGGCGCTCCATCTAATCCAACCCATTGTGTACGATGTAATGCAAAAATACTCATTGCACCTCTCGAGCCAGCATAGGCTGGATTTACATTTATTGTGTTGTACATGTACTGCGTAAATTGTGCGTCTTGTTGCGCATAACTCATCATTACTGTAAACATCAAACCGATTAGTAGTAGTTTTGTTTTCATTTTACTTAGTTTTAAATAACCTGAGGTTTTTAATAAAACCTCAGGTATTAGATTTGAGTTTTTATCTAGTAAGGTATAAGTATCCTTGTTCTTGTTTGGTTATAGTTTCACCTTGCAAACCAACAGCTGTATATTTTAATACATAAAAATAGGTTCCAGTAGGCAATCCGGCGTTTTTATCAACTGTAACTCTTCCTTCGGAATAGCCTTTGAATACATTATTTACGTTATCATATCCTTTAGTTTCATAAACTAATATTCCCCAACGGTTGTAAATTTCAACTGAGTTTTCAGGATAACAAAGTGTATCCTCGATATTGTCAATTTTAAATTTATCGTTGAATTCATCACCATTTGGAGAGAAAGCATTATGAACTACTATTGTTCCACATCCTAAAACTTGAGCTTTCTCAACAACTACTGTGTCTTCAGCTGTAATAGGTGTATTATTTGGAGTTAATCCATTGGCGGTAGCAATATTGGTGATACTATTTCCTTTTAAATCATCTACTGTTATTGCATGAGTTTGAACTATTTCTTTGTGTTCCCCAGGAGCAAGACTAAAAGGTTCATTTGTAGTATCTAATCCTGTTAAAGGGTCTTTAACCACAATGTTATGAAGGATAATATTACCAGTATTAGTTACATTTATAGTATAAGTGATTACATCACCAACAAAGCTATAAACATCACTGTCACTGCCACGACTAGTAACAACAGCTGTTTTGTCAACATTTAATCCTGGACTTTGAGGAAGAGTTGTAATTGTTGGTGTATCGTTTTGAATAGTTGTACCAGAGACATCTTTGACATCAGCCCCTTTAGGATCCTTACCAATAGCTAAAGCCGTATTAGTTACTCTACCAGCATCGATATCAGCTTGTGTAATAGTGTAAACTCCGATTACCGAACTATTAGTTGCTCCTACAGATAAGGAAACGATAGGACTGTTAGAGATGGTTAAGCCAGGCAATTGATCGTCTGTGATTGCAATATTGGTTACCGTTACATTTCCAGTATTAGTCACTGTGAATACATAATTAATTTTTTCACCCACTTGAGCAAAACTGTCATTATTGGTATCTATGAATGTGCCAGTTTTTACTAAGGCTATACCTGGTTTTTGAGGAAGTGCTGTATCTGTAGGAGTATCATTATTTACAGTTGTACCAGAGACATCTCTTACATCAGCTCCTTTAGGATCCTTACCAATAGCTAAAGCTGTGTTAGTTACTTTACCAGCATCGATATCAGCTTGAGTAATGGTGTAAGTACCAATTACAGAACTGTTGGTTACGCCGACAGCTAAGGAAACTATAGGGCTGTTAGAGATGGTTAAGCCTGGCAATTGGTTGTCTGTGATTGCAATATTGGTTATTGTTACATTTCCAGTATTGGTCACTGCAAACACATAATTAATTTTTTCACCCACTTGAGCAAAACCGTCGTTATTGGTATCGATGAATGTACTGGTTTTTACTAAGGCTATACCCGGTTTTTGTGTTAATACTGTTATAGTACAAGCAGGGCAATCTTCTTTAATTGGACAATTGGTACATGGTGTAGGATCAGTTGAAGTTGCTGTCACATTTGAACCAATAGGAGGAGTGCCGGTAACTCTAGCTAAATTATATACGAAACCTGCATCAATATCGGCTTGAGTTATTGTATAGCTAGCAGTGAATGTTGTACTACTACCAATAGCCAATGTTGTAGAGCCACCAGTGATACTTAGGTTAGGAATTTTTTCGTCTATAACTGTTATGTTAGTTAAAGTTGTATTTCCAGTATTAGTTACTATAAAAGTGTATTTAACTTTATCTCCAACATTAGTAACACCATTTCCATTAGTATCTTCAAAAATACCTTCTTTAGTAATAGTTATTTTAGGAGTAGTACAAATAGTAATTACATTGTCTTCATTAGTAGTTGGTGTACTACCGGATGAGTCATTTACTTGTGAATTATCAGGAGCCAAACCACTTACAGAAGCCCTATTGGTGATTTTACCGGCATCAATATCTGCTTGCGTTACGGTGTAATTAGCTTTAAAAATCCAGGTTTCGTTTACCTCTAAGATATTGTTAGTATTAGCATCACCGCCGCTTTGAAGAGCAATAGCAGATAATCCAGTATGTGGATCAGAAACGTTTACATTATGTAAGCTCACATTTCCTGGATTAGTTACTGTAAAGGTGTAAGTCACCACATCACCTACTTTTAAAGCAGCACATCCGTTTTCTCCAACAGTGATGTTATTGGATTTCACAATGGCAATTTTCGGTGTTGTACAAATAATAATTACATTATCTTCATTAGTAGTTGGACTGTTACCGGATAAGTCATTTACTGGTGAATTATCTGGAGCCAAACCACTTACAGAAGCTCGATTGGTAATTCTACCGGCATCAATATCTGCTTGCGTTACGGTATAACTGGCTTTGAAAATCCAGGTTTCGTTTACCTCTAAGATATTGTTAGTATTAGCATCACCGCCGCTTTGAAGAGCAATAGCAGATAATCCAGTATGTGGATCAGAAACGTTTACATTATGTAAGCTCACATTTCCTGGATTAGTTACTGTAAAGGTGTAAGTTACCACATCACCTACTGTTAAAACAGCACATCCGTTTTCTCCAACAGTGATGTTATTGGATTTCACAATGGCAATTTTCGGTGTTGTACAAATAATAATTATATTATCTTCATTAGTAGTTGGACTGTTACCGGATAAGTCATTTACTGGTGAATTATCTGGAGCCAAACCACTTACAGAAGCTCGATTGGTAATTTTACCGGCATCAATATCTGCTTGCGTTACGGTATAACTGGCTTTGAAAATCCAGGTTTCGTTTACCTCTAAGATATTGTTAGTATTAGCATCACCGCCGCTTTGAAGAGCAATAGCAGATAATCCAGTATGTGGATCAGAAACGTTTACATTATGTAAGCTCACATTACCTGGATTAGTTACTGTAAAGGTATAAGTCACCACATCGCCTACTTTTAAAGCAGCACATCCGTTTTCTCCCACTGTAATGTTATTGGTTTTCACAATAGCTATTTTCGGTGTAGTACAAATAGGAATCACATTGTCTTCATTAGTAGTTGGTGTATTACCAGATGAATCATTTACAGGTGAATTATCAGGAGCCAAACCACTCACAGAAGCTCGATTGGTAATTCTACCGGCATCAATATCTTCTTGCATTACGGTGTAACTGGCTTTGAAAATCCAGGTTTCGTTTACCTCTAAGATATTGTTAGTATTGGTATCACCGCCGCTTTGAAGAGCAATGGCTGATAATCCAGTATGTGGGTCAGAAACGTTTATATTATGTAAACTCACATTTCCTGGATTAGTTACTGTAAAGGTATAAGTCACCACATCGCCTACTTTTAAAGTAGCACATCCGTTTTCTCCAGTAGTAATATTATTGGATTTCACAATGGCTATTTTAGGGGTAGTACAAATAGTAATTACATTATCTTCATTAGTAGTTGGTGTATTACCAGATGAATCATTTACTGGCGAATTATCAGGAGCCAAAGCATTTACTGAAGCCCTGTTGGTGATTTTACCGGCATCAATATCTGCTTGCGTTACGGTGTAATTAGCTTTAAAAATCCAAGTTTCGTTTACTTCTAGGATATTGTTAGTATTAGCATCACCGCCGCTTTGAAGAGCAATAGCAGATAATCCAGTATGTGGGTCAGAAACGTTTACATTATGTAAACTCACATTACCTGGATTAGTTACTGTAAAGGTATAAGTCACCACATCGCCTACTTTTAAAGCAGCACATCCGTTTTCTCCAGTAGTAATGTTATTGTTTTTTACAATGGCTATTTTAGGAGACTGGGTCAATGGTGTAATTGTACAATCCGGACATTCAGGATTTATTGGACAAGTGGTACAAGGTGTAGGATCTGTTGATGTATCTCTTACATCTGAACCGGTAGGAGGGGTTCCAACAACTGTAGCCCAGTTATAAACAAATCCAGTATCAATATCATTTTGTGTAATTGCATGAATTGCTGTAAAAGTAGAATTATCCGAAACACCTGCAGCAAGTGAAGCAAGTGGACCACCTGAAACTACTGCATTAATATCAGTTACCTTAACGTTTGTTAAAGTAACATTACTTGTATTAGTCACAACGAAATTATATATTACATTATCACCAATATTAGTTATACCGTCATGATTGGTATCTTGATAAGTACCATCTTTAGTAATCTTAATCGAACATGAATTTATAGTTAAGATAACTGGGGTACGGGTTAAACTGATGCAATTTGTTTCATTATTTACTGCTTGTGCATAATAAGTAACTGTTCCTACAATATTTAGAGTTGGATTATTTACTAGATTACCTCCAATTGCTGATGTATACCAATCAATATGTTGACCAGAAGGAACGGTTGCCATAGCAGTTAATGTTTGTATTGAAGGAGCCATACATTCGGTTATGTTACCTCCTGAAATTGGCGCGGTAGGTGCAGCATTGTTTTGTAGGGTTACATTATCAAAAGCACTACATGTTCCATTGGTCACTGTCCATTTTACTGTTACACTTGTTCCTGCTGCCACTCCCGTAATTGTTGTTGCTGGCGAATTTGGTGTTGTTATTACAG
>NZ_SACJ01000008.1 GCF_004016525.1 Flavobacterium sufflavum
AGCGAAAGCATAAGCAAAAGTTTAGTATTTGTTTGAAATTAAGCACTTTAAATATACTAACTTTTGCTTTTTTGTACAATTATTTTTACGTATTTATTACGTGATTATATCGAACTCACGTTAAATATTAATTAGACTTACCGAGTTAAATCATTGTGGTTTGAATATTTTTCTTCTTATGACGCATTGGGAGATTTTATAAATTTTTATTGATTTTGATAACCTCACTTACTTTTTTTACACCTTTCATTAATAAATTAATTACCAGTCTTGCATTTATAAGAGACTACTTTTTTATTCGAAATTTATTTAATAATAGCATATGATCTTTCATTGTAATTATCATTTTATTCTGTTTTAAAAGTTGGACTAATAAAACTTTAATAGATTGTGGCGATTTGTTTAGCTATTATCTATCGGTCATTTTCTTATTGTACATATTGTATATTTCGGTCTGTTATAGGATTGAAATTCATGATACAGAATTGAAATAACTATAAGTTTAATAAAAAATAATTTTAGCGTAATTTATTGATTATTAGCGTTTTGTGTGTTGTAAAATAGAGGGTGATAATATTGTATGAAATCGTAACATCCTCAAAATACAAGCATGATTTTTACAGATATCTTAGCAATTGAATTTAATATTTTAAGATAATGAAAAAAATTATTGTTTGGTCTTTAATAGCATCATTGGCTGGATTTCTTTTTGGGTTTGATACCGTTGTAATTTCAGGAGCGGATAAAAAATTACAATTATTATGGCATTCTTCAGATACTTTTCATGGAACGGTGGTTATGGGAATGGCACTTTGGGGTACTGTTATTGGAGCTATTTTCGGAGGAATACCAACTAATAAAATAGGAAGAAAAAATACCTTATTATGGATAGGGATTTTATTCTTTATTTCAGCGATAGGTTCTGCCTTCGCAAATAATCCATTTGTTTTTGCTGCTTTTAGATTTATAGGAGGTTTGGGTGTAGGAGCCTCAACCATTGCAGCTCCAGCTTATATTTCTGAAATTGCACCAGCTAAAGACAGGGGTAAATTGGTGGCATTTTATCAATTTAATATTGTTTTAGGTATTTTGATTGCCTTTCTTTCCAATTATTTATTGAGAGACCTTGGTGAAAATTCATGGAGGTGGATGATGGGAGTGCAGGCAATTCCTGCTTTCATTTATTCGGTATTCATTTTTTCTATTCCTGAAAGCCCAAGATGGTTGTTGTCAAGGAATAAAGATAACGAGGCTAAAAAAGTTTTGCAATTAATAGGACTTGAGGCTGACTTTGAAAAAATGAAGGAGGAGATTGATATCGATAATGCTAATGTGGCTTTTACAAATGATCATATTTTTTTAAAAAAATATAGAACACCATTACTACTGGCATTCTTGATTGCTTTTTTTAATCAATTATCAGGAATTAATGCTTTTTTATATTATTCAAATAGAATTTTTCAGGAAGCAGGTTTGGGCGAAAGTACAGCCTTGTTAAGTAGTATCGGAATCGGGATTGTCAATTTAATTTTCACTTTGTTGGGAGTTTTCTTAATTGATAGATTAGGCCGTAAAGTTCTAATGCATATAGGTTCTATTGGGTATATTATTTCACTCAGTTTAGTGGCAATGGCATTCTTCTTTCATTGGCAGGGAATTGCAGTTCCAATCTTTTTGTTTTTGTTTATCGCTTCACACGCAATAGGTCAAGGGGCAGTAATCTGGGTTTTTATTTCCGAAATTTTCCCTAATCATCTCAGAGCCTCGGGGCAAGCTTTTGGTAGTACCACCCATTGGATATTAGCGGCAATAATTCCGTCATTGATTCCCTTTTTGTTTTCCTCGATTGGTCCTGGAGTTGTGTTTTTGTTTTTTGCCATAATGATGGTTTTCCAACTTCTTTTTGTGTTTGTCTTAATGCCTGAGACTAAAGGAATTTCTTTAGAAGAATTAAGTGAAAAATTAATAAAAAGATAAATTATGCCAGGAACAAGTAAAAAAATATCATTTAGACTATTCCATTGTCCTAATGGAGAAAAGTAATTACAGAAATTTTCTTTCCTACTCAGCCTTTTACTGATTTTAAGGCATCATCAACAACGCAAACAGAAATAAAAATCTAATTATTAACCAATTCCAATTTAATTAAACCAATTTAATTATGAAAAACAAAATTTTTCTTTTTCTCTTTTTTCTTTGCCCAATATTGGTAATGAATGCACAGAATTTCGGGATAAAAGGGACAATTGTCTCTTTAGATGACGGCTTGCCTATGCCTGGTGTAACAGTTCAAGTTTCTGGAACGAATAAAAGCACAACCACAGACTTTGATGGGAAATATGTTATAGAGGGTATAAAAGGTTCTGAGACTCTTGAGTTTAGTTTTATAGGCTATGTTTCTCAATCGATTGCAATTAAAAATACCAGTATCATTAATGTTAAATTGGTGTCTGGCAATCAACAATTAAATGAAGTAGTTGTGGTGGGATATACATCACAAAAGAAAGCTGATATCACAGGAGCTGTTGCAGTTGTTGATATGGGACAACTTAATAAGCAAGTGGAACCCAATCCTCTTAAAGCATTACAAGGAAGACTCGCTGGAGTAAAAATATCTTCAGATGGTTCCCCAAGTGGTTCTAATACTTCAGTACTTATCAGAGGAGTAGGGACTCTTGGAAATACGACACCATTACTTGTTATTGATGGTGTTCCGACAAAATCAGGCATGCATGAACTTAATCCTAATGATATAGAAACGATACAAGTTCTAAAAGATGCTTCATCAGCAAGTATTTATGGATCTCGAGCTTCAAATGGGGTTATTATAATTACAACCAAAAAAGGTAAATCGGGAATAATGCGTATAAATTTTAATAAATACACTTCATTTTCTACTTACGCTAATCGTTTAAAGGTACTTAATTCAGAACAATATGGACAAGCACTTTGGCAAGCTAATATTAATGATGGCCTTAATCCCAACAATAATAATTTAAGTTACCAATTTGATTGGGGAGTCGTTGATGGAACTCCAAAACTGAATAAAGTATTGGTACCGGAATACCTGGATAACGCTCAGACCCTAAAGTCTTCAAATACGGATTGGTATAATGAAATTTCCCAAACAGGAATAGCTGATTCTTATGATTTAGCAGTGTCTAATGGTACTGAAAAAGGGAATTATCTTTTTTCAGTTAATTACTACGACAATAAGGGCATAGTGAAAACCAGTGAATTTAAACGTGTGTCTGGACGTATGAACAGTTCTTATAAACTTTTGAATAATAATCTAATTATTGGTGAAAATTTCACAATCAATAGAACGAATGAAGTTACAGAGCCGGGGGTGTTAGATCCAGCATTACGAGCACTTCCATTAATTCCTGTTCATACTGTTGATGGATCAGGTTGGGGAGGTCCGGTAGGAGGAATGAATGATAGACAAAATCCGGTGAGATTATTAGAATACAACAAAGACAATGGATATAAATATTTGCGTCTTTTTGGAAATGCTTATGCCGATTTGCAAATAATAAAAGGGTTAAATGTTAAAACAAATTTTGGGATTGATTACGGTAGTTTTTATAAAAAATCATTACAACGCAGCTATGTCTCAGGTTACTTGAAAAACGACCAAAATGCCGTAAGTATTGATCAATCTACAAGTGATAAATTTACTTGGTCTAACACGGTAACTTACAAATTTTCATTAGGAAGAAATAATTTCAATGTTTTGGCAGGTACAGAGATGTTTAAAGATGACTTTACAAATACCTGGCTTAGAAAAGATGATTTCATAATCGAATCGCCTGATTATATGTATCCAGATGCCGGAACAGGGAAATCCTATACTGGAGGAGGAGCTACAAGCTACAGTCTATTATCTTATTTTGGGAAAATAGAATATGATTTTGATAAAAAATATCTTTTCTCGGCAACTTTGCGTCATGATGGTTCCTCGCGTTTTGGTAAAAATAATCAATTTGGTACGTTCCCTGCATTTTCAGCAGGATGGAGAATCGCTCAGGAAGATTTTGTGAAAAATAATGCAAAATTTGTTTCAGATCTTAAATTACGTGCAGGATGGGGACAGACTGGTAATCAGGAAATCAGCAACACAGCAATATACTCTCTTTATTTAGCAAATTATGCGGGAGGTGATCCAACCTGGGGAACTTCTTTTGGAACTGCTTATGACATTTCTGGAGCGGGAAGCGGTATATTAAAATCAGGTTTTATTGCTATTCAAACCGGAAATAATGACCTAAAATGGGAAACAACCACACAAACCAATGTAGGGTTAGATTATGGTTTGTTCAACCAAAAATTATCAGGTTCTATAGATTATTATTTTAAAAGTACCAAAGATATTCTTGTGATGCCACCGTATCTTGGAGTTATTGGAGAAGGTGGAAATCGATGGATAAACGGGGCATCCATGGAAAATAAAGGATGGGAATTTTCTTTAGGCTATAATGATGCAACTTCATGGGGACTAAAATATGAGATTAATGCTAATCTTTCGATGAATAAGAATAGAATTACCTATTTGCCACCCTCAGTACAAAATAATTATGGAGGTAATGGAACTACAGACAATATACTTGGTCGACCATTAAACTCAATGTATGGTTATGTGGCAGATGGTTTATTCCGTACTGAAGATGAAGTTTTTAATTCGGCTTTTCAAGAAGGAAAAGGTCTTGGTCGTATCCGTTATAAGGATTTGAATAATGATAATGTTATTAATGACAAAGATAGAACTTGGATTGGAAATCCAAATCCGGATTATGCCTATGGACTTAATATCAGTCTTAATTATAAAAATTTTGATGTTTCTACATTTTTTGAAGGTATTGGAAATGTTGATGTAGTTAATCAAAAAAAATATCAAACTGATTTCTGGAGTGTAGATGATGTCGGTTCAAATAAAGGAATAAGATTATTAAATGCTTGGTCTCCTTCTAATCCAAATTCAACGATACCGGCTATTTCAACTACTGACAAAAATGCGGAGTCTAGGTTTTCAACATATTTTGTTGAAAATGGACGCTACTTAAAGTTACGTGTAGTGCAGTTTGGTTATACTTTACCAAAAGAAACAGCATCAAAATTTAAAATGGATAGTTTTAGAGTTTATTTAAGTGGACAAAATCTTTGGACACTTAAAGCATCAGATTTTACAGGTGTAGACCCTGAAAATGCTGGATTTGGTTATCCACAACCAAGAACTTTCACAGTTGGATTAAATGTATCGCTATAAAAAATAAATATTATGAAATCGCCATTAACAACAAGTTTGTGCAAGCAAACACCAATGAATAAAAAGGCGATACCATATATGACCACTAACAAATAAATTTTACATATATGAAAAAAATATATTCTGTTTTAGGACTTATAATCCTGATAACTATATCTTCCTGTTCTGCTGATTATTTAGTAGAGAATCCAAAAGGGGTGCTTTCACAAGATGTGCTGGTGACTCCTGAAAATGTAGATGGATTTATGAATGCCGCTTATTCATCGTTAGGGAATGATCATTACGATACTCCTTTTAGTCTATGGCCTTATGGGAATGTCCGTTCAGATGATGCATATAAGGGAGGAAGTGGACCAAATGATATTCAGGCCTTTCATTTTTTTGAAGTATCTAATAATATTCGTTCTGATTTTGGCGAATTGGATCGTTTTTGGTACATAAGCTATGTAGGGATTTCAAGAGTAAATAAAGCGCTAGCGGCTTTGAATTTATTGACAAAAGAACAATATCCTCTTAAAGAAACTAGAGAAGCTGAGATGCGTTTTTTGAGAGGTCATTTTTACTTTATGCTTAAAATAATGTATAGAAATGTTCCGTATGTAACAGAAGAGACCCCTATTGCCGATTATGCTAAAATTTCAAATCGTGAATTGACTAATGACCAATTATGGGATGCAATTGCAGCAGATTTTCAGGCAGCGGCAGATAAACTTCCACAAACACAACCTGAGGTTGGTCGTGCAACAAAGTTAGCAGCTTATTCTTATTTGGCAAAAGTACGTTTATATCAGGCTTATCAGCAAGATGATAATTATAATGTAGTTAACATAAACCACGAAAGACTTCAACAAGTTATCGAAGCAACTAATCAAGTAATCGGAAAAGCACAACTTGAATCTGATTTTGGTAATAATTTTATGCCTGGTGAATACGAAAATGGTAAGGAATCAATTTTTGCTATTCAATATTCTGCTAATGATGGAACACTTCATGGTCGAATTAATTATTCGGATGTATTGGCTACACCTCAAGGTATAGGTTGTTGTGATTTCCATAAACCGAGCCAAAATTTGGTTAATGCATTTAAGACTTCGGCTGATGGATTACCAATGTTTGATACGTATAACAATGTAGATTTAAATTATAAACAAATTAGCAATTATGATGTAGATCCAAGATTATATCATACAGTGGCAATTCCCGGATTGCCTTGGAAATATAGTGCTGATTTAACTTTTCAGGAGAACTGGAACCGTTCGCCAGATGCCTACGGGAATTATGCTTCGTTAAAAGAGAATGTAGATCCTGCTTGCGGTTGTTTGATTAACGTAGATCCTTTTTATGGGAATACAAAAAATAGAATTCAAATTAGATATGCCGATGTTATATTAATGAGAGCTGAAGCATACATTGAATTAGGACAACATAATGAAGCATTACCACTAATAAATCAGATTCGCCATCGCGCATCACAAAGCAACAAATTTACTTCAGCTTATGATAATAATGTGAAAATTGCCGAATACATAAATGGTACAAATTGCACTTGGACACAAGGATATGCACGTCAGGCATTACGATGGGAACGCCGTTTAGAATTTGCAATGGAAGGAAGCCGTTTTTTCGACTTAGTACGTTGGGGTATTGCGGAGCAAACTTTAAACAATTATTATAATATCGAGAAAACAAAGCGTTCGTTTTTTAATGAGGCCCATTTTGATAAAAATAAAGAAGAATATTGTCCGATACCACTTGCTCAAATTAATTTCAGCCAGGGAGTGTATCAACAAAACACAGGTTATTAACTAAATACGAATCAATATCTAAAAAATAAATTATGAAAAGAATTATAATAAATTGCTTGACAGCAATCGCAATGCTTTTTTGTATGCTGACCATTTCATGCAGCAGTGACAATTTTGATAAAAACGGTTTAGAGACTGACGTAGATGTTAGTATAACATCATTCAAGGTAAATGGTATAGATGCTACAATTAATCAAAAAACTAAACAGATTACCCTAACACTCCCTTACGGTTCAACTGTTACTACAGCGGTTCCTGAAATTGTCATTCCGGCAGGGGCATCAATTAATCCTGGATTGGGAACGGCTATCGATTTTACAAATCCAGTATATATTCGTGTAATAAATGGAAATCTATATAAGGACTATGTGGTAAACGTAGTGGTTTTAAATCCAATATTAAGTTTTAAAATTAATAATGTTGAAGCAACAATCAATAATGCAAATAAAACCATTATGATGACTCTGCCTGAAGGGACTAATTTGACTTCATTAACTCCAGTGATAGAATTGTCAGCAGGAGTTTCTATTAATCCTACATCTGGAAAGGTAGTCAATTTCTCTTCTCCAGTAATTTATACAATAACTTCAGGTTCAATTTCTGTGCAGTACACAGCAATAGTAACGACACCAGTAACAGGGATTTCGGTTGCTTTTCTAGGGACTGCAGCTACACGTCAAGGAATTACTAATCTTGATGAGAAAGCAGCATCTGACTGGTTGTTTAATAATTTTTCAAATGTAACTTACATTTCTTTTGATGAAATTAGCGGAGGGGCTAACTTAGCTAGTTTTAATGTTATCTGGTGGCATCATGATGCAGCCATAAACTTACCTACTATTGCTTTAAGTAACAATGTGATAACAGCACTAAAAAATTACCGTACTTCTGGGGGGAATTTATTATTGACTTCTTTCGCTTCTCAATATGTAGATGCCCTTGGAATTGTTCCAGCAGGGAAAGGACCAAATAATGTTTGGGGAGACTTCCCACCTGCTGGATGGGTTGATGCAAATTCATGGGGAATGTCTTTCAAAGGACATGAAAATCACCCTATTTTTCAGAATCTTCAAACTTTTGAAACGGGTAAAGCTAAATTACTCCAAAGCGGTACTTTTAGATTGAATCATACTGCATGGTGGTTTATACCAGAATGGGGAGGATATGTAAATGGTGCAGGTTGGAGATCACAAACTGGAGGTAATAACCTTGCCAGTGAAGACTGGGATGATACTCTTGACGGACGAGTAACCATTTCAGAATTTCCTGGAGGTGCTTCTAATATAAATGTTGTAGAAATCTCAATGGGAGCTTATGACTGGTATAATGAAGCAGATGCCAGCGGGAATCCAAGTCAGGCAAATAGTTTCTTAGGAAACATTCAGCAACTGACCAAAAATAGTATCAATTATTTAGCGGATCATTAAAATAATTTTTAATAAATAAACGATGAAAAAAATATATTGTATAGCTGCTATTTTTTCAATGATGTTTATATCCTGTGCTCAGGATGATATCACTAAAATAACTAAAGCAGATATTTACGGAACACCTAATGTTTTTCCCCAGCCGCCTGTCGGCTGGATGGGAGAAACAGATTCCTATAATACCACGGGTTGGGTAGGCGATGTGATGCCTTATTTTGATAATGGAAAATTTCATCTGTTTTTCTTGCATGATGCCTCGAATAAACCAGCCGGTAAAGGATATCACGATATTCAAGAGTTTGAAACTTCTGATCTTGTAAATTTTGATTATAATGGACGAATGATTCCTTATGGTGCGACAAATGAAGCGGATTTTGGTGTTGGTACAGGCTCAGTTGTAAAAGTTGGAAATCTTTATTATTTCTATTATACCGGAAATAATGGTATCGCTTCTTTTCTTCAAAATAATCCGAGGGAAAGTGTTCTTTGCGCTACAAGTCCGGATTTAAAGAATTGGACCAAAATCAAATCATTTAAACTTACTGCTCCTGTGGGCTATAATGATTATGATTTTCGTGATCCACATGTGTTTTACAATGGTGAAGACAGTAAATATCACATGATAGTCAGTACGATGACCAATCCGGGGCATAAGGCAGTGTTATTGCATTTTACAACAACAAATCCTTCGGTAAACAATTGGGTAGTTCAGAACCCGATTTATACAACAACAGTTGCAGAGAATTATCTGATGATGGAATGTGCTGATATCTTTAAGATGGGGGCTTATTGGTATTTGTTCTTCTCTGAAAATTGGAGCAATGCTAAAGGGACACATTACCGTATGGCTACATCATTAAATGGTCCTTGGGTTACTCCTAAAAATGAAATGTTAGACGGAGAATTTCTATATGCTGCCAAAACGGCTTCAGATGGTAATAAGCGATACCTTTTTGGATGGACAGCACGTCGTTCCCCTGAGAACGATTTGGGAAACAAGGATTGGGCTGGGAATTTGGTAACCTATGAACTTACACAGAATAGTGATGGTACTTTAGGCTTGAAAATTCCCGAATCTGTTTCAAATCATTTTACAACACCTATAAAGTTAGAAATTCAAGATAATTTAGGAAGTATTACGGAGAATACCGACAGTTTTTCTTTAGACGGAAGTAATTCTCCTGCAGTATTACTGTTTTCTAAACTTGAGAAATCGAGTAAAATTCATACTCAGATGTCCTATACTGGCAACACTGGCAACACTGGATTTGTATTTGCAGCAGATAATATGTCTAAAAGTTATTATAAAATAGTTCTCGAACCATCTAATAATAGAATTGCCGGATATCTTGTTAACGGGACTAATTCAGTTGAGGTTACTCGCGTTCCGATGACAATAGAAGCTGGGAAAACCTATGATTTAGACTTGGTTTGTGATGGTAGTGTTTGTATTGTATATGTTAATGGAAAAGTGGCATTAAGTAATCGAATTTATGGAATGAGAGGGCAAAAATGGGGATTGATTACTCAAAATTTAAATGCAACTTATAGTATTCCATTGCTGACAAAATAAACTAAATAGCGATAAGGTCTATTTAGTTTCAATATGAGTTTCAATATGAGTTTCAATATGAGTTTTAATGTAGTTTAATAATTTTTTTGGTTAATGTTTAAGTAGGTTTAAAGGCAAGTAAATAAACTTGCCTTTAATTTTTGTTTTTTTAATTATGAATAAAAAGAATATTTTGAAAGCCGTTTGTTTTGGCGAAGTTTTATGGGATCTTTTTCCGACTCATAAAAAAATAGGAGGTGCACCTTTGAATGTTGCACTTCGGATGAATTCTTTAGGGATGAAAACAACGATGATAAGTCGTGTTGGTGATGATGAAGACGGAAATGGAATTCTGTCTTTTGTAAATGAGCAGGGGGTAAGTTCCGATTCTATTCAGGTAGGGGCAGATTATAAAACAGGAGTGGTTCATGTAATGGTTAATGACAAGGGTAATGCTTCTTATGATATTCATTATCCTTCTTCCTGGGATAAAATTGTGCCGACAAAGGAAATGGAAAAAAAAGTTTCTGAAGCCGATGCCTTTATTTTTGGGAGTTTAATTTGTCGTGATGAGGTTTCCCGAGAGACTTTATATGGACTTTTAGATAAAGCAGAATATAAAGTTCTGGATGCCAATCTGAGAGCACCATATTACACGGCAGAAGTGCTTCTGGAATTAATGTCAAAAGCTGATTTTATTAAACTTAATGATGAAGAGTTGTTAGAGATTAGTAAGGAATTAGGCTCTCCATATAATTCTTTTGAGCAGAATATTAAATTTATAGCTGAAAAAACAAAAACAAAGCAAATTTGTGTAACCAAAGGTCCTTTTGGAGCGGTGTTATTTTACAATGATAAATTCTATTATAATAGTGGATATTTTATAAAAGTGGTTGATACTGTAGGGGCTGGAGATTCTTTTTTGGCATCTTTAATTATAAGATTGTTGAGAGGCAAATCACCACAGAAATCCTTGAATTATGCCTGTGCTATTGGTGCATTGGTCGCAGGTCATGAAGGAGCCAATCCTATGATTTCCGACAAAGAAATCAAAAAGTTTATGATGGTTTAATCAGATGATTTATGATATAAAAAAAGTCCCAATTAAGGGACTTTTTTGCTTTTTATAATGAGGTGATTTTCTTCAAATCGGCTACGGTTGCATTTGGATCAGCAGCGCCAAAAACATAACTTCCGGCTACCAGGACGTCAGCTCCGGCTTCGACTAATTTAGCGGCATTTTTATTAGTTACACCACCGTCAATTTCGATAATGGTGGAAGCCCCTTTTTTATTGATTAAAGCTTTTAGTTTTCTAATTTTATCGTAAGTGTTTTCAATGAAAGACTGTCCTCCAAAACCAGGATTCACACTCATAATACAAACCAAGTCGATATCATTGATAACGTCTTCCAGTAAATCAACATTCGTATGTGGATTCAAAGCTACTCCCGCTTTCATTCCTTCGGCTTTGATGGCTTGCAGGGTTCTGTGTAAGTGGGTACATGCTTCAAGATGTACGGTAAGAACATCAGCTCCTAGTTTTTTGAAAGTTGTAATGTATCGGTCTGGATCAACAATCATCAGGTGTACGTCGATGGTTTTTGTAGCATGTCTTTTGATGGCTTCCAAAACTGGCATTCCAAAAGAAATATTAGGAACAAAAACGCCGTCCATGATGTCGATGTGAAACCAGTCTGCCTCACTAGCATTAATCATTTTGATGTCGCGTTCCAGATTAGCAAAATCAGCGGCTAATACTGATGGGGCAATAAGTGTATTTTTCATTATGGTTGTGTTGTGTGTTTATTTTTTTTGCAAAGGTACAAAATCAAATGTTTTTTTATTTGATTTTAAATAAACAACTTAAGTGGTGTAGTTGATGTTGATTAAATAAAAAAAAACTCCAGTTTTGAGCTGGAGTTTTAAGAGATTAATGCGAGGATTAACCTAAATAAGTTTTTAAAATTTTACTTCTGGAAGTATGTTTTAATCTACGGATTGCTTTTTCTTTAATCTGACGAACACGCTCACGAGTTAAGTCGAAAGTTTCTCCAATTTCTTCTAAAGTCATAGGATGTTGATCCCCAAGACCAAAATACAAACGAACTACATCCGCCTCACGTGGAGTTAATGTTTCTAATGAACGCTCGATTTCAGTACGCAATGATTCGTGGATTAATTCTCTGTCTGGATTTGGAGACTCACCTGAACGCAATACGTCATAAAGGTTAGAATCTTCTCCTTCAACAAGAGGAGCATCCATCGATAAGTGACGACCAGAGTTTTTCATAGACTCTTTTACGTCATTTACAGTCATGTCTAGTTCTTTTGCAATTTCCTCAGCAGATGGCGGACGCTCATTAGATTGTTCTAATAAAGCATACATTTTGTTGATTTTATTGATAGAACCAATTTTGTTTAAAGGCAAACGTACAATACGAGATTGTTCAGCTAAAGCTTGTAAAATAGATTGACGAATCCACCAAACGGCATACGAAATAAATTTAAAACCACGAGTTTCGTCAAAACGTTGTGCAGCTTTAATCAAACCTAGGTTTCCTTCGTTGATCAAATCAGGAAGGGTCAATCCTTGGTTTTGGTATTGTTTAGCTACCGAAACAACGAAACGTAAATTGGCTTTTGTTAATTTCTCAAGGGCTCTTTGATCTCCAGCTTTAATGCGTTGTGCTAATTCTACTTCTTCGTCGGCTGTAATAAGGTCAACTTTTCCAATTTCTTGTAAATATTTGTCTAATGAAGCAGTTTCACGATTGGTAACCTGCTTGGTGATTTTAAGTTGTCTCATGATTTTGTTGTCCCAATTTTTATAGTGTACAAGTGGTTATACGTATGAGATTTGAAAAAGTTACAATATTTTGGAAATAATTTATTTAATTTCAATATTGAGTTTTTAAATTGGTGTTTTGTTGTTCATTTATAATGATTTAAGTTTTATTCTTATTACTTGTTAATTTTTTGTAAAGGCTGTATTTTGTATTTCAAAGTTGATTAAATTTATTATCTAATCTTAAAATTATCGTATTATGAAAAATGTGATTTTATTTTGCTTTCTTTTAGTTTGCTCTGGTTCATTTTATGCTCAGGAGGCCGCTGGTAGTAAAATTTTAAAAGAGAAAAAGGAGAAGGTAGCTATCGAAAAGAAAAAAGTCGATAAAGAAGCCAAAGACAAAGCTGAAATGGCTGCTGATAAGAAAAAGAAATTAACCGGAGAGGTCAAAACCAAAAAAGAAACCGCTGAAAAGAAAAAAATGGATTTGACCAGCGAAGCTAAAAAAGAGGTGAAAGCTAAGAAAGAAGCGGGAACTAATATGTCAGCCAATAAAGCTCAGGTTGCTAAGGATAATGCTTTGGCAAAAGAGTCTAAAGTGAAAGAAAAAGCTACAGCAGAGAAGGAAAAAGCTATGGCTACTAAAGATAAGGTTACCGGAACTTATAATGGAAATAAGGTATATACCGGTCCAAAAGGAGGGAAATATTACATTAATAAAAACGGTAATAAAACGTATATTGATAAAGAATAAGGTCGTTTTTTTATTGGAGATATTAGGTAAACAAAAATCCCTTTCGTCATGACGAAAGGGATTTTTTATAATAAACCTTTAGTAAACTAAGATCTGATTACTCTTGTTTAGCCTCACGTGGAGGACGGGCGATAAGTGCTTTTTTAGACACTTTCTCTTTTTTAGTTTTTGGGTCAACTCCTAAGTATTTTACTTGGAAAACATCTCCCATTTTTACTACATCGGCAACGTTTTCAGTGCGTTCCCAGGCTAATTCAGATACGTGTAATAAAACTTCATTTCCTGGAGCAGCAGTGTATTCAACTACGGCACCAAAATCTAGCATTTTAATTACTTTAACTTCGTAAGCCTCTCCAACTTGTGGTTTGAAAGTGATTGATTGGATTTTTGCTAATACTGCTTCAATTCCAGCTGGATCAGTTCCTAAGATTTCGATAACTCCTTGCTCATCTACTTCGTTGATGACGATAGTTGTTCCTGTAGCTTTTTGTAATTCTTGAATTACTTTTCCACCAGGTCCAATTAATGCTCCAATGAAGTTTCCAGGAATTGTTCTGGTGATGATTTTTGGAGAATGTGCTTTAACGTCTTCTCTAGGAGTAGCAATAGTTTCAACTAATTTTCCTAAAATATGTAAACGTCCGTCACGAGCCTGGCTTAACGCCTGCTCCATGATGTCATAACGCAATCCGTCAATTTTGATGTCCATTTGACAAGCAGTGATTCCTTCAGCAGTTCCGGTTACTTTAAAGTCCATATCTCCTAAGTGATCTTCGTCTCCTAAGATATCTGAAAGTACAGCGAATTTTTCACCATCAGTGATTAATCCCATAGCAATACCAGAAACTGGTTTTACCATTTGGACTCCTGCATCCATCAAAGCCATAGTTCCGGCACAAACTGTTGCCATAGAAGAAGAACCGTTAGATTCTAAAACCTCAGAAACTACACGAATTGTATAAGGACAATCAGCAGGAATCATATTTTTTAATGCTCTTTGAGCCAAGTTTCCGTGACCTACTTCTCTTCTTGAAGTTCCTCTTAACGGACGAGCTTCACCAGTTGAGAAAGGAGGGAAGTTGTAGTGCAGGTAGAATTTTTCTTCTCCTTGTTCAGATGGAGAGTCGATTTGGTTAGCTTCTCTTGAAGTTCCAAGAGTTACTGTTGCCAAAGCTTGAGTTTCTCCACGTGTAAATAATGAAGAACCGTGTACAGAAGGTAAATAATCAGTTTCACACCAGATTGGTCTGATTTCGGTTGTTTTTCTTCCGTCTAAACGAATTCCTTGTTCAAGGATTACATTACGAACGGCTTCTTTATTGGTTTTGTAGAAATATTTCCCAACTAATCCTGCTAAGTCAGCGTTTTCAGCATATTCTTCTTCTGTAAACAAAGCTTTTGCTTCTTCTTTTACAGCAGCAAATTTTTCACCTCTTTCGCTTTTTCCTGATGCTTCTGCAGCAATTGCATAACATTTGTCATAAGCAGCCGCTTTTACTTTGGCATAAACAGCTTCGTCTTCAACTTCTCCTTCGTAAGTTCTGTATTCAGGATTTCCAATAGCCGCTCTTAAACGTTGTTGAGCCTGAATTTGAACTTTAATAGCTTCGTGAGCAAATTTGATAGCTTCAATCATTTCGGCTTCTGAAATTTCTTTCATTTCACCTTCTACCATCGCAACTGAATCCATAGAAGCTCCAATCATCATATCGATATCAGATTTTTCTAATTCTTCTCTGCTTGGGTTGATAACTAATTTACCATCGATACGTGCAACACGAACTTCAGAAATTAAGTTGTAAAATGGAATGTCAGAAACAGCTAAAGCTGCTGATGCTGCTAAACCGGCTAATGCATCTGGCATAACGTTGTCGTCATGAGACATTAACTGAATCATTACCTGAGTTTCAGCGTGGTAATCGTCTGGGAAAAGCGGACGCAATACGCGGTCAACCAGTCTCATTGTTAATACCTCATTGTCGCTTGGACGAGCTTCTCTCTTAAAGAAACCTCCAGGGAAACGACCTGCAGCGGCAAATTTTTCACGGTAATCTACCGTTAATGGTAAAAAGTCAACACCTGGGTTAGAGGTTCTTGCAGATACTGCTGTTGCTAAAAGCATACAGTTTCCTAAACGAACAACCACTGAACCGTCAGCTTGTTTGGCTAATTTACCAGTTTCGATTGAGATGCTTCTTCCATCTCCTAAATCGATAATTTCTTGTTTTACTTGTGGAATCATAAATTTTTCCTTGTTTTGGTTATACTATGGGTGATAGTTGTGTTGTAGTTGTTGTTCGCGTAGTTAATGCGTAGTACCCAATGAAAAACCAAACTTTTTTTTATTTTTTTTTCCAATGCCGTCCGGCAGGAGGAAATTGAATTTGTTAAAAACAAAAAGAGGTACTTGCGCACCTCTTTTTTATATTGACTATTTTCTGATACCCAATACTTTGATAATTTCACGATATCTGTTGATATCTGTCTTTTTCAAGTAGTCAAGTAAAGCTCTTCTTTTACCTACTAATTTCACAAGTGAACGCTCAGTGTTGTAATCGTGACGATTTTTTTTCAAGTGTTCAGTCAAGTGGTTGATTCTGAATGAGAACAAAGCGATTTGTCCTTCTGCAGATCCTGTGTTTTCTGCTTTTCCTCCGTGTTTAGCGAAGATTTCTGCTTTTACTTCTTTAGATAAGTACATGCTAATATTATTTAATGATTATTATGTATGTCAAACAGTTATTGTAAGACGGCAGCAAAAGTAATACATTATTTTGAATTGGCAATAGAAATTAATCATTTTGGAATATTACCAATTTGGATTTGTGTTTTTCATAATATCTGTTCCTGGTTGAGAAGGTTGCATTTGATTGCTTCCTTCAGATGCTTGTATGGATATTGGTAAAGAATACATTACTCTTGTAGGGATTCCTCTCATTTTTCCGGGAATCCATTTACCATAACTGGCTATGGCTTTAATACCTTCTTGTCCGGTTCCGTAGCCAAGGTCTCTCAGGACTCTAAAATTGGTAGGATATCCTTCTTTATCCACTACAAAAGAAAGATATACTTTTCCTTTTAATCCTTGAATATTTGGAGTTTTGTAATTTCTTCCTATATGTTGATAAAAATCAGCCATTCCTTTTGCAGGAATAGGTTTTTCTAAAAGTTCTTTGTAGGGGTATTTATCGTTGTTTCCATCTGTACTAATCCCTGAAACAAATTTTCCGTTTTTATAAATTTCTGTAAAAGTGTAATTTCTCTTTAGGCTTTTTCCTTCCCAAATTCCTTGTTTTTTGCTATTTACTATTTGTCCTTTTTCGTAGAATTCCTCATCTGTTTCTTCAACTTGTCCGTTACCGTCTGTTACTGTTTGGATTCCTTCGGGATTCCAAAATGCAATTACATTTGTTTCGGAAGTTTTATTTTTGGCGTCCCATGTCATCTCTTTTTCAGACTTTTTTATATTGTTTTCGTACCACGAAATTTGTTTTCCGCTTAATTGATTGTCGACATAGTTGGATTCTTGTTTTTTGTTTCCGTTTTCGTAATAATCAGTACGTATTCCTTCTAATCGTAAAACGTCTTTGTTTTTGGAAGTAGCACTCATGTTCATTTTTCCAGACGGGTGGTAATAATCCGTTACAACATATAAATCCTTTTTGGTGTTGTAATCTTCTACAACTCTGGTATAGAAGAATTTTTTTTCAGTTGTAATGTTGTGCAAAGAGTCTAAATAAAGCACTTTGTTTTCTTGTGCAAAAAAAACTGTTGTAGTTAATAATAATGTGGTGGTTAATAGTTTGGTTTTCATTTTTTTAATAGGTATTTATTTTTGTAAATGAGTAATATGTTTTTAGTTGTTCAGAGTGTTTACCAATTAGGATTTGTGTTTCTATTCATTTCTGATTCGAATTTAGGTTCTTGATAGTTAATATCCCTACCGTTTATTTCTATTGGTATTGTTTTTACGGTTTTCACTGGGAATCCTCTTGTTTTTTCAGGAAGCCATTTGCCATAACTGGATATGGTTTTAATAGCTTCTTGCCCTGTGTTGTCACCAATATCTCTTAAGACTTTAATATCGGTAATACTTCCATCTATGTCAATTGTAAAACATAAGTATAATTTTCCTCGTAGCCCGCGTACATTAGGGACTTTGTAATTTTTGCTAATGTGTTGATAAAAGTCATCTATTCCTTTGGTAGGATTAGCTTTTTCTGTGAATTCTTTGTATGGATATTTATTATTGTCCTTGTCAGTGCTAATGCCTGAAACGAGTATACCTTCATTATATATTTCTGTAAAACTAAATTTTTCTTTAAGATCTGTTCCTTCCCAAATGCCTTGTTTTTTATTGTCTTTTAGTTCTCCTTTTTCAGAGATTTTGTCATCTGAATATTCACATTTGCCATTGCCATTTGTTAATGTCAGTTCTCCTTCTTTGTTCCAAAATTGAAGAAATTTTATGTCGTAAGTTTTACTTTTAGGGTTCCATTTTATGTCTTTTTCTGATTTTTTTACATTGTTTTCGTACCATTCAGTTTGTATTCCATTCGGCATATTATTATTGTTGTAGTAGGTTATTCTTCTCTTGTTACCATTTTCGTAATAATCAATTCTGGGACCTTCAAATGTGGGGTAGTTTTTATTCAAAGATGTTGCTTTCATAGAAATAATACCTGAATTAAAATAATCTGTAATAAGAAAAATATCACTATAGTTTTTGTAATATTCTATTACTCTTTTGTATTTGTAATTTTCTTTGTCGCTTTTGTGAAAATTTGAGTCAAAATATTCCACACTTATTAATGACTCTTGAGAATACAAAGTCATTGTGGCTAATAATAAAATTGTGGTTAATAATTTGGTTTTCATTTTTAATTGTTTTTATTAACTATTATTTCGATTCTTTTTTTTAATTCATTTGCATTCGATGCTGTTTTGTGTTGTATTTCTCTGGTGCTTTAACGCTTATTGGTAATGTGAAGTTAGATTTTTGCGGTTGTCCTCTTTGTGTTTTTGGTATCCATTTATATTTCATGATGATTCTTATTGCTTCTTCGTCAGCTCCATAACCTATATTATCACTCTGGATTTTTGGTTCTATAGCTTTGCCATCTTTGTCAATAATGAATTTTATTATAATTTTTCCATCCAATCCTTCTGCTTTAGGGAAATTGAAGCTTTGGGCTATGTATTTGTAAAATATTTTCATGCCGCCATTTGGCTCAGCTTTTGTCTCTAATTCGTTATAAGAAGTTTTTACATTGTTTTCGTCTGTAATTGTTCCCGAAATAAATTTTCCGTTTTCATATTTTTCTACATATTTATTTTCGGGTTTTATTTGCCATCCTTCCCATATTCCATCTTTGTAGCCGTTTTTTAATTTTCCAGTGCCATAGAATTCTTTAGTGCTTTCTTCAAAATTACCATTTCCATCAATTATTGTTTGGACATTTTCTTTGTTCCAATATTGAATGATTTTGATTTTGTTTTGTGATTCTTTTTCTTCAGGAGTATATTCGATTTCACTTTTCTTATTGCCATTCTCATACCATTCGGTCTCTTTACCAATTAGAATTTTATTAGAATAAAGCCCCTTTTTCTTTTTGTTCCCATTTTCAAAATAAGTAGTAACCTCTCCTTCTTTAATAAATTTGTCTTTGTTTTTAGAATATCCTTCTGTTTGTATAGTTCCAGATTTGTAATATTCTTTAATTTCGTAAAGGTCTTGATCTAAACGGTAATCTTTTGTTATTCTGTAATAACTGTGGTTTTCAGCTGTGGTTTCTTGCCATTTAGAGTCGAGATAAACTAATTTGTCATTTTTAGAAATTTGAGAAAAAGTTATTGTTGGGAGAAATAATAGCAATAAAACAAGAGTAAGCTTTGATTTCATAATGTTGTCAATGGTTCGTTAAATTAGGGTATTTATAAGTTGGTTTTGGTTTTCATTTTTTATTATAATTTTTTCAAATATAACGAAATGTATTACAGTATTGTATTACAATTGTAAATTTTGTTTTGATGAAAATGATTGATAAAATTTGTATAAATTTGGAAAAATCAAAATTTGAAAAAATACCTTATTCTATATCGCCCTTTTTTGATTTTCCTGGCTAAATTTTTCCTGACTTATTTAGTTTTGAGTTTAATTTATCAGGGATATTTATCGCGTTTTGATGAGGATTCTGTTGATGCTCTTACAAAGTTTGTAGCAGGAAATACGGAACAGCTTCTGGCTTTATTTAATATTGATTTTTATGTGAGAGAAATTTCAAAAGCTTCTTATGTAATGTTGTATTATAATCAGCAGGCTATTGCCCGAATGATTGAAGGTTGTAATGCTATAAGCGTCATTATTTTGTTTGTTTCGTTTGTGGTTTCTTTTTCGGGAAAATTGAAACCAACTTTGTTGTTTATCTTAGGAGGAAGTGTCTTTATTTATATTTTAAATGTAATTCGTATCGCTTTATTGTGTTCGGCTTTGTATTGGTTTCCGTTACAGGAAACCGTTTTACATGAGATTGTTTTTCCATTGTTTATCTATGGGGCGGTTTTTATTTTATGGGTAGTTTGGGTAAATAAATTTTCATTGTATGCTAAATAAAATTTATTCTCTTGGGTTGAAATTAGCAGCTGTAGCCACATTGTTGCTTTGTTTTGTTTTGGTTCGTTTTTACGAGAATATTTTATTTTATGATCCATTTTTGGCTTATTTCAAATCTGATTTTAATCAAATGCCATTGCCTGAATTTAATGTTTTCCGCCTAATTTTGAATTTATTGTTTCGGTATGGCTTGAATATGTTTATTTCTTTGGGATTAATCTATGTGATTTTCAAAGATTGGATGATGATTCAATTTTCCTTTTTTCTCTACCTGATTGCTTTTGCGGTGTTGCTTTTGTCACTTTTTTTAGTGATTTATCTTTACGGTTCTGAAAATAATTTTCTACTGTTTAATATTCGCAGATTTTTGATCCAACCTATTTTTGTGCTGCTCTTTATTCCTGCATTTTATTTTCAAAAGCGAAATTCCTAATATTTTTTGTGTAACTTTAAGTAAGTTATTACAGATGATAATTAGTAATTAAAGCGATATGAAAATTGTAAAACATTCTGGCGCAGTTGTTAATTTTAATCCAGAGAAACTTACCGAATCCCTTTTGAAATCTGGAGCTGATGCATTTACGGCAGAATCCATTATGAAAGAAATTACCAATGGAATTTATGAGGGGATTTCGACCAAAAACATCTATAGGAAAGCCTTTTCCTTATTGAAAAAACATACTAATTCTCATGCTGCCCGGTATAATCTTAGAGCGGCCATCGAAATGTTAGGCCCTGAGGGGTTTTATTTTGAAAAATATATTGCCCGACTTTTTGAAGCTGAAAGGTATGAGACGAAGACTAATATCATCTTACAGGGTAATTGTGTGATGCATGAAGTGGATATTTTGATAAAAAAGAACAATGTGATTTCTATGGTGGAATGTAAATTTCACGGTGGGAGAGAGGCTGCTTCTGATGTGAAAGTTCCTCTGTATGTTTTTTCCAGATTCAATGATTTGCGTACGAATGAATATACACTTTTTTCAAATAAAGAAAGAATAGCTAATTGCTGGATTGTGACCAATACCCGTTTTACGGCTGATGCAATTGCCTTTGCCGAATGTTCAGGAATTAATTTATTAAGTTGGGATTACCCGGAAAAGAGAAATTTGAAATCAAAAAATAATCACGATTGTTTATATCCTGTAACCTGTTTGACTACTTTGACTAAGGCTGAAAAAGAAAAATTATTGTTGTTGGATGTTATTTTAGTCAGAGAGTTGTTGGATAATAGATTAGATTTAAAAGAAATAGGAATCAGTTCTAATAGAATTAAAAACGTTTTAAAAGAAGTGTCCGAATTGTGTAAGTGTTATTAATTTAAAAGAGAGCTTTATGAAAATTAAATTTATAGGAGCGGCAGGAACTGTGACCGGATCAAAAACTTTAATTGAAAGTAATGGTATTCGTCTTTTAATTGATTGTGGATTATTTCAAGGAATAAAACCTTTGCGGGAACTCAACTGGGAACCTTTACCGGTTTTGGCTTCCACGATTGATTATGTATTATTAACACACGGGCATTTAGATCATTGTGGATGGTTACCCCGGCTCGTGAATCAGGGGTTTAGGGGTAAAATATTTTGTACCAGTCCCACGATGGAAATTACTAAATTAATTTTGGTAGATAGTGCTAAAATTCAGGAAGAAGATGCCAAAAAAGCCAACGAAGAGAATTGTTCTAAACATGAAATTGCAGAGCCATTGTATACGGTTGAAGAGGCAAAAAAGGTTTTTCCTTTTTTCAGTGTCATACAATCAGAAAAAATATTCGAATTTGATACAGGTATTAAAGCAATATTTACTCCGGCCGGACATATTATAGGTGCCTGTAGTATCAGTCTGTTTTTAGAGGGAAAAACATTGGTTTTTTCAGGGGATTTAGGTAGAGACAATGATGTATTGTTGTATCCTCCAATGAAGCCTAAAACTGCCGATTTAGTATTTTTAGAAAGTACCTATGGTGACCGTTTACATCCCGATACCGATCCTAAATTAGAATTAGAAGATTATATCAATAATGCATTTAGAAAGGGAGGAACGGTTATTATTCCGAGTTTTGCCGTAGAGCGTGCCCAGAGTATTATGTATTTGTTATGGGAGTTGAAAAAAGAAAGAAGGATTCCCGATATTCCTTATATTGTTGATTCTCCAATGGGAGTTGGTGCTTTTGAAGTTTTCTTTAATAATACACATTGGCATAAATTAAGTTTAGCCGATTGTCAGACAATGAGTAAGATGTTTGTGATTAATTCAGATTACGAAGAAACTTTGGCGGCAATAAACAATCAGGGTGCTAAAGTGGTTATAGCGGCTAGCGGCATGATTACCGGTGGTCGTGTTTTGAGTTATTTGGAAAATTATATTGGAATTCCTGATGCAACAATTATTATAGTAGGTTATCAGGCAGAAGGAACAAGAGGAAGAAAATTGATTGAAGGAGCTAAGGATATTAAAATTTTTGGAGCATATTATAAAGTTCGCGCTAAAATAGTAGAAATCAATAGCCTTTCGGCTCATGGTGACCAGGCTGATTTGTTGGATTGGTTGTCCGACTTGGAAAAGAAACCGCATAAGATTTTCTTGGTTCATGGTGAGCATACTGCAGCTGATGAATTACGAATTAAAATCCGGGAGCGCTATGGAATAAATTGCTCTATTCCTTTAATGGGGCAGGAATTTGAATTTTGATAAAAATATACTTAGAAAAATTACTGTTTTTATCGTTAATAAAACTTTAAAACAAATGAATAAATTGTGGTTAATGTATTTTATTCTTACTTTCACGCACGAAATATTTTGATTAAAAACCTGACGAATGAATAGCTTTGATTGGAAGAATTTAATTGACCCACTTTTTTATATTCATTTTGATGTGAATGGAATAAAACTAGGTATTTATATAGTATTATTTATTGTTTTTGCTGAGACAGGATTGTTTGCCGGTTTCTTTTTGCCGGGCGATAGCTTGCTTTTTCTTGCTGGAATTTATAATAGAGACCTGATAGAAAACATGCTATTTATCGATAGCGCCTTTGTTAATGTAACCTTGTTGTCGACATTAGTCGCTTTAGCAGGGATCTTGGGGAATATTGTAGGCTATTGGTTTGGGGCTAAAAGTGGTTATTATCTGTATAATAAAGAGGATAGTTTTTGGTTTAAGAAAAATTACCTTATTCAGTCTAAAGATTTCTTTGAAAGACATGGAGGAAGAGCGATTATTTTTGCCCGATTTTTACCTATTTTCAGAACTTTTGCTCCTATTGTAGCTGGAATTGTAACGATGGAGAGAAAAAAATTCATGTTTTTTAATGTTGTGAGTTCTTTTCTTTGGTCTTTTACATTAATATTTTCAGGACATTATTTATATGGTTTCTTGCTGAAAAATTATGAAATTGATTTGAAAAAACACATTGAGATTATTGTTATCGCTTTGGTTCTGGTAACATTATTACCAGTAATTCTTAAATTGGTAAAGAAACTGCCTGAATCTAAAGAGTAATAAAAAATAGATTATATAATTGAAATCCGTCTCGAAATTAATAAAGACGGATTTTTTTGTTTTTTTTAGGGATTGCTGGGGATTGTTAGATTTCTGATTTCTGAAATTAATTGACCATCATTTGAAAATCCTTCGATTAGAACTTTTATTTCTTTCTGATTTTCTTTTGGAAATTTAATTTCGAATGTTGAGTTGTCTTTGATTTCAATATTTGGAGACCAATCAAGAATTCCGAAGTAATCTAATTCTTTTTGGTTTTCGAATTTTGAATTTTTATATTCTATCGCTTTAGAAAAACCATTAGTTAGTACAAAAGAAGTTAGTTTTGTTTTTAAAAAATCTTTGTTTGTACCTGCTTTAAGATAAATTTTTATAATACCGTTTCCTCCTGTTGAAAATCCGGAAGACCCCATTTTGTCAATATATATTTCATCAACTTCTTCAATATTATAATTGTTTAATAAGTTTAAATCGTATATTATCACATCATCAATGAATACATCGGGAGTGCCATCAGTATTTCTAACAATATCACTCATGCGATTTTTAATAAAAACGGAGTTGTCTGTTGGGTTGTAACCTGTTCTATATCCATTTCGACCTAAAAAATCTAAAATGCTTCCAAATTCTTTTTCATTGATTTTGTATGCTGTAGCAAAATTGTTTCCTTCTTTATGAATTAGATTTGTTTTTTTGAAAGTGTTTTTGATAATAATATCGTCTAAATTGATAACGTCTTTGTTAGAATTGCTGAAAGTAAAAACTTCTTCTTTTTGAGAAAGAGGACATATAATGGTATCCCAAGTTCTGGGTGAGATGGTTTTAGAATTAGGCTTAAATATTCTTACGGTCATTTTTGAATAAACAGGAATATTTTTTTCGTTAGTCAATTGTAGAAAAAAGGTAGTGGAATCTCGGGCAAAGATATTTTCGAATTTGTAATCATTGTTTTCATTGACAGTTGTTTCTAGAAAAATTTTGTTTTTCAATGATATTAATGAAACTTTATATTTTGAATTAGGATTTATTTTTTTTTCTACTTTTCCACTTATGGTTGTGCCTTGTAAAAAAGGATGAAGCGATTTAGGAGGATTTAATTTGATGTCATTCCATTTATATTTATTTTGAAGTTGATTTAGCATTAATAACTCCGTGTCTTGTTTTTGGTTTTTATTTTCGGGATCAAAATAACTGTAGGTTTCTTTTTCTGGTTGAGCTAAATAAGAGTTTAAATAAAATGTTCCGATGATGGATGTATTTTGCGCTGTATTTATATTGTCTTTAGGAAGTACACTTATACTTAAATTTGCATCTTTAATGTTTGATGATCCACTAAGGCTTATGCTATCTTTTTTAATGGATTTTGCTTCAAGACTTGTGATTGGTTTTGAAGAGGTGTTGATATAAATTAATCGTTGGCTAATTTCGTTTAAATCTTCATCAATAACTCGTATAGTATTGACTCCATTCGATAAATTAAGTTTGCTGAAACGAATTATTTGTTCCGGTTGATTGTTTTCGAACGCAAATTCTTTTTGAATTAAATTTTTATTTTGATGAATGACAAGATTGAATTTTTTGTTTTGATATAATTTTACTCCGGTTTCATTTGTTTTTATAATAACAGCTAAGACGTTGTTGGCTAGGTTATTGTTGTAGCTGATGGTTATTCCTGAATATTGAGTGTTAGGTATTGGTTGAGACAGATTTATTTTGTCAGACTTAATTTTAACAGTATATTTTTCATTGACAACAGGAATAAAAAAGAAGAAGCCATTTCCCATTGCATTTGTGCTAAATCGAGCAATAATTTCTGATTTAGAATTGATTACTGTTCCGTCTTTGATTTCTATTCCTTTTTTATTACAATCGGTTATTTGAACACCTACTTTGTTGCTGGTTTCGTTAATGATTATACCGCTTTCAGGGAATAGAGCTATTTTAGCTGTTTCCCAATTAGGTTGTTTTGATTTTAGGTGATAGGGCTCATTTTTGTTGATAATTTCAATGGATTGGATAAAGGATTCATCTTCGATGAAATTGTTCATCCAATTGGTGTAGAAATGAAAAAAGTATTTTCCAGTAGGGAATTTGTCATTCAAATGAATTCCGCCTTCAAAATTACCATTGTATGCGTAAAGTAATTGTTTTTGAATTATTTGCTGTTGCTCATTATAAATAACTAGCTGTACGTTGGTGGTGTTTATTTCGGGCAGATGAGTAGTTTTGTTTGAGATGTATCCTTTGAAAGCAATGTCTTCATTATTAACATAAATGGATTTGTTAAATTGAACGTGGATGTTTTCTCTGTCAAAGTGAAAATAGTTTTCTAATAGCTCGGTGATTTTAGTTTGGTTATTAGTTGTTTGAGCGAAAGATTGCAGTAATAATAAGGAACAACAAAGTGTCAGGTTAAATTTCATTTTATAAATGGCTTAGTTGGTTAAAAGATTTATAAAATTAAATTATTTTGAGGTTTTTTGTAAATAAATTAAGATGTATTTTGTAAAAAAAAATCCGTCTCGAAAATCAAGACGGATTTTTTTATTTCAATTCCAGTTTTGAGATTTGGAATTTTGGTTTTGTGTTTTATTTTTCTTTTTAGAAAAATGATTACATCATTCCTGGCATTCCACCGCCCATTGGCATTCCGCCACCAGCGCTTTCTTCTTTGATGTCAATTAAAGCACATTCAGTAGTTAAAATCATTCCTGAAACTGATGCTGCATTTTCTAATGCTACACGAGTTACTTTTTTAGGATCGATAATTCCTGCTTTTAGCATGTCAACATATTCGTTAGTTTTTGCATTGTATCCAAAATCACCTGTTCCTTCAGCTACTTTTGCAACAACTACTGAACCTTCAAGACCTGCGTTTTCAACAATAGTTCTTAATGGAGATTCAACAGCACGAGAAACAATTTGAATTCCGGTAGCTTCATCAGCATTTTCAGCTTTAAGCTCAGCTAAGACAGCTTTTGCTCTTAATAATGCAACACCACCACCAGCAACGATTCCTTCTTCTACAGCAGCACGAGTTGCGTGTAAAGCATCGTCAACGCGGTCTTTTTTCTCTTTCATTTCCACTTCAGAAGCAGCTCCTACATAAAGAACAGCAACACCACCGGCTAATTTAGCCAAACGTTCTTGTAATTTTTCTTTGTCATAATCAGAAGTAGTCACTTCCATTTGACCTTTAATTTGGTTCACACGGTTTTTGATCATTTCTGCATCACCGGCACCGCTTACAATAGTTGTGTTGTCTTTGTCAATGCTAACTCTTTTAGTATTACCAAGCATTTCGATAGTAGTATTTTCTAAAGTATATCCTCTTTCCTCAGAGATTACAGTTCCTCCTGTTAAGATAGCGATATCTTCAAGCATTGCTTTTCTTCTGTCTCCAAAACCAGGTGCTTTTACAGCGGCAATTTTTAAAGCTCCTCTTAATTTGTTTACTACCAATGTAGATAAAGCTTCTCCGTCAACGTCTTCAGCAATAATCAATAATGGTTTTCCTGATTGAGCTACTGGCTCAAGAACTGGTAATAATTCTTTTAAAGAAGAAACTTTTTTGTCGTATAATAAAATGTAAGGAGAGTCTAATTCCACTTCCATTTTTTCAGAATTAGTAACGAAATATGGAGAAAGATATCCTCTGTCAAATTGCATTCCTTCAACAACGTCAACAAAAGTATCAGTACCTTTTGCTTCTTCAACAGTAATAACTCCTTCTTTTCCAACTTTTGCGAAAGCAGTAGCGATTAACTCACCAATAACTTCGTCGTTGTTTGCAGAGATAGAAGCAATTTGTTTAATTTTATCTGAGTCACTTCCTACAACCTGAGATTGTTTTGCAAGGTCAGCAACAATAGCTTCAACTGCTTTGTCGATTCCTCTTTTTAAATCCATTGGATTAGCTCCGGCAGCAACGTTTTTTAATCCTTCTTTTACGATAGCTTGTGCTAAAACTGTAGCAGTTGTAGTTCCGTCACCCGCTAAATCATTTGTTTTGGAAGCTACTTCTTTAACCATTTGAGCTCCCATGTTCTCTAATGGATCTTTTAATTCAATTTCTTTTGCAACAGAAACACCATCTTTAGTAACAGTTGGTCCACCAAAAGTTTTTCCAATGATTACATTACGACCTTTAGGTCCCAGAGTTACTTTTACTGCATTTGCTAATGCATCAACACCACGTTTTAGTCCGTCACGTGCCTCGATATCAAATTTTATGTCTTTTGCCATTTTTGTTTATTTCTTTTATAATTGTTTTAAAAATCTTAATACTTTGTACTTAATTCTTAATACCTGTTTTTTTAGATTATTGCTAGAATATCGTCTTCTCTCATAATCAAATAATCTTTTCCTTCTAGTTTTAGTTCGGTTCCTGCATATTTACCGTAAAGCACTGAATCACCTACTTTTACTGTCATTGTGTGGTCTTTTGTACCATTTCCTACAGCAACAACAGTTCCTTTTTGTGGTTTTTCTTTTGCAGTGTCTGGGATGAAAATTCCTGAAGCAGTTTTAGTTTCGGCTGCAACGGGTTCAATAAGAACTCTGTCTGAAAGTGGTTTAATGTTTAATGCCATGTTTTTATATTTTAAATTATGATTTTTATTGTTGCTTTTTTGTTTTCAGAAATTGTGCCATCATAAATAGGACTGACATATTTTCTTATGAAAAATGCCAGCTTTGACAGGCTGGCATTTTTTAATCTATTTAGAATAGTAATTATTTTGCAGGAGTTGCTGGTGCTACCGGTGCAGCTGGTTGTCCGGCAGCCGGTGTAGCTGGAGTAACAGGAGCAGCAGCTTCAGTGTTGTCAATAATTTTAGAATCGCTATCACTTAAAGAACCTGTGAAGCTTAAACTTGATAGTAAAATCAAAGCGATTAAAACGATGGCTAAAGTCCAGGTACTTTTATCTAAAAAGTCTGTTGTTTTTTGTACACCACCTAACATTTGTGATCCACCAACTGAAGAAGATAATCCACCACCTTTAGGGTTTTGAACCATAATTACTACAATCAATAGAAAACAAACTATTGTTATTAAAACTAAAAAAATTGAAAATGTGCTCATTACTTAATTATTATTGTTTTGTTGTAAAATCTTAATATCTAATATGCGGTCTGCAAAGAAACTACTTTTTTCTGGATATTTCAAAATTAATATTTCATAAGCTTGAATTGCTTTTTGATATTTTTTTTGTTCCAAATATACTTTAGCCAAAGTCTCTGTCATTAACGATGAAGTATCTTCTTTGTTGATGTCTATAGGAATGTTTGGCGTGCTTCCTGATTTTACCGCCGAAATCTTAGGATTGTTTTCTATAAATCTATTGATGATAGATTCTTTTTTCTTTTTAATTTCATCTTCTTCCTTAACGTCATTCGAATTGTTTTTAGTTTCCAATTCTCTATTGATAGGCTGTATTCTTGCAAGTTGAAGCCATTCCTGGAAAGAATGGGTTTCGCTTTTAGAGAAATTTAGAGGTTTGCCTAATTCCAGATTTTCTTCCGGAGTTTTTGCTGTTTTTTCAGCTTCACTTACTTCATCCTCTTCAATACTGATTATTGAAGCCGTATTTTCTAATTCTACAATGCTTTCGTTGATTTCTACTTTTTTCGCCGGAATAATTTCGATACTGTCAATTACTTTTATTGAAAGTAGTTCGTTTGTTTTCTTTTCGAATAAATCTTTTTGAATAGCATTGAAACTTTCCGAACTGATGAAATCAAATAAAATGGCTCTGTCAGTAGTATGTGCTGCTGTGACTTTTAATGCCGAATTGTACTTAAAACTATTTTCATTGTAAAGTCCTTTCAAATGTAAGGCTCTGGCACTTTGAAAATAAGGGAATTCATCCAATACTTTCTCTAAAGCAAGAGTTTGCTTTTCGGTGATGGTATTGGGTTTGTTGATTAAATAAGTATAATCGGTTACGTTCATTTTTTTAGTGTTCAGTTTACAATGATTACCATTTTGCTAATGATTCGTTGAAAATATCCTGGGTAATTCTATCAAATATTTCTTTTAAAGCGGTGCTTAAAGTTGCTCCTTGTAATTGAGTTGTTGCAGGATAATCATAATAGAATTCGAAAGTTTTTTCAAAATCGTCAGTTTCTTTCTTTTTATTGGTAAATCGTACGTTTACTTTTATTTTCAATCTGTTTTGAGAAGCCTGCTGATCGGCTGTAGCTGTCATTGGGCTTATTCTGTAATCGACAATTTCTCCTTCATAAGTTAAATCGGCACCATTTTTCACCAAGTTTAGGTTGGTTTGATTTTGAAGAATATCTTGAAGAGCCAGCGTAAATGTTCTGTCAATTCCGGGTTCGATTAAATCGGCATTGTTTTGAAAGAAATTAACCTGGAAGGTTTTAGCATCAATTTTTCCAGTTCCCGTGAAGTTGTAAATAGAACAACTGTTCAGTGTAAAGAGAGTTATTAATGCGAAGAGAAAATGTATTTTTTTCATAATATTTATTGGAAAAAATCCAATGTTTTTAAATTGCTTCGCCCGTTCGCTGTCGCTCGGGTCAAAATTCCAATTGTGTTCAAATATAATAATTGGAATTTGGAATTTTGAAGTTGTAGTTTAATTATTTTATAAATCGAATTGTTTGATTTTTCGATATAGTGTTCTTTCTGAAATACCTAATTCATCCGCAGCCGCTTTTCTTTTTCCTTTGTTTTTCTCTAATGATTTTTTAATCATTTCGATTTCTTTTTGCTCTAATCGCAATACTTCCTCTTCTTCAATGGTTTCTGCAAAAAGATAATTATCTTCGGCTTCTCTGTAATTTTCGTTATGTGATGGCGTCATTACAGCTGTTACAGGTTGTTCTTCAAACTCGATTTCGCTGTCTTCTTCCTTAGAACCGTATATTTTCTGAATCAAATTTGGATTAATATCCTGAGCTTTTGCAGCGCCACTTTTCATTAATTCCAGGGTGAGTTTTTTCAAATCGTTCAAATCACTTTTCATGTCAAAAAGGACTTTGTATAAAATATCTCTTTCTGTACTGAAATCACTTTCGGATTTATTGCTTTTTATTACCGATGGAAGGTTGCTGCCTTCAGTTGGCGGTAAATACAATTGTAAGGTCGCAGCCGAAATATCACGATTGGTTTCCAAGACCGAAATTTGTTCGGCAACGTTTCTAAGCTGACGAATATTTCCGCTCCATCTGTATTTTTGTAATAACTGTACTGCGTTTTCGTCTAATTTTAACGGAGGCATTTTGTATTTGTGAGCAAAATCGGCAGCAAATTTTCGAAACAATAAATGAATGTCTTCTTCACGGTCTCGCAAAGGCGGTAAGGCAATATCTACGGTGCTCAGACGATAATACAAGTCTTCACGGAATTTCCCTTTTTCGATAGCGTTAAACAAATTCACATTGGTCGCTGCTACAATTCTTACGTCTGTTTTTTGAACCTGAGAAGAACCTACTTTCAGGAATTCGCCATTTTCAAGAATACGTAGCAAACGCACTTGGGTAGTAAGGGGTAATTCGCCTACTTCATCCAGAAAAATAGTTCCGCCGTTGGCTACTTCAAAATAACCTTCACGGGTGCTTGTTGCTCCTGTAAAAGCTCCTTTTTCGTGACCAAAAAGCTCACTGTCAATAGTTCCTTCTGGGATGGCACCGCAGTTTACGGCTATGTATTTTCCGTGTTTTCGGTGTGATAGCGAATGGATTATTCTTGGAATATTTTCTTTACCAACACCACTTTCTCCGGTAACCAACACCGAAATATCAGTAGGGGCTACTTGAATGGCTTTTTCTATTGCACGATTGAGCTTTGGGTCATTCCCAATAATCTCAAATCGTTGTTTTATGTTTTGAACTGATTCCATCGTCTTTGTTGTTTATAGTTTTTTTGTTTATGGTTTAGAGTTTTCGAAGAAACCACTAACCATAAACCATAAACTTTTTTAATTCATCTCACTTAAACCTACCGCTTCTCCTTTTAAAGTTCCGCTGGTGCAAGAAGTGATTTTTACGTTGACAAAATCGCCTATTTTATAATTTTCTTTAGGGAAAACTACCGTAATACTTTGTGAATTTCTTCCTGAGAATTCTTCTTTTGATTTTTTTGAAACTTTTTCAACTAAGACTTCAACTGTTTTACCGATGAATTCTTCTGAGCGGAACCAAGCGTGTTTTTGTTGTAAATCGACAATTTCCTGTAATCTTCTGGCTTTGGTTTCTTCGGTAACATCGTCTTCCATTTTTCTTCCTGCCAAAGTTCCCGGGCGTTCGGAGTACGAATACATATAACCAAAATTATATTTTACATATTCCATTAAACTCAAGGTATCTTGATGATCTTCTTCGGTCTCTGTTGGAAATCCTGCAATCATATCCTGAGAAATCGAACTATTCGGAATAATACTTCTGATTTTGTCAATTAAAGTCATGTATTCTTCACGTGAATGCAAACGATTCATTTCTTTCAAAATTCTGTTGCTTCCTGATTGCACAGGCAGGTGAATGTGTTTACAGATATTAGGATATTTTGCAATAATATGTAAAACACTTTCGTGCATATCCTGAGGATTAGAAGTCGAAAAACGAATACGCATTTTAGGAAAACTAACCGCCACCATTTCTAGCAATTGGTCAAAATTAACAGCAGTTGCTTTTTGCATTTCAGTTGCGTTCTCAAAATCTTTTTTCAATCCGCCACCATACCATAAATAACTATCAACATTTTGACCTAATAAGGTAATTTCCTTAAAGCCTTTATCCCATAAATCCTGAATTTCTGCCATGATACTTTGTGGTTCACGGCTGCGTTCACGACCGCGAGTAAAAGGAACCACGCAAAAAGTACACATATTGTCGCAACCACGGGTAATAGAAACTAAAGCGGTAATTCCGTTGCTCATCAATCGCACTGGCGAAATATCACCGTACGTTTCTTCTTTTGATAAAATAACATTGATGGCGTCACGACCTTCTTCGACTTCGCTCAAAAGATTCGGTAAATCCTTGTAAGCGTCAGGGCCAACAACTAAGTCTACAATTTTTTCTTCTTCTAAAAACTGACTTTTCAAACGTTCTGCCATACAGCCCAGAACGCCCACTTTCATTTTTGAATTGATACGTTTTACCGCATTGTATTTTTCTAAACGTTTGCGAATGGTTTGTTCCGCTTTGTCGCGAATCGAACAGGTATTTACCAAAACCAAATCGGCTTCTTCTAAAATTGTTGTTGTATTGTATCCGTTTCCAGACAATATAGAGGCAACTATTTCGCTGTCCGAAAAGTTCATTGCACAGCCATAACTTTCAATATATAATTTTTTAGTATTCTCTGGTTTGTTTTCCAGTACAAGACTTTCACCTTGTTTGCTCTCTTCAATAATCTTTTCCATTCTAGTTGTTTCAAAGTACAAAGATAAAGGAAATCATATAGATATGACAAGATGTCAGATGAAGAATTAACAAAATTTAAAGGATTTAGGATTGAAGATTTGTCTTTACTTAGTGCTGATGATAGAATTTTGGTGTGATTCTTAAAATAGAAAACACGATAGTTTCTTTGGGAACTTTTTATGTTTTTCGAAAATAATGACACTTATATAGTATAACTCACAAAATGCTATTTCTTTCAAAAAATAAATCTAAAGGTTGATATTTAAAAAAATCTTCTACTTTTGTCTCAGAAAAATATAGCAATGGCAAAGAATTTAGTAATAGTTGAGTCACCTGCAAAGGCAAAAACAATCGAAAAATTTTTAGGAAGTGATTTTCAAGTAGAGTCAAGTTACGGGCATATTGCCGACTTGCCTTCGAAAGAAATAGGGGTAGATGTAGAACATGGATTTAAACCTAAATATGAAGTTTCTCCTGATAAAAAAGCTTTGGTTACTAAATTGAAATCTTTGTCTAAAAATGCCGAAACGGTTTGGTTAGCAAGTGATGAGGACCGCGAGGGAGAGGCTATTTCATGGCACTTGGCGGAAGAATTAAAATTAGATAAAAACAAAACCAAAAGAATTGTTTTTCATGAAATTACTAAGAATGCAATCCTTAAAGCTATCGATAATCCGCGTGAGATTGATTATAATTTAGTCAATGCACAACAGGCACGTCGTGTCTTGGATCGATTGGTAGGATACGAATTGTCGCCAGTTTTATGGAGAAAAATTAAAGGCGGACTTTCGGCTGGTCGTGTACAATCGGTTTCTGTTCGTTTGATTGTAGAGCGTGAGCGTGAAATTCAGGAGTTTAATGCTGTTGCGAGTTATTCGGTAGTAGCCGAGTTTACTAATGAAGCTGGAAAATCATTCAAAGCTAAATTGCCTAAGAATTTCAATACTAAAAAAGAAGCCGAAGATTTTTTAAATAAAAATATCGGTTCTACTTATAAGGTTTCTGATTTAGAAACCAAACCAACTAAAAAATCACCAACGGCTCCATTTACCACTTCTACTTTGCAACAGGAGGCTGCTCGTAAATTGTATTTGCCTGTTGGAATTACCATGCAGCTTGCTCAACGTTTGTACGAGGCGGGATTGATTACTTATATGAGAACCGATAGTGTGAATTTGTCTAAAGAAGCAATGGATGCTGCTGAAGCAGAAATCATAAAATCTTACGGTAAGGAATTTTCTAAGCCTAGAACATTTGCCAATAAAAGTAAAGGAGCACAAGAAGCTCACGAGGCAATTAGACCTACGGATATGTCACGTCATACTGTGAATATTGACCGTGATCAGGCGCGTTTGTATGATTTGATTTGGAAAAGAACTTTGGCTTCGCAAATGAGCGATGCGCAATTAGAGCGTACCAATGTTAAAATTCAGGCCAATAATCATAGCGAATTGTTTACAGCTTCTGGAGAAGTATTGCTTTTTGAAGGTTTCTTGAAAGTGTATCTTGAGGGGAATGATGATGATGAGGAAGAACAGGAAGGAATGCTTCCGGCTATGAAGGTTAACGAAAAATTACAGAATAATTATATTACGGCTACTGAACGTTATTCCCGTCCGGCAGCAAGATATACCGAAGCTTCTTTGGTTAAGAAATTAGAAGAATTAGGTATTGGACGTCCGTCTACTTATGCACCAACGATTTCTACAATTATCAACAGAAATTATGTTGAGAAAGGAAATTTAGATGGTCAGGAACGTAATTATACCCAGCTTACTTTACAATCAGGAAAGGTAGGAGAGAAGTTGTTGAAAGAAAATACAGGTTCGGATAAAGGGAAGTTGGTTCCTACTGATATTGGAACTATTGTTACGGATTTCCTGGTTAAGAATTTCGGGAATATTTTGGATTATAATTTTACTGCAAAAGTAGAGCAGGATTTTGATGAAATTGCCGAAGGTAATATCGAATGGGCTAAGATGATGCAGGAGTTTTACGATAAGTTTCATCCAACGGTAAAAGATGTTGAAGCCAATGCTGACAGGGAAAGTGGAGAAAGAATTCTGGGAATTGATCCTGCAACGGGAAAACAGGTTTCGGTTCGTTTAGGGAAATTTGGTCCAATGGCTCAAATTGGTGATGCTGAAGATGAAGATAAAAAATTCGCCAGTTTAATGAAAGAGCAAAACATTGGAAACATTACACTGGAAGATGCATTGAATTTGTTTTTGTTGCCAAAAACTTTAGGGATTTATAAAGATGAAGAAGTAGAGGTGAATAATGGTCGTTTTGGTCCTTATGTGCGTCATGGGAGTGTTTTTATTTCGTTGCCAAAAGGAGAAGATCCGTTGGCTGTGACTAAAGAAAGAGCGCAAGAGTTAATTGACGAAAAAATAAAAGCCGATGCGCCAATTGCGACTTATAAAGGTGAAGGAGTGCAAAAAGGAGTTGGGCGTTTTGGACCGTTTATTAAATGGGACGGAATATTTATCAATGTAAGTAAAAAGTATGATTTTGATAATTTATCACAATCAGACATTGAGGCTTTGATTGAAGAGAAATTACAGAAAAATATCGATAAGGTAATCCATAATTGGGAAGAAGAAGGTATACTAGTTGAGAAAGCAAGATGGGGGCGTTCGGTAATTTTGAAAGGAAAAATCAAAATTGAACTGAGCAAAGATGTGGATGCTACAAAATTAACTTTGGCTGAAGTTCAGGAAATGATTGCTCAAAAAGCACCAGCCAAAAAAGCACCAGCAAAGAAAGCAGCGACTAAAAAACCAGCAGCAAAAAAGACTACAACTAAAAAGAAATAACAACAGCATTTTTCCCGTTATTCTTGGGAAGTAAAAAGTTGAGAATAGATTATTATGATGGGATTTGATTTTCTCGAGCCAATAAATGATGAAGTCTTAGGATTGTTAAAATCATTAAGCTCTCAACAACTAGGGAGTAAGGTAGTTTTTCATACTAAAGATGATTTTCCGGATTTAGATAAGGTTAAGATAGTTTTAATAGGTGTTCTTGAAAATCGAGGAAGTGAAACCATTGAGAATTTAGGAGATTTATCAGTTCTAAGACAGGAATTGTACAGTATGTTTCCCGGAAATTGGGATGCTACAATTGCTGATTTAGGAGATATTTTGCCAGGAAATTCAAAAGAGGATACTTATTTTGCTTTGCGTAAAGTAGTTTCTGATTTGATTAAACAGAAAATTATTCCAATAATTATTGGCGGTTCTCAGGATTTAACATACAGCATGTATCGTGCTTATGATGAATTGGAGCAAATGGTGAATCTGGTTGCTATCGATAGTAAATTCGACTTTGGAAAAGAAGAAGAACTGATATCGAGTAATTCTTATTTGTCCCAGATGATAATTGATGAGCCAAATAATTTATTTAATTTTTGCAATATTGGTTACCAAACCTATTATAATTCACAAGAAGAAATTGACTTAATCGAAAAGTTGTTTTTTGATGCTTATCGTCTTGGAGAAGTTTCAAATAATATTGCAATAGCTGAACCTATATTTAGAGATGCTGATATTGTCAGTTTGGATTTAAATGCTGTAAAGTCTGCTGATTCAGGGAATTTTGTTTCATTTGCTCCTAATGGTTTTAATGGAAAGGAAATTTGTGCTTTAGCAAGATATGCCGGAATCAGTGATAAAGTTTCCACATTTGGAGTCTTTAATCATAATAATTCCCGTCAGGAAGCCATTTTAATTACACAAATTATTTGGTATTTTATAGAAGGTTTTCATTATCGTTCTAATGAATACCCTTTTGGGAGCAGGGAAAATTATATAAAATACAGTGTTCCTATAGATTCTGAAACTTTAGTTTTTTATAAAAGTGACAGAACTGATCGCTGGTGGATAGAAATACCTTTTATTTCTAATGGGAATAATAAATTAAAGAGAAATACGTTATTACCTTGTTCTTATGAAGAGTATTTAGGGGCTTGTAATCAAGAGTTGCCTGAGAGATGGTGGAAAGCACAAAGAAAAAATGTGTTATAAACAATTTTCTGGATATTTGTTAATTAAAATGTAGTAAAAATACTAATGTATCAGTTGTTTTGTTAAAAAAAAACGTTTTTAATCGTATTTTTTTTGCTCTTTGTCGATGAAATATTTTTTTTGTAATTATTTTAACGTTACTTTTGGATAAAATTTAATTAGAGAAAAAAAACTATTGTTTTATTAATAAATAATAAATAGGTTTACAAACTAAATAGTAAAGAATATATAACCCGAATTTATATGAAGAAGTTCATTGCGTTTATGGCAATTTTGTCACTTTTAATAAGCTGTGGTAAATCAAGTGATAAAGGAGAGTTAGTCGGTGTTAAGGGTGCAAAATGGCATCCGGAAAAGCCTTATGGTATGACTTTAGTGCCTGGAGGAGCCTATATTATGGGTAAATCTGATGAGGATGTGGCGGGTGTTCAGGATGCGCAAACAAAAACAGTAACGGTTCGTTCTTTTTACATGGACGAAACGGAAATTACTAATAGCGAGTACCGTCAGTTTGTAGAATGGGTAAAAGATTCTACAATTCGCATGAAGTTGGCTATTTTAGCTGATGAACAGGGTGTTAAAGCCGGTGATGGTAAAGGAAAAAAAGCAGGAAGCATAGGTGACTTTGCGTTTAATGATGCTGATCCTGAAAAGATGACTGCTTACGATAAGTATATGTATGATAACTACTATAGTGTTGGTACTTCTGAAGATCAATATGCCGGTAGAAAATTGAACAGAAAAGTTAAGTTAATCAAAGATCCTAAACAGTATCCTGATGAATTTTATGTAGAGGTTATGGATTCAATGTATATTCCTATTGAAGAATCTTATAACGGTTTGCGTAGTATTGATGTGGATAAATTGAAATTCCGTTATTCTTGGATGGATATTCAGGCTGCAGCTAAAGCTAAAGTGGGTAAAAGAAAAGATTTTATCAGAAACGAAGAAGTAAAAGTTTATCCTGATACAACAGTTTGGATTAAAGATTTTACATACTCTTATAATGAGCCTATGCACAATGATTATTTTTGGCACAAAGCTTATGGAGATTATCCGGTTGTAGGGGTAAAGTGGACACAGGCTAAAGCTTTTTGTGCATGGAGAACCTTAAACAAGAATACATATATTAAATCTAAAAAGAGTGGTCGTGACTTGATTAACTCTTTCAGATTGCCTACAGAGGCTGAATGGGAATATGCAGCCAGAGGAGGTTTAGAATCAGCAACATATCCATGGGGAGGACCTTATACTAAAAGTGACAGAGGTTGCTTCTTAGCTAATTTCAAACCTAACAGAGGAGATTATGCTGCAGATCAGGCCTTGTATACTGTAGAAGCTAAATCTTACGAGCCAAATGGTTATAACTTATATAACATGGCTGGGAATGTTTCTGAATGGACTGATTCTTCTTATGATCCAAATGCTTACGAGTATGTATCTACAATGAACCCAAATGTTTTAGATGCGTCAAATAAGCGTAAAGTAGTTCGAGGAGGTTCATGGAAAGATGTTGCTTATTTCTTGCAAGTGAGTACCAGAGATTATGAGTATGCTGATTCGGCAAGAAGTTATATTGGATTTAGAACTGTTCAGGATTACATGGGTGTACAAAACACTGGTAACGGAACAGGAAAAGCAAGAAAAAATAGATAAGACCCCTAATTAAATTAAAATAAATAACCTACACTAAACTTTAAAACTTAAAATTATGGCGTTATTAGGAAAAAAAGCAATGAATTTTGCATACGGAATGGGAGCAGCAGTTGTAATTATTGGAGCTCTTTTTAAAATTACTCACTTTGAGATTGGACCATTAACTGGTACTTTGATGCTTTCTATTGGATTGTTAACAGAAGCTTTTATTTTCGCTCTTTCGGCTTTCGAACCTGTAGATACTGAATTAGACTGGACTTTAGTTTACCCCGAATTAGCAAGTGGAACTCCCAATGCTAATAGAAAACCAAAAGCAGAATCTCCTTCTGAAGCTCAAGGATTGTTATCTCAAAAATTAGACGCTATGCTTAAAGACGCTAAAATTGATGGCGAATTAATGGCAAGCTTAGGAAACAGCATTAAAAATTTCGAATCTGCTGCTAAAGGAATTGCTCCTGCTGCTGATGGAATTGCTGCTACAAAAAAATACAGTGACGAATTGTCTATGGCTGCTGCCCAAATGGAAGCTTTAAACAGTTTGTATAAAGTACAATTGGAAAGTGCTTCAAGAAATGCTGAAGCTAACAAAGAAATTGCTGAAAATGCTTCTAAATTAAAAGAACAAATGCAATCTATGACTGCTAATATCTCTTCATTGAACACTATTTATGGAGGTATGCTTTCGGCTATGAGTAATAAAGGATAATAATTAGTCTTAAGAAAAACTATTGAAAAAAATTACTAAAACTAATTATTAGAAAATATGGCAGGAGGAAAACTAACCCCTAGACAGAAGATGATTAACCTGATGTACTTGGTTTTCATCGCTATGTTGGCAATGAATGTTTCAAAAGAAGTTATATCAGGTTTTGGATTAATGAATGAAAAATTTGAAAGTTCAAATCTAAATTCAAAACAAACTAACGAGCAAATGCTTTTGGCTTTAGATACGAAAGCAGCAGAGGCTAAAGGAGAATTTGCTACAGCAGCTCAAACAGCTCACAAAGTAAAAACTATCACTGATAATTTTTTTAACTATATCAATACTTTAAAAGAGCAGGCAACTAAAGGATACGAAGTGAATCCGGAAACAGGTAAACTGCCTTACGAAGAAATGGATAAAGGAGATAATATCGACGATTGGTTTATTGGAGAAGGTTATACTAAAAAAGGAAAGGAAATTATAGCAACCATCAATCAATACAAAGCGGATATAAAATCTACTTTAGGTACTGAAAAAAAATATGGTTCTATCATCAAAGAAATAGATGAGAAATTTGATCTTTCTGATGTTAAAAACAAAGAAGGTTTAAAAGATAAATATTTAGCTTATCATTTTAAAGGTTTTCCTGCTATCGCTACAGTAGCTAAGCTTTCTGCTTGGCAAAATGACATCAACAAAGTTGAATCAGATGTGTATAGTATTGCTTTAGGAAAAGCGGCAGTTGAAACTGCTTCATATAGCAACTATCAGGCAATTGTAGTTTTAGATAAAAATGCTTATTTTCAAGGAGAACAGGTTACAGGAAAAGTGGTTTTAGGTCGTTATGACGAAAACACGAAACCTAAGAGTGTTACAGGTGCAAGATTGGATCCTGCAACAGGACAGGCAAAAATTGCTTTAACTGCTGGAGGAGTGGGAGAGCAAACAATTGGAGGTCAATTTACTTTTGTTGAAGATGGAAAAACAATTCCATTAAAGTTCTCTGGAAAGTATGTTGTAGTTCCAAAACCAAATTCAGCTACTATTTCTGCTGATAAAATGAATGTGGTTTATAGAGGGGTAGTAAACCCAATCTCTGTATCTTTTGCGGGTATTTCAGATAAAGATGTTAATGCGTCTGCTCCAGGTTTAAGTAAAGTTGGAAGCGGAAAATACAATATGAGTCCGCAAGGAGGAAATGAAGTAGTGATTAATGTTTCAGGAAAATTGCCAAACGGACAAACTGTTTCAGATAAAAAAGTATTCAGAATCAAAGGTATTCCTGGGCCAACAGGTACAATTAGAGGTGATATGGGGGTTGTAAAAGGACCTAAATCAAACCTGGAAATTGCTACTATTGGGGCTAAACTAGTTGACTTTGATTTTGATGTTAATTTAGATGTTGTTGGATTTAATTTAAAAGTTACTGGTCAGCCTACTGTGGTTGTTCAAGGAAACAAATTGAATGCACAATGTAAATCAGTTCTTTCTAGAGCAGTTCGAGGTGATCAGGTTACCATTTCTGAAATTAAAACTAAATTAGTAGGTGCTGGTAGTTATTTATTACCAAGAACAGCTCCGGTTATTTTTGAAATTCAATAACGAATAGTTTTACCCAGAAGTTTACATCAATTCTTATTAATGATACTATGATGAATATGAGAAATTTTTTGATAATTGCAATCTCTTTAATTGGAGGAGTAGCTTCTTATGCTCAGTCTAATCTGTTGAATGCTAAAATTCCAGAAGAAATTGGACTTAAGACAGCTGCCCAGCTTAATTCAGACAACGATAAGCCATTAGCTTATGGGTATGTACATGATAGAGATGTATTGATGGGTAAAATGGTTTGGGAAATAATCGATTTAAGTGAGAAAATTAATTTTCCGCTTTATTTCCCTATTGATACGGCTAATATTGGTTCAAACAGACGTTCACTTTATGATGTATTGACCAGAGCTATAAAAGAGGAGCGTATCACTGAAGTGTATTCTGATAGTTATTTTAATACTAAAAAAACGTTTAAGGATATTCAGGCTTCATTGAGTCGTATTGATACTACTGATGCGGGTAGAGAGCAAATAAATTCAGGTCAAAAAGCTGTTTCTCAGGAATATATTTTGAAATCAGATTTAACTGCTCAGGATGTTACTCAATATAAAATCAAAGGGTTTTGGTATTTTGACAAACGTCAAAGCGAATTGAAATACCGTTTGCTGGGTATTTGTCCGGTAACACCCGATGTGTACACAATGAATAACGAGGAGAAGGATTATATCGAATTATTTTGGATTTTCTTCCCTGATGCAAGAGAGGTTTTGCATGAAGCCAAAGCTTTTAATGATAAAAATTCGGCAATGCCAATTTCTTTTGATCAAATTTTAAATTCAAGACATTTCAACAGCGTGATTTACAAAGAAGAAAATGTTTATGGTGATAGAGAGATTAAAGAATATATGAAAGACAATGCTCAGAATCAATTACTTGAAGCAGAGCGTGTTAAAGATAAAATCCGTAGTTTTGAATCGGATATGTGGAATTACTAATTTCGATTATAACTTATATAAAGACTCTTACCTAATGGTAAGAGTTTTTTGTTTTCTGTATTTTTGTTTTTATTTAGATAGTATGATTGATTATTTGATAGTGGGGTGTGGACTGGCTGGGATTTCGTTTTCTGAAATTGCTTTGGCAAATAATAAAAGTGTTTTAGTTGTCGATAATGAGTCGCAGAATTCTTCCAAAATTGCGGGTGGTTTGTATAATCCGGTTATTTTAAAGCGTTTTAGTGAAGTTTGGCAAGCCAGGGAACAATTGATTTTAATGAATCAATTTTATGTTGATTTAGAACAAAAACTTAAAATCAAGGTAGATTTTAAAACACCTATTTTACGTAAATTTTTCTCTATTGAAGAACAGAATAATTGGTTTGCAGCTTCTGATAAGCCTGCTTTAGCTCCTTTTTTGTCTACTTCTATAATCACCAAAAAATACGCCGGAATTGATTCACCCTATAATTATGGAGAAGTTTTGCATACAGGCTATGTAGATACAGCATCTTTATTAGAACATTATAAAAAGTGTCTGTTGCAAGAACAGCTTTTGCTTCAGGAATCTTTTGATTATGAAAAGCTAGAAGTTTTATCGGAAGGTATTCGTTATAAAAATATTGAAGCTAGACATATCATTTTTGCTGAAGGTTTTGGTTTACATGCAAATCCTTATTTTAATAATTTGCCTTTGGATGGGACTAAAGGAGAACTTTTTATCATCAAAGCACCTAATTTGGACTTGGATGTTATTGTCAACACCTCTGTATTTATTCTTCCGCTTGGTGATGGATTATTTAAAGTTGGAGCGACTTATAATTGGAAGGACAAAACCGATTTGCCTACCGAAGAAGGAAAACAGGAATTAATAGATCGCATAAAGGAAATTATTAATTGCGAATTTGAAATTGTAACTCATTTTGCAGGTGTGCGGCCTACAGTAAGAGATCGCCGCCCATTAGTGGGAACTCATGCTGATTATAAATCCATTCATGTCTTAAACGGATTAGGAACAAGAGGGGTTATGCTTGGACCGTCTATGGCTAAATCTTTATTCGATGCTATAGAAAATGATATTCCATTGGATAAAGAAATCAACATAAAACGTTTTGAACCAAAGAATAAGAGATAATCTTAAACTTTGGAATCGGGGTCGTAACTGACAAACATGTTAATGTAGAGATTTCGTGAGCCTCTAAGTACTAAAGGATATAAAAGAATAAGTGCACTTACTATGGCAATAAAAGCGGTTTCTATTGACGAATGTAGAAATACATAAGAAATTATGAAAACGGCTATTCCAATAGCAACATTCAGTCCATAACTCACATACATAGCTCCATAAAAAAAGGAAGGTTCTATTTGATACCTAAAACCGCAATGACTACATTTCTCATGCATTTTTAGTGTAGAGAGTAAATTATAGGGATTTTTGTTTAAATACATACTCTCATTCTGACATTTAGGACAAGTTCCTGTTAAAATGCTATTTAGTTTGGATCCTTTTTTTAACATTTGCAAAAATTTTTATCAAAGGTACATTTTTTGAAAAAGTACCGATGTAACATTAGTCACAAAATATGCTTAATATACACAATTTATCGGTTTCGTTTGGTGGTACTTATTTGTTTGAAGAAGTTACCTTTAGATTAGGAGCTGGAGATAGAGTCGGTCTTGTAGGGAAAAATGGTGCTGGAAAATCCACTATGCTTAAAATGTTGGCAAGGGATTTTGCTCCCGATTCTGGAGTTATTTCTCAGGAGAAAGATATTCGAATGGGATTCTTGCGTCAGGATATTGATTTTGATAGAGGAAGAACCGTTCTTGAGGAAGCTTATGAAGCTTTTACCGAGATTAAAATTGTTGAAAAAAAACTGGAAGAAATCAATCATCAATTGGTTACCAGAACTGATTATGAAAGTGAAGAGTACAGTAAAATAATTGAAGATTTATCTGATTATACCCATCGTTTTGATTTATTAGGCGGTTATAATTATGTAGGAGATACCGAAAAAATTCTTTTAGGATTGGGTTTTAAAAGAGAGGTATTCGATAATCAAACCGAAACTTTTTCGGGAGGTTGGAGAATGCGTATTGAGTTAGCTAAATTATTATTGCAAAATAATGATGTTTTGTTGCTGGATGAGCCTACGAATCACCTCGATATTGAAAGTATCATTTGGTTAGAGAATTTCTTGCGTAATTATCCGGGGGTTGTGGTGATTGTATCCCACGATAAAATGTTCTTGGACAATGTAACCAATAGAACTATCGAAATTTCCCTTGGGAAAGCCTACGATTTCAATAAACCTTATTCTCAATATTTGGAATTACGTGAGGAGCTTCGCGAAAAACAATTGGCAACTCAAAAGAATCAACAGAAAAAAATTGAAGAAACTCAGAAACTGATTGACAGATTCCGATATAGCGCTACCAAATCTTCGATGGCGCAGTCTTTAATCAAAAAACTGGATAAAGTAGAGCGAATTGAAGTGGATGAAGACGATAATTCGGTAATGAATATTTCGTTTCCGGTTTCTAAAGAGCCGGGAAAAGTAGTTGTTGAAGCCGAAAATGTAACTAAAGCCTACGGTGAAAAAACAATTTTAAAAGAGATTTCTTTATTGGTGGAACGCGGAAGCAAGATTGCTTTTGTGGGACAAAATGGGCAAGGAAAATCTACTTTTATCAAAGCTTTAGTTAATGAATTTGAATACGAAGGAAATATCAAATTAGGACATAACGTGCAATTAGGGTATTTTGCCCAAAATCAAGCCGAATATTTGGATGGTGAAATTACCTTGTTGCAAACAATGGAAGAAGCTGCAACCGACAATAATCGCTCGAAAGTACGTGATATGTTAGGTTCGTTTTTGTTCCGTGGTGACGATGTAGAAAAAAAGGTAAAAGTCCTTTCAGGAGGTGAGAGAAACCGTCTGGCGTTGTGTAAATTGCTTTTACAGCCTATCAATGTTTTGTTGATGGATGAGCCTACCAATCACCTTGATATTAAGTCTAAGAACGTTTTAAAGGCTGCTTTGCAAAAATTTGGCGGAACTTTATTGCTGGTTTCACACGATAGGGATTTCTTGCAAGGGATGTCTAATATTGTGTACGAGTTTAAAGATCAAAAGATAAAAGAATATTTAGGAGATATCAACTTTTTCCTGGAGCAACGCAATATGGAGAACATGCGTGAAGTAGAGAAAAAAGAGGTGGTTAAAACCGCCGCTCCTAAGGAAAACAAAAAAGTCTCTTACGAAGATCAGAAAAAAGGCAAAACGTTACAGAATCGTTTAAGTAAGATAGAAAGTCAAATCAGTCAATTGGAAAAAGACATTCAGCACGACGATAAAATGTTGGCTTCTAATTATGACAAACACATCGAAGATGCGGCCTTTTTTAAAGCTTACAATAAGAAGAAATCCGATTTAGACCAGCTGTTATCAGATTGGGAAGTTGTTCAGGAAGAAATAGATAGTTTATAATAGAATATTAAATAGGCTTGATTAATTAATCAAGCCTATTTTTTTTGAATGCGCTATGGCTTCTTTACTTTTCTTAAAATAACAAACCTCTACCGAAAGACTTTCCAGATTTTGAAGTGTTTTAATGACTTTCTTTTTTTTGTGTTCGGCAGTTTGCCTAATGTAAATGGCTTGAATAGTTAAAGGGAAAATTTTACTGATAGCTTCATATAAATAAGGATCTTCCTGTGAATCATCGCCAATAAGGACATATTTTAAATTTGGATAAAATTCCAATATGTGTTTTATTTTCTCAAACTTATGGTTGTGTCCGCCTCTTCCGGTCCAGAAAAATTGAGTTAGACTGGTTTTGATATCTTTTAGTAATAAAACCGCTTTGGGTAGCTGATGAATTTCAGTGAATTTAACAATGAAACGATACAGATTCCATTCGCTACTGGAAACATAAAAAAAAGTATTAAGTTCCTGATGATCGTTTCTACCAGATTGACTTAAGGCTTGATAATGAATGGTTACATCTTCAAAAATTTTGCGTCTATTTACATTTCTAAATAATAGATGGTACAATTTTCTTAAAGGATTCAAAGTATAAGAAACTAAAAAGGTATCGTCAATATCGGAGATGATGCCTAAATGATCCACTTTTGGACGAATGTAACTTTCTTTTGCAGAAATGGTTTCGTTTTTATAATTCAAACTCACCTCATATTCTACCCAGCCATAATCGTCCTGATTGAGTGGAATACAAAATTTAAAATAGCCGTCAATAAGTGTTCTGGTATGAATCGTTTTTTGGTTGTGTTCCAAATATATATCGGCATTAGCCCATGTTTTCATCCGGTACATCCCAATAATTGAGCTGGCGTTTTTAAAGTTTTTATCCTGAAAATCGTATTCTACTTTTCTTGTGGGCAAAAAAACATGTCCCATTACAATTAATTCCTGCTCGTTAGCATAACCACGATATAATTTTATGATGGGCTTCATTTATAGCGTTTCTTTTGTAGTGTATTCTAAATTAGTTAATTTTAATGTGAAAAAGAAGTAAAATGCTGAAAAATAATGTGATAATGGTGGTGAATCCTGTTTCGGGAGGACTTGATAAAGCTCTTTTGGTTGATCAGGTGTCGCATTATGCCCAGCAGTTAAATCTAAATTTGATGTGTTTTGAAACCACAGGAGTAAATGATTTAGCGAATATCAGAGAGTATTATAAGCAATTTCATCCTGAACGGGTACTTATAGCCGGAGGCGATGGAACCATAAAAATAGTTGCCGAAGCATTGGAACATGAGGACGTTATTTTTGGGATTTTACCTGTAGGCTCATCTAATGGATTAGCAACCGATTTGGGTTTGGTAAAATCTCCGGATGAGAATATTGCTATCGCGTTTCAAAATCATTTTGTATCAATTGATTGTATCAGGATTAATAACAAAATGTGTATTCATCTTAGTGATTTAGGATTGAATGCTGAGTTGATTAAAAATTATGAAAAGAGTGCCATTAGAGGAAAATTAGGTTATGCTTTACAAGTTTTTAAAACCTTATTGAATGCCGGGAAATCATTTTTAGTACATGCAAAAGTTAATCAGCAATTGATTAAAACTAAAGCAAGAATGATTGTTATTGCCAATTCTCAAAAATATGGAACAGGAGTAATGATTAATCCAATAGGGATTATGGGAGACGGAAAATTTGAGTTGATTATTTTGAAAAAAATAACTTTAGGTATTTTTACAAGGATAGTTTTAGGCAAAATTACAGAGTCATCCAATGCTGTTTTAGTTGTTTCTACCGATAATGCCCATATTGAAATTAATAGACCAATAAACTTTCAAATTGATGGGGAATATTATGGTAAGGAAACAGAACTCCATATAAGTATTTTGCCAAGAAAATTAAAAGTGGCGATGCTCAAAGTGTAGCAGTTATTGAAAAGGATTTCGTTCTTGCCATTCAATTTTGGGTTCAAAATAGCTGAACGTTTTAGATACAAATAGATTGAGGATTGGATTGTTGTGTTTGATAAGTCCAAACATATTTACAGCAGTTGCACCTACTGAACTTTTTATTTCTAATGCTGTTCGGGCAAAAATAATCCGACTGTATTTTTTATTGATAGAATAGCCTATCATGTCATACAGCATATTCAAATAGAGCATTTTTTCTTTTTGGCAATGTTCATCATAACCTAAAAAATAAGTGTCAATATCGGAGTTGTTTTTTATTAAGGTGTTAAAACCAATCAATTTATTGTCGTCGAAATAACCATAAAATAAAAACTTGTCTTTTAAGTTTTTCTTGAATGTTTCAAAGTGATTTTCATCCAGATAAAAGGTGTTAAAAGCTGCTTTTTGGGCAACATTTAGATACAAATCATGGATGCGGTCTTTGTGTTTCTGAATGTCTTCGAGACTCATTTTTTGTTTGATTACCTCCGAAGATTTTTTACGGGCTCTTTTGTATTGATCTCTGTATTTCTTGTTTTTATTGGCTACGTAATCGTCAAAAATCTGCCAGGAATCCCTAATATTAAAAATCATATTGGGTTGGGTGGAAAATCTGTAAAAAGAATCGAATTCAGGAGAGTTAAAAATTTTAAGTTCTTTTTCTGAAAAGTCTTTGAAAATAGTAAGATGGGGCTTGTGTCCCTGTTTTTTAAAATTATTTTCTAATGCTTCGGTGGCTTCTTTTAGGAGTTTGATGACTTTTTTTGGTGGATTTTTTTTATTGAAAGCAAAGGCATTTTGTCCTGTTAGCATATTGTTGCCAATTATTAATACTTTAGAACCAAATTGCTTGAAAACAAAATTCCGGATTTTAGTTCTCAAACAATTGTCTCTGTCACCAAAAGAAGGTATCTGACTCAAATCTAAAAATTGAGAAACAGCAATGCCTATGATTTCTTCGTTGTTAAATAAACCAATAAAGTGGCAAGTCATGTTATCAGGAGCGGCAGTTTCCAGAATTTTTAAGTACTCGCGATTAAGAAAAATATTATTTGTTGCCAAAAAATCCCATTGTGATGGTATGCTTTGGACAGAATTGTATATTTTAAATGAAAATTTTGAGTTCAATTCTTATGAGATTTGTTTTATCGAAGGTACTATTTTAAGTTAGTTTAGAGGTTTAAAAGTAGAAAAATAACTAAATTTATTAAAAAAGAATATTATGGAAATTTATGATAAAAATACAGCGGAAAAGGCTTTAGCAGAATTGGAAAATTGGTCTTTTAATAATGATGGAATTGAGAAAAAATTTCAGTTTAAAAATTTTAGTCAGGCACTTGCTTTCATTGTCAGGGTAGGATTATTGGCAGAAAGTAAAAATCACCATCCCGAATTGTTTAATGTGTATAATAAAGTCAATATTCGATTATCAACACACGACGCTAATGGAGTTACTGATAAGGACTTTGATTTAGCGAAAGCAATAGAAAAATTGTTTTAAAAAAAGCTCCTCAGTTCAATAATTTGTGTGAGGAGCTTTTGTATGTTTTATTGCCAGGCACAGATAATTCCGCCCATAATCATGAAGCAGATAATCCAGTAACCGCTATTAATAAAGGTATATTTCCAACTTTTTCTTTCAAATAAAGCATTTGTGGCAATCATTGGAAAAGCCAGAAAAAGACCTGTAAGAAAACCGTGGAAAGCTCCGTGTTTGAATGTTCTAAAAGCTGTACCATAATCAGCCATGAATGCGGTGTAAGATGGTTTTGCTGTGGCTACATTTCCTCCGGTCATGCTAAAAGCTCCCCATTGGTGAATGGTTAAAAATTGGATAATCATAGCGATTAAAAAGGCAAAAAATACAGCCATTAAAAAAATTACAGGCATATTGGCTCCTTTCAATTTTTCTTCGGTCAATCCGGATTCTTTCATCCATATTGTTCCAAATACTTTTGGGTTGTACCAAATGAATCCTACAATTAATGTTGATAATGCAGCTACAAATAAAGCTAAGAAGTTAATTTCCATATCGTTGGTTTTTTTGATTAGTAACTCAAATATAGATAAAAAAACTTTAATTGGTTTTGTGGTTTTTTGTAAGATTATTATTCTTTAAAATAAATAAATGATGTATTTAGTCGATTTTTTTGGTATTTAAACTGTATTTTGTATTATATTTATTCATGTAAAATAAAAATGTGGGAGAGATGAAAAATATATTTACTTTATTTTTAACAATTTTGGCTTCATTTTCAATGATGGCTAATGTGACATTTTCTGATAAAGAAATTCTTGTAAAATTTTATGAATCTACTAATGGTAGCCAATGGAAAGTGAAATGGGATTTATCTAAACCTATTGCTAGCTGGTCAGGTGTAAAAGTAGAAAATGATAAAGTGGTTGCTTTGGATTTACAGGATAATAATTTAGTTGGTGCAATTCCGGCTGAGTTAGGAGACTTGAAAAATTTACAAGAATTGAATTTGCATAAAAATCATTTATCAGGAACTATTCCTGCAAGTTTAGGTAACTTGAAGGAATTAAAAGTTTTAGACTTGTCTTTTAATAGTTTATCGGATGCTATTCCTGATACTATATGTAATTTGAGCAATTTGAAAACTTTAGAATTGTATATGAATAAACTTTCGGGTTCTTTACCAGCTAATATAGGTAATCTACAAAATTTAGAGACTTTAGCCGTGTTTAATAATGAAATCGAAGGAGCAATTCCTGTTTCGTTTTATCAAATGAAATCCTTAAAAACGGTATTGTTGAATAGCAACAAACTAAGTGGAACTTTAAGTCAGGACATTGCTAATTTAACACAATTGACAAATTTAAGTTTGTTTGAAAATAATTTTGCAGGTCAGGTGCCATTAGCCCTTGAAAAGTTGAATGCTTTAAAGGAAATGAATATTTCTTATAATAAATTTAATGGTTTAGTGACTAAAAAGTTAGCTATGTTAGATACTCTTAATATGACTATGATTAATGAGAGTGGTGTGGCTTATTTAATGAATGTTGCTGTTGAAATAGATAAAAGACCTATAGTGTCTGAAGAATAATAAGTTTTTTGGTTGTTTTAAATTAATTGTGTGTTTTTTTTATTAAGTTAGTTTTATAATAAGTTTAGTGTTTGAAAACCTGTGAAGAAATACTTTACAGGTTTTTTTATTCTTCTGTCTGGTTTAAACACCGCTGAAAGCACTAAAACCTCCATCTACAGGAAGCACTATTCCGGTGATGAACTTAGAGGCTTCACTGCATAAAAAGTGAATAGCGCCAGCTAATTCATCTGCTTCTCCAAATCGTTTCATTGGGGTGTTGTTAATGATGCTATTTCCTCTTTGAGAGTAAGTACCGTCTTCATTAGTTAATAGTCTTCGGTTTTGATTTCCAATAAAAAAGCCTGGAGCTATTGCGTTTACCCGGATTTTATCGCTGAATTTTGTTGCCATTTCTACAGCCATCCATCTTGTGAAATTTTCCATTGCAGCTTTTGACGCCGAATAACCTACTACACGGGTTACCGCTCTTTCAACTGTCATGGACGAAAAATTAATAATGATTCCTTCTTTTTGTTTGGCCATGAGTTCACCAAAAACGATAGATGGTATTACAGTACCGTTTAAGTTTAAATCGGTCACAGTTTGAAAAGCATCTATTGATAAATCAAAAATCGTTTGGTCTTCATTTATGGTTGCCCCCGGCATGTTTCCGCCTGCGGCATTCAATAAGACATCTACTTTCCCATAGTGCGATATAATGTTGTTTTTGGCTCCTTCTAATGATTCTTTGTCAAGAACGTTTGCCTCAACTCCTAATGCATCATAACCATTTTCTTTAAGTGCAGCAACGCTTTTATCTATTGTTTCCTGATTTCTTCCTAAGATGACAACTTTTGCGCCTGAAGCAGCTAAATGTTTAGCAACTGAACACCCAAGAACTCCGGTTCCTCCTGTGATTACGGCAACTTTGTCTTTAATGTCAAATAAATTCATTTTTGTAATTTTTAAGGTTTGTGTAGTCGTTTATTATAAAAAGCTGTGTAAATTATATAAGATTCACACAGCTTTTAAAAAAATAATAATAGGGTTTGTTTTAAAATTTCCACCTAACAAAAGCTTCCATTGCAGCATAATTAGATAAACCTAATTGGTCATATAATTCGGCTGTTTCTTTGTTTCGGTCTTCGGCTCTTTGCCAAAATTCCCTGGCATCGGTGCCTTGAAATACTACACCGTCTTTTTGGGATTGATGTTTAAAAATTCCGTGTCTTTTAGCTAAAACCTGGTCTGGACTCATTGGAACAGCCATTTCTATTTCGTCAATTCCCCATTCCTGCCAAGCACCACGATAGAGCCACAACCAGCAATCATTCATAAAATCTTTTGATTTTAGATTTTTTACTGCTTCAAGAATAGCATCTAAGCATACTTTGTGTGTTCCGTGTGGATCGGCAAGATCACCTGCAGCAAAAATTTGATGTGGTTTTATCTTCTCGATAAGATCCATTGTTAATTGGATATCAGCTGTGCTTAATGGCTTTTTTTCGATGGTTCCGGTTTCATAAAACGGAAGGTCCATAAAATGAATTTGCTCGTCGGTTAAACCCACAAAATGGCTTGTTGCTCGTGCTTCTCCTTTTCTGATAAGACCTTTTAGGTTTCGAACTTCAGGAATGTCTTTCTGGCTCGTTTTTTTATTGATTAGGAATTCGTGTGCTTTGTTATAAATTGTATCTGCTTCAGGGCTCTCGATGTTGAATTTTTCGTTGTAATCGCATACAAATCGAGCAAATCTTTCGGCTTCACTATCGGCTACAGCAATATTTCCAGAAGTTTGATAAGCCACATGAACTTCGTGTCCTTGTTCTTGCAAACGCATAAAAGTACCTCCCATACTGATGATGTCGTCATCCGGATGTGGACTAAAGATAAGTACTCTTTTTCTGGCTGGTTCAGCGCGTTCAGGTCTATTGCTATCATCGGCATTGGGTTTTCCACCTGGCCAGCCTGTTATAGTATGCTGTAATTTGTCAAATATACGGATGTTGATGTTGTAAGCAGGACCTAAATCGGCTAGTAAATCACTCATTCCGTTTTCGATATAATCGGCATCAGTAAGTCTAAGAATTGGTTTCTTTAAATCAAGAGCCATTCTTAAAACGGCTTTTCGGGTCAATTGATCGGTCCAGACAATTTTTTCAACCAGCCAAGGTGTATTGATTCTGGTCAGCTTAGAAGCCGCTCCCTGGTCTAAAATAAAAACAGCATTATTGTGTTCTTGTAAGAAGGAAGCGGGAACGAGATTAGTAACAGTTCCTTCAGCAGATGCTTTGACAATGTTGGATTTCCCTTCGCCCCAAGCTAATAAAATGACTCTTTTGGCTTCCATTATTTTTTTTACTCCTAAGGTAATGGCTGTTCGGGGAGTGTTGTTTAAACCTGAGAAGTCTTTACTTGCTGCAACTCTTGTGATATGATCTAAGGCTACTAATCTTGTCTTTGAATTTTGTAAGGAACCAGATTCGTTGAAACCAATATGTCCGTTACCTCCAATTCCCAGAATTTGCAAATCGATTCCTCCTAAGGCTTCTATTTTTTCTTCATATTGGGCGCAATAATCCTGAATTTCTTCTTTAGACAAAGTTCCATCAGGGATATTATAATTTTCAGGTAAAATATCTACCTGATCTAATAAGAGTTCTTTCATAAATCGGACGTAACTATTTATAGAATCCGGTTCCATTGGGTAATATTCGTCCAAATTGAAAGTAATAACGTTTTTAAAACTAAGACCTTCTTCTTTGTGCATGCGTACTAATTCGGCATACAATCCTTTAGGGGAAGATCCTGTTGCCAGTCCAAGAACACAGGATTCCTGCAGTTCCTGTTTTGATCTAATTAATGCCGCAATCTCGTGAGCGACGGCTATAGAGGCTGTTTTTGAATTTTCGAAAACAACGGTATTAATGTTTTCAAATCTTTTTTCAAATCCTGTGGCTTTGTCTATGCTGCTTTTTATCATTGAAATTTTTTTTTCTTGTTATTTTGAAAATGAAGTAAATACTATACTAAGATAGCATGATATAAATTAATACGGTTAAGAAGACTAAAATAGTTCCAGCTAAATTCATTCCTGACCATGATTTTTCATGGCTTTTAGATAATTCTTCTTCGTATTGAGTGTTTGATTGTGAGGTAGTATATAGTTTTGAAACGACTAACATGATGATAAAATTTAAAACAAATTCGATTCCCCATAAATGTATAAAGTGAATGTTAAGCTTAAATACAAATGAGGTTAAGATGTAGAATACAAACCCAAAAAATAATCCGGCTTTTGCACCTACAGTATTAATTTGTTTAAAAAATAATCCTGCAACTAAAATAGATGAAATAGGAATGAAAAAGATTCCGTTTAATTGCTGTAAAAGAAAATACAGTCCTGAAGGGGCATAAGCCATTAATGGCGCAACAGAAATGGATAAAACAGCAAGAATTGCAGAGGATATTTTACCATAGTAAGCCAGTTTTTCATCGGTAGCATTTTTATTAAAAGTCTTCTTGTAGATGTCTATACAAAAGATGGTGCTGGCCGAATTTAAGATGCTGTTAAAAGTACTCAGTACGGCTCCTAATATTACTGCGGCAAAAAAGCCATAGAGATAGGTAGGAAGTACTTTTTTTACTAAAAGCGGGTAAATTAAATCAGGTTTGGCATAATATTCTTCCTGAAAATAATAAAAACCAATTAATCCCGGAAGAACGATAATAAGTGGCATTAATAATTTGAAAACCCCGGTAATGATTAAGCCTTTTTGGGCTTCAACTAAATTTTTGGCACCAAAGGCTCTTTGGATAATGGTTTGATTCATTCCCCAAAAATAGATTTGGTTAATCATAAGTCCGGTAAAAAGAGTGGAGAAGGGCAGGATAGAATCTTCACTTCCTATAATGTCAAACTTTTTTGGAGCAAAATGATAAATGCTGCTTACGCCATTAAAAATATTTCCTTTGCCAATTTGGTATAATGCTATGGCAGGAACTAATAAGCCTCCAAGCATCAATCCGATTCCGTTAAGGGAGTCAGAGAAAGCAATGGCTTTTAAACCACCAAAAATGGAGTAGGCTGAACCCATGATACCAATAGCCAGAACGGTATAAATTAAGGATTGTTCTTTAGAAATGGAAAATACAGTCGAGAAATCAAAAATACTTTCGATATTAATAGCTCCTGAATATAAAATAATAGGCAATAAGGTAACCACAAATGAACTCATCAATAAAAAAGCGACGATGGAGCGAATGCTCGAATCAAATCGTTTTTCCAGAAACTCCGGAATTGTGGTGAGTTTCATTTTCATAAAACGCGGAATGATGTATATTGCCGCTATAACTAAGGCTATTGCTGAGGTGACCTCCCAGGCAATAACGATAATTCCGTTTTTATACGAACTTCCATTCATTCCTATTAAATGTTCGGTAGAAATATTAGTCAGGAGCATTGAGCCTGCAATTACAGGTGCGGTTAAGCTTTTCCCTGCAAAAAAATATCCATTTGAAGTGTCAAGCTTAACTTTTCGGAGTTTATAACTGGTATAAAAAAGAACTAGGAATGTGAATCCAAAAAAGCCTAAATATGAGTATAACATATCAAATGGATATTATAAGTTATGGAAGAAAAGCTTTTAGAATTTTAGTTTAGCGGGTAAATACTTAGCAACTAATTCTTCATAATAAGGTCTCAATGCTTTTGAATCGGGTTTAACTGGTGCTTTGGTATATAAATCATAAGGATTGAATTTCTTTACCCATTCAAACATTTCAATATCGTGTTCTGTCATTAAATGTGTATAAGCATTTTCTCTGTGTTGCGAATAAAAAGAGTGGTAACGAATCATGTATAAAGCAGGTTCAGGCAAATAATCTTTCAGGATTTGGTATAGATATTCGTCATGTCCCCAGCTCATTTTTACCTTGTCTAATCCGCAGTTTGGAGAGTAAACCCCGTACTTTGTATTGTATTTTTCGTTTGTGCTATCCGGATTTGCTACAAAAAACTCCGGATAAACTATTTTATCTGAAAATTTACATCCTACCGGGAAAGTATCTCCTACAACCGCCCATTGAGGTTCTCCAAATAAGCATAATACTTTACCAATATCGTGCAGGAATCCTGTAAGTACAAACCAGTCAGGGTGACCATCGGCACGGATAGCTTCAGATGTTTGCAGTAAGTGTTGGAATTGGTCTAAGTCAATATCCGGGTCGCTATCGTCAACTAAGGTATTCAAGAAATCTACAGCTTCCCATAATGACATTTCTTTTCGGTCAAATTTCAGGAACTCTTTTTCTTTCTCGCATACAAAATCATAGGTTTGATAGGTATGGTTTATTCGGTAAAACTCTCTTACTGTTTCTACTCTTTCTGAATCGACATAATTGCGGAATTCTTCTTTTTCTTTAGTTTCTAAAGAAGGATCAGGATAACGTTCAATTAAGTTTTCTTCCCAATCATCAATTTGGTGCATTGGATTATTGAATTTGTCGGAGGTGTTAGCGTTTTCCATATAAGTTCTATTTTATAATATTTTGGTTAATGTTGAATTTTTTAGAAGAGTACAATTATTGGGTTAATTGTGAATTTCAAAATTACGCAGATACTATTTTTTTAAAATGGATAAATGCTCCAAAAATATGGATGAATTTACCACAGCATCAAATTTTTATTAGATAAATTATATTATATGTATTTAATGATATTTTTTTTGATTCTTATATAAGGAGGTGTTTTTTTGTTTGATACCCTTGTTAAGTGAAATATAGAGCCAAGAATAGTAGGTTTAGAATAGTTGAGATAAGCAAAGGGCTTTGAAAAATGGATTTTAGGTTTTTTTAATGTTAAAAAAGGATGTTTAAAATTAACTTAAAAACTTATTGGTGAAATGACAAGGTTAAATTGGCTAAAGGCTTGTAGGTTAAGGAAAAGTGTTGGTGATAACTTAAAAAAATAACGAATTAAAAGCGGTAAATGCATTTTTTGACCGCTTTTTTTGTGGGTTTTTGATTGGATTTTATATGTTTTTGACGAATTTATCCATTCCAAGCCGGAACCGAACTGTTAATTTTACCATAATATTATTAACTAATACTAATTAAAAATGAAAAAAACCAAATTCAAATTATTGACGTTATTTTTCTTGATAGCGTTTTCAATTAATTCGTGGGCGCAAAAAACACAGGTGTCTGGTAAGGTAGTAGATGATCAAAACATGCCTTTACCTGGAGCAAATGTAATAGAAAGCGGCACGAAAAACGGTGTTACGACTGATTTTGATGGTAAATTCAAACTTGATGTTTCAAAACCTAATGCTGTCTTGTCAGTTTCTTATGTTGGTTTTGCAGACCAAAGCATCAAACTAAGTGGTTCTAAAACTAATTTAACCGTTAAATTAGTGTCAGGAGCTAATGCTCTAGAGCAAGTTGTTGTAGTAGGATATGGTAAAAGTTCACGTAAAAACTTAACCAGTGCTGTTACATCAGTTAAGGCAGAAGCATTAAACCGTGGAGCTATTAGTGATGTGGGGCAGTTATTACAAGGTAAATCTTCGGGTTTGAATATTTCTGCCAGTGGAGACCCTAACCGTAAGGCTTCTGTAGTATTGCGTGGAGCTTCTACATTAAATAGTTCTCAAGGTCCTTTTTATGTAGTGGATGGAGTACCTGGGGTTGATATTTCATTGGTTTCGCCGGATGATATTGCTACTATTGATGTACTTAAAGATGCTGCTGCTACAGCTATCTATGGTAACCGTGCTGCAAATGGGGTGATTATGGTAACTACTAAAAAAGGAAGTAAAGAAAAAGCGCAAATTAGTTATAGTTCATATGTAGGATTTGAAAAAGTTTCTAATCAGTTGGATATGATGAATGCTTCTCAATTAAGAGCTTTTGTTACTAAAAACAATCTTGCTTTTACTCCTGAAAATGATAAAGGTGCGGATACAAACTGGCAAAAAGAAATCTTACGTTCAGGTGCACTTTCTACAAGCCATAATTTATCTATAAGTGGTGGTGGAGAACATGGAAATTACATGGCTAGTTTAACAACTTTAAACAGAGAAGGGGTTATCTTAACAAGTGATTTTTCTCGTGTTATTGCGCATTTGGCTATTGAGCAATATGCTTTTAATGATAATGTGAAATTTGGATTAAATGTTTCTAATTCAAATACTAATGCACAAAACGTTGCACAACGTAATACAGTACTTTTACAGGCGGTAAATCACTTACCTGTTTCACCTGTTAAAAATGCAGATGGAACTTATTTTGAGAACTTTATCAGTACCGGATATTTCAACCCGCTAGCTTTGATTAATCACGGTGATGATGATACTAAGACAAGTAATTTAGTTGGAAATTTTACAACAGAAATTAAGTTGCCTTTTGGTTTAAAATATAACTTAAACTTAGCTTATCAAAAATCAACTACATTACACGGAGAGTTCTATGACAGCTATTACCAAAAATATAATAGTGCAAACTTTTACAACAACCCTGATCCACCAGCGGTACACTCTTTAATCAACTTTGGTACTAATGGTTCGGCATTAAGAAATACTTATACTAATACTAATAATATTATTGAAAGTTTCCTTACTTGGGATAAAACATTTGGAAATCATAAAATTAATGCTGTATTAGGGTACTCTTGGCAGGAAGATGTTTTAGGAGATGGATTCCAGGCTACAACAACTAATTTCCCGGTTGATAACGTAAGTTATAACAACTTAGCTTTAAGTAACTATTCTTCAGTATCAGGTTATAGAGTGGATTTTGGAAGTAGTACTGCTTATCAAAAAACACGTTTAGTTTCTGATTTCTTCCGTTTGAATTATAACTATAATGATAAATACCTTTTACAAGGGTCTATAAGAAGAGACGGAGGTTCAGTGTTTGGTGTTAATAACAGATGGGGTTATTTCCCTTCTATCGGTGGAGCCTGGAGAGTTGATAAAGAAGGCTTCATGCAAAATCAAGGTGTTTTTGAGGATTTGAAATTACGTGCAAGTTACGGGGTAACAGGAAACTCTTCTGGATTTAATGCTTATACAGCTCAATTTATCTCAGGAAGTTTAGGAACTTTCTATAATAATGGTCAACAAATTGGAGCTTATGGTCCTAATCAGGCTGCTAACCCTGATTTACAATGGGAAAAAACATCTACAGCTAACATAGGTCTTGATTTTACAGTTTTAAAAGGAAAATTATCTGGGTCTGTTGATCTTTATGACAAGAGAACCACAGGGATGATTACCAGTTATAGTGTGAATCCTATTCTTGTACCAATTGGATCAATTGTGGCAAATGGTGGAAGTATGTCTAATAAAGGAATTGAGGTGAGTTTAAATGCTACTCCGGTACAAACTAAAAACTTTACCTGGTCAACAGGAATGAATGCTTCACACAATAAAAATGTGATCACTAAATTGACTAATCCATTTTTCATTGGAGGAGATTCGATTCGTAGAGTTCAACCAGAAGGAGGCGGTCAAACAGGTAGTACGTTGCAAATTTTAAAAGAAGGAAAACCATTGGGACAATTTTTTACGCTTGAATATGCAGGAAAAAATGCTAACGGAATTTCTCAATATGTAGCAAAAGATGGAAGTTTAACAACTACACCTGCTATTGGAACTGATTACCATTATGCAGGTAGTGCACAACCAAAATTATTATTGGGTTGGTCTAATGATTTTAAATATAAAAACTTTGATTTGAACATTTTCATTCGTGGAGTATTTGGTAACAAAATTTTCAATGCTACCCGCGCCGATTTGTTTAGACCTGCTACTGCTATGACTACTAATATTTTAGTTGATGTAGAAAATGAGTCTCCAAGTGATTTGAATTCATTTAAGTATTCAAGTCGTTTTATTGAAGATGGAAGTTACATTCGTTTAGATAATGCCACTTTAGGTTATAATTTCCCTCAAATTCATAAATACATTAAAAGCTTACGTATTTATAGTACAGTAAACAATTTATTTGTAATTACTAAATACTCAGGAATTGATCCGGAGGTTGAACAAGGTGGTACTGCTCCTGGTGTAGATTCAAATAACTTTTATCCAAAAACAAGAACTGTATTGTTTGGTTTAAAAGCTAGTTTCTAAGAATTAATTGTTATTAAAAAAATACTATGAAAAAGATATTTAAATATTTTAGTTTATCAATACTAGGTATTGGTTTATTATGGTCGTGTGATAATTTGGATGTGCCAATTACCACTCAGTTAACACCTGATGTATTTCCACAGAATTCTACCCAATATATTCAGACAACAGGTCCTGTTTATGCTGCCTTTCGAGGTGAATATTCATTTGCTTGGTGGTGGTCGCAATCTATTTCAACAGATGAAGCTGTTATGCCGGCAAGAGGAGGTAACTGGTTCGATGGAAGAAATTATATAGCAATGCACTTTCATGATTGGACAGCTGATAATGGAATTATTGGAAGTTTATGGGATTGGACATCTAAAGTAATTGGGCTTAGCAATCAGGCTATTTCAATATTAAATAAGGCAATGCCTGAAGGTGCAGATAAGAATACGACAATATCTGAATTAAAAACCATGCGTGCTATTGCTTATTTTATGATGATGGACAGTTATGGAGATGTGCCTTTGTATACTGAATATGGAGATTTCTCTTCTCGTCCAAAATCTACAAGAAAGGAAGTTTTTGAATTTGTTGAAAAAGAACTTAAAGAAGCAATTCCTAATTTAAGCGCAGTATCCGGAGTTTCTACTTACGGTAGACCTAATAAATATACTGCTTATGCATTACTTGCTAAAATGTATCTAAATGCAGAGGTATATACAGGAACACAACGTAATAACGATTGTATCGCAGCTTGTGATGAGGTAATTAAATCGGGTCTATATGCTATTGAAGGAAGAAGTACTTATCTTCAAATGTTCTATCCAACAAATGGACCTCAAATGAAAGAATTTATTTTTGCAGTTCCTTATGATCCTTCAGCTTCTACAGTAGGATTTAATGGTAATATGTACCATGCTCGTTATGATGTACCTCGTTCTTTAAGAGCAAGATTTGGACTTCCTTTCACACCGAGTGCTCCTAGAAGTACATTACCAGAATTCTATGCTAATTTTGAAAATGATGTCAATGATATCCGTAATAAACAATGGTTGACAGGTAAACAATATTTAGCAGATGGAGTAACTCCTGTAACAGTAACTACAACTAAAAAAGGTTACGATGCTTACTATACAGGTTCTGATGGAGGTGCTACTTATACGTATCAGGTTGAATTATCTAAACAAATTACATATAGAGGACTTCCTGCAAATCTTGTGGGACTATTTGATCTAGGTGATGATGAAATCGCATGGAACATGGGATACAGAAACATTAAGTTTTATCCGGATGCTACTTCAACTAGTAGAAATCAAAACAATGATGTACCATTTTTAAGATATTCAGATATTCTTTTAATGAAAGCCGAAGCAATTTTAAGAGGAGGTACTGCTACTTTAGGAGATACACCAATTTCATTAGTTAATACAATTAGAAATAATCGTACTACATCTACTCCATGGACAAGTGTTACTTTACAAACGCTTTATGAAGAAAGATGTCGTGAGTTTGCTCATGAAACATGGCATAGAAATGATATGATTCGTTTTGGAAAATTCGAAGGAGCTTGGGGATTCAAAACGGATTCTAATGTAAAACACAGACTTTTCCCAATTCCAACTGGAGCTTTAACGCTGAATCCTGCTTTGGTTCAGAATCCAAACTATGCTACAGGGAATTAGAATTAGTTTATTTATTGTTGATTGTTAAGTTGGTTAAGTTAAGTTGGTAATTTATTTAACCCTAAAGGAGAAGAAGCTACTGTCTTCTTCTCCTTTCTTCTTAAAAAGAATTCGGCAGTTTGTTTTAATTATCTAATTACAAATAGTTATAGTTTTAAATAAGGAAGGAGCACTTTTTTACTTGTTTCAATAGTTTAATTTTTTTTGAATCAAAAGGAATTCAACTGTTTTAAAAAAGGAATTAAAAAGAAGTCTTTTTACCGGATTAATTCATTTCCATTTGTTTTTGGTAATATTTCATTTTGTTCGGATGCAGGTTTTTTAGCAGCAAAATCAATAGAATAATAGTCCTAAATAGGAATTCATTTTTGATGAATAGGCTTTTTAGTATCATCAAAAAACGCAAACACATAAATATGAATTTATCCCCTTTCTTTAGATATAGGTTAATAGCCGTCCCCGTTTTGTTAAGCATACTTTCCTGTTCTGTAAAAACATCGGTAAGTAAGTATGTGGATTTTGTCAATCCTTTAATCGGGACAGCGCCTTCTACAACCATTAGTGCCCTACAGCATAGCGAAGCAAAAGAGAACAATGCGCAAGTTGTTCCTTATGTTACGGTTCCTTTTGGGATGACTAACTGGACAGCTCAAACAAAGGCGACCGAAACCAAATGTGTGGCTCCTTATTACTATACTGATACAAAGATTTCAGGTTTTAGAGGAAGTCATTGGCTGAGTGGTTCCTGTGTACAGGATTATGGGAGTATGACCATTATGCCGATAACAGGAAAATTGAAATGTCAAACTGAAGAAAGAGCGTCGCGTTTTTCGCATGATACCGAAAAAACAACTCCATATAATTACAATGTGAATTTAGCCGACTATAAAATTGATGTGAATATGACGGCTACTAAGCGTTGCGGTTTGTTCCAATTTACATTCGAAAATGCAGGTGAAGCGCATATTGTAGTGAATCCGAATAGTGATGAAAAGGAAGGTTTTATCCAGATAAATGCCGATAAAAATGAAATTACAGGCTATAATCCTGTTCATAGAATTTATCAGGGTTGGGGAGAAAAAGCGGGATTCAGCGGTTATTTTGTGGTGCAATTAAGTAAGAGTTCAAATAAATTCGGGGTTTATCAAAATGAAAAAATCCTCGAAGGAAATACACAGATTTCCAATTTAGAAAACATAGGAGCTTATATTTCTTTTATGGTTGAAAAAGGAGAAACCATCGAAGCAAAAATTGGGACTTCATTTACTAGTATTGAGCAAGCCAGAAAAAATTTAGAAGTTGAAACTAAAGGTTTAGATTTTGCTGAAGCAAAAGAAAATTTAAAAGATAACTGGGAAAAATTGCTTTCAAAAGTAAAGGTAGAAGGCACAAATGAAGATGATAAAATAAAGTTTTACACTGCAATGTATCACAGTTATTTGCAGCCCAGAACTTTTAATGATGTCGATGGAACTTATGTGAGTTTTAACGGAGGGAAGCAATTGATGAATAGTGGTAAGGAAGATTATTTTACTGATTTCTCCATGTGGGATATCTATAGGGCTTCGCTTCCGTTGTTTAATATGTTAACGCCAAAAGTGAACGGACAAATGATGAGAAGTTTGTTTTCTATGGCTGAACAAGGCGGATGGATGCCTATTTTTCCTTGTTGGAATAGTTATACCTCGGCTATGATTGGCGATCATACTGTAGCTGCAATTGCCGATGCTTATATGAAAAATAACATCGAAATTTCAGATAAAGAATATGGCTATTTATTGCAAAATGCCTTTAAAACGCCTGAAAGTGCTGATTATCTTAACGGTAAAGGACGACGTGCTTTGACTTCCTATTTAAAATATGGTTATATCCCATTAGAAGATGAGGTAAAAGAATCTTTTCATCAGGGAGAACAGGTTTCGAGAACCTTAGAATATGCTTTTGATGATTTTGCGCTTTCGCAAATTGCTGCTAAAAAAGGAGATACTTTGAACGCCAGATTATTGAAAAAAAGAGCTTTGAATTATCAAAATGTCTATAGCGCAGCCGATTCTTGTGTAAGAGGCCGATTTGCCGATGGAACTTTTACTAAAGATTTTGACAAGTTTATCAGAAAACCATATATCACCGAAGGAACACCTTATCAATATACTTGGTATGTTCCGCAGGATATCAAAGGATTAGTTAATTTAATGGGAGGAGAAGATGGGTTTAATGCCAACTTGGATCGTTTCCATGCCGCTAAACAATATTGGCATGGGAATGAACCGGGTCACCAAATTCCGTTTTTGTACAACTATTCAGGACAAGCCTGGAAAACGCAAGAATTGGTAACCCAAATTATGAAAACGGAATATAGTAATCAAGTGGGAGGATTGAGTGGAAATGATGATGCGGGACAAATGTCGGCTTGGTATGTGTTTTCAGCCTTAGGATTTTATCCAGTTGCGCCTTCAGTGCCTCAGTATGTGATTTCGGGACCTCATTTTGATAAAATTACACTGAGTTTAGAAAACGGAAAAAAATTGATTATTAATGCAAAAGGTGCTTCTTCGGGAAATAATTATATCCAAAAATTAAGCTTTAACGGAGTAGAATATGATAAAACCTATTTAGACCATTTTTCTATTATCAACGGAGGAATTTTAGATTTTGAAATGGGAAACCAACCTAATAAAACATGGGGAACTGCTCAGGATAACAGACCATTTTCATTGTCGAATCAATAATAAAAAGGTATGAACAAGATAAGTCGTGGCGAATTTTTAAAACTAGGAAGTCTATCATTGCTTGGTGCTTTGGTTAGCGACGCTGTTTTTGCAAATGATAGATTTTTTAGTGCTGCGGCAGTTAAGGTAGATTCGGATTTAATGAAAAAACTCGTTTCAGCTAATGATGCCAAAGTAAAAAAGATACTGCTACAAGTTGTTGATTCTAATATTAGACTGAGTACTTTTCGTTCATTGGCAGCAGATATAGCTGTTATGTCGGCATCAATTTCGTATTCGGCATCAGAGTTTTATAAGTCTAAAGTAGTAGTCGATCGTTTGAGTCAGGCCGCAGATGCCATGCTGAATGTACAGTACAGTGACGGAACGGTTGATGCTGGTGGTAACAGACAATCACCACCTGATACGGCTTTTGTTTTAGAATACATTTGTTCGGCTGCAACAGTTTTGCGAGAGAATAAACAAAAAGATTTAGATCAGGTAAAAGAGAAACTTAAAAAGTTTATCCAAAATGCCGGGGAAGCAATGATAACAGGAGGAGTTCACACGCCTAATCACCGATGGGTGGTTAGTGCTGCTCTGGCCAATATCAATTCGCTATATCCTGATGTCAGATACGTTCAAAGAATTGACCAATGGCTGGCCGAAGGAGTTTATATCAATCAGGACGGACATTATTCGGAACGAAGCGGGATTTATTCGGCAGTTATAGACAAGGCCTTAATTACGATGGCCCGATTACTGAATAGACCGGAGTTGTTGAAAATGGTTCAAAAAAACTTAATCACAACTTATTATTACACGGAACCTAATGGCGATTTGGTTACTGTAGATTCTAAAAGACAGGATCAGTTTATGGATATCACGGTTACCAAATTTTATTTGCAATACCGTTATATGGCTATTCATACGGGAAATCCATTGTTTGCGTATATGGTAAAACTTATTGAAAAAAGTCCCGATTTTGACAAGTATATTCTACAGGATTCATTGGTTGAATTTATGGGGGATCCAGAGTTGCAGCAGCAAATTCCTGTGAGTTCTAATGTTGAAAATGATTTTGAAAAGTTTTTTGTTCTTTCCAATTTGGCCCGAATCAGACGAGGGAAAACTTCGATAACGCTATTTGGAGGAAATGATAAGCCTGTACTAATAGCTTCAGGAAGATCGTCTAATCCTAATTTTTTAATGTATCGAAAAGGAGATGCGATATTAAAATACATGCGATTGTCGTCTTCGTTTTTCAGAATGGGCTATTTCAGTGGTGAGGGAATTGAAAAAGTTGGGAATAAATACATTTTGAAAGAAACCAAAGAAGCCGATTATTACCAGCCATTGGCTCCGGAATTCCGCAAAGCCGATGGTGATTATCAATTATCAGAATCAAAAGATGGACGATTTTGGAACAAAATGGATTTTGATAATAGAATAGCATCTAATGTAAAAAAACAGACAACTGTTATCGAAATTGAAGAAAATAATGGAGCCTTAAGTTTGGATTTTAAAGTGGATGGTCCTCCTAATGTAGAAATAACGATAGAAATGTGTTTCAAAGAAGGGACAGAAATAGCGGGAGCAACACAAGGAGAAAAAGGTAATTATTTCTTGAAATCAGGTACGGCTCAATTATCAATGGGAACAGATGCCATACAGATAGGTCCCGGGATTTGTGAACATCAAAACGTAAGTAATTTAGATAGTGAAGAATATACCTATCATCAAGGGACTTTACGCACCGATGGAGTTCATGTTTATATTACCGGTTTCACTCCTTTTCATCATAAAATGACAATTTCCTAATAATAGAGGAATTTTTCGGGCATTGCAGAAAGTTTACTTAATTTTACGAAAATTAAGTTTAATCTATAAATAATTGAAATTATGAAATTATCATTTATGGCTGCTTTGCTGTTTTGCGGTATTTGTTTTGGACAAAATAATACAGACAACAGTTTGTATATGAAAGCCGAAAAAATAAGTTACCTGACTGACATCGGTTCAGAATCAGGAGATTTATACCAGACTATTGGACATCACGGTCCGGCAGTAGAAAATGAATGGATGGCATTGAGAATCTATTTTAGCGATAAAGTAGCTATTGATGTTTATAATAAAGCCAAGAAAGGTTTAGAGTTGAAAGCGGCACATTGGTATCCAACTCCGGAACAACAAAAAGAAGGTTGGGGAGCTGATTATTATAAAGTCGGAGCAACTGTAGGTTTAGGAGGTGTAAAGCTTTGGGACGGAGAAAAAGTAGTTCCATTGAATCCGGTAACTAATCGTTTGGCTCACGTTGGAAAAACTGAAAATACATCTTATATGGAGATGATTTCCAGAGGAGTGTCTTACAAAGGAAAAAAAGTAGATATCAAGGTTCGTGTTACTGTATTTTCAGGGAAAAGAGAGGCTAAAGTGGAAGCTTTTAGCTTGACTGGAGAAAAAGTACAGTTTGTTACCGGAGTAAATTATTTTAAAGGTTTCGAAACTAAAAAAGGAAGTAATTATATCGCTGTTTGGGGAAAACATCCTGAGGATGTAGCTGCTGAGATTGTAGAAGTTGGTGCAGCGATAAAATACAATCCAAAAGATTATGTGAAAAATACCGATGATGGAACACAGTATTTATTGATTTCTAAACCGGGGAAATATTTAGCAACTGAAATTGTTTCGGCATGTGCTAAAGAAAAAGAAATAAATACTTTGGATAAGTTAGAAGCTTACATAAAATAAAGCATAAATAAAGCGCTTGATTTTTTGTAGGATTTGAAATTCTGAAACTCAAAAAAGAAGTGCACAGATGATACTTATTAGATCAATCGGTGTCATCTGTGTACTTTTTTTGTGCCTTTTTTTAGGTTTGATGACTAGATTTTTGAATTTAAATAACTGGTTTTTAGTTTGTTGTTTGAAAAAAAAACTGTGGTTTAGATAATGAATTGTCAAAATGAATACAATGTTAAAAATAACGCCAAAACTGTTTTTTACTGCCTTATTAGTAAGCTTTTTTGTGTTTGGTTTTAAAAGCCTTGCGCAAGAAAAAGCCAAAACTCAAAAGGAGTTTTTAATTACTAATTATGGAGCAAAAGCAGATGGGAAAACCCTGAATACAATTGCCATTCAAAAAGCGATTGATGCTGCTTTTAAAAACAAAGGCGGATGTATTGTTTTTCCAAAAGGGGAATTTTTATCGGGAAGTATTCAAATGAAATCGAATGTGAGTCTGCGTCTGGAAGAAGGAGCGGTTTTGTTAGGAAGTACGAATCCTAAGGATTATTACAAAATGGATTTTCCGGGAAGACCTGACTCTCCAAAGAAAGACGATAATTCACAGTTGGCTTTACTGTTAGCGCATAAAGCAACCAATATTAAAATATACGGAAAAGGAAAAATAGATGGCCAAGGGTTACAATTGGCTTTACATATAGATAGCCTGCATCATGCAGGAATTGCCGTAGACCCTAATTATAGCAGTCGCAGAAACAGGCCTAATGAAACGATGCGACCTAAATTGTTTCGGTTTTCTCAGTGTGATAATGTAGCCATTGAAGGTTTACAAGTAGGGGCTGCTTCTTGTTGGGGATTGTCTTTCGAATTGTGTTTTAATCTTAGTTTGGATGGGTTGAAAGTTGTTAATCGTTCGTATTGGAATAATGATGGAATCGATATTACTGATTGTAAAAATGTTACCGTTACCAATTGTGATTTAGACACTGCCGACGATGGAATTTGCTTAAAATCCTATTATCCGGGATATGCTAATGATGGGATTTACATTGCTAATTGTGCCATTAAATCCAGTGCCAGTGCGATAAAATTTGGAACGGCATCTTATGGCGGATTCAAAAATGTGGTGATTAAAGATATTCAGGTATATGACACTTTTCGTTCGACCATTGCAATCGAATCAGTTGATGGAGCTGAAATAGAAAATATTGCAGTTTCAAATATTAATGCGGTAAATACAGGAAATGCTATTTTTATTCGAATAGGACAACGAAGTGGGGAAAAAGCGGGAAGTATTAAAAATGTGCGCATAAAAGATGTAAAAGTGCAAGTGCCTTTTGGAAGACCGGACATCAATTACGATTTAAGAGGTCCTGAAGTCGATTTTTTCCATAATCCGTTTCCATCTTCAATTGTTGGGATACCAGGATACCAAATAGAAAATGTAAGTCTTGAAAATATTACTATTTCGTATCCCGGCAGAGCTACTAAAGGAATGGCTTATGTACCACTAAGCCGATTGAATCAGGTACCGGAAGTGGTAAAAGAATATCCTGAGTTCTCCATGTTTGGCGAATTGCCATCATGGGCATTTTATGTACGTCACGCTAAGGGAATTAGTTTCAAAAATATAAAAGTCATTTTGGACGATACTGATTTCCGACCTGCATTTGTTTTTGATGATGTTCAAAATTTGAATATGGAACAAATTGATTTGCCAAAAGAGAAAACGAATCAAGTTGTTTTAAAAAATGTCTCTGAATCCAGAATAGATTTGAAAGAAACGAATATAAAAACCATACCATAAAACCGCTTTAGTATTTAAAATAGAAATCATGAAGAAAAGTCGAAATTCCATTTTTGTTGGTTTGACACTGCTGTTACAGTGTTTGTCATTGAGTGCACAAAATCATCGTTATGTCGATCCTATGATTGGTTCGGAAGGATTGGGAAATGTTTTTGTAGGGCCGTCATGTCCTTACGGAATGATTAAACCAGGTCCTGATAATGACTTAAATGCGAATAGTGGTTTCACGACAGATTTAAACAAGCCTATTTATGGTTTTAGCCAAGTGCATGTGAGTGGTACAGGCGGTGGGGCTAAATATGGTAATGTTTCCATTATGCCAATTTCGGGCGACTTTGAATCGATAAAACAGGAATCTTTACGCGAGAACGAAAAGGTAACCTTAGGTTATTATGGTGCTGTATTGAAAAAGTGGAATATTCAAACAGAAATTACCACTTCTGACAGAGCTGCTTTTTATCGATTTATTTTTAATTCGAATGCTAAAAATGCAATTAAAATTGATTTAGGGAGATATCTGGACGAGTCCATTATTCCTGATGGAAGAGAAGCACAGCAATTTGTGGGTTCTCAGGTAGAAGTGATTTCGGATACTGAAGTTCGCGGTTATACTAAAGTTCGCGGTGGTTGGAACAATGGAGGTACTTATACCGTTTATTTTTCTGCCGTATTCGATCAGCCATTTACTAATTTCTCTACCTGGAAAGGCGAAAAGTTTTTTCCTAATGAAAAAAATCAGGTGGATAACGGAAAGAAAACGGGAGCGATGTTGCTTTTCGAAAAATTAGCTAATAAGACCGTAAACATGAAAATCGGGATTTCTTTCATTAGCGCATTGAAAGCCAGAGAAAATATTGATAAAGAAATTCCGCATTGGGACTTCAACAAAGAATTGGCCGAAACCCAACAAAAATGGGAAGATTTATTAAAAAGAGTAGAGGTTGAAAAAGAAGCTTCGGTAGAAAAGAAAACCATGTTTTACACAGGATTGTATCATACGATGTTGATGCCTGTGGATCGTACAGGAGAAAATCCGTTATGGGAAAATGATTCGCCTTATTATGACGATTTTTATGCTATTTGGGATACTTATCGTTCTTCAAGTCCATTAATTACGTTGTTGAATCCTTCCAGAGAAGTAGATATTGTGAATGCGATGTTGCAAATTTACAAACGCGATGGCTATTTACCGGAAGCCCGAAGCGGGAATTCTAATGGACGTACCCAAGGTGGTTCGAATGCAGAGGTGGTTATTGCCGATGCTTTTGTAAAAGGATTGGAAGGTATCAATTATAAAGTTGGATTGGATGCGATGATGAAAGATGCCCTATTTCCTCCGGGAGGAAATGAAGAAAAAGAAGGTCGTGGCGGATTAGTAGATTACAATAAATTAGGATATGTTTCTACCGATTATGTGCGTTCCGGAAACCGCACTTTAGAATATTCTTATAACGATTATTGCTTGGCAATTGTAGCCAAAGGAACCAAACGCAAAGGAGAATATTGGCGTTTTATCAAGCAATCGGACAACTGGCAAAACCTATGGCGAGATATTGAAGACAATGGTTCCCGTGGTTTTATTATGCCTAAAGATTCGAATAAAAAATGGGTAGACAGTATTCAATGTGCTGCAACCAACGGAAAAATATCTTATGTGCCTTATTCGCCTTTAGCGCAAGATTGGCCTAATTGTGTTTGCTGGTGGTGTGGTGTTTTCTACGAAGCCAGTTCCTGGGAATATTCGTTGTCAGTGCCTCATGATGTGGCGATGTTAATCAAAAAAACAGGCGGAAATGAAGCTTTCAAAAAAAGACTGAACACGCTCTTTGATAAAGAATTTTATAATGTGGCGAATGAACCTTCGTTTTTGAGTCCGAATTTATACCATTGGATTGGTCGTCCTGATTTGAGTAACGATCGAATTCACCAAATTATCGATAAAAATTACAACACTAGCCGAAACGGAATTCCTGGAAATGACGATTCAGGTGCTATGTCTTCCTGGTTGGCTTTTCACATGATGGGCTTGTATCCTAATGCGGGACAATCGTACTATTTGATTAATTCACCTTATTTCAAACAAACGGTGATTCATCAGGAAAATGGAAAGGATTTTACAATTAAAGCCAAGAATCTTTCGGATAAAAACAAATACATCCAATCCGTATCATTAAACGGTAAGCCATTTGAAAATGCCTTTATCGAACATCAGGATATTGTAAAAGGTGGTGTATTGGAATTTGAAATGGCTGCAACGCCTTCTAAAATTTGGGGAACAAAGCAAGTTCCGCCTTCTAAATCGGACGAAATAATTGAAGAATAATAATATGAAAAATACATTTTACCTGATAACAGCATTTTTAATTTCTTTTGCTTGTAGGTCAACTTCATTGCAAAAGTCAAATAACACTCCGGAAGAAACTCTGATTGCCCGTGTTGTGCCTAATCACGCTTCGCAATTTAGTGTCGAAATTGAATCTTCAGGCAAGGAAGATTGGTTCGAAATAGTTTCTAAAGGAGATAAAATTGTTTTAAGAGGAAACAATGGCGTTTCGATTGCTTCGGCTTTGTATTATTATTTGAATCAATACACCAATAGTCAAATTACCTGGAATGGAACGAATTTGAATTTGCCTAAAAAATTACCGGCAGTTCCCAAATTGATTCATAAAAAAACGCCTTACGAATACCGCTATTATCTGAACTATTGCACGTTTAATTACAGTATGAGTTGGTGGGATTGGAACCGTTGGGAAAAAGAAATCGACTGGATGGCTTTGCACGGAATCAACATGCCGCTTGCTATTACAGGAGAAGAATACATTTGGGATGAGGTTTATAAATCATACGGATTTAGTGACGAAGATTTGAATTCGTTTTTTAGTGGACCGGCTTATTTTTCATGGTTTTGGATGGGGAATTTAGACGGTTGGGGCGGACCTTTATCGAAAAACTGGAAAGATACGCACCGCGACTTGCAATTGAAAATTCTAAAAAGAGAACGCGAATTGGGAATGAAAACGGTGTTGCCGGCTTTTACGGGACACGTTCCGGCTTCTTTTAAAAAGTTTTTTCCTAATGCCAAATTAAAGCAAACCAATTGGGGAAATGATTTTGAGGATACTTACATTTTAGATTCTGATGATCCTTTGTTTGCCGAAATTGGCAAGAAATTCTTAGAGATGCAATCTAAAATCTACGGAACCGATCATTTGTATTCAGCGGATACTTTTAACGAAAATACACCACCATCCAATAATCCTGCCTATCTTTCTGAATTGAGCAAGAAGATTTTCGAAGGCATGAAATCTGCCGATACAGATGCGGTTTGGGTGATGCAAGGCTGGCTTTTTTACAGTCACAGAGAGTTTTGGGAAGCACCACAAATCAAAGGAATGCTTGATGCAGTACCAGATGATCGTATGATTATTTTGGATTTGGCTACCGAGATTGAACCCGTTTGGAAACGAACAGAAGCTTTTTATGGGAAACAATGGATTTGGAATATGTTGCACAATTTTGGTGGAAATATTTCGATGTTTGGCCGAATCGAAACCGTAGCCAATGAACCGGCAAAAGTATTGGCGGATGCTAAATCAGGAAAGTTAAAAGGAATCGGACTCACGATGGAAGCCATCGAACAAAATCCGGTTTTGTATGAGCTAATGACCGATAATACCTGGCGAGATACCCCAATAGATCTGAATTCGTGGCTAGCTAAATACACTTTAAACCGCTACGGAAAATCGAATGCGGATATTTCCAAAGCCTGGGATATTTTGGTGAAAACAGTGTATAACGGACAGGTGATTCGCGACGGAGCAGAGTCTATTATTGTATCGCGTCCTACTTTTGAAGGTTACCGTCGCTGGGCGAGAACTAAATTAAATTACACACCAAAAGATTTACTTCCGGCTTGGGATTTATTTATAAAAGCCATTCCTGCTTGTCAAAAATCGGATGGTTTTCAATATGATTTGGTTGATGTTACAAGACAGGTTTTGGCTAATTATGCCTTGCCTTTGCAACAGCAAATAGCTAAAGCTTATCAAAATAATGATAAAGCAGCATTTGATAAAAACAGCAAAGAATTTTTAGAATTGATTGACGATATGGATAAGTTATTGGCAAGTCGTCAGGATTTCCTTTTAGGCCCTTGGATTGCCGATGCCAGAAGTTGGGGAATTGACGAAAAAGAAAAAGCCTTGTATGAGCAAAACGCACGCGACCTGATTACACTTTGGGGTGGAGCTGACAATAGATTGCACGAGTACAGCAACCGTCAGTGGAGCGGACTGTTTACTGATTTTTATAAACCGCGTTGGCAACAATTTTTTACGGATGTAAAAGCCAGTTGGGGGCATTTTAATCAGGATGATTTTGACAAAAAAATAAAACAATGGGAATGGAAATGGGTAACGGCAAGAAAGGATTTTCCAGTAAAAGCTACAGGGAATCCGAACGAGATTGCCAGGGCGTTACATAAAAAATACCGATCTCGCATTATTCCTGTTACAGAGCAAATGACAACAATTAAATACGATTATTAACTATGGAGACAATTTCTAACCAAAATTCCAATCGTTTTCTCTCTCTTGATGTGTTCAGGGGACTAACGATTTGTTTAATGATTGTGGTCAATACGCCGGGAACGGGAGCTCATCTCTATGCCTACCTGACCCATGCTGAATGGTTCGGGTTTACTTTAGCCGATTTGGTATTTCCATCCTTTCTTTTTGCAATGGGAAATGCGATGAGTTTTTCGATGGGAAAAATGAAAGAAACTGCTACTGATGTATTTTGGAAAAAAGTAATCAAACGCACAGTAATCATTTTTCTGTTGGGATTTTTAATGTATTGGTTTCCCTTTGTTCGTCAGGGAATTGATGGCGTTTGGGAATTAAAACCCTTTTCCGAAACCCGGGTAATGGGAGTTTTGCAACGTATCGCCTTATGCTATTTTGCTACAGCCGTTATTTTTTATTATTTGTCCGAGAAGGTTGCGATTGTTTTATCGGTGATTTTTTTGTTGGGATATTGGGGGCTATTATATTTATTTGGTCAGTCAGGAGCTGAATTGGAGATGGCGACCAATGCTGGGACTCGTCTTGATTTGTTTGTTCTAGGAAACGGACATATTTATAAACGCGATATGGTGCCTTTTGACCCGGAAGGGATTTTAAGCACCTTACCATCCATTGTCAATGTAATAGCAGGTTTTATTGCTGGAAAATTTATCCAAAAAATTGGAAAATCATTTGAAGGAATAGCAAAACTGTTGTTAGTTGGTTTTCTTCTGATGGCGTTGGCGCGTTGGTGGGATTTGGTTTTTCCAATTTGTAAAAAGTTGTGGACCGGTTCATTTGTATTGTATACTGTTGGAATCGATTTATCGATAATGGCTGTTTTAATCTATTTTATTGAATTAAAGCAAAAGACTTTTGGGGTAGAGTTTTGTACCGTTTTTGGAAAAAATCCTATGTTTATTTATTTGTTTTCTGAGCTGTTCTTTACGTTTTTACGCCGTCTTACTCATGTAAATAAGGAAATGGATGCTTTTGAATGGTTTAGCGAATGCATTATTCAAAGAATCTTTCCGGGAAGTTTTGGCTCGTTTGTCACCGCAATTTTGTTTACATTGCTTTGTTGGGCTGTTGGTTGGTGGCTTGATAAAAAACGCATTTACATCAGGATTTAATTTTTGTCAGATGACTTTGAAAAATAAAATTTCGGGATTGCTGTTAGTGTCTTTGTTTGTATTGGTTTCTTTTAATGCTGAAAAAGAAAATCCAATAAAATTAAACGACATTCAAGTCATTGGCAGTCATAATTCCTATAAAATTGCCATCGAAAAGCCGTTGTGGAATTATCTATTTAAAAAGGATTCTGTCTTGGCAAAATCACTGCAATATACTCATATTCCTATTGAAGAACAGTTGGATTTGGGACTTCGAAATTTAGAATACGATGTGTTGTATGATCCTAAAGGAGGTTATTATTCGAATCCTAAAGGTTTGGCTATTGTAAAAACATTAGGAAAAAAACCATTAGAATATGATGCAGCAAATAAGCTGGCTCAGCCCGGATTAAAAATGTTTCATATTCAGGACATCGATTTCAGAAGCCATTATTTATTGTTTAAAGAAGGTTTGGAAGCTCTTAAAAAATGGTCGTTGAAGCATCCCAATCATACACCCATTTTTATTTTGATTAATGCTAAGGATAGTAATAAAAATTTACTGAAGCCTTTGCCTTTTACCAAAAAAGCTTTAGAAAGTATAGATGCTGAAATTCGTTCGGTTTTTGAGGATTCACAACTGATAACCCCTGATTTGGTTAGGGGTAAATTCCATACCTTAGAAGAAGCTGTTTTAAAGAAAGGCTGGCCGGATTTGGATGCGGTAAGAGGACGTTTTCTTTTTGTTTTGGATGAAGATGAAACTAAGATTAACCGATATGTTGATGGGCATCCGGGCTTGAAAAATAGAGTTTTGTTTGTAAATGCGAAAGAAGGAAAGCCTGAAGCGGCTTTTAGAATTGTAAATAATCCGGTTAAGGATTTTGAATATATCAAAGAATTAGTTGCCAAAGGTTATATGGTTCGCACCCGCGCTGATGACGGAACAACCGAAGCCAGAACGAATGATTATAGTAGATTTGAAAAGGCAAAAGCTTCGGGAGCGCAGGTCATTTCAACCGATTATTACCTGCCGTCGACACTTTTTAAATCATCTTATAAGGTGAGTTTTGAAAATAACAGTTTTGAAAAAATTAAAAAAAGCCATCATGTTCAAGAATAAGTTTACTACCATTTTTTTAGTTTTTGTTGTTTTTATTGCAAATGCAGTAAAGGCACAAAACAGCAGTTTTCCTATTGTTTCGGGGAATCAGAAAGCGGGTATTTTAGTAGAAGACAAAGAGCCTAAAGTAGTTCATATAGCTGCAAAAATGCTGGCTGATGATGTATTTTCTATGAGTAATCAACGATTGACTCCCGATAGCTATCGGGATGTGAAGAATAGTTCAGGAACAGTAATTATGGCCGGAACCATTGGACAAAGCAAATGGATAGACGATTTGGTTTCGAAACAAAAAATTACAATTGCTGATGTAAAAGGAAAATGGGAAACTTATAAGATTCAAGTGGTTGAAGATCCAACAGCAGCCATTAAAAAAGCCTTGGTGATTGTGGGTTCCGACAGAAGGGCAACGGCTTATGGGTTATTGGAAATTTCCAGAATGATTGGAGTTTCTCCTTGGGAATGGTGGGCTGATGTGACTCCGGACAAAAAAGAGAATTTGGTTTTAAATATTGAAACGAAAACTTATGGTTCGCCATCGGTAAAATACAGAGGGATTTTCCTGAACGATGAAGATTGGGGATTACAACCCTGGGCCGCTAAAACTTTCGAACCCGAAACAGGGGATATTGGACCTAAAACTTATGCCAAAGTTTTTGAATTGTTGTTGCGATTGAGAGCCAATACCATTTGGCCTGCGATGCACAAAAGTACTAAAGCCTTTTATTCTTTTCCAAAAAACAAAGAAGTGGCCGATGATTATGCCATTGTGGTAGGAACTTCGCATGCGGAGCCGATGCTGAGTAATATCAATGCCGAGTGGAATCACAAAACAATGGGCGAATACCGTTATGATAATAATTCGACGGTAATCAAAGATTTTTTCAAAAAGAGAGCTAAGGAAACAGCGCCTTTCGAAAATATTTACACTGTAGGAATGCGTGGCGAACACGATTCTCCAATGATTGTGGGCGAAGACGATTCGGATTCTCAGGTTAAATTATTGGAAAAAGTAATTACCGACCAAAGAGCGATTTTGAAAAAGACGACGGGAAAAGAACCTAATAAAATTCCGCAGGCTTTTATACCTTACAAAGAAGTATTGGATTATTATCAAAAAGGACTGCAATTGCCGGAAGACGTACAATTGGTTTGGACTGATGATAATTATGGTTACATCCGTCAATTGAGTAATCCAAAAGAACAAAAACGTTCGGGCGGAGCAGGAATTTATTACCATACTTCGTATTGGGGGCGTCCGCATGATTATTTGTGGCTGAATTCGACGAATCCCGTTTTGATGTGGGAGGAAATGGCTAAGGCTTATGAATTTCAATCCCGTGATTTATGGATTTTGAATTGTGGCGATATCAAACCACATGAATACAATATCGAGTTGTTCCTGGATATGGCTTGGGATATGACTCCTTTTGCTAAAAGCCAAAGCGTAAAAACACACATGCAAAACTGGGCTTCGAGGGAATTTGGAACTCAAAATGCTAATTCGATAACTGATTTATTCTTTAACTATTATCGTTTGGCTTTTCAGCGTCGTCCGGAGTTTATGGCCTGGAATCAGGTAGAGCCGGAGACTAAAGTAAAACCAACAGCACTGACTCAAATTCACTATGGGGATGAGGTTTCGAAGAGAATAGACGAATACCAAAGTTTAATGGATGCCGCTGAGAAATTGCAAAAAGAGATTCCTGCGAGTCGTCAAAATGCTTTTTACGAATTGGTGACTTATCCTGTTGTTGGCGCAGCGAGTTTAAATCATAAATGGTTGTATTCGTATAAAAATAAATTTGTAGCCGAACAGGGAAGAGGAAGTGCTGCTTTTTTTGCTACAAAATCAGAAGCGGCTTATAATCGAATTCAGAAAGAAACGCAGTATTTCAATAACGAATTAGCCGGAGGAAAGTGGAAAAATATCATGAGTATGTCGCCACGTTATTTACCTGTTTTTGGCGAACCTACGGCGACTACTGCCGTTGCAGGAACAAAACCTGAATTGAAATTGGCACTGGAAAGCTATGAGATGGAAGTGAATCATAAAACTGAAAATTCGTATTCTGATGTGCTGCCGGTTTTTAACGCTTATGTAAAAAATCAGTATTATATTGATGTCTTTATGAAAGGTGTGGGAGAAGTTTTCTGGCAGGCAAAACCTAAAGCCGATTGGATTAAAATTTCGCAATCGCAAGGCGTTTTGGATAACAATAAAAACAGTCAACAACGCATTTGGGTGAGTATTGACTGGAATAAAGTGCCAAAAGGAGAAAATAAAAAAGAAGCTCCATTGGGACATGATTACCAATTGATTCCACCAAGTTACAAAGTCAATTCGGTAATAGATTTTGTGAGTAAAGACACTTTGATTACTATTGGAGTTTCGGCTTTTAACCCAAAGTTTGAAGCATTAGAAAACTATAAAGGCTTTGTGGAAGACAAAGGATATGTGTCTATTGATGCAGCGAATTATTCGAATAAAAAAGAAGGAAAAGAAGCCCAATGGGAAACTTTTGAAGGTGTTGGATATGCCGGAAAAGTAAGTGTGGCTTTGCCCAGAACGGCTAATTCCGAAGTGGATTTGAAAGCGATAAAAGCCAATAGTCCTGTTATGGAATATGATTTTTATAGTTTTAATTTTGGTCAGGCCAATGTAAAAGTACAAGCCATTCCAACGCATGCTTTTTATCAGGGAAAAGGGGTGCGATGCGCCGTAGCCATTGATGATGCTGAGCCTGTTGTTTTAGATTTTCAAACCTTTGGTCGCAGTGATGAATGGCTACAAAATGTATTGAAAAATGCCACAGTAAAATCGGCAACACAAATTATCAATAAGGCAGGAAAGCATAAATTGAGAATCTGGATGGTTGATCCGGGAGTAATGATTGATCGCGTTTTAATTGATTTGGGAGGATGGAAAGATTCCTATGCTTTTCCAGCAGAAACTAAAATGTAATATTACTTTATGAAAAATATCACTCTGTTTTATAGAATATTAATTCTTTCATTTTTAATTTTTTCGACAGCCAATCAGTTAAAAGCTCAAGAGGCTTTTGGTCCAATTCCTACTGAGAACCAAATGAATTGGCAGGAAATGGAATATTACGCCTTTGTTCATCTTTCTGTAAATACTTATACCGATATGGCTTGGGGATTTGGCAATGAAGATGCCCGTATTTTTAATCCAACAAATTTAGATTGCAGACAATGGGCTAGAATTTGTAAGGAAGCCGGAATGAAAGGCATTATACTTACAGCAAAACATCATAGTGGATTTTGTCTTTGGCCATCAAAATACACGGAGTATTCTGTGAAAAATTCTCCATGGAAAAATGGAAAAGGAGATATTGTACGTGAAATGGCCGATGCCTGCAAAGTGTATGGCTTAAAATTAGGAATTTATTTATCCCCATGGGATAGAAATCATCCTGATTATGGAAAACCGGAATACATTACCTACTTTAGAAATCAATTAAAAGAGTTGTTGACCAATTATGGTGAAATTTTTGAAGTTTGGTTTGATGGTGCAAATGGAGGAGACGGCTATTATGGCGGAGCCAATGAAACTCGTAAAATAGACCGTAAAACCTATTACGATTGGACCAATACCTATAAAATGGTTCGTGAATTACAGCCTAAAATTGTGATTTGGAATGATAATGGAGACAGGGCTGATCTTCGTTGGGTAGGAACAGAAGCAGGCTATGTGGGGAAAACCAATTGGAGTTTATTGAATGCAACGGGAACGGTAACACACGACATGTTGCATTACGGAGTAGAAGACGGTAATGCATGGGTTCCCGCAGAGGTAAATACTTCTATCAGACCGGAATGGTTTTATCATATAAGGGAAGATACAAAGGTGAAAACATTGCCACAATTGATGGATCTTTATTATAATTCCATAGGTCGTAACGGTACTTTGTTACTTAATTTTCCAATTATGCCAAATGGATTGATTCATGAAAATGATGAAAAAGCAGCATTGGAATTTGCACAGGAAGTAAAGAAAGTTTTTGCTGTAAATCTTGCAAAAGGAGCTAAGATAGAAGCTTCAAATGTAAGGGCTAATAGTTCTGATTTTAGAGTAGAAAATGTTTTAGATGCTGATAAAAATACTTATTGGGCAACTGATGATCAGCTAAAATCAGGATCGTTAATTATTTCTTTTGACAAGCCAACCGTTTTTAATCGTTTCCTGGTTCAGGAATATATTAAGTTAGGACAAAGGGTTAAAACGTTTAAGCTTGAAGCTTACGTTAATCAGGAATGGAAGGAATTAGCAAACGAGACAACTATTGGTTATAAACGTATTCTTTGTTTTCCAACAGTAGAGGCGACAAAAATTCGTTTTACAATTTTAGATGCTAAAAGTTGTCCTCTAATTTCAAATATCGAAATTTATAATGCTCCGCAAATATTAACTGCTCCTCAAATTGTTCGCAAACAATCAGGAGAGGTACAGATTATTGCTTCCGATTCAGAATCTGAAATTTATTATACTTTAGATGGTAATACGCCGACTTTGAATTCTAATAAATATAGAAATGAAGTTAAAACGGCAAATGATAAGCTAGAAGTAAAAGCAATTGCATATAGTCCGGCTACAGGGAAAAGTAGTGCTATTGCCGAAGAAAAATTTGATATAGCTAAAAAGAGTTGGAAGATATTGGGTATTGAAGACAAGGACGTTTATCGAATTCTTGATGGAGATCCAAATTCGGTATGGCATCAAAATAAAGAAATGCCGGTTGATGTAGTTATAGATTTGGGTAAAATAGAAAGTTTAGTTGGGTTCAGGTATTTGCCAGACCAAAGTTTACGTTCAAAGGGAATTGTTAGTAAATATAAATTTTATGTTTCTACAGATAATAAAAACTGGGAATTAGTTAATGAAGGAGAGTTTTCAAATATTAATAATAATCCTTTGTGGCAAAATAAATTTTTTAAATTAGCCAAAGCACGCTATATAAAAATTACGGCTTTAGAAAATACTAAAGGAGATAATGTAGCCGGTTATGCAGAAATTGATGTTGTTACGAAATGATTTATAAATGAAGTTAAATTTTAGAAAATTACTATCATTAATTCTTGTGTTTTTAGCTGTTGTTTCCTGTACTTCGGTCAGGAAATTTACACCTAAAAAGGAACAAATTGCATTCTTATCAGATGTTCATTTGCTGGATATTTATGGTACGTTTTCAGATTCGGATTATAAAGGAGTGCTGAATCCTTTGGATGGGAAATATACTTTGGCACGTACGATGAAATCCCAATTGCAGTCTACCCGATTGTTTAACGAAAATTATTTTGCTTTTATTGCTGCTTTGGATGATGTGGCAAAACGAAATATAAAAACCGTCGTTCTTCCCGGAGATTTTAGTGATGACGGACAGCCTATAAACATTAGAGGATTAAAAAAGATTCTGAATGAATATTCGAATAAGTATGGAATTCATTTCATAATTACCACAGGAAATCATGATGTAGCAAAACCCTTTTTGACTGATTCCGGTAAAACTGATTTTCTGGGCGAAGGAGGACGAAATCAAGTGATAATGAGCAAAGCAGGAATGTATGTTCCTAAAAGTTCTGATGAACTTCCTGCGGTGATTACAAAAGATATCGGGACGATGGGTTATGCCGAAGTTTTACAGGAACTGGGTGATTTTGGTTTTTTTCCAAAGAAAACCGATTTGTATTGGGAAACTCCTTTTACTTCATACAATCCAGATAATTATAGTTTCGAAAAAGCATTGGGGCAATCCTCTATAGAAAAAAGAACCTATGCCATTCCGCCTTACAATACACAAATTCCCGATTTGAGTTATTTGGTCGAAACTCAAAAAGACGTTTGGTTTTTAGCCATTGATGGCAATGTGTATGTGCCCAAAGAAGAAGCAAAGGAGCATCCGGAAAATCCATTAAATTACAATAGTGCCAATATTGGTTACAACCAGGTGTTAACACATAAAAAACACCTAATTGCTTGGGTGACTAAAGTGGTTCAGGAGGCAAAAAAAAGAGGAAAAATTTTAATTGCGTTCAGTCATTATCCGATGGTTGAATTTAATGATGGTGCTTCAGCAATGATGAAAGCATTATTTGGAGAAGATAAAATGCAGTTGCATCGAGTGCCCAGTGAAGAAGTGGCGCAAATTTTTGCGGAAGCGGGAGTCCAACTTCATTTTGCGGGACACATGCACATCAATGACACGGGAATTAGAAAATATAAAAACGGAAAGGGATTAGTGAATATTCAGATTCCGTCATTGGCAGCTTATATTCCGGGATATAAAATATTGACCATTAAGAGCAAAAACAAGATGCAAATAAGTACCGTTACTATAGATTCGGTACCGGGATTTAGAACGCTTTTTCCTTTGTACGAACAGGAATATGCTTATTTAAAAAGTACTGGAAATCCGGATATTTGGGACAAAGGCATCTTAGCCGCTAAAAATTATCACGAATTTACGAATTGGCATCTAAAGGAATTAGTCCGAACCCGATTTCTTAAAAAGGATTGGCCTGAAGAATTTAAAGATTTCCTCTTAAAATCGACTGCAAAAGATTTGTATGTTTTCGCTAATGTTTCTGCTTCAAATCAGAAGAAATTTAAAGATAAAAACTGGACGGGTTTTGATATTATTTTCGATTTTTATCGCTTGTATTCTGCTGATGAATTGGCGTTAAAAGATATTGGCGAAGAGCGAATTCGTCAATACAAAATCATTATTGATTCTTATATAGCACATTATAAAAAACAGACTAACCCAACTAACGCTGAAACTTCGTTTTATGAATTTTGTTCTATTTTTAAAAGTTTTCTAAATGGAGCTCCATCAGATAATTTTATCATAAATTTGAAGAGAAATACTATCCGCAATTAATTTTGTGCTAAATCAACTTTATTTATGAAATCTAAATTGATTATCATTTTAGTTTTTTTTATTTCATTCTCTACGTGTATTGGACAGAATATAAAATTCGAACATTATAATGAGAACAATGGGCTTTCCTATAATTCGGTTAGACATATCTTTCAGGATAAAAAAGGATTCTTGTGGTTAGGAACTTTCTTTGGTTTGAATCGTTTTGATGGTTATCAGTTTAAGCCATATATGAGTGCTACTTTAGGTAAGGATAAAATCAATAATGATGATATTACGGCCTTAGAATATGATAAATTAACCAATAATTTATGGATTGGAACTCGAAAAGGCCTCACGCTTTTTAATTTAGAGTTGAATACTTTCAAGGTTTTCCTGCCTCAAAAAAACAATCCAAATAGTTTACCTGATGAAGAAATACGTGCGGTGCATGTAGATAAATATAAGCGAATTTGGATTGGTACAAAAAAAGCAGGTCTTTGTGTTTATGACCCTCAGACGGATCGGTTTTCAAAAATTGATTTAAAGGGATTTGATTATATCAAAGATATTTTTGAAGATAACTATGGAGTTATTTGGATTGGAAGTTATGGGAAAGGCTCTGTTGCTAAAATTAATTTAGGTTCAAGAGGAGAAATTGTAAAAATTACCAGATATATTTTATCGATTCCTAATTCGAAGGAAGTAAATCCCTACATCAATTTTATTTACGAAGATGCTAAATTGGATCTTTTTATAGGTACCCGAGAGGGACTTTATAAATTAGATAAGTCAAGAAACACCTTTGTGAATTTGTATATAAAGGATGGTGCTTTACGGAATAAATTAGGGCCTTATTTTGTTTCGATAGCTCGTGCTCCCGATGGTAAATATTGGGTGGGGACATTAGGAGGCTTATTGGTTTGTGATCAATTGGAAGACATTGCTGTGGGGAAATTCCATCGCTATTATTCGGTTTTGTCTGACAATACTTCTTTGGTGGATAATTTGATTACTGCTTTGTATTTTGATGCTTCGGGTGTGTTATGGATTGGTACCGAAGAAGGTTTGGATAAATACGATCCTTATAGCAATCAGTTTAAGATTAATAAAGATATCTCTTTATACAACGAAAATCAGGCACCAAGTATTAGAGGGTTTTCCAAAACTTATGATGGAAAAGTAATTGCGCTTTCCAGATATAATGGACTTTTTATTTCCAATGATAAAAAATTTGTACCACTTTTTAATCCAAGAAAAGATATTGCAAGTATTTATTCGGCCGATGGTAAAATATTTTATTGTGGTCTATGGGATGGTCAGGTTTTGGTTTATAATTACTTAAATAACAGTTCCAGATTGCTTAATCTTGGGTTTACTAATTCGGTGATTTCTTTTGTGAAATTAGATGCAAATTCTTTGGTGGTGGGATCTTTTGGAGAAGGTGCTGTTGTTTTAGATGCGCAGACATTACAAATAAAAGTGCCCAAAGGAGTTTTACTTCCCAATGTTCAAATTGACAAGATAATAGCTGATAATGCAAATAACTTGTGGTTTGCAACAGAAACGGGAGTTGTTAAATACAATTTGAGTTCTAAAAAACAGCATTTATATTCTAAAGGAAAAACCAAAAAACAGGGCTTGCCAGAAGAAAATGTCAGTGATATTTTGATGGATTCAAGCGGTACAATATGGGCAGCTACAGTAAAGGGACTGGCTATGTATGTGCCTGCAAAGGATAATTTTATTACTGTTTTAGGACAGAAAGATTTTGAAGATAAATGGATTACCGATTTGGCCGAAGATGCTAAAGGATATTTGTGGCTAAATATCAATAATAATAGTGTGGTAAGGTATAAAAAAGGACAAAATACAGTAAATGTATATCATGTAAATAGTGGAAACAGATTGGATGTATTTAGTTCTAAAGGCTTCTTTAATTTTAATAATTCGGCTATTTATTTAGGAGGTAAAAACGGAATTATTTATTTTAATACCAACAGTATAAAAGAAAATAAATGGGCTCCGGCACCTATTATTACTGAGTTTAAAGTTCATAATGAAGAAATTTTTCCGGGAGTTGTTGTAGAAGGTCAGGTGCCTTTGAAAAAGAGTATTAACTATTTGAAAGAAGTGGAACTTAATTACGATAATCGAAATTTCTCCATTCAGTTTTCAGCACCTTCTTATACAAATGAAAGGCTGAATAAATTTGAGTATATGCTCGAAGGCTTTGATAAAAACTGGATTACTACTACCAGCGATTCCAGAACGATTCAATATACCAACCTTAATCCTGCCGAGTATGTCTTTAAAATCAGGGCTCGAAATAGTGATGGAGTCTGGAGTAAAACCACTGCATACAAAATCACGATTTTATCTCCTTTTTGGACTAATAACAAGATATTTCTTTTGTTAGTTATGATTCTTGCAGTATCTTCTTATTACGTTCGAAAAGAAATTAAATCGCGTCTTAAATTAAGACAAGCATTATTATTAGAAAGAGTAAGACGAGATAGCGATGAACGTTTATCCAATGAAAAGTTGCAGTTTTTTACTAATATTTCCCATGAGTTAAGAACGCCTTTGACATTAATATTAGGTCCTGCTAAACAATTATTGGAACAAAATGAAGATTTGGATTATGATAAAGCAAAATTGCATTTGATTTATCAAAATGCCAGTAGGTTGTTGTTGTTGGTAAACCAAATTTTAGATTTCAGAAAGGCACAATCAGGAGAATTAAAATTAAAAGTATCCAAAACCGAAATTGTATCTAATACTCAAACCGTTTTTGATTCCTTTACACAATTAGCAAAGGAAAAAGATATTAATTTTCATTTTAACTGTGAACTTGAAAGTCTAGAAGGATGGATAGATGTTGATAAGTACCATAAAATATTATATAACTTACTTTCTAATGCCTTGAAATTCACAAATAATTATGGAACAGTGGATTTGTTTATTGGAACAAAAGAAAAAGAAGGTGAAAAAATATTGGTTGTTGAGGTAAGTGATGATGGTATTGGTATTCCGCTTGAAAGCCAAAAAAAGATATTCTCCAGATTTTATCAGGTAAAGAGCAGTAAAAAGAATAATACGGGTTCAGGGATAGGTTTGTCTTTGGTGATTTCTTTGGTTGAGGTGCATAGAGGGCAACTGAAATTGAAAAGTGCACCGCTGCAAGGAAGTGTTTTTACGTTAGAATTGCCTGTATCTAAAAACAGCTATAAGAAAAGCGAAGTTTTTGATATTGAATATAAAGAAACGGAAGTTGCTTATGCAGCGGTAGATAAAGTAAAAAAAGGAAATCAAAGTACGGAGCTGAGACAGAATATTTTGGTTATTGAAGACAATGCTGAACTTCGTTCGTTTATTGCCGATTATTTGTCTGAATTTTATAAGGTGAACCAGGCAGAAAATGGTGATGAAGGATTGAATCTTTGCAGAAAAATAAAACCGGCACTTTGCGTGGTTGATGCTATGATGCCTGTTATGGGAGGATTCCAGTTTGTAGAAGCCTTAAAAAATGATGATGATATTAGCCATACGGCACTTATTATGTTGACGGCCTTGTCAGAAAACGAAAATAAAATTAAAGGTTATAATTTAGGAGTAGACGAGTATATGGTCAAACCATTTGATCCTTCTCTATTGAAGACTCGAATTGACAATATTATTAAAACCCGTAGTGAGTTAAAACAAAAATTCTCAGGTGAGGTAGAAAGCGATGTTTCGACACTTACTCATTCTCAGTTAGATATTGATTTAATTTCTAATATTACTGAATTGATAGAGCAAAATATTAGTGACCCTGAACTAACAGCTAATTTTCTGTGTTCCGAATTAGGGATGAGTTCGTCTAAACTGTATCGAAAAATCAAGCAATTGACTGATTTATCACCTAACGAATTTATAAGAACGGTTCGTTTAAAAAAAGCAGCACAGTTGTTAAAATTAAAAGTTAACAATGTTTCGGAAGTGGCCGATAAAGTGGGGTTTAATGATCCTTTGTATTTCAGTAGATGTTTTAAAAAACAATTTGGCTATTCTCCAAGCAGACTAATTAAGTAATTGTTTTTAAGATTTGAAGCTTTGTGAGGACTACTTTTAAATATTTCTTTATTCAAGTTCATTTTTAACGAATATTCAATAAAAAATGTTTTTTGGCATAATTTTGGTAAGTTTTGTTGACTAATTTTAGAATTTAATACATATATTAGCAGATGTTAAAATTAAGAGTATAATTTTTATAAAAACTATTTATTTTTGTTAGATTTTTAAAATTTTGAACAAAATAGTTGTGATTCGATTATTAAGAATTATATTTGTGCAATCGATTACATTTTCTTGATTGCAATTTAATGTATTTTTGTGTTAATCGAATGATTAATAGTGTATTGCGCTTTGTTTTTAAAATATAGCGCTAATTTTTTTGCCTTTTTCGATATCGTTTTCGTATTCAAAGGCTTAGCGGATGAATATTTAACATTAACTAAATTTTATAAACATTTTAATTATGAACCAAACAAACAAAGCTGTTGGAAACTATCGCTGGACAATCTGTTCGTTATTGTTTTTTGCAACAACTATAAATTATTTAGATAGACAGGTTCTTTCTTTAACATGGAGTGATTTTATTGCGCCAGAATTTCATTGGACAAATAACGATTATGGCAATATTACAGCCTTGTTTTCAATTTTTTATGCAGTTTCTTTGTTGTTTGCTGGTAAGTTTGTTGACTTTATGGATACTAAAAAAGGTTTCCTTTGGGCAATTGGAGTTTGGTCTATAGGGGCTTGTTTGCATGCTTTTGCCGGAATTGCAACTTCAGGAATTATCTCAGGAAACTGGTTTGTTGGTTTTGGAGGAGCTAAAGAAGTGATCAGTACGGTTAGTGATACAGCATTGGTGATTAATGTGAGTGTGACTTTGTTTATTTTTGCTCGTTTTGTTTTGGCAGTAGGAGAGGCAGGAAACTTTCCTGCAGCGATTAAAACAACCGCTGAATATTTTCCTAAAAAAGACAGAGCTTTTGCTACCAGTATTTTTAATGCGGGAGCAACAGTTGGAGCATTAGCTGCGCCAATTACAATTCCGTTCATTGCAAAGTCGTTTGGATGGGAAATGTCATTTATTATTATTGGAGCTTTAGGTTTTGTATGGATGGGATTTTGGATGTTCATGTATGATAAACCGGAAAGACATTCAAGAGTTAATGCTGCTGAATTAGAATACATTCAACAAGACGTTGTTGCTGATAGTAAAATAGAAGGTTATGTTCCTGAAACTACAACAAAAGTATCGTTGGCAGATTGTTTTAAATACAAACAAACCTGGGCATTTGCTTTTGGTAAATTTATGACTGATGGGGTTTGGTGGTTTTTCTTGTTCTGGACACCTGCTTATTTGAGTTCTGTTTATGATATGGATTCTACTGAAGCTGCTTTCCCATTATTTGTATTGTACATGATTACTTTGTTGTCTATCATTGGAGGTTGGTTGCCAACATACTTCGTGGAGAAAAAAGGAATGAATCCTTATGAAGGTAGAATGAAAGCTATGTTGATTTTTGCATTTTTTCCATTGTTAGCCTTGGTTGCTCAGCCTTTAGGATATATTTCTTATTGGTTGCCTGTAATTATTATTGGTATTGCAGGGGCAGCACATCAGGCTTGGTCAGCTAATATCTTTACAACGGTAGGAGATATGTTTCCTAAAAAAGCAATCGCTACCATTACAGGTATCGGAGGTTTAGCAGGAGGTTTAGGTTCTACTTTAATTAATAAAGGTTCAGGAGTTTTATTTGATTATACTAAAGAGAGTGAAATGGTTTTTATGGGCTTCAAAGGTATCGAAGCGGGGTATTTTATCATCTTCTCTATTTGTGCAGTTTGTTATCTAATAGGTTGGACGGTTATGAAATCGTTAGTGCCTAAATATGCTCCGATAACGGATTTATAGTTTTAAACAATATCTTTTTTATATAATTTAATAACCCCGAAGTTTTTGCTTCGGGGTTATTTGTTTTAAAGCATTTTGTGATTGTTTTAGAAACGAGGTAGAAATATTCTTGATGTTTTGTTTAGTTGATGGTTTTTTTCGGTGCAAAGTCTTTAAAGTGTAAAAGTGTTGTTATGTTGCTTTAAATTTATTGTTTGAGCGAATTACTTGTGTTTTATTTGTGGATCCTGTGTTAATTAGGGTTTGTAGAAATAAAAGAATAAAACGCAATAAGTTTTTTAAGGTAATATATAAGTTGGTAAAGCTTCAATTGAGTTTATGTGATAAAGTAAATTGAAGAAAACGTTCAATTATTGAGGTAGTAAATGATGGGGTTATAGGTGTGTGCTAATCTGGGGTGTTTCAAGTTAGATATCATGGTAGTTTTTTTACAAATTTTATTGAGGGATTAATCGGCTATGGATTCTTTCCTGGAAATTCTTCGGTTATTAATAGCGTAATAGCGACTAATTAAACCCTTTTTATTAATGTAACACGTGTTAATTAGACGAAAATATAAAATTAAACAATTATTTTTTTTGTAAAATGTAATCGATTGCATTTTTTTTGTAATATTACATAAAAATAAATATAAACGATCTTTTAATGGTTTGTATAAAAAAAGTAAACTTTTTTTATTGTTATAAGAAAAATAGGCGCTTAATGTTGTTAAATTAGTACAAGTTGCTGAGATTGTAATTCGTGTTCTAGAGATGTGATAAAAACATCATTTTACAGGGGTGAAAGAAGATGTGGGTTTGAAAGGGAAAAAATGAAATTGGTGAAGCGTAACCAGTTTTTATTACTCTACAAATGAGAGTTTGGAAATAATAATGCGGGAAACACTAAATTGAAGTATCTGGTTATTAAAAAAAAAATATTAAGAATAGAAACAATTAATTATCAATTACATTTATGGATCCACTAATAATTATTTTGATAGGAACTTTGGTAGTTCTTTTTTGCATTATCGTTTTAAAATTACATGCAGTTATTTCGTTGTTGTTAGCTGCTTTGGTTACTGGAGTGTTAACTTCTCCAGAACTTATATATGAATATGCGATTCATAAAGGAATGTCAGTTCAAGAGGCTCAAAAATTTTCGACTCAAATAATTGGAAATCGATTAGGATTAGCTTTTGGAAATACTAGTGGAAAAATCGGGATTTTAATTGCTTTGGGTTCTATAATTGGATCAGCATTGATGAAGAGTGGGGGTGCAGAACGTATTGTGAGGAGTTTTTTAGGGTTGTTTGGTAGAAAAAATGCTTCTTTAGCTTTAATGAGTGGAAGTTTTTTATTGTCTATTCCTGTATTTTTTCAAACGGTATTTTATTTGATGTTACCGTTGATAAAAAGTTTGGGAATACACAGTCCTAAAAAATACAGTCTTTATTTAATGATGGTTATTGCAGGAGGGGTAATGGCACATTCCTTAGTGCCGCCAGCTGCAGGGCCATTATTTGTTGCCCAGGCTTTAGGAGTCAATATTGGAACCATGATAATTGGTGGATTCGTGGTAGGGATATTCACAAGTTTGTGTGGGTATGTTTATGCACTTTGGGCAAATAAAAAATGGGATTTACCTATGAGGGATACTCCCGATGTTAGTATTGATGATTTAAAAAAGTTGGCTGAAAAACACGATTCAGAGTTGCCGAAATTATGGATTTCAGTTTTGCCGATTATTCTTCCCTTGTTTTTAATAACCGCCAATACTGTATCTGAATTGGATACGAATGTAAATGAGGCAAACGTAAGCGGGTTTCATAAGCATTGGGTTTCTATATTTTCTGTTTTGGGGGATGCAAATATTGCATTAGCTATTTCTGCAGCAATAGCTGTTTCCTTATTGTGGTCAAGACTAAACAATACAAAAGATTTTCAAAAAGTTATAGCTGAATCTATCAGCAGTGCTGGAGTCATCATTTTGATAACTACTGCTGGAGGTGTTTTTGGGCAAATGCTGGAGCAAACGGGAATAGGAATAAAACTAAGTGGTTTTGCAACAACTTATCAAATGGCTGTCATACCTTTGGCCTTTTTTATTACTGCCGCTGTTCGTACGGTACAAGGATCTGCAATGGTTGCCATGGTTACTGCCGCCGGGGTTATGGGTGGAGTGGGTAGTATGGGATTAGGTTTTAATCCTATCTATGTAGCTCTGGCCATAGGGTGTGGTTCTAAAATATTTACATGGATGAATGATAGTGCTTTCTGGATTGTAACTGAAATGTGTGCCATGGAAGAGAAAGAAACGATTCGTCATTTTTCTTTTCTATCAATGGTAATGGGATTTTCAGGTCTAATAATATTAATGATTCTTTCTCAATTTTTACCTTTAATTTAAAATGCAAGTAGCGAATAGTGATATAGTAATAATAACTACTCCCAAGGATAATGTTGGTATAGTAGTAAACCCTCTCGGTTTAGCCGAAGGAACAGTTCTTCAAGAAGGAACAGTTCTCCTGCAATTTGTGCCTTCTGGCCATAAAGTGGCTTTGTGTGATATTGCTGTCGGAAAAGAAATTATTCGATATGCTGAAATCATTGGATATGCCAATAAATTAATTAAACGTGGTGAATGGATTGAGGAATCCAAAATGTCCTTGCCAACCCCTCCGGAATTGCAATTTATTTCTTTGCCGGAAGCTAATGAGATTATTCCGGAAATGGAACCTTTGGAGGGATATACATTTCAAGGGTATAGAAATGCCGATGGCAGTGTTGGCACTAAAAATATTTTAGGAATTACGACCAGTGTTCAATGTGTGGCAGGTCTTACGGAACATTTGGCGAAAAAGATAAAACAAGAATTACTTCCATTGTATCCTAATGTGGATGATGTTGTGGCGCTTAATCATACGTATGGTTGTGGTGTTGCAATAACAGCTCCGGCTGCAATTGTTCCAATTAGAACCATTCAGAATATTGCAAAAAATCCAAATTTTGGTGGCGGAATAATGGTTATTGGTTTAGGTTGTGAAAAGTTAAGGCCAGAAAGTCTTGTTCCGAAAAAGGATGATTCTTCAGAATTTGGAGCCGATGAGAGTTATTCCAGTATTACTTATATGCAAGACGAATCATTTCATGGTTTTAATGAAATGGTTGAAGGTATTATGAAAACGGCTGAAATACATTTAAAAAGTCTTAACAAACGCCAAAGAGAAACATGTCCTGCCTCGGATTTAGTTGTGGGTATGCAATGTGGTGGGAGTGATGCTTTTTCAGGTTTAACAGCTAATCCGGCGGCTGGTTTTGCTGCAGATTTAATAGTTCGTGCCGGAGGAAGTGTAATGTTTTCCGAAGTGACCGAAGTTCGAGACGCTATTCATTTATTGGTTCCAAGAACAATTAATCCTGCTGTGGGAAGAGCGCTTTTGAACGAGATGAAATGGTACGATGATTATCTTTCATTGGGACAAGCTGATCGAAGTGCCAATACAACTCCGGGAAATAAGTTGGGTGGTTTGAGCAATATTGTAGAAAAAGCATTGGGTTCTATTGCTAAATCTGGGACTAGTCCTATTGTAGACGTTCTTAGCCCTGGCGAAAGAATTCGTCGCAAGGGATTGACATTTGCTGCCACACCTGCCAGTGATTTTGTCTGCGGAACATTGCAATTGGCATCCGGAATGAATATGCATGTATTTATGACAGGAAGAGGAACGCCTTACGGTTTATCAATGGTACCTGTCATAAAAGTGGGATCAAATTCTAAATTAAGTCAAAGATGGTTTGATTTAATTGATTTTGATGCGGGCAAAATTGCCAGTGGTGAAAAAACAATTGAGGAAATGGGATGGGAACTTTTTTTATTAATCCTGGATGTTGCAAGTGGTAAGAAACAAGTTGCCTGCGATGTTCTTGGATTGCATAATGATTTGGTTTTGTTTAATCCTGGGCCATTAACATAAAATAGTAGTATGAATTTTTAAAATTATATAAAATGGGATCTTATACAAGAATTGAAAATGCATTGCGGGATGGATTATTGTCATTTCCGGTTACGGATATGGATGAAAATGGACAGTTTAATGCCAAAACTTTTACAGACAGGCTAGAGTCGTTTGTAAGTTATGGAGTTTCTTCTGTATTTGTTGCTGGAGGAACAGGCGAATTTTTTTCATTGTCCAGGGAAGAATACAAACAAATCGTGGAAATTACCGCCAAAACCATTAATGGAAGAATTCCAACAGTATCAAGTGTTGGTAGAAGTATTCCTGAAGCAATTGAATTTGCAAAGATGGCTGAGGTTGCCGGAATTGATGCTTTGCTTTTAATGCCTCCATATCTTACGGAATGTGCTAAAAGTGGTGTTATGGAATATGCAAAAGCAATAATGCAAAACACAAAATTACCGGTAATTTATTATAACCGTGCCAATGGAATTTTGTCGGCAGAACAAATACAAAAACTTGCTGATGCTTGTCCTAATTTTATTGCCTTGAAAGATGGTACCGGAAATATGGAAGAAATAAATACAACGATAAAAACTATTGGGGATCGTTTGGTTTATATTGGAGGAGTGCCTACAGCCGAAATTATTTCGGAAGCTTATTTGTCAATAGGTGTGAATACCTATTCTTCAGCGGTTTTTAATTTTGTTCCTAAATTAGCGGTTCATTTCTACAAGTCTTTAAGAGCGGGGGATAAAGAAAAAGTAAATTTAATTATAAAAGAGTTTTTTATTCCTTTCATTCAGTTAAGAAGTAAAAGACAAGGATATGCTGTTAGTTTGATTAAGGCAGGTACAACACTAATAGGAGAAAGTGCAGGAAATGTACGTTTTCCTTTAGAAATGCCATCTGAAGATGAAGTGGCAGAACTTCAAAGAATTATTGATAAAGCTGAAGAACTTATCAATTAATATAAAAAAAAATAAAAATGAGTAATCTCGGAAAATTCTACGCAGTAAATCCTGTTAATAATGAGTTCTTGGATGGAGAGTTTGTAAATGCAACGGCGGATCAGGTTGATGCTACAGTAGAAAAAGCAATTAAAGCTTTTGATGTTTACAGAAAGAAAGATAAAGACAGTATCGCTAATTTTTTAGAGCGAATTGGTGAAGAAATTTTAAGCTTAGGTGATGCTCTTTTAGAAAGATGTCATTTGGAAACCGCATTGCCATTGGCAAGGTTGCAGGGAGAAAGAGGAAGGACTATTGGTCAATTGAATTTATTTGCTTCGGTAGTAAGAGAAGGTTCTTGGGTAGATGCTCGTGTAGAGACGGCTATTCCAAACAGAGCTCCATTGCCTAAATCGGATATTCGACACATGTTGTTGCCGTTAGGACCTGTAGCGGTATTTGGAGCAAGTAATTTTCCTTTGGCGTTTTCTGTAGCAGGAGGTGATACGGTATCTGCTTTGGCGGCTGGTTGTCCTGTTGTTGTAAAAGCGCATCCTGCACATCCCGGAACATCAGCAATGGTAGCCAGTGCAATAGAAAAAGCAATAAACGATTGCGGAATGCCGGAAGGTGTTTTTTCTTTAGTACAAGGAAATACCAATGAGGTGGGTGAGGCTTTAGTAAAACATTCTGGGATTAAAGCGGTTGGATTCACGGGGTCGTTCAAAGGAGGAAAAGCATTGTTTGATATTGCGAACACAAGATCAGAACCTATTCCTGTTTTTGCTGAAATGGGAAGTACAAATCCAGTTTTTATTTTGCCAGATATTCTTAAAGAAAAAGCAGAGGCAATTGCTGCAGGAATGGCAGGTTCAATAACTCAGGGTGTTGGTCAGTTTTGTACTAATCCAGGTTTGACATTTGTTCAACAATCGGATGCGGCAAATAAATTTGTTACGGACTTGGTTTCTAAAATAAATGAAGTTCCTGCTTCAACAATGTTAACGGCAGGAATTAATGTAGCTTACGATAAAAAAATAAAAAGCACTTTAGAAATTGATAATGTCGAAGAAATTGCTACTGGAAAATCAGTGGATTCTTTAAACAGTGCTAAAGCTAGGATTTTTAAAGCATCAATAGAAACGTTCTCTCAAAATCACGCATTAGCAGAAGAGAATTTTGGTCCGTCAAGCGTAATTGTAGAAGCGCAAACCAAAGAACAAATTCTTGATGCTGCCAGAAATCTTGAAGGTCATCTAACGGCAACAATCCATGGTACTGATGCTGATTTTGCTGAATTTGGAGAGTTGTTTGATATCTTGGAATTGAAAGTAGGGAGGATTCTAATTAATGGTTACCCAACAGGTGTTGAGGTTTGTCATTCAATGGTGCATGGAGGGCCGTATCCTGCTACTACAGCTTCTCAAACCACATCAGTAGGTACAAATGCAATTAAGCGTTTTGCCAGGCCAATATGTTATCAGGATTATCCGGATGCATTATTGCCTAATGCGCTTAGGAGTGGTAATCCTTTGAATATTTGGCGAATGGTTAATGGGAATATGGAAAAGTAAATACATTTTAAAAAGGATAAAGCAAGATGCTTTGTCCTTTTTTTATGTTTTATTTTTTGTTTCTCATGAAATATCTTGCATTATTTTATAAAAGAATCGGGATTATATGCCAGTTAGATAATGGATAAAATAATGGAGGTTATTTAAAATATTTTTGTTACTTTTCCAGACTAATAAAATCAAAAAAAAAGTACGTCTTTTTAGCTAAAATCCTTAATTACATTTATGTTTTTTTATAATTGTAACAATTTTTTAGCAAATAGAGTAATATTTATTTGGCGAAAAAGTTTATTTTTGCAATCGATTACATTAAAGACAAAGTTATGACAAATTATAGTTCTAGATACGCTTCTAGCCCTCAAGCAGTAAAACAATACGACACCAAACAATTGAGAGAAGAATTCTTAATTGATAATTTGATGCAAGAAAATGAAATTACTTTCACTTACTCGCATTATGACAGGTATATTACCGGTTCGGCTGTCCCTGTAAAGGATTTGACTCTTGAAACGATCGATCCTTTAAAATCAAGCTACTTTTTAGAGCGTAGAGAAATGGGGATTATCAATGTTGGAGGAAATGGTTCTGTTGTTGTTGAAGGGGAATCATACGAACTAGGTTTTAAAGATGCTTTATATATAGGTAGCGGAAATAAAGAAGTAATTTTTAAAAGTGCTGATCCTAAAAATCCAGCTAAATTTTATATTAATTCTGCTCCGGCTCACACCACTTACCCTACAGTAAAAGTGAGTTTAGCTGAAGCTAATAAATTAAACTTAGGTGCAATGGAAACGGCTAATCACCGTACAGTGAACCAAATGATTATTGGAAGTGTGGTTACTACTTGTCAATTACAAATGGGAATGACTGAGTTAAATCCGGGAAGCGTTTGGAATACAATGCCTGCTCACGTACATGATCGTCGTATGGAGGTTTATTTTTACTTAGACATTCCTGAAAATCAAGCGGTTTGTCACTTTATGGGTGAGCCACAAGAGACAAGACATATCTGGATGAACAATCATCAGGCGGTTATTTCTCCACCATGGTCTATTCACTCAGGATCAGGAACTTCTAATTATACTTTTATCTGGGGTATGGCTGGTGAAAACCTGGATTATGGAGATATGGATGTTTGTAAAATCACTGATTTAAGATAATCAATATGAATTTATTTAATTTAAAAGGAAAAAGAGCCCTTATCACTGGAGGAACTCATGGTTTAGGATTAGCCATGGCCGAAGGTTTAGCTCAGGCAGGTGCTGAACTTGTTGTTACAGGAACAACGCCTTCTAAAATGGAAGAAGCGTTGACTTATTATAAAAGCAAAGGTTACACAGCTTCAGGCTATTTATTTGATGTAACCAATGAAAAGGAAGCTGCTGAGAATGTGGAATTGATTACTAAAGAATTAGGTGCAATTGACATATTGATTAATAATGCAGGAATTATTAAAAGAGAATTGGCTATTACAATGCCGGTTAGTGATTTTAGACAAGTTATTGAAGTAGATTTGGTAGGTCCTTTCATTATGTCGCAATTAGTGGCTAAACAAATGATCGAACGTCAATCAGGAAAAATTATCAATATTTGTTCTATGATGAGTGAATTAGGCAGAACAAACGTTTCGGCTTATGCTTCTGCTAAAGGAGGATTGAAAATGTTGACCCGTAACTTGGCTACTGAATGGGCTAAATATAATATTCAGGTAAACGGAATTGGTCCTGGTTATTTTGCAACTACACAAACAGAACCTATTCGTGTGAATGGAAATCCATTTAACGAATTTATCATCAGTAGAACTCCTGCTGGTCGTTGGGGAGATCCTGAAGATTTGGCTGGAGCAACAGTATTCCTTGCTTCTGAAGCTAGTAAGTTTGTTAATGGACAAATTATTTATGTTGATGGTGGAATTTTGGCTACCATTGGTAAACCATCAAATGAAAATTAATATTTTAAGTAAATTATAATGAGCACTTTTATAAACGATAACTTTTTATTAGAAAATAAATTCGCAGAAGAATTATACCATAATTATTCTAAAAACCAACCTATTATTGATTACCATAATCACTTGAATCCACAGTTTATTGCTGAAGATAAGATTTTCAACAATATTACTGATGTTTGGATTAAAGGTGATCACTACAAGTGGCGTGCAATGCGTACTTTGGGAATCAACGAACAATTTGTTACTGGTAATGGTTCTGATAAAGATAAATTTTTAAACTGGGCAAAAACAGTTCCTTATACAATGCGTAATCCATTGTACCACTGGACCCACTTAGAGTTAGCTCGTTATTTTGATATTACTGATTTATTAAACGAAAAATCAGCTGAAAGAATTTATGATGAGACTTCGGCTAAAGTAAATTCTGCTGAATACAGCACAAGAAACTTGTTGCGTAAAGTAAATGCTGAATTAGTATGTACTACTGAAGATCCAATTGACAGCTTGGATTTCCACGAGCAATTAGCTAAAAGTGATTTCAAAACTACAGTAAGTACTGCTTTTAGACCAGACAAAGCAATTTTGATTGCTAATGACGGATATAACGAATATCTTGATATTTTAGGACAAAAAGCTTCAATTTCTATCAATACTTATGCTGATTTATGTGCCGCTTTAAGGAACAGAATTGAGTATTTTAATGCTAATGGTTGTCAACTTTGTGACCACGGATTAGATCAAATTTATTTTGAGAACTATACTGAAAGCGAAGTAAATGCTATTTTCAAAAAGAAAAGAGAAAACCAAGCTATCAGCAATGAAGAAGCTTTGAAATTCCAAAGTGCTATCTTAGTATTCTTATGTGAAACTTACCATGAATTTGGATGGGTTCAACAATTTCACTTAGGAGCTCTGAGAAATAACAATGCGCGTATGCACCGTATTTTAGGACCTGATACTGGATGGGATTCTATTGGAGATTATCCACAGGCTCAAAAATTATCTGCATTCTTAAATGCTTTAGATAGTAAAGATAAATTGACTAAAACTATTATTTATAACCTGAATCCAGCGGATAACGAAGTGATGGCTACGATGATTGGTAACTTCAACGATGGAAGTGTTAGAGGTAAAGTACAATTTGGCTCAGGATGGTGGTTCTTAGATCAAAAAGATGGTATGACAAAACAATTAAACGCTCTTTCTAATATGAGTTTGATTAGCTGTTTTGTAGGTATGTTGACAGATTCAAGAAGTTTCTTGTCTTTCCCAAGACACGAATATTTCCGTCGTATTCTTTGTAACCTTTTAGGTGATGAAATCAAAAGAGGAGAGTTACCAGCTTCTGAAATGGAATGGATCGGAAAAATGGTTTCAGACATTAGCTATGGTAATGCTAAGGAATATTTTAAATTCCCGGTAAAATAATTAAAGTATAATTTATAAAAAATTTTCATTTGAAAAAAGTAGTCACTTTTGGAGAAATTCTACTCCGTTTATCTACGGACAGGCATTTGAGATTTGCTCAGGCAGAATCGTATAAAGCAACCTATGGTGGGGGAGAATTTAATGTAGCTGTTTCGCTTGTAAATTACGGGATGAAGGCAGAATTTGTTACTAAAGTACCTAATAATGAATTAGGAAATTGTGCTATTCATGAAATGCGCAAACTGGATGTAGATTGTCAAAATGTAATGAAAGGTGGTGACCGTTTAGGAATTTATTTCCTTGAAACAGGAACCAGTACTCGTGCATCTAATGTAATTTATGACAGAGCTAACAGTTCAATGTCTACTTTGAAAAAAGGAGAATTTGACTGGAAAGAAATATTAAAAGATGCTACTTGGTTTCACTGGAGTGGGATTACTCCTGCACTTTCTGAAACTGCTGCCGAAGCTTGTTTCGAAGCAATAAAAGTAGCTCACGAATTAGGTTTGACTATTTCTACCGATTTGAATTACCGTTCTAAACTTTGGAACTATGGCAAACAACCTAAAGACGTAATGCCGGAAATGTTAAAGTACAGTAATATTATCTTAGGAGACATAGATACTGCTAACTTTATGTTAGGTTTAGATAAAGTAGATCCTGATTATCAAGAGGTTCATACATTGCCTGCTTTGTATAATGAGGTATTTAAACTTTGTCCTGAATTAAAATACATGTCAACTACTTTGCGTTATTCTGTAAGTGCTTCTCACCAACGTATTGGAGGAATCCTTTATGATGGAAAAGAAGTTTATAAAGCTGCTGTTCAGGAAGTGACTCCGGTTGTGGATAGAGTAGGTAGTGGTGATGCATTCATGGGAGGTTTAATCTACGGATTGAACGAAGAGCCTTTGGATAAACAAAGAGCCTTAAACTTTGCCGTTGCAGCTTGTTGTTTAAAACATACTATTTACGGAGACTATAATTTAATTACTAAAAATGAAATTGAAAAATTACTTGACGGAGATTTCACAGGTAAGGTTTCAAGATAAAAAAAGATAAAATGGCTCAATTTACACGTATAGAAGTTGCTACTGCAATGAAAGAAACAGGGATGATTCCGTTGTTTTTTAGTAATGATCTGGAATTAAGTAAGAATGTATTGAAAGCTTGTTATGATGGAGGTGCCCGTTTGATGGAGTTTACTGCCAGAGGAGATTTCGCTCACGAAGTTTTTGCTGAATTAACAAAATATGCTATCAAAGAATTACCGGGAATGATAATGGGAGTGGGTTCAGTAACTGATGCTGCAGCTGCTTCATTGTATATGCAATTAGGAGCTAATTTTATTGTAACTCCGGTATTTAGAGAAGATATTGCTATAGCATGTAATCGTAGAAAAGTATTATGGTCTCCTGGTTGTGGTACTTTATCAGAGATTGCAAGAGCAGAGGAATTAGGATGTGAGATTGTAAAATTGTTTCCTGGAGAAATCTACGGACCACAATTTATCAAAGGTGTTAAAGGACCTTGCCCTTGGACTAATATCATGCCTACAGGTGGGGTTTCAACCGAAAGAGATAATTTAAAATCTTGGTTTGATGCTGGTGCAACTTGTGTTGGAATCGGATCTCAGTTAATTTCAGCTGAAGTTTTGAAAAATAAAGATTATGCAGGATTAGCTCAAAAAGTAAAAGAAACGATAGCAACTATTGCTGATTTACGTAAAAAATAAAAAATAATACAACCGATTATGTCAGAAGTAATGGAAAAATTAAACAGAAAGAATAGAGGATTAGAGCAGTTGAATCCAATAAAAGTAGTACAATTTGGTGAAGGTAACTTTTTAAGAGCTTTTGTTGATTACGCTTTTCAAAGATTAAATAATGAAGTTGATTTCAATGCTGGTATTGCGATGGTTCAGCCATTGGCAGGTGGTATGGTAAACATGATTAATGACCAGGACGGTCTTTATACATTGTTTATGAACGGAATTAAAAAAGGAGAAAAAATTCAGGATATTCAGTTAATTAATAATGTTGTAAAAGGAATCAATCCTTATACTGAATTTGCTGATTATTTAGCTTTAGCTAAAGAAGAAGAACTTCAGTTTATTGTTTCAAACACTACTGAAGCCGGAATTGAATTCGTTGCAACTGATACTCCGGATATGCAGCCACCAGCTTCATTCCCTGGAAAGTTGACTGTTTTATTATACGAAAGATTCAAACATTTCAATGGAGATGCTTCAAAAGGAGTAACTATCATTCCTTGTGAATTAATTGATTACAATTCAGAAGCTTTGAAAAAATGTATATTGCAATTTTGTGAATTATGGAAGTTGGAAGAAGCATTTGTAACTTGGGTTTCAGAAGCTTGTACGTATCACAGTACTTTGGTTGACAGAATTGTTCCTGGATACCCAAGAGCTGAAATTGAAGACTATAATAGCAAATTAGATTATCAGGATAATTTAATTGTTGCTGCTGAGCCATTCTTCCTTTGGGCAATTGAAGGAGGGGATGATTTAAAAGCAAAATTACCATTCCATAAAACAGATTTGAATGTAAAAATTGTTGACGATATCCGTCCTTTCAAAATGATTAAAGTTCGAATTTTGAACGGTGCACATACAGCAATGGTTCCTGTTTCTCTTTTATTTGGAAACAAATTAGTAATGGAAACGGTTAATGGAGATTTTACCGGACCGTTTGTAGATAATGTTATCAGTGAAATTAGTGAAACGCTTCCGATGGATAAAAACGAAATCACTGCTTATGCTGAAGAGGTAATGGATCGTTTTAAAAATCCATTTATCAAACATGCACTTGCTGACATTGCTTTAAATTCTATTTCAAAATTCAAAGTAAGAGTATTGCCTAGTTTATTAGGATATTATAATGCGAAAAAAGAACTTCCTACTAGTTTAACTTTTTCATTAGCTTGTTTAATCCAATTCTACAAAGGAACCTGGAATAATGAAGCTTTACCGGTAAAAGATACTCCGGAATTAGTTGAAGCATTTAAAAAGGCTTGGGAATTAGAAGATTTAAATTCAGTTGTAGCTACAGTTTTAGCTAATACAGAATTTTGGGGTGAGGATTTAACAAAAGTTGACGGATTAGTACAAGCTTTAGTGCTTGCTTTAAATGAAATTGAGACCAATGGTGTAGAGCAAGGGTTTATCAATTTTTCTCAAAAAAAATAAAAAAGATAAAAAAATCAAGTTAATTAAGATGCAAAAGAAATTAATAAAGGTAGATCCTTCTGATAATGTGGCTGTAGCGTTAGTAAACCTAACTGCTGGAGAAACTATCGCTTTTGAAGGAGAAGATGTTTTAGTAATATCGGATACTAAAATGAAGCACAAGATTGCAATGGTAGATTTTGAGCCTGGAGACAAAATCTATATGTACGGTGTAATCGTAGGTAAAGCTAGCCAAAAGATTGCTAAAGGTGATGTTATTGCTACTACGAATGTAAAACACGAAAGTGCAAAGGTTTCAGGAAAAACTGAATCTATTGGTTGGACTGTTCCTAATGTAGATAAATGGAAAGATAAAACTTTCATGGGGTACCACCGTGAAGACGGACAAGTAGGTACTGAAAATGTTTGGTTGTTCTTCCCATTGGTATTCTGTGAAAACAGAAACATCGAAATCTTAAAAGGTATTTTCGAAAAAGAATTAATGAAACCAAAAGAGAACGATTACCAATTGTTGCTTCGTTCTTTGGTGAATTCTGAAAAAGGTGGTGATGAAGTAGTACAAAAATCAACAGAAGTAGATTTATTCCAAAATATTGAAGTAAAGTTTATTCAGCACCAAGGTGGTTGTGGAGGAATCCGTCAGGATTCACACTCTTTGGCTAAATTGTTGGCTGGTTATGTAAATAACCCTAACGTTGCCGGGGCTACTGTTTTGAGTTTAGGTTGTCAAAACTTACAAATCTCAATTTTCCAGGATGCTATGAAGGAAATCAATCCAAACTACAGCAAGCCGGTTTTGATTTACGACCAACAACAAATTGGTACAATTGAAGAAATGTTAAGCACTGTAGTAAAAGATTCTTTTGCTGCTATTAAAGAGGCTAATAAAATAGAAAGAAAACCTGCTCCGTTATCTAAATTAAGAATTGGTTTAGAGTGTGGTGGTTCTGATGGATTCTCAGGAATTTCTGCAAACCCAACATTAGGGGTGTTGTCTGATAAATTAGTTGCTTTAGGAGGAACTACAATTCTTTCTGAATTCCCTGAATTATGTGGTGTTGAGCAGGAATTAGTAAACCGTTGTATAGATGATAAAGACGGACAACGTTTCTTAGACTTAATGAAATGGTATGAGAAAACAGTTATAGATGCTGGTTCAGGATTTGATATGAATCCTTCTCCGGGTAACATCAAAGACGGTTTGATTACTGACGCAATGAAATCAGCAGGTGCTTCTAAAAAAGGAGGGACTTCACCAATTGTAGGAGTTTACGATTATGGAGAGTATATCAACGAGCCAGGATTTACATTGTTATGTACGCCAGGAAACGACGTTGAATGTACAACTGCAATGGTAGGTTCAGGAGCTAATATGGTATTGTTTACAACAGGTTTAGGAACTCCAACAGGAAATCCAATTGCACCGGTTGTAAAAGTATCTTCTAACACTCAATTGGCTCAAAAAATGTCTGATATTATCGATTTTAATACTGGTGGAATTATAACAGGTGATAAATCGATTGAAGAAACGGCTGACGAAATGTTAGAATTTATTATAAAAGTAGCTAGTGGTGATGTGAAAACTAAAGCTGCGATTTTAAACCAAAATGACTTTATTCCTTGGAAAAGAGGAGTATCGCTATAAAGATTGTTTTTAGATTTTGTTTTTAGTTAAAAAGGGAGGTGTTTTTATAATGCCTCCCTTTTTTTATTGGTTTCAAATAGGAATTTACTCAAGATTAAAAAAAGACCGCAGATTCGCAGATTTTTAAAATTTATAATCTGTGAATCTGCGGTAAAATTTTACTATTCTACGAATCTGTCAGAGGTTGTTACAAATCGGTATAATTTATTTTAGACACTTTTATTTGTGCTAAAGTGTAATTAGTGTCAAAATAAAATGTGTGTGTATGCCTAGATGGTTTGTTTTTAGCTAATTCTAGTCGAAGATTGTCGGATAAGTAATTTAGGGGATAAAATCACTTTGCTTTCAGATTTTTTATTGTTTATTTTATCTAAAAAAACCTGAGCTGCCATTTTTCCCATTTCTAATGGCGATTGATCAATAGTGGAAATAGACAATTCCATGAACTTGGTAAAAGGTTCATTTCCAAAACCAAATACGCAGAAATCCTCAGGGATTTTTATGCCGTGTTCTTTTAATTTTTGAATGGCTCCTAAAGCGGCAAAATCACTGGTGGAAAATATGGCATTTGGAGGGTTTTCTAAGGCTAATAATTTTTCGACAGCATCTCTTCCTTCTACAACATTACTTTTGATGCTTATAATGTAATCTTCGTTTATTGGAATGTTATTGTCTAATAATGCTTGTTCGTAACCTCTGTAACGGTCTTCATAAATTTCCAAAGAACGATCTCCTGAGAAATAAGCTATTTTTTTACAACCTTGTTCAATAAGATGTTGTGTGGTCTGGTAAGACGCCAGATAATCATCAATAGTAACCGAACTCACATTCTTCATTTCTTTCTTTCTGTCAAAAAATATTAAAGGAATGTTTTTCTGGATGACACGTTCTATGTAGTGATTGTTTTCTTTCGGGAGATTGGATATAGACATAAAAATACCATCAACCTGAGCATTTAATAGCGTATTGACATTTTCGACTTCTCTGTCTTCGTCCTCATGAGTTTGGCAAATAATGACCTGGTAGCCTTCAGGATGTAAGCCTTCTTCAATACCTCTGATTACCGAAGCAAAAAAATTAGTATTGATACGCGGGACAATAACGCCCACATTGTTACTTTTTCCACTTCTTAAAGCCAGTGCTAATTTATTTTGCTTATAATTCATTTTATTAGCCGTTTCAAGGACTAATTTTCGAGTGCTTTGACTTATTTTTGGGTTGTTGTTTAAGGCTCTCGAAACAGTTGCAGCAGTTATATTTAGCGCTTTGGCAATGTCATAAATTGTTGTTTTTCCACTCATTATAATTAGTCTATCTCGGTAAAAATACTATATTTTTTTATATAATTATTTGTTTGGTGTCGATAATGCTATCATTTTAAAATCAAATTAAGATTTTAGCCTTAGTTTTTTATCTAAAATACGGTTTTATAGTATTTTGCGAATTAAAGTCTTATTTTTTTATTTAGTAAAATAAACATTCTTTTTTTTATGTAAATCTATTTTTTTTAATGAATTTTATAGTTTAAATAAAAAAATAACTATAGATTTGTGTAATCGATTACATGAAATCTGCTGTTTTTTATTCGAAATATTTTTTTTGTGAATCGGGTTTTTAAAATTCTAAATTTAAACTTCTTTAATTTTTAGTACATGAAAAATAAACTTTACAGTTCGCTTTTTGGTTTCTCTATGGTTTTAGTTTCGGCTTTTTTTGCCAATTGTTTTGCCCAAAATGGGTCGACTGCTATTTTAGCCAATCCCTGGAAGGTAAAACAGCAAATAGAAAAAGCGGTAGTGGCTCCTGTTTTTGCAAATAAAAACTATAGTATTGTTGATTATGGAGCTAAGAGCGGAGGAGTGGTAAACAATTCGGAGGCTTTTAAAAAAGCAATTGAAGCCTGTTCTAAAAATGGAGGAGGTAAAGTAATTGTCCCGACGGGTAAGTTTTTAACCGGTCCTATTCATTTAGATAATAATGTAAATCTGCACTTAGAAGATGGAGCTGAGATTTTATTTAGCACTAAATCTTCTGATTATCCATTGGTAAGGACTTCATTTGAAGGAACAGAATTAATGAATCATTCTCCGCTGATATATGCTTATAATAAAAAGAATGTAGCTATTACAGGAAAAGGAATTTTAAATGGTCAGGCTAATAATGATAATTGGTGGTATTGGTGTGGTGCTAAACAATACGGATGGACTGAAGGAAAAGCAAATCAAAATGATCCTAAAAATCGTATTCGTCTAGTTGAATCGGCTGAACAAGGTGTTCCGGTGGAACAAAGAGTTTATGGAGAAGGTTCTTATTTAAGACCCAATTTTATAGAGTTTTTTGGCTGTACTGATGCGTTAATTAAGGATGTGAAAATTGTAAATGCACCTTTTTGGGTTATTCATCCAATGAAATCTACCAATGTAACTGTTGATGGTGTAACTGTTCAAAGTCATGGGCCTAATAATGATGGCTGTGATCCTGAATATTCTAAAAACGTTATTATTAAAAATTGTTCTTTCGATACAGGAGACGATTGTATTGCCATAAAAGCAGGAAAGGATGCTGACGGAAGAAGAGTTGCAATGAAAAGCGAAAATATTATTGTTCAAAACTGTAAAATGCTCGATGGTCATGGAGGTGTTGTAATAGGAAGCGAAATGACTGGTGGGGTGAAAAATGTTTTTGTCGAAAATTGTGTCATGGATAGTCCTAATTTAGATAGAGCCATTCGTATTAAATCGAATTCCAGAAGAGGAGGACTTGTTGAAAATGTTTTTGTTAGAAACATCGAAGTGGGTCAGGTTAAAGAATGTGTTTTGATTCTGGATATGTTTTACAATGTGTATGGTAATCAAACAGGATCTTTTATACCACAAGTTAAAAATATAGTTCTTGAAAATATAAATGTTAAAAACGCTGGAAAATATGGTGTTTTAGCCAAGGGGTATAAAGAGTTACCTATAGAGAATGTGATTCTTAAAAATGTAAAAATTGACAAAGCAGCTTCGCCTTATTTAGTAGAAAATGTAAAAAATCTACAGTTTATAAATACGTTTATCAACGGGAAAAAAGTTGAAAGCCCTAAAGAATTATAAAAGTAAAGAAACTTTAGTTGGTTTATTTGGCAGAATTAGAAAAATTGAATGTTCACGATAAAATATAGTATTATGAAAAAACTTTCTTTGTTTGTGTATTCTGGTTTAGGAATTTTTACCATTTGTTTTTTGTTTTTATGTTGTAAACCAATAGAAAAAACAAAAAAAACTATTGCGAGTCAAAAAGAGCAGTTGATTTCGAATAAGCTAAAATGGTCAGAGAGAATGGCATTGTCCATTATGAAGCGCCATCCTAAGGCTTGGCAGATTGATGATCATGAAGCTCCTAAATGGGATTATAAAATTGGCATGATTTTAACGGCGTATGAAAAGTTATATGCTAAAACAGCTAACCAAAAATATTTCGATTATATAAAAGGATATGCTGATACATTAATTGATAGTACAGGGGCTTTTCAAAATTTTAATCCTCAGGATCATAATATTGATTTTATTAATGCTGGGAAAATACTTTTTGGTCTGTATAATAAAACGAAGGAGCAGAAGTATTTTACAGCCTTAAAAACATTAAGAAGACAGTTTGACGATTATCCAAGAACTCCATCTGGTGGATTTTGGCATAAAAAAATATATCCTAATCAAATGTGGTTGGACGGTTTGTATATGGGAGAACCATTTTATGCCCGATACACGGCTGAATTTGAAAAGGGAGAAAAATTAAATGATGTAGCCCATCAGTTTGAATTGCTTCATGATCATGCAATGGATAAAAAAACTGGTTTGTATTTTCACGCCTGGGATGAAAGCAAAAAAATGCCTTGGGCAAATAAGGAAACGGGAACTGCCCCTCATATTTGGTTAAGGGCGTTGGGTTGGTACGGAATGGCTTTAGTAGATGTATTGGATTATTTCCCAAAAGATCATCCTAAGCGAAAAGAATTAGTAGTTTATTTGAATGAATTAGCCGTTGGAGTCAGCAAATATCAGGATGTTTCCGGCTTATGGTATCAGGTGCCAAATTTACAAAGCAGAAAAGGGAATTATCTGGAGGCATCTGGCTCAGCCATGTTAGTGTATGCTATTGCAAAAGGAGTGCATAAAGGTTATTTGCCTGCTAATTTTAAAAAAGTTGCCACTAAAGGTTTAGACGGTTTAATAAAGAAATTGATAAAAGTGGATGCAGATGGGGAAATTCACATTACTCAGGTTTGTGCCAGTGCAGGACTAGGGGGAAATCCGTATAGAGATGGTTCTTTTGAATATTATATGAGTGAAAAAATTAAAGTAGATAATTCACATGGATTAGGAGCTTTTCTTTTAGCAGCGATAGAATTAGATAAATAATAAAAACAATTAATTAAAAATATAACAAGATGAGATTAATGAGAACAAAACAATTTTTATTTACGTTTATTTTAATAGGGGCATTAGGGTTTACAAGTTGTAAATCACAGACAAGTGCTACTACGACTAAAAAGGGATTATCATCTTCAAAGATGAAATGGTCTGAAAGAATGGCTGGAACGTTAATGATGCGTCATCCTAAAGCATTTCAAATTGATGATAGAACTACTGCAAAATGGGATTATGTACATGGTTTAGTATTAAGTTCTATTGAAGAATTGTACAAAAAAACCAAAGATCAAAAATATTACGATTATGTAAAAGGTTATGCTGATGCCTTAATCGATGAAAATGGTAAGATCGCAACCTATGAAGAAGATAAATACAATATTGATATGGTTGTGGCAACTAATATCTTATTTGATATTTACGAAAAAACTAAGGAGAAAAAATATTTGGTTGCTATACAAACCATCAGAAAACAGTTAGATAGCCAACCTAGAACTCCATCAGGAGGATTCTGGCATAAAAAAATCTATCCAAACCAAATGTGGTTAGACGGATTGTACATGGGACAACCTTTCTATGCTGAATATACTGCTAAGTTTGAAAATGGTAAAAATTTAAATGATGTTGCAAAACAATTTGAATTGATTGAAGCTAATGATAAAGATCCAAAAACTGGATTGTTGTACCACGCTTGGGATGAAAGTAAAATGATGCCTTGGGCTGATAAAGTTACAGGAAAATCTCCTAATTTCTGGTCTCGTGCTTTAGGTTGGTATGCTATGGCTTTAGTTGATGTGTTGGATTATTTTCCAAAAGACCATCCAAAACAAAAAGAATTGGTGGGTTATTTGAATAATCTGGCTGTGGCTTTGGAAAAAGTGCAGGATAAAAAAACAGGTTTGTGGTATCAGGTGACTGATATGGCAGGAAGAGAAGGGAATTATCTTGAGTCTTCAGGTTCTTCTATGTTTGCTTATGCTTTAGCTAAAGGAGTAAACAAAGGTTATTTGCCTGCTAAATTTAAAAAAGTGGCTAATTTTGCTTTTGACGGATTGACTACTAAATTAATCAGAGTAGATGCCGATGGTGGAATTAGTTTGACTCAGGCTTGTCAGGTAGCAGGTTTAGGTGGAACTCCATACCGTGATGGTTCTTATGAATATTATGTAAATGAGAAAAAGAAAGACAATGATCCTAAAGCTACAGGGCCATTTATATTAGCTGCTATCGAATTAAACCGATAATAAGTTTTTCCATTTACAAATATTAACCAACCACTATGAAATTTATAAATAATGCAGTTGCAATAGGATTAGTTCTATTGTCTAATCAGTTTGTTGTTGCTCAAAAATCAAATGAATATTCGAAAGTTTGGGTAGCCGATAATGGCGATGGAACGTATAAGAATCCAATTTTACATGCCGATTATTCTGATCCGGATGCGATTCGTGTTGGAGATGATTATTACATGACTGCTTCTTCTTTTAACTGTATTCCCGGCTTGCCAATTTTGCATTCTAAGGATATGGTGAACTGGGAATTGGTGAATTATGCGTTACAAAAACAACCTCCTTTTGATGTTTTTGATATTCCACAACATGGAAATGGAGTTTGGGCTCCCTGTATTCGTTTTCATAATGATGAATTTTATATTTATTATCCGGATCCTGATTACGGGATTTATATGATTAAAACCAAGGATCCAAAAGGATTGTGGTCTGATCCTATATTAATTAAAGAAGGAAAAGGATTGATTGATCCTACGCCTTTGTGGGATGAGGATGGAAAGGCATATTTAGGATTTGCTTTTGCAGGAAGTCGTGCCGGAATAAAAAGTATGTTGGCTATTTGTACGATGAATCCTGAGGGAACTTTAGCGAATGACGATGCCGTTATGGTGCTTGATGGACATTTTGATGAAGCTACGGTTGAAGGACCAAAGTTGTATAAGCGAAACGGTTATTATTACATTTTTGCACCAGCAGGAGGAGTTCCTACAGGCTGGCAAACCGTTATGCGTTCTAAAAATATTTTTGGTCCTTACGAGAAAAGAAAAGTAATGGATCAGGGAAAATCGCCTATTAATGGTCCTCATCAGGGTGCTTGGGTGGATACTCAGACAGGTGAAGACTGGTTCTTCCATTTCCAGGATAAGGGAGCTTACGGAAGAATTGTGCATTTACAACCTATGAAATGGGTTAACGATTGGCCAGTTATTGGAATAGATAAAGACAAAGACGGTAAAGGAGAACCTGTTTTGACTTATAAAAAACCGAATGTTGGAAAAACCTATCCAATAATGACCCCTCCGGATTCAGATGAGTTTAATTCACCAAAATTAGGATTGCAATGGGAATGGCATGCTAATCCTCAGGTATATTGGGGATTGCCAACAAGCATGGGGTATTACTCTCTGTTTTGCCGTCCAATGCCAGAAAAAGCAGTGAATTTATTTGATGTACCAAATATTTTAGCGCAAAAATTCCCGGCTAACGAATTTACCACGACTACCAAAATGACATTTAATGCCCGTTTTGATGGTGAAAGTATTGGTTTAGTAATTCTGGGATTGGATTACAGTATGCTAAAAGTAAAACAGAAAAATGGTGAATTGTTCATTTCTCAGGTTACTTGTAAAAATGCCGATAAAAAAGGTGTTGAGATCGAAACACAGGCTGTTAAATTAGATAATAAAACTTTTTACCTGCAAACTAAGGTTAAAGAGGGAGGAATTTGCAGTTTCTTTTATAGTACCGATGGTAAAAACTTTAAATCTTTAGGCGAAGATTTTAAATCCCGTGAGGGAAAATGGATTGGGGCTAAGATTGGTTTAACGGCTCTTCGAGAAGGAAAAATAAACGACGCAGGAAGTGTAGATATTGATTGGTTTAGATTTACTAAATAAATAAACTATGAATAATTTTTTTAAAGGTATAATTACTCTTTTCTGTTGCTTTGTAGCGGGAATAAATACACAGGCTCAGGTTCTTGATAAATCATGGAAGAGTATTACAGAATTGAAAGACGAGAATTGGTTTGCTTCGAAAGAAGCTAAAGCCGTAGCTGAAAATGTGTTGTTGTATCAACGCAATATAGGCGGATGGCCAAAAAACATCCAAATGCAAAAGCCTCTTTCTGATGCACAAAAACAGGAATTGCTAGCTCTTAAAACTTCAACTGAAGGTTGTACTACCGATAACAGTGCGACTTGTCAGGAAATGCTTTTTCTTTCGAAAATATACAAACAACAACCGGACGAAAGGTATAAGAAAGCCTTTCTTTCAGGATTGGATTATTTGTTGAAAGCGCAATATGACAATGGGGGATGGCCGCAATTTTATCCTTTGAAAAAAGGATATTATACGCATATCACATACAATGATGATTCTATGGTGAATATCCTTAATATTTTAAAGGAAATTAAAGATAAAACCGATTATTATTCGATAAAACCATCTGAAGAAATTGTAGCAAAAACTAAAATTGCTTTTGATAAAGGAATTGATTGTATTATCAAAACCCAATATAAGCAAAACGGTGTTTTGACCGCCTGGTGTGCACAACATGACGAAACTACTTTTTTGCCAGCTAAAGCCCGCGCTTATGAATTACCGTCATTAAGCGGTAAAGAATCGGCTAAAATTGTATTGTTGTTAATGTCTATTGAAAATCCTTCAAAAGAAATAATTACGGCTGTTGATGCTGCGGTTGTTTGGTTTGAAAAAGTAAAAATAGAAGGTTTAAGAGAAGACCGTTCTTTGAATGAAAAAGGCAAGATAAGCGACAAAAAAATGGTTGCTGATGTTAATGCTCCAGCACTATGGGCTCGTTTTATGGAATTGGAAGATAATAAACCTTTTTTCTCAGACAGGGATGGAGTTAAAAAATATTCATTATCAGAAATTGGCGATGAGCGCAGAAATGGATATTCCTGGTATACCAATGAGCCTAAAGAGGTATTGAAAGCTTACGAAAAGTGGAAAAAAAAACTTTCGACTGAGCTAAAATCGACTCCGAAAACAGGAATGAAAGCTCCAAAAGATGAATATAATATTGTTGTAGCCCAGGATGGTAGCGGTGATTATACGAGTATTCAGGAAGCGATATACAATTCTCCTTCATTTCCTTATAAAAGAGTGTTGATTACGATTAAAAATGGTGTTTATCATGAAAAAGTACTAATTCCGGAGTGGAATACCAAGGTTTCTTTAATTGGTGAAAGCAAAGAAAACACGATAATTACCTTTGATGATTATTATGGTAAAATCAATCTGGGGCGAAACAGTACCTTTTTAACACCAACTGTATTGGTGGAAGGAAATGATTTTAAGGCAATTAATTTAACCATTAAAAACACTTCGGGTCCTGTTGGTCAGGCAATAGCTTTGTCGGTAGTTGCTGATAGAGTGGTGGTTTCTAATTGCATTATTTTAGGAAATCAGGATACTTTGTACACTTCGGGAGAAGGATTTAAGCAGTATTTCAAGGATTGCTTTATTGAAGGAACAGTAGATTTTATTTTTGGTAGCGCAACGGTGGTATTTGATAATTGTACGCTGCATAGCAAAAGTAATGCTTATGTAACGGCGGCTTCAACGCCTGAAAGTTCTAAATACGGTTTTGTGTTTATGAATTGCAAACTGACTGCTGATGAAAAAGCGACTGAAGTTTATCTTGGACGACCTTGGCGTATTAACGCTAAAACGGTGTATTTGAATTGCGAAATGGATAATCATATTCGAAAAGAAGGCTGGAACAACTGGTCTAAAGCTGATGCTGAAAAAGCTTCTTTTTATGCCGAATACAATTGTTCTGGTCCGGGATTTCAACCAGCAAACAGAGTAGCCTGGTCACATCAATTAACTAAAACGGAGGCTAAGGATTATACTTTGCAACAGATTCTTGAAGATTCAAAATCGAAATTAAATATTAATTGGTATTCAAATTTTAAATAATTATGAGAATTAAATTGTTACTTTTATTATTAATAGCTACTAGTTGTTTTGCACAAAAAACAACTGTTTACACCATTGGCGATTCGACGATGGCTAATAAATCCAATCCAACAGAAAATCCGGAACACGGATGGGCTCAGGTGTTACAGCAGTTTTTTGACAATAACGTAGTGGTCGATAACAGAGCAATGAATGGTCGCAGTACACGTAGTTTTATTAACGAAAAACGTTGGGATTCGATTTTGAAAACCTTGAAAAAAGGAGATTATGTTTTTATCCAATTTGGGCATAATGACCAAAAAGAAAATAAACCAAGTGTGTACACTAATCCGCGTACAGCTTATCGCCAAAATTTGATTCGATTTGTGACAGAGGCGCGTGCTAAAGGTGCGACTCCGGTTTTGTTTTCGTCAATCGTTAGAAGAAATTTTAATGCAGAAGGTACTTTGGTAGATACGCACGGTCTATATCCATTGGAAACCCGATTGGTTGCTACAGATTATAAGGTTCCGTTTATTGATTTGCAATATTTGACCGAGTTGTTAGAGGAATCTTATGGTGTTGAAGGTTCGAAAAAATTGCATTTGCATTTTAATGCAGGCGAAAGTGCTTTTTATAAAACCGAAAAACACGACGATACCCATTTGTCATTATTAGGAGCTACAGAGATTGCTAAATTGGCTATAATCGAATTAAAAAAGACCGATTTAGATTTGAAAAAACACATTAAGTAAAACTGAATACTGAATAGCATGAAAAACATTACTTTTTATTTCGTCACGATTTTGTCATCTTTCAATATGCTTTTGGCGCAAACAAGTCCTAAAAATGCGACTGCTGAAATAGAAAGAATTGTTAGTGGTATTCAATTGCCTTCAATTCCTAATAACAAATTCCTGATTACAAAATTTGGAGCCAAAGGTGATTCGGTGACTAATTGTAAGTCAGCTTTTGATAAAGCAATGAAAGCCTGTTTAAAAAAGCATGGTGGGACTATCATTGTTCCAAAAGGTGTTTACACGATTAATGGACCTATCCATTTTGTGAGTAACGTCAAATTGCATTTAGAGACAGGTGCTAAAATACGATTTGGCTCTAATCCTAAAGATTATCCTTTGGTATTAACGAGTTGGGAAGGAACAATGTTATATAATTATAGTCCGTTAATTTATGGTAATAATGTAGAAAATGTTGCTATTACCGGAAACGGAATTATTGATGGTGAAGCTAAGGATACCTGGATAAAATGGAAGCCATTGGAAGAAAAAGACAAGTTGTTGAGCAGGGAAATGAATCACAAAAATGTTCCTGTAAAAGAGCGCATTTTTGGTGAAGGACATTTTTTAAGACCTCAATTAATTCAGTTTGTCAATTCTAAAAATATTTTGTTAGAAGATGTAAAAATTGAAGATTCTCCGTTTTGGTGTGTACATTTATTAAAATCTAGAAGCATTACCCTTCGCGGATTAAAATATGATGCCCAAAACAATAATAATGACGGTGTTGATCCTGAATATTCGAGTGATATTTTGATTGAGAAAATTCAGTTTGATAATGGCGACGATAATGTGGCTATTAAAGCGGGACGCGATAATGAAGGACGTGATAATTCAAATAGTCCTTCTGAAAACATTGTAATTAGAAATTGCGAATTTAAAGGCCTGCATGCTGTGGTTATTGGCAGCGAAATGTCAGCTGGTGTCCGTAATGTATTTGTAGATAATTGTAAAGCCAGAGGCTATTTGAAAAGAGGAATTTATATTAAGACTAATTCAGATAGAGGTGGTTATGTTAAAGATCTCTATTTTTCTAATATTGCTTTAGGCAAAGTAGAAGATTGTATCTATGTGACTGCTAATTATCATGGGGAAGGCAGTGGTTTGTATCCTTCTAAAATTTCAGATATTTCTATTTCAAATGTCAGCTGTGAAGCTGCTTCAAATACGGCTATTATCATCGAAGGTTTTCCGGAGAAGAAAGTCGAAAATGTAGTTTTGGACAAAATCACGGTGAAGTCGGCTAAAAACGGAATGACATTAGTTAACACTCAAAATATTAGTGTAAACGAAATTATAATTGGGGATAAAATAGGGGTGCCAAGTTCTGTGAAATAATTTTTTTTTCTCAGCAAATTACCATTTAGAACTGCATTATTTAATGTCAGTTCGAGCGAAGTCGAGAACATTATCAATTTGTATTGTCCCTCGACTTCGCTCGGGATGACAATTCTATGTAATAAAATCTTTGTTTAAAGTTTCCAGAGGAGATTAATTCCTAAATAGAAAATACAGTATAGTAGTTAAGGTACTGGTGTTTTCGAATTCTCTTAAAAAGGCATAAGCTCTCTTCATTTGTGTCTTTACAGTATTGATGGAGATATTATACATTTCTGCAATTTCTGCATAACTGTGTCCTTCTACAATATGCGACATGAAAATCTCTCTTCTGGCTTGAGGAATCTTGTCAACTAAAGTAAGGATTTTAGGTTTTTTATTTTCTTCCGCTTTTTCAAAAACAACTTGTTCTTCAAATTTTGGATGAATTATTTTGTTGTTTTCTAAACTGATTGTTTTGTGTTTTTCTAAATATTGAAGACTCATATTTTTCACTGATCTTGAAGCATAAGCCTTAAACGAAATAGTAAAGTTTAGAGCTTCTTCTTTTTCCCATAGATAAATAAAAAAATCCTGTACAACATCTTTTGCCACATCTTTATCCTTAGTTATGTTAAAAGAAACTAAAGATAAAAAGGTGAAATGTTCTTTGTACAAGTCTTCAAATATTTTTAAATCTTTATGAGATGACATTTGTAAATAGAGATTATTCGTTTTGTAATGGATTACATTACGTCAAATATAAAATAAAAACTTAGTTTTTTTTTATAATGTGTAAAAAAAATAAAAAATAATTAATTAAAGTTGTCACCCTAAAAAACTTTTTTCCTAACATAACTTTAACATACAAGATAAATACAATGGACTCCAGCCCAAATTTGATTAATATCCTAAAGGAAATAGTAAGTAATGGAAGTATTGATACTTCCAAAATAAAATTGTTGTCTCAAGAAGAGCAAGAATTAATAAAAGAGCTTCATAATAATGGATTGCTCGAAGAGGCATTATTGTATGTAGAATCAATAGATGCTGAAAAAAATTGGGATGAATTAAAAGAAAGAATAAATGTTAAAAAGAATCCCATTGTAATCAATTGGAAAAATATTTTTCAATATGCAGCAGTTTTTGTGGGCTTGTTGAGTTTGGTATATGTTTTTCAATATAAAACGGATTCACAAACTAAAACTGTTATTCCTGCCGATGCCATTCAATTGGTTTTAGAAAATGGAGATGTTCAGATTTTAAGTCCTAATGGAGATCAACAAATTATAAAGAAAAATGGAGAAGTAGTCGCTTCTCAAAAGGAAAATCAAATTAGTTATAGTTCATCTCGAGTGATAGATAAGTTAGTTTATAATGAGATTAAAATTCCTTACGGAAAAACCTTTGTAGTCACTTTGTCGGACGGTACAGTTGTCAATATGAATGCAGGTTCTTCTTTAAAATATCCGGTTCAATTTATCAAAGGACATAATAGAGAAGTGGTGTTAGAAGGAGAAGCTTTTTTTGATGTTACTAAAGATAAAGCACATCCTTTTATTGTTAAAACTAGAGGTGTAGATGTTAGAGTTTTAGGAACAAAATTTAATGTGAGTTCGTATAAAGAAGAGGTCGATATCAATACTGTATTGGTTGAGGGATCGGTTAGTTTGTCTAGTGCGGCTACACCAAATGAGAAAGCAATGCTCGTTCCAGGTGAAAAAGGAACTTGGAATAATCAAAAAAGAGCAATAACTGTTGAAAAAGTAGATACTCGATTTTATACAGAATGGATGAATGGGGAACTTGTTTTTAGAAAAACAGCTTTTAAAGATATTATAATAAAGTTAGAACGCTCTTATAATGTAACTATTGAGAATAATAGAAAAGATCTTTTAGCTAAAAAATTCAATGCCAGTTTTAATAAGAATATTGAAAGTATTGAGGTGGTATTAGAAACAATGAGTAAAATTCAAGACTTCACTTTTAAGAAAGAAGGGAAGTTGATAAAAATAAACTAACTAATTTACTAACTAACCAAAAACTAATTCATGAGATGAGAGTGTAATTTTTTTAAAGGAAGAAATACATGAAAAAAAATCGGAAAATAGTACCAGTATTTCCCGATTTAGTAATGTGTTTCAAACGACGTATCGAAATTAAATCATTTAAAATCAAACCAAAATTATGAAAAAAATAATTAAAGGGAAATGGCTTAGTCCGTATTTGCCTAAAATTAGCCTAAAGATGAAACTAACCACGCTATTATTGATACTGTCTTTGGTGAGAATCCAAGCCAGTACTTATTCGCAAAATACAAAGTTGACACTAAATGTAAACAATACTTCTGTTGAGCAGTTGTTCAATAAAATCGAGTCTGTTTCGGAATATCGATTTTTATTTGAGAGCAATTTGATTGATTTAGACAGAAAGGTTTCTGTTAATGTTGAGAAAAAGAAAATAATTGAGATTCTGGATAAAGTTTTCAAAGGAACAGATATTACTTATACTATAAATGATCGTCAGATACTATTATTTAAGAAAAAAGAGCAAACGAACCAAATAGCAATCAATACTGTAGTGAAATCAGTCATTGAGCAGGATGATAAGATTACAGGAGTGGTAAAAGATGCTCAAGGGATGCCATTGCCAGGGGTTAATGTTTTAGAAAAAGGGACAAAAAATGTTGCAGGAACTGATATAGATGGGAAATTCACTTTGCGTCTTTCTAATTCAAATGCGGTTTTACAAGTAAGTTATGTTGGTTTTAAAAACAAAGAAGTAAAAGTAGGAGGCAGAAGCTCTATAACTATTGTTCTTGAGGAAAATTTGGAATCATTAGATGAGGTGAAGGTGGTTTCATTTGGTTATGGAACTATTAAAAAAGAGAATTTATTAGGTTCTGTTGCTTCTATAGGGGCAAAGGAATTGTCTAAAATTCCAGTTACCAATGTAGCTGAAGCTATGGCAGGTAGACTTGCAGGAGTTAGTGTGCAATCCGTGGATGGTGCTCCAGGGGCAGATATTATGATTCGTGTTAGAGGAGGAGGATCAATTACTCAGGATAATTCTCCTTTGTATGTTGTTGATGGATTTATTGTAAGTAATATTAATGATATTCCTCCTGGGGATATATTGAGTATCGACATTTTGAAAGATGCTGCAACTACAGCTATTTATGGTGCTCAAGGAGCAAATGGGGTAGTAATTATTACGACAAAAAAACCAAAAGCAGGAAAAACAACAGTAACTTTTAATCATTATACACAATTTTTAAAATTGCCTACTGATAGAAAAATGGATGTTTTGTCTCCTTATGAGTATGTGACTATGCAATATGAAACTGCCCGTATGAAATCGGATGCTGATGTTAGAAATTTTGAAAAATTTTATGGAAAATTTGATGATTTAGAATTGTACAAATACAAAAAAGCTAATGATTGGCAGGAAGATGTTTTAGGGAAATCTACGATTTCGTATTACAATAATATTAGTGTTTCGGGAGGAACTGAAACAACCAAATTGTCTTTAAGTTATACTAATAATAATGATGAGGGTTTAATGATAGGTTCTGGTTTAAATCGTGATGTTATTAATTTTAAAATAAATCACGAGATTACTAAAAAATTAAAACTTGATGCATCTGCTAGAATTACCAATTTAGAGGTTGATGGAGCAGGAACTTCAGGTGGTGCTCAGGTAAGAGTTAAGAATTTAGTTACTTCAAGACCAACTAACGGTATTGCAGATGAATTAGAATTTGATATTGCAAATGTAGACAATGAAGATGATTATCAGGCTTTTGTGTTGAATTTGATAAATCCGGTAGAATTGGCAAAGCAAGATTGGAGAAAAAGAATAACTAAGAGTTATGTAATTAACGGAGGATTAACTTGGGATATTTTAGATAATTTAACAGCTAAAACTGTTTTTACTTCAAGTAAAACGTATGGAGAAAATCTTAGGTTTTTTGGACCATTAACAGGTACATCACAACAGGAAGGGAATAGTTTACCCTTAGGTACAAAAGATGATTCAGAAGGATTGTCATATAGAGTGTCGAATACTGTGAATTATGATTTTAAAAATATTGGGGAACATCAATTAGGAATATTGGTAGGTCAGGAAGTTTTGTCAAGAGGAGGTAAAGCACAATCTGTTAGAGTAGAGAATTTCAGAGCTTCAATAACTCCAGAAGAAATGTTTGCAGCGATGGCTTTAGGGACAGTTGTTGAACATAAAACTGAAAATTATACAGATGAAAACTGGTCTTCACTTTTTGGTAGGGCTAATTATTCTTATAAAGACAAGTACTTGTTTACAGCAACCATTCGTCGTGATGCATCGAGTAAATTTTCAGGGAAAAATAATATAGGTATTTTTCCAGCATTTGCTGCAGGTTGGAAAATTTCTAGCGAACCATTCTTGAAAAATTCTAAAATAGTGGATGAGTTAAAATTGAGAGTGAGTTATGGGGAAACGGGTAATGATAGAATTCCTGCAAATTCCACTAAGTTTTTGTTTCAAGCAGAAACTAATAATGGTCCGGGTTTAGGTACAAATGCTTACAATGTATATTATGGTGTAGCGGGAAGTACATTGTTTAATCCTGATTTGATTTGGGAGACAACTATTAATAGAAATTTAGGTTTAGATTTTAGACTTTTCAATTCTGTAATTAATGGTAGTGTAGATTTATATAGAAATACGACTAAAGATTTATTATTGCAGTCAGCAATTTCACAAACATCAGGATTTAGCTCTCAGTGGGCTAATATAGGAAGTACCCAAAATGAAGGAATTGAATTGGCGATGAATGCAAGTTTAATTAATAAAAAGGATTTTTCATTGAATCTTAATTTCAATTTTGGAATCAATAAGACAAAAATAGTGGAGTTGGATGGGACAACAGAGCGCTTTTTTCAATCTAACTGGGCTAGTACTGATTTGAAAGATAGAGACGATTATTATTTACAAGTTGGTAAATCTATCGGTTTAATTTATGGTTATGTAAATGATGGTATGTATACTGTAGATGATTTTGATAGTTATAATGCAACCACCCGTAGTTATGTTTTAAAAGCAGGAATTCCTGATAATAAAGGAATATTAGGAGTATCTAGTATTAAACCAGGATATATGAAATTGAAAGATTTAAATGGTGATGGTGTAATTAATACTAATGATAGAAAGGTAATTGGAAATGCATTACCAAAAGCACAAGGAGGATTTGGTTTGACAGGAAATGTTAAAGGTTTTGATTTTACAGCATTTTTTAACTGGTCATTAGGTAATGATGTTTATAATACAGGTAAAATTGATTACAATCAATTGTACCGTACCTCTTATGGTAATATGCTGAATACAATGAATTCTTCTAATAGATTTACTTATATCGATATGGATGGTTCTTATACAGGAACTCCAGGAGGTATTGTAACTGATTTGGGACAATTAGCTGAGATGAACCAAGGAAAAACAATTTGGAGTGGTAATAACTCTTTTGGAGGGGCTACAGCTGTTGTTAGTGACTGGGCAATTGAAGATGGATCTTATTTGAGATTAAACAATGTGACTATTGGTTATAGTGTACCTCTAAAAGATTTCAAAAAATCGCCAGTATCTAGTTTACGTTTCTTTGTTACAGGAACTAATTTGGCTTTATGGACTAAATATTCTGGCTATGATCCAGATGTAAATTCATCAAGAAGTAGTACAACTGCTGTTTTAGCTCCGGGATTAGATTACTCTTCTTATCCAAAAAGTAGAACATTTACTTTTGGAGTGAATGCTACTTTTTAATCTAAGTAAAGTACAATTGATAACAATTAAAAAAACATAAAAAATATTATTATGAAGATTATAAAAAGCTTATTAATTATGGTACTTGCATTCTTTATGAATGGATGTTCCGATTTCTTAGATCCGGATTCGTTATCCACATTCGATACCCAATATGTGTTTTCTAATGTTGATGATGCCAGAAAAGCGACAAATGCAATTTATGCACATTTTAGTGAAGATGCATTTAGATCCAGATTGTCTAATAACATGACAGGAAATACCGATATTGAGCAGAATTCAGGAACAGGAAGTACGGCACGTTATGAGATTTGGCGTTTAGAAGCACAACCAAACAATGGGGATTTGAAAATTGTTTGGGAAGTTGCATATAGAGCTATTAGAGATGCTAATATAGTTATAGAAGGGATTTCAAGTAGCGCTGCTTTGAATTCAACAGATGCGGCGATACAAAATGATATGAAACAGTTTTTAGGAGAGGCTTATACGTTGAGAGCCTATTGGTATAGCATGTTGATTTATCATTTTGGTGATGTACCTTTTTCAACTAAGGCACCTAAGCCAGGAGTAGAATTTAATTTACCGAAAGAAGATAGAAATGTGATTCTTTCGTCACTTATTCAGGATTTAATTAATGCTGAAGCTGGTATGAAATGGGCTGATGAGCTACCTTTTGGTATTGAGCAGGTTAATAGAGAATATACATTAGGAATGATTTCGAGACTAGCTTTGCAAAGAGGAGGTTATTTCCTGAAGCCAGATATGACTATGGAGAGAAAATCGGATTATTTAGATTATTATGCTATTGCTCGTGATTATTCTAAAAAGTTAATAGATTTAAAAGACAGAGCATTGCCTAAGGATTTTAGACAAGTTTTCCTAAATCAATCTAAGTTTATTGTTGCAAGTAATAGTGATATGTTATTTGAGGTTCCATTTGCCATAGGAGAAGGAGATGTAGGATGGAACATTGGTATTAGAGTAGATTCTGGTTCACACCCTTATGGGGCAGGAAGTAATTATATGAGTGTACCTCCAACCTATTATTATTCTTTTGATAAAAAAGATATTAGAAGAGATGTTACTTGTGGATTGTATTTTAGAGATAAAGATTTTAAACAGCAAATGGTTGCTGTAGGCTCTATTTCGCAAGGAAAATGGAGTAGAGAGTTTTTAAATCCTCCTCCTGGTCCATCTACTGATAAAGGAACAGGAATTAACTGGCCAATGATGCGTTATGCAGATGTTTTATTAATGTTCGCAGAGGCTGATAACGAATTGAATAATGGACCAACACCAGCAGCAAAAGAAGCATTTAAAAGAGTAAGACAAAGAGCTTTTGATGAGGCTGACTGGGCCATAAAAGTAGATCAGTATATTGCTGCTGCTTCTAGTAAGCAAGCTTTCTTTAAGGCTATAGTAGATGAAAGAGCTTGGGAATTTGGTGGAGAGATGATTCGTAAATATGAATTAATTCGTTGGAATTTATATGATACAAAAATAAATGAGACAATTACAGGATTGAAAAAATTAGCTGATGATGCTTTTTATGGGCTTGGCACCTTACCGGATTATTTATATTGGAAGTATGATACTTCAGGGAAGTTGGTGATTTTAAATCCTGATACTAAGCTATTGGCTGCTCCTGATGCTAGCTGGACTAGATTTAGTTGGTTAATTGGTTTACATAGAACTCCAAATGCAGCTGATCCATCTGCTTATCAAACATGGATTACAACTAACTGGGCTAATTATACAAAGGCACCAGTTAGATACATCATGCCAATTCCTAGTGTGGCCGTAACAAATAGTTTAGGTTTATTGAAAAATGATGGTTACGGATTTAATTTTTAAGTTGTTTAATCAATTAAAAAACACTCAAATGAAAAATGTTAATTTAAATATATATAAAGCATTAATACTGATAGTAGGTGTTTTATTCTTTGTTTCTTGTAGTGAGAATGAAGGACTCGTGCAAACCAGACTTTTTAGACCTGTTTTGAGTAAAGAACTAAGCTCAGTTGATAATACGATTATTGTTAATATGGGTAAAATGAAAGAGGCAATTGCTTACAAGGTAGAGATCAGTCGGGATACTTTCAAAACCATTGTTAGAACCTTTGAAGGCCCTGAAAATAATGTGATTTTTAGCGGACTGGTTTGGAATGCTTTATATCAGGTACGGGCAACTGCTTATGCTGCAGATGCGCAATATGATAGTAAAATATCTGATTTGGGAGAAATTAAAACTCAGCGTTTCCCATCTATTATGGCTATTCCTGCGAGTTCAGATGTTATTGATACTGGTGCAAAAGTACATTGGACTACAGCTGGCGCAGCTGTAACTGGGGTAAAAGTATTTGCTTTTGCAGATGAGTTATTACAAACACCTTTAGCTAGCTATACGGTTTCAGATGCTGAAAGATTGGCAGGAGAAAAAATTATTTATGGTTTGACTCCAGGTACTAAATATCAAATAGCAATATATAGTAATGCTGAAGCTAGAGGATGGGAAGTTTATGCAACAAAACCTCCTTTGGTTTTAGGATCAAATGATATTGATCTTCGGGGGATTAATGATCCGGCAATATTAAGTACAACTTTGACAACAGCTGTTGATGGAAGTACTATCTTATTAGATGGTAATAATACCTATAATATTAATTCTACTTATTCTTTTAATAAGTCATTGAAAATTAAAAGTGGTTATTCATTCAATCCGGCAGGGGCTACATTAAATTTGGTAGCTAATTTTAATTTGGTAGCAAATAGTACTGTTGCTTCTATTGTTTTTGAGGGATTAACATTAACCTCTACAGATGTTGCTGCATCATCTAAGTATGTTTTCAATGTGGCTCAAAATGGAAATATTGGCGAAATAGCATTTAACAATTGTAAGATAAATAATTTTAGAGGAATAGCTCGATTCCAGGCAAGTACAGGAACAATAGGGAAATATACCATCAATAATTCAATTGTAAACAATATTGGAGGTTATGGCGTTTTTAATATTGATGTTGCTACCTGGACGGCTGGTGATGTTTTATTGAAAAATTCAACAATTTATCGCACTAATGTATTTTTGGCAAGTAAAAGTACAACTGCTACAAAAAGTGTTTCAATCGAAGACTGTACTTTAAATGATTTTGTAGCAAAAACACGAGCAATTTTTGCATGGACAAATGAAGTAACCAACGGGATTACAATCAAAAATACCATAATGGGACGTGGTTGGGATACAACAGCAGGAGGAACTGATTATGCGATTGCAGGATATTCAGGTTTAGCAACTTCAAATTTTATCGTCGTTAATTCTTATTCTACTGCTGATTTTAAATATGTTACCGGGGCAAAAACAATTCCAAACTTCCCTAGTTTTACTTATGCTAAAAAAGTAGAAGACCTTTGGAAAGACATTCCGAATGGTGATTTTTCATTTAAAGATTCTGGCTTCGGAGGATTAAAAGACTCTGGAGATCCTCGCTGGAGATTATAACACAGTTAGTTTGTTAGTTTTTTATTGAGGCATGCATAATTCATTTTTTGCATGCCTCTTTGTGTATGCCCCAAATTGAAATACTTAGTAATGTATATATCACTTAGTTTCTACTGTAAATACCGGGCAATACGATTAAATAATGTAGATAAATAGATTTTTCAACAACATATTTTTATTAACCCAATTAAAAAATTATTCGAAATGAAAAAAATGATAATTTTAATTTGCTTGACTTTGTTTGTTTCCTGTTCAAAAGACGATTTAGGGCAAACACAAGTAAAAACAATCGTTATTAATGGGGACAATACACTTACTAGTACGCCAAAACAACTAACAGCGGTTGTACTCCCTGCTGATGCAACTAATAAAGAACTAACATGGAGCGTCTCCGATCCTACAATAGCCGTTGTTACCGAAACAGGACTTTTAACAGGAATAAAAAACGGAACTGTAAAAGTAACCGCTACAGCTAAAGACGGTTCAGGAAGTTACGGAGATAAGACTTATACCGTTTCAGGAATCACTGGTTCTACGGTTTTGATACAAAGTATTGTTATTACAGCAGCAAATATCACAAATGGTCAGCCACTACAATTAACGACGCAAATCCTGCCAGCAAATGCAGCAAATAAAACATTGAATTGGACGATTTCAAGCCAGGCTATAGCTACTATTAGTGCAGATGGTTTATTAACACCCAGACTTAATGGTACAGTAACAGTAACAGCTACCAGTAATGATGGAAGTGGAAAAAGTGCCCAAATCCAAATTACTATTTCTGGAGTTACAACAGTTTATGCTACAACCGTAAGAGCCGAAAGTATATTGTTATGGCAAAGGAATAATGGAGGCTGGGGAAAAGCTGTCCCTGATTTAAATGATTACAATCTGGCACAAACAGCAGAACAGAAAGCTGCTGCATTGGCTTCAAAAGGGAGTACAGATACTACAATAGACAATGGACATGTTGTTACTGAATTGAGATGGTTGATAGCTGATTATAAAACGACTAATAATCCTAATTATTTGGCTGCTGCAGAAAAAGCGATTGATTGGCTATTTTTAGCACAATATGCCAATGGCGGTTGGCCACAGTATTATCCTGATAAAAGTGGTTACAGACATCAAATAACCTATAATGATAATGCTATTGCTAATGTGATGAATTTGATGTGGGATATTATTAAAGGTAAAAATAATTTAGAACTTGTAAATCCAGCTTATAAAGACAAGGCAACTACAGCGTTCAAAAAAGGAATTGATATTATATTACAAACACAGATTACTTATAAAGGCAAAAAAACAGTTTGGTGTGCACAACATGACGAGGTGACTTTGCAACCGGCATTAGCCAGAGCTTATGAGTTACCTTCTTTTAGTGGTTCGGAATCGGTGGGGATTGTACGCGTTTTAATGCTTGTTGAACAACCATCGGCCGCTGTAAAACAAGCTGTAAAAGATGCAGTTGACTGGTTTAGTGGGGCTAAACTTTTTGATATTGCTACAAAAAAAATTACGGACTCTTCTCAGCCTTCGGGAGAGGACGTGATAGTAATTTCTTCTTCTGGAAATGTAATATGGGCAAGATTTTATGATTTAACAAACAATTTACCGATGTTTTGTGGACGTGACGGAATTCCAAAAGCGACCCTGGCCGAAATTGATAACGAAAGAAGAGTGGGCTACTCATGGTATGGAAATTGGCCTGCAACTTTGATTGCTACTGAATACACAGCTTGGAAATCTAAAAATGGATTATAGGTAAAGGAGGATTGTTCGATTTTAATTATAAATAAAAAAAGAGTACTAATGATAAATAAAAATAAAGTAATGATTTTAAATTTTTTAATGGCTTCTGTTTTTTTTATAAGTTGTTCTACAACAGATACTCCAAAAGAAACACCAGCAGGAGAAACACCCAAAGGAGAAGTCAAATCTTATGATATTATTGTAGATTCAAAAGGGACAGGGGATTTTACAACAGTACAAGCAGCAATCAATTCGGTTGTTTTCTTGAAAACAATCGAAACAAAAATTTACATTAAAAATGGTGTCTATAAGGAGAAATTAGAATTAGCTCAAAATAAAAACAATATCACTTTAATAGGAGAAAGCAAGGAGAATGTCATCTTTACTTATGACGATTATGCTTCTAAAAAAAATAGTGCAGGACTAGAAATTGGTACTTCTGGTTCAGCCAGTTTTATTGTTGCCGGGAATAATTTTAAAGCTAAAAATATTACTTTCGAAAATTCATCAGGAAATGTTGGTCAGGCGGTAGCTGTTAGGGTTGATGGCGATAAGGTTATTTTTGATAATTGTAAATTTCTGGGCTTTCAAGACACGCTGTATCCACGCGCAAGTACCAGTAGACAATACTATAAAAACTGTTATATAGAAGGGGCTACCGATTTTATTTTTGGAGCTTCGACCGCTATTTTTGATCAATGCGAAATTTTTGCAAAAACGGGAGGTTCTTATATAACGGCTGCTAATACTCCTCAAGCAAATCCGTATGGTTTTGTATTCCTGAATTGTAAATTGATTACGAATGCGGCAAGTAAATCGTATTATTTGGGTAGGCCTTGGGGGAATTATGCACGTACTGTATTTGTTAAATGCGAAATGGCAGCACATATAAAAGCAGAAGGTTGGCATAATTGGAGTAAGCCAGAAGCAGAGACCACCACTTTTTATGGTGAATATTCATCGACTGGTGCTGGAGGAAACACTGCTTCCCGTGTGAGTTGGTCTCATTTATTGACTCTGGAACAATTTACAACTGATTATACCATTAATGCTATATTCAAAGGTTGGATTCCAACATTATAATTTTAAAAAATTTGATTGTTATTAATTGAATTGTAGTTATGTTTTATGATGGAAATTAAAAAAAAAATGAAAAATTTTAACGAATAAATAGCACTCATATTTGGTGCTGATTTTTACATATTTAAACTAAAAAAATGAAATATATTTTAAACATATTCTTTTTCTTCGCTCTTTTTTCTTGTTCTAAAGATGAGTTGAAGGCTTCTAATAATGATAATAATGTTGTGTATGTGTCTTCAGTTGTATTATCTGGCTCAGATATTAGTATTGGCACAACTTCGCAGTTGACAGCTACTGTTTCACCGTCGGACGCTACATCAAAAACAATAACGTGGTTGTCTTCAGATACCAGTATAGCTACAGTTTCTTCAACAGGTTTAGTTACGGCTCTTAAAAACGGAACGGTAACTATTACGGCTACAGCATCGGATAAAAATACAATCAAAGCCACAAAAACGATAGTCGTTTCTTCTTTTGCTTCGGTACCAACATATACTTATACTGTTTCAACTGCGACCGAATTGCTTGCCGCTTTGTCTAAAGTTAAGGCTGGAGAAACTGTTTTTCTTAATGGGGGAACCTATGTTATGAATACTAGAATTAACTTAACTGCTTCGGGGACTTCGGGCAATGAAATTACTATCTTAGGTCAAACGGATGGTACTCGTGCGAAACTTGATTTTTCTGCAATGGGAGAAGGTTCTTCTAATCAGGGGATTGTAGTCGCAGGAAATTATATTCGTATTAAAGCCATCGATGTTTATAAGGCAGGAGACAACGGTATGGAGATTAAAGGGAGTAATAATACGATAGAATTTTGTTCATTTTCTGAATGTTCAGATTCAGGATTACAATTGGATAACGGGGCTTCAAACAACACGATTTTAAATTGTGATTCTTATTTCAATGCAGATTCTACCTTAGAAAATGCCGATGGTTTTGCCTGTAAATTAAATGTTGGTACAGGGAATAAATTTATTGGGTGTAGAGCATGGCAAAATCTTGATGATGGCTGGGATGGATACCTTCGTGGTGCCGATGATGTTACAACAACTTATACTAACTGCTGGACTATTAAAAACGGTTATATGAAAAATGGAAGCAAAGGGGCTGGTGATGGTAATGGATTTAAAACAGGAGGAAGTGATGATAAATTGTTAAAGCATAACGGAATTTATAAAAATTGTATTGCCGCCGGAAATGTAGCCGATGGTTTTGACCATAACAGTAATCGTGGGAACGTGGCTATTTACAATTGTTCAGCATACAGTAATGGAAACAATTATAATTTTAGTAGTACAAACCCATTAGCAAAACTTACTGTTAAAAATTCATGTGCAATTGGAGCTTATGGTAGCGTTAAAGCAGATGTTTTAGATGTTACTAATAATGGTTGGCAAAATAGTTTAGTAACCGATGCTACTGATTTTGAAAGTGTTGATATAAGCCAATTAATTCAAGCCCGTAAAGCTGATGGTAGTTTGCCGGATGTTACTTTTATGAAACTTGCAGCAACTAGTGACTTAATTGATAAAGGAATTGCAATTGATGGGATTCCATATTTAGGAGTTGCTCCTGATTTAGGTGCATTTGAGTTGAAGTAATTTAATTTGTTTTTGAGTAAAAGCATTAATAAGCGATTGTTTATTAATGCTTTTTTTATATTCATTTTAGTTGTAATTTTCTTTTTTAATAAAGATCCTTTTAAAGGAATTAAATTAATCATTGTAAGAACTAGATATATGCAAAATAATATTATCAATTTTAAAATACTATTTATTTGTTGTTTTATAGGATTTGTTTCGTCATTAAATGCCCAATATTTAAAAGGGATAACCAATGTAAGAGATACTTCTTATGCAACAGCGAGTGCTTTTAAAAAGACATTGAAATATTACCCTAATTGTAGGATGGTTCCCGAAATGCATTTTGATTTTGTAAAGCAAAAAAATGATGTTGTTTATTGTAGCTATGGTAAACGAAAAATGAAATTGGATGTTTTTTTTGATAAAAATGCCAAGAAAAAACAAACAGCCATCATTATCATTCACGGTGGTGGTTGGCGTTCAGGCAACAGACAACAGCATCATCCGATGGCTCAAAAGTTAGCGAGTTTGGGCTATGTCTGTTTTACTCCTGAGTACAGACTTTCTACCGAAGCACTTTTTCCTGCAGCCATTTATGATGTGAAAGCTGCTATACGTTGGGTTCGGAAAAATGCAGCAAAGTATAATGTAGATCCAAATCAGATTGTCTCACTTGGATTTTCTGCTGGTGGAGAAATGGCGGCATTTATGGGAACAACCGGGAATATGCCGCTTTTTGAAGGTGTGATGACCAATTCAAATTCGCAATCCCAAGTGAATGCAGTTGTGGATATAGATGGTACTTTGTCTTTTGTACATCCTGAAGGAGGTGAAGGCGATGACAGCAAGAATATTTCTGCAGGAACCTATTGGTTTGGCTATTCTAAAAAAGAAAATCCTAAATTGTGGGAAGCGGCTTCGCCTTTGAGTTATGTAAGTGCCAGTACACCGCCAACCTTATTTATCAATAGTTCGGTAGCCCGAATGCACGCCGGGCGTGATGATTACAGGAAGGTTTTGGATGCAAACGGAATCTATTCGGAAGTGCATGAATTCGAAAATTCGCCACATTCTTTTTGTCTTTTCAATCCTTGGTTTGATCCAACGATTCAATATATCGATGGTTTTTTGAAAAAAGTTTTTAAGAAATAAAAAGTAAGTTTTAATTCTTGTCCTTAGCTTCCGCAGTCGAGTGTCAAATGTTTGAAGAATGCGTAAAAAGAAAAGCTGTTTGAGCGTTAGCGAGTTCTTTTCTTTTAGCATTCGAAAACTAATTTGACCGACGAGGAAGCGCAAGACTTGATTTTTTTGTTTCTTTTTTGATCAAGCAAAAAAGAAAATTGATAATCTAATTTTTTTCATTTAGTAAAAAATGTCATTAGTAGTGTTTTTTCGCATAATAAAATAAGGCAAAAAAAGCCGCAAGAATTTCTTCTTGCGGCTTTGTTATTTTGAGATTTTGTGTTTGCACGGGCGGAGGGATTCGAACCCCCATCAACGGTTTTGGAGACCGCTATTCTACCCTTGAACTACGCCCGTAGAATAAGCAGCGAACTGCCTTGAGGGCGCAAATATAGGTTTATTTGAAGAAAAAACTAATCAGGAATGGAACTATTGTAGTGAAATTTTAGTTTCTTTTTCTAATGTGTTTTTATTAAATGTTTATTTATCTGTGCTACAGATGTTTTCAAAATAAATAGATTTAAATTGATTGATGTTCTTTAATATAAAAAGACACGTCTTTGCAATGCTTCCAAATAGTGTTTAATTTTTTTTTGGCATTGCAGTCTAAACTAAGTTGCTTTTCTATTTCTAAAAAAAAAACGCCCAAGAGGGCGGAGTTTCATTTCGTTTCTTTTGATAAAAACTAGCTTTTTTTATTCAAATAAATCTTCAGTCTTTTTTATTACGATGTTCTTTTTTCCTTTAGATTCAACTTCTATAAATACAAACTTATCATTAAAATATAGAATTGAAGGTGTTTTTTGGTAACATTCTTTTTTTTCAATTTCTGAAACTAAATTTTTAAAATTTTGTATATTATTATAATTGCTATTGAATACATAAAATGATTTTAGACAAAAAAAGAAGTTTATAATGAAAAAAACGTTTATTAAAAAATATTTACCTAATTGTTTTCTGAAATAATCTTTAGTGAAATAATAAAAAGGGGTGTAAATAATATAGATTGATAATAAATATATAATAAAATGCACTATTGTTTTAATATTAAATATTTGATTATTTACTAATATAATAATCATAAACGTTAAAAATGCAATTATTATATATAACCAATTAATATTAAAATTCTCAATTTTCTTTTCTTCATTTGTTGGAAAGTATAAATTATTAGTAATCGCTAATGGTAAAACAGTAAATACACTTAATATTAAAAACAATAAAACAAAAAGTCCATCAGAAATCAACTGCGTTACAGAAAAGAACTTAATTAAATTTGGTGATAATTTAGCTAAAAAGAATACTTGAGACAATCCACCTATTAATGTAGGTATAACCGCAATTAAAGCTAAATTTTCCTTGATTGTTTTGTATAAATTTATCATTTATTGATAGTAATTTTAGTTTCTCCAAACATACACTTTTTTTTACAAAAAAAGCCGCAGGAATTTCTTCTTGCGGCTTTGTTATTTTTGGTTTTTAATTTAATTATTTCTTTTCAGAAACAATAGTAATTGTTGTTGCTCCTTGTGTTAAACCATCAACATCTGCTTTTATTGAAATGTTACCGCTGTCTTTTGCGGCTTTAATAATTGCAATGGCTTTTCCTTGATAGGCTCTTGTTGCCTGACCTTGGTAACCATCGTGGTTGATGATGTTTCCATTGTCAACGGCAATAATTTTACCAGAATCGGTAATAGAGAACTGGATTAGATTATCCGCATAGGCGCATCTAATTCCTTTTTCGTCCACAATAGTTGCGGTAATAAAAGTAACGTCGTCCCAGTTGTTAGCAACTGTGCCTTTGCTTTGCGTTAAAATAATTTTAGCAGGTTTTCCGGCAGAAGTATGTTCTTCCTGAGTTACCACTTTTCCGTTGTTTTTTCCAATAGCTTTTATCGTTCCTTCTTCAAAAGTTACATTCCATTCTCTTGGCGAATCGTCAGCTGGTTTTTTCAAAGAACCTAATGATTTATCGTTCAGGAAAAGTTCTACTTCCTCGCAGTTACTGTACACATTTACTTTGGCATTATCATAAGTGTCAAAGTCGCTCGGGGTCCAATCAGAAACCCAAAAACCAGCACCCGCATTATCTGATTTTCTAACAATATGCACTACAGGTTTTGCTGACCACCAGCTGTCTCTTTGCAAAGATTGTTGTTTCCAATTCCCGGCTCTGTCAAACAAACCTTGATTGTTCGTCGTTTCTGGCCAATCGGCTTCACCCAGATAATCGTAACCTGTCCATAAAAATTGTCCTGCCATGTACGGCTTGTCTCTTAAAGCCAGCCATTGGTTAATGACATGGGTATTTTCGGTACCAATAACTTTCCAGCTTGGATGTGCTTCATGAGCTGCAATCAATTCATTTTCACGGTAATTCTGACCTACAACGTCCATTTGTTCTGCAAAACCACTAAGGTAAACTTTAGAGTTTCCGGGTCTAAAAAGCGCCATGGTTACTGGTCTGGTATTGTCATATTTTTTTACCACATCTTCCTGCATCTTGTATTTTTTGTAACCTTCAGGATAGCTCAAATCGTCGTGGATTTCGTTTCCAATACTATAAATCACGATTGATGGATGATTTCGGTCTCTTAAAATCATGTCTTTGGTGTCTTGTTCCCACCATTCTTTGAAATATAAATTATATCCTTTTTCACCATTGTGTTTGGCTGCCATCCAGGTATCGAAAGTTTCGTCCATAACAACAAATCCCATCTGATCACACAAATCAAGAAATTCGGGAGCTACAGGATTGTGCGAAGTACGAATTCCGTTTACCCCCACTTCTTTTAATTTTTGCAAACGTTCTTTCCAAACGCCAAGCGGAACTGCAGCTCCAACCGCTCCACCATCGTGATGAAGGCAAACTCCTTTTATTTTGTAATTTTTATTGTTCAACCAAAAACCGGTTTCTGCTCTAAACTCGGCATTTTTTATACCAATAGTAATAGATTGATTGTCAACCAGTGTAGTTCCTGAGTACAGTTTTGTATTTACAGTATATAAATTCGGTACTTCAATATCCCATAACTTAGGATTCAGAATTTCAATCTCTTTTGATAATTCAGTTGTTTTATTCGCTGCAATATTTTCCTTGCTTTCGCTGGATTTTACTACTTTTCCGGTATTGTCAACAACCTCAATTTGTAATTTGTAAGTTCCTGCTGCAGCGTTGTTTTCTACTTCGGTTTTTACGTTCACTGTGGCTTTTTGGGGAGTCGCATTAGGCGTTGTAATTTGTGTTCCCCAATGTTTGAAATGTGTTTTATTTACTGCAATTAAACGTACGTGTCGATAAATTCCCGCACCTGTATAATAGCGTGAAGCGGGTTGGATAGTGTTGTCAGCTCTAACTGCAATGGTATTGGTTTTGTCTTTTCCAAAGTTCAGATAAGGCGTCAAATCATAACTGAAACTGATGTAGCCATAAGGACGTTTTCCTAAATGTTTTCCGTTGATCCAAACATCACTATTAGCCATGACACCATCAAATTCGATATAAAATAATTTGTTAGCATCGGTAGCGTCTACTTTAAAGGTTTTGCGATACCAACCAATTCCGGCAGGCAAATAACCACCGCCACGTGCTGTTGGATTTTCACGGTCATAAGGACCTTCAATACTCCAGTCGTGGGGAACATTCAGCGTTCTCCAGCTTTTGTCGTTGAAAATTGGTTTTTCAGCACCGGCTATTTCTCCCTTTGTAAATTGCCAGTTGGCGTCAAAGTTGATGGTTTTTCGCCCTTGAGCGAAAACGGTCGTTGCAAATGCTAAAAAGAATAAAAGACTGTAAGCTTTTATGTTTTTTTGATTCTTCATTTTGGTTGGGTTTAAGTTGATTTGTTTTATATGACTATCCGTTTCTTATGCCGATTATAGAGAATGGCACACAGATGTGACTGATTCTAACGGATTATCGCAGATTATGATTTACAAAGAGTTATGAAAAATCCGTTTTTATCTGTTCAATCAGTAACATCTGTGGCCTATTTTTTATTTAGTCCGCTTAGCGGACAGTCATGTTATTTTAAAATTAAATTGATTTTTTTCAATTCTTCTGTGCTGAAATTGGTGTTTTCCAAGGCTTTAATTGAATCTGCAATTTGTTCGGGTTTGCTGGAACCAATTAATACCGAAGTGATTCGCTCATCCCTCAAAATCCAGGCCAAAGCCATTTGGGCTAATTTTTGACCTCTTTCTTTGGCAATGTTGTTAAGTGCTATAATTTTTTCAAGTCTTTCAGGAGTTATATGATCGGCTTTTAGGAATTGTCCGCTGGTAGCTACTCTTGAATCGGCTGGGATTCCGTTTAAATATTTATCGGTCAATAATCCTTGTGCCAATGGAGAAAACGGAATGCAACCTACTTGTTCTTTTCCCAGTAAATCCAAAAGTCCGTCTTCTACCCAACGCTCAAACATTGAATATTTCGGCTGATGAATCAGGCAAGGCGTTCCCATTTCTTTTAATATTTTAAACGCTTTTTCAGCTTCCGCTGGGCGATAGTTTGAAATACCTACATACAAAGCTTTTCCTTGTTGAACGATTAAATTCAAAGCAGCCATGGTTTCCTCTAAAGGTGTTTCAGGATCGGGTCTGTGGTGGTAAAAAATATCTACATATTCCAAGTCCATTCTTTTTAAACTCTGGTCTAAACTGGAAATCAAATATTTCTTCGAACCCCAATCTCCATAAGGACCGTCCCACATGGTATAACCAGCCTTAGACGAAATAATCATCTCATCCCTGTAGTCTTTGAAATCTTTTTTTAAGATTTTTCCTAAACAAGTTTCTGCTGATCCTGGAGGCGGACCGTAATTATTAGCTAAATCAAAATGGGTGATTCCATTGTCAAAAGCCGTTTTTATCAGGTTTCTGCTGTTTTCAAAATCGCTGTTCTCTCCGAAGTTGTGCCAAAGGCCTAATGAAAATGCTGATAATTTCAATCCTGAGTTTCCGCATCGGCGGTATTCCATATTTTCGTATCGGTTTGCTGCTGGTTGGTATGTCATTTTTTTTACAGTTTTACGTAATCGTTTACGGTGATTGTTAAATTTTTTTAGTTCTTTTTCGAAGACTCTCTTGTTATTAATGTTGGAGTCAATATTCGTTTTTGATAGTTTGTTTTTTCTCCTTTTTTCGAAATCAATTCATAGATAAGGTTGAAGGCTTCTTCGCCCATTTGTACTGTTTTTTGATCGACAGTTGATAGAGAAGGAGTAATGTGTTCCCCGAATAAATCATTGCAAAAACCAATGACTCCAAATTCATTTGGAACTTGAATTTCTCTTTCTTTTAATTCTTTTAAAGCGCCCAGAGCAGTAAAGTCTTCTACAGCGAAAATTGCTTCGGCTTTATTTTCTAAATTTAAAAAATATTGAACCCCTTTTCTTCCTGCTTCAATGCTGATGTCTCCGTTGTAAATTAAATTATTGTCGAAAGGAATGTTGTATTGTTCCAAAGCCGCTTTGTAGCCTCGAATTCTTTCTGTAAAAGCTTTGATGTGTTGCGGTCCGGAAATATGTGAAATCCTTTTGTATCCTGATTTTATTAGGGATTCCGTCGCCATAAACGCACCTAAATAATCATCAATACAAACAGAGGATATTTCTAAATCGTCATTGGTTCGGTCAAAAAAAGCAATCGGAATATTTTTTTCTTTAACCGATTGGAAATGAGAAAAATCAGTGGTGTTTTTAGAAATGGATGCCAGGATTCCGTCAACTCTGGCTCCTATAAAAGTATCGATTCCTTTTTTCTCAAATTCTTCCGATTCGTTCGATTGATAAATCAAAACATCATAACCATGCTGACTGGCCAAATTGGAGATACCGTGAATAACTGAGCCGAAAAATAAATGTTCGGCTGTTGGGATTAAGACTCCAATGAGTTTTGTTTTTCCGGAACGTAGCGAAGAGGCCATTTTGTTAGGCCTGTAGTCCATGCGTTCGGCAACGGCTTTGACCTTTTTCTTGGTGCTGGCACTTATTTCAGGATGATCCGTTAAAGCACGGGAAACCGTCGCAGGAGCAATTCCTAATTCTTTGGCAATATCGCTAATGGTAACTTTTGTTTTCATTTTTCCGTAATCGTTTACGAAAGTAAAATATTATTTTGAATTAGTGAGACAGGAGGTAGTTAAATTTTCGGGAGTAAAATAAATTGGAGGTTTTTATTGGGTTTTTTGCAGAGAATATTAATTTCATAATTTTTAAAACTATAAAATCTTCAATGTTTGTAGGGATTATTCTCTGTGTTTGATAAAATATTATGTTAAAATTTTAAGATATTCGAAAATCAATTATTTATTTTTAGATTTGACCCACTAACCCTTAAAGAATATTTTAAATGGCATTTGTAAATAAATACAATGACATAGATCTTGTTAAGCGTCTTCAGGAAAACGAAGAAGAAGCTTTGACGATTATTTATAAAGAATATTGGGAAATCATGTATATGGCTGCTTATAATCTTGTTAAAGATAAGTCAGTGTGTGAAGATATTGTTCAGGAAGTATTTATTTCATTATGGCAAAGAAGGGCGAAGTTGCAGATAAAAGCCTCTTTGAAGAGTTATTTGTACACCAGCACTGTTTACAAAGTGTATGACCATTTTAGTAAAAATAAAAAAATGCTAAAGGATGAGTTGTTTGATAATTTTGAAAATAAAATTGAAACTTCTAATCCTGAAACCAAATTAATGCATCAGGAATTAATTTATCATTTAGATGCTATTGTTGATTCCTTACCTGATAAGTGTAGAGAAGTTTATAAGTTGAGTAGAGAAAATATGTTGTCAAATAAAGAGATTGCTGAGCAGTTAAATATTTCACAACGCACCGTTGAAGGTCATATTTCTAAAGCTTTGAAAGTTTTAAAAGAATCGCTTGGAGTGGCGGTGAGTATTGAGTTTATCGCACTTTTTTTAAAGTAAAAATTTGATATACATAAAAAAAAGTAAAAATTTTTACTAATAGAGCAGGTGTGAATCGTTTTTTTGGAGACTTAGTTATATAAGCATACAAAAAACGAACAGATGAGTTTAAATCCCCAACAATATTTTTCAGACTTAGTTACTAAACTTATAGACGGTTCTATAACTAAAAGTGAGTTAGATAAACTATTAAATTTTTTTTCAAATAATCAGGAAATAGAAAATTGGCCTGCTCATTTGGGATCCAAAGAAGATGTACAAGAAAGGATTTATGAAAAAATCCGATTGGAATTGGATTTCGATAAAAATAAAGAAACTAAAGTAATTCCGTTATACAAAAAGCCTTTCTTTAAATATGCTGTAGCAGCTTCAGTAGTACTATTCATAACATTTACGGCTATTTTTAATCAGCAAAAACCAAATGTTGTTGTTGCTGCTGTTCCTAACAAAATTGAAGTAGGCACCGATAAAGCAATGCTAACTTTAGAAGATGGTTCTACTGTTGTTTTAGAAAAAGGGAAAGTTTATAATAACAAAAATGTAAATAGTACAGGCAAAGAGTTACTGTATAATAAATCTAATTCTTCGTCAAAAAAAGTAGTTTATAATTATTTGACTATTCCACGAGGTGGGCAGTTTGCCATCACTCTTTCTGATGGTACAAAAGTTTGGTTAAACTCAGAAACCAAATTGAAATTTCCGGTAAATTTTGCAGAAGGAAAAACCAGAAGTGTTGAATTAGTTTATGGTGAAGCTTACTTTGATGTGTCTCCAAGTACAGCCCATAATGGGGCGGGTTTTACAGTATTCCAACAGAAACAGGAGATTCACGTTGTGGGTACCGAATTTAATATAAAAGCATACAAAGACGATTCGAGTATCTCTACCACTTTAGTGGAGGGGAAAGTTGAAATGCAATTTGCTAATGTGAAGCAAAATCTAATTCCAAATCAACGCGCAAATTTTGACCTTAAGACAAATAAAGTGAAAATAGCCAAGGTAGATGTCTATAGCGAAATATGTTGGAAAGATGGTGTTTTCAGCTTTGAAGATAAACCACTTGATGAAATTATGAAAGTGCTGTCGAGATGGTATGATATCCAGGTTGTTTTTGAAAACGAATCCATCAAAAAAGAGCAATTTAATGGAGTTTTAATAAAAGATAGAAATATTGATGAAATTTTAAGGTCTATTAAAAACTCCGGAATTATAAAGAAATATGAATTTAAAAATAAAATTTTGATACTGAAATAAAAAGAAAGAGGGGCAGTAGTTTAGATAATTTGCGGTTGCCTAACTACTTCCCTCCCTATACATTAATTAAACAATTGTTCAACTAACAACCACAAAACTATGAAAATTAATTCTATTAATTGTCGTTTTGAATTTCAAAAACGGCTTCTATTGATTATGATGAAAACATTTTTAATTCTATTTTGTACAACCGTTTTCAGTTTCAATACTGAAACCTCCTTTTCGCAGGCAAAAATATCTATTGATGAAAATCAATTGGTTTCGGTCAAAGAAGTTTTTAAAATAATTCAAAAGCAAACCAATTACAGTTTTATTTACCCTAACGACTTTTTTAAAGATACTCCAAAGGTGCAATTGAAAAAAGGTACCATTGAAATTTCGAAATTATTAACTCCGATTTTTAAATCTCGTAATTTGAATTTCGAAATAACAGCGGATAAGAATATTATCATTAAAGAGGCGCTGAGTATTGAAGCGAAAGAAAAGCCCATTGAAGAAAAAGTTATCCAGGAAATAAAGGTGTCGGGTAAAGTAACCGATGAGAATAATCAGCCTATTCCGGGAGCCAGTATTCTTGTTAAGGGAACTCAAATTGCGACACAGACTGATCTTGATGGGAAGTATTTAATAAAAGTACCATCAAATGAGAGTGTTTTGGTTGTGTCATTTATTGGATATGGAACCAAAGAAATTAAGTTTAATAATCAGTCAGTAATCAATTTCCAACTTCTACCAGAAACCGCAAAATTAGAAGAAGTTGTAGTAGTAGGTTATGGTTCAAGTAAGCAAAAAGACTTGACAGGTTCTGTCTCTTCAGTAAAATCAGAAAATTTTAATAAAGGACCACAATTGAGTGCACAGCAAGCCATTCAAGGAAAAATGGCTGGGGTTGTAATTGCTCAGAATAGTGGTAAACCAGGAGGTTCTAATACAGTAATCATTCGTGGAGGAACTTCGTTAACAGGAACAAATGATCCTTTGTATGTTATTGATGGTGTGCCAATTTCTACTACAGCGGGAGTGAGTTCTGCAAATATCAGAGGAAATGGAACTGACTTTTTTGATCAGGAACCAACGAATCCTTTGATGACCATTAATCCAAATGATATTGAGTCGGTAACTGTTTTGAAAGATGCTTCTTCAACAGCTATTTATGGATCAAGAGGAGCAAATGGTGTAATTGTTATTACCACTAAAAAAGGAAAATCAGGTAATTTAAAAGTGAGTCTTGATGTTACTGGAGGAATTTCGACAGTTTCAAAAAAATTAGATGTATTGTCTGCTGATGAATATAGAAAAGTAAATACTGATTTGAATTTGACTTTTTCTGATTTAGGCGGAAACACAAATTGGCAAGACGAAATTTATAGAACTGCAAAAACACAGGATTACAATTTATCTTTTTCAGGAGGCTCAGACAAAACTGCATATAGAGCTTCATTAGGATATGGTGATCAAGAAGGTGTTTTAATTGGTTCAAAATTACAAAGAGCGAATGCAAGAATTAATGTTAACCACACAGCACTTAATGATAAACTTACATTTGATTTTAGAGTGAATTATGGACAAACATTCTCCAATAATTCACCGGTATCAAACACTGTAGGAAGTGAGGCAGGAACAAGTATTAACTATGAGTCCTATGTTTTTAACCCTACTTATCCAATTTATGATGCTAATGGAAACTACAATCACGTTCCTCCTTATAGAATTAATCCGGTTTCTTTTTCTAATGATGTTTTAGATGAGGTTACCAATAATCGTTTTCTGGGGAATTTATCAACCACTTACAAGATTTTTAATCCTTTAAGTGTAAATGTGAATTTAGGATATACAAACCAAGCCATCAATAGAAATTCCTATATTAAAAAATCTAATCCACTGGGAGAAGGAATGGGAGGATATGCCAGTGTTCAGAAATTAGAGGATTTCAGCAAGTTATTGGAAACTATTTTGAGATATAATAACTCATTTGGAAAACACAGTGTAGATGCTATTGCGGGTTATTCATACCAATATTTTGTAAATGAAGGAATTCGTAATGCTGTATCAGGATTTTTATCAGATGAATTCAGATGGTATAGTTTACAAGCTGCCAGTACTAATCAAGGGGTAACTTCTTTTAAAGGAAGTAATACATTGATTTCGATGTATGGTAGAGTGAATTATAACTTTGACGATAAAATTCTTGCTACCGCAACTATTAGAAAAGATGGTTCAAGTAGATTTGGTTCAGGAAATCAATGGGGAGTATTCCCTTCCGGATCTTTAGCCTGGAGAGTTTCTAATATGGAATTTTTTAAGTCAAAAACCATTTCTGATTTAAAAATCAGAACCAGTTATGGTGTGACAGGAAATCAAGAAATTGGAAATTTAAATTCAATTACAAGACTTGGAGCTACTTCTGCCGGATATATTGTAGGAGGACAAAGAATCACTACTGTTTTACCATTGCAATATGCTAATCCTGATTTAAAATGGGAGCAAACAGCTCAGTTTAATACTGGTATTGATTATTCGTTATTGAATGGTAGAATTCGCGGAAGTGTTGATTATTACGTTAAAAAAACTACGGATCTTTTGTTGCGTATTCCAGTGCCTTCGCCTACTGCCGTAAGTACACAATTGGCAAACGTTGGAAGCGTTCAGAATAAAGGTATTGAGTTAGAAATTTCTGCCGATATCATTAAAAAAGTTGATTTTACCTGGAGTACTTCTATTAACTATACTAGAAATAGAAATAAAGTATTAAGTCTTTCTAACAGCTTATACAAAGGAGATAATATTCAAGTGGCACCATTGCAAGGACAAGGTTTAACGGCTGGTATTTATGCTCAGCTTATAAAACCAGGATTACCTGTGGGGACTTTTTATGGAAGAGAATTTAAAGGGATTGAAAATGGTGTTGAGATAATTGATCCGGAAATGAAAGTTATTGGCTCAGCACAGCCTGATTTTACATTTGGTATTACAAACTCATTGAGCTATAAAAGATTCTCTTTAGGATTTAATTTTAGAGGATCTGTTGGTAATGATGTTTATAATTTGACAGCTAATAACTTAGGTTATTTAAGTAATCTTCCTGGTCGAAATGTATTCAAGGAAGCAGTTACAAGTGGTGTTTTAAGAAGTCAGCCAAAACAATATTCTTCAAGATGGATTGAAGATGGTTCTTTTGTGAGATTAGACAATGTTACTTTAGGCTATGATTTAGACCTTAAAAATGTGCCTTCAATCTCTAACGCAAGATTATTTATTACTGGACAAAATTTATTGTTGTTTACAAAATATTCTGGTTTAGATCCTGAGGTTAATTCAGATGTTTCAGGTACCGGAGTTGCTCCTATAGGAGTGGATTATTTGGCTTATCCTAAAGCTAAAACAGTGAGCATTGGATTAAGTGTGTCATTTTAAGCATAATTTCAATTAATAAATAGTATTATCATGAAAATATATAACATCAAATTAATATTGTGTTCATTCATTGTCTCACTTTGCTTGCCAGGGTGTACTAATTTGGATGAAGAATCGTTTGGAAGTTTATCCCCTGAAACTTATTATAATAACGAAGCAGAAGCGCTTTCTTCTGTTGTAGGAGTATATCAATCTTTATCACAAGTAGTTCATATTGGTGATCCTTGGCGTATTGCTGAATTTGGTACCGATGAGTTTATCGTGCCTGGAAGAGCCAGCGGTGGATGGTTTGATCAAAATAATATTGATATAATAAAACATGTCGTAGCTCCTACAAATGCTACTTGTGGAAGAGCCTGGAAAAATATTTTTCAGGAAATAGGTACTGCTAATGCGGTTTTAGAAAGTTTACAGGCATCACCAAATAGCGCAAATTTAAAAGGCTTGATAGCCGAGGTAAGAGCATTACGTGCTTATGGTTATTTTTATGCTATGGATTTTTGGGGTAATGTACCATTAGTTACAGTGGCAAGAATAGACCCTAATAATTTGCCTGGGACTACTCCCAGAGCAGAAATATTTAATTTTGTCGAGGCAGAAATGTTAGCCGCTATAGAAGATTTGCCTTCAATAACAACTGTAAACAAAGCAAGTTATTATCCAAGGTTTACAAAAGAAGCTATTTATGGCGCTTTGGCAACCATGTATTTGAATGCCCAGGTATATACAGGAACTCCTAAATGGACTGAAGCTGTTGCCATGTGTGATAAAATTATCAGTACAAATAAATATTCTTTGGAGACTGCTGTAGTTGATAATTTCAAGTCAACAAATGAGCAAAATTCAAAAGAAATAATTTCTTCTTTTTCAATTTCACCATCACAGAATGCAGGTAATAATCAGTTTATCTTATATGCCCAAAATGGATTAGATAAATTAAAGTACAACTTGCCTTTTACACCGGCAAATGGATACAGTACGTATCAGGAAGCTCTTGACAGATATCAAAATCAGGATGTTCGTAAGTCGTTAATTGAGTATGGACCACAATATTATTTAGATGGTGTTACGCCTTTAAAATATCCAAATGGAACCCAATTAAATATAATTGCAGTTCAGAGTTTAATCAGTGCCGAGGATAATGAAGGTTATAAAGTGCTAAAATACACTCCTATCGGAACATCCTGGTCTGGTTTTAATGCTGATAATGATTTGGTTTTAATACGTTATGCTGATATTTTATTGATAAAGGCTGAAGCTTTATTTAGAGGAGGTACTACAACAATCGCTGATACTCCATTGAATTTGGTGAATACAGTAAGGGGTAGAAGTAATGCTTCTCTTTTATCAAGTTTAACTTTGAAAAACATTGAAGACGAAAGGGCCAGAGAATTGATTTGGGAAGGTCATCGCAGAAGAGATATGATTCGTTTTGGTACTTATTTCACAGGAACATGGGCATTCAAAACAACTCAAACGGCTACTTTTAGAGGAATATATCCTATTCCACAGGAACAGAGAACTGCAAATCCAAAACTAGAACAGAATCCAGGATATCCTTTGAATTAAATAATAAATTTGGTTAATAAATAGTTGGTTAAACCCATGTGTTCCTAGATTTTTCTAAAATACATGGGTTTTTTTCTTAATTTAATTTTGTGTGCAATCAATATGGATATGAAGTCTTTTACCAATGTATTGTTTAGATTTAAATATGTTTTAATGTTTGTTTCAATAGTATTTGTAAGCAAAGTTTATGGTCAATCCTATAAAGGAGTAACTGGAATTAGAGATTCATCTTATTCTACTAAAAATGCTTATAAATATGATGTAAAAACGCATCCGTCAATTATGATTGTTACAGAGTTTCATTTTAATTCAGTTAAAGAAAAACGTGATATTAGTTATTGCGAAATAGGAAAACGCAAATTGAATTTGGATGCTTTTTACAATAGGGATAAAACAAATTCGAAACGAACAGCAATCATCATTATTCATGGTGGCGGCTGGCGTACCGGAAGTAGAGAACAGCATTATCCAATGGCTCAAAAATTAGCCAGTTTGGGGTATGTGTGTTTTACACCAGAGTATCGTCTTTCTACCGAAGCACTTTTTCCGGCAGCTATTTATGATATTAAAGCAGTTATTCGTTGGGTTCGGGAAAATGCAGTAGCTTATAATTTTGATGCTAATCAAATTGCTGTTTTAGGTTTTTCTGCCGGAGGCGAAATGGCTTCTTTTATGGGGACAACGGGAAATATGCCTTTATTTGAAGGAACTTCATGTAATTTAAATGCAAAATCGAATGCCAATGCAGTAGTGGATATTGATGGAACCTTATCTTTTGTACATCCAGATGGTCGTGAGGGAGACGATAGTAAGGGAATTTCGGCTGGAACTTATTGGTTTGGTTATTCAAAAGCAGAAAATCTAAAGTTGTGGGAAGCCGCATCGCCGTTGAGTTATGTAAGTGCTCAAACGCCATCAACACTTTTTATCAATAGTGCTGTGCCGTGGATGCATGCTGGTCGCGAAGATTACATTAAAGTTTTGGATAAAAACGGAATCTATTCGGAAGTAAAAGAATTCGAAGGAGCGCCGCATTCATTTTGTTTGTATGAGCCTTGGTTTAGTCCCACAATTCAATATATAGACAATTTTTTAACTAAAGTTTTTAATAAATAATATTTCAATGCTATGAAGCAGTTTTTTCAAAATGTATTTTGGGTGGTTCTTTTTGTTTCTTTTTATGCAAAAGCACAACAAACAGCCATTAAGATTCCAAAAGACACTTCTTTTACGGTAAAAAATGAATATAAAAAATACCTGAAAAACTTTCCACAGATAAAACCCGCCAAAGATTCTTTGCCGGAAAATGTAAATGAAAGTCGGAACTTGGTTTATACCACATTAAAAAATACTCCATTTGGAGACCGAGATTTACATCTTGATGTTTTTTCGCCAAAGAAAAAAGGAAAATATCCAGCCTTAATTATGGTTCATGGCGGAGGATGGAGAGCGGGAGATAAAGCATTGCAAGTACCGCTGGCTCAAAAATTGGCAGCCAAAGGAATTGTAACGGTTTGTGTGGAATACCAATTGTTGCAGGAAGCAAAATATCCGGCAGCTGTTTTTAATATAAAATCGGCAGTACGATGGGTACGTGCCAATGCGGATAAATACGGAATAGATCCCAACAAAATCGCAATTTCAGGTTGTTCCGCAGGTGGACAATTGGCCTTATTAGTCGGACTTACAAATGGAGTTGAAGCCAAGGAAGGAAATCAGGGAAACTTAGGTTTTTCGAGTGATATACAAGCCATCGTAGATTTGGACGGAGTTGTAGATTTTATGGCACCTTTGTCTCTTAATCTAAAACGAGGTCCTGATTCACCAGATGTACAATGGTTAGGAGGCACTTTTTATGAAAAACCGGAAATTTGGAAAGATGCTTCTCCTATCTTTTGGGCTAATGAAAAATCTTGTCCAATTTTGTTTGTTAATAGTGGTTTTCCAAGATTTCACGCCGGTCAGGATGAGTTAATCGGGATGATGAAAGATTGGGGAATATATACCGAAGTTCATAAATTTGATATCCAGCTCCATACATTCTGGTTGTTTAATCCCTGGATTGATCCGACAGCGAATTATATCAATGATTTTTTAATTAAAGTTTTTAATAAATAAGTATGAAGATAAAATTTATAGTTCCAGCCATTTGTGTGATAGCTAGTCTTACAATTATGGCTTTTAGTGTTAGGAAAAGCCATGTTACAGTCTATTTAATTGGTGATTCAACTATGGCAGATTATGCCAATAATTATGAACCAGGCAAAGATTATATGAAAACCCGATATCCTGTTACAGGATGGGGACAGGTTTTTCAGCAATTTTTAGTGAAAGATAGTTTGCAGAAAGTAAATAAACTAATAAAAACACATAGTGCTTTAGTTGATGACCGGGCCAGAGGAGGGCGCAGTACACGAGCTTTTTTCCAGGAAGGGAGATGGCGCGCAGTATATGAAAATCTTAAAAAAGATGATTTGGTTCTGATGCAATTTGGGCATAATGATGGAGCTGAAAACATGACGGAAAGATATGTTACTATCGAAGGGTATAAGGAGTTTTTGAGATTGTTTGTAAGTCAAACGAGATCTAAAGGAGCTATTCCAATTATCTTAACACCAGTGGCCAGAAACTATCCATGGAAAGATGGAAAACTGCAAAACGTTCACGGACTGTACGATCAGGCTGCGAAAGATGTTGCGAAAGAGTTGAACGTGATGTTCATCGATTTGAATAAAAAATCAATGGATTTTTTTACTAAAAAAGGAGAAACTTTTTCGGCTGAAAATTATTTTATGAACTTCCCGGCAGGTAAATATGAAGCTTATCCAGACGGACAAAAAGACAATACCCATTTTCAAACCAAAGGAGCAATAGAAGTGGCCAGATTGGTTTTTGAAGGGATGAAAGAATTAAATGCAACTATTAAAAATTAAACTCTATTATTTCATGAAAAATACAATCAGACTAAAATACATTTTGTTTTTTCTATTCGTTACCCAATTGTTTTTTGCACAAACAGCAAATCCTGAAAAATACAAATATCAATTTGTTGTTGCTAAAGACGGCAGTGGCGATTATAAATACATTCAGGATGCCATAGATGCCATGCGAAAATTTCCTTTGGCACCGATTACTTTGTATATTAAAAATGGAGTTTACAACGAAAAGATTGAATTGTCGGCTAATAATACCGATGTTATTTTTATCGGGGAAAGTGTAGATAAAACTATCATAACCTATAATGACTATTCGGGGAGGGGTAAAATGGGAACTTTTGATTCTTACACAGCTAAAATATCTGGAAATAGATTCAAGGCTGAGAATATTACGTTTGCCAATTCTGCCGGTCGCGTAGGGCAGGCGGTAGCCTTATATGTCGATGCTGATAAAGCTGTTTTTAAGAATTGTAAATTTTTAGGAAATCAAGATACCATCTATCATGGCGGCGAATATTCAAGACAATTTTTTGTAGATTGTTATATCGAGGGAACCACTGATTTTCTATTTGGACCAGCAACAGCAGTGTTTAAAAACTGTACGCTTTTTTGCAAAGCTAATTCTTATATTGCAGCTCCAAATACACCAAAAGACAAAGAATTTGGTTTTGTCTTCTTGGATTGCAAAGTGATTGTAAATGAAGAAGTAGATAAGTTATACCTTGGTCGACCATGGAGGGCATGGGCAAAATCAGTATTTATAAGATGTGAATTGCCTAAGCAAATCGCTGTTGAAGGATGGGATAATTGGGGGAATACTGATAATGAAAAAACAGCTTTTTTTGCGGAATACGAATGTACAGGCGAAGGTTTTAAACCAAAAGAAAGAGCGCTATGGACGCATCAATTAAAAAAATCAGAAGCAGAAAGATATACTTTGAAAACTATTTTAGGCAGTAATTCTAAATCTTCAGAAAAAGAATGGTATGAGTTGTAATCATAATAATTGATTGTTTGTCATATCCTTGAAAAAACAAGGCTGCCCATTTTTTTGGAGCAGCCTTGTTTTTTTATTCACGATATAGAATCTATTTATCCTTTATTAATGATTTAGTTGTGATTTTAAATCGGTTAGTTTGGATGTCCTTAGAATCATCAGGAAGTTTTCCTCCCACGGCTATGGTAAACCAGCCGGGTTCTATGACTCTTTGCCCTTTATTGTCAATTAAAGAAAGCTGTCTTGGAAAAATTTTAAAACGTACTGTTTTTGTCTCTCCTTTTTTAAGATTAATGCGTTCAAAACCTTCTAATTGCCAAATTGGGCGTGGAGTAGAAGCTTTTTCATCTTTAAGGTAAAGTTCTACTACTTCATCTCCGTCTCGTTCTCCTGTATTGCTGACATCAACTGAGACTTCAAAATCTTTTTCAGCATTAATATTGGTTGGTAATTGTAAGTTAGAGTAATTAAATTTTGTATAACTTAAACCAAATCCAAAAGGATATAGTGGTTTTTTATCAAAATAACGGTAGGTACGACCTTTCATATCGTAGTTTTCAAAATCAGGTAATTGTTCTACCGATTTGTAGTAAGTAACAGGCAATCGACCAGCGGGATTGTAATCACCAAAAATAACATCGGCAATAGCGTTACCTCCCTGCTGTCCCGGATAACCTGCTGTTAGAATGGCAGGAACATTTTCATTAGCCCAATTGATAGAGAGTGCGCTTCCGTTGATTAAAACTAATGTTACCGGCTTTCCCGTTGCAACCATGGCTTTCATTAATTCTTCCTGATTGGATGGTAAGTCCAGGCTGGTGCGGTCTCCACCTGCAAATCCAGGAGCTTCTACTTTCATTTCTTCTCCTTCCAGACGTTCGTTTAAGCCTAGTACAAGAACTATGGCATCTGCTTTATTGGCTACTTGTGTGGCCTCTTGAAGTAAGTTTTCCTGTGGTTCTGCCCATAATAATTGAGCTATGGCATCACCATAGTAATTCTGGTATTTGACCTCTATTTTATACTTTTTACTGGCTTCTAATTTGACTTTTTGACTTCTTATTCTCGGTGCATGGCTGTTTTTTCCTCCTGATATTTTTCCGGTTTCAATTTCTACAGTCATAAAAGGTTTTGACCATTCCGAGATATTGTATTCCCCAGTTTTTGGAGCAACAATGTATCCTGTCCATTTAATGCTGTAATTGCCCATTTTTAAACGTGGATCGGGAGTGTTGATATCCCAATGAAAATCGATATTGTCGTCAACTCTCGTAAAAAGAGGCACTCCTTCCCATTGAGAATTAGCATAGTATTCCCCTTTTAATCCCTGCGTACCGTTTTCGTTTTCAAAACAAATAGACGGAATCACTTTCATGGCAGGTACTCCTTTTGCCAAGTCGGTTCCCTGGGCGTAAAGTACTTTTGCATTAGGTTCTATTTTGTTTTTAATTCCTTGTAAAACACTAATTGGATTACTTGGAATTCCGCTGTAATTACCCCATAAAGACTGGATGTCGTCGGCATTTGGACCAATTACGGCAATAGTTTTAATCTCTTTAGAAAGCGGAAGACTATTGTTTTGATTTTTTAATAAAACAATACTTTTTTGCGAAGCTATACGAGCCAGATTATTGTGAGCGGCATTGTTGTTTACTGAGAAAGGGATTTGCGCATAAGGTACCAGTTCGTCGGCATCAAACATCCCTAATTTAAAACGGGCTGTGAATAGTCTTTTAACTGCTATATCAATATCTTTTTCAGTTAGTAATTTGCGTTCAAGGGCTTCTTTTAAGGATTTGTAGCTACTTCCGCATTCTAAATCCAATCCCTCTTTAATAGCTAAAGTAGATGCGGTAGCGGCATCAGGAGTAATTTTGTGCCATTTCCAAATATCGGTTACAGCTCCGCAATCGGATACTATATAGCCATTGAATCCCCAATCTTTTCGTAAAATATTGAATAAATAAGGACTGGCGCTAGCCGATTCTCCTCTAAAACGATTATAGGCGCCCATTACTGAATAGACATGTCCTTCTTTTACCAGTGTTCGAAAGGCAGGCAGGTAGGTTTCAAACAAATCGCGATCACTGGCTAGGGCATTAAATTGATGACGGGAAGGTTCTGGCCCCGAGTGTACGGCATAATGTTTAGCAGTAGCTATTACTTTTAGGTATTTTCCGTTGGAGCCTTGTAATCCGTTAACAAATTGAAGTCCTAATTGTCCGGTTAGATAGGGATCTTCACCATAAGTTTCGTGGCCACGCCCCCATCGGGGATCACGAAAAATATTGATGTTAGGAGACCAAAAAGTTAATCCCTGGTACATGCCATGTTGCCCTCTTCTTAAATATTCATGATGTTTAGCGCGTGCTTCATCTGAAATGGCATTGGCTACATCAAAAATTAATTGGCGATCCCAGGAAGATGCAATTGAAATAGATTGTGGAAAAACTGTGGCATATCCGGCACGGGCAACTCCGTGTAAGGCTTCGTTCCACCAATTGTATTCGGGAACATCAAGGCGTTTTATGGCGGGCGAGCTATCCATTAACTGACTTATTTTCTCATCAATAGTCATTCTGGAAACTAAATCATCAACACGCTGGGCAATTGGTAAGTCGGTATTTTTGTAGGATAAATCTTTTTGAGCAAAGGTATTTAGTGCCAGTAGACTAAATAGTAGCACTAAGGAATGTTTTTTTCTCATTGATTTTTGGTCATTAGATAATTAGTAATTATGGTTTAAGTAATTGTATGTAAAATATAAAATTTTGCCTGATCAATTACAATTTAAAACAAAACTACTTAATTAATACAGCGCAGGTTGGGATAAATTGCTATTTGAAGTATGTTGTAAAGCTTGTGATCGAATATTAAATTAAATTTACTTTCTGAAATGGGGACAAAATGCTATTTAAAGGGGGGGATTTGTCTAGTGAGGGTTGTGTTTTTAGGTTTAAGCTAGAATTTTAATAGTTTTGTGTACTCTAAAAGTTAATAAAAATATAAATGTTTATAAAGAACATAATTGTTGCATTTTTTTGTTTAGTAAATGTCCTATGCGCGGCTCAGCCATTTGGAGTTTTGACGCATTTTTCACATAATGTAAATTTAAGTCAGTCGCTTATTTTAGATATTCAACAGGATAAAAAAGGATTCATTTGGTTGGGAACCTATAATGGCTTATATCGTTATGATGGAACTTCATTTCTAAATTTTAAGGTTCTGGAAAGTGACTCATTAGATCTAATGTCGAATCGTGTGTCTAATTTTAAGTTTGATAAAAATGGCCGCATTTGGATTAGTTCTGAAAAAAACGATGTTTATTATTTCGATACCTATAAGTTGAATTTTCATCATCCGCTGGAAGGTGGAGTGTATCATTCTTCAGCTATTTCTTTTAGGGAATACAAAGTGATGCCTTCAGGGAGGGTGTGGCTTTTTCCTAAAAATAAAAATTTCTTAATTGCTTTTGAGGCCAATAAAAAAATTAAAAGGGTTGATTTTAATCTTCGAAAACTTTTGGGTAAAAAAGTTAAGGATGTTTTTGAAGATTCGATGGGAACCACATGGTTTTTGACGGGCACAGGTATTTGTAGGTTAAAAAAAGGGGAGGTTATACCTGAATACTTCTTTTTTAATAGACCTGAAGTCTCTGGAGAGTCTTATCCATTTAATTGTGTTGTGGAAACAAAAAATGAGATTTGGTTTGGAGGTTCTAAGGGTAAGCTTACACGTTATTCGAAACAGTCAAGTACTTTTTTCGATGATCAGCTTGGTATAAAAGAGGATGTTACTCGAATTAAACTTGTAACTGGTGGTAAATTGTTAATTCTTACAGATGCTAAGAGTTTTTATTGTTATGATATTAATATCAGGAAATTAGATGTTTATAATAGTAAAACATTAGCCGGTTTTCCTGAAGGTAGTATTAATCATATAGGATTGAGCCGTAAACGTCATTTTTGGTTTCAGGCTTTAAAATCAGGGCTATATAAATTTGATTTCGTTACCAGAAAGTTAAAGTATATGGAGGTTGAGTCAAATTACCCAGCTGCTACTAGTATAGAACGAAAAGAATTACTGCTTACCGATCCAAAAGGAAATGTGTGGATTCAATCAAAGAGAGGCCCCTTGGCCTACTGGGATGAAAGTCAGGATAGATTGTTTTCTATTGCTAAATTTATGAAGGAATCCAGAGAAGAGGTGTCTGATCTAATGCATTCAGCAATGTTCGATGTATTGGGAAATTTGTGGTTTTGTTCTTTCAAGCAAGGCTTAGACATGATAACTTTTGGCAACAATAATTTTTCAACATTAAACTTAGGTTCATCTGAGGATCAAAAGCATAATGTCCGAAGCCTGATGGAAGACAAAAATGGTATTCTTTGGGTTGCGAGCCGTTCCAATAAAATAACATTAATTGATTCTAAAAAAAAGAAAATAGGTTTGTTAGGGGCAGATGGGACTTTGTCACTAAATAGTCCTGGATGGGGTGCAGATATTTATAACATGATGCAGGATACTAAGGGACGAATATGGATTGGAACCCGGGGAAATGGATTGTTCTGTTTGTTGCCAACCGAAAAACCGTTTAATTATAAAGTAAACCATTATAAGTATAGTGAAAAGGATCGTTATAGTGTCAGTTCTGATGATATTTATAAAATTTTTCAAGCATCAACAGGCAAGATTTATGTTGCTACGTGGGGAGGTGGGGTAAATATTATTCAGCAATCAAATAATGAATTTCGTTTTATTAATTATAGGAACGAATTAAAAAATTACCCAATAAAGTCTGCCAATAAAGTTCGCTTAATTGTCGAGAATAAAGAACATAAAATGTTCTTTGTTTCTTATGATAAATTGTTTTCTTTTTCAGGGAATAATATGCCGGCAAATAAATTACGATTTAAAGAATTTTTACAGATTTCAGGTAATGATATTTTGGATATTCTAGTGACTTCTGATAATCGAATAGCATTGGGAACCAATGGAAAAGGATTGATTTTAGCTGATTTAGATAAGCAAGGTCAATTAAAGATCAAGTCCGTTTGCAGCGAGACAACCTCTTTTCTTATTCAGGGAATTTTATCAATGCAAAAGGATAAATCAGGTAAAATTTGGGTTACGGGAGATAACCAGATTGTAAAGTTTGATCTCCAAAAAAACAGTGCAGAAACATTTCCCGAACTGAAATCGCTTATTGGTGCTGAAATATTTTCTGAAGGTACAAAATGCCGCCTGTCAAATGGTGAAATTGCTTTTGGCTATTCTAATGGTGTTATTTGTTTCAAGCCTGAAACTATTAAGCCTATTGAATTTAAGCCTTATTTATCAATAACTGGATTTGTAGTTAATAATAAGGATTTGCACGAAATTAATCCTGAGATTCCTGCGAATTCTGATTTACTTAAAGAAGTTAACTTAGAACATGACCAGAATTTCTTCAGGGTTCAATTTTCGGCCCTTGATTATATTAAAAATGAAAGAATTATTTATCGGTATAAATTAAAAGGCGTAGATAAACAGTGGAATTATATTAAAGGAGGAGAATCAATTAATTATACAAATTTAGGTAAAGGAAAATATGAGCTTGTAATTTCGTCTACTAACCATCATAATTTATGGGTAAATAATGAGAGAAGAATAAAGATTAATGTTCTTCCATCGTTATGGAACAGCAATTTTGCTTATTTCTGTTATGCATTGTTGGCTTTTAGTTTGTTGTTGCTGGTTCAGCATATCTTTTTAACCATTTTGAAATTGCGTAATGATGTACAAATGCAAGAACAAATGGCTGAGTTGAAGCTGGATTTTTTTACCGATATTTCACATGAAATTCGTACTCCTCTTACTATGATTACTGCTCCTGTGGAAAAAATGCTATTAGATAATGATGTGCCAAATTCAGTAAAAACACAACTTCAGTTAATTGAAAGAAATACGAATAGGTTATTGAATTTGGTAAATCAAATTTTAGATTTAAGGAGAATTCAAAATAGAAAATTAGAAGTTAAGGAAATTAATTTAGGAGAGTTTACTGCTAAGGTTTGTGAAAATTTCAGGGAAATAAGCTTGCAAAGTAAAATACGATTGGAATTAAAAACTAGCATTTCGAATTCAAATATATGGGCCGACACAGAAAGCCTTGACAAAATTTTGGTGAATCTAATTTCAAATGCTTTTAAATATTGTCGAAAAGGGGATACTGTTGAGGTAATTGTAGAGGAATCAGAAAAAGAAGTGCTATTAAAAGTTAAGGACAATGGACCGGGAATTAATCCTTCTATACAAAAGCGATTATTTGTACGTTTTTCTAATTATAATGAAAATCCAAATAATCCCAGTACAGGAATTGGACTTTCAATTGTAAAGGATTTGGTAGATCAACATAAGGCAAGCATTATTGTTGATAGTGAACCTTCAAAAGGAAGTTCTTTCCAGATTTGTTTTCAAAAAGGATATGAGCATTTTAACGAAGAGGTGAATATTATATTTCAGGAACTCGAAGAAGATGAATCCGATTCCATTATCGAGACTGAAAATGAAGTCGCTGCGGTGGAATTAGAAGAGATAAAAAAAGATAAGGCAGTCGGTTTGATTGTTGAAGATGATTCCGAATTAAGAGAATTTATAGTTTCAATATTAGATGGGGATTATACTATTCATATAGCCGAGAATGGTATGGAAGGACATTTGAAAGCAGCAAGCTTGTCTCCCGATTTTATTATTAGCGATATTATGATGCCTCAAATGGATGGTATAGAAATGCTTAGACTGCTTAGAAATAACATTGCAACTAGTCATATTCCGGTAATTTTGCTTAGTGCCAAAACTTCAATTGAATCAAAATTGGTGGGAATGCAATATGGTGCTGATGAATACCTGAGCAAGCCATTTAGTGTAGGTTATTTAAAAGCGAGAGTAAAGAATATTTTGGAACAACGTAATCGACTGCAACTTTTTTATTCGAGTGGTAATATTGTTGAAATCCCAATTGATGAACCTTTACAAATTTCTAATCAGGATCATAAGTTCATGTTTCAGGTAATTCAATTGGTTAAAGATAATTTGTCTAATGCTGATTTTACGGTCGATGAATTAGGGAAATTAATGTGTATGTCACGCGCTAGTTTCTTCAATAAGCTGAAAGATTTGACGGGGATTTCTCCTGTTGTGTTTATTAGGGATATGCGATTGAACATAGCAGCCGAAAGAATTAAAAAGGAAGATTTGTTGATAAAGGAAATTTGTTTTGAAGTAGGCTTTAACGATTTGAAATATTTTGGGAAATGCTTTAAAGGAAAATTTAATTATAGTCCAGCCGAATATCGTCGTCTTTATCGTTAGTGTACCAATTTAAGTTTTAATATAATAGTAATATATTTTTGAGGGACAGTAAGCAGGAAGGTTGTAAAATAATCTTGCTTACTGTTCCTTTTTTTTCTGAAATAAAGTATAAACAGACTTATTTTTTTAGCATTTTGTGCTAGTTGTGCAATACTGTAATTATTATCAGTGGGAACAGCCTGAAATAAGGGATTTGTATCTGTAAATTAATGATTTTATTTGTTTTACAGGATTTTATTTCACAGCTGTTTAGAGAAATACCCCTTGTAATTTATCAATTTATCTACCGTTTTAGATTGCTTTTGACTGCCAGAAATTGGATTAGCAAAATCCCCCCTATTGAAAAGCAATTTTTACCCCTATTTAGTTTTCTCTATATCTAATTTCACCGCCGAACCAAATTAAAAGTCTCCAGGGACTAACTTAACCATTTAATTAACTAAAAAAACACTTAATGAAACCAACTATTAAACAGCAGTTTGATGTACCGTTATTTGCACCAATGTGTTTATCGGTTTTTCTCCAAAAGTCCGATGAAGAAAAAATTGCAAGAGCTAATCTAAAATACTGGGATGGGATTGCCAGGGGGTAATAAACGTTTATATGTTTGGTATAATTAGCCAGTGAATAAATTAAATGCTTATTCACTTTAAAAAATGTAAACGTTTACATCTTATGTGTTTAGTTTGATTATACATTAAAAGTGAAAAACATCACAAAATGTAAACGTTTTCATTTTTTAAGAATGTTAATAATAAACGTAATGCGAACTGAATAATAGACTATGATTCAGGGTTTTATTTTCGATTTATCAATTTTTAATAGAAATAACCAACCAACTAAATAATTAATTTTTTAAACCAAAAAGAAACACATTTATGAAACAAACATTTAAAATGGTATTTAGTGTATTACTGTTAAGCATGATGAGCTTGACTGGTTTTGCACAAAATGCAAACAATAAGGTTATTATCACTGGAAAGGTGGTAGATAAAGATGGGCTGGGAGTTATAGGCCTCAATGTTATTGAAAAAGGGACAAAAAATGGAGTTCTGACTGATGTCGATGGAGGCTATAGAATTCAAGTCTCAAAAGGAAGTATATTGCAATTCTCATTTATTGGAATGAAGTCTGTTGAAAAGAAAGTTGGCGATGCTTCTACAATTAATGTAACCATGGAAGAAGATAATGCTTCATTGACTGAAGTAGTAGTGGTAGGGTATGGTGCTCAGAAAAAATCACATCTTACCGGAGCAGTACAAACAATTAAAACATCCGAAATAGAAGATCTACCAACAAATAACTTGGCTGCGGCTTTGGTTGGTAGAGTAGTGGGTGTAGGTATTTCCGGAGGTTATTCCAGACCAGGAAAGCCAGCCTCTATTAATATGCGAAGATCTGTTTCGCTGTCAAAAGATGGAGGAACAACAAATCCTTTGTATGTAATTGATGGAGTGTTACAGGTAGCGGGAGATGGTTCAAACGATTCTACTCAGTTTGATAATCTGGATGTTTCAGAGGTAGAGAGTTTAACATTCCTTAAAGATGCAGCCGCCGCAATTTACGGTTCCAGATCAGCTAATGGAGTTGTTATTGTAACTACAAAAAGAGGTAAAAAAGGACCGGCTAAATTTACTTATACAGGTTCTTATGGTATTGAAGACGAGAGTTATAGAACAAAGATGTTAAGTGCTTACGATTATGCTATGTATTATAACATTATGAATGGTCCTAATGGCTATAATAGACCTGTTAATTCTGCTCAGTATTTCTTTTCACAAGATGAATTGGACTATTTTAAGACTTTGCATTATGATCAGTTAGATGATGAATGGAAGGCATCTTCTAATCAAAAACATACCCTGAATGTTTCAGGAGGTACTGATAATGCTACTTTTTTTGCAGGAGGTTCTTATTATACTCAAGGAGGGAATTTGAGTAATATTAAATACGACAAATGGAACTTTAGATCAGGAGCAAATTTTAATGTTTCGGATAATTTTAAAGCTGGAATTCAAATTTCGGGTTATTTTAATGACGATTCTAGTACAAACAGTAGAAACGGAGGTACTAATGAGGAAAACGATTATAGAAGATTGTTGAATGCCTCTCCTTTTTTACCACAGTATATTAATGGTTTGCCTGTTCAAAGGTTAAATACTGCAAATGAATCCCAATATCACTTTGGTGAAATTAATCGTTTGGGTAATGTCTCTTCTAATAGAGGAAATAATCTATCGGTTAATTTGAATGTTGAATATAAAGTACCTTTTATAAAAGGATTGTCAGCCAGAGCCTCTTATGCTCGAAATGTTTCTTATAACAGATCAGCTTATGTGGGGACTAAATTCACTATTTACCAATTTGTCGGAACAGGAACAAATGGACATATTTTTGATCCTTCAGCAAATCTGGCTATTTCAAAAGCCAATACTTATAATAACGGAAACAGAATTGGTTGGGGGAATTCCAGAAATCAATCGCAGCAATCTAACTTAAATTTATCGTATAATCGTGATTTTGGAAAACATTCTGTTTCAGCTTTGTTTTCTGTTGAAAAAGGGGAGGCTTTTAGTACTAAAGAAGAATTTTATAAAGATGATCCATTGTTAACTACTAACGGTCAGTCTAGTACAGCATTTGGAGCTGTAGATGGAGCTACTTCTGGATCTGAATCTGGTTCATTAGGTTATGTTGGACGTATGAATTATTCTTATGGAGAAAAGTATTTAGCAGAATTTTTGTTCAGAAGTGATGCTTCTACCCGATTTGCACCTGAAAACTATTGGGGTAAATTTTACTCTTTATCAGCAGGTTGGGTTATTTCGAAAGAAAACTTTTTTAAGTCACGTGTTATTGATTTCTTAAAACTTAGATATTCTATAGGTAAGTTAGGTAGTGATGGAACAAGACCTTGGCAATGGAGACAACGTTTTACCTATCAGGTTGGACAAGGTATAGTCGTAGGGAATGGTAATGCTACTACCGGTCTAAAAATGGAGGTAACGCCTAACAGAGATGCGACATGGTCAGATGAGTTGAAAACTAACTTTGGTGTTGATGCAAAATTTTTAAATAATAGATTGTCTTTAACTGCTGAAAGTTATTATAATGTTGCAACAGATATCCTGATGAGTAAAACTGCTAATGTTCCATTTACAGTTGGAGGATCAGTAGCTTCTGAAAATTATGGAAAAAGAGATAATTACGGCTATGAATTTGCTTTAGGTTGGAACGATAGAATTGGAAAAGACTTTAAGTATGGTCTTGATGTGAATTTTGGTTGGGGAAATGACAACATGATTGTTGGGGACTTTAATCCAATTGAAGTTCTAAAACCTTGGGGAGTTAAGCCAGGACCTTCAGATCAGGGAGTATGGGGTTATGATTATGTTGGGATGTTAAAATCACAAGAGGATATTAATGCTTATGTAGCTAAATATAACATTATATCTGTTATGGGGGTTAAAGCAGCGGACCTTAGACCAGGTTCCTTGTCGTATGCTGATATTCGTGGTCCAATGAATACTACTACTGGTGAATTTGCGCCTGCCGATGGAATTGTGGATGAATGGGATCAAATTCAATTAGCAAAAAGACAAGGTACTAAATATGGTATGGGTACAACTTTAAAATTGGGTTATAAAAATATTACTTTGGCAGCAGTTGTAACGGCTTCTTTTGAAGGTGGTTGGAACGAGGTTGATAGCCAAACCAGAAAGTCAATGAAGTCAGCTATCAATGATGGTATAGATAATAGACCTTCTATTTGGAACGATATTTTTGATCCAGTACTAAATCCTAATGGTACCATGCCGAATCCATATAATGAGGCACTTAATTTGGCGCCTACCTCTAGATTCTGGCAACGTTCGGCTACCAGCATCCAAATGCGTAATATTAATTTAGGATATGCAATGCCTGAGAAATATGCTAAAGCATTAGGGATTAGTAGTTGTAGATTAAATCTAACAGCTTTAAATCCATTCATTTTATATAATCCTTTTAATTATAAAAATCCGAATGGAGCTTATGACATCTATCCAGTTTTAAAAACGTATTCTTTGGGACTTAATCTGGCTTTCTAATTAAGAACAAATTAAATTAATGACAATGAAAAATATAAAAATAAATATAGTATTGGGAGCCTTACTAACAATGTTTTTAGGGAGCTGTAGTGATGACTTTCTTGCTGAAAAGGAAGATTTAACAGGGGTTAATGAGCAGGTTTATCAGGAACCAATTTTAGGGAAAGCTTATGTGGATTACATCTATAAATCAATTTTACCAGCTAATAATACAGCTGTTTTTACATATGATTTAGCAGTAAATAGTGATGATTTTTGTCAAACTACGGACGAATTGCCTGGTGAGGTAAACTGGAATAAGTTTTGGGCAAAACCGGGGACTAATACCGATGCAAACTGTCTGACTTATATAGGTCCTCCTATCAATTCAAGTATTGCCAATACGGTTTATACCCGATTGAGACAAATTAATTTGTTTTTAGACAATATTGACAAGTATGGAATGGCTGAAGCCGATAAAAACCCATTAAAAGGGCAGATGTATTTTTGGAGAGCCTGGCAATATTTTGATTTAGTAAGGATTTACGGTGGAGTTCCATTGGTTTTGACTGCTCAGAGTTCTATTGGTGGTAATCAGGATATTAAGACGCCCAGAAGTTCTACTTCAGCTTGTATCGAACAGATTGTGGCTGATCTAGATATGGCAAAAAATTTATTGCCAGGGAAATGGGATGCTACAGAATGGGGAAGAATTACCAGCGGTGCAGCAGCTGCAATGAAAGGACGTGTATTATTGACTTGGGCAAGTCCACAATTTAATCGTACCGATGATGTTAGTCGTTGGCAACGTGCTTATGATGCTAATACTGAGGCAAAAGCTTTGTTAGAACAAAATGGTTTTGGGTTATACAATACAGGAGGTTTTGCTAATGGTGCTGCATGGGAAAATATGTGGTTTGCAGAAGCGGGTAATCCTGAGGCAGTAATTGTTTATGGCTTTAATAATACCACTTCTTCTAATGTCTTGAGAAATAATGGTTGGGAAAAAGCTTGTCGTTCTAAGACTTTAGGAGGATCAGGGGCTATAGGTGCTACTAAACAAATTATGGACGCTTTCCCAATGAAAGATGGTAAAGCACCAGGTGTTTCAACAACCTATCCATATAGTTTACAAACTTTTTATAAAAACAGAGATCCTCGATTTTATAAATCATTTGTTTACAATGGAGCACCATGGGCTTATGCTGAAGATGCTAATTTTAAACAGTTTACTTATTATTGGCATAAAACGGCTCCAGCTAATGCTACAGTATTACCTACTGGCTTTACAGAAACTTTAGGAACAGTTAATACTAATGTATATGTGAGAAAAGGGGTTAATCCAAAAGCAAGTAATGCAACTAATTTTCAATATAGCGGTACAGATTATATGGAAATGCGTTTTGCAGAGGTTTTGTTGAATTTAGCAGAATCGGCTATTGGGGTTAATAAATTAGCAGAAGGTAAAGCTTTGATTGCAAAAGTTAGAGAGAGAGCTGGTATAGAGAGTAATGGAGGTACCTTTGGTTTAGATAATGTAATCACCAGAGATCAGCACTTTGCTGCGGCAATTAACGAGAGAAAAGTAGAACTTGCCTATGAAAGTAAACGTTTTTGGGATTTAAGACGTTGGATGCTTTTTAATGATGACTTTGGAACTTGTACTCGTTTAAATCAAACTCCTATACATGGAATGAGACGTCAAGGCTTGTTTTTTATTGCACAAAAGAATGGAGCTAATTATGTAGGTAATGCAGATCCATTTTTACCAGTAAACGGAGTTGCTCCGGTAGCTGATAGAAATCCGGCGACTTATCCGGCAGGTATTACAACTTATGATCAGTATGTAGATTATTTTTATACTAATTACTTAAAAGTAGTTGTTAAAGATAATATAGAAGCATCTGCAACAATACCTTGGACGTTTACTTGGTATAATCAATACTATTTCTTTGGATTACCTGCTAATGCTCTTAATACTGCACTTTATTTAGGACAAACTTCAGGATGGTCAGGAGGTACTTCAACTTTTGATCCATTACAATAAAAATTGGGACTGTTTAAGATCTTGAGAGATCTAAACATATAAGTTTGGTTAAAAAAATAATTAGTTTGGTTTTTATTTTTTACCTCAAGAGTATAAATGCTCTTGAGGTTTTTTTTTTATAAAATTTATCAACCATATTTTTAAGGCAAGACAAGCCATAAAAAAAGCTTCATATTTCTATGAAGCTTTTCTAGTAGCGGGAACAGGACTCGAACCTGTGATAATGGACTTAGCAATAACGGCACTTTATAAGGTTTCAGAATCTTTGTATGCCTAAAAGTATACCTTTTCATGTTGTTTGTTGTTTAAAATTAATAATAATATTTTATATTGTCCTGTCCTTATATAATATATTACATAGGACATAATGTATGTTATGTGTTTTTAATTTTTTACTATCAAAGTTTTTATATGAAATTTATTCCTTTACCTGATGATATTAGTAATGAATTTAAAAGCTTGTTTGGATCTTCAGAAAAGACTTCTGCCACTAATACAAATACTTCCACTACCAATAAAACTATTGATGGTTACAAAGGGATGTATGATGCATTTGAATTGTACAATCTAGAAATTGACGATGTACCAAAATTACTAGATCCATTTTTTCAAAAAGTTGGATTAGCATCTTTAGTAGGTACTTCTGATAGTGGTAAATCAACTTTTCTTAGACAGTTGAGCTTAAGTATCGTTTTAAAAAACGAAACTTTTATTGGCTGTAAATTAAATTGTAAAAGCAATAAGGTCATTTATGTTAGCACGGAAGATGATTCTAATTCAGTAAGTGCTGCTATTAGAAAGCAAATTCAATTTTTAAAAGGACAAGATGAAAATTTGGATTTTTCACTATTGAAGAATTTAAAATTCATTTTTGATACTGAAAACCTGCTAGATATATTGGTATTGAGTTTAGAAGAAGAGCCTTGTGATCTAATTGTTATAGATGCTTTTTCAGATGTATTTGCCAAAGAGATTAATGCCAATACCCAAGTAAGGCAGTTTTTAAATGAATATGATAAACTTGCTAAGAAACACAGTTGTTTAATTTTGTTTTTGCATCACATTGGTAAGAATACTCAAAAGAATAGCCCAAGTAAAGACAGTATAATAGGCTCACAAGCATTTGAAGCTAAAATGAGGTCTGTTATAGAACTCAGACCGAATAGTTATAAAGATAATTATAAAGATTTATGGGTATTGAAAGCTAATTTTTTAGATAGTTCTCATAAATCTAAAAGTTATGTTTTAGAAATGAATAAAGATTTAATTTTTAAAGAAACTGGAGAAAGAAATAGTAAAGTTCAAAATGTTAAAAAAGACAATGCCGCAATTATTGATAAAGTTCTAGAACTAAAAAGTAAAGGTTTATCAGTAAGGCAGATTGAAGCAGAGTTAAAAAACACTGAATTTAAGGTCAGTAAGTCAGTTGTAGGAGAAATAATTAAAGACAACAGCAAAAAGAAGTAACTTACCACACTTTCTGGGTCAAATAATTCTTACTAACGGAATTAATTTATTAGTTTTATAAAATAAATCAATGTTGATGTAGCTTTTTCAAATTCAGTAGTTTTTAAATATTAAGAATCTCAAAACAAAGAAATCCTTTCCTCTAAATGAGAAGTTTTTAAAAGTCACTTTTTAAATTCTAAAGTGTAGTTAGAAATAAAAAGTTTAAAAAGAATAACAATATGAGAGTGAATTTATTGAAATATCACTACTAAATATAAAAAATGTAAAAGCCAGTAAAAAGATTAGAGTGAAATTTCAAATTTGATAAATCTATTGATGCAATGGTTTAGAAGTTGTACAGTTTGATTGGGAAGAAATTAGCAATTGTAGAGAATAATTAAATTAACATAAAGAATGGGAGAAACATCAAAAAGGAGTGGTGAACACGGAGAAGAAATTGTTGAAAAATTTTTAAGAGATATTATTGGATATTCTAATATTCAGACTAATAAAAAAATTGAATGTGTTTACAATAAAAAACATATTATATCTACTTCTAGTAATAGAATCACACATGGAGCTGATGCGATTGTTTATGGTAAAAATAATTTAAAAGATGATAATTTAGAAGTTGGAATCATTTCAATTAAACATACAATTGACCATTATCCGACACTAACATCATTTGATACTAAATTCCAAGAATATTTTAAAGAGTTAGTTTTCACTATAAATTGTTTTAAAAAGCATCCATTGAGTTCTACAATCAACCAATCTAAGATAGCTGAGGGAGTTAAAAGTACAGATTATATTGGGATTATTTTTTGGCTTTCAAATAAAGGTAAAAAGGAAGATGATGAATGGAATATCAGAGCAAGAATAAGTAGTAAATTGACAACTCTTGAAAACGAAATTTATGATAAAGTTTTAGTAGTTGATAATGATATTTTTGAATTTCTTTACAATAATCTTTTGCATATTAAAAAAACTTTTGAAAAAGTAGACTTTATATATCCTAAAACTGGTTTTAATCTGTCGAGTAGTAATTTAGGTTACGGCAGTAAATTACCATTGTTATATTTAAATTCAAATATAATCCCATTAAGGATTGAAGATAAGGGGGATAAGTATTTATTCTTGTTAATTAAAGATAGTTTTTCTGAAGAAAACTTTATGAGTTTAATTAACTTAGCAAAAAACTTAAATACTTTACAAACAACAAATTCAACAATATTTTCATTCCCCAATTTTAATAAATTTGAGCATGAACAAATTATTGAGAAAGTATTAGCATTAAATGGAATTGATGAAAATTTTAGTAGTCAAATTAAAGTAGTCAAACATAACATAGATTTTAGAAATAATGAATAACATACTTCCAAATGGTACAGAGTTAAGAGATTTGTTGTCTAATTCATTTTTAACAACGACTCACATTAATAGATTATTAAAAAGTAAAGGTATAATAACTCAAAATTCTGATAAAAACGCTTCGTTTCCAATATATATGTCCCTTTTACTTTCTCCGGATGAGTTCAATTATTTAAATGAGCAAAACACTGAAAAAGAAGAAAAAGAAAAAGTTAAATCAGTAATTATTCCAATAGATGGGGATATAGATTTAGCAGATTTGTGTCTAGATTTAAAAATAAAAGAAATTCTATTAGAAAAGCTTACTTATTCTCCTAATTATGAAGTGTATGGTACTCCAAACATGACTATTACTAATAATGAGATAAATCTTGATGTAACAATTAAAACTACTTCTAATGTTAAAGGGTGGTCAAGTAGAGAATCTTATCACAAAGCTTCATTAAATTTAAAAAAAGTCGATGATAGGCTTATTGGAACTAAAACATTTACATCAAAAGATTCTGAAAAAGTTATTGATTTTGCAATAGAAGATTATGAGGAAAAACTAAAAGAGAAAAATTATTTCAAAAGAGGTAAAGAAATAAGTAGAATATTGTTTGGTAATTTTAATAATGTAAATAGGTTTAATTTTTTTTATTCTTTTGCACAGGACTTCAAAAACACAATGCTATTTGAAGAAATTACAGATATTGATATACTACCCGACAGTAGTGTTTCTAAAGTATTACCTGAAAAATTAAAAGAATTTTTGAATAATGTAAATAATTTGAGTTTAAAAGGTAAAAAACTTCAAGATCATATTTTTATAACTCAAAAAGAGAATCATGAATTCGTTCAATTGAAGGCAATAAAGTTTAAATATAGATTTGATAAATTAGGTTGTGATGGTACTTGTGTTATTGAGTTTGAGTTTCCGGATAAAAAAAATATGAATATTTCGGAGTTTCAGCTTAATATTTCAAATTTATCAATTGATAAGCACGATAAGGAAAAAGTTACTACACCAACAATTACAAAAAAAATTAATGCTATTCTAAATAGTCATAAGTTGAAAAATTATGAAATTTATCAAAACGAAAAGGTTGAATGAATTAGAATTTTTACTAAAGTTAAGAGCTAAAATGTTTATGGTTCCATAAATAATTCTAAATAGTGGTATCGATATCTAGTTATAATTCTTGTTAAGAATAATCAATAAAGACAGCCTTTTGAGCTGTCTTGATTTTTATAAATAATTCCAAATATATCCTCCTGAACTTTTGCGTTCATTTCGACAACATTTAGTAATGCAACTTTTGGATATTCCAGTTTTTCTTGATGCTTCTGAAGCTGATTTAAAATTTTCAATGAATTCTTGATTTAATGAATATTGATTTACAGCTTTTAATCGGAAATCTGTTTTTGGAATTATCTTTTCTAATTGTCTATAAGACCAGAAAAAGCCATCATACATCTTGGAATTTAAACAGGCACTTGAAATTCTCTGTTTGTCTATTCCTAATGTTTCTTTAATTTCGGTTAAATTGTTATATGTTTCAATAAGAATTCCATTTTCATTGTATTGATACACTAGCTTTTGAAAGCCTCCGCCACAATCACTGTTATAGCCTTCCTCTTGCGCTTTAAAATCATAAATGTACTTAGTTTCCTTTTCAGCTAATTCGTTCGGATTTGAGGCTGTATCGAGCTGTTCCCAGACAAAGTTACCTGCGCCAGAAGTAGTAATTGCATCGTGAAATTTTTGACTGCTTCCTGAATTAGCTTTTTGTAAATGATCTTGTTTTCTTTCTTCAATAGATTTTGTTGTGGCACCAATGTAACATTCTCCTGTTATTATATTTTGCGCTTTATATATTATATAATTTGTGTTTTCCATTTTCATCTTCTTTTCTATTTATTAATCTGCGATAGTATAAACTCCAAGTTCTAATACAACCTCATTCATTATTTTTTTAACTATTTCCTTTTCACTTTCCTTACAGAATAGAGCATCATAAATATAACCAACATAGATCCCCATTGTATTTAGTCTTCCGATACTTTCTTTCATGATTTCAACCTCTTTTGCAAACATTCTCATTGAAGTAACCCTGTGTTTGAATTTACTATTATGTTTCTCGATCTCAATATTTTTAATCATTAAATGATCTGATTCTTTATAAAATTGGTATAATGGACTTCGTTTCATGCCGGCTAGTGTTTCATTAAAAAATGAAAGGTGTTCAATTTTTACTTTTTTAATATCAATTCCACTATCTTCAGAAACTTGTTGATGTGTTAGAAATTTTTTTGAACCGCTATAAATTGACATTGCAATATTTGGATGCAATGCTTTAAAATCAACTTCTACTATTGGTTCATTATCAATCTTAATTAGTTTTCTAATCCAACTTGCCATCAAAGAAAATGAATCAACCACTCTTCCTCCAGATTTATAATCACCTATTATGGGTATCATATAGCTGATATCCGTGTAAAACTTAAATGATTTAATATTTTCCTCAACAAAACTTCTTTGTGAGGCGTCTTTGAAATAATCTTTGGAGTGATTGTTTAATTTGGTTAGTAATTTTCCCTTTTTCGTTCTGTATTTTCCTTTAATCAATCTATTTGCTTCAATTTTTAATTCACTTTCATTAGGTAAATCTATTCTAGGATATAATTTCAGTAAATTAGTTGCTATTATATTATCAGTAGCTTTTGCAATTTGACTGTAAATGAATTTATCTCTTTTAGCAATAATTTCAGGATTTGTAATTGTGTATTTTACTAAGTTATTGTTAGAAAAGGTATCTGTAAAAGAATATGATTTACAAGTTATTCCCTCTTGATATGTGTCGGTGCCTAACTTATTTTTCTTAGTTTGAATTACTGAATCAGTAGTACTCGATTTATATTTTAAAGCTTGAACAATATGATTATAGATAAATGTGTTGTCCTTACCTTTTCTGAATTGCTCATCTAATATTTTTGATGATAGCGATTTCCATCTGTCTTCAGAAAAAAGAGTTGACGTTAAATTACTACTGAATAGCAAGCAATTTTCAACAGCATACTTTTTGTTTTTGTCGATTTTGTTTAAATACCTTTTTGGAATCTTCTTTTCAATATGACGTTTTATATTCTTAGGAATATTTATTGTCGTAGCATTTTGAAAAAATAGCGGATAAGTGGCATGAATTTCATCTAAATTTTCAGAATAAAAAACGTTGTTAGCCACTGTATTTACTGTGTTTTCTTGGGCTTGATTAGCTTCTAAACTTGTAGTAACATAATTGAGGGTAGGTGGGTAATAATAGGATTGATAAGAACTAGAATAATAAAGTCTTTCCATTGTTTATAATTTAAATTTTGAAATTGATTTAAATTACAATATGCTTATACTCTTGCTTAATATTTTTTTTGATTTCAGATAATCAAAGGAGTCTGTTTAGTCAGACTAAGCTACCAAGAGTTAATATTAAGTGATGGATATTTTTGTAGATTTTTTGAAATTTTTAGAAGATTTTGACACACTTAAAAGTCAAAATTGTAACAATCACAAAGATAAGCATAAATATCTGATTTACCAAATATTTTCCTACTTATTTTCGGTAAAAGCGTAAAATAATTACAGAAAGTAAATTTAATTTAGAAAAAACGGATGAAAGTACAAGTTTTGCACAATCATCCGCTAGCAATGCTAACATTTTCAATTGCTTTTTGATGTAGGAGAGGCAGTTTCAAAAGATTGGATAACAAAAAAGTATAACTCCTTTGCCTATTTATACTAGAATATCAAAATGATAGTAATAGTAGGCTTCATTATTAATTATATAAACGGTTTTTAACTCAATTGTGACTTTAATTTCATCTACAAATACAAATTGTCCAGTTTTAAGCTTGCCAATGTCTTGTACAACCTGTACTTCAAATGGACAAAACAGTCTTTTCAGGATGTTATTCCACGTAATTACATAGATTTCTCTTGGAGAACTGTATTTTAACAGCTCAGCCAACTCTTTTTTTGTCATTTTTTTAATTAAATTTTGATTTTTTAAAAGGACAAATTGGTATTGTTTAATAGCCTAAATGCTATGATTATAATTATGAAGGAACCAGTTACTCTTATCGTTTTTAATTGAATTTGCGAGGTAATTGATAAACTCGTATGCATTTACATTCTTTTCAAAATTGGTATCAATGTAAGCGCTCTTAGCTGCTTCTGTAAACAGGTTATACAATCTCCATAAGTTTATATTCCCATTTTCAAATCTTGCAAAGTTTGGATCTAAATGATAATCTTTAATAATTGAATTAATTTGATTATCATTGATGTTTAGATTAAATAGATTGGCTTTAGTTTCTTTATCTAAGAAGGAGTATAATTTCATTTTTCCAATTAGGTGGGCAAATTCTGGTTCAGTTATGGAAAAACAACTCATCTCGTTCATTTGTTGGAGATGTTTCTTTTTATCATAGCTATTTATCAATTCATAGATTTTAGCTTTTAATTCTAAAACTGAAGATACACGAATATCTTGTTTTAGTCCATCCGTAGAAATGCATAAGTTTGTGCAAACTGTGTTTTGGAAACCTATGAAGACTTTAAATTTCTCTATCGATTTTTTACTAAAAAGATTTTCCTGATTGTAGCTTCTAACACCACCAATTGTCAAATTTAGTTTATTGCCATTGATGATTTCACTGATTTCTGGAACTTCAATTACAAAAGCCATACGTTCATAATACAATGTCTTTTCGTGCTCTAAAAGTTCTTTTGCAGGTTTCCCAACGGCTGAGGGAATTCTACCCTTAATTTGATGACTTACCCTTATTTCAGGCTTTAAAACACCTTTATAATCTAAAATTTCTTCGACAACTTCTTTAGTGCTTTCAATAAATTCATAATGACTAATAGTTGATTCATTGTCTTTAGCAAATACCGGAATAATACATTCCGATTTGAGATGATCCAAATCTACTTGTACCGTATTTGCCTCGATAAAGTTCCTTTTTGGAAATACTATGATTTCTTCCTCGTCAATTACTTGATGGATTGGACTATTTAATACTAAATTCATTTTCTTGTGGATTAGATTCTTGGATAATTTGTTCGTTTGGGATAATTTGATTGTTAAGGCTTTCTAAAGCTTCTTTACGTGCAACAATTAGTGGATAAAGTTCCTTGCTTAAATGTGGATATTGAGCATAAATTGTTTTTAAACTCTCATCAGTTGTACTTGAATTGATTTCATTTTTAATTTCATCTAAAGAAATTCCGTCATTGCTCCATTCGATTAAGCGTTTTCCTGTAGCAGAATTGATGATGAACTCAGGTTTTCCTGCAAATAATCCAGTACGGTCTTTGGAAGCAGAAACGAGATGATTGTCATTTAAAAATTCAAAATTTACTGTAAGCTCATACTCATACCCTTCGCGAGTAACTTCTTTCATTCCTAGTTTACTCACTTTGGTTTTGCCATCAGAACCTTTATCGACGCTATAATCTACCTTTCTTCTACTAGTAGTAATGATGTGACATTTAGATAGAATAATGGCATCTACAAAGGCGTTATGCCGTGGTGTAACTTTACTCCAATCCTGAAAACGTCCGCCTAATTGTTCGTGTATTTCTAAACATCCACCTTTTGATTGCCACTCGTGGCTGATACTATCAATGATTATCACAGAAATATCAGCTTCTTCACATACTTGAATGGCTTTAATATAGCGTTCAGGTGTAAAAGGTTCGCCTAATGGCAATACATTGAAATTTCCCAAGTGGGAATAAAGACTTGCAGAGTTGTTCTCTGTGTCTATCAAAGCAATTTTCCCCCAGTCGTTGGTCATTCCATACGCCATTAATAAGGCTGAATAGGTTTTACCAAACCCACTCGGACCTGATAATCCAATTCTTAATTTTACTTGATGTCTTTGTGCTTTTTGTAATTTCATAATTTTACTTTTTAAAATTTGAATTAGGTGTTTTTAAAATTCTTTGGATAAAAAAAAAGGAACCTCATTGCTGAAGTTCCTTAATTATATTGTCTGTTTTTGAGCTGTTTTAGTACACCTCTTGTGGTTTAATAACATTATCATTAATGATAGCGTCTTCATCGGATAAATACTCATAACGATGAGTCATTTCTACAATCTCGCCTGTTTCACGATCAGTGTAGTCGTATGGTTCAACTTCTACTTTTCTAATCTGTCCAGGAAGTTGAGTACCAATTAATGACTTACATGTAATTTCGTTAAATGTACACGCAAGATTTGTGGTTTTTGCAGTAAGATAAGTTCTGCCACTTTCTTTACTCTTAACAGCTTCAACTCCACCTTGAACAACAAGTGAATAAAATTTTTCTCCGTTTTCTTTTTGGAATGCCTTGTAATCAATAATTGTTACCATAGTATTAATAATTTAATTGAATTAAAATCAGCAATAATTTGGATTGTACTTTTTTAAATATCCAAATATCACTGGGCGGGTATATCCCAAAATTTGAAGCAAGTGAGGGTTGACCTGTTTGTTAGTTCATTTATTCAATCCCAAAAAAAAATAAAAAAAATTTTGGAAATAAAAAAAGGCTCAATTTGATAGTGTTGAACCTTGTAGTAGTAGAGTGTATTGATTAAGAAAAATTTAAAATGGCATCGTTTCAATGTAAATAGAATTCTCAGATTCTCTTACTCTTAAACTCAGTCTTGAATGCTTGTGTACACTATCGTATAAATTATAATGTTTCGTATCTTCTTCATCCTCCCAATCTGGTATTTCAATTTTAAAATTCATTGGCTCAACTGAATTAGACTTAGCGGTAATCAGCATCTTTTCAAAAAAACCATAGAATTTTCTTTTATCTGTAGCATCAGTAATAACTATTTCAGATTGTAAATAGGGCATAAAAAGCTTTGCATCGAAAGTTAAGCAAGATTCAATGAGTTTGTTTAGTATGTTTTCTTTGGTGTATCCTTTCATTGGTAGGCTCCTATTGTTTCGTGAACTATTATATGTGTTTAAAGGTTAGAATTTTGTTTTTTTAGGGAAAGGAGGTAAAGTACTTTATTTTTTAATGAAGTTAATTTGCTTGTTAACAAAACATATAACTCCTAAAATCCAAGCTGTAATTCTTGCATTTAGGACAATAGTTATTTACCTGATTCAACTTCAAATCGAAATTTTGAAAAATATATTTTCCTTCATTGTCTCCTTTTAGCTGTTCATCTGTGTAAAAAATGTAATCTGGATTATCCTTTTCTAACATGTAATTTACACTTGTTAATTCTTCCGTAGTTTTATCATACACTGGTACTGGATTATATGTTTGGAAATCGAATTTTCCTCCGCCATATTTAAAACTTGTCTTGTAATTGCAAATTTTACAGTTTGCTTTTAGTATCTCCGCCATAGTATTGATTTTTTTAGGTTAGTCTCCCATCTAATTTTAAGGAAAAGCAATAATGAAGGATATTAATGTTTTGGTATTATCATTGTATATTTATTGTGCTTGTGCATTTAGGGTAATTTGTACAACCTAAAAAAGTGCTAAATTTTCCACTTCTTTTTGTCATAAAACCACTTTTGCAACTTGGACAAAGTATTGTGTTCTCTAAAATTTCTAGATTATTAAATGTTTGTTTACAACTAGGATAATGTGAACAACCTAAAAATTGACTGTTTTTAATTGAGTTGTGTCTAATTATAAGATGCCCTGTTTGACAGTATGGACAATTTGTTTTACTTACTTTTTTATTGTTTTCAGTAAATAAAAAGTTGTTGTCTATTATTAATTCTTCAGCAAATAAAGAAACTTCAGTCGGAATAAGTAATACAGCTTTGTTTTTCGTTCTGGTTAGTGCCACATAAAACAATCTTCGTTCTTCTGCAAAACGATATTCTTCATCATCACTTAGTAATAAGGACAACATCGGGTCATCTGTCATTTTGTTCGGAAAACCAAGTAAGTGATTTTTTAGGTTTAACACAATTACATTGTCCGCTTCTAAACCCTTTGATTTGTGTACGGTTATGTATTTGACATCGATGTTATTAAAGCCTTTTATTTCTAATTTATCGTTACGCTCGTTATACTTTATTTTGCTGTTTGGTGTGAGTTTGATAAATTCATTTATATCGAAACTATGACGTCCTAAAACCAAAATAGACTTGTTGTCATTTTTGTCTATTAGGGTTTGAATTTCTTTTATGAAAACATCTTCGGCATTATCTGATGAATAATAAACAAACTTGATTGGGTTTTCCAAAGGTTCTTTTTTAGATTTTGGATTCTTTTGGATTTGTTTTTTATTCTTTTGAATATATTTAGAAGTTATATCAATAAGTGATTGTGAATTGCGATATGTTTGTTCAATAAATAACTGCTCATGTTTACCAACATATTTTTCAAAATTGCTAAACAACGAAATATCACTACCAGCAAAACGGTAAATTGATTGCCAATCATCTCCAACACAGATTAGTCTCGCACCTGATGATTCTCGAATCTCTTTGATTAAATTAAATCGTGAATAAGAGATGTCTTGATATTCGTCAATGATAATATGTTGATAAGTGTATTGAGGTTTGTTTTTTCTTATGAGATCAGTTGCCTCGTTTATCATATCATTGAAATCAATTTCACTTAACTCCTTAAGTGTATAGTTGTATTTTTTTAGAATTTGAATTGAAAATTTTAAGAAAACCTCTTGTCTTTCAAGCATAAATTCACTTCTTGCTTTGTTTTTGTCTAAAAACAAGTTTGTAATTGAATCATAGTTTAATTGTCTTGATTTGCTAAGATTGATAAATGTTTCAATAAGTTTTGTAATTTCTTTTCCAAAATTCTTGTCGTTGTCTGTAACTTTTGTGAAAATACTTTTGGTGTCTCTTGGTTTGAAAATTACATTTTCGTTTTTCAACAATTCTTTTAGTTTATCAAACAAAATATTGTTGCGATTGTAGTAGGAGTATGTTTCTAAAAGTTTGGTATTGTTAATTTTGTGAGTTTCTCTTTTTAACTCCATTTCCTCTACATATTTTTTTTCATTAAATGGCGTAAGCCATTTTGCACCATTATTTTCATCAACGCCAAAATGTTCTAAATAAATGTCATAATGTTTTAGATAAAAATCAGGTCGATACAATGTATTCCCAAAAGGATAAGGTTTCTCATATTCATACTCAATACCGTTTAAATACAAGAAATTTGCTATAGTAAGTTCTTCAACACTTTTTACTTTTTCACCTTGTATTGTGTCAAGTGATCTTTTTGCCACTTTATTTAATTCTTCAGGTTCGCATTTAGATTTTAAAGTGTGAAAATCAATACCTTTTTCAGTATCTAATTTCTTACCAAGCGAATCGAAGCTTTCGTGTTCTTCTGGGATATTCATATAACACGCAACATATATGATATATGCTTCCAATGCTTCTGCATCGTTAAAAATTTCTTTTTCCAGATACTCTTTGACTACTTTTCGTAAAGTGTTTTCGTTTGTTACAGATGGAAGAGTTGTGTGGTATTTTTTTATCGTATCATAACCAAGTTTATGGAAAGTATTTGCCCTTGTACTAAGTCCAATGTCTTTTAGACGTTCATTTAATTCATCGACCGTTTTTTTAGTAAATGATAAAAGTAAAATGTTTTCAGGTTTTACATTTTTCTGTTCTATTAGATATTTTACTTTTCCAAGAATTGTTAGTGTTTTGCCTGAACCTGCTCCGGCAATTATTAAGTTTGAATATTCGTCAGTTATTATTGCAGTTCTTTGTTGGTCATCTAATTTTTTACCTTCAATATCGTCAAAATATAGGTTTAGTTTTTCTTTTTGAGTTTGGATATAATTGTTGTTGTAGTTTACAATGTAGTTATCAAAGTCCTGAAAAATATCATTAAATTTTTTTACATTTTCTTCCTTGTTGTAAAAATTAGATTTGTTTTTAAAGTATTGCCCAACAGCAGAAAACTGTGTTTTTATTTGGTCGCGTTGAATCCAAGTAACGTAGTCATCAAATTTTTGGATTGTGTTGAAAAAGGAAGAAATATGTTGTAAGTTAGATAGATAAGTAGTGCTGTGATATTTTTTCTTTTCTATTAATTGTTTGTAAACAATTAGAAAACTAATAATTACAGAAGAAATGATAAATAGAGTTAATATCATATTTCATTTTATGTTTTAATGTTGATTACGATTTGTTATGTCCGTCCTTATCTGAACACCAAGGTCACAAACCTTGGCTATGTAACGGATTAAGGAAGCCTATATTTTCGATTAATGACTGGTTTTCCAACTATAAAACCATTTTTCAATCAAACCAATACCTAAATCTCTTGTAATGGCTATTAGTGGTAATATATTTATTCTATTTCTGGCAAATTTCTTTTAAAATATTCTGCTAATTGATTTTCATCATAATCATAATATGAGAGGTCATAAAATTCATATTCATCATCTATCATCTCATCGATGAGTTTTAAACCCAAATCAGGATTATCATAAGAAATATTTAAATTACCATTTTGATATTCTTTTTGAATTTTTTCACTCAATAATTCTTCAAAAATACCCCAAGCTCTAAATGAGACAAGAGTTGCTCGAGAATTTATTATATCTCTTAAAGGTTTCCATGTTGTAAAGCCTTCTACTCTTGGTGTTGAGAAGTTTTTTAAAAAAAAGATTCCAGCTTCGGTTATTTGTTCTAATGATTCTCCATGGCCTTCGGGAGCATATTCTTTTATTATAGTGACCAATTTTTCAGTCATTTTATTAGGGACAAAATTTTCATTATGGAAAAATCTTTCTAATGAATGGAAAGGTGCAAAGTTTAGCATCGTTATACTATATGGCGCCCGACTCAATTCCCAATTATCTTCCCAAAGGAAAGCAAATCCATGATTTTTTTGAGAATTCCCTTTTGCTGCCATTGATGATAATGCAGATTTCATCTGTTCAATATAAGGTTCAAAATTTGATTTTGAATAATTATACAAGCATAACTGATAACCACCTAAATGTTTCTCAGATAATCTTAAACTAATTTGATTATCTATTAGATTTTTTATGTCGAGTATTTTTAAAAAAATATCTCCTCCAACTTTTATTGGTTCTAAACATATGATATTTCTCTGGAGCCAAAACAGTTCATGCAGGACATAATGTTTAATGAGTGTTGTCCAAATTGGAGAAATAATAACATTGATTAAGTCGCCATCAGAAATAAATGGAATATAAGATTTAATTTCGCTAGCATATGCACTTACTTCTGTTCCTGATTGCCTTGATGGACTTGCTAGGTTTTTTAATTCTAAAATAATAATACTTTCCGTTTCTGGAGCATATAATAAAAAATCTGGTTTAAGAACATCTCCCTCTTTCAAAGAAATATTTTCATTTTCAGAAATAATTTTTGTTAAATAAAATGAATTCAAGCAATGGATAAAACTTTTATGGAGTTTAATTTCAATAATATCTGTGAAATTTTGTTCTTTGAATTCATCAATTCCAACAATAATATCAGCAAGTGATATACCCGATTTAAGTTTGTTACTCAGCCATTTTTGCATTGCATCTTCTGAAGAGAAAAGTTTTTCTGCCATCTTTTTATAATGTCGCTAACGCTCTGACGCTATACGAGATTTAGGATTTAATTAAAATTCATTTTTGTTCAACACTAAATAAGTATAAAATCCTCTTTAAATTCCAACAAATACCTTAATTTATTGTAACTGCTATTATTTCCTGGCTTTTATCTCTCAATATAATCCAAGTATGTAATTGAATCTCGAAATAAATAATTATCCGATCCTTTTTCAAATGGATAATGTTTTTCGAAAATATTGAATAGTTTTTGCTTTACATATTCTTTATCATATTGTCCATTTTCAAGCGAAAATATAGATTCTAATACTCTTTTTGCGTTTTCTTCATCTCCAATTTCAAAGGATATTTTATTTTGTAAATAATCTAATGACTGAGATCTCATGGGTCCATTTTTGCTAAAATTACTAAGTGAAAACTTATTTTTATTTTTAATTTGTTTTTTGTCATAATCTAATCTCTCTATGTATGATTTTCTTATGGAACCAGGAATTTTAGTTTTTTCTAAAAAGAGTTTACTTTGATCCAAATTATAATTCATTTTTTTGAATAAGAAATAAAATGGATATGAAGAAGTATTCCTTTGACAAGCAAATCTTAATAATTCTTCTGCTCTAAAATCCTGATTATTCAATAAAAATTCTTTGTATAAATCTTCCTCGTAAAGAACTGTTGATTTTTTTATAACCCTAGCTAATTCTGGAATGTTACCAATTATCCTTACCGCTGGTTGTCCATCTTCTTGAATAGAATAACGGTCAATAATTTTAATTTGTTTTAATAATTCTTCATCTAAAAGAAAAGTGTTATTATCGCTTATTATTTCACCATTTTGTGAATTCAATAAATGTGTATTTTCAATTCCAATTTTACCAATATTATCAAGTAATTTTAGCCATTTGTTTGATTCATCATCTTTGACCTCTTGAATTAGTTTAATTAGATCTCCCGCTTTAATTTTAGTAGATTTTGCACTATATCGAAAATAAATATCTGAAGAATTTGTTTTAGAAGTATCCTTTGTGCAGATAATAGGTCTTGTTTTACTTTTTACGGCATAAAGTATTCCAATAGTTAAACCTTTATAATCATATGTTCTTCTTTCAAATTGAATATGTGGAGTAAAAACTTCATTGATATAATTAGTAATATCTGCATCATCAATTTCTTCAAAATTACTTACTCCGATAATTTTATGAGGCTTGTTTTCTATTCCAAAAAATAACGCACCCCCGTTATTATTTGAGAAAGCTGATAAAGATTTACAATAAGTAGCCCTTGAAGATTCTGTATTCCAATCGAACACACTTTTAAATTCAATACAATATGATTCTCTTCTTTTAATAATATTATTTGCATCCGCAACTGCAAAGAAATCATTTAACCATTGGTCAGTCAGTATGTCTGTCATTTTTAATATTTTACAAATTGATTGCCATTAATAGTTTATAGAAGAGTAAATGAAATATGTTTTTATTTCTTCTAATTTATTTAACTTAAAACAAATATAAGTGTTTTTCTTACATATGTATCAAATTTTGTTATTTTGATAAAATTAAAGTTAAAAGACTATTCGTTAGATGAAATTGAATAGTAATTATTAAAAAGGAATTCTGAATTACAGTCTGTTAAGGTAGGAATGCATTGAAGATTATTTGACAACTTCATTATAATATCTGCAGTTTTGATGGTTCATTTTTTCAAATCGTTTTGGGCAATGTATATTAGGGTTCCACCAAAAGCAAAACAAAACAACATTGTTAAAATGCCAAAGCTTTCATTATTGTTGGTGTTAACTAAAGCAAATAGTCCAAAAAATATCATAAATAAGCCAAATAAAAACATTAAAATAATTGCAAACTTTGTGGTTGTTTTTTTTAACATACATACAGATGATTGAAGAAAATCATCAAAAGTCATTCTTGAGAAATATTCGGCTCTTTTATTAGCTTCTTTTTTTACATGTTCGTACGTTTCACTTTTAGTGTACTTTTCATTTTTAAATTCCGCACTTTGTCTATTATAAAATTTTCTTCTGCGTTCTTCAAAAATGTCTTTAGTAATTTTGTCTTTCAAAATTTCGTATGCTTCAAAGACATCCCTAAATTTTTTACTTGCATCGATAGATTTGTTTTTGTCAGGATGATATTCTTTTGCAAGTTCTCTAAATGCTTTTTTGATTTCTTCTAACGTTGCATTTTCTGAAATATTTAAAACTTTATAATAATCAATGAATTCCATTTATTTCATCATTTTCTTTTTTTTCTAAAGCAGTTTGTTTGTCTTCAATTCTTTTAGTTGCACTATAAAATAAATACGCTGGAATTAATAGAAAAACTAATATTATGATTACATACATTAATGAATTTTCGGGTTCTTCATTACAAAGGTCAATTCCACTTTTGATAAAGGCGTATGTTAGTATTAACGCAATAATTATTTTTAATGTTTTCATAATTAGTTTGCTAGAGTTTTAATTAATTTAGGACCTGCAGTGTATGGATTGTTATTTATAATAGTTTCAATTCTTGATAGAAACTCTCTGTTCTTTAAATAGGATTTATATTTTTGGGTAAATTGACTTCTACAAGCATAAATATCACTTTCAATCGTTGAATAATTTAAATTTATTTTGTTGTTTATTTTTTGTACGTCTGAGTTGTATTTACTCAATAATTTTTTATTTGTGTTGTAAGATTTATATATTTCAGCGAGTTTAACAACATCAATACTGTTTTTGGAAAGTGAAGTTTTTGTACAATTACAAATTAGTTTAGCTCCTGAAATTGCTTTCGTTTCAATTTCTGATTGAGCGATAGATTTTAAAGGAATAAGAGATAAGAAGCAAAGATTTAAGACAAGTAATTTTTTCATGTGTGATTTATTTAGATGATTTTCAAATTTTGTTTAAGATAAAAATGTCAACGAATACACTTTTTTACCATTTTCTGGATTGACCATTGTAGATAAAAATATGGTTTCTTTATTTCTTGTATAGGATTCAACTTCTAAGCCATTTTTCATAGTTTTTCCTGAATTTTTATAAGTTGATTTTTTCAAGTCGGTTATTAATTTATTGTAGGTTTCAAGATTATATGTCAAAAAGACAAGAACTTTATCATTAAATTGGATAATATCATCAGTTGATTTAGATTTCCACTGATTTGCAAATTGAGTTTCTAGTAAACTATAATTATTCTTTTTTAAGAATTCTTCTGTGTCATTTTTGGATTTTGATTTAATCAAATCCAAATCTTTGAACAATATTTCGATTTTATTTTGACTTGTGGATTTCTTATTATGTTGACAAGCATAGATAGAAATTGTAAAAAAAGCGAGTAATAATATTTTTTTCATTTTAAAATTAATTTGAAGGGTTATGTTTTTGAAATGTTTTTTAGATTTTTTTTAATGTATTTTGTAAGTAGTTTTTGAAATGTCAAAGTATATTCCTTTTACATTTTTGTCATTGTTTGCAATCTCTACAAATTCAAGATTTTTATCTACAACGATAGGTTCTTTAACAGGATTAAAACCTAACAATGAGATGATTTCATATTCAGCAGAAACACTCGTTACAACAATAGCTGTTTCCTTACTAAGTCCATTTCCGGAACTTAAAATAGCATCAAAAATTAATGAGATTTGATGTATACCTTTAATAAATTCCTCTTCATTTTTTTGCGTTTTATAAATTGCAAGTTTACCATCAATTATTCCTGTCTCGAATGGATTTCTTTCAAGGACTTTTTTTCTAAAATCCAAAGCTTTTAATAGAGCTTCATTGGTATTTAGTTGCTCATATTTTGAAATACTATCCAGTAATCCATTAAACTTAAAATTTTTGAAATTTTCTTGAAAAGTGTATCCATAGTACAAATGTCTTTTTTGATTCAATGTGAGTGTTGTATCACCTTTTTGGAATCTTCCCAACAAATTAGGATAATAGAATTCAGATTTACTGTTTTTGATATTTTCACCTATTAATTTATAATCAACTGGGGTTTGGCTATAAATTGTGAATGAAAGTAATAGTAATAAGAATAGTATTTTCTGTTTCATTAGTATTTAGTGTTTGTTTTTTCATACAAATTTATAGTATTTTTCGACTTATAAGTCGATGCGATAAATAATTTTTCATTTTGTCATTTGTTTTCTTTGTTTGATGCAGAAGCGTCTAGAAGAAATAGAACTTGAATTGGTTGATAGGATATATAAAGTGTTCCTAGTAAAATTCAATGGAAATAAATCTGAGTTCGCTAGAATTGCAGGGTGTTCAGAAACTACCGTTAGAAGAGTGTTTAGAAATCAACAACGTATGACTGTTAATTTATTCTTGAGATTCTGTTTTGCCTTAGGCATAGATATAAATGAAATCTTTAAAGGAGTATCTGTTTTTAAAGAAAAATGAGCCTAACATTTTGAAAGTAATTTAGACTCATTTTGTACTATTTCATTTTTTTAGTTAATTTCTTCATTTCCTCACTCACTTTTCGTTGGACAATCTTTCCGTAATGTTCCTGTGTAGTGCTCATTTTTGAATGTCCCAATAGTTCAGAAACAATTTCCATAGGGACATCATTATAAAGTAGGACGGTAGTAGCAAATGTTTTCCTGGCTACATGATGAGTTAGTTTTTTTTCGACACCAATGATTTCAGCTATCTCCTTAATATAAGAATTGAATTTTTGATTGCTAATTACAGGAAGTATATTTTTATTATTTTGGTACTTTTCCAATATTGAAATTGCTTTAGGAAGCAAAGGTATAGAAAGTTGTTTTTTTGTTTTCTTTCTATACATATCGATCCAAAGTTTATCATCAAATTTTTTGATAATGTTCTTTTTGGTTAAAGTAGACATTTCCTGATATGGTAAACCAGTGTAACAGCAGAATACAAATAAGTCTCTTACTTGGTTTAATCTGGGCTGTGATAAATTGTGATTTTCCAATTCAATTAATTCTTCTGTAGTTAAAAAGGTTACATTATTAATTACTTTTTTGGGTTTGTACAGTAGGAATGGGTCAGTAACAATAAAACCTTCTGCAATAGCTAATTTGATAATTTTTCTAACCCTCTGTATACTTTTGTTAATGGTAATTTGTTTAAAGCTTTTTTGAGTTTTAAGATAATAATCAAAATCATCTAAGAATTTTAGAGTTATATTTTCAAGTAAAATATTTTTCTTCTTGTATTGATAGAACAAAAAATCCTCAGTATGTTGTTTGGCTTCAATAAATTTGGAATAAGTGGATTTGGTGTATTCAATACCAACAAGAGAGTTCATTTTTGTATTATGTAATGTAAATACTTCAATCAAGGTTTTTGATGTTTTAATATCTTCTCCTTTATATTTTAGGTATATATCATCTACATCAAATCGCTCTTTTTGGACTTGTAGAAATAAAAAAGCCTGATTAATTTCTTGTTTAATCAGGCTTAGTTGAGTGTTTATTTGATTATTATCATCATTGGGTGGTTTTGCTAATTGTAAGCTACTGTCCCAGTTCATAGGATTGATAAATATTCCAGTAGCAAAAGGTTTTCTTTTGCTTAAATATGTGATTCTGCAAATTAAAGGAACTAATCCTTTTTTGTTTTTCCTTGTAGCAGAAATTAGGAATAATATTTTAATTGATTGTGTTGTCATTGGATAGTTAATTGGTTGTGAATGATGATTTTAAATATGCAACCCAAAGAAATTAGGTATGCAACCCAAATGTTAGCCTTTTTGCAACCCAACTTTAAAAATGGTTGCAATCTTTTTGTTAGCCTTGTTTTGAGAATTTTGAAGTTTTAGAAAAATAGGGGGGAGTATTGTAAATGCTAGATTTTAGCTATAAAAAAAGCCTCATATTTCTATGAAGCTTTTCTAGTAGCGGGAACAGGACTCGAACCTGTGACCTTCGGGTTATGAGCCCGACGAGCTGCCTACTGCTCTATCCCGCGATGTTTCGGGTGCAAAGATACATATAAATTCGAGATATCCAATGCCGAATTTTAAAAAATGTTTTATTTCATCTATTCACTTGATATAACTACCTTTGCAGCATTAAAATTAAAGTAAATGTCACATAAAGCAGGTTTTGTAAATATTATAGGGAATCCAAACGTTGGGAAATCAACTTTGATGAACGCTTTCGTTGGTGAAAGATTGTCTATTATTACGTCTAAAGCGCAAACCACACGTCATAGAATTTTGGGAATTGTAAATGGAGAGGATTTTCAGATGGTTTTGTCAGATACGCCTGGAATCATTAAACCTGCTTATGAAATGCAGGAGTCGATGATGAATTTTGTGAAATCGGCTTTTGAAGATGCCGATGTTTTGATTTATATGGTCGAGATAGGGGAGCAGGATTTAAAAGATGAAGATTTTTTCAAGAAAATCATTCATGCTAAAATTCCGGTTTTATTATTGTTGAACAAAATAGACAATTCAAATCAGGAACAATTAGAACAGCAAGTGGCTTTCTGGGCTGAAAAAGTGCCTAATGCTGAAATTTTTCCAATTTCGGCTTTGCAGAATTTTAATGTGCCTGAGGTTTTTGGTCGAATTTTGGAATTATTGCCAGAATCACCAGCTTATTATCCAAAAGATCAGTTGACCGATAAACCGGAACGTTTTTTTGTAAACGAAACCATTCGTGAGAAAATATTATTGAATTACAGTAAGGAGATTCCGTATGCGGTAGAAATTGTAACGGAAGAATTTATAGAAACGGATAATATCATTCGTATTCGTTCACTGATTATGGTGGAACGCGATACCCAAAAAGGAATCATCATTGGTCACAAAGGGGCTGCTTTGAAAAAAGTAGGAATGGATTCCCGTGTGGATTTAGAAAAATTCTTTGGAAAACAAATTCACATCGAATTGTATGTGAAGGTGAATAAAAACTGGAGAAGCAATGCCAATATGTTGAAGCGTTTTGGGTATAACCAGTAATCAGTGGTCAGCTTTTTAGTGATCAGTTTGGGTAGTTTTAATTACTGAATACTTAATGCTGAATACTGTAAACTAAAAGTGTACCTTTGCAAAAAATTAAAATACTGCATTTTGGATTTATAATAGAATTAAGATTTTGGGAATCTGAAATCTAAAGTCTAAAATCCGGAATCAAAAAAAGAAAGAAATGAATAACATTGTTGCGATAGTAGGAAGACCTAATGTGGGGAAATCAACCCTTTTTAATAGGCTGATACAAAGAAGAGAAGCTATTGTAGATTCAGTTTCGGGAGTTACCCGTGACAGAAACTACGGAAAAAGCGAGTGGAACGGAAAAGAGTTTTCTGTAATTGATACCGGTGGATACGTTCGCGGTTCTGATGACGTATTTGAAGGCGAAATCCGTAAACAAGTGGAACTTGCTATCGATGAGGCTGATGTTATTATTTTTGTGGTTGATGTAGAAGAAGGAATTACGCCAATGGATGAAACGGTGGCTAAATTGTTGCGTAAAGTGACTAAGCCAGTTTTGTTAGCCGTAAATAAGGTTGATAACGCCATGCGTGAGAAAGACGCCGTGGAATTTTATAATCTTGGATTAGGGGATTATTTTACTTTTGCCAGTATTTCAGGAAGTGGAACAGGAGATTTATTGGATGCTTTGATTGAGGCTTTTCCTGATAAACCGGAACCGGTTCATGAAGAAGTGGTATTGCCGCGTTTTGCAGTTGTGGGACGTCCTAATGCTGGGAAATCAAGTTTTATAAATGCTTTGATTGGTAAAGATAGATTTATGGTTACTGATATTGCAGGAACTACCCGTGATGCTATTGATACGAAGTTTGACCGTTTTGGTTTTGAATTTAACTTGGTGGATACTGCCGGAATTCGTCGTAAAGCGAAGGTGAAGGAAGATTTAGAGTTTTATTCGGTAATGCGTTCGGTTCGTGCTATTGAGCATGCTGATATTTGTATCTTGGTTATTGATGCTACTCGTGGATTTGAAGGTCAGGATCAAAGTATTTTTTGGTTGGCTGAAAAAAACCGCAAGGGATTAGTGATTTTGGTAAATAAATGGGATTTGGTTGAAAAAGATACCATGTCAACACGCGATTACGAAGACAAAATTAAGAAGGAATTAATGCCATTTACTGATGTGCCTATTCTTTTTGTATCGGCTTTGACTAAACAACGTTTATTGAAAGCATTGGAAGCTTCGGTAAAAGTGTTTGAAAACCGTCAACAACGTATCCCGACTTCAAAATTCAACGAATTCATGTTGAAAGTTATTGAAGCTTATCCGCCGCCAGCAACTAAAGGAAAGTATGTGAAAATTAAATATTGCATGCAATTGCCATCATCAACACCACAATTTGTGTTTTTTGCTAATTTGCCACAGTATGTAAAAGAACCGTACAAACGTTACCTTGAAAATAAAATCAGAGAAAACTGGGATTTCTCAGGAGTTCCAATCGATATTTATATTAGAGAGAAATAATAGAAAAGTCCCGAAATTTTCGGGACTTTTTTTTGGAATAAAATGATTAAGAATTTAATTGTCTTCTTCGTCTAGAGTTTTCATCGGATGATCTTCGTACCAATCTTTAAATGTTTTATTGGTTTTATAATTATCAGTCAGTACGATATAAGTCATGTAAGGAATCAAAATTAGTCCTACACTGTGTAAGCACATTATAATTCTCAAATCAAGGTTGGTTTGATTGAGTCCGGCAAATACAAATACATAAGCCGTGGTAAACCATACAAGTTTAATTGCAAAATTTTTCATAGCCCTATTTTCTCTTAAAGTTACGATTTTTAAATCTAAAATAGGGTTAAATATCTTGTAATCAACTGTTTGGTGTTGTTGTTTAGGATTGTGGAATCTTGAAATCAAATTTATAGCAAATATTGCATTACTCAGATATGTATTAAGCATATCTAAAAGGATAAGGTACAAATTTACATCAATAGATCTTTTTAATACTTTGAAAAATTCACATAAAAACAATAAAGAGGATGTTTGAAAATTACTTTTCGGACGGTCTTTTTTGTTTTCTGATGTAAGTATCAAAGCTGTAATCGTAGAGGTGCTTTTCGTCTTTGGGCTGAAAATCACTGTTGATTAATTCCCAGTCTTCCAGTTTTATTTCAGGAAAAAAAGCATCGGCCTCAAAATTATCATGAACTACGGTAAGTTCAATTTTATCTGAAAAAGGCATGGCTAACTGGTAAATCTCACCTCCACCAATGATGAAAGATTCTTCTTCTTTTGGGCATTTTTCAATTGCTTTTTCGATGCTGTCTACAACGATACAACCTTCAGCCTGATAATCAGCCTGACGCGTAATTATAATATGTGTACGATTAGGTAACGGTTTAGGGAAGCTTTCAAAAGTTTTTCTTCCCATGATAATATGGTGTCCGGTAGTCAGGCTTTTAAATCTTTTGAAATCATTAGGTAAATGCCAGATTAACTGGTTGTCTTTTCCTAGTGCTTTGTTCTGCGCTGCAGCAGCAATCATTGTAATCATTAGTCTTTATTGTTAGTCGGAGGTTCTTCGTTTATATGATTCTTTAGTTCTTCTATCTTTTTTTCCTGTAATGCAACCAATCGGTCAATTTGTTCTCTTTCCCAATTTTTATTCATGAAGCGATCGGTTATAAAAACTTTGATAAAGTGTAAAATGAATAAAAATAGCCAAGCTGTAATTAGCCAAATATGCCAACTTGCATCTTCATTAAAGTGAAAAACTTTAGTGGAAACAAATAGAAATAAACTGGCTAAAAACAATACAACAAAATGAAAATAGACTCTTTTTTTTTGTTTTATACGTTTTCTGGCATATTCGTATAATTCATGTTGTTCAGTTTTCATGGGGTGATTTTTTTTTGACTATAAAGATAAAATTTAATTTGGAAATGCTTATTGGTGCAGAGAATATTTAGAATTAAGTCTTTGGTTTTTTGTTTTTGAAAATATAAATGTTTTAAAATTAGTAATTTTCTTAATTTTTAACATTTTATTAAGTATTATGCTAAATCTTACTTCGGGAGGTTTAAACTTCAATTAAATTGATTTACTTTGTTTCATAAATCTAAAAATGAAATAGTTATGCCAATTAAAAAACAATTTGTAAAGTCAAAACCAGTTTGTAAAGTTACATTTTCTATTGAGGCTAAAGAAGCAGCTCAAGTTTCAGTTATTGGTGATTTCAATAATTGGAATCCTGAAGAAGGTGCTTTAAGTAAATTAAAAAACGGTACTTTTAAAGGAGCTTTTGATTTAAATAAAGATGCCTCTTATGAGTTTAAATATTTAGTTGACGGACAATATATCAACGAAACTGAAGCAGATTCTTTTAAATGGAATGAATTTGCAGGTGCTGAAAACGGCGTTTTAGAGGTTTAATCTAAAACGCTTTTTTTTTTAAATTCCAATAAAAAAAAATCCCAAATTCCAATTGTTAGACCTGGAATTTGGAATTTATTTATAATTTGGAATTTCTAAAATTTTAAACCGCTACGCTTCCTTTTATGGTCTCGTGTGGTTCGTAGCCTACGAGAGTAAAATCATTATAGTCGAAATCAAAGATGTTTTTTATCGCAGGATTTAAAATCATTTTTGGTAATGGTTTTGGTTCGCGCGATAATTGCAATTTGATTTGCTCAAAGTGATTGTTGTAAATGTGGGCGTCACCAAAAGTATGGATGAATTCTCCGGGTGCTAAGTCGCATACCTGTGCAATCATCATGGTCAATAGTGCGTAAGAAGCAATGTTAAAAGGAACACCTAAAAAGATGTCGGCACTTCTTTGATAGAGTTGGCAGGACAGTTTTCCGTCGGCTACATAAAATTGAAAGAAGGCATGACATGGAGGCAAGGCAGCTTTGTTATTGGCTACGTTTTCTTCGAATGACTTTGTAGTGTCCGGTAAAACCGAAGGATTCCATGCCGAAACAAGCATTCTGCGGCTGTTAGGATTGGTTTTTAATTCTTGGATTAGGTCGGAAATCTGGTCGATTTCTTCGCTATTCCAGTTGCGCCATTGGTGTCCGTAAACCGGACCTAAATCGCCATTTTTATCTGCCCAGGCATCCCATATTTTTACCCCGTGTTCTTTAAGGTAACCAATGTTAGTTTCTCCTTTAAGAAACCATAGCAATTCATAAATTATGGATTTAAGATGTAGTTTTTTGGTGGTAACCATTGGAAAACCTTCGCTTAAATCAAATCGCATTTGGTATCCAAATACGCTTTTAGTTCCAGTTCCAGTTCGGTCGCCTTTTTGGCAGCCGTTTTCCATAACGTGTTTTACTAAATCTAGGTATTGCTTCATTGCTAATGGTGATTTGTGGATTTGCTAATTTGATTATCTGTGATTAATCAATAATCTGATTAACAATTAAATTAGGATTCTCTTTTTGAAATTTCGTCTCTTATTTTAGCTGCTTTTTCATAGTCTTCTTGCTCAACTGCCTGAATTAATAAATCATTTAATTCCTGAAGGCTGTATTTTATATACGCACGACCACTTTCGGCTTCGGCTGTAAAAGATTCCGGATTTGAAATTATATCATCTACCGGTTGATTTTCTTTGTCGGCATCCGAAGGATTTGTTTTTAGGTAAATACCGGCTTTGTCCAGAATATTTTTGTAGGTAAAAATAGGAGCGTTAAAGCGCAAGGCTAATGCTATGGCGTCAGAAGTTCTGGCGTCAATTATTTCTTCTATTTTGTCTCTTTCGCAAATAATACTGGAGTAAAATACACCATCAACCAGTTTGTGAATAATAACTTGTTTAACAACGATGTCAAATCGTTCAGCGAAATTTTTAAACAAATCATGAGTTAATGGGCGGGGAGGTTTTATCTCTTTTTCTAAAGCAATAGCAATCGATTGGGCTTCGAAAGCTCCTATGACTATAGGTAGTTTTCTTTCGCCGTCTACTTCATTCAAAATCAAAGCGTAGGCTCCATTTTGTGTTTGGCTATATGAAATTCCTTTTATGGATAATTTTACTAAGCTCATAATTGTTGAAATGAAAAATGTAGTTTTTTAATTTTAGTTTTTTAGGCTGCAATATTAATTAAAAATTCTGCCAATAAGCAAAGATACGATTATCTTATTTTATTTAGGCAGAATTATTTTATTGGGTAACGAAAAGTATTATGCGTTTTGTGCTTTAAATGCTTTAAGTTTTTCGATTAATCTTGGGACAACATCAAAAGCATCGCCTACAATTCCGTAATCGGCTACTTTAAAGAAAGGAGCTTCCGGATCAGTATTGATAACCACTTTTACTTTAGAAGCATTAATTCCGGCAATGTGCTGAATGGCACCAGAAATTCCTATGGCAATGTATAGATTGGTTGCTACTGGTTTTCCTGTTTGTCCTACGTGTTCTCCATGAGGTCTCCAGCCTAAGTCAGAAACCGGTTTAGAACAAGCTGTTGCGGCTCCTAAAACGGCAGCTAGATCTTCGATTAAATTCCAGTTTTCAGGACCTTTTAATCCGCGTCCTCCTGAAACTACTATATCAGCATCGGCAATAGATACTTTTTCTGATGTTTTTTCTACTGATTCTACTTTTATTCCAAAATCATTGTCTCCAATGCTTGGATTGAAAGCTTCTTCAGTTAAAGTTGATGTATTTTCGAAAATACCATAAGAATTTTTGGCAAGGCCAATTACTTTTACATCGGTATTGATTTCGGTTATATTGAATGCTTTGTTGGAAAAAGCATTTCTTTTTACTTGAAAAGGAGTTGTGCTTACTGGCAATCCTACTACGTTTGATGCGAAACCAGCTTCCAGGTTTACCGCTACCAGTGAAGAAAGGTAGATGCTGTCTGTGCTGGAAGACAAGATAACCAGTTTTGTGTTTTCTTGTTGTGCCGCTTGTTTGATAACGTCAGCATAAGCTTTGGCATTAAATCCGGCTAACTTGTCGTTGTTTACTTTTAGTACTTTGTCGACTCCGTATTTTGCTAATTCAGAAACGTTTTCAGTGTTTATAGTTAAGGCAGTTACTGTAGTTCCTAGAGATTTAGCTACTTTTTTAGCATAAGAAGCGATTTCGAATGCTACTTTTTTAAATTTTCCTTCGGCTGACTCGGCATATATTAATATTGACATATGATTTTTAGATTTCAGATTTTAGATTTCAGATTTCAGAATCCGGATACTAAAAACTTGATTTATATTATATTTTAAATTAACGATTTAGATAAGATTTCATACTGCAGTTTGCAATCTAAAATCTGCAATCTAAAGTCTTAAATTACTTTCGCTTCGTTATGTAATAGATTAATTAATTCGTCTAAATTATCTGGAGAAATCATTTTTATTGCTGATTTTGGAGCAGGTTTTTCAAATTTTACTGCTTTTGTGTTTATTGCAACGGCAATTGGTTCAACAACGTTTAATGATTTTGTTCTGGCAGTCATGATTCCTCTCATGTTTGGAATGCGTAAATCTTTTTCTTCGACAATTCCTTTTTGACCACCAATAATTAAAGGTAACGAAGTAGAAATAGTTTCTTTTCCTCCGTCAATTTCGCGAACGGCTTTTATGTTTGTTCCATCAACGGTAATGTCAATACAAGAATTTAAGAAATTATATCCTAAAATACCGGCAATCATTCCTGGAACCATTCCTCCATTATAATCTAAAGATTCTTTTCCTGCAATAACTAAATCATAAGCTCCTGATTTTATTACTTCGGCTAATTGTTTAGCAACAAAAAAACCGTCAGTAGGAGTGGCGTTGATACGAATTGCGTCGTTAGCTCCAATAGCCAAGGCTTTTCTTAATGTAGGTTCGGTTTCAGGACCGCCCACATTTACTACAGTTACAGTAGCCCCTTGTTGTTCCTGGAACCAGATGGCGCGTGTTAAACCAAATTCGTCATTAGGATTGATTACATATTGTACGCCGTTAGTATCAAATTCGGTATCAGCGTTAGTAAAGTTGATTTTTGAGGTAGTATCAGGAACATGACTGATGCAAACTAGTATTTTCATGTTTGGATATTTTATAAATTTCGTAGATTGAGTTACAAAATTAGAACAATATTTCGAATAATTTGGTATGAATAATTACTTACCAATATTACAATATGGATTTTGTTGTTTTATTATGGATGAAATTGCCCGATAAAAGCGAGATATTCACATACCCATAATAAGATGTTAGAATTTATGGCGGATTATTTAAGTTAATTTGTGCTTTAAATGGTTTAAAATATTTATTTTTGCTCTTCAGAAAATTCAACATACAATATAAATATGAGAACAATACAATTTAGAGAGGCCATTTGTGAAGCGATGAGCGAAGAAATGCGTCACGATGAATCCATATATTTAATGGGCGAAGAAGTTGCAGAATACAATGGAGCATACAAAGCTTCAAAAGGAATGCTGGCTGAATTTGGCGAAAAAAGAGTAATCGATACTCCAATTGCTGAGCTTGGTTTTACAGGAATTGCAGTAGGATCTGCTATGAACGGATGTCGTCCTATTGTAGAGTATATGACTTTCAACTTCTGTTTAGTTGGTATTGATCAAATTATAAATAACGCTGCTAAGATGCGTCAAATGACAGGAGGACAATTTAATGTGCCTATCGTTTTTCGTGGACCAACTGCTTCTGCAGGGCAATTAGGAGCAACACACTCTCAAGCTTTAGAAAACTGGTTTGCTAACACTCCAGGTTTAAAAGTTATCGTTCCTTCAACTCCTTACGATGCAAAAGGACTTTTGAAATCGGCTATTCGCGATAATGATCCTGTAATTTTTATGGAATCAGAGCAAATGTATGGTGACAAAGGAGAAGTACCGGAAGGTGAATATACTATTCCAATTGGAGTTGCTGATATTAAAAGAGAAGGAACTGATGTAACAATTGTTTCTTTTGGAAAAATCATCAAAGAAGCTTTTATTGCTGCTGACGAATTAGCTAAGGAAGGAATTTCTTGTGAAGTTATCGATTTGAGAACTGTTCGTCCAATGGATAATGAAGCGATTTTAAAATCAGTTAAAAAAACAAACCGTTTAGTAATTCTTGAGGAAGCTTGGCCATTTGCAAGTATTTCTTCTGAGATTACTTATATTGTTCAAGAGCAAGCATTTGATTTCCTTGATGCACCAATTCAAAGAATTACAACTGCTGATGCTCCGGCACCTTACTCTCCAGTATTATTGAAAGATTGGTTGCCAAATGCAGCTGATGTTGTGAAAGCAGTAAAGAAAGTAATGTATAAATAATACATAGCAAATACTATTAAGGCTTCATCTTACGTTAGTTTGATGGAGCTTTTTTTTTAAACCTACTATATGAATAAGAAATACCTGTTTTTAACTCTGTTTTTTATATTGTCTGTCTTTACAACACTCTTTGCTCAAACAAAGGTGAGTGGTATGGTGGTAGATAAATCAAATCAACCGATTCCTTTTGCTAATATTGTTTTAAAAGGGTCGAATACAGGTGTTATGTCTAATGAAGACGGGCGTTTTTATATAGAATCTCCTAATACTTACAATACCTTAATTGTTACTTCAGTAGGTTTTTCGGATAGGGAAGTTACATTAGATAAAGCGGTTAACTATAATTTTAAGGTACAGCTTAAAGAAGTCGAAGTATTAAAAGAGGTGGTTATTTATACCGGAAAAACATCTAAAAAGAACAATCCTGCTCTTGATATTCTTAGAAAAATTTGGGAAAGAAAGCGAAAAAACGGTCTGTATCAGTTTGATCAATACCAAATGGAGAAGTACGAAAAAGTAGAATTTGATATGAATACTATTGATAGTGCTTTTATGAAAAAGAAACTCTTTAAAGGAATGGAGTTTGTTTTTAAACATATTGATACTTCAAGGGTTACCGGGAAAACATACTTGCCTATTTTTATTAATGAATCTCTATCGGATGTTTATGGGAATAATAAATTGAAGAAAGTAAAAGAGAAGCTGAAAGCCAATAAAAATTCAGGATTTAGTGATAATCAGCAAATTTTATCTTTTGTAAAAGACCTGTATTCTGATTACGATATTTACAATAATCACCTTACTTTTTTTGACAAAAGTTTTACCAGTCCATTGTCAAAAACAGGGATTGATGTTTATAATTACATTCTTAGGGATAGTGCTTTTATTGATAAAAAATGGTGTTATAACATTTTGTTTTATCCAAGACGTAAAAACGAATTGACTTTTAAAGGTGATTTTTGGGTGAACGATACCACTTTTGCCATCAAAAAAATTAATATGGCTGTGACTAGAAGTGCCAATATTAACTGGGTAAAAGACATTTATATCGAACAGGAATTTGAAGTACAAAACGATTCTGTTTTCCTGCTTACCCGTGATTATATGATGTCGGATTTTGCTTTGAATAAAAAAGACGAATCCAAAGGGGTTTATGGAAAACGTACCACTTTGTATCAAAATCATAAATTCAATATCGAAAAACCAGCTGCTTTTTATAAAGATGAAGTCAATTATATAGACAATGAAGTTTATAATAAATCAGATAAATATTGGGAAGATAATCGTTTCGAAAACTTAAATAAAGACGAAAAAGGTGTTTATAAAATGCTCGATACCTTGCAAACAGTCAAGAAATTTAGGCAATTGTATAACTTAGTTTCTATTCTGGGAAGTGGTTATGTTCAGTTTGGTCATTTTGATTATGGACCTATATTTTCCACTTTTGGATACAATCAGGTGGAAGGAATTCGAATTAGAACAGGAGGAAGAACTTATTTTGGGCCTAATGATCCCTGGCGTTTACAAGGCTATACTGCTTATGGATTTGATGACAATAAGTTTAAATATGGTTTGTCAGGAAAATGGATGGTCGATAAGAAAAATCGAATCATTATTTCTGGAGGAAACAGAAGGGATGTAGAGCAGATAGGTGCCAGCTTAACCACAACAAACGATGTTTTAGGCAGGAGTTTTGCTTCGTCTTCTTTGCTCTCAACTAGTAGTAATGGAAAGCTGACAAATATTAATTTGTCTAATCTGGCTGTCGAAATGGAACCGGTAAAAAATTTGACATTTCAGCTGGGAGTTTCCTATAGAACATTAGAATCGGCATCAGACGTCTTTAGTTTGGATTATTATACTGATGCAACGCACACAACTACCAGAAGCGAAGTAAAACAATCAGAAGTTAATTTTCAGGTAGAGTTAACTCCTAATCGAAAAATGATTGGTTACGGAGTGGAAAGAAACACTGTTGATAGTCCTTTTAGCCGTTTTTATGTTAATTATAGTCATGGTTTTAAAGGTTTGTTGGACAGTGATTTTGATTATGATAAGTTGCAATTGTACTATAAACAACCTATTATTATCGGGCCTTTAGGGCGTTCCAATGTTGTTTTAGAAGTAGGAAAAACTTTTGGTACCATACCGTTAGGTTTGATGAGTGTGATTCCCGGGAATCAATCGTATTCTTCTATCGAAAATACCTTTAGCAATCTTAATTTTTACGAATTTGTTGCTGATCAATATGCTACGCTGCAATGGGAACACAATTTTGGAGGACGTTTGTTTTCAAGAATTCCTTTTATGAGAAAGTTAAATTGGAGGGAAATTGTGGGAGCCAAAGCTGTTTATGGAACTGTTTCGGATGCGAGTAGAGCTATTAATGCTTCGGGATTGATTTACACTGCCCCGGAAGATGTGTATTGGGAATATAGTGCCGGAATTGGGAATATTTTTAAGGTATTCCGAATCGATTTTACCTGGAGAGGAAATTATTTAAATACTCCAGATGCACAGAAGTTTTCAGTGAAAGGTTCATTTGGTTTTTATTTCTAAAAATCACGAAATCTAAACCAAATGTTTTGTTATAAATAAGGATTTAAATTACTTTTGTGCCCAAATAAATTCAACTTAAGACAATAAATAAAATGACTGCAGACAAAATAAACACTTTCGATGTTTTAATCGAAATTCCAAGAGGAAGTAGAAATAAGTATGAGTATGATTTCGAAATCAAAAGAATGCGTTTTGATAGAATGTTATTCTCTTCAATGATGTATCCGGCTGATTATGGGTTTATTCCTGAAACATTAGCTTTAGACGGAGATCCATTGGATGTATTGGTTTTGGTAAATGAGCCTACTTTTCCTGGATGTGTTATGGAAGTAAAACCAATTGGTGTTTTCCACATGGCAGATGATAAAGGACCGGATGAGAAAATTGTTTGTGTGCCTGTTTCTGATCCAATCTGGAATAAATTAAATGATTTGTCAGATATTAACCCACACCTATTAAAAGAAATTGAGCACTTTTTCCAAGTGTATAAAGATCTTGAAAACAAACAAGTGGATGTTGAAGGTTGGGGAGATTTGAGCGAAGCAAAAGCGATTATCAAAGAATGTACTGAGCGTTTTGATGCAATCGAAAACAAACCGGAAGGATTATTTAGCATTAAATAATTTTTTTCCTCATAATTATAAAAAAAGCAATACTCCGTTAAGAGTATTGCTTTTTTGTTTAAATTCGTTTGTATACTATTGATTGATAACCTTAACCAAAACGAATTTATGGACGCAATTATGATTTGGGTGCCTGTCTTTATGGCATTGTTAGGACTTTTTTTTATGCTTGTAAAAAGAGCCTGGGTTTTAAAACAAGATGCAGGTGATGGTAAAATGGCTGCAATTTCGGATCACATTTATGAAGGAGCTTTAGCCTTCCTGAAAGCTGAATACCGATTGTTAGCCGTTTTTGTTTTTTTTGCCAGTATTGTTTTGGCAGGAGTAACTTTTTTACCCGGAGTTAAAACACATTTGTTAATTGTAGTCGCATTTATTATTGGGGCTTGTTTCTCAGCCCTGGCGGGTAATATGGGGATGAGAATTGCCACTAAAACTAATGTCAGAACCACACAGGCGGCTCGTACTAGTTTACCACAGGCTTTAAAAGTTTCTTTTGGAGGCGGAACGGTAATGGGATTAGGTGTAGCTGGTTTGGCAGTTTTAGGTTTGACTTCCTTTTTTATTTTCTTTTATCATTTTTTTATGGGTGGTACGTGGACTTCTACTGAGGATATGACCGTTGTTTTGGAAACATTGGCTGGTTTTTCTTTAGGAGCTGAATCTATTGCATTATTTGCTCGTGTAGGTGGAGGTATTTATACTAAAGCAGCCGATGTAGGTGCGGATTTAGTGGGTAAGGTTGAAGCAGGAATTCCCGAAGATGATCCTCGTAATCCCGCTACAATTGCTGATAATGTTGGTGATAATGTTGGTGACGTTGCAGGAATGGGAGCCGATTTGTTTGGTTCGTATGTAGCCACTGTTCTGGCGGCTATGGTTTTAGGGAATTATGTTATCAAAGATATGGGTGGAAGTATTCAGGATGCCTTTGGTGGTGTTGGGCCTATATTGTTGCCCATGTCCATTGCAGGTTTTGGAATTTTGTTTTCCATCATTGGTACAATGTTAGTTAAAATTACCGATGATAATGCTAAAGAAGCCCAAGTACAAAAAGCACTGAATAAAGGGAATTGGGTTGCCATAGTTTTGACGGCTATTAGCTGTTTCTTTTTAGTACAATATATGTTGCCGGAAACTATGAAGATGGAATTCTTTGGAGAAGGAAGTCAGGATATTTCATCGATGAGAGTTTTTTACGCAACCATCATCGGATTGATAGTAGGAGGAGTGATTTCGTCAGTTACTGAATATTACACTGGTTTAGGGACAAAACCTGTTATGGCTATTGTTCAAAAATCGAGTACGGGGGCCGGAACTAATGTGATTGCGGGCTTGGCAACAGGAATGATTTCGACATTCCCAACGGTTTTGTTGTTTGCAACGGCAATTTGGACTTCTTATGCTTTGGCAGGTTTTTACGGAGTAGCATTGGCTGCTTCGGCTATGATGGCTACCACGGCAATGCAATTAGCCATTGATGCTTTTGGACCAATATCAGATAATGCTGGAGGAATTGCCGAAATGAGCGAATTACCTAAAGAAGTACGTACCCGTACTGATATTTTGGATTCTGTTGGAAACACGACTGCAGCAACTGGTAAAGGATTTGCCATTGCTTCGGCAGCACTTACTTCATTGGCTTTATTTGCGGCTTATGTCACTTTTACGGGAATTGACGGAATTAATATTTTCAAAGCACCGGTTTTAGCCATGTTGTTTGTAGGGGGAATGATTCCCGTAGTTTTTTCGGCATTAGCTATGAATTCAGTTGGGAAAGCAGCTATGGATATGGTGTATGAAGTGCGTCGTCAGTTCAAGGAGATTCCCGGAATTATGGAGGGAACGGCCAAACCCGAATATGCTAAATGTGTTGATATTTCGACTAAAGCCGCTTTGCGCGAAATGATGTTGCCGGGAGTTTTAACCATTGGTTTTCCTATTTCAATTGTTTTGCTGGGTAAATTAGTTTATGGAGACAATAATCAATTGATTGCCGAAATGCTTGGAGGTTATATGGCGGGAGTTACTGTTTCGGGAGTGCTGTGGGCTGTTTTTCAAAATAATGCCGGAGGTGCCTGGGACAATGCCAAGAAATCTTTTGAAGCAGGAGTAATGATTAATGGGGAAATGACCTATAAAGGTTCTGATGCCCATAAAGCCGCTGTAACGGGAGATACTGTAGGAGATCCATTCAAAGATACTTCCGGGCCTTCGATGAATATTTTGATAAAACTGACTTGTTTGATAGGGTTGGTAATAGCTCCAATTTTAGGAAACGGGGATATTGGTTCTGAAAAAGGACATCAGATGATGGAAATGAAATGCAGTCATCATGGTTCGCAAATGATGGGACATTGTGATATGAGCAAATGTGCTACTATGACCAAAGAAGAGTGTGCAAAAATGTGTGATAGTTTAAAGTGTACTCCTGAACAAAAAGAGGCTTGCTTGTCGCATTATGACAGTAATGGGAAATTCGTCCCTCCATCTCATTCTGCAAAAAAGAGCTGTTGTGCTCATAAAAAGTAAAAATTATATATAAATAAAAAATGCCTTGCGATTGCGAGGCATTTTTTATTTATATGAGGAAGTTTTAAAGAATAAATGTTTAAAACAATCCGTTTAGTTCGGCATTAATTCGTTCTATGATATTTCCTAAATCTTCCGGATTGTCAACAAAATTGATTCTGTCTACATCTATGATCAGTAATTTACCTTTATTGTAAGTATGAATCCAAGCTTCGTAGCGTTCGTTCAAACGACTTAGATAATCAATAGAAATAGAGTTTTCGTATTCACGTCCGCGTTTATGGATTTGTCCCACTAAATTTGGAATAGAACTTCTTAAATAGATTAGTAAATCGGGAGCCTTAACCGTAGATTCCATCAATTCAAAAAGCGTAGCATAATTCTGGAAGTCGCGATTCGTCATCAATCCCATTGCATGAAGGTTAGGGGCAAAAATATAAGCGTCTTCGTAAATGGTTCTATCCTGAATTACTTTTTTTCCGCTTTCGCGAATTTGAATCACCTGACGAAAACGACTGTTCAGGAAATAAATTTGCAGGTTAAAAGACCAACGTTCCATTTGATGGTAAAAATCATCTAAATAAGGGTTGTCTACTACATCTTCATAATGCGGCTCCCATTTAAAGTGTTTGGATAGTAAAGCGGTTAATGTTGTTTTTCCTGAGCCTATATTTCCTGCTACTGCTATGTGCATTATGTTGTTACAGTTTTATGATTTGTATTTTACTAAAGATGTAAAAATAGAAAAAAAATAGTCTTTATTATAAGTGATTTGAATGAATTTAAATTTTGTTTGAGTTGCTGTTTTTTATGATTTCCAATATTGAATTATACCAATGATTTTTATAAAATAGTTCAATTTGTCAGTTCGAGCACAGTCGAGAACCCATAATGCATCTCGACTGCGCTCGATGTGACAAAGATAAAATTGGACTATATTGAATTCGTTTTTGGTATTAAATAAGGAAGCCATCTCAATGTGTTTTGAGCCGGCTTCTTTCAGTTAGAAAATTGAATTTTATAGAGAATATTTTAAAGTAATTGCGGATGTTCTTTGGTCACCTAATTCAGCAGTGTAGTGTCCGGAATTTCCACCAGAGCATACTTGTCTATCGAATATTATATTGATATTTGTAAAACAACTTTTTCAAATTTTTCAGAAAGAATGGTTGACTCTCTTTAGTTTTGACGGGCTGTCGCTTAAATTTTATAAACTTACTTATTTTGATTTACAAATGGAAATAAAGTAGATTCTACATGTGATGAATTCATCAATCCTTCCAATTCTTTTGCCTTTTTAGGAAATTGCTTAGCGATATTTTTACTTTCAGCGGGGTCTTTTGTTAAATCATATAATTCAACTTCATTTTTAGGATTTACAGAAGCATTCAATTTTATCGCTTTCCAATTTCCTTGTCTAACGGCTTGTTTACCTCCATTTTCATGAAATTCCCAATAAAGATAAGCGTGTTTTGCTTGCGTTTTGTTGCCTTTTAAAGTAGGCACAAAAGATAATCCATCAATATTTTGAGGTGGTTTTACACCAGCTAATTCAGCGAAGGTGGGTAAAATGTCCCAAAAAGCACCAATGTGATTATTCTGTGAATTGGGCTTGATGACGTTAGTCCAACGAGCGATGAATGGCTCACGGATTCCACCTTCGTATAAATCTCGTTTAACTCCTCTAAAACCACCGCTACTATTAAAGAAAAAGGGATCTGCTCCACCTTCTTTATGTGGTCCATTATCACTTGTGAAAATCACCAAAGTATTTTTATCTAGACCTTCTTGCTTTAATTTTTCAAGAATTTGCCCCACATATAAATCAAGTCGGCTAACCATTGCAGCAAAAGTAGCGTGTGGATAGTCTTGTGAAGTATAACCGCCTTTTGTGGCGTTCACACCATAATCATTTCCCTTGTATGGCTTTTCTTTGAACTGTTTTTTATAGTATGCCAAGATGCTGTCGTTGGGAACAAGTAATTCGGCATGTGGCAGAATATAAGGTAAGAATAAGAAAAACGGTTTGTCTTTTGCTCTTTTGTCAACAAATTCCAATGCTTTTTTTTGAATAATATCTGGCGCATATTCTTTATTTTCCATCAGATTCTTATTGGCTTCCAACACAATTTTTTGTCCATTCTCCCATAGATGATTTGGATAATAGCGGTGTGCCAGCGTTTGGCAATTGTAACCAAAAAACTGATCGAAACCCTGTTTGTTCGGATCGCCCTCTGAACCAACCGGACCTAATCCCCATTTACCAAAAGCAGCTGTTTGATAACCCGATTTTTGAAGTATTTCAGCTACTGTAAGCACAGAGTCAGCGATAGGTTCTTGTCCTTCAGGGTCAACACCTTTGTTACCACGAATATAAGTATGCCCTGTATGTTGTCCTGTCAGTAACGAAGAACGAGAAGGAGCACAAACACTTGTACCAGCATAAAATTGAGTAAAGCGAACACCTTGCTTGGCTAATTTATCAATATTGGGCGTTTTGATAAGTTTTTGTCCATTGATTGCGATATCGCCATAGCCTAAATCATCTGCTAAAATGAAGATAATATTTGGGCGAGTATCATTTGGTTTTTGTATGTTTTTTTGTGCCAATAAAGTAACTGTTTGTGTGAACAGTAAGGCGGCAACGAATATGATTTTTTGCATGATAGTACTATTTTTAATTACCTATAAAACAAAAACATACGTAGCAAACTGAATTACTACGTATGTTCTTAAAGACAAGAAATATTAATTATATCCAGGATTTTGTTGGTATAGTCCTATTTTTGTTCCTATTTCAGTGGCTGGTACCGGATAAATCAAAAAGTCGGGTGTTACTGCATTGATTGTTAGAATTCCATCATTTTTTATCCAGGAATTCATTTTAGTAACAGCATTTCCAGAACGAACTAAATCGTTCCAACGGGTGCCTTCTCCTAAAAATTCTTTTCGTCTTTCTTCAAGTAAATTATCAAAAGTAACGTTTGAAATACTAGGTAATCCTGCACGACTTCTTACTTGATTAACCAAAGCATCTACTTCAGTTTGTGTGCCTTGTGCTCCCTTTAAAATGGCTTCTGCCTTCAATAAAAGAATATCCGCATAACGCAAAACGATAAAATTGATAGACCAGTCTCTTCCATTTGTACCTCTTTTTGCCACATCAATATATTTCTTTATAAAAGGTTGAGAGTAAGTTAATTGAATGTTGAAAGCGTTTCTTACATCGGCTGCATTGGTTAAGTATGAAGCTTTAAGTTCTTTAGAAACATTAAAGTTACTTGAACCATAACCGTTACCATAAGAGTTTGAAATTCCTTGTCCCGTCCAAAATGCTACTGGAGCAAGATGACTTGGAAAGCCTGCGCCATTTGAAGAACTCATAAATTGTACATCAAAAATTACTTCTTTATTATTTTCGTTATCGTAAGCAAAAACCGAAGAATAACTAGGCAACAATTGATATTGCTTGCTCGCAATTACTTCATTGAAAAGAATAAGTGCTTTATTATATTCATTGCTATTTAATCCAGGACCTTCAATATTATATGTTGTTCCTGAGCGAGTTAAATAAACTAAGCCTAATAAGCCTTTTGCTGCATTGTTTGTAGCACGACCAATATTGGCTCCTGTGTAAGATGCAGGAAGATTTTGTATTGCAAATTCTAAATCTGCAATAATCAATTTATAAATATCTGCTACAGCACTTCTTAGTACAGATTCTACTTCTACTGCTGTTAAAGGCTTTTCTATTAAAGGTGCTTTACCAAAAGTACGCACTAATTGGAAGTAATAGAAAGCCCTCAGAAAACGGGTTTCGGCTGTAAATCTGGAACGTAAAGCAGCATCTGTAATAATACTTCCTTTGGTTTCTAATGCCTGTAAAACGGAATTAGCATTGAAAATTCCATTGAAATTATCATTCCAGGCATTAGCAATAAAACCTGTTGTGGTGATATTTGGAGAGAAATCGTTGATTCCTTGCCAGTCACGGTTACCATCATGTAATACATTGAGGTTATCGCTACGCATTTCACCCAACCAAAGTACCTGACTTGGGTAAGACGTTAATTTACTGTAAACACCATTTACAGCTTGTGTAAAATCGTTGGTGTTTGAATAAAAACTTTCTGCCGTGGTACTGGAAACAGGTTTTTGATCGAGCTGATTTTCGCAGGAAGTAAGCCCTACTAAGACGGCACTAATTGCTATATATATTGTTTTTTTCATGACTTTAGAATATAATTATGTGAATTAAAAAGTAAGATTAACACCTACAGAGGCAGTTTTGCTCAATGGCATTGAACCATAATCGCCCGGAATCGGATAACTTCCGTTTCCACTCACGTTAGTGTTTTGGGCTTCCGGGTTTACGCCACCTCTGTATTTATCGTGGTTGAACCAGTTTTGTAAAGCGACATAAACACGAGCAGAGGAGAGTACACTATTTTTTGCTAAATCCTTGAGATTGTAACCTAAAGTAATGTTTTGAATACGGATAAAATCAGTCGAATAAACCCAGTCAGATGTTACTTGAGGAACGGTATAGGTGCTTGCTAATTTTCCACGAGGAGCATTATAATTTTGGTTCTCCGGAGTCCATCTGTCTCTCCAAATTCCAGAAATATTGGCAGTTGTACTTCCGCTGAAATCAATAGCACGACCAAAATAGGAAAGAATAGAGCCACCAACTTGTCCATATACTTGTACGCTTAAATCAAAGTTCTTGTATTTAAAATTGTTGGTAATACCCCAAGTATATTTTGGATTGGGTTGTCCATGAACCACTCGGTCATTAGCATCGATTACACCATCGTTATTAGCATCGTAGTATTTAGTATCTCCAACAGTTTGATTCTTTATTTTAGCCACTTTTGGATCATCTAAATCAGCTTGTGTTAATATTCCGATTGATTTTGTTACATAATAACTAAACATTGGTAAACCAGGCTGTAAAATATAAGGAGCATTACTACCGCTATATGCCGAAGGAATATATATAGGGGAGCCGTCGGCATTTAATGAAAGTACTTCATTTCGGTTAAATGCAATATTTGCATTTGTGCTCCATTGGAAATCAGGAGCTACTATGTTTCTTGAAGTTATGGCTAATTCAATACCTTGATTTTTTACTGAACCAGTATTTTGTAAGCTAGTAGAGAAACCACTTGCGGCCAAAACAGGTAGATTTAGCAACAAATCGGTGCTTTTCTTAGTATAAGCATCAAAAGAAACATTAATACGATTATTAAAGAAAGCGGCATCAAAACCTAAATTATACGTATTGGAAGTTTCCCATTTCAGGTTTGGATTCGCTAAGCCTGCTACCACTTGTCCATTTGCTACTATTGGAGTATTTCCACCAAAATTATATGAAGTCCCGGATAGAGTAGGAATTGAGTTGTAGTTTCCAATGTTGTTATTACCTGATTTTCCCCAGCTAAAACGCAATTTTAAATCACTAATTTCTTTAATATCTTTTAAGAATGATTCTTGTGAGATTCTCCAACCGATTGATGCGGAAGGGAAAGTTCCCCATTGGTTATTGATACCAAATTTAGAAGAGGCATCTCGACGGATACTTCCTGTAATTAAATATTTACCGGCATAATCATACTGTAATCTTCCATAATAGGAAAAAAGCGTATTGTTATTCTCGGTAGTTGTACCAGTAACCGTTACTCCGGCAGCGTTTGGAATGGCATTGCTAATTGTGTTTACAATATTGTTAGCAAAACCACCAGCAGTACGAATGTTGAAAGCTTCATTATGAACTGAATTGAATGAAACTCCGGCTACTGCCGATACATTATGTACATCATTAAAAGTCTTGATATAGTTTAAAGTGTTCTCGTTTACAAAATTTTGCTTTCTGTAACCTCCATAGGATCCACTTGCATTTTTTCCAGGATTGGTGATTCGTTCAGCAGCACCTCCAACCGCTACGTAGTCGGACACATATGTTTTTGTCTGTTGATTTACATCATCATAATTGACAGTTGTTTTAGCAAACAAACTTGGTAAAATGTAATATTCAGCATAAATAGAAGCAAGGAGACGGGTATTTTTTGTCAATCCGATTGAATTGTTCAAAATGGCATAAGGACTTACCAATCGTGGGCTACTCCAGGTATAAGTTGGGAACTCTCCAGCACCTGTATTCAATCCAGCATTAGCTTCTACTACTGGGGAAATCCCAGCGATATTCATAATTGGACTGTCTTTTCCGTCACCTTGTGGAGTGTTATTTTCAGAATAAGTAGGTGCCAAATTGATACCCAATTTCAGTTTTTTATTGGCTCTTGCTTCAATATTTGCACGCAGACCATAACTTTTATAATCAGTATTTATCAAAGTAGCTTGTTGATTTAAGTAATTTCCTGAAAAGAAATAACTCACATCTTCAGTACCTCCTGTTGCCGATAATTGATAGTTTTGAAAAATCGCTTTTCTGTAAATCGCATCCTGCCAGTCTACATAAGTTAATCCAGGATGTCCCGGTTGTGACCAACGTTCGTCAGGCATGAATGAAACGTTGTATTCACCAGCTTTTAAACCCAGAATAGCTCTACGCTGATCATTAGTTTGATCGGCTGTACGTCCAGTTCCTGAACGTACCCAGTTTGTATTTGCAACTTCGGTTGCTACGCCTACCCATTCATCAGCGCTTAAAATATCCAGTTTTTTAGCAATACTACTAACACCGGTATTGGTATTCAGGCTAATTTTTAACTTACCTGATTTTCCTCTTTTGGTTGTAATAAGCACAACTCCATTGGCAGCACGAGAACCGTAAATCGCTCCGGCTGCTGCATCTTTTAATACTTGGATACTCTCAATATCATTAGCACTTAAATTTGCGAGTGGACTCGTTCCGATACTTCCATCTGAGTTTTGGCCTGCAATATCTAAGGGAAATCCATCCACTACGTAAAGAGGTTCAGAGCCAGCATTGATAGAACCCGTTCCACGAACCACAATACTTAAACCAGCTCCGGGCAAACCTGTTTGTTGTTTTACTTGCACACCAGCCATTTGTCCTATAAGGGCTTGTTCAATTCTACCAATTGGTTTTTCTTCTAAATGTTTTGCATTAAAAGATGCCACCGAACCTGTAATGTCACTAGCTTTTTGTGTACCATAACCAATTACAACAACTTCATTCAATGATTTAGCTTCAGGTTGTAACGATATATTTATTATCGATGATTGGCCGTTGATTTTTACTTCTTTTGTTAAATAACCAACGAAAGAATAGATCAAAGAAGCATCTTTTGTACTGGTAGTAATTGAATATTTCCCGTCTGCATCAGAATAAACACCTATTTGCGTTCCTTTAATGATTACGTTTACTCCAGGTAAAATATCGCCTTTTTCATCTTTGGTAGTACCGGATATAAGTTGTTCTATGGATTTTGTAGAATTTTGGGAAAAAATTTGTGAGTTTGTACACATTGAAACTAAGAAGATGAAAAAAAACATTTGAAGTTTCCTTGTATTCTTTTTCCATTGTTTTTGTTGAGTCATAATTTTGTAGGTTTAAATCTGATAAATACTTGTGCTTCCATCATTTTGTGATGTTGCATTTATTTGTCTAAATGTCTAGGTTTGTTAGCATTGAAAATGCTAAGTTTACTGAGAGATTATTGTATTAAATATGTAATAAAAAACCATTGGTGAAATTCATCGCCAAAAAAGGTTCTCTATGCATTTTTTGCTTCATTTCTAAGCAAAAAACATTCGAACTGACAAAATTTAATAGTATAACTTAACTGGTTAGGAAAATAGAAGTTTATTTAGTGTAAAAACACTGACCGTCGAGAATAGAATATATAATTAACGTGAGTTCGATATAAACTTATTGAAAAAGTACTAATTGTTTTGTGTCTAGGAAATTATTTTTCAAAGACGGTTTTTTGTCTGCAAAGTTGTAAGCAATCAGAGCGGAAAAAATATTATTGAAG
>NZ_SACJ01000009.1 GCF_004016525.1 Flavobacterium sufflavum
TTCAATAATATTTTTTCCGCTCTGATTGCTTACAACTTTGCAGACAAAAAACCGTCTTTGAAAAATAATTTCCTAGACACAAAACAATTAGTACTTTTTCAATAAGTTTATATCGAACTCACGTTAAAATTAATAATATCTGTTCCTAATACAGAATAATAATTGTCATAGATAGTTAACGGGTTGCCATCAAATCCTCCGCTTTTTGTTGTTCTAGCGGCTCTGTTATTGTTTCCTTTAATGCTGGCTGTTTCGTAGCGAATTCCCCAATCAAAATTAAGTTTTTCCGTTAGATTTAAATTGTTTCCAAGGAATAATGAAAGTTGGTTAGAGTTATAATCATAAGTACCACCACCAAATGAACCACCTAGTTTTAAGTATCCTGAATTGGGATCTGAAACTTGATATGCAGTTCCTGTACCGTCTTGTACAAAACTAACATCCAAAGGAGCAGTTTTATTTCCTATTGCAGATACTGAAAGTACCGGAGCGGTAATATTAGGATCCGAAATAATTCTGGAATTGGTGTAAAAGAAACCTCCGGTAATAGATCCTTTTTTAATCTTTTTGGTAACTGTAAATTGATTCATCAATTCATCAAGTGTGGTATAATTTTTTACTGAACCAGCATATCTTATGGCAGGTTTTTCGGGAACGGTTGCAGGTAAAGTAGAGTTTAATACAGTGTATACTGGTGTTCTACCTGCAAAATCTTGTTTTACTTGAGCAAGTACCTGTCCTGTTTCCCTGTCTTTGTATGTAATAACCCCTGGTCTGAAAATTTGTAATGTTCCCATTAAAAAATTTGTGGTAGGATCATCTAAATAACCAAAGTTAGTAGCGGTTTGACTATCTACATCTGCTAATTTTGAAGAGTATCTGATATTGTTATTTATTACCCAGCTATCTCCAATTTTTTGTTGCCAGTCAATACCGAAGTAAGCATCTTTTGAATGATTAAGATTAGTTGGGTCAAAAACGGTAGTCTTTGAATCCGATCTATTAGGTATAGTAACTTTAGTAGCAGTTAATGCATAAGAGTCTGTTTTTTTTACTCCATCTGCTAAAGTGATATCATTTCCAAATCCTTTTCCAATCAATGGAACATTTGAACCATTGTGATCATCCAGATATTTGGCATAAAATTTAACAGAACCACTATTGTAAGATTTCATAACGTTAGCTTTAATTTGGCCACCTCTGTTTTGAGCATAGCCAGCATAACGGGCTCCATTGGAATAGCGGTAAAATCCACCAATGTTATAAGACCACTTCTTGTCTTTTCCAAAAGTATCTCCAATGTTAATATCGCTTCTGGTATATAGGTTTTTACCATCTCCCTCTAAACCAATTTTTTGTCTAAATTCATTGGCTTTAGAACCGCTTCCTGTTTTTGATAAAAAATTAAAAACTCCACCAGGTGCATTTGCAGATGTAATTGAAGAAGTTCCTCCTCTTACAGCTTCAACGCGGTAGATAGTAGCATCTGAACGAAAGAAATAGTCTGCAGATAAGGAAGCACTATTTACTGCTGCTACTGGTAATCCGTCTTCTTGTAGAGAAACGTAATAATATCCATTAGGATCGTTTGCTAATCCCCCTACAGAATTGGCAGATACTCCTCTTGAATAGATAACATTTTTTACTTCGCCATAAGCAGAATTCACATATACTCCGGGTACTGTTTTTAACATGTCTGCGGCACTAGCTGGCGCTATTCTCTCCAATGTTTTGGCATTTATTGTCGAAATAGCCACTGATGCTCCCAGTTTTGTTCTTTTGTCAAACACACCTGTTACAACTACTTCGTCCAATGTAGCCTGATCTTCTTTTAAGCTAATATTCAATTTACTACTTTGAGGTACTTTTACAGTAGTTTTTTGAGTAGTAAATCCTATATAAGAAATATTGATTTTATAGGTTCCATCGTTTAGATTTCCAATGGTAAAATCACCATTGATGTCAGTAACTGCACTCTTGTTGTTTCCTTCTATAATAACTGTCGAACCAGGTAAACCTATTCCCTTGTCATCAGTCACTTTTCCTTGAATTTTCCCCTGTTGTGCAAATGAAGTAAGGCTACAACTGATAATTGCGATAAAAAGGAAGTAATCCTTTATTAATTGCATTGTTTTCATAATTTTTGGCTTTTTAAAATTACATTAGTTTTTTTTGGTTGCATAAAATATTGATATGATAATATTTTACATTACAAAGATGGGCAACAAAAAAATACTTTGTGATTCAAAAAAAGACAACTTTTATTCAAAATCAGTTCAATTGCTGATATTCTAGTGGAGTCATTCCTGTTTGTTTTTTGAAGAAACGAACAAAATTACTAGGGTTTTGATCGCAGAGTTTTATGGCTATTTCAGACACATTGAGGTCTGAATATTTTAAAAGGGTCTTGGCTTCTAATATCAGCATTTCTTTTAGTAAATCCTGTGCAGTTTTATTGGTACTTTTTTTTACGCATTTGTTTAGATAGTCAGGAGTTATGTTCATTGATTTAGCGTAATACAATATGTTTTGGTGTTCATATATGTTTTTTTCTAAAGCATTTTTGTAACGTTCTGTAATATCTAAAAAGGAGTTTTTTGTTTTCGTTGTTTGAAGAGGAATCTCTTTCTTTATCTCTTCAAAAATCACTAACAAATTGCATGAAATAAGTTGTTTGTTAGATGTTTTTTCTTCTTTGTATAGTTCTAGCGTTCTATTCAAAATAAGTTCTATATAGTTCAATGTATTTTCAGACAATTCAATTACTGGATGGGACTGATATTGAAAGAAAGGAAATTGTTTGCTAAGGAAGTTTTTAGGTAAATAGTCAAATATTTTTTCATCGAAATGACAATAGAAACCTTCGGCATCATCACTCATCATTTCGTGTTGGGTAATTTGATATGCTGGTAAAAAAATATAGAAGAAGTACTAAATTCATATTTGTTTAGTCCTTTAGTTCTTTTTGAAAGTCCTTTTTTTAGAAATATAAAATCATGTACCGTTTTTCGATGTGGCAGTACTTGAAAACTGGATTTATTGGAGAGATCTTCTATTCGATTAATATGATATTCTTGATGAGTCTGGCTGGACTTAAAAAGGCTCCAAATCGTATTGTCAGCATGTATTCGATCTATTTCGGATGCAATCAGAGTTGGTACGTATTCTTTATTAGACATCTTCGGATATTTTTATTATTTACATAAAATTACAAAAAAAAATATTCAATAATCGCAATGCTATTAGTACATCTGGCACTGACACCTTTTGTTTTTGCAGGAAAGCTGGGAACTTTAAAACCAAAAGGAGTTAAATTTCTAAATCGGTTATTTTTCTACGCAAATGCGCCTCCATCCACTGCCATAGCGTGTCCGGTAATGAAGCTAGATTGGTCAGAACACATCCATAAAGCCACATCGGCTACTTCCTGCGGCTGTCCCATACGTTTCATTCTTTGGAGATTGATTGCAGCTTCCAGGGCTTCAGGATTATGAGCCAGTTTTCTTCGCCCTTCCATAATCATTGGAGTTTCAATTGCTGTGGGGCAAATTGCATTGATGCGAATGTTTTTGGTCGCATTTTCTATAGCGGCACTTTTTACAATTCCAATGACTCCGTGTTTTGAGGCACAATAAGGAACATTGTCCGGTTGTCCCACTAATCCGGCCGCCGAGGCTACGCATACAATATTTCCACCGCCTTGTTTCAACATTTCTATTAACTGATATTTCACGCAATACCAGGTTCCGGTTAGGTTAATATTGATTTGTTGCAACCAGGCATCTTCAGGGTATTCATGTGTTGGTAAGGACAGAGTGCCTGCAATACCAGCTGAATTAACGGCACAATCCAAACGTCCAAATGTCTTAATGGTTTGTTCTATCATGTTTTGCACTTCTTCTCTTTTCGAAATATCACACTTTACAAAAAAAGCTGATTTTCCTAATGCTTTGATTTCGTTTACCACCAATTCTCCTGCGGTTTCATTTACATCTGAAACCACCACATTCGCTCCTTCTTTAGCAAAAGAAATAGCCGTAGCTCTTCCAATTCCTGATGAAGCACCTGTTACCAGACAAACTTTATTTTCAAATCGTTTCATTGTATTTCGTTTTATTTTATCTAATTCAATTTCCGTCACTAATGGTTGTTCCTCCATCTATAATGATATTTTGACCCGTTATAAATCCACCAGCTTTAGAGGCTAATAAGAGTGCCATTCCGGCAACTTCTTCTACTTTTCCAATTCTTCGTAACGGAGTCAGTAAAATTCTTTTTTCTATTACTTCCGGATTATTAGTCATGGCTTTTGCAAATTCGGTGTCTATTACTCCAGGGGAAATCGCATTTACACGAATGTTATCCGGTCCGAATTCTACGGCGAGATTACGTGCCAATTGTGCTAATCCTGCTTTTGAAATACCATATAATCCTAAGTTTTTATTTCCTCTTACGCTGGATAAACTGGATAGGTAAATGATAATGCCCTCTTTTTTGTCCTGCATTTTCGGAATCACTTTTTGAGTGATATAAATTGCGCTTTGTAAATTGATTTGCATTGTTTTTTCAAAAGTTGCAGAATCTATTTCTAAAAAAGATCCCGGAATTGCAATCCCTACACAATGAATTAAAATGTCAATTTCTCCTGCTTTTTCTTTTGTTTCCAATACTAATGCATCAATATTTTCTTTTTTTGAAACATCACAAGGAATTGCAATAGCCTTGATTCCTTTATTTTGAAATTTCTCCTGAGTTTTTAAACAGCCTTGCTCGTCATTGCTTGACACGATTACTGTGGCGCCATGAATACCTAAAAGTTCTGCAATGGCTTTACCCATACCACTTGTGGAGCCAGTTATAAGAGCCACTTTATTTTCAACAGAAAAAAGATTACGCATAATTTTTTTGTTTTAGACGATATAATGTTGACGAGCTTATCAGTGCAATAACGCTCAGCGTAATCACCATGGGTAATGCCGATGCTTGTTGGAAATTACTCAGGATGACTGTAACTATTGTACTTAAACCCATTTGGATACTTCCCATTAATGCAGCGGCACTTCCAATATTTTCCGAAAAAGGACGAATCGCCAGAGCCATAGTGTTGGGTGTGATTAAATGCAACGACAGCATGTAGCAGCTTATTCCAAACAACATAAAGGGAACAGAAAAAAAGTGAATGCTTATGAATACCAGTAAGGCACAAATAAATAATTGGGTAAAGGCAGCAACAATAGCTATTTGACTACTGGGAAAATGTTTTAAAAAGTATCTATTGGATTGATTACTAATTAATAAACAAGAGCCTGTTGTTGCAAAAAGCCAACCAAATTGACTCTCGGTTAATCCTAATAATTTAATAAAAACAAAAGAAGAGCTTGAAATCCAGGTAAAAAGTCCGCCACTTGCTAAAGCTGCCACAAATGAATAGCTCCAAAATGTTGGTGTTTTTAATACTGAGGTATAAGTATTTAAAATTGATTTTGGTCTCAGGGAATATTGTTTTTCAGGGATATAATTATCTGATAAGAAAAAGGACAAGGCAATAATTAAAGAACCGGACATAATAGCAAGCATGATAAAAATAGCTCTCCAGGAATAAAATTGAAGCACTAATGCACCAACTGATGGAGCAATTATAGGTGAGACGCCCATAACAAGAGCCATTGATGAAAATATACTAGCTGTTTTTTCAACAGGAAAATTATCTCTTACGATGGCGCGGCTTCCCACAGTACAAATGCTAATTCCTATGGCTTGAAAAAAACGCAATACGATTAAGAAGCTAACATTCGATGCTACTGCACATCCTAAAGAAGTGAGCAGGAATAGGCTAAGACCTAACAGCATTGGTTTTTTACGGCCAAATTTGTCCAGTAAAGGTCCATTTATCAGCTGACCTAAGCAGGAACCTGCAAAAAAAGTACTCATTGACAAAGTGATTTGTCCTATGTCTGTTCCCAGTACTCTGGCCATTTCAGGAAATGCGGGCAAATACAAATCGGTTGAAAAAGGCATGAGCCCATTCAGTAAACCTAAAATAATAATAAGTTGTTTGTTTTTTTTGTTGTCTTCGCTCATTTCATTGTATCATTTACCATTAGTCCATGCTTTTAAAATAGAAGAGGAGTTTTTTAGTTTATAATAATCCATTGGGTGTAATTATTAAAATTGTCAGTTCGAGTGTTTTTTGTGGAGTAAAACGGAACAAAAAATGTATCGAGAACCGTTTTTAATGAAATTTTTCTTGTTCTCGATACAATCCCGCCCAAAAGCGGGATCACTCGAACTGACGAAAAATTATCATCAAAAACTAATTTCACCCAACGGGTTTTATTAATAGATTCTAATGTTGCATATATTCAGGAAGCGGCATTCCGTTGATCTCATAAGGTTTTGCCTCAATAAGTACAAAGACAATCCGGCAAACTTCAGTTTTACTTGGGTTTTTCCATTTGTGTAGTGTTCCGCGTTGCACTATAATTTGTCCTGGACCAATTCTCTTTGAGACTTCATTTTCTAGTTCAAGTTCGATTTCGCCACTAATTACAATCCCATAATCAATACTGTCCGTTCGGTGAAGGGGAGAACTGGCACCAGGTAACATATCTACAATGCGAATTACAGAACCTCCTTTTAGAGTTGTTCCGGCATCTCTTTTGGCACCATCAATGGTATCATTACAATCTGCAGGAACGCTAGCTGTTGTCCATATTGTAGCCATAGCAGCATCGCCGGTTGGGATAATAAGGGTTTCAAATTCTTCGTCGGAAGTGAATACCGCAGTGCCTTCGGAAGTATGACCGGTTACAATTCTTCTAATTGGTAAGTCCATTTTGCCTTTGTTTTTATTCTTTAGTTGGAGTTGATTTTAACTTTTTCATAAACTCACTGAAAGCGGGTCTAAACTCACTAAAAAGTTCATTCTCCCTGTTTTTTAGCATCACTTCGCTAAACATTTTTAAACCAATGGCAAATTCAGCAGCCTGATCTTTAGTTTTAAAAATGTCCCTGTTTTTCATTCTTTCGATTATCGTAAAAATGTTATCGTGATTATCAAATGCTAATTCAATAGGAGCGTAGACTGTATCATCAACTTTAGATGTTTCTAATAGCTCCAGTCTTAGTTTGTATTTATTTGTTCTCTTTTCCATTATAATTTTTTTAAAAATCCTTGTAATTCTAACCAATCTCCATAGCGATCAATCCAACTTTCAACCGGTAAGTTCATTTTACGCATCCCAAAACCATGGCCTCCTTTAGAATAAATATGCAATTCTGCCGATTTTCCAGCCGCTAACCAATTGGAATAAGTTTGCACACTATTTGGCGCTAAGCCCAATTGATCATCCGATGCAGCCGCGATAAATAGAGGAGGAGCATCAACAGGAACCACCGTGTTTTTTAAGGCTCCGGTATAGGCATAAATAGGGGCAGCAAAATCCGGACGGTTATTTCCTTTCGAATTGTAAACAGTACCAGCGGCTACAGTTCCTCCTGCTGAGAAACCTATAATCCCAATTTTGTTTTTCTCGATGTTAAATTCAGCTGCATGGTTTCTTACATATTCTATCGCTGCCTGCCCATCGGCAATGGCTAATGTGACAACTGGCGCATTGATAGAATCTAATTTTTTTCTGTTTTCGAATAAAGGAAAAAGCTCTTTTACGGGGTCGTCAGTTTCGCTTTTTACGAGTCGGTATTTTAAAACGAAGGCAGTTATCCCTTTAGAATTTAACCATTTCGCCACATCAATTCCTTCGCTGTTTATCGATAAGGTATGAAAACCACCTCCGGGACAAACGATTACTGCTGTTCCGTTTGCCAGGGCTTTGTCCGGCGCATACATCGTAAGTGTGGGTTGGGAAACATTGTATATTACCTGGGTTTGAAACGTTTCTGAAAACATTTCTTTTTCCTGCCAATTCCAGTTTTCTGAACCGGGAGCTTTACCTTGGTAGAGTGGAATTACTTTTTGTGCATTTGATACAAAAGCACTAAATACCAGTAAGATTAAAAATTTATTTTTCATTTTTTCTATGTTTTTTATTTTTCGAAAATCATTTATTTAACTATCAAATCTTTTGAAAGATTGAACTCCTTTGTTTGTTTGATATCCAATGAAGAAGTTCCTATTCGGATGCTGTATTTTCCAGCCTCGGCAATCCAAGACGATAGAGACGAATCAAAAGAAGCCAGTTCAGCAGGAGTAAGGGTGAAGCTGATGGTTTGAGATTCTCCCGCTTGTAATAATTTAGTTTTTGCAAAGCCTTTCAACTCTTCAGAAGGTTTTTTTAGTTTTTCAGATGGAGCGCTTAAATACAATTGTACTACCTCTTTACCTGCGGTTTTACCACTATTTTTTATGGTAATGGTTGCTGTAATTTTATCTTTAAATTCAGTTGAACTGAGTTTGATAGCGCTGTATTCAAATTGGGTATAACTCAAACCGAAACCAAATTCATAAGCAGTTTTTACTTTTTTAGTGTTGAAATAACGGTAACCCACATAAATATCTTCCTCATATGAAATTTCGGAAGGATAAGTAGGCATCACAGGGTCTAAAGGGGCATCGTCTTTAATACCTGATAGTTTTCCAGGGAAATTTTTAGCAGAAGAATCATCGCTATAGTTTATTTGAAATGAAGCAGTTAATTTTCCGGATGGGTTTACAGTTCCATCAAGGATATCTGCCATTGCAGTTCCACCTTCCATACCCGGTTGCCAAGCCATCAGAATAGCATCTACCCAAGGACTCCAACTTGCGGTTTCAATAACACCACCCGCGTTGATCACTACAATAACTTTCTTATTTTTAGCATGGAATGATTCAGAAAGTGCTTGAAGTGTTTGTTTTTCAGCCTCGGTTAAATTGAAATCATTTTCTACTTTACGATCTTTTGATTCTCCAGACAATCTAGCAATTGTGATTATAGCAACATCAGCGTTATCTGCTGCTTGTAGTATCAGCTCTTTTTCAACACTCATTTCTTTGATAGTCGTAGGATTAAAAACGGTTTCAAGTGATGTTGGAGGTAATTTTGATTTTTCTATTTTTAAATAATTTTGATAGCTTGAATTGATATTTTCTATAAGTTTAAAACCAGAGTTTACTAATCCATTATCAAGGGAAATAGTATAATCTTTAACTACATCACCACTTCCTGAACCACCTGCAATGATATCATAGGATGCATTTCCAAATAAAGCAACGGTTACGGATTTACTTAAAGGCAAAGTATTGTTGTTTTTTAATAAAACCATTCCTTCTGATGCTGCTTTTCGAGAAATTACAGCATGCTCTTTTAGGTTAGGATTGTTAGAGTATTTGTATTTGCTGAATGTGGATGATTTTAAAACCAGATTCAATACTCTTTCTACGCTTAAATCTAAAGTAGCTAGGGGTAAAGTGCCATTTTTTACAGCAGCAATTAAGGCTTGTGTTTGGTCTGGCCTTCCCGGCATTTGCAGGTCATTTCCAGCTTTTAATGAGTTAACTACATTTTTTCCAGCAAACCAATCACTCATTACAAGACCTTTAAATCCCCATTCTTTGCGTAAAATTTTGCTTATCAAATCTTTGCTTTCTGATGTATAAGTTCCGTTAATAAGATTGTATGAAGACATTACTGTCCATGGGCTGGTTTTTTTGATTGTGATTTCAAAATTTTTCAAATAGATTTCTCTTAAAGCACGCTCACTAACCAAGGTGTTCAGTTTCATTCTATTGGTTTCGGTATTGTTAGCTGCAAAATGTTTGAGCGATGCCCCAATACCATAATCTTGAATTCCATTAATAACTGCGGCTGCAATATTTCCAGATAAAAAAGGATCTTCGGAATAGTATTCAAAATTTCTTCCTCCTAAAGGGTTTCTCTGAATATTGGATGCAGGAGCTAACATAATATCGATTCCAAATTCCTTAGCTTCACTACCAATAATTCCACCTACTTTTCGCACTAATTCAGGATTCCAAGTACAAGCCAATAATGTCCCTATTGGGATTGCAGTAGTCTTAGGTGGAGTTGATTTATAATTTAAAAAGTGAACACCGGCGGGACCATCATTTAAAACTAAACTTGGTATCCCTAAACGCTCAATAGCATGAGTTCTACCAGAAGTTCCCGGTACTTTTGGTTCAATTTTGTCGTCTTCAGGATCTGCTGGAGGCAATATTCCCGGTGGCATTCCTGGTACATTCATACCCATTCCTATTACTAACTTCACTTTTTCGTCAAGCGTCAAAGCTTTGATTACTTGTTTGATGTTGTTCTTGTTTAGTTGGGGTAATGCTTTTTGCTGTGCCGAAGCGATCACACTAAGGCAAGTAAAACTTATTAGAAGAAGAGTTTTTTTCATGAGAATTATGATTTTATAATAGTAAGAATGATCTTTTGATGGAGATAATGATTTTACCTTCTGAAGTAATTTAAGTTCATGAAATTAAATTACTTATAGGTATAGGAAGTGTATTGGATATTATTTAAAGCAAATAATATCCAATGAACACTTGAAAAATTAGGGTTTGTGTTTTGCTGACTAATTACAGTTTTTTGTTCTGCTGAATTATTTTTTGATATTCATAAAAACTTTGTTTTGGGATACGTTCCTGTGTTTCGAAATTGACATGTATTAATCCAAAACGAACGGAATAACCAAAAACCCATTCGAAGTTATCCCAACCACTCCAAACCATATATCCAATTAATTTAACTCCTTCTTTTTTAGCTTTCAAAGCTGCATCAATATGGCGTTTTATATAATCAGCACGATAGGAATCGTTTACTTTTCCATTGACAATTTCATCCTCACCATTATTAAAACTAGCACCATTTTCGGTAATCATCATTTCAGGATTATTGTATTCTTTTTTAATTCGCATCAATAATTGGTATAAGGCTTCCGGTCTTACAGGTCCGTTATTTGATTTTACAGCATCAGGATTTGTGTCCATCCAATTTGTTCCCATAGGACTGTTTGGATCTGCTTTTACGAATCCCGGAGCATAAAAATTAATACCTAAAAAGTCTGGTTTTTGCGAAGCCAATAAAGCCATTTCTTTGTCAGTAGGATTAAAATTAGGATTGTATTTTTTTAGAGAATCAGTTGCCTGTTTTGGGTAAGTTCCTTTTAACACAGGATCTAACATGATTGTGTTTAATAGCTGATCTTGTAATGCAGTTGCTTTTACATCGTTTGGATTGTTTTTATCTGCTGGACTACAGGGTGATAAGTTGAGGGTAATTCCAATTTTTCCACCCAATTTCATGTCATGATATAGTTTTATAACCGTTACGTTTGCTAATAATTGATTGTGTACTTTTGTGATTCCCTTGGCATAACGAACATTCATCGGTTCTTTACTTTGGTCAATATTCATTAGATATTCGGCTAAGAAAAATTCAATATAAGGTTCGTTGAACGTAATGAATTTCTTTACTTTTTTTCCATATCTCTTAAATACAACCGATGCATAGTTTTTATACCAGTTAATCATTTCTGGATTTCCCCAACCGCCTTTTTGTAAAAGGGCAAAAGGAAAATCAAAATGATAAAGGGTAACAATAGGTTCAATTCCTGCAGCTTTCAAATCATCAATCAGGAGATCATAATGGGCTAATGCTTTTTCGTTTACGGCACCAATACCATCCGGGATAATACGGCTCCAGTCTAATGAAAAACGATAGGAGTTTACACCCAGCTTTTTCATTAATTGAATGTCTTTTAGGTATTGGTTACGGTCATACATGTTGATAGCCACGTTTCCTGTTTCTTTTTTTCCAATAGTAAATTGGGTTACACCTACTTTATTGGCAAGGAAATCCCATTTTGATTCGCCTTTACCATCTGCTTGATAGGCACCTTCAACCTGATAAGCTGCAGAAGCCACACCCCATAAAAAGTTGTCTTTTTTCTGAGCAGTAACCGTAAGCCCTGTGAGTACAATTAAGCTGAATGTGATAAAAAATTTGTTCATGATTCTTATTGTTTTTAAAGATTGGGTGTTGTTTTAGTAAGTTCTATGAATTGATTACTTAAAGTGAAGGTAATACGGTTATTATAACTCTTTTGTAACGTGTTAATGAGGGAGTACCATCATCATTTAAAATTAATACGACATGTATAGTTTCTGGTTTTGATACATTTGGAGCCACAAAAGAAGCTTTAGCAGCATTTTTATTTGTAATTTCAATAGGTCCCCAATTCATATAAGTACCTACTTCCTGATAATACATCCATTCAAATTGCAAATTGTTTTTGTCAGGATCAGTGCTGTTTGAAGCATCTAAATAAACGGTTTCACCACTTTTTACTGTTATTAAATCAGTATGCGTAATTTTAGGAATAGGTGGATGATTAGCCTCGTTATATGGTTTTACACACCAATCCATTCGGGCGGCGAAATCATTTTGATAGGCATTTCTCCAACGCCATATAGTGGCTTTGTCACTAAAATAGAAATTGCCATCAAAGCCTTTTACTTTATCTTCGGTGTTAGTCCAAATAGGTCGGGTTTCAATTTCCGTATGCCAATTTCGATGGCGGGGAGTATACAGTTCATATCGACCACCCCAACTGCCATAATTTGGATTTTCAGGACTTCCTAAGCCATTGTTAATAAGGTACAAAAAACTTGGACTGTCACCTTCCATAATAAATTTCCATTCCGGATATTCTGCACCTAAGGCACCGTGGTTAGTACGTATATTTTCTGATAACCATTTGTTGCTAACCAAATTAGAATCTGGTCCGGAAAATTGCCCCATTTTCTCACCGCTTATTCCAGCCCAAGTGGAATAATCATAATAACCCGGACTAAATATATAGAACAAATTGGGAAAGGTTTTTCGAATCCAATAACCGGAGTCATCCTGGTCACTTATTGCATATACTCTTAGTTTTGAAACAAACTTTTCTACTTCAAATGCTGATCGGGTCATTCTTACTTTCCATAAAGCTTGTGCTAAACAATTTGGTCCACCCCATACAGTAACCCAAACAGGTCTGTTATCTTCTTTATCAACCACTGAAATTATCCAGTCAGATCCTTCTGAATCTTTGTCTTTTCCAACGCCTTCCATTCCAAAAACAGGAATTCCCTTTTTGATAATTCCATGTAAATAATCTTCTTTAGGAAAACCTTCTTCATGTAAAATTAAATTGTTTCGGACTTTTCCATAAGCTGTAACAATTTCGTGCATTCGCCAATCAGCAATTTTATCCTTCATATGTGCTGAAGTTGTTGCAATTAGCCCTTCTATATCCCACATGTTTGAATATGTTAGAAAACGAACCAATGATTCGGTGTCATCCGGTTCATTTTCGATATCACTTAATACTAAAATCCGTTGTTTTTGACCAAATGATAAACAAGAAAAAAGGATTAGAGAAAGCGTTAAGATTATATGTTTTTTCATAAAACGATTTTAAAATTGTAATCTGCAAGTCAATATGATTTTGCGTGTCTTGTTTGTGTTTAATTTGTTTCAAATGCTGTTTCAATTTCCGAAAAACTTTCTTTTTTACTTAAGCTTTTATTGCTTTCCAGTAATTTAGAAACAAAAAACAAACCTAAGGCAGCCATTGCTGCAGACACCCATAAAAAAGCCGATGGATCTGTTTTATCTGAAAGGACACCCGCTATTGAAGGAATAATTACACCTCCCACGATTTCTCCAAGTCCCATTACGAGTCCCATGGCTTTGGCTCTTAAATGGATTGGCACCGCTTCCGAAGGAATTACCGCGGCTACCATCGCAACACAGCCCATCGCAAAATAGCTGATAAACATTAAAGGAAGCTGAAAAATATTGCCTTTGAGAAAGAATACTGCGAAAGGATATAGAATACCCAGGCTTATAAAGATATACATGATGGGTTTGCGTCCGTATTTATCAGAAAGTCCCGGAACAATTATTGAGCCTATTAAACCGGATAGTCCAAGGAGTCCCATTGTTTTCCCCATTTCATCAGGAGTCATCCCCTGTACATTTACAAAATACTTAGAGATGAAAGGAAGTGTGGCGAACCACCATCCGAAAGCACAACAGGCCAAAGGAATTTCCCATTTTATATTGTTGTATTGCAAAAGTTCGGTGAAATTTATCGAAGCATCAGCTTTTTTTTCAGTACTCTCAGCCGTTGATTTTTTGACATAACGCCAGGAGAGTAGTGCCAAAATAATCCCTGGGATTCCAGCCACAAAAAAAGCTTTTCTCCAACCCATACTTTCAGCGATTGCTACTAAAATAATCGGGGCGAGGATGGAACCAAAAAGAGCCGAACCTATACCTTGCAGGATTCCTGCATTAAGTCCCAGACGATTGGGAGAGGATTCTCTTTCTACAAAATTCTGTGCCAATGGAATCACTGCACCTTCCGAAAATCCCATGATGAATCGGGCTAAAAATAGTCCGGCAAAGGAAAGGGCAATTCCGGAACCGAAGGAACACAGTGAGAAAGTGATTACCGCGGTCAGGAAAACCAATTTTTTTCGGTTTTTGACTTCTGCCCATGCCACTGTAAAATAACTTGAAAAAGCCCAGGCTAATGAAAGAGACCCAGCTAGTAATCCTATTTGGGTGTCACTCAATACGAGGTCTTTTGCAATATAAGGCATCAGGAAATTAAGTGCTAAACGGTCAAAAAAGAGGCAGCCAAATACTAAAGCCATTAAGCCGACCATTCCGTTTTCGTAAGTGAATAATGATTTTTTCATAATCAAAAATGAATAAATCCCCCGAAAGGGGGATTTTGATTAAAACTCAATAATTTAATTAAAATTTATAAGAAGCAGTCAGGAAAAAAGCTCTTGGCATACTTCCCTGAGTAGAATAAGCTGCATTAGGATTAGCTGCTACAAATTCTTTTGTAACTGACTGGCGGTCTAAGGCAGCAGGGAAACCTCCTGTACCGGACCAACCCATCACTCCATAGGTATTCAAAAGATTGTTTACGTTAGCTTGGATTCCGAATTTTTTATTAAAATCATATCCCATAGCTAAGTCTAATGTAGTGAATGCGGGTAACTTGAAAGCGTTTTGAAGATTAGCCTGTCTGGCACCCATGTAACCAACATTTAAAGAGCTATAGAAATTTTTGTAATTATAACTTGGACTAACATTAAAGATTAATTTAGCATTATTATCCGTTTCGTTTCCGGATAAATCTTGTAGTACATCATCATTTGGTCCAGCACTATTGGCAATCCATGTTTTGTAAGTTGTTGCTTTAGAATTTTGAATTGTAGCACCTGCTTTTAGAGCAAATTGATCAGTAAAAGCATAGTTGCTTTCTAGTTCAAGTCCATAAGTTCTGTATGCATTAAATTGGTTACCAGGATTGTAATAAGTTCCATTAGTATTTAAGAAAGTTTGTGATGTAGATACATTGCTCAATGTACTGTAAAAAGGTGTTGCAAATACTTTAAGTTTAGGAGTATTTATTTTATATCCTATTTCAAATTGCTCTATTTTTTGAGCATTTGGTTTAGAGTTGTCAACCAGGAATTGAGATGTCTGGTCTAAATAGAAATTAATATCCGGAGATTTTTTTCCATTAGAATAGCGAAAATAAATTGCCTGATCATCAGCTAGTTTGTAGTTTAAACCTCCTGAAAATGAAACAGTATTCACAGTTTTGTCAACATTTAAACGTGGACCGGCCGTTCCTCCAAAATTGTCATATATTGTTAATGGATTGTTGTCAAGACCTGCTGATTCAGCATTAGCAATAGGTTGTGAATTATAACCATAAACATGTAATGATTCATAACGGATCCCCCAATCAAAAATCAATTTTTCAGAAATATTCCATTCGTGTCCAAAGTATGCTGCAGATTGTGTTTGTCTGAATGAGGCAGTACTGGCTCCAGCACTTCCCGGAAGTTGCACTCCATTAGGATCGGTTACCTGATACGTTTTTCCGTCAAAACCGGCTAAGCTAATGTCAACCAAATGCGGTTTGTCTTGCATGGTACCTACTGCAAAACCGAAATCCTGAGATCCACCAATTCTACTTATCTGTGAATTTGCATAAAAACCACCCAAAATGAAATTCATGTTTTTTACTTTTTTGCTGATGCTAAAATTATCCATGAACTCATTCGTTTTACGTTCAGTGTAGAAAAGAGGCAAAAAGAATAAAGAGTTTTTCTGTACATTACTTCCAGGGAAATTATTGTTAGCACCCGGAGTAAAATTAAATCCTGCAAAGTTTCCATTGATGATATTAGGAGATTGTGTAACAGTTCCTAAAAGTTGTCCTGTAACTCGGTCGGTGAAACTATAAGTTCCAAATTTCCCTAATGTATGTCCGATAGCATAAAATAATAAATTATCTGTGGCAAATGGAGTAACAACTGCCGGTGAATTGCTATCATATTTCATTTTTTGTAAACGGAAATCATTTTTTAATTTAAATCCTGCACCAAGATCATGATTCCAGTTTACAGTTACAGCTTGTTGTCTTGAATGTGATTTATCTTTGGAATCAAATGTTCTTGAATCGGTATCATTGATAGGGATTTGCATTGTTAATTTTGGAAGATAGTAGGAATCAGTAGCTGAAAAACCGGCAGGAATTTTGGGATCATTCCATCCTATTGTTGGAGTAAATTCGGCTGTAGCGTTTTTATCATCTAATATTTTAGCAGATATTTTTATGCTTCCTTTTTTATATTTATTCATAATATTGGCTCTGATTTGTCCACCATTATTCATAGGATAATCTAATTGTCTGGCACCATCAGATTCTCTGTAAAAACCGCTTAAGTTATAAGTTAAAGAACCTGATTGGTTAAAAGATCCACCTAAATTAAGATCGGTTCTGTAGTAAGGATTTTTTAGATTTCCTTCCAATCCAAATTTTGATCTTATTTCTCCAGCAAAAGTTTTTCCACCTTCTTTAGAAACATAATTAAAAATTCCACCCGGGGCATTGGCTCCTAAAATTGAGGCTGTTCCTCCTCTTACTGCTTCCACTCTTGCAGTTCCTGCATCAGGTCTAAGGAAATAATCTACTCCTAAATTAAGGTTGGTAACCGGTAAACCGTCTTCTTGCATAGAAACATAATAGTAACCATTAGCATTTTCGATAGAACCGGCTGAAATACCTCTGGAATATACGGTATTTGATACTTCACCTCTGGCCTGATTTACATAAACGCCAGGTATGTTTTTCAATAAATCCCCGGCACTGGTAGCAGCAGTTCTTTCAATTTGTTTTGCATTCATTGTAGAAATAGCTACAGATGATTGCATTTTAGTACGTTTGTCAAAAACTCCGGTAATAACGACTTCGTCAAGTACAGCCTGATCGTCTAATAAAGTAATATTTAATGGTCCTGATTGTGGAACTTTAACGCTTAGTTTTTGAGTTTTAAATCCAATGAAAGAAACTGAGATTTGATATGTTCCGTTTTTAAGACCAGTTAAAGTAAAGTTTCCATCAAAATCGGTATTCTGAGCTTTAGTAGTTCCTTCAATTAATACTGAAGTCCCTGCTAATCCCATTCCACCTGAATCGGATACTTTTCCTTGAATTTTTCCTTCTTGAGCATATATGCTTAAGCTAAAGAAACTGGTGCTGATGGTAAGGATTAGAATCCTAATGAATTGTGATGTTTTCATAAAATTGCACTTTTTTTAATTAGATTAGTTTTTTTTGGTTTGATTAAATATGTATATCGTAAAATCTACAAGACAAAATTGGGGATTAAATAACGATTTGGTTAATCAAAAAAAGGCCACAACTATTCAAAATCAATACTTTTAGTTAAAAAAGCAGAAAAAGGAGTTGTTTTTTTAATCGCATCCACAGTTTTGAGTTTGTTTTGAATAGGTATTAGAAAATACCATATACAAACAGATTCTATTATTAATGACTGGATTGAATGAGTTTGTGTGTTTTTTAGTTTAGTTGTTGTTAATTGGTTGTTTGTGATGGTTTTATGGTTTGTGATGGTTTTGATTTCGGATGCTGGCTCTTGTTCTGTTTAAAAAATAACAGCAGTTCTGAATTACACTATTTGTTAAATGTATTTTTACTTTTATGAAGTTTATATAAGCTATTCAAAATAAATTCTCTCCTAAATTATAATTTGCTCTGTAGTTGTGTGATTTCGTTAAATCATTATAATCTATAATAAAGTTAGGTCTTTTTTTGTTAAAATAAATGTGATGAAATAGAAAATTAGGATGTCCTTTTTTTGTTTGTTGCAAAAAAAAAGGCGAATCCTAATTAATTGGATTCACCCTTTTTTAAACAAAAACTAAAAACTATTTTTAATATGGTCTACTTTATGGATAAGATGCTTATTTACTTGATAAAACTGAAGATCATTTATAAGATTAAAAATTACCTCTGATGAGTTCCCATTTTTATACAAGTTTTTTACGTTAGTTATTTTAATTTAGAAATGTCAATAATTGACTCATAATCTATTTCTAAAAAATCCTCCACCATTTTTAACCAATAATTTTGAATAAATAATTTGTGGTTTGGATGATTATTATAATTTTCGTAAACTTTATAATTATCAAATTCCATTGATAAACCAAACTCAAACTTATTTTTAGAACTTGTTTGTTTTAATGCTTTAAATTTTTGTACACCTGGAATTTGAGATAATTCAAGAGCAGCTTTAAAAAAATCTTGTTTTTCAATTTCAGAAATGGCTGGTTTAAATTTAAAAATTACGGAATGATCTATCATTTTTTTTTAATTGAATCGCTGTTCATTAATTTGTTATAATAATCAATAGATTGATTAATGGCTTTATTAACACTTGAGTTTTCATCATCTTCAATATCGCTTTCCAGAATGATGTTACCTTTAAAATGTTGGCGTTTTAATTCCTCAAAAACAGCAGGATAATCTATTATTCCAGCGCCTAACGGAACATCTTTTAATTCAGGATTATTGTAGGCTGTAATGTCTTTTAAATGAAGAGCAATAATATGTCCTTCTAGTTTTTTTATTGCTTCTACAGGGTTTATGCCGCTTTTAGGGTAATGACCTAAGTCTGGACAAGCTCCTAAATTAGGGTATTTTTTTAAAGCAATTAGCAAAGTATCAGGATTCCAAAAAGAGCTAACAGCTTTCCAATGGTTGTGAATAGCTACTTTGATTCCGTAAATCCCAGCTAAACTATCAACGGTTTTTAACATGTCAGGAGCTGGTTCGGCGGCAATGTATTTAGCATTTAATCCTTTTGCAATTTCAAAATCTCTAATCCATTCTTTTACTGTTTTTCCACCAGTAGCATAAATAGATTCCATTTTCAACCCTTTGTTTTTAATCATTGCATCTATTTTTTTGATGCTAGAAGGAGATAGGTTCATTACCAAAGAATCGTTAAATTCTTTTCCTGCTTTGCTAAAAGTAAAACCTTCTATATATTTTAATCCTGTATTAGCAGCTTCATCTAGTTGTTTGCTAACAGAAGAAGTTAGGAATCGCTCTTTGCTTTTCTCTTTTTCTTCAGCTGAAGGGGTGTGAAATGCCCATAAAGAAACTCCAAATTTCCAACCAGGAGTTGGGGCTAAAGCAGCAATTTTCTTGATGTCATTAGGGAAGTCAGTAATTTCTTGAATAGTAATGTCTTTATAAAATACTTCAGCACCTTCTGATTGTAATAAAATTTTTCCTTTGGTCAATGGAGTTGTTGATTTGTCAGCATTCTGAACACCTGCATTTTGCAAAGCCATCACAACATGACCGTTCACTAAATATACTGCCGAACTACCGATGGTATATAAATCTACTGTTGTCCATTTGGTAGCATCGCTTTCAAAATCTTGAGAGCGGCTCACGGCATTATTAAGTGTAGGTGAGTAGCCTCCCATAAGTTGGAAAGCTGCGTTGGAATCCCATTTTTTTGTATCACTAACTCTTACATCAGCAAATGGCCGAAGAGAAAAATCTTTATTGGCTACTAAAAATAAATCGCCAGTTGTTTTTTCGGCAATCTGTAATTCAAGCCCCATCATGAATACATTCCAAAGACCGTCTTCATTTGTACCAGTAAGGTGAAACATGATACCACAATCTTTTGGTAAATCTAGACGAGGTGCCCATTTTTTTGAGCCCCATTTATACTTTAATTGCAAATGATAATTGGTATATGCTGATTTGGTGGTCAGTCCTCCATAAATTTCGCCAGAAACCTTTAAAACTTTTTCGTTATTAATAGTCACAACTTTGAAGACATCTTTGGGATCATTCATACCTAAAGGTGTTCCATCCATTCCATTTCCTTTTATAGTACCTTCTGGTAACCCCTTGACACTTGTATGTGGAGCGCCTAGCCATTTATACCAATAACTCAAATTTTTATCTAAAAGATTGATAGGTTTGCTTTTTGTTTGTGATTGACTATTTATTGTCATAGAAAGACTTAGTATTACCGTGAAGGCAATTGCTTTTTTTATAGTGTATACTGTTTTCATGAAATTTGAATTTTCTTTAATTAAATTGGTTGTTTTAGTTGGGAAATAAATTAGGTAGTATAATTTTATTATTCAAAATTGAGGATTATAAACTGACTTAGTGAATCAAAAAAAGGCTGTAACTATTCAAAATAATTACTAAGTTTGTGAAAATTAAAGTATTGGATTGTTTTATAAATGATTGATACTTAAAAAGGGCGAATCCTAATTAATTGGATTCACCCTTTTTTAAACAAAAACTAAAAACTATTTTTAATACGGTCTACTTTATAGATAAGATGCTTACTTCACTTAATAAACCGGAAGGGAGTAGTGGTGAAGTTGCTTTGTAAAATGTCATGGTGGTATAGGTTATCTTTTTAGCATTGGCTTGTTCATCGCCGATAAGTCTGTTAACCCAAAGATTGGTTACTTTTATTTCTAAGATATTTTTACCAGATTTTAAGACTTCGCTCACGTTAACTCTAAATGGTTTTTTCCAAACTATTCCTAATGATTTTCCATTCACAATTACTTCGGCCAGATTTTTTACTTCTCCTAAATCAATCCATAATTGGGTTCCTTTTTTGAACCAATTTTTCGGGGCGTCAATTGTCTTCGAATAGGTTCCTGTTCCTGAAAAATATTTAACGCCTTCTGTTGCATTTTCTGTCCAGGAAGTTAATTTATCAATAGTAATGGAATCAGGTGCGCCACGTTCTTTTTGGAAACTTAAATTCCAATTTCCATCAATGGTTGCTATTTTGGTTTCTGTTGGAACAGCAACAACTTGAGTTGACTGCGTTGTATTGTTGCTAAAAACTACAAACACGGCATCGTTAGGTTCTAAATGTAAAGCAACTTTGGTAGCGCCATTTGCAAACGAATAAGAAGCGGCTTCTGTTTTTTCTGTATCGGGATGCCAAATTTCAACTGATTTTCCTGAAACTCTAAAAGTAGCTTCTATGTTTTCAACCCTGTTGTTTCTGTTATTGATCCAATAGATTTCCTGTTCAGGCAAAGTACGGTGAACATAACGTAATTGAGTATCGGCCTGTGGTTTAGTGTATTCAAAATCTGGAGCGATATTCATTTTATTCAATACTTCCTGAATGCTTTGTCCAGTGTACACCGTTCCTTTTCCGATAGTTTTAACTGTGTTTTCAGCTCCCCATAATTCATTTATAATCGAATTAAATGCTGTTTTATCATCAGTTAAACTAGGAATATTTATAGGTTTTGGACCTACTACAACAGCGCCGGCTTCAACCAATTCTTTTATTTTTTTAGCTACTTTTAAAGTCATCTGTTGACTGTTTTTGTCCAAGGCTAAAATTTTATACTGCATGCCGCTTGGCGTTACAATTTGCCCATTAGAAACAGCAAGTACATTGATTAAGGCGTCGGCATTGGCAAAATCATAATTATAAGCTTCTGGCACTTCAGGTAATTTTTTCATGAAAAGAGAAGTGATATTGTTGTCTTCTCCGTAATAGTAAATCACATCGGCTACAAATTTACCTTGTTGTAACAAGTAAGAACTTCTGGCAAGATAATCGGTCCAGGATTTCGCTTGTTCTGCCCATGTTTCATGACGCGTAAACCATTGGCCGAAAGGCCCTAATCCTAAACCAGGGAACTTATCATCTGTAGGTTGGTGTACCGAAGTGTGAATTACAAAGCGGTTCAAACCACTCGCTAATTCCATATCAGCTGTTGGTTTTAAGATTTCCGGTGAATAACCAAAGGAATTTCCCATGGCTGTCAATGATTCAGCAGCTACTAAATTTTGACCGTAAATATGGGCAACTGATGCCGATTCACGGATATCGGCTTCATGTAAAATAGTTCCTCCTGACAATCCGCCCGGAGTCCACATGGCTGACATAGGAACCGCTGCTGTACGTTTCACTTCCATACCATCAGCAATAAGTGCTCTTCCGTTTTCATGTGATTCAGAGTAACGTTTCATACCACGTTCATCAAGAATTTTAGTCAGATTATCATAATGATTTTCAGCTACTAACTCACTAAGTGTTTTACGGTAATCCCATAAAAATTGCTCACTGTCTTCTGAACTTTTTATAATATGTCCTGTTAATACGGGCATCCAGGGAAGTAAGTTATAGCCACGTCTTTTAGCAAATTCAGCAGGTAAATTAGCAGTCCAGTTTTGTGCTCCGGCTTCCCAGCTATCAGTAACCATGTACTGTAAACCGCCTTTGTCTCCCATCAATCCGGCAGTGGCACTTTTATATTGATCTAAGTAATTTTCAAAATAAGCCCTTACCGCTACAGCATCTAATTTGTCTACTTCTAATCCGGTTGCTTCAGGTGATGCAGGATGATTCGTGATTCCAATTAATGAATAACCAAAACGTACAATAGTCCAATTGCCTTTTGGTGCTGTCCAGTTTAAAATACCATCTTTAGTTACTTTATCGGTCAAATCAATTATGTCAGTTAAGGCAATTCCATTAGTAGTGCTTGGAGTTCCTTTTAGATTTACGCTACTAGCAGGAGCAAAGGCTGCTTTTTCTTCAAATCGGTCAATTCGTGTTTCGGTGTGTAATACAATTTCGGCAATTTCTGTTCCCGGAGAAGATTTTGGTGTACCGATATCTTGTCCCATCATGGCAGCAAGGTTAAATGGTGGTGGCGGGTTTTTGAAAGTAACTCTAAAATATTTAGCCGTAGTGGCAGGAATGCTAATGGTTTGTTGTAAAACGGTTCCTGCAGGAATAAATGAAATTTGTTTGAAATTTACGCCATCATCACTAGCTTCAATACTGCGCGTATCGGCTAGTTCGCCAAACATTCCAAAAGGACCTTTGTCTCCACCACCTACAACGGTTACCGCTTTGATGGTTTGTGGTTTGTCGAAAGAAAATTGAATCCATGCATTTTCACCGTTGGTAGTAGCTGGTAACAGGTTTGTGGCAGCAAGATTGCCATCCGTCAGTTGGCTTAGATTAAAATTACCGGCACTGGAAGTTATTTTGGCTTTTAGTTCTGTTAATGTTCTATCAGTTTCAGGTAATTTATAAGCTATTACCGCTATGTCTTGGTAATATTCTGGCGGAGTTACTGCATGTGTAGGATCAGATAAGGCATCAAAAAACGGAATATTTTGAAAGCTTCCCGTTGTTTTTACTGCATTAGGCAATACACCTGAGAATTTTTGTCCTCCTTTAATATTGATTTGATTCCAGACTAATTTTTTCATACCGTCTTTGGCAGGAACCCAGGAACCACCACTTTCGCTCCAACCCGGAGAACCGGCAATGGCCATTTCTAAATGTAATGAATCGGCTAATTTGGTAGTGAATTTAAAAGCGTCTTTCCATTCGGGATCCATGTATGATAATCTCTTAGCTACTATTTGTGGAGTCATCATGGCTGCATCAAAGTTCATAAAACCACCAATTCCAATACGATTCATCCAGGCTAAATCTTTAGCAATACCGTCTTTTGAGATATTACCATTCATCCAATGCCACCAAACCCTTGGTTTAGCCGAATTAGGCGGATTGCTAAAACCTTTTGATAGGGTATTGTTGTTGTCTTGTGCATAACTGGCATTGCAGGCTAACATCAAAGAAAATAAGGAAACAATTCCTGTGATTTTTTTCATAAGTGAAATTTTAATGTTTTGATTTTTTATTTCGCTTCGAAATCCAAATTTTGTTACCCATTGTTGATGTAGGCTGTCTTTTGGATTTTGATAAATAATTAAATATTGTCTTGTAAAATATACATATCGTACATTTTAGTATACAAATTTGATACTATTTAAAAATATTTGTGAATCAAAAAAAGGCTGTAACTATTCAAAATCAATACTTTTGCAGGTATTCCATAGGTGTGAGTCCCGTTTGTTTTTTGAAAAAACGTGCAAAGTTGCTCGGGTTTTGGTCACAGAGTTTGATGGCGATTTCTGAAATGTGTAAATCGGAATATTTCAATAATGTTTTAGCTTCCAGAATAATCATTTCTTTTAGTAAATCCTGTGCTGTTTTATTGGTACAGGTTTTTACGCATTTGTTTAAATAATTGGGTGTTATGTTCAGTAAATTAGCATAATCAGAGATGTTTTGGTACTTGTAAATATGTTGGCTTAATTTGTTTTTGTAACGCTCAGTGATGTCAAAAAAAGAGTTTTTTGTTTTCTTAACTTGAAAAGGAAGTTCTTTTTTTAATTCTTCAAAAAGCACTAATAAATGATAAGCGATGAGGTTTTTATTTTCGGGATCTCCAGTAGTGTAAATTTCTAATAACCTATTCAAAATAAATTCTACGTTCTTTAATGTTTCTTCCGATAGCTGAATCACCGGGCTGGATTGAAATTGGAAAAACGAAAATTGATCACTAAGATAATTTTTAGGTAAAAATTCAAAAATCTTTTCGTCAAAATGACAATAATAACCTTCTGCATCGTCGCTAATCATTTCGTGTTGCGTGATTTGGTAAGCGGGTAGTAGAAAAATAGAAGAAGCGCCAAATTCATATTTATTCAAACCTTTATTTCTTTTAGAGGTCCCTTTTTTTAAAAAGATAAAATCATGTACTGTTTTACGATGGGGTAGTACTTGAAAAGAAGATTTTTGGGTGATAATATCTAATTTGTTGATATGATATTCCCTATTGGTGGTATTTGGAATATTTGGAGTCCAGTTGGTGTTATCAGCATGAAAACGATCCATTTCGGATGGAATCAGCGTTGGGATATATTCTTTATTAGACATTTTGAAATTTTACTTTTATTACTATGTTAATATAAATTTACAAAATTTATCTGTTGAACCTACATATTCAAAATGATTACTTAAAATCGAAAAAGAAGTAGAAAAAAAAATGTACCAAGAATCACTAAAATTTCTTTTTTAGATTCCTGATACACTTTCAAAGAAATGTATTTTTTAGATAATTGTTTTTAAAACTATCTATGATATTATTGAAACCTATTCAATTATAGCCACGGCTCTTGTCCATCCAGCACTTGCTCCTTTAATTTTTGCAGGAAAACAAGCCACTTTAAATCCAAAAGGAGGTAAGGCTTCCAGATTAGCTAATTTTTCAATTTGGCAATATTCTTTTTCAATTCCCACATAATGAGCTTGCCAAATAATTCCCTGACGTGGATTGTTTCGGTAATCTTCTGCCTGAATGTGCAATGGAATATCCCATCCCCAGCCATCAGTTCCCATTACTTTGATGCCTTGGTCAATAAGCCAATGCGTTGCTTTTGCTGAAGCACCTACATGAATGCGTACAAAGTCATCATTATGAATGCGTTTGTCGGCATCACAACGGATAAGAACAATATCAAAAGGCTTTAGGGTGTAATTGATGGCAGCCAATTTTTCAATCAAGTCTTCCGGTTCAAACATATAACCATCCGGTTTGTCTGTGAAATCTAAGACCACACCGTCATGGAAAAACCAATCCAAAGGCATTTGGTCAATAGTACGGGAAGGTTTTCCTTCGCAAGTAGGGAAGTAGTGGTAAGGTGCATCAACGTGAGTACCGCAATGACTGGTAACAGTAAGCAATTCTCCAGCAGGACCATTATCTTCGATAAAAACATCGGTCAAACCTTCAAAAAGTTTTCCTCCCATTTTTTTAGCCCCTTCCTTATGGTCTTCATAAATGATAGTGGTTGGTAGCGGTTCTTTTATTTCTTCTGATATCGTTACTGAAAGATCAATTATTTTCATGATTCGTATTTTTTATATTTTATTTATTATTTCAAAAGTCTTCCCCCATCCACGGTTATAATTGTTCCTGTTGAGAATTTTAACATTGTGGCGGTTGACAAAACGGCATTGGCTACATCTTCCCCCAGAGCAAATCGTCCCAAGGGGGTGTTGTCTTTTTGGTTTTTTAAAAACGAAGGATCTATATTCGAAGTATATTCGCCTTCAACAAAACCGGGTGATACGGATACGACTCTTATTTTTGGAGCTAAAGCCCTTGCTAACGAACGAGTCATGGAATCTAAAGCCGCTTTTGAAGCACAATACGCCACATTACTACCGATGCCAAAAATTCCGGCAATGGAGGAAATATTGACGATAAGCGCAGTGTCTTCGGTAGATTTTTGCAATAGCTCTTTAAAAGCTCGCACCATAGAAAAAGAACCTCTAAAATTAGTTTGCATAATCTTATCAATCCATTCATCGGTCAAATCGTCAAGATTTTCGTGAGCTACCGGGGTTGTGATTCCTGCATTATTTACTAAAACATCTATTTTGCCGTAGTTGTCTTTAACAAAATCACTAAAGGCTTTTAGCTTTTTCGAATCAGTTGTGGGTGCATGAAAAGCAGCATGGTTTCCTTTGGGCAAAGTGGCTATGAACTCGGTTGCTCTTTTGGAATTAGAGTTGTAAGATATGATTACATCGTATCCGTTTTTTGCAAATTTCCGACTGATAGCCGAACCAATTTCGCCTGAACCTCCTGTGATTACTACCGTTTTACGCATCGTTTTGTTTTTTAATGTGAGGAAAAAATAAAAAATTATTTTACTTCAACTTCTTTAGAACCGTATCTTCTAACACGAATATCAGCTTGTTCTTTGTGTCCGTAGAAATTTTCAATTTCGCACAAACGAGAGCAATATTCTCCAATCATTGCACTAGCCTCAGGTGTTCTGATTTCCTGGTAAGAGCAGGTTTTTAGAAATTTACCAACCCATAAACCACCTGTGTATTTAGCACCGTGTTTAGTTGGTAAGGTATGGTTTGTTCCAATAACCTTATCACCGTAAGCTACATTGGTATATTTTCCTAAGAACAAAGCACCATAATTAGTCATGTTTTCAAGAAAGTATCTTGGATCAGCTGTCATTACCTGAACGTGTTCACTTGCGATTCTATCAGCTTCGGCTACCATTTCGTCAATAGTATCCACTAAAATAATTTGACCGTAATCTTTCCAGGCAATACTAGCCACATCAGCTGTAGGTAATACTTTTAGTTGTCTTTCTATTTCAGCGATTGTTTCGTAGGCTAATTTTTCTGAATTAGTCAATAAAATAGAAGGAGATGTTGGGCCGTGTTCTGCTTGTCCTAATAAATCTACTGCACAAATTTCAGCATCAGAAGTTTCGTCGGCAATTACCAAAGTCTCCGTTGGTCCTGCCAATAAATCGATTCCTATTTTTCCGAATAATTGTCTTTTGGCTTCAGCCACATAAGAATTACCCGGTCCTACAATCATATCTACGCTTTCAATTGATTCAGTTCCAAGTGCCATAGCGGCAATAGCCTGAACTCCACCAAGGATATAAATTTCATCGGCACCAGCCATAGCCATGGCAGCGATAGTGGCAGCAGGAATTTTCCCGTTGATAGGAGGGGTACAGGCAACTACACGTTTTACACCTGCTACTTTTGCAGTTAAAACACTCATGTGCGCTGAGGCTACCATTGGATAACGACCTCCTGGAATGTAACAACCTACGCTGTTCACAGGCACGTTTCTGTGTCCCAAGAAAACACCAGGCAGCGTTTCTACCTCAATGTCATGCATAGAATCTTTTTGATGTTGGGCAAAATTTCGAACCTGAGCTTGCGCAAATTTGATATCTTCAATTACTTGTTCAGGCACAGTACTGATAATTTCTTTAAGTGCATCAGCTGAAAGGCGAAAGTTTTCAGGAGACCATTTATCGAATTTTTCAGATAATTCAAATAAAGCTTTATCGCCATCAGTTTTTACCTGTTCAATAAGGTTTTCAACAATCTCTCGCACTCTTTTATCATTAGTTTCCGCTTCAAATAAAGCAATACCTTCTTTAATTATTTTTTTCATTATGTTTTATTTTAGTAATGTGTAATTTATATTTTAGTGATAATTTCAAAATGTTCAGCAACAGGAGGATTTTGAAAATGAGGAGATAAAAGTGCTCGCCATTGGACAAATAAATCAGATTCTCTAAACCCGATAGTGTGATCTTCAAGTGTCTCCCAATGTATTAAAATAACAAATTTTGTTGGTATTTCGATACAATGTTGGCATTCCAGTCCCAGAAATCCTTTAGACTTTGAAACCACTAATTTTGCCTCTTGAAAAGCAGCAGTAAAAGCAGTTTGTGATTGCTCTTTGATGTCAAAAGTTGCTATTTCTAAAATCATGTTTGTAGAATAAGGTTAAAATGAATTTATATACTAATTAATGGCTTGATTTTTTACGCATTTGGTAATTAATCAATTTTATTTTTACAAAATTCACAAAAAAAGAAAAGCAAAAACAATCATTAAAACGACAGAAATAATCAAAATCAATCATTTTAATTGTTTAGAACTTGTTTTAGGTGTTTGTAGTATTCAATATGTAGGTTTGATGAAAGAAAATTAGAGCAAAGAGGTATTCTTTTTTATATCTTTATTAATCGCAAAAAATCAATTTATTTCAACACTTTGGCAGAAATTAGCCTTCAACGGATTCATTTTAAAATACTTATTCTTGATTTTGAATGGTAAGAGAATGTTTTTGAATAATGAATGTTTCCAGCTTAGTTTATTTTTACCAAGTAAATTATAATAGTTATAAATGTAAATTTAGAAAATGAAAAACAGCATAAGTCCATATAAATTGATTTTTTTTGGTGTAACTACTGTATTTAGTCTCTCTTCTTGTGTTGTGACTAAAAACAAAGAAGGGAAGAAAAACCAAGCCGAATTAGGTTATCGTTCTGTAAGTCTTATCGAAGTAGACGGCTATAAGTTCAAAGATCTAAACAAAAACAATGCATTAGATGCATATGAAGATTGGCGTTTGTCTCATGAAGTAAGAGCAAAGGATCTTGTTTCGAAAATGAGTCTGGAACAAAAGGCAGGTTTTATGCTTATCAGTACCACGCGTTTAGAAAATGACTGGTCTTTTGGTAAACCGGAGAATTCGGAACCTATAACAAGTGGTTTCAATGAAAAGGATTTGCTTAGTACCACCAATATGTTTACCAGGAAAGATTTAGATTATCCCATTATGTCAGCGGCCGGAACGACCAAAGATGTAAAGGGATTTCATAAAAGGCATTTTATTCTAAGAGCAAATCCTTCACCGAAAATTTTAGCGGAATGGGCAAATAATTTACAGGCTTTATGCGAAAGTGATGGTCTGGGAATTCCAGGTTTGATAGCTTCCAATACTCGCAATCATATTTCAACAGATGTGGCTATAGGTTTGAATGTTTCTGAAACGCCTTTTACCACCTTTCCCGGAGAGTTGGGGCTGGCAGCTATGCGAGATATGCAGCTAGTAAGAAAGTTTGCTGACATTTGCAGGCAAGAATGGACTGCTGCCGGAATTAGAAAAGGATATATGTATATGGCCGATTTGGCTACTGAACCACGTTGGCAACGGGTAGAGGGTACTTTTGGAGAAGATTCAAAGTTGGCAGCTGATATGATTAGTGAAGTAATTTTTGGGTTTCAGGGAAAGAAAGTAAATCCCAATTCGGTGGCGTTAACAACAAAGCATTTTCCTGGAGGAGGAGCAACTGAAGGAGGACAGGATCCTCATTTTGAATGGGGTAAAAGAGAAGTTTTTAAAGGCGGAATGTTTGAAAATAATCTAATACCATTCAAAGCAGCCATTGCAGCAGGTACATCATCCATTATGCCTTATTATTCATATCCCGTAAACACAGAATATGAGGAGGTATCTTATGCTTATAATAAAAGAATCTTGCAGAAAGTTTTGCGTAAGCGATTGGGTTTTAAAGGAATTATAAATTCAGATACAGGACCTATCGAAATGATGCCTTGGGGAGTTGAAAAATTAACTATCGTAGAAAGGTATAAAAAAGCCTTAGAAGCAGGTGTTAATTTATTTTCAGGAACAGCAGATCCTGGAAAGTTAATTGAAACGATAAAAAAATATCCTGAATTAACAGCTTTAGTTGATGAGTCGGTTTATAAATTGTTAATGGAAAAATTAGACTTAGGGCTGTTTGAAAATCCCTATGTAAATGTTGAAGCGGCAACCCAAATTATAGGTAATGCAACATTTAAAGAAACAGCAGATCTTGCGATGCGAAAGTCTATTGTGTTGCTAAGAAATGACGAAAAAATCCTTCCGGTTAAACCAAAAGTAAAAGTTTATTTTGAGATCTATTCGCCAAATAAAGGCAATACTCCTTCAACTGTTTTTAAAACGGATAAAAATACTTGGGATGTAGAGTTTGTAACTACTCCGGATAAAGCTGATGTGGTGTTGCTTTGGCTGATTCCAAAAGGAAAATCTATGTTTGCTTCTGATGGTTCTCCTCTTCATGTGAATTTGGCTAATAATGGCATAGATGTGAAATATGTGAACCAGATTACTTCTAAGCCTACCATATTAGTTGTTAACTATACAAACCCATGGGCAATTGATGAAATTTATAAAGGAAATTCAAAAACCATAAAAGCTGTAATGGCAACTTTTGGAACAACGCCCGAAGCGGTTTTAGATATTGTTACGGGAAAATTTAAACCAACAGGGAAAATGCCGTTTTCTACTCCTGTTACTGACGAAGCAGCACAGAATCAAAAACCAGATGTGCCAGGATATTTAGAAGGCAAGGGATATGAGTTTTTTAAATTTGGAGAAGGTAGAAACGGATATTGATTTTTATTCTTAAAAAAGTAAGTTGTTTTATTTAATACGAAAACGGGGTTTGTGCCCCGTTTTTTTGTTTTACAAATAGGATGCTTTTATTCTTTTTGAATAGTACTGCTTCTAAACTGATTCGGAGAAAACCCTGTTTGCTTTTTGAATAATCTCGAAAAGTAGGCAGGGTCTTTAAAATTTAATAAATAGGATATTTCAGAAATGGAATAGGAGGTGTAAACCAGGTATTTTTTTGCCTCGGTAATAGCATAATCATGAACAACCTGTAAAGCCGATTTTTGCACCAAAGATTGACAAATTCTATTAAGATGCACCGGAGTGATTCTTAAATCATTGGCATATTCTTTAATGAGTTTGGATTCGGGTAATGTTTTTTTAATCAGTTTTTGGAAATTATGGAAATAAGTAAGTGTTCTGTTGTTAGCGGTTTCTTTTTCATTTTCAAAGCTGTTTAGATTGTGTAATCCAACGAAAAATAATTGAAATAAGGATTGTAAACAGAGTTGTTTGTAGGTGTTGTTTTCGGTAATTTCTTTTACGATTTTGTCTTTTAAGTAGAGTAAATCATTTAAGCTGTCTTCATTATCTGAATTAAAACTATACTGTTTGGCCTTGTTTAGTTCTAAGAGTATCAGAGGGCTGTTTGTAAAAATAGTTTCCATGAATTGTTCCGATATGGTAAGTACTTCACCACATACATCTGACTGAAATTCAAAACCATGGAATGTATTTGTGGGGATTAAAAGAATGCATGGCGCCTTCAGTATTATTTTATTATTATCCTGAATAAGAACTCCTTCCCCGGATGAGATAATGAAAATTTGAAATAAATCAGTGTGTAAATGTTCATTGATTTCCCAATTGTATAATTTACTTCTGGTAGCTAACAATTCATGGTGTACAAAATTGCCTAACTCATGCTGGGCATTGTCACCATATAGTCCTTTATAGTTTAGAAGATTTTTTTTCATTTTATTTTTTGATTCAACAATAATACTCGTTTTTTTATAATTAAAAAACAAAAATGTTTGTTTTGTGCAAGAATGTTTGTTTTTAATCCAAACTTGGAATGTTTTACTCAGCTACTTTTGTAATAGTAGATTTTGATTAATTATAAAAGCAACATTATGAGTGATTTTATTGATACCCCTTTAGATATTGAAGTACATCCTCCGAAATTATATGCTGAATATACTTCGACTATTTTGCGTGCTCCAAGTAAGCCGATGATTCTTTTAAAAAAATCGCTAACAGAGCGTACTGGGCCACTTTTTCAAGATTTTAATTTGGGCGCTTTAGATCATGATTTAACTAAGAATTCAATTAAAAACGGAGAACCCTTAGGCGAACGTATTGTGGTTCATGGAACGGTTAGAAACGAGAAAGGCGAACCAGTTCCTAATACCATTTTAGAAATATGGCAGGCCAATGCTGCGGGTCGTTATGTTCATAAAGTAGATCAGCATGATGCTCCTTTAGATCCAAATTTCTTGGGAACGGGACGTTGCATGACTGATGCTCAGGGAAATTATAAATTTTACACCATAAAACCAGGAGCATATCCTTGGGGAAATCATCATAATGCCTGGAGGCCAAATCACATTCATTTTTCATTATTTGGTAACCAAATTGTAAGTCGCTTAGTGACTCAAATGTATTTTCCGGGAGATCCTTTGTTAGAATATGATCCTATTTATAAAGCGGTGAAAGCCAAAGGTCGTGAACTGTTGATATCTAAATTTGACCTCGAAGTTACCGAACCAAATTTTGCCTTAGGCTATCGTTTTGATATTGTACTTAAAGGAAATCAAGCAACACCATTTGAAAACAGATAAGAAATTATGAGCACTAAAATGTTACAAACACCCTCACAAACGGTAGGTCCTTATTTTGCTTACGGTCTCACTCCGAAACAATATGGTTATGATTTTAAAAATTTGGCAACAAATGTTTTAGAAAATATCCCCGAAGGAAAAGAAATAATTAGCATTAAAGGGAAAGTTTTTGATGGAGAAAACAATCCTATCCCGGATGCCATGATTGAGTTGTGGCAAAATGACGGAGAGAACCAATTTTTTGGTAGATTTGGTACAGGCACCGATAGCGAAAATCATTTTGTTTTTCAAACTATAAAACCGAATTCGGTTGAAGGTCAGGCGCCTTATGTTTCATTAATTGTTTTCATGCGTGGACAATTAATTCATTCTTATACCCGTATTTATTTTTCGGATGAGGAAATTTTGAATCAGCAAGATGCGGTTTTAAATAGTATTCCGGATGAAAGAAGAAATACAATTATTGCACAAAAAAAAGGATCGATTTACGAGTTTAATATTTATATGCAAGGAGAAAACGAAACGGTTTTCTTTGAAGTATAAATAGCTCTTACTTTTAAAACTTTAGCTATGAGTTTATATACCCAATTGTTTTATTCGAAAGAAGTTAATGCATTCTTTTCAGATTCAGAATCTATTCGCCAACTGTTACGCGTTGAAGCAACATTAGCTCAATCTCAGGCTAATAAAGATTTGTTTTCAAAAGAGATAGCTGATGTTATCTCAACTTGTTGTACAGGTTCTGAAATTGATATTGAACAGCTGAAAAATGACATTCCGTTAGGCGGAAATGCGGCCATTCCATTGGTAAAACAATTGACAAAAATAGTTGCTGCTAAAGATGCAGAAGCAGCTAAATATGTTCATTTAGGAGCAACCAGTCAGGATGTTGTAGATACGGCTTTGGTATTACAGATCAAGGAATTTATAGGTTGGGCAAATGCCAAAATAGATTTTTTGGAGAGACAGTTGATTGCTCTTACACAGCAACATCAGGAAACTATTATGATAGGGCGTACACTGTTGCAACATGCAAAACCTACAACTTTTGGTTATAAAACTGCTGGTTGGTTAGAGGCCGTTTCGAGAAGTAAACAACGCTTGCAAGCCGTTCAAAAAAGGCTTTTGGTGGTGCAGTTAGGAGGAGCTGTCGGGAATGGAAACATTGCTATTAGTACTGAAATACAACATGAATTTGCTCAATTATTAGGTTTGAAGCCTTCGTTTACCTGGCATTCCCATCGCGATAATTTAGCTGAATTAGCCAGTGTTTTGAGCATATTGGGCGGTAGTTTAGGGAAAATTGCAAAAGATGTTTCGCTATTGATGCAAACGGAAGTAGCCGAAGTTTTTGAAGGGGCTGCCGAAGGAAAAGGAGGTTCCAGTACGATGCCACACAAACGCAATCCGGTAAGTTGTGCTGCCATTTTAGCCAATACCAATAGATTGCCTCATCTGGCTGCGACATTGTTTTCGGCAATGCCGCAAGAGCACGAACGTTCTGTAGGTTTATGGCATTCTGAATGGGAAGTTTTGGTCGAAATCATGCAATTAACTGCGGGTTCAATTGAGAAAAGTATTGGTTTAATTGAAGGACTGGAAGTAGATAAAAATAAGATGCTTACTAATTTGGAATTAACCAATGGTTTGATTTATGCCGAAAATCTAAGTTTGGCTTTAGCCAAAAAAATAGGCAAGTCTGCTGCGCATGAGTTGATAGAAAAAGCATGTAAAAACGCTATTCAGGAAAAGAAACATTTAAAAGAAGTTATTCTCGAAATGAATATTGAAATCGATGATTTAGACGAATTATTCAATCCTAAAAATTCCATCGGTTTAAGTTTAGAATTAGTGCGCCAAGTTTTAAAGCAGTACGAAATCGTTCGATTTAAATAATCTGTTTTACAAAAATATAATGAATACACACTATAAAATATCAGGAACGCCAAACAGCCCCGTTTTAGTTTTTTCTAATTCTTTGGGTGCTAATATGAGTATGTGGGATGAACTCATTCCATTTCTGTTGCCTTATTTTCAGGTATTGCAGTATGATACCCGTGGTCTTGGAGGGAGCGAAATTACTGAAAATCCCTACACAATTGAATTGTTAGGGCAGGATGTTATTGATTTATTGGATCAATTAAAAATTGAAAAAGCCTATTTCTGCGGACTTTCTATGGGAGGTTTGATTGGGCAATGGCTAGGAATACATCATCCGGAACGATTTTCGAAAATAATAATAGCGAATACAGCAGCAAAAATTGGCGATGCGGAAACTTGGAATTCCCGTATGGAAACCATTAAAAAATCAGGAATGGAAGTGATTGTTGATGCGACGATGGAAAGATGGTTTACCGAAAATTTTCGTGCTAACAATCCCAAACGGGTTTCTGAAACCAAGGAGATGTTTTTGAGCAGCAATGTCTTAGGATATTCTAATTGTTGTGCTGCGGTAAGAGATGCTGATTTTAGAGCCGATTTAGATAAAATTACTTCTAAAGTCTTAGTGATTACTGGTGATGAAGATGCGGTGACTAATGTAGACCATGCCGAATTTTTAGCTCAACACATTCCAGATGCGGAGCTTACTATTCTTCCAGCCAGACATTTGTCGGCTACAGAATTGCCAGAGCAATTTGCTTCTCTTTTGATTCAATTTATAGTTGGAACTACCACTTTCGAAAAAGGAATGCATGTGAGACGCACGGTTTTAGGAAATGACCATGTGGATAGAGCGAGTAATAATATCAACGAATTTAATGGAGAGTTTCAGCAATTTATTTCCAATTATGCCTGGGGTGAAATCTGGACCAGACCCGGATTATCCAAACACAATCGAAGCCTTATTACCATTGCGATGCTGATTGCGCTGAACAGAAAAGCAGAATTACAAATGCACCTTAGAGCAGCCTTCAATAATGGTGTTTCGAAAGATGAAATTAAAGAAGTAATCATGCAATCGGGATTGTATTGTGGATTGCCGGCTGCCAATGAAGCCATTCATACAGCGGAAGAAGTGTTTAAAGAATTAAAAATTAATTAAAGAGATGAAAAATTTAGAGACTCAGGTTGGAATTATAGGTGCAGGTCCATCAGGGCTTACATTAGCATTGATGCTTGAAAAACAAGGGATAAAGTCAATAATTATTGAAAATCGCTCTCGTGATTATGTAGAGAATCGTGTTAGAGCTGGTTTGTTAGAACACAATACCGTAGAGGTTTTTGACAGTTTAGGTGTTGCAGAAAGGCTTCATAAAGAAGGATTGGTACATCACGGATGCTACATTAATTTTAATGGAGTGAGTCAGCATATCGATTTTGAAAAACACACTAAAAGACAGGTGACTATTTACGCGCAACAAGAAGTGGTTAAGGATTTAATCCAGTCTTGTGAAGAGCGTGGAATTCCTGTTTTGTTTGAAGCCGATGCTACTGAAATTGCTGAAGTGGAAACTGATAAACCAATTATTCATTTTACACATAATGGTGAAAAGAAAACTATTTCTTGTGATTTTGTAGGCGGTTGTGATGGTTTTCACGGTATTGCCCGCAAGACTCTACCAAAGGATTCCTATAAAGAATACAAAATCGAATACCCATTTAGTTGGTTAGGGATTTTGGCACATGCAGCTCCTACTTATGACGAATTGATATATGCGTATCATAATGAAGGTTTTGCCTTGGCTAGTTTGCGTTCTCCTGTAGTATCTCGTTTGTATTTGCAGGTTGATAATAATGATTCAATCGAAAATTGGTCAGATGAAAAGATTTGGGATCAATTAGAAAAACGTTTGGGAATTGCCTTAAACCGAGGAGAAATTTTCGAAAAAAGTATTACTCCAATGCGCAGTTTTATGATTGACAATATGCAGTTTGGTCGTTTGTTTTTAGCGGGAGATTCGGCTCATATTGTTCCGCCAACAGGTGCTAAGGGATTGAATCAGGCTATTGCCGATATTAATAATTTGGCGAAAGGATTAATCGCATTTTATCAATCGGGGAATGAGGAAGACTTGACTAATTATACCCAAAAATGTTTAGCCAGAGTTTGGCGTTCTCAGGATTTCTCCAATTTCATGACGTATTTATGTCATAAACAATCTGAAGAAGGAACTTTTGAAAGCAAGTTGCAAAAATCGAAGTTTGATTATTTGAGAATGTCAGAAGCCTATCAAAAAACCATTGCCGAAAATTATGTTGGATTGCCATTTGAAGCCTTTGTATAATCAACAAAGCTTTTGAAATAATTGCAATTCTATTTTTAAATATTACAATAAGATAATGAAACAAGTACCTATAATAGATTTAAATACAGCAGCCAAGATGGTGAAAGAGGGAGATATTTTACTCCAGGGAGGATTTGGTATGACTGGGAATCCTGTTCATCTGATGCATGCTTTGGCCGAAATTGGAACAAAAGAGCTCACTTTTATCGGAAACAATACGGGTGAAGCTGGAATTGGCGGAGGCAGATTGCTGCGAAACGGTCAATTGAAAAAGATGATTGGTTCTTTTTTTACTTCCAATCCTGATGCGGTAAAAGCGGCACAAACAGGTGAAGTAGATTATGAATTATTGCCACAGGGAACTCTTGCCGAAGCAATCAGAGCCGGAGGTGCGGGAATTGGTGGTTTCTATACGCCAACTTCAGCCGGGACTTTGATAGCTAATGGCCGGGAAACCAAAATTATTGATGGCGAAGAACAGGTTTTTATCAAAGGAATTAGAGGAAATGTCGCATTTATTCGTGCCTGGAGAGCCGATACTGCCGGGAATTTGCAATACCGAATGACCGAGAATAATTTTAATAAAGCTATGGCTACTGCTGCTGATTTAGTGATTGCCGAAGTGGAGGAAATTGTCGCTGTAGGTGAGATTGCACCTGAATTTGTTCATACGCCAGGTTGTTTTGTGGATTATTTGGTGGAAGCTAAAATTACATTAGAAGACTTAGGAAGTTCGGCTTCGGTTTCGGCTTCTAAAAAAGTGGATGAAAGCCGAATGAATATGGCTAAGCGTGCATTGGCGGAATTGAAAAAAGGAGATGTGGTGAATTTAGGTATTGGAATTCCAACCTTGGTAGCCGATTTAATTACCGATGAACACGGCATTATTTTGCATACCGAAAACGGAATGTTAGGTGTGGGGCCTGTTCCTACTGATGGAGGAGGGGCGATGGATTATCCGGTTAATGCAGGTAAAATTCCTGTGACGGCTCTTAAAGGAAGTAGTTATTTTGATAGTGCCGATTCCTTTGCGATGATTCGCGGAGGACATGTGGATACCGCTATCATGGGAGGTTTAGAAGTGGACGAGTCGGCGAATTTAGCCAATTGGGCTGTTCCCGGAAAACCACTTTTGGGCGTTGGTGGCGCAATGGATTTGGCAAAAGGAGCCAAACGATTAATTATCACGATGACACATTCTAATCCGGATGGTTCTTCTAAAATTGTCCCAAAATGTGTTTTACCGCTTACGGCTTCGGCTGTAGTGGATTTGGTTATTACTGATTTGGCCGTATTTTCTTTTAATGCGGGTCAATTGACTTTGATCGAAATTATGCCGGGAAGCTCATTGGAAGAAATAAAATCAAAAACAACGGCACAGTTCAGGATTGATTTAGATTAATAGTAAAGGGGTTTCAAACGATTTTTTTACACGAAATAAATTAAGGATGCATTATTTTGAATAGTAATGCATCTTTTTTGAATATCTAGATACGCTACTAAAATTTACCTTTGTTTAATATTCAGTCTAATTATAATGAAGTATCTTTTGCAAAGGTTTTTAGAATTGAAAAACATTTTTTAGCTGTAAAAATAGAATAGCATTTTATACTCAGATTAAAAAACAAACTATAAAGACATGAACCATTCATATATAATAGATGCAATCAGAACGCCAATAGGGAGTTTTGGAGGAAGTTTATCCACTTTAAGAGCCGATGATTTAGCGGCTTTAACCATCAAGGAATTGGTGAAAAGAAATCCTAATATACCCGTTGAAATGATTGATGAGGTAATTCTTGGAAATCATAATCAAGCTGGAGAAGACAATAGAAATGTGGCACGAATGGCGTCATTATTGGCAGGATTACCTTTTACGGTTCCCGCTCAAACAGTCAACCGACTTTGTGCTTCGGGAATGTCAGCCGTTATTGATGCTTCAAGAAGTATTCAGGTAGGCGATGCCGAGATTATGATTGCAGGAGGAATGGAACACATGACCCGCAGCCCGTGGGTGATTTCTAAAACTTCAAAGCCTTTTGGTAACGATGCCCAAATGTTTGATTCCAGTTTTGGATGGCGTTTTGTGAATCCGAAAATGCAGGCCATGTATGGAACAGATGCGATGGGAGTTACTGCTGAAAATTTGGTGGAAATGTATAATATAAGTCGTGAAGATCAGGATTTATTTGCTTACAATTCCCAACAAAAAGCTTTTGCAGCGCAACAAAACGGACGATTAAATGAAGAAATTGTTGCTGTTGAATTGGCTGATAAAAAAGGAAATATAACGGTATTTGATAAAGACGAATTTGTAAAGGGAAATACCACTTTAGAAAAATTAGCCACGCTTCGAGCTGTTTTTAAGAAAGAAAACGGAACCGTTACCGCAGGAAATGCCGCGGGTTTGAACGATGGTTCGGCGGCTTTGTTTTTGGCTTCTGAAAAAGCGATAAAAAAATACAATTTAACTCCAAAAGCCCGAATTGTAGCTTCGGCAATAGTGGGAGTAGAGCCTAGAATTATGGGGATTGGTCCTGTTGGCGCTACTCAAAAAGCACTTGAAAAAGCAGGTCTGACATTAGAAGATATCGATATTATAGAATTAAACGAAGCTTTTGCGGCGCAGTCTTTGGCTTGTACCAGAGCTTTAGGTTTAGCGGATAATGATCCTAGAATCAATCCAAATGGAGGTGCTATTGCTTTAGGGCATCCACTGGGAATGTCAGGAACCCGAATTTTACAAACCGCTACGATTGAACTTCAAAAACAAAATAAGAGATATGCACTTTGTACCATGTGTATTGGTGTGGGAATGGGATATGCCGTGATTATCGAAAATGTAAATATAAAGTAGGTTGTTATGCTGTTGGGTGTAATTAGTTTTTAGTGAGTTTAAGTTGTCCTTAGCTTCCGCAGTCGAGTGTCAAATGTTTGAAGAATGCGTAAAAAGAAAATCTGTTTGAGCGTAGCGAGTTATTTTTTTTTAGTATTCGAAAACTAATTTGACCGATGAGGAAGCGTAAGACTTGATTTTTTTGTTTCTTTTTTGATCAAGCAAAAAAGAAAATTAGTAAACCATAATTTCACATTTAATAAAAACGTCATTGGTAGTGATCCCATTTTTGAAAGGGATAGTTTCGAGAATAAGAAAATTTATTATTAAAAACTGTTCTCGATACATTTTTTGCTTCATTTCATTACGCAAAAAACACTCGAACTGACGCAAAATTATCATCAAAAACTAATTATACCCAATGGGTTTAGAATAATAAAATAATACGTTTTTAAAAATTGAATACCATGAAAAATATAAAAGTTATTCAGGATTTACATGATTTGGGAATTACAGGTGATTACGAAATATGTTATAACCCTTCTTATGACGAGTTGTTTCAGGCCGAAGTTTCACATAGTAGTAAAGGATATGAAAAAGGAGCTGTAACTGATACAGGAGCAGTGGCCGTAAAGACAGGAGTTTTTACAGGGCGTTCTCCTAAAGATCGCTATATAGTGCTTGATGAGGTTACAAAAGACACCATTTATTGGGATGATAACGTTAATTTTCCAACGAACAAAGAAGTCTGGGATGATTTGAAAGGATTGGTTTTGAATCAACTTTCTACTTCTAAAAAGATATATGTAGTGGATGCTTTTTGTGGTGCGAATGAAGATACCCGTTTAAAAGTTCGCTTTGTGATGGAAGTGGCCTGGCAAGCCCATTTTGTAACCAATATGTTTATCAGGCCTTCGGTATACGAATTAGAAAATTTTGGAGAGCCTGATTTTATTGTGATGAATGCTTCTAAAGTGACCAATCCAAATTGGGAAGTACAGGGCTTAAATTCTGAAAATTTTGTAGTATTCAATTTAACGGAAAAAATCCAAATCATTGGTGGAACCTGGTATGGTGGAGAAATGAAAAAAGGCATGTTTGCCATGATGAATTATTATTTGCCATTAAAAGGATTAGCATCGATGCATTGTTCGGCAAATGTGGGCGAAAAAGGAGATGTTGCCCTTTTCTTTGGTCTTTCGGGAACAGGAAAAACAACGCTTTCGGCAGATCCTAAACGTTATTTAATTGGTGATGATGAACACGGTTGGGATGAAAATGGAGTTTTTAATTATGAAGGCGGATGTTATGCCAAAGTGATTGATTTAAGCGAACAAAACGAACCCGATATTTGGCGAGCCATTAAAAGAGATGCTTTATTAGAGAATGTTATCGTAAATGAATATGGCGAAGTTGATTATTACGACCATTCGATAACCGAAAATTCAAGAGTTTCTTATCCGATATACCAAATTAATAAAATTGTTTTGCCTTCAAAAGCCGGACATGCCAATAAAATTATTTATCTTTCGGCAGATGCTTTTGGGGTTTTACCTCCGGTTTCTATTTTAGATGAAGATCAGGCGCAATACCATTTTTTATGTGGATATACTTCAAAATTAGCAGGGACTGAGAGAGGAATTACCGAACCGGTACCTTCGTTTTCACCCGCTTTTGGAGAAGCATTTTTGACCTTGCATCCTACGAAATATTCCCAAACGCTTATCAGTAAAATGAAAGAGCATGGTGCAAAAGCCTATTTGGTAAATACAGGTTGGAATGGAACAGGAAAAAGAATTTCGCTTAAAAATACCAGAGCTATTATTGATGCCATCATAAACGGTGAAATCAATGAAGTAGCTACCCGAAAAATACCTTTTTTAAATTTAACAGTACCTACTTCTTTAACAGATGTAAGTGAAGGAATTTTGGATCCAAGAGATTCTTATACTGATGTTAATGAATGGGAAGAAAAAGCAAAAGATTTGGCTTCCCGTTACATCCAGAATTTTGAACGCTACACTGATACCGAAGAAGGAAAACGTTTAGTGGTTTCGGGACCAACATTAGAACCAGTATTGTTCTAAATTAGAGAAACTATTTTTTAAATGTTGGGAGGCATTTTTAAAATGGTTATTTTTATATGATTAATAATTATTACACAATCAAAAGACAAATTAGAATTACAATTTATTAAATTTTATAATTGAATTTATGAGTAAAGAAAAATTAAAAAGAGACGCCTTACTATACCATGCTGAACCGCAACCCGGGAAAATAAAAATAGTGCCTACAAAACCTTATGCTACCCAACGTGATTTAGGATTGGCCTATTCTCCAGGAGTGGCTGAACCTTGTTTAGAAATTGCTGCTGATGTCAATAACGTCTATAAATATACCGCCAAAGGAAACTTAGTTGCAGTAATATCTAACGGAACTGCTGTTTTAGGATTGGGAGATATTGGTCCTGAAGCTTCTAAACCCGTAATGGAAGGAAAGTCGTTATTGTTTAAAATTTTTGCTGACATTGACAGTATCGACATTGAATTAGACACTAAGGATGTGGATAAATTCATTGAAACGGTAAAAATCATGGCGCCTACTTTTGGTGGAATTAATCTGGAAGACATCAAAGCTCCTGAAGCTTTTGAAATCGAAAGAAGGCTTAAAGAAGAATTGGACATTCCGGTGATGCATGACGATCAGCATGGAACTGCAATTATATCGGCTGCTGCCTTATTGAATGCCTTGGAAATCACCAATAAAAAAATAGAAGAAGTACGCATTGTAGTCAGTGGAGCTGGAGCTGCGGCTGTTTCTTGTACTAAATTATATAAAGCTTTTGGTGCCCGTGCTGAAAACATTGTGATGTTAGACAGTAAAGGTGTAATTAGAAGTGACAGAGAAAATTTATCGGGGGAGAAATTAGAATTTGCTTCAGACAGAAAGATTGATACCCTGGAAGAAGCGATGGTCGATGCCGATGTTTTCATTGGGTTATCTATTGCTGATGTTGTTAATCCGGAGATGTTATTGTCTATGGCAAAAGATCCAATTGTTTTTGCTATGGCAAATCCGGATCCTGAGATTGCTTATGAACTGGCGGTGCAAACCAGAAAAGATATTATCATGGCAACAGGACGTTCAGATCATCCTAATCAGGTGAATAATGTTTTGGGATTCCCATATATTTTTAGAGGAGCACTGGATGTTAGAGCAACAAAAATTAACGAGCCTATGAAAATGGCTGCTGTTAAGGCTTTGGCCGAATTAGCAAAAGAATCTGTTCCTGAACAGGTAAATATTGCCTATGGCGAAACGCGTCTGGCTTTTGGTAGAGATTACATCATCCCAAAACCTTTTGATCCAAGATTGATTTATTCAGTTCCTCCGGCTGTTGCTAAAGCGGCAATGGATTCAGGTGTAGCCCGAATTGCAATTGAAGATTGGGATAATTACAAAGAAGAATTGTTATTGCGTTCAGGTAATGATAATAAGGTGGTTCGTATGCTTCACAATAGAGCAAAAACAAATCCTAAAAAGATTGTATTTGCCGAAGCTGATCAATTAGATGTTTTAAAAGCTGCCCAAATTGTTTATGAAGAAGGAATTGCCATACCTATTTTATTAGGTAATAAAGAAACTATTGTAGAACTTAAAAAAGAGTTGGACTTTAATGCCGATGTTGTGATTATTGATTCCAAAGATGCTGAATCTAAGGACAAAAGAACACAATATGCTGAGAAATATTGGAACAACAGAAAAAGAAGTGGAGCCACTTTATACAGTTCTCAGTCAAAAATGAGAGAGCGCAATTATTTTGGGGCGATGATGGTTCTTGAAGGTGATGCTGACGGAATGATTTCGGGTTATACCAGAGCCTATCCTACGGTTGTAAAACCTATTTTTGAAGTGATTGGAAGAGCTGCTAATGTGAAAAAAGTGGCTACGGTTAATATTTTGGCAACCGAAAGAGGACCAATGTTTTTAGCTGATACAGCTATTAATATCGAACCAACAGCAGAAGAATTAGCCGATATTGCCCAAATGACGGCAAATGTTGCTACCACTTTTGGTTTTGATTCTGTTATTGCGATGCTTTCGTATTCTAATTTTGGTTCATCAACTCATCCTAATTCTGCTAAAGTTAGAAAAGCAGTTAGCATTTTGCATGAAAACAATCCTGAATTAGTAGTGGATGGAGACATTCAAACCGATTTTGCCTTGAATACCGAATTGTTAGAAAAGACTTTTCCTTTTTCAAAATTAGCAGGTAAAAAAGTAAATACGCTTGTTTTTCCAAATTTAGAATCGGCTAACATCACTTATAAATTGATGAAGGAATTGAATAAGTCTGAATCTATTGGGCCTATTATGATGGGATTAAGTGAGCCTGTTCATATTCTTCAATTAGGTGCAAGCGTGAACGAAATCGTGAACATGACAGCTGTAGCTGTAGTTGATGCCCAGGAGCGTGAAAAAACAAGAAAAGCTTAATAATATGGCTATTCACAATAAAAACAGCTTTCGAAAAAAGCTTCAGTTTGTCGCATTATTGCTCTTTTTTCAAATCTCAATTTTTGCTCAAGTGGAATACAAAAACCCCGTTTTACCGGGGTTTTTTCCTGATCCGAGTATTTGTAAAGTGGGAGATGATTTTTATATGGTCAACAGTAGTTTTGGCTATTTTCCGGGTGTGCCCATTTTTCAAAGTAAAAATCTGGTCAATTGGACGCAAATTGGTTATGTTTTAGACAGGGAAGAACAATTGCCTTTGGCGAATGCCCAAACCACTTTAGGGATTTTTGCGCCTACAATTCGTTTTCATAATGGTTTGTTTTATATGACTACGACAAATATTTCTGACAAGGGAAATTTTTATGTCACTGCCAAAAATCCTGCCGGTCCATGGTCTAATCCTGTTTGGATAAAAACTCCGGGCATCGATCCAAGTTTGTTTTTTGATGATAATGGAAAAGTATATATCACTTCTGCCCAAAATTGGGGACCGGTACAAAATGGTATTATGATGTCAGAAATAGATATTAAAACGGGAGAGTTGCTTTCAGAACCTGTCAGTATTTGGAAAGGTTCCGGGAATAAATATCCTGAAGGACCACATATTTATAAAAAAGACGGATTCTATTATTTGCTGATTGCCGAGGGAGGAACGGAGTATGGACACGGGGTAACTATTGGGAGAAGTCAAAATATTTGGGGACCTTTTGAAAGTAATCCGGCTAATCCTATTTTGTCTCATGCCAATGCAAAAGGAGCGTCTAATCCGATTCAGGGTGTTGGTCACGGCGATTTAGTTCAGGCTAATGATGGTTCCTGGTTTATGGTGGCATTGGGTTTTAGACCTTTGAACAACCATCAAACTCTGGGAAGAGAAACTTTTCTGGCGCCTGTGGTTTGGGAAAAAGACAAATGGCCTGTGGTAAATACTAATGGAACTATTTCTGTAGACATGAAAGTAGATCAACTTCCGGGAAAAGTAAAAGCTGAAAATTACAATCAGAATGAAGATTTCAATACGGATAAATTAGGTTTAGATTGGAATTATTTGAACAATCCCATAAAAGGAAATTATTCACTTTCGGAGCGAAAAGGCTATTTAAGACTTTATGGAAGTGCGAAATCATTGAGCCAAAATAACGGAGTGACATTTGTAGGTCGCAGACAAAATTTGTTTGATTTTACAGCCACTACATCTTTGGATTTTAATCCAAAAACAGCCAATGAAGAGGCTGGAATCACCTTGTTTAAAGAGGCTTTGTATCATTACCAACTTTCGATTCGAAAAAAAGGAAAGCAACGCGAACTGGTTTTGTCTTATAATATTGGACAAATTAATGCTGTTGCAAAACAAATTGTTCTTAAAGACGGTGCTGTAAATCTGATTATTAAGGGGACTCAGGAATTTTATGAATTTGGTTTCTCCCAAGGAAAAGATGCCGTTACCATATTAGGAAAAGTTGATAGCCGCTTTTTAAGTACTGAAACTGCCGGTGGTTTTACAGGTTTGTATATTGGCCTTTTTGCCAGTGGCAATGGTGTAAAATCTAAAACAGCTGCCGATTTTGATAGCTTTGTTTATACTAATAATAGTTCAAAATAATCGCTTTAGTTCTTAAAACTGAATTGTCATAAATTTCAAAAAGGCGAACCTGATTTTGTAAAGAAATTGGGTTCGCCTTTTTATTTAAAGCTTAATTTTCAGGTTGATTTTATAATACTGATTATGTATTCAATATAGCCCTCCAAAAAAAGAGGACTATTTTCATACTATATCGGCATTATACCAGAACGTCATGGATTAAATAATAAATACAATTGGTATAATTTGTAATTTTGCCGACGAAAATTTGATAGACTTTATTTAAAAGTTCTTTATCACATAATAAATCAACCCATACCGATGATAGCAATTAATCAAAACCATAAATATTCACTGGAAAATGTCCTTTTTGTATTTGCATTAGAAATGGAAGCAGGTGAAGTTTTTCATGCTCAAAATAAGTTGTTTACCGGAATAGGGAAGGTGAATGCTACTTATGAGTTGACTAAGGCGATTCATCAAAAAAAGCCGGATTTAATTGTGAATTTAGGTTCTGCCGGAAGCAGTCAGTTCCGTAAAGGGGATGTTGTTTGTTGTACGCAATTTGTACAACGCGATATGGATGTAACAGGTTTGGGTTTCGAACTTTATGAAACACCTTTTTCGGACGTGCCATCGTTATTGAAATATGGTTTGCCAATGGAAAGTCTTCCTACGGGAATTTGCGGTACGGGAGATAATTTTGAGATGGGACATACCGAAACGAAATATGATGTTGTGGATATGGAAGCTTATGCTCTGGCAACCATTGCCATGAAAGAAAAGATTCCGTTTTTATGTCTCAAATATATTTCAGACGGTGCCGATGACAACGCAGCCGATGACTGGACGGTTCTGGTTCACAAAGCCTCTGTTGCTTTTGGTGAAATTCTTCAAATTAACAACTAATAATTGTAAATCAAAAACGTCAGTTCGAGACTTAATTTTATTCCAAAAAGACAATATAAATGACGTTGACTTTGTTTTTAATTAAAAATAAAACTTTTGTTATTTGTGAGTTTTAATTGTCCTTAGCTTTCGCAGTCGAGTGTCAAATGTTTGAAGAATACGTAAAAAGAAAATCTGTTTGAGCGTAGCGAGTTATTTTCTTTTAGTATTCGAAAACTAATTTGACCGACGAGGAAGCGTAAGACTTGATTTTTTTGTTTCTTTTTTGATCAAGCAAAAAAGAAAATTATTAAACCTATAATTTCACTTTTAATAAAAACGTCATTGTCAGTTATCGAAAACCGTTTTTGAGGATAAATTTTATTGTCGTTAATAATTAAAAAAATGAAGATGGAAGTTTTAAAAACAATAGAAAAAATAATTGAAACTCCATTTATCGAAGATGAATTTGAGGCTGGTTCCGTTTGTTTTGCCAATGATGAAGATCTAAGAGCGGATTTTAAACTTCAGTTTAGAATTTATGATGTGATGAATTATGTTTATGGCGTATTAATCAGTTGTATTGGAAAGAAAATCAAAAACTGGAATCTATTTTGCTTTTGAAAATTCCGTATCCTTCAAACGCTGCTTCTTTCTGGCACTATTGTAGCATTGGAAAGAAATTCCGTCAAGAACATCCTATCCGGGAAATGGAATTTATTGTTATTTCCGAATTAAATTGGCAAATGATTTAAGGTTAATTTGTATGGCTTTATGATGCAAATCATAAAAGTCAATTATCGTTCTAAGTTAATTTTGGAAAAAATTAAATTTTCTATTATGAACATTGAACAAAAACAATTAATTAAAGCTACTATCCCCATTTTACAATCTTCAGGTGAAGTTCTCACGGCCTATTTTTACAAGCGAATGTTCGAACACAATCCCGAATTAAAATCCGTTTTTAATATGGGAAATCAGGCTAATGGCAAACAAAAACATGCCCTTGCAGGAGCTGTTCTGGCTTATGCAGAGCACATTGATAATCCTTCGGTATTGATTAATGTATTGAAAGGAATTGGAAATAAACACGTAAGTTTAAATATTCAGGCCGAAGATTATGCCATTGTAGGAGGACATTTAATTGCTTCGATACAGGAAGTTTTAGGAGATGTAGCCACGCCGGAATTAGTAGAAGCCTGGACTGTTGCGTATAATGAATTGGCAGAAATAATGATTGGTATAGAGGCCGAATTCTATATTAAAAATACAGAAAAAACAGGAGCCTGGAACGGTTGGAGAAATTTTACCATCAAAGAAATCGTTAACGAATCAGATGAAATCAAATCATTTTATTTGTATCCAACGGATGGAAAAGAAATTGTAACTTACACTGCTGGACAATATTTAAGTGTGCAGGTTTTTGTAGAACAGTTGGGATTATTACAACCTAGACAATACAGTCTTTCTACAGCATTTAATCCAAATTATTATAGAATATCTGTCAAAAAAGAAACTGCTTTGGAAACTCAGCCCGAAGGCATGGTTTCGAATACTTTACACCAAATGAAAGAAGGAGACACGGTAAATGTATCGGCACCGGCAGGGAATTTTTCATTGCAGGATGTTGATGCGCCAATTGTTTTAATAAGTGGCGGAGTGGGAGTGACTCCATTGTTGAGTATGCTGGAAACCAATAAAAAGAATGCGAAAAACAAAACCGTTTGGATTCACGGATGTAGAAATAATGCTGTTCATGCTTTTAAAGAAGTTGTAGAAACTATCGAAGAAGAATCAGACTGGTTAGAAAGCTATGTTTTTAATGAAGATTTGGATGATAATGAGAGTAATCGAATTATAAAAGGAAGAGTCGATTTGGAAAAATGTAAAGAAGCCATTTTACTGGAAAATGCCCATTATTACTTATGTGGTCCGGCTCCTTTTATCAAAGCGCATTATGAATCATTAGTTGGTTTTAATATTGATAAATCGAATATTTTTTATGAAGAATTTGGTCCTCAATCTGTTTCTTTAAATTAAAATTTAGTTGCTAGTTATAAATAAGTTTTAAAAAAAAATTAACCTTTTCAGAGTTCAAAACTCTGAAAGGGTTAATACTTAGCGTGTGTAACGAAGTTTGGAAACTTCGTAGAGTTGGTATAAAAAAGCGACTAAAATAAGTCGCTGTGGGTTCCTGTATTGATAAATAAAAGAGTAAGTTCATTGTCGTTTTGTAACCAAACTAAAAGCCAGTCACCTTTAATATGGCATTCCCAGCAATTATCATAATTCCCGGATAATTTATGTGGTCTGTATTTTTGAGGTAGAGTTCCTGTTTTTTCTAAAATAGAAATTACAGCTTCTAGTTTAGACATATCGTAACCTCTTTTTTTGCAAAGTTTTAATTCTTTTTCAAATTGCTTAGTTGCTGAAATTTTATACATTAATTAACCTAAAACTTTATTGAAAAGGTCACTAGTACTTTTATAAGTAGTAACACGTCCTTTTTTTACATCTTCTAAAGATAAATCAATTGCCGTTTTCTCAATTTTTTTAAAAACGCCCAACGAGAGTATATATGCAATAGTTTTTTTTGCGATAACGTTACGAGCATCATAAGATAATGTTATTGTGGCCATAAGATAAATTTTTAATACTACAAAGATATAAAATATTCCAAATTAAAAATCTTGACAAAAGCAAAATTAGTATAAGCTTCGGCTGTTGTTGTGGATTTGTTGTGGTTATTGTAAAAGTTGTGGTTCATAACTCCTGATGATTTCTCTTTATTTCCAATTTTGAAATTCCTAATTTGCGGCCTTAAATCAGGAAGATAAAATGAAGGTCTGTATTGCCGAAAAACCCAGTGTAGCACGTGAAATTGCATCCGTTTTGGGAGCGAATACCAAGCATGATGGCTATTATGAAGGTAATGGCTATGCCGTAACCTACACCTTTGGTCATTTATGTACCTTAAAAGAACCCAACGATTACAGACCCTATTGGAAAAGTTGGGATTTGAATAACCTTCCGATGCTTCCCGAAAAATTTGAAACTAAAGTAGTGGAGAATGCGGGTATTCAGAAGCAATTTAAAATTGTAAAAAGTTTATTTGACAAAGCCGAATTGGTCATCAACTGTGGGGATGCCGGACAGGAAGGAGAGTTGATTCAGCGTTGGGTAATGAATGAGGCCAATTATAAAGGAGAGGTGAAACGCCTGTGGATTTCTTCCTTAACCACCGAAGCCATAAAAGAAGGTTTTGAAAACCTCAAACCATCCACCAACTACGATAATTTATACTATGCCGGTTTTTCCAGAGCCATTGGCGACTGGTTATTGGGGATGAATGCTACCCGTTTGTACACTGTAAAACACGGCGGTTACAAACAGGTATTATCTATTGGGCGTGTACAAACGCCAACATTGGCAATGGTTGTGGATCGTTTTAAAGAAATCGAAAACTTCGTACCGCAACCTTATTGGGAGTTACAAACCTTGTATAGAGAAACACTTTTTAGTTATGAAGAAGGACGTTTTCTAAAAAAAGAAGACGGGGAAATTTTAGCCGATAAAGTAAAGGAAAGTGATTTCGAAATTGTTACTGTCGAAAAAAAGAATGGAAATGAATATGCGCCAAAGCTTTTTGACTTAACAGGATTGCAGGTGTATTGCAATACCAAGTTTGGATTTTCGGCTGATGAAACGCTTAAAATAGTTCAGACTTTGTACGAACAAAAAGTAGTTACTTATCCCAGAGTGGATACTACTTTTTTACCAAGCGATATTTATCCTAAAGTACCCGGAATTCTTCAAAAGTTGACTAATTACAGTGTATTGACTGAAGTTCTTTTAGGAAAAAAGATTAAAAAATCGCCAAAGGTTTTCAATGATAAAAAAGTAACCGATCACCATGCAATAATCCCGACTGGAATACAAAATAATTTACCGTACAATCAGCAACAGGTGTATGATATTATTGTAAAGCGTTTTATTGCCGTTTTTTATGACGATTGTCTGGTTGCCAATACCACGGTAATTGGTAAAGCAGCCGATGTGACTTTTAAAACCACCGGAAAAGAGATTTTAAAAAAGGGATTTAGAGTTGTTTTTGAAGATCCGAATGCCAAAGAAAAAGAAGCCGATTTATTGCCAAGTTTTGTTGTGGGAGAAAAAGGCCCGCACGAACCTTCGTTTTTAGAAAAAGAAACCAAAGCACCTAATCAGTTTACCGAGGCTTCTTTATTGAGAGCGATGGAAACCGCAGGAAAGCAAGTGGATGATGAGGATTTACGCGAATTGATGAAAGAAAATGGCATTGGACGACCATCTACAAGAGCCAATATTATTGAAACGTTGTTTAAACGCCAATACATTGTTCGAAATAAAAAGCAAGTACTACCAACACCAACAGGAATTCAGCTTATTGACATCATTCAAAATGAATTGATAAAGTCGGCTGAGTTGACGGGTTCCTGGGAAAAGCAGTTAAAGGATATTGAAAAAGGAACTTTTACTGCTGCTGCGTTTATCAATAATATGAAACGCATGGTAGATGCTTTGGTATATGAAGTACGGAGCGAAACTACCCGTGCCAATATTTCGCATGCCGGAAGTATTCAAAAAGAAGTGGCTGCTGTTGAGAAAAAGAAAGCGGCGGGAATGGAAGCTGAATCCTGTCCGAAATGTAAAAAAGCGACATTGATAAAAGGAAAATCAGCTTATGGTTGTGGCGGTTATAAAGCAGGTTGCGATTTTCTATTGCCTTTTACTTTTGGAACCAAAAAAATATCAGAGAACCAATATTTGCGATTGCTTCAAAAAGGCTCCACAGTCAATTTAAAAGACTTTAAAATTAATGATGATATAGTAGAAGGTTTACTTCGTTTTGATGAAAATTTCCAACTTAAATTAGAACCTAAGAAAACAGCCCCGAAGACAACATCTGCACCAACATCAGATGAATTAGCTTGTCCGAAATGCCAAAAAGGAACCATTATAAAAGGCAACACCGCCTATGGCTGTAGCCATTATAAATCAGGCTGTGATTTTAAAGTTACTTTTGATGTAGTTAGAGAAAAATTAAAAGACCAGAAACCAACGAAGGAACTGGTTTATGCTATTTTGAAGGAAGGAGTTTAATAAGTATTTTTCTGAAGTCTTGAACCCAATACTTACACTTTTGTGTAAACCTATTTTATTATAAAACAATAAATTCCGTACCATGTGATTGATACGGAATTTTTTTTGTAGAGGTATTTTAGATGTGAATTCCTCCGGCAACTTCAATTCTTTGTGCATTGATCCATTTGGAATCATCCGAACACAAAAACACAATAACGCTGCCAATATCATCAGGCAACCCCACTCTTCCTAAAGCTGTAGCATTAGCAATCATATCATTTAAAGCTTGATTATCTCTCACGGCACCACCACCAAAATCGGTTGCGATAGCTCCCGGAGCGATTGAATTGACTCTAATTTTTCGAGAACCAAACTCTAAAGCCTGATAACGCGTTAATGAATCGATACCCGCTTTCATAATGGCATAAGCAGCATAATTAGGATAGCTAAAACGTGCCAAACCAGAGGAGGTATTGACGATACTTCCACCTTCATTAATCATTGGCAATAATTTTTGAGTAAGGAAAAAAGGTGCTTTCAGATGGGTGGTAGCCATGGCATCAAAACCTTCTTCGGTAGTTTCTTCTATTGAAGCATAATATCCCGTTCCCGCATTGTTTACAAGGGAATCAATGGTAGTTTTTCCAAAATCTTTCTCCAAAGTTTCTTTTAAATTGGAAACAAATCCATCGAAAGAACTCACTTTTGATAAATCCAATTGAAGACTTGACGATTTTTGCCCTAATGATTTAATTTCGTTTACTACATTTTCAGCATCTGCTTTATTGGATTGATAAGTGATAATAACATCGAAACCTTTTTTAGCTAATTGTAATGCTGATTCTTTTCCAAGTCCGCGACTTCCGCCAGTTAATAAGACTATTTTGTTTGAATGAGTTGTCATTGTACTGTTGTTTTAAGATTACGATGCAAAATTGCTACTTATTACTGTTTTGACATTTGTAATAATCAAATTGATGTTTGCGAAAATCAAACAATTATTCTCTGAAAAGTAGTGGAGATTGGTTATTGTTCTTTTTAAAGAAATTTGAAAAATGAGCAATCTCTTCAAAACCCAGTGTGTATGCTATTTCAGAAATGTTCCAATGCGTTTGTTTCAGTAATACTTTGGCCTCCTGATTGATTCTGCCAGCTATAATTTCTCCCGTTGTCTTGCCCGTGGTTTCCTTTAAAACTTTGTTTAAATGATTGACATGAACGCCTAAAGTGGCAGCAAAATCTTTTGGAGTTTTTAGCATCAAAATTTGTGTTGTGTTTTCAATAGGAAACTGACGTTCTAATAGTTCAATAAAGAAGGAAGTGATTCTGGAGGAGGCGGTTTTATTGTTTTCAACCGGAGTAATCGGTTTTAATTTTTGACCATAATGAATCAGTTCCATCGAATAATTTCGCAATAAATCATATTTATAAGCGTAATCCGAATTGATTTCCAGATGCATTTTTTTGAAAATTCTGTTGATTTCTTCAAACTGGGCTGCTGTTATTTGATAGACAAAATCACTTTGACTGGAAAAAATAGGAAGATTGTCCAGTTCAAATCCGATTTTTGATTTAGCTAAAAACTCCTTTGTAAACACGCAGAAATGTCCGGACTGTTCATTGTCCAGCGGTGTGTAATTATAGGGGATTTTTGGAGAAGCAAACAAAATTCCGAATTCTTCTATTTCAATAGTTCTATCGGCATATTCTACTTTATTTTTACCTGAAATCAAACTTATCTTGTAATAAGTTCTTTTATTATAAGGCATTTCAGGTTTTAACTTAGATGATTTGTACATTTTTTTAATATCAAAAACATTGAAATGTCCTATATCCTTATTGATACTTTCATTAAGAATATCTTCTAAGTCGGGATTGTTATCTCCGAAAATCTCTTTGTAAAATTCTTTGATGGTTATCATGTGAATCGATTTGCGAAATTCAAATGTAAAACCTTTTTTTGATATTGATACGAAATTGTATTAATTTGAAACAATTAGCTTTTATTCTAAAGTTTTATTTTTTGCTGTTAAATTAATTTCACCATATTTTTCAGCGTAAAAATCCTGATAAGCCTGAACTATTTCTTCCTGACTGTTCATTACAAATGGACCTTCTGCCACTATAGTTTCTGTATATTCTTCACCACCAAATAATAGAACATCAACTGAATTTTGAGCGGTGTTTTTAATTTCAATTTCACCTTCTTTTCTGTCAAATTCTATAAACTCTCCCGCTTCAAATTCTGTATCGTTTATCGTAATTTTTTCCGAAGGTACAAATGCCGCTACTTCAATTTTATCAGCCATTTTAATGGAAAATTGTTTCCCTGCTTCCAAATGAATATGATACAAAAACTGTTCAGAATAATTTGGAATCGGTGAACTCAAATCTTCATAATTCCCAACGACTACTTTTATAAAACCACTTTCGTTTGCTAATTCCTTTTTAGGAACATCAATGGCTTGTATTGCTAAATATTCAGGTTTTTCAGCTTTGTTTTTTGCAGGCAGATTAATCCAAAATTGGAAACTATGCACCATTTTGCTATCTGTTTCAGTATCATAGTTCAGGTTTTCATCGTGTATTATTCCATTACCCGCTTTCATCCATTGTGCACCACCTGAAGATACTTTAGCATAATTTCCAGCACTGTCAAAATGTTCATTTTGCCCTTGAAGAATATAGCTCAATGTAGCAATTCCTCTGTGTGGATGAGCTCCCATTCCGCCTAGATGTACTTTTTCCTTCAACATGGGAGGCAGGTGGTCAAGAAATACAAATGAACCTACTTTGCTTGCATATCGATTAGGCAGTATTCTCATAATGGTTAAGGGCCCAACATCGGCTCTACGTCCTTTGGCAGAAAAACTTATTTGCTTTTTCATTTTAATTATGCTTTAATTTTACCGTAAAAAGTATCGGATACTCCTAAAATCACTAAGAAAACTAGAGGAGTAACAACAGCAGAAATCGGGTCACCACTTGCATAATGTGCAATAGATGCAGAAACAAATGTTAGTGCAAATCCAAAATAAGCGAACGATTTAATTTTATCTGAAACCATTGGAAGTATCAACGCTAGAGCTCCTAAAACCTTTAGAATTGCCAGTTCAATTCTGAAATAATCAGGGAATCCTAAATGTACGAATGCTGCTTTCATATTTGCATCAGTAAGATAACTGAATGCACTAAAAAGCATCATAGCTGAAATAATTCCTGTTGTTGTCCAATAAATAATTTTGTTCTTGTTCATTTTTTCTAATTTTTAGATGATTAATTTTTGTTTATTTCTATGATGTAAAATTGCAACAGAAACAAACCCTAAAACGATGCGATATGATAAAAAAAACCGTTGATAAATGTCAACGGTTTAAAAGTTATTAAAATGTATATGCAAACAATAATCAAACTATATATTCACTACAATTTTACCAAATTGCTGATTAGATTCTAAATAGTTATGAGACGCAACAATTTCATCCAGATTAAAAGCCTTGTCAATAATGGGTTTTAATTTTCCTTCGGCTACACCTTTGTCAATAAAAACAATGGCTTGCATCAAAACTTCCATATTGCCTAAAACCTCAATTGCAGAATATCCCCGAATAGTTGGAGTTTTCATCAGCACATCAAAAGCAGGGAAACTTGCAGGTTCGTGACTTAATGCACCGTAAACAAATACTTTTCCGTTTTCGGCAACAGAGCTTAAGAGATTACTGAATTTAGCTCCCACAACAGGATCTAAGATTATATGAGCACCTACATTATTTGTAATTTTCAAAACTGAAGCGGCTATGTCTTCTTCCGATGTTACAATTACGTGGGATGCCCCCGCTTTTAATAATGCTTCTTTTTTCTTTGCCGATGTAGTTAAGGCAATAGAAATTCCTCCAACATAATTGGTTATTTGAATCGCAGCAAGGCCAGCACTGCTTGAAGCGGCATTAATAACCACAAATTCACCTGATTTTAATTTTCCGGAATTTATGATCATCCCATACATTGTGGAGTAACTTGTCCACAAAGAGGCTGCTTCGTCAAAAGACAAATTGGCTGGATATTGATGTACTGCATAAGCTGGCATTAGGATATATTCACCATAAGAAGTATAGTTATGTAATGAAAAACCAGGAATAACATTTACAACATCTCCCACTGATACATTCGAAACTTCAGAACCAACAGCTTCCACAATTCCAGCTGCTTCATATCCTAATTGGGCCGGAAAAATAGGATTTTCTATGTACATTCCTTGGCGGTACATAGCATCAGCTCTGTTTATACCAATTGATTTCACTTGAATTCTTACTTCCTGAGGACCAGGATAAGATACTTTTACTTGTTCCACTTTTAATACTTCAGGAGTTCCAGCTTCGTGGAAAACCACCGTTTTAGACATTTTTGATAAATCACTCATTGTTTTATTTTTTAAATATTTTTATTGATTTTGATAAGGCAAAGTTGCACCAAAGGCAAGCCTCACAACAATGAGATATGATAAAAAAAACCGTTGACATATATCAACGGTTTTTATAAAAGTTAAAACTTAAATGGAATTTATTTCGTTCCCTGTTTTCTGATTCGGCTCAACGTTTCTTTGGTAATACCCAAAAAAGAAGCAATAAGATGTTGTGGAAATCGCTGAATAAATTGTGGATGATGAGTAGCAAATTCTTCATAACGTTTTTCAGCCGTGTTACTGATAGTAGAACTTAATCGGCGTTGGTTGGCAATCGCATTTCGTTCGTCCATAACTCTTGTCATTTGTACCAAAGCAGGAATTTTTTCCATCAAATCGAGCATCTCAGCTCTTGTAACAATGAGCATTTCGGTATCTTCCCACGCATCAATATTGTATTTTGAAGGAGTAAGCATCGTAGCGCTTTCGCGGTCGTTTGCCCAATAGTTTTCTATAAATAAATGTACAATATGCTCAACTCCTTTATCATCTACACTGTATTGTCGCATAGCTCCTTTTACAATAAAACCAGCATATTTACACACATCACCTTCCTGCAGAAAATATTGTTTTTTTCTTAACTTTTTGGGGCGAAAAGTGGCTACAATTAAGGCTTCTTCTTCACTTGTAAGTGGCGAAGCTATATGTTGATTGATATAGGCTAATAGATTTTCGTGCATTGGTGTGATGATTCATTAAAACAATGCAAGGTATAAAAAAAAACGATTTTTATTTCATAGCATCATTTACTGTTTGACTATCTACAAATTGCTCAAAACTGATTATTTTGCTGTCTTTCAATTTCCAAACGTGAGCTACTCTGGCTGTGAATGATTTGCCTGTGATTTTATAAGTACCAGTATAGGTGCCGTATGCAACCACTTTATCATCACTGGCAACATAATCTTCAGGAGTAAATTTATAATCAATCCATTCGCTTCCCAATCGGCTAAAGACATTTTTGGTAATTTCTTCTAATCCAATATAAGTTCCTGCGTATGGAAATCCTTTGGCTTCTGTCCAGAAAATATTTTCAGCGGAATATTGCGCTAGATTTTTACCGTTTTCTTCTGAAGTTTTTCCTTCATAAGTACTTTTTATAATATCAAGATTTGTCATTGCCTTTCTATTTGAAGAACAGCCTGAGAACACAAAAAGTAGTATCAGGCTGTAGAGGATTGATTTTACCATTTCATTTCTCCGGTATTTACTTTTGCACCTATCATCAAGGCAGTTTCAAAGGTAAGTGCTGGATATTTTGTTTTCAAAGCAGTAATTAAAGCTTCCGAAGTTTTGTTGGTTTTTAAAGCTTCTTCGTAGAATTGAATGTAGCTTTTGGTATGATTTATAGCAGCTATATCGAATGGAGAATTTGAATTGGCGTGAGCAGGAATTACAATTTCAGGTTTCAAAGCTGTGATTTTGTCTAAAACTGAAATCCAGCTTTTGCGGGCTTCTGAAGTTTGTGCATCGGCCATCCAAAGATGGAAAGTAGTTCCAAAAATATTGATTCCGCCTACAACCGCTTTGATAGAAGGAATCCATATAAAAGTTTTATTCGGGAATTCTTCCAAACCAATGATTTCTAATTTCTGACCTTCCAATTCAATAGTATTTCCTTTTAAAATCTGAGGTAAAATAACGTTTGACGTAATGTTTTTGCCTAATCTTTCGCCCCAAATTTCTAATTTCTTTTGAGCTGTAGCCTTGATATGTTCTACTGTTGCAGGAGATGCATAAGCAGTAATTTCAGGGAAATATTTTTTGAATACTTCCAGTCCGAAGTAAAAATCAGGATCGCCGTGAGAAACAAAAATTGTCGTTAGTTTTTTGCCACTTGCTTTAATTTCCTGTGCTATTTTTTCGGCATCCGCCAAAGTAAATTGTGCATCAATCAAAACCGCATCCGTTTTTCCGGATACAATTACCGATGCTACACCAAAACTATTTTCTGATGCATTGTAAACTTGAAGTTTCAAATCTTTAGTTTCAATAGTTTTGAAACTTTGTGCTTGTGTTTCCATATTAAATAAAATTAAAATTGTTATAAATACTGTCGAGATACTTTTTTTACTCACGGTTTTAATATTTTTTTTCCGTGTTCGTGACCCGAGCCTGTAAGGCGAACGGATGAAATAATCTTCGATTTCATTTTTTCGCTGTTTTGAATTAACACTGCAAAGATGAGACGATATGCAATCTCAAAACATTAAACTAGTTTAAAAAATAAAAGGAATTCTTATTTTTTGACAGCAATTTTCTTTCGAATATTACTCAAAAAAACATTGGTAATACCCAAATAAGCAGCTACCTGAATATTGGAAAGACGCTGAATAAGCTGAGGATATTTTTCTGCAAATTCGATGTAACGGGATTCAGCTGTTTTACTCAGATTATCAATCATTCTGCGTTGAAGAGCCACATGCGTTTTTTGTGTCATTACCCGAAATAGCTTTTCAATTTTAGGCAAATTGGCATAAGCGTATTCCTTATCTTCTTTAGAAATTAAAAGGACTTCACTATCTTCAAGGGCTTCTATAAAAAGTTGTGATGGTGTTTCAGTTGTAAAGCTGTCAATATCGGTAATCCACCAATTTTCAAAAGCAAAATAGAGCACTTGTTCAAAACCACTTTTATCAATATGGTACACCCGGAAAAGCCCTTCGATGACAAAACCTTCAAACTTGCAAACTTCACCTTCCCGCAACAAAAAACTTTTTTTTGGGATTGTTTTTTGTTCAAACAAATTACAGAATTCCTCCATTTCAGTATCTGAAAGTGAAATATGTGCTGCAATATTTTGTTTAAGAAGTTTTGTCATTTTAAGTTGTGTAAAATAATTCTAAAATTACTTAATTAGAATTATTAGACAATGCTTTAAAAGCGTTATGTTTAGAATATAATGATTCTGAGGCTATTTATAGAATTTCTTATTGATTTTTACAAGTTTTTGAAAATTACTATAAAGATATATTGATGTTAAATCTAATGACAAATGATTTTACGAAGACGAGCTGTTTGTATTCATAATCATTTAGATACCAGATACAACTAATAGCTTGCTTATTTTTTTTCTAAAGGTTTAGGTGAAATTTTTTATATTTATACACTTTACCTACTAATAGCATGAATAATATAGAAAAAACTACATCTTATAACGAATCAGAACGTCTGGCAGCATTAAGACGCTACAACATACTTGATACGTTACCTGATAATGCTTTTGATGATGCAACAAAACTCGTTTCTTATATATGTGGTGTGCCCATTGCCCATATTTCATTCATAGACGAGAACAGACAATGGTTTAAATCAGAAATAGGGATTGGATTGTCAGAAGTACCTCGGGAAATTAGTTTCTGCCGATATACCATTATGGAATCGGAAATGGTGGAGATACCGGATACTTTTTTGAACGAAAGATTTAAGGATGACCCCAATGTTACCGGCGGTTTTAAAGTCAGGTTCTACGCTGGTGTTCCACTTAGAACTCCCGACGGTTATAACATAGGAACCCTTTGTGCTGTAGATCATGTTACTAAGGTACTCAACGAAAATCAGCGAAATGCACTTTCAATTGTGGCGAAGCACGTGATAAACCAATTGGAATTAAGAACTAAAAATATAGAACTGGACGTTCAGAAAAAAATTGCCGAACGGGCGGTATTGGCTAAAGATAGTTTTCTTGCCAATATGAGTCATGAAATCAGGACGCCGTTAAATGCAATAATTGGATTCACGGATCTTCTGGCTCAAACTAGGCTGGATTCTGTTCAGCGTGATTATATTGACAGTGTACAAATAGCTGGGGAAAATCTACTTTTAATAATTAATGATATTCTGGATCTTTCCAAAATGGATACAGGTAATCTGACCATTGAAGCACAGCCATTCAATTTAAAAAAGACGCTTAAGCATGTTTATAATTTACTTAAGGTAAAGGTTCCTGAAGCCATAGAATTCAATCTCTTTCTCGATGCTGATTTGCCTGAAATTGTAATTGGAGATCATGGAAGATTAAACCAGATATTGGTTAACCTGATAGGAAATGCGATTAAGTTTACTGAAGAAGGGGAAATAACGATTTCCGTAAAAAAACTTGATGAAACCGCCGATTATTATTCGCTTAGATTTTCGATTAAAGATACCGGAATAGGCATAGCCGAGGACAAGCTCACCACTATTTTTGAACGATTTACCCAAGCAGAAGATAGTATAACAAGGAAATTTGGAGGTACAGGACTTGGTCTTAGTATTGTGAAACAACTGGCCGAATTGCAAGGAGCAGAAATTCAGGTAAAAAGTAAAGAGGGGAGAGGCTCCGAATTTTTCTTTGTAATAAATTATAAAAAAGCTAATTATACTGAAGCAGAAAAAGAACCATTAGCGGGAGATAATCTGGGGAAACTTAAAATATTGCTGTGTGAAGACAATGTTATCAACCAGAAATTAGCTAAGAGTGTGATTCATAATTTTGGTTTTGATGTAGACATTGCCGAAAATGGGGAAGAAGGAATAGAATTGTTGTCAAAAAACAACTATGATTTGGTTTTAATGGATCTTCAGATGCCTCTTAAAGACGGTTATGAAACGGCTCAATACATTAGGACTGAAATGAAGTCTGATATTCCCATTATAGCCATGACAGCCCATTCTTTTGTGGGAGAGCAGGAACGTTGTTATAGTGTGGGAATGGATGGCTATGTGCCCAAACCTTTTAAGCAGTTAGCGCTTTTAGAAACTATAAAAGCTGTAATGAAGAAAGAGGAGAATCTTACTCCCAGGAGAAAACTGGATTTATCTTATTTAGATGAAATGGCATGCGGTAATCCAAACTTTAGGCAGGAAATGATAGATCTTTTTATAGAAAAAATTCCAAATCAAGTAGCTCAACTCCAGGAAGCATTTGATAGAAACGATACTAATACGGTAAAAAGAACAGCTCATAATATGAAGTCTAGTATAGATATTTTTATGTTGGAGGATATTAGTAATTATTTGTCTATTATTGAGATAGAGGCTAAGTCAGGACGATTTACTGCCCAAACTGAAGATAAAATAAAATTTCTACATCATGAAATTTTTGAAGTAGTTAAAAGTTTAAAGGAACTATGATAAAAGAGAAATATGCAATAGCTTTGCATATGTTTCCAGATTTTATTAATTTGAGTTCGCCCCCAAACAAAAAATTAAACCTATGAGAATAATATTATCTGAAGATAATGATATCCTACGCAAGTCATTATCTTTTTTCTTAGAGTCTAATGGATTTACCGTTGACCAGTTTTCAGATGGTAAGGATGCACTGGACGCTATTGAAACTAATGATTACGATTTAATTCTGACAGATATAAATATGCCTGGCATAAGTGGAATGGAAATTACGCAATATGTAAGACAGCACATAGGATCTGATATTCCAATAATTATATTTACTTCTTCAGGTATAGAGCAGACTGAACTGGATTCTTTTGATTTAGGAGCCAATGAATTTATTGCTAAACCTGTCAGTCCGGCTGTGCTTCTGGTGAGAATTAATAAATTATTAAGTACGCGCGCTTAATAACTTCTAAATATGATAAAAATAGAAGAACTTTATAAGGGTGGTGACTGGATAGAGTCGTTCTTAATCCTGTCAATCAGTCTGTTTATAGCGGTATCAATTGTTCTGTATTTGTTAATTATAACAAGCCGTGCTAAGAAAATAAAAAGAGAAAGGCTCAGGATTGAATACGAAAAAATCATTGTAGAATTAATGTATTCTGTAGTTTTTGTCGACGTTCCTTTTTCAGAAGTGAAAGAAGATAAAAACTATGCGATGCTTTTTAATAATACTTTCTTCAGGGAAGTTCTGATAGAATCTGTTATCAATCTCCATAAAAATTATGATGGTATTTACGCATTAAAACTGGAACAGCTTTACAAAGAATCGGGATTAATAAATGATTCATTTAAAAAGCTCAAAAGCCTGAAATGGGAGGTTAAATGTAAAGGTGTAACTGAACTTGCTGAAATGAATGTTAATGAGGCTTTTGATGATATAATAAAAATTTCCAATACCCGAAATAAAGCTTTAAAAATTACTGCTATAAATGCTTCCATCAAACTTGGAGGATCAAAAGGGATAATACATCTTACGGAGCATCAAAATCCTATTGACGACTGGACTCAGGTAAATATAATCAGTGCTTTTAAAAAGCATGATATGGATGATATTAAAGGTATTGAACTTTTATTGGAATCACAAAACACCACTGTTGTTACACTTGGTTTAAAGCTTATCAAAGAATTGAAACTTACCCAAAAAGTTTCTCATGTAGAACAATTGGCTGCCAGAACTCCTCATGTACTACTACAAAATGAAGCACAAAACGTTTTGCAGACATTAACAGTTTAACAATAGAAGCAAATGAATTTTTTTAATAGTGAAATAACGGCTTTTTTTGAGATTTACTTAATCCTTATCCTTGCTTATGCAATATTGATTATGTCTTCTTATTTGATATTAGCTTTTCTCTCTACAAAAGAGCTAAGGGGATATCTTAAAAAAAATAGTTTTGTTGATTATGATGTGCTTCTTACGAGTGAATTTGCGCCCAGTCTTTCATTAATTGCTCCTGCCTACAATGAAGGCTTTACTATTGAAGAAAATGTAAAATCCTTACTTTCGTTAAATTACAATAATTATCAGGTAATTGTGGTGAATGATGGCAGTAAGGACAATTCTATGGAAATCCTCATTAAGACCTATGATCTTGTCCTGACAGAACTGAATATTCATCGAAAGATTAAAACAAAAAAAATTAAGGGAGTATATACTTCCAGAAATGCTGCGTTTAAAAAACTGATAGTTGTTGACAAAGAAAATGGAGGTAAAGCCGATGCTCTGAATGTGGGACTTAACATTGCAGAGAATCCTTATGTGGTTTGCATTGACGTTGATTGTATCCTCGATAGAGACTCGCTGCTTAAGTTGGCAAAACCCTTTTTGGAATCCCACGGTAAGCGTATTATTGCTACTGGCGGAGTGGTGAGGATAGCAAACCAGTGTATTATTAAAAACGGACGCCTGGTTGAGGTAAACATTCCCGATGCTATGCTGCCAAGGATTCAGGTTTTAGAATATTTAAGGGCATTTCTTCTGGGAAGAATGGCTTGGGGCAGGCTAGATGGTTTATTGCTTATCAGCGGTGCATTTGGTGCATTTGATAGAGAAATAGCCTTAGAGGTAGGCGGTTATAATACAAAAACGGTAGGTGAAGACATGGAACTGGTAGTAAGGATGCGCCGTTATATGCTTGAAAACAAAATTCCTTATGGTGTTAGTTATATTCCGGATCCACTTTGTTGGACCGAAGCACCGGAAAATTTTAAAATATTCAAGAAACAACGCAGCCGTTGGATGAGAGGAACAATTGAAACACTTAGCTTTCACAAGAAGATGTTCTTGAATCCTAAATACAAATTACTGGGAATGCTCAGCATACCTTACTGGACATTTTTCGAATTTCTAGCTCCCGGAATTGAGTTTATAGGTCTGGTGATAACAATTTTATTTATAGTTTTTGGTTTGCTTAACTGGCATTTCTTCTTTTTACTTTTGCTGTTCGTTTACTTTTTTGCCATAATGTTTTCGGTTATGGCACTTTACAGTGAAGAGCGCACGTATCACAAATACCCAAAACAAGCCGATTTCTTTAAGCTGTTGTTGGCTGCTTTTATTGAGCCATTGTATTTTCATCCTATAGCGGTTTATTCATCCTTAGTTGGTTACAAAGAAAAAATTATGGGAACCAAAGGTTGGGGCGAAATGACGAGAACAGGTTTTACCAAGAAAAAGTAATCCTGTCGTGTTTATTGTTTAAATTTTCTTCTTATTGTAAATCTTTCAGCTAATCATATTTTGGAAAGAAATCTATTTCTTCTTTATGGTTTGTTTTTGTCGAAATTCTAGTCTCTTTTAAGCAAGCTCCTTTTTCATCTTTGGCCTCACAGCGTATTAAAACTTCATCAATGAGGGTGTTATTTTTGTCTTTGATGATGATTTTAGAAAGTTCTTTGTTTGTATAATAAAAATACTGGCTGTAGAAAGTGCTGAAATTATCTACTATTTTAGCAATCGTTCCATCTGAATTATAATGATAAATGGATTCATTTTGTTTGTATTGTTTTTGGGTGTAACAGCTGATGCGTTCACGCTGATTAGGTTTCCAACGGGTTTTACAGTAATAGTTTTCTTTGTCAGGATAGGATTGCACCTCAAACCATAATTTCTTTTGGGTTTCTTGTAATATATTACCGTCAGCATCAACAGTTTTGGAGTATTTAATGCGACCTTTTTTGGTAAAGAGCATTTGTTTTTTGTACAATAGTTTCTTCTGATTGTTTTTTAGCAAATATTTTTCCTCGGTTGCCGATTTTATGCCGTCGGGCAATAGTTGTTTATTGATGTACTTTTTTGTGGCACATGATTGTAGGGTGAAAACTAGGATAGAAAACAATAAAACTCTCATAGTCATAAAGTTTAGTATGTACTAATTTACGAATTCTGAAAAATAAATGGCTTTAGTTAATTGGGTTTTGTTTCGTAATGAAGAGCAATTACTCCACAAGAAAATGTTTTGGATTCTATAAGTTTCAGTTGAGTCGTTTTGGTAACACCTTTAAATAACGGAATGCCTTGTCCCAGTAACACCGGATTAACAAATAACCAAAACTCGTCAATTAGGCCTAGATTTAATAATGATTGGGAAGCGGACGGACTCCCGAAAATCAGAATATTTTTTTCTCCCGATAGCGATTGGGATTGCTTTTTTATCTTATTGATGTTGTCTGCAAGTTGGTCGCCAATAACTGTGGTGTTTTCAAGTCCTTTTTCACTCATTGTCTTTGATAAAACAACTTTTGAAACTTTGTTGTACCAGGCCGAATGTTCTTTGTCGTGTTTTGATGCGTTTGGTTGTTTGCCAGCATTTGGCCAATAACTCTGCATCATTTCATAAGTTACCCGGCCATAAAGCGCAGTGTCGGCAGTGTCGGTCATTGTAGCAACAAAGTCAAATAATTCCTCGTCTACATTTGCCCAGTTCAGTTCTCCCTTAGGTCCCGCCACAAAACCGTCAAGTGAAGTATGCATAAAGAATATCAGTTTTCTCATTTTGTTATTTTTTTTAACTATTTATACATTTTGTTTGTCGTTTGCCTATTTGTAAAGCTGCCTTAGGGTTTTTAAAAAACAGAATAGACTACTTAAGCATCACAGAAAGTTAAGAAATAAATAGTTATGAGACAACTGCACAAAATTGATAACAAGGTTTTTATCTAATTGAGTAGGAGAGAGCCGCGTTAAAAACGCTTTGTTTTGTTTTAAAAGGAAGTTAGGGACTTGTTGAAAAGGATAGCCCCTAAGTCATTTTGTTGTCACTTCGAGTGGTTCTTAATAGTAATGCGACAGCTTTACTATTAAAAATTGTATCGAGAAGTTTATAAGAAGTAGTGTTCTCAATACATTTTATTAAAAAAAACTATCACATTTTTAATTACCCTAATGATATTTTTTATTAAATGTGAAATTATAGTTTACCAATTTTCTTTTTTGCTTGATCAAAAAAGAAACAAAAAAATCAAGTCTTACGCTTCCTCGTCGGTCAAATTAGTTTTCGAATACTAAAAGAAAAGAAACTCGCTACGCTCAAACAGCTTTTCTTTTTACGTATTCTTCAAACATTTGACACTCGACTGCGGAAGCTAAGGACAACTGACCCCTAAATGGGGCGTTTGAGGTATCAGAGAGCCGCGTTACAAACGCTTTGTTTTGTTTTAAAGGAAGTAGGTGCTCGTTGCAAACGAGCACCAGAGGGAATGTCGCTAATCGCGAGGCCTCTAATCCTCAGCAACCTTTATTTTTGCTAAAGTCGCGTTTAAAAAGTATCTTGTTATATCGCGCAATATAGTCGCCCGATAGAATCAAATAGGGATGATTAGGCGAATACCCTGCGCTGCGGCTTCTTACAGTTATTTTGTCGTTAACTTTCAGGCTTTTTAACTGATGAAAATCCTTAGGAATGAATTGCATCATGTATTCTTCGCCATCAATTCTGATAATAAGCCATTTTATTGTTGATGATTTCCCGTCGCGCTTAAAAGTAACAGAGGTAACCACGGCCTCCATATTGGTGAAAGTCTTGATGTGCTTCCTTATTTTATCATAACTGGCATGCACTTTTTTACCTTCGGGAGAAAGCTCCCATTCTTTGTACTTTATACCATCAGGAGAAGCTTCCCATTTTTTCCTTTCATCCGCCATATGGGCTTTCCTCTCAGCAATGGACAGCGGCTTTGGGGATGGCTTAGTTTCATTTTTAGTTTCATAATTAGTAAATACTAGTGCGCTCACCACAACCAGCGGTAAGATCAGCACATAGATGGTTTTTTTCATATCCTTGTCAAATTGGTTAAGCGAATTTACATTGATATTTTTCGGCTTGAGCGATTTGAATTGTAAATAAAAATGTAAACTTTGTAAATAAAAACTTGACACTATGTATCTTAGTCGAAATCTCCTCTCCGGAAAACGCAAATACCTATTCGCATTGATACTACTCTCGTTTATGGCTGTAATCTGCGTAGTTTTAAGTATAACTGATAGTGACAATTTTGATATCGCCAGAAGGGAAGTTTTACTCCGCAGGATTGGACATGAAATACTCTTACAGTCCGGCGACAGTACATCAAGAGTGCTACCCGTAAAAAAGATAGCTGAAAATGAATATCAAATCAGGTTTGAGAATGAGCTTACTTTTCAAACCGACTCTCTGGTGAATACTACTCAGCGTTTGTTAGCCAAAGACCCGTTCGCTCATGATTATGTTGTTAACGTACTTAACTGTGGCAACTCCAGTGTAGCCTATGGATACGCTATATCCAAAAATAAAAAAGATGATATAGTAGCGTGTTTAGGAAGAAGGCAGCCCGTTGCCTGTTATATGATTAACATTAAATTTAAACCGAATGGCATAACCACAGCAAGAAATAAATATCTTTTGGGCGGCCTGTCATTTTTAGCATTTGTTGGCTTTATTTTTTTTAGATGGATTAAGTCGCGGAGAGCCTTAGCTAAAGATGAGAGTAACAAGATATTCACTTTTGGTTCGGTCTTATTTGATGTGCAGAAACGGCAACTGCTAATAAATAAAAAAAACATAGATCTGACTGGAACTGAAACACGTTTGCTGCTCATTCTCGCATTATCTCCTAACGAGACTATAGAGAGAAGCCGGCTGCAAAAAGAGATATGGGAAGATGAAGGTGTTATTGTGGGGCGTAGTCTGGATATGTTCATATCAAAACTTAGAAAAAAACTAGAGCCTGATCCGAATATTAACATTGTTGTTATACGCAGCAAGGGATATAAGCTTGAAGTTAGCTCTTAAGACTAGGTCTTTTCAAAAATCATTTGGAAGTCTAACATAATCAAATCCAATTTTACTTTGATAAACACACAACATAATTTTTTGATTAGTTTCTATAGAATTCCAAAAATTATGTTTACAAAATAATTTTTGATCTCCACCATTAAAATCAACAATTAAAATGTTTTCTTCAGGAGTTTTGACTCCGGCTTTAATATAAATTTTTTCCTTAACAGAATATCTATCACAGTTCCTTAATTCAGATGTTGAATAGTTTAAACTTGAACCAACTAATAGAAAATTACCGGCTACAGCTAAAGAAAACATCATTGATAAATTTGAGTAATTTGATTGCATTATGGAATTTAAAAGAACATATTTTTTTACCTTATAAGTAAAATAAATGCCTGCTGTAAATCCAATTATGCCTGCTGTAAATCTGAATATGTAAGGATATAAGTAATTTTCAGAATCATTGATGCCAATAATACCTGAAATTAATCCGCCAAAAATGGTTGCAAAAAAGACAAGCAGCACTAATACTTTTTTTGGAGTTGTCACATTTTCAAAATTCATTTTTTGGTTTTCATTATTTACGAATAGTTCTTTTAGCCTTGTCATCAACGTTCTGGAACTACAGCGGGTTTGGGACTAAATTAAGCCCATTCTTCGGATTTGCCAAATATTCAAATACAAAACCATTTTTTCATTAAGCCTATTGCTCAAATCCGTTGCAGTAGCTGTTGTGTATAGTTATTTTTCTACGATAAAGCTCTTATCAGATTCTAATTCTCCCATACTTATCTCTCCTCCTAAATAATAAGAAGGTAAATTTCCTTTAATACCCAATCTATAGATTCCAATTCCAGAAAGTCTTTTTTCTTCACGACCGTTAGGAATTAGTCTAAATCTAGAAAAATATGACTTTTCAAAATTCACATATTCACGTTGAATTCTAAAACATTGATTCATTAATTCTTCTCCGGAAAAGTATCCTTTCTCATTTTGCAGTAGTATTGGTTTTTTACTAGATTGTTGTTGACTAGTTGGGACTATGACAACTTTTGAGTTATTCAAACCTATTAGTTTTTCTTTACTTATTCCAGCTGAATTTATAAAATTATTAAAATCATAATCATTTTCGAATGATTTATTGGTCCAAAATAATCCAGAAAAACAATTCAGTCTTAAAGGTAAATCTGGTCTGTGAATTTCTAATTCTTTTTCAGTAAGTTCCATTGACTTGATAAATTCTGAATTTTTGTTGAAAAAATCTCTTGGAGACCAATAATAACTAATTGTTTTGTATTTAGCATAAACAAAAATGTCATCATCATCAATAGTTTGATAAAAGACTTCATTATCGTCAAACATTAATACTCGAATTCGATTATTTGTAAAGTTAAATATATCTCCAATTTTCATAGTTTTCTCCTGTCGGTTTTTATAATTACACACAACGTTAAGCCAGCTAAAAGAAGTGTCTTCCTTCAGTGGCTTTTCAAATATAAAATAATTTTTACAAAATTGACCAATATCAGCAGAAAAGCACCAAGGCATTTCTTTTAACTGGCAGTTATATGCAGTCCCTAGCCCCGGTAGAAGCGGCATCCTTTGTCTCGTTCTTAAAACGAGACAAAGATAGAGCGGATGACAGGAAATAGCTCCAAAAAATGAAAAATCTCCCTTTCATTTGAAATCCAAACGAAAGGGAGGTTTTAGTATTGAGTAGCTAGAATTTAGCTTTTTGTTTCTATTTCTTTAGCCAGTGCAGGTTGGTTTTTGTTCATCATATTAGTAACAGTGATGTGCATCCAAACCAGACAGATAATAGAAAATATCAAGATAAATATCCAGGAACTTGACCAGATTCCAGAGGCAGTCAATAAGTAACTAAAGATGATAGGTCCAAAGAATCCACCTAGTCCTCCCAGCAATCCTACCATTCCACCTACAACACCTACTTCGTTAGGGAAGTATTCAGGAATGTGTTTGTAAACGGCCGCTTTTCCAATTCCCCATGAAATACCTATTAAGATTACTAAAACAAGGTAAACCCACATATTAGCGTCAAAATTAATTTTGGTGATTCCCTTAGCTAATAATTCTTTTTTAACAACCTCCTGATTATCTTTTACAATTACTTCTTGCCAAGATGTTTTAGTTGGGAAAATATTAGAACCATCGGTACTTAGTTCTTTTTTGGCAACTACAGGAATATCAACGTCTCCTACTTTAATATTAGTTGCTGAAACTTCGGTAACTACACCTGCTTTTTTAGCCATGATTCCAGAACCTGCCGTAGTAATTTCCATTTTTGGAACCATCAACAAAGCACTTAATATTACTGATGAACCCAGTACCCAGTACATAACTTTTCGAGCTCCGTATTTATCAGATAAATAACCTCCAAAGGCACGAATTACACCTGATGGCAAACTAAACATAGTTGCAAACATACCTCCCATAACTAAACTCGTTTGGTACACGTTCATGAAATTTGGCAATAACCATTGAGAGTAAGCCACGAAACATCCAAATACTAAGAAGTAGTAAGCTCCAAAACGCCAAACACGAACGTTTTTAAGAGTGGAAAGCATTTGCGGAATTGTCTTAGTTGATTTTTCTAATTTTTTGTTTTCAGCAAATATCAGGAAGATAGCACCAATGATTAATAAAGCCGATCCGTAGATAATAGGCAATAATTTCCATCCGTTTTCAGGATCTTCAACAGAAAATTGATTCAATAAAGTAGGGGCAATAAAAGTAGTGATTGCAGCTCCTGCATTTCCCATTCCGAAAATACCTAAGGCTCTACCTTGCCACTCTTTAGGATAAAATATGGAGGTGTATCCAACTCCTACTGCAAAACCTGTTCCCACCATTCCGAATAAAAAGCTTAAAAGGGCAAACATGAAAAAGCTATCGGCTAACGGAAGAAGAAACAACGGAATTGAGCATAATAGTAATAAAAATGAGAATACGTATTTACCTCCATATTTATCAGTTAAAATCCCGATAGGTAAACGCATTATAGATCCTGTCAAAATAGGAATTCCAAGTAACCATCCTACTTGTACTACACTCCAGTTATAAATACCTTTGTCTACTAAATAAGTTACTAATACACCGTTTAATGTCCAGCAAGCAAAGCATACTGTGAATGCTAATGTATTGAGAAATAACATTCGGTGCGATTTTGATAATGAGTTTGCGCTTTTCATAATACTTATGTTTTTTACAAATTTAGGTTGTATAATCGGCTAAAAAGTTGCGAAAACGCAGTTTTTTAAAAATAATTAAGTATTAGTACGTATTTTTTACACGTGTTTTACGTAGTCTCTTTGCTAGTGCGGGTTTCGAGATGTGTGTTTTTTAAAATATTTTAAAGAAATAAGTAAGTGAAGTGTAGTTTTAGCATAAAAAAAGCTGTCAGAAGGGGTCTAACAGCTTGAAAATATGCTTGATAAGTTGGTTTTATGCCAATTTATTTGTTGCGTAATAGTCAAAAATAGGTCGTTGGCTCTAATGTTTTTATTAAAAGTAAAGAATTAGGTTTTATAATTTTCTTTTTTGCTTGATCAAAAAAGAAACAAAAAAATATTCATGCGCCAATATTTTTTTGGTATTCATGAATCTTCGATTTCAAGTCTTGCGCTTCCTCGTCGGTCAAATTAGTTTTCGAATGCTAAAAGAAAAAAACTCGTCCCGAAAGCTTTCGGGACTCAAACAGTTTTTCTTTTTACGCATTCTTCAAACATTTGACGTTCGACTGCGGAAGCTAAGGACGAAACCAAATGGTTAATTTAGTTTTTACGGTCTATTGTTTGAGCCAATATAGGCTGTTTCTCATTCATGATTTTGCTGATAGTATAGTGCATCCAAATTAAACAAAGACTTGAAAACAAAAGGATAAACAGCCATGAGCTGGACCATATTCCTGTAACTGTTAGTAAATAACTAAAGATAATAGGGCCGAAGAAACCGCCCAGTCCTCCTAAAAACCCAACCATTCCGCCTACAATTCCTATTTGGGTTGGAAAATATTCAGGAATGTGTTTGAAAACAGCCGCAGTACCTATTCCCCAGGCAATACCAATAAGGATTATCAAACTAAGGTAAACCCACATATTAGCATCAAACTCGATGCGGGTAATTCCTTTGGCTATCAATTCTTTTTTATTGACAAGTTGGTTTTGAGTGACGATAATTTTTTGCCAGGATGATTTTGTTGGGAAAATGCCACCTTTGTCAGTCGCTTCAGGCTTAGAATGAATAGGGATATCTTGTTTGTCGATACGCACATTAGATGGCGATAAAGCAGTTATGACTCCTTTTTTAGTAGCCATAACACCAGGTCCTGTGGTGGTAATCTCCATTTTAGGAATCATTAACAGAAAACTAAGTATTACCGATGAACTTAAAACGTAATACATTACTGTTCGGGCTCCAAATTTATCAGACAAGTAACCTCCAAATGCACGAATTACACCTGATGGTAAGCTAAACATGGTGGCAAACATTCCGCTCATCACTAAGCTGGTTTGATACACATTCATAAAATTAGGTAACAGCCATTGGGAAAAAGCAACAAAACTACCAAATACTAAAAAATAATAGGTTCCAAATCGCCATACACGCATACTTTTTAAGGTGCCTAACATCTGAGGCATAGTACGTTTGGCTGTTTCTATTTTTTTATTTTTAGCAAAAATTAAAAAAATAATCCCCATACTAAACAATACGGCAGCATAAACAATAGGCAGTAATTTCCAGCCGTTTTGAGGATCCTCAATTGAAAACTGATTTAATAATGAGGGAGCTACAAAGGTAGTTATGGCAGCACCGGCATTTCCCATACCAAAAATCCCTAAGGCTCTACCTTGCCATTCTTTAGGATACCAAACTGATGTATAGCCAATACCTACAGCAAAACTGGTTCCTACCATTCCAAAGAAGAAACTTAAAATGGCAAACATTAAAAAACTGTTGGCAAATGAAAGTAAAAATAGCGGAATAGAGCAGAGAAGGAGTAAGAATGAAAATACGTATTTACCTCCAAACCTATCGGTTAAAATTCCTAAAGGCAGGCGCATTACTGCTCCGGTAAGAATTGGAATTCCCAGTAACCATCCCACTTGTACCAAACTCCAGTTGAAAATGCCTTTGTCTACCAAATAGGTTACTAATACTCCATTTAGGGTCCAACAGGCAAAACAGATGGTGAATGCAATTGTGTTTAAAAATAAAATTTTGTGTGATTGGCTTAGGGAAACGGTATTTTTCATCAGACTTATTTTTTTGACAAATATAAGTATAATTACGTAGTTAACGCATAAAAATACGTGTTTATACGCATTTTTTTATTTGCTTTTTCGCAGTTATACTATTTAGAAATACAAATTATTCCTATTATCAGTTCGAGCGCAGTCGAGAACTATTGCAGCATCTCGACTGCGCTCGATGTGACAAAAAACAATTAGATTATTTTATATTTCTAAATGGTATTAATAGCATTTGATGCACAAAATTCAGGCATAAAAAAATCCTATTTTTCAGTAACAACTGAAAAATAGGATTTTAAACAGAAGGATAGAAATCCTTCCAATTTGGTTTTGGGTTATATTAACGAGTACTCTGTGGCCTTGTTAGAAAGCTCCATCAGATTTTTTACTTTTAGTTTTTTCATCAGGTTAAAACGATGCACTTCGGCAGTACGTTTACTAATTTCCAGTGCTTCGGCAATTTCTTTGTTTCCTTTCCCGGATAATAAAAGAGTAAGGATTTCTTTTTCTCTCTTAGTAATAGTCAGGTCTTCTGCCAGTGCAGGTTTTGGTTCTAAAGAAGAGGTAGTGGTGTTAGTTAACTGATTGATAAGGATAGAAGAGATGTCACCGGTAAAATATTTACCGCCATTAGCAACAGAGTGCAAGGCTTTTAAAAACTCTTCTTTGCTGGAACCTTTTAGTAAATAACCATCGGCACCGGCTTTGATTGATTTTAAAACATATTCTTCTGATTCGTGCATAGAAAGCACAATAATCTTTACCGGATTGTTTTGCTCTCTAAGTTTTTCCACAACCTCAATACCAGTGTGATGTGGCATTCTGATGTCAACAATTAATAAGTCTGGTTTGGTTGTGGTTACTACCTCTAATGCTTCCAGTCCATCGGTTGCTTCTCCTACTACAACTATGTTTTTTTCGCTTTCTAAAAGTGATTTTATACCATCTCTTACAAAAAAATGATCATCTGCCAGGACAACTCGAATCGTTTGGTTCATAACTTACTTATTTTTAAGAATCTAAAATTTGCGTCTTTAATCTAAAACTTGCGCAATATACGTATTTTTTACGTATTTTTTTAGAAAATCATATTGGAATATTAAAAGTAATTCGTGTTCCTTCTCCCGGTATCGAATTGATGAAAGCTCTACCGTTAATGTATTGAACGCGTTCTTTCATAAACAATAATCCCATACCTGATTCGCTATTTCTCTTTTTCTCTACCGAGGCAACGTCAAAGCCTTTTCCGTTATCATCAACTGTAATACTTAGTATTTTATTGCTATGCGAAAGTTGGACAATAATATGCGAAGACTCGGCGTACTTTATCGCATTGTTGATGGCTTCCTGGGTTAGACGGTAAATATTGATTTCAATTAAGGAATCTAAACGCTGATCAAATTCGGTTTTATTGTAAAATTGAATGTTTTTTCCGGTTAGTTTGGTGAGTTCTAAAGTGAGTTTAGCTATCGAAGAAACAATACCGTGATCGGTTAATTCCGGCGGCATCAGGTTAAAAGTTGCTGTACGAACTCCTTTGATAATATCGAGCGATAATTTTTTAAGGTATTCTATTTTTTGAGCCGATTTTTCTTTGTCGTCCAGATTGATGCTTTCCAGGCTAAATTTCAATCCGGTAAGCATTTGACCTATACCATCGTGAATTTCTCTCGCAATACGGTTTTGTTCGTTTTCCTGATTTTCAACGATGCGACTCGAAATAATTTTTTGCTGATTGATTTTTTCAATGGTATTTTCCCGATTCAATCGTTCGATTTCAATTTCGGCTTTTTTACGAATACTGATGTTGAAACAAATAACCAGAATTTCCGATTCTTCTTTTCTGATTCTAACAGGTATCATCGACATATCCAACCATAGCGGATCACCGTTTCTAGTGGTCGTGTTTAATTCTCCCTGCCAGCCACTTCGTTGTTTGTCAGCAATGATACGGTCAATGTCTAATTGTTCTTTTTCTACAGCCGTTAAAGCTTTAGAAAAACTTTTATCGGTATCAAAAGAAGGGTTGTATTGTAATAGTTTGGCGAATTTATCGCCCATATGGATGATTTTGCCCTGAGGGCTGATTCGGCAATACAACAGTGTGTTTTCCATCGCAAAATTCAGTGATTTTAATTCTTTTACTGAATTTTCTTTGACGATACTAATAGCTTCGGTATCACGTGCCAGTTTTATAGCTCTTTTTTCCGAAGTTAAGAGCTTGGAAATCAAAAGCTCGATTTTTTTATTGGTAGGCTTAAAGATAAAAATGAATTCCAGGAATAATACCAGTAAGGTGAAACTTAAAATACCGTATTCTATATTGCGTTGTTTGGTGACTTTTTCAAAAGCTTCATATTCATATTGACTCACAATGAGGTTCATCTTAGTTACAAATATGGCAACATTGTCAAGGATGGCTTGAACTTCTTGTTCGCTTATAGTATGCGAAACGTGTTTGTCCCTGTCAGATAGGTACTTTAGGGTAGCTTTTTCAATATAGTCAACATTGGGTTTTACAGCATTGAATAATTCTAAAAGATGCTGACTTTTCGTTTCGGGTAAATTAAGACTGTCGTTTCCATTTTGTAAAGCTAAATGCCTAAATTTCCAAACTTTCAGTGTTTCTTTTATATTCGAAATAGCCTCTTTTTCATTTGAACTATTTGTGGCATAATTTAAGATGAGAATTTCTTTAGCTAATTTTTGACTAAACATTCTTTGTCTTCCCGAAATGTTTATTAATCGCGAATCGTTAAGCTGACTATTAATGTTGTGCTGAATAAGTAACTGGCTTAATAATACGGTAATTGCAATAGTGATTAAAGCAAATATGTACATTTGCTTTAATTTTTTGAAATTAAGATTTTCGGAAAGTGCTTTGGTAAGTTTAGTCATAATAGAATCAAATTATAGGCCTAAGGAATCTTTAATTAATTGAAGATTTGAAGGACTATAGTTGATTTTTAAAGCTGCCTGATGTCCTTTTTCAGACATTTTATTCCAGGTTTTCAGAATGATGTTTTTTAGTTTTTCGGTATCGTGTTTTTCTACGAAAGGTTCTAAGTAATATTCTAAAAACACCAAACAAATTACGTCTTCCAGCAATTGTGTTCCTTCGTCTTTTTTAAGTAGTTTTTTTTCGATTAAGAAAGAAACTCTTGCAATAAATTCAGCGCTGTATCCTGCTTTTTCTAATATTTCGGCAGTAAGTTTAGCATGGAATTTTTTTAAGTCTTCGCGCCATTTTAAATAGCCTACGCGATCCATTGGGTAGGATTCTCTGGCTATTTTCCAGCGACAAATATGTTGGGCTTTAGCGGCAATTTGAACTTCTTCAGAAGCATTAGGAAAAAAATCCATAAGTTTTTCATACATTCTATTAGAGTATAATAGTTCTTTAGGAAAACTTATGGATTCGTGTATTTCTATGTTTGGATCTTGAGCATTTTCGGCATCAATCCATTGGCTTGCTTGTTGAAATGGTGTTGTAGTCATTTGGCGTATTTTTTAATACTCCAAAGATACATATTTAATCGATAAAGCCAATCAATACTTCATCTTCAACAATTTTTACCGGGTATGTTGCAATTTTTAAATCATCACCATTTAAGTTGCTTCCGTCTTTTAATGAAAATGTTTTCTTGTGCATTGGGCAGGCAATTTTTGGAATATCATCAGTAGAACCAATCATACCTCTTGAAAGAATCATTTCCATTTTGTGAGGACATAAATTTTGACAAGCATACCATTCATTTCTTCTTTCGAAATTGAATACAGCGATTTGTTTGTCTTTGTATTTAATGCAGTTTCCTCCATCAGCCGGGAAATCAGAAGTTTTACCTGCTTTGAACCATACTGTTACATCTTGTGGCGTTACGCTTTCGTATTTGCTTAGTATATTTTCCATTTGAATTTTCTTTTTTGTTCCCATTCTATACTGTAGTGTTTAGAATGGGAAGTAGTTGATGATTTTATAATTGAGAAATGCGTTGTCAAATATGCCTGATTACCAAGGGCGAGGCATTATTTGATCTCTCATTGGTACAAATTCGATATTTTCATCTCTGTCATCGGAATTTGAGAAATGTCTGAAACGTTTTTGTAATTCTGGGCTTTCAATAACCTCTGTCCACTCACAAGCGTAAGAGTCTACTAAACCTTGCATTTCTTTGTCTAAAGTTTCAGCAATTCCTAAACTGTCTTCGATAACTACTTGTTTTAAGTAATCTAATCCACCTTCCAGTTTTTCTAACCAGGTTGAAGTACGAATTAGCGGTCCGGCAGTACGGATGTAATACATTAAGAAACGATCTAAATATTTGAAACAAGTTTCTTTGTCTACTTGCTCAGCAAATAATACGGCGTGTTTTGGGTTAGCTCCACCATTACCGCAGATGTATAAGTTCCATCCTCCGTCTACAGCGATGATACCAAAATCTTTTCCTCTTGCTTCGGCACATTCTCTTATACATCCTGAAACTCCACCTTTGATTTTGTGAGGAGAACGTAATCCTTTGTATCTGTTTTCTAATTCGATAGCAAATGTAGTACTGTCATCCATTCCGTAACGACACCAGGTGTTACCTACACAACTTTTTACAGTACGAAGTGATTTACCGTAAGCGTGACCACTTTCAAAACCGCTATCGATTAATAATTTCCAAATATCCGGAAGGTCATTTAATTGAGCACCAAATAAATCGATACGTTGACCACCTGTGATTTTAGTATATAAATTGTATTTTTTTGCTACCTCACCAAGAACGATTAATTTATCGGCAGTGATTTCTCCACCAGTAACCCTAGGTACAACTGAGTAGGTTCCGTTACGTTGGATATTAGCAAGGTATCTGTCGTTAGAATCTTGTTCAGGAACGTGCTTGTTAGCAGTGTCATTATAGATACTAGAGAAGATAGAAGATAAAACTGGTTTACAAATTTCGCAACCGTCTCCTTTTCCTACTGTTCCTAATACTTCGTTGTGGTTTGTAAATTTGTTGATTTTTACAATGTCATATAATTCTTGACGACTGTAAGCAAAGTGCTCACATACCACATCTTTCACTTCTTTTCCTAATGATTTTTGAGCTTCTTTTACTAAGTCAACAACCATTGGTTTACATCCTCCACAACCGGTAGTTGCTTTAGTTAATTTTACTACGTCACCTAAAGTTTCGCTGGTTCCGTCTGTAATAGAGCAGCAGATACTTCCTTTAGTTACATTTTCACAAGAACAGATTACGGCTGTGTCAGGCAAATCCATTACACTTCCCATTGAAGAAGATTCACTACCTCTTGCACCTAGAATTAAGTCTTCCGGGTTTTTAGGGATAGCCATTCCGTTGCTGTAAATTTGGAATAAAGTATTGTAGTCGCTAGAATCACCTACTAAGATTCCTCCTAATAATGCTTTTCCGTCTTTAGAAATGTTGATTCTTTTGTAAATTCCGTTTAATTTGTTTTCGTAAACAATTGGGGTTCCTTCTTGTTGTTCGATAAACGGGTCACCAAAACTAGCTACTTCAACACCAATTAATTTTAATTGAGTAGACATGTCGATGCTTTCTCTCATGGTTTTTTCACCTTGCATGATTTGCTCAGCAGCAACATCAGCCATTTCGTAACCAGGAGCTACTAATCCGTAAATCATGTGGTTGTACAGTGCTACTTCACCTATTGCATAAATGTTTGGATCAGAAGTTTGCATTTTGTTGTTAACCACAACACCACCACGAACACCTACTTCAAGACCTGCACCTCTTCCTAGTTCATCTCTAGGTTTGATACCTGCCGAGATTACCAGCATATCCACTTTTAAAAGTTCTTCTTCTTCAAACATCATTCCGGTGATAGCATTTTCACCATCAATGTATTGAGTAGACTTACTTAAATGTATTTTGATGTTTAATTCTTCAATTTTTGAACGAAGCATGTTACTTGCTCCTTTGTCTAATTGTCTTGGCATTAAACGTGGTGCAAACTCAACTACGTGAGGATTTAATCCTAAATCACGTACTGCTTTTGCAGCCTCAAGTCCAAGTAATCCACCACCAAGTACAGCAGCTTCGGTTGAACCGTTTTGTTTTATTTTTTTGGCGTAAGCCATAATTGCATCAAGATCTTCGATGGTTCTGTAAACAAAAACCCCTTCTTTTTCAACTCCTTCAATTGGCGGAACAAAAGCAGCCGATCCAGTTGCTAAAACCAAATAATCATAAGAATGAGTTTTCTCTAAATGAGTAGTGATTGTTTTATTCTCTTTGTGAATATCAGTAACTAATTCAGAAGTGTTTAATATGATATTATTTTCCTCGTACCAAGTTGCAGTTGACATTGACAAATCATCAGCTGTTTTTCCTGCAAAGTATTCACTAAGGTGAACACGGTCATAAGCACGTCTCGGTTCTTCACCAAATACGGTAATTTGATATTTTTCTTGTCCAGATTTTGAAACGAATTTTTCACAAAATTTGAAACCCACCATGCCGTTTCCGACTACAATTATTTTAATCATAATATCATTATTAAGTATTACGAAGCAAATATACGTATTAATACTTAATTTTAATGCTTAATCTTTATTTTTAGTTGTGAATTGAGATATTGTGAATAGTGGGGGGCTAAAATTTTAAAAATGTAAAAAAAGAGGTTTGTTTTTTTTAATTTCGAATCGATTATTGGTTGGTTTTTGTTTTTAGGGGTGTATTTTTTAGGGGTGTTCTCTGAAAAAGTGTTGAAAAAATAGATTTTTGTAACTTAAAATAAAAAAAAGTATCAAAAAAAACATGCGTTTTGATACTTAATTTATTGTTTTTAGTATGTGTTTGAAATTGTTTTTTAAGTAGGATTACTTAAGTGGTGTGAAATATTTTTTTTGGAACCAAAAAGCAACATTTACTAATGCGATTAATGCAGGCACTTCTACCAATGGTCCTATGACACCTGCAAAAGCCTGGCCGCTGTTGATACCAAATACACCAATGGCAACTGCAATGGCCAGTTCAAAATTATTTCCCGTGGCGGTAAAAGCAATTGCGGTGCTTTTAGAATAGTCGGCACCAAAATATTTCCCTATAAAGAAACTTATTATGAACATTACTGTGAAATAGATGATCAAAGGAATTGCTATACGTATCACGTCCATTGGAATCTGGACAATAAGTGCCCCTTTTAAGCTGAACATGATGACTATGGTAAATAATAATGCAATTAAGGTAATTGGCGAGATAATAGGAACATATTTATTTTGAAACCAATCTTCGCCTTTTAAATAAATTAAAGTATAACGACTGATGATTCCTAATGCAAATGGAATTCCTAAATAAATCCCAACGCTTTCGGCTATTTGGGAAATGCTAATGTTGACTTCAAAACCAGAATATCCAAAATAGGGAGGAAGTATGGTAATGAAAACATAGGCGTAAACGCTGTAAAGCAATACCTGAAAAATGCTGTTTAAAGCAATAAGTCCGGCGGCATATTCCCTGTTTCCATTGGCAAGATCATTCCAGACAACAACCATAGCAATACATCTTGCCAGTCCGATTAAGATAAGACCGATCATGTATTCAGGATGATCGTTTAGAAAAAGTAAAGCCAAAAGGAACATAAATATGGGGCCAATAATCCAGTTTAAAATCAGTGAAGCACTTAAAACTTTGACGTTTTTGAATACTTCGCCCATTTGTTCGTATTTTACTTTGGCTAATGGCGGATACATCATTAGTATTAGTCCAATGGCTAGCGGAATATTGGTTGTGCCATTTGAAAAGGAATTGATAAAGTTGCCACTGGAAGGAATGAAATTTCCAATAGTAACCCCTAAAGCCATGGCCAGGAATATCCAAAGGGTTAGATTACGGTCTAAAAAGCTTAATTTCTTTCTTTCAACTAAGGGGGCGCAATGGTTTATTGACATGATTATTTTTTTATTTGTGAAAACACATAAAATAACTCCGTAGCAATTTGAATGCTTCTCTCTTCGTATTTTTCTGCTTGTTGAGGCGTGTTGTCAAAAGCTTTAGGGTCTTCAAAAGTGATTGGAATGCGTTTTTCGGCACCGGCAATAAATGGACAACCTTGGTCTGCGCTTGAACAGGTTAATATGGCTGCAAATTCAGATTGTGGATTGAAATCGGCATCAAAGGTTTTAGAAAATCCAATGACAGGATGTGCGTTTTCGGCATATTTTATGGCATAGATAGGATTGTTTCCTTCGGCAATGGTCTTGATTTGGAATCCTTGTTTTGCTAAGGTTTGAGCAGCTACCGGGAATAAGGCTGTGGCTTCGGTTCCGCCGGAATAACAAAAAACATTTTTAATTTCATAATAAGCTGCAGCGGTTTGAGCCCAAACTTGTGATAAATGACTTCTTCTGGAATTGTGTGTGCAAATCAGATTCAGTCTTATTTCCTGTTTGTTGTTTGCTTTGGTTTGAATAAAATCAACTAACGGTTGTAATACGAGTTTGCGTTCTTCGGATATGCTTTCGAAATTAAAACTATTGATTACTTTTTCGATTTCCGGAAATACGCTGGTTTGTGTCGAGGTCATTTTTAACTTTTTTAGTTTAAACTTTAATGATGGTTTAATTTGTGTTTTTTACCTCAGATTCAAATGTTTTTTGAATCTGAGGTTGTTTGTTTAATTAGCAGCAGCTTCCTCCAGGCGTGCAACAGCTGGTTTGGGTGCTGATTTCGGATAAATTGATTTTTTGTTTTTCCTGTGGAATGCCGCATTCGGCTTCGGCTAAGCAAGCGGTTTGTTTATTTAGTAAGACGAAATCGGTACCGTTAAAACCTAAGTTGTATTTGCCAATTGTGTCCGATTGGTATTCTACTTCAATTTCATAATCTTCAATTCCAAGAATTTTCTCGGATAAGGAAATGATGTTTAAAAGCTTTTTGGGTTTTAAACGATGCTCGAAATCATTGGCATCCCATAATTGAAAATTTACAACGGTTTCTTTTCTCACTGTTCCTCCACAGTCGATAAAGTTTTTAGTTATTAAACCTACTTCGGTAACGTGAAAATGTTCAGGAACTCGAGTTCTGTTTGGCAATACAAAAGCCACATTATCTAATGTGCTTAAAACTGTTTTTATTTCTGATAGTTTCATGATTTTGTTATTTTAAAATTAACAACATTGATTTTTCTTGTTCTCCAGATAGCTGTTTACAATTTGAAAAAAGTCTTTTATTTTCGAAAACCCGTTTTCGTCAAGACAATAACAAATGGCATTTCCTTCAAAATTTCCTTTAATGAGTCCTGCGTTTTTTAATTCTTTAAGATGTTGTGAAACTGTAGGCTGAGCCAGAGGAAGTTCGTTTACAATATCTCCGCAAATACAACTGTTTACTTTGATAAGATGCTGTATTATGGCTATACGCGCCGGATGTCCAATAGCTTTGGCTAAGGTGGCCAGTTCGTTTTGTTCTTCCGTAAAATTTGCTGTTTTAGTAGTTCCCATTGTTATATATTTATATTGCAATATTACGATATTGTTTTTTGGTTTTTGAATAAAATAACGTTAAAAAAAAACTCCTCTTAGAAAAATCAATTTCTAAGAGGAGTTTTTATGAGGTTTTAAAGCCTAGATTAGTTCTTTTGGAATCGCATGAAAGCCAATTGATTTTACCACTCTTTCGACATCTTCAACACTAATTACCTTGTTAGTGAAGACGGTAAATTCTTTAGGAAAAATAGAGTTATTGATGCTGACTTTGGTGATACCGTCAACTTTTAAGAGACTATTTTTTATTTCAATAAGTTCGGTTTCTTCATTAGCATTTGTGCCAAAAACTTTACCGTGTTCTCCTGGGATAATATTATCTGTCAATAAGCTCATGATGTATGTGTTTAAATGAATACTGTTGTTACTGTTTGAATAGCTTTTTGTATGTTAAATTTAAACATTTATCTGCACAATAGCAATAGCAATAATTTAATATCAATGGTATTAATCAATAGCGGTTACAATGGCAAGTATTTTCTAACTAAAAAAAGAAACCCTTTCAGTCAATAACTAAAAGGGTTGTGTATGTGTTTTTTAATGAGTGTCGATTATAATTTTGACATATTGTTGGCCAGTGTCTCAATGAATTTTCCAATAGGCCCTTTTACCATCATGGCCATCATAGGGTTAAAGCTTCCTTCGAAATCAAATTTCAGGGCACTTGAATTTTCTGAAACGCTGTCAATATTCGTTATTAGGGTAAAAGGAACTTTATCAGTTGCGGCGCCAAATACAATTTTGCCCGGAGCTGCTTTTTCTTTTACTTTTAATTGAATTTCAGGCATGCCTTTTAAACCAAAAAGAAAAGAATCTTCTCCAATAACTTCAAACTTAGCAATGTTTTCGGGCATTAATTTTTCGAAATTTTTCATATCTGTCAATAAATCGAATAATTCCTGTGCTGACTTTGCAACGCTAACCTTTGGACTTTCTAAGTTCATGATATTATTTTTATTTGGTCTCTAATTGTCCCCAAGTAGAAGGAGTAACGCTCCATTCTCTTAAAGTACTTTCTTCCTTTTCAGTAATGTATTTTTTAGCTACGGCTAAATTCAATAAATTTTGATAATTACTTAAGGTATATAAATCCAGTTTTGCGTTTTTAAAGTTTTCTTGGGCAACATCAAATCCATAAGTAAAAATGGCTGCCATACCTTTAATGTTAGCACCTGCAGCGCGCAAAGCTTCAACAGCAAGCAAACTACTGTTTCCTGTGCTAATTAAATCTTCTACAACAACTACATTTTGTCCTTTTTGCAGGAAACCTTCCACCTGGTTTTGACGACCGTGTTTTTTAGGCTCAGGACGTACATAAACAAAAGGTAATCCCATGCTTTCGGCAACGAGCATACCAATCCCGATAGCTCCGGTAGCTACTCCGGCAATGACATCTGGTTTTCCAAATTGTTTCTCAATATTTTTTGCAAATTCATCTCTCACATAATTTCTTATGGCTGGAAATGAAAGTATTAGACGGTTATCACAATATATAGGTGATTTCCATCCTGAAGCCCATGTAAAAGAATTTTCAGGATTCAATTTAATTGCATTTATTTGTAAAAGCAATTCGGCTGTTTTTTCGGCTGTATCTTTATTAAAAATCATAGTACAAATGTATAAAGTTTTTGTGAACGACAAACCACTTTTTTTGACAAATAAAATCTCAAAAGAAACAGATTTTAAGCTTTTTTTGTTAGAAAGTATTGATATTGAGCAAATTATTATCAAAATTTTTCAAAATAAAATTCAAAAAGCTTATCTCTATCATCCTGATGAAAAGGAGATTATGAAAACCTTAAAGGCTAAAATCCCTGTTAATAAAGCAGGTGGAGGATTAGTTTACAACAAAAAAGGTGAGGTTTTATTTATTTTTCGAAATGGAAAATGGGATTTGCCAAAAGGTGGTGTCGAAAAAAAGGAAGAAATTGAGCAAACTGCCATGCGCGAAGTGGAAGAAGAAACTGGTGTTGGTCAATTGAGAATTACCAATAAACTGCAAAAAACCTATCACGTTTTCAAGCGCAACGGGGTTTATAAGCTTAAAATTACCCATTGGTTTGAGATGTTTTCTGATTTTGAAGGTACACCTCAAGGGCAATTGGAAGAAGGAATTGAAAAAGTAGCCTGGATTCATCCTAATGATATTCCAGAAGTATTGAAAAACTCTTATGAAAACATTAAATTATTATTCGAAGAAGAAAATATTATTCGAAGTTAGAAGGCAGAAAGCAGTCAGCAGAATTAAGGATATAGAATAGAATTAAGATTTCAGATTTAGGATGGTAAACATCTAATCTGGAATCTTTTTTTTTGTCTTCTGATTTCTAAATTCTGCTGACTGCGTTCCGGATTCTGAACACTGCCAACTTTTTTACTACCTTTGCGGCATGAATAAGAAACACCATTCCAACAATATACTATTAAATTTAGGTATCGAAAGCCTAAATGAAATGCAGCAAGCAGCTCAGGAAATCATCCTGAATGAAAACAATGTTTTGTTGCTTTCACCAACAGGTTCCGGAAAGACTCTGGCTTTTTTGTTGCCTGTTTTAGAAATGTTACAGCCTGAAATCCTTTCGGTACAGTGTTTAATTTTAGTGCCATCTCGCGAATTAGGTTTGCAGATTGAGCAGGTTTGGAAAAAAATGGGTACTGATTATAAGGTAAATGTTTGTTACGGCGGACATTCAATCGATACTGAAATCAAAAATTTAAGCAATCCACCAGCCGTTTTGATAGGGACTCCAGGTAGAATAGCCGATCATATCGAGAGAGGAAGTTTCCGTTTGGATAAAATTCAAACCTTGATTTTGGACGAATTTGATAAGTCTTTGCAATTGGGTTTCCATGAGCAAATGTCTTTTATCATTGGCAAATTATCCAAAGTAAACAAACGCGTTTTGGTTTCAGCAACTTCTGATATTGAGATTCCAAAATATACCAGAGTGGTAAATCCAACGATTTTAGATTTTATTCCTGAAAGCGAAGAAGAATCTAATCTTTCGACCAAACTGGTTGTTTCTAAGGAAAAAGACAAGCTGAATTCCTTATTTCAATTGATTTGTTCATTGCAATCAGAGTCGGCAATTGTTTTTTGCAATCACCGTGATGCTGCCGAGAGAATCAGTGATACTTTGAACGAAAAAGGAATTTACTCCACCTATTACCATGGAGGAATGGATCAGGAAGAACGTGAACGCGCCTTGATTCAGTTTAGAAACGGTAGTGTAAGCTATTTAATCACGACTGATTTGGCTGCCCGCGGACTGGATATCCCTGAAATGAATCACGTAATTCATTATCATTTACCACTTAAAGAAGATGAATTCACGCATAGAAACGGGCGTACAGCACGTATGACCGCTACAGGAACGGCTTATATTATTGCGCATGAATCCGAGAAAAAAATGGATTATGTGGATTATGAAAACACGTCAGTCCTTTCAGTTGAAAATGAGAAGTCTTTGCCAAAAGCACCTCAATTTCAAACCATATATATAAGTGGTGGAAAGAAAAACAAGCTGAATAAAATTGATATCGTAGGTTTCTTTTCCCAAAAAGGAAAATTAGAAAAAGGCGATTTAGGATTGATAGAAGTAAAGGATTTTATTTCGTTTGCCGCAGTAAAATTCAGTAAAGTAAAAGATTTACTTCATCATATTAAGGACGAAAAAATGAAAGGCAAGAAATATAAAATTCAGGTTGCCCGAAATGTTATTAAGAAAGTAGAGGAATAGTGTTCAGTTTGCAGAAGGCAGATTTCAGAATGCAGTCTGCAGACCGCAAAACAAGAAAGCAGATTTCAAATTAGAATTTTAATATTCTTAATCTGAAATCTGCTTTTTTTACAAATTGCGTTCTGAAATCTAAAATCCGCGCTCTGTATTCTGCCGACTGCTTTCTAGATTTTCTTCACGTACTGAGTGATAATTACAATTTGTTGACCATCAACCTTTCCTTCAATATATTCGGCATTTTCATGGTCTAAGCGGATGTTTCTTACCGCAGTTCCTTGTTTTGCTACCATACTGGAACCTTTTACTTTCAAGTCTTTTATCAAAACTACCGAGTCTCCGTGTTCTAAAATTACACCGTTACTGTCTCGGTGGATGATTTTGTTTTCATCATCTTCTCCTTCACCAGTTGCTTTTGCCCATTCTAAAACATCTTCATCAAGATACATCATATCCAGTAATTCCTGTGGCCAACCCGCAGCACGCAAACGGCTCAACATTCTCCAGGCTACTACCTGAACAGCAGTATGCTCGCTCCACATGCTGTCATTTAAGCATCTCCAGTGGTTTAAATCTTCGTTACCCGGATTTTCAATTTGCTCCACGCAAGTAGTACAAGCCTGAATAGCCTCGTCAACTCCGCCTTTTTTAGTAGGAAGTACTTGGTATACTTTTAGGTTTTCGGTCGCTCCGCAAAGTTCACATTTTCCTCCGCTACGTTTATTTAATTCTCTATCTATGCTCATTATTGATTTTTTTGGCGAATGTACATTTATTGATTGCTTTCTGCAAGTTTTGATTTATTAGTCCTTAGTTGTTAGTACCTAGTCCTTAGTTCAGCTTTCTAACCTCCAACTTCTAACTTTACTTTACTCTCACGGCTTTCGGAACTAACAATTCGTATTCACCGCCATGACGAAGTACGTCTCTAACAATACTCGAACTGATATAAGAAGTACTGGCAGCTGTCAATAAGAACACGGTTTCAATTTTTGATAAATGTCTGTTGGTGTGTGCGATGGCTTTTTCGAATTCAAAATCGGCGGGATTACGCAAACCACGAAGAATGAAATTAGCGCCAATCTTTTTGCACAAGTCAATGGTTAAGCCTTCATAAGTAATGACCGAAACACTAGGTTCGTCTTTGAAAGTTTCTTCGATAAAACGTTTTCTTTCTTCCAGTGGGAACATGTATTTTTTCTCGGCATTGACCCCAATGGCAATAACGATTTCATCAAATAGTGGAATCCCTCTTTTGATAATGTCTTCATGACCCAAGGTAATGGGATCAAAAGATCCCGGAAATATGGCTTTTCTCATTTATTTTGAGTTTCTAAGATTCTGAGCCGCTAAGTTACAAAGTTTTTTAGGAGTTGGGGTATATTTTGGAGCTTCTTCCTGCTCCCGTTCCGATACTTCGGAATCGGAACTGTCAAGACTAGAATGAAAATGTTTTTTGAAAGATAAATTTTATATATTTGATAATAAATAAAGCGAAATAAACCTTCGCTAATCTACCTGTATTTGTGTGTATATACGAAGGTTTGTTTCGCCTATAAACGAGTTAGTACCAATTTTAAAAGAGAACAATGGAACAATTCAAAATTAGAAAAGACGGTTTTAAAGAGATTAGAAAATCTTCCCTAAATAAGGCAATCCCTATTTCACTTATAGCTCTTTTTGGCGGACTTTCAATAAGTTATTTTAATGCCGACGAACAACAAGATGTCATAAACATTTTTCCTTTTTTAATTCCACTTATGTTAGGTTTATTAGCATTTGGACTATATCGAGGTATTAACAGACAAAAAGAAATCTTTGAGAGTTATGTTATAACTTTTAACAATAATGATATTATAAGAGAACAATATAATACTTCGACAATAACTATTTCTAAAACAGACATAGACAAAATTATTAAAAATTCAAATGGGAGTTTTACTATAAAGGGAAATTCAATTGTGGATGTAATAGATATTCCATCACAAATAGAGAACTATGAGAAAATTGAAAAATCATTATCAGAAATAAGACAAATTTCAACAAAAAATAACGAGCCTTTTTTTCAAAAATATCGTTTAGTACTTTCTATATTTTCAATTGGTTTAATGGCTTGTGTTTATATTTCGAAAGACAAAATAATAGTTGGTGTTTCTGGTACAATTTTGTTAGTGCTATTAGGATATTCATTCTTTGAAATTCAAAGAAATAAAAGTATTGACAAAAAAACAAAAAAAGGAATGTGGTGGCTTATAGTTGTAATTGCGTCAATCATTGGTAACATATATTTCAAAATTATGGGACAATAATAGTCAATGGAATTAAAAAGAAAACCTACTACAACGGATTTGTGCATTTGGCTTAATGGAAAGTTAGTTTTGTATTTGGAAGATTTGACAAATCCGAAAATAGGGCTTAATTTAGTCCCAAACCCGCTGTAATAACAGAAGGTTACCAGCAAATTAAACATATAACGATTAAAAAGAAAATGAAATTTGAATTAAAGTTTGATGAGAATATTTATAGAAATCAAATGGATTTACTTCGTGACTTAGCTTGGAAAGATAAAATTGCATACTATAAAAACTCACATTTTCTTGGCATAACTTTACTTATAATCGGTTCTATACTATTTTTTGACAGACCTAACTTTTTTGGATTTGCATTCATATTTTTTGGTTTGGGAATTTTAATTCCATACTTCTATTATTATTTTAAAATAAAGTCCTCATATAAAGGATTTTAAGAAGTAAAAACTAAAGAAATAGAAGCGTGTCAAAACATAACAACCTTTACTTGGGAATTTACTGAGCAAGGCCTAACCACCAAAGTTCAAGACAATGAAAGAATGTTTGAATGGAAAGAATTTATAATGTATTTAATAAAAGAAAATAACTTGCTTCTTATTACAGAAAAATACGAACCTATGATTTTAGGAGAAACAGAAGTTGGCGAAGAAAACTTTAAAAAAATATTAGATTTCGTTGAAAAGAAAGTCACGGAAAAAAAATAATCTGCTGGTAACAACTACAACGGATTTGGGCAATTGGCTTAATGGAAAATTGGTTTTGTATTTGGGATGATTTGGCAAATTCGAAAATAGGAATTAATTTAGTCCCAAATCACAAAAATGAGTAAACAGCTTGATTACTTTGACGAGTTACTGGATGAGATTCCTCGTTCCTCGGAATGACAAAAATGAGGGGAAATTATTTTTGAATACAATAAATCATAAAACACAAAAGCCACGATTTACGTGGCTTTTTGTCTATAATTATTTAGTAAAAGAATTTTAATTGGCTAAAGCCAGCTCAATTGCATTGGTAAACAAATCGGCTAATGGAATTCCTGCAGCAGCTGCTTGTTGCGGAATTAAACTTTCGGTGGTTAATCCCGGAATGGTATTCATCTCTAGCATGTGTGGTTCGTCGTTAACAATGATAAATTCTGAACGGGAGAATCCTTTCATTTTCAAAACTTCGTAAGCACGTTTGGCAATGGTTCCTACTTTTTGAGTCATTTCGTCAGAAAGTCTTGCCGGGGTAATTTCCTGTGATTTTCCCTGGTATTTGGCTTCGTAATCAAAGAAATCATTTTCAGAAACGATTTCGGTAATTGGCAATACAATTATTTCGCCTTTGTAATTGATAACACCTACTGAAACTTCGGTACCGTCAAGGAAACTTTCTATGATGATTTCGTTGTCTTCTTTGTAGGCAGTTTCGATGGCTGTAGGCAATTCGGCTTCGGCTTTTACTTTCGAAATTCCGAAACTGGATCCTGCTTTATTTGGTTTTACAAAACAAGGCAATCCTACTTTGTTGATAATTTCGGCAGTGTTGATAACATCGCCTTTGTTTAAATAATAAGAAATGGCAGTTTTAATTCCGTATGGTTTTAATACCGAAAGCAAATCTCTTTTATTGAAGGTTAAAGCGGCCTGATAATAATCGCAAGAAGTTTGCGGAATGCCTAATAATTCAAAATAAGCCTGCATTAAACCATCTTCGCCAGGAGTTCCGTGAATGGCGTTGAAAACACAGTCAAAGCTAATTTTGTTGCCGTTTACGTTTACTGAAAAATCGTTTTTGTCGATTGGAAATTCATTATCAGAATCGTCAACATAAACCCATTTTTCTTTGAAAATATGGATGCGAAATCCGTTGTATTTGGTTTGGTCTAAGAATTTGTAAACTACGTTACCGCTAATAAGTGAAATTTTGTATTCACTGGAATAGCCGCCCATGATGATGGCAATGTTTTTCATTAAGTTTCGTTTGTATTGTAAAAATCGATTTTTTTAGCCCCGATAGCAGTGGAAATCCTTTTTATTTTTTCTTTAAAAATAAAAAGATTGCAACGAATAGCGGGAAATAGCTCCAAACTTTGGCAATGCCAACGGTTAATAAGCATTAAACAAAATTATCATTTTTTTTGAAACGAAATAGCTTTATCTTTGCCACCTATAAAAATTAATATATGAGTTTACGTAAATACCTTACTAGTCGCGCGTTTTTCACACAAGTTTTTCTTGCCGCTTTGATAATTGCTGTTTTGGGTTATCTTTTTATGCATTGGTTAACTTTTACTACTGATCATGGACATGAAATTACGGTTCCTGATTTGAGAAAATTGACTGAAGAACAGGTAGAGGAGAAGTTAGACGAATTGGATTTGGATTATGTGTTGTTGGACAGCGTAGATTATAGAGGCGATTATCCTAAATACAGTGTGGTTCAGCAAGATCCAATGCCGGGTGCTAAGGTGAAAGAAGGAAGAAAAGTATATATTAAGATTAACAGTTCAGGTTTTTCATCAGTGAAAGTTCCTGATTTGATTGAGAAAACGTATCGTGAGGCCGTGCCAACATTAAAGGCATTGGGACTGGAAGAAGGAACAATTACTTATATACCAAATCTTGGAAAAGATATGGTTTTAGAAATGCGTTACAAAGGAAGAAACATAAAACCGGGAGATCGCGTTTTGAAATCTTCTAAAATCGATTTGGTTTTAGGAGACGGAAAAGCGAGTTATGAGGAAGATATAGCAACAGATTCAATTGCAAATCCAACTACAACCCCAACAGAAGCAGTACCAGATGAACAATAATATTGAGCCGATTGATTTAGACGAAGAGGAATTATTTGAACATTATAAATTTGAAGTTCCTAAAGGGCAGGCATTGTTGCGAATTGATAAATATTTGATGGGATTGATTCCCAATGCTACCCGAAATAAAATACAAAATGCCGCTACTGATGGCAATATTTTTGTCAATAATGCTACGGTAAAATCTAATTATAAGGTTAAACCTTTTGATGTGGTGGCGGTGATGTTGTCGCATCCGCCGTTTGAAAATCATGTGCTTCCTGAGAATATTCCGTTGAATATTGTTTATGAAGACGAGGCTTTGTTGTTAGTTAACAAAGAGCCGGGATTAGTTGTTCATCCGGGTCATGGGAATTACACCGGAACTTTAGTGAATGCTTTGGCTTATCATTTTGATAATTTGCCAATGAACAGCAGCGAGCGTCCCGGACTGGTACACCGAATTGATAAAGATACTTCGGGCTTATTGGTTATTGCCAAAACCGAGGCTGCTATGACACATTTGGCCAAACAATTTGAAGCTAAAACTACCGAAAGGGAATATGTGGCTTTGGTTTGGGGAAATGTAGCTGAAGAAACTGGAACGATTCATGGAAATCTAGCCCGTCATTTGAAAGACCGTATGCAGATGGCTGTTTTTGCTGATCCCGAAATTGGTAAACCTGCCATTACCCATTATAAGGTTTTGGAGCGTTTTGGATATGTGACTTTGGTTTCCTGTATCTTAGAAACGGGAAGAACACACCAGATTAGAGCGCACATGAAACACATAGGACATCCATTGTTTAATGACGAACGTTATGGAGGTCATTTGATTCTAAAGGGAACTACGTTTACAAAATACAAGCAGTTTATAGAAAACTGTTTTAAAGTCTTGCCAAGACAGGCTTTGCACGCAAAAACACTTGGTTTTGTACATCCTAATACGGGTGAATTGATGCGTTTTGATACTGAACTTCCGGATGATTTCAAGGAATGTATCGAGAAATGGCGTAATTATTCCAAGTCTCATGCTACTGAAGAAGACGAGTGATTTAGTCATTGAGAATAATAAGTTTTCTAAATAGCTATTAAAAAATAAAAAAAATCTCTTCTGAAATTTTTCAGAAGAGATTTTTTTATTTAGATCGAGAGTTAAGCAACAATGTGGTTTTGAAGTATTATAAAATATTCAATTTTTAGAAGTTTGTAGATTTTCAGTATATGTTGAGTCATTTGAGATTGTTGTCTGTCCCATTTTTTTTAAAAAATTATAATGAGACAAAGCCGCTCCCCACAAACTAGTTTCTTTATAATTAAATCCATATTCTTCGGCAGTGTCCTTCAATATTTGTGAGAGAGCAATGTAATGGACATGACAAATGTTCGGAAAAAGATGGTGGATTACATGGGTATTAAATCCACCGAATATCCAGTTTACAACTACACTTTTGCGAGCAAAATCAGTTGTAGTATCAAGATTATGTGTGAATCGACTATGGTTTAAATAGCCTTCATCGTTTACTGTAGGAAATACAGCATCTTCAGTCATATGGGGAGGGATCGCAACTAGAGCAAATATAAAGCCTCCTACCATATGCATTATTAGATATCCAATTATGACTTGCCACCAAGTTACGCTTAAAAACAGCATAGGAAGTATAAAAATGAAAGTAATATAAATTAGCTTTGAAGCAGGGAATAGTATTTGTTCAGTAAGATTTGGTTTGAAGTGATAAGCATCCCCAATTTTATTAGTATAAAATATTTCAAAGTCTTTATAGAAAGTCAAAAAAATAAAGTAAAAAGAATAAAGAAAAGGTGTATAGATATGCGGATAATGTGAAAGTTTAGATATTATCTTATTGGAATTACCTGTTAATATTTTTTTATGGGCATAAGCTGTCCAGTCATATTCAGGTATATTGCTGTTAGCATGATGATTGAGATTGTGTCTAATTTTCCATACATAAGGGCTACTTCCGATTGCATATACAGTTGATGTAAGAAAATTATTTACTCTTCGATTAGACGAAAAAGCATTGTGTGCTGCATCATGACCTATATTAAACCCCAGCATTAATGATGCTATCCCAAATACAATTGCCAAAAGCAACATCATCAAAGGACTAAAATGATTTGACATTATTAACGCATAGGAACCAATAAAGATTAATACAATGAGTATAGCTTTTACTATTACCTGTGTGTTAGCGAATTTAGTGATGCCACGATCTTTGAAGTATTGGTTTACACGTTTCTTCAATATGCGGTAGGCTTCCTCTTCTTTGTTTCTGTACTTAAATGTTTTGACTTCCATTTGTTTTAGTTTTTAAGTTTTTTACTTGTTCCATCCTGGTTTTCCGAAAATATATAGTAATCTTTCTTTGGAATTTTTTGCATTTTTGACATCATTTGCCATATTTTCAAATTCATGCATCACTGTTTTATAAAAACTGCTGTGATCTACTTCTTCGTGAATTCCATAAATCAGGTTTCCTTTATTTTTTTGAAAAGAACCGAATAGTTTATCCCAAATAATGAGGGTTTCCCCAAAATTTTTGTTAAGGTTTTGTTCATTGCAAGAATGGTGTACCGCATGATGTAATGGTGTAATTAAGAATTTTTCCAGAACTCCCCAATTTCCTAATTTTTGACTGTGGGAAAAAAAAGCCCAAAGTTTTCCTATTCCGTAAATAATAATTAACATTTCAAGAGGGAATCCAAGAAATATAATTGGAATGTAAAAAAAGTAACGATAAATCCCTTTGAAAACTCCCGACCTGAGTGAAGTGGAAAGATTCATATGTGGTGAAGAATGATGGTTTACATGTATAGCCCACATGAAGCGGACATTGTGTTCCGTGTAATGCTTACAATAAAAACAGAAATCCCAAATAACAAAACATAATATCCAAGACCACCAGTCATACCCCAGATTAAAAAGAGCATAAGCCGAAAGTTTTATTAGTCCATAAATGGTTAAAATTTTCATCCCCATATCAAAGACTAAACCAGCCAACATTAGTTTAATACTTGAAAAGGTATCTTTAATTTTGTAATAGTTTTGATGTTTCTTGTAGGTTAATGTGTATTCCACGAATGAACCAGCTATAAAAAATACAGCCAAAAAGGCATAGAAAATTTTTAGTTCCATGAGAAGTGATTATTTTTGGTTTAATGTGCTTTTGAATCTAGTATTGGGAATTCAGTAAATTAGAAGTAGTTTTTGAGCAGCAGTTTCGTTTTTATTTGTATTCTCAACAATAGAATTATCTGTACAAAATGTTTATTTAGAGAAACATTTTTTTGTAAAGGTGCTAAGCTGTATACGTACTAAATTGTTAGTAGGTATCAGTTTTAAGTGTCTGGATGTGAGTTTTTTATTGGTAAATTTTAACTATCAAATATAAGATTATTTTGTTGGAAAATGAATCGTTTTTTTAAATTTGTTGTTTGTAATCTTATTGCTCAAAATTTTCTATTATATTTAAAGATTGTATCGAAAAATGGCGCAATTATTCTAAATAACACCATATTGATGGAGAAGAATAGTTAGGGCTAATTAATTTAGCTTTACAGTATAAAAAAAGTCCCGTCTCGTTCTAAAACGAGACGGGACTTTTTCATTATTAGAAAATAGATTATTTTTTTGTTTTCTGAATGTTTTCGATAATATCGGCAGCAATAATTTGTTGTCCTTCATCGGCCATGTGGATGCCATCTTCAGCATAGTAATCCAGAATCCCTAAAAGCGGATGATAAATGTCGATTACACTAAATTTTTTAGACTGAGCGATAGTCGTAAATTGGGGAATCAATTGCTCAATTCTTTCGTTCCCTCCTTTGTATTTATCAAGAATGTTTTTTGTTCGCATTGGTGGAGGAGTAACGTAAATGAACTTTGGTTTCGATTTTTTGATTAACGAATGTTTGGTGATTTTGTTCAACAGTGTTTCAAAATTTACAACGACTTCTTTTTGCTTATCGGCAAAATCATTTTTAGTGTCGTTAGTTCCTAAACAGACAATTACAAAATCGTATTTTTTGTTTCCAATTTGTTGTTGCGCATCATTTAAATAGTCATCAATATTGGCTAAGGCATTCAAATCTTTTTTTCCGTTGTTGTCAAAACCAATGGTTCTTCCACTTTTGGAGATATTAATAATGTTAGCATTAGGCATCATATTTTTCAATTGATCGACCCATCCGCCTTTGTTTTGTGCATTTGAATCACCTAAGCAAAGAATATTGTATTTTAAATTGCTGGTATTTTTAACAGGGATTAATCCTAAGGCCTGAGGAATTTGTTCGTGGGTTCCTTCAAAAATGGTCAGTTTGATATTTTCGAATTCGCGGGATAAATAAACATTTCGATCAAACAATTTATCTTTTTTATCGAATGCAGGATTGTATTGTTTGGTCACTAAACTGATGATTTCTTTTTCTGAAACCAGCTTGGTGTCGGTGACAGCTTTAGGCATGATGTCCTCCAATTTTACCGAACCATATTTAAGTTCACCAACTAATCGATTGTACATGTTTATAGAATGGGTGATAGGTACCGAACCCGTATAGCCATCATGTACTCCTTCGTAAATATATAATTTTGCATTTTTACGCAAGTCTTTTGGGAATTGTTGTAATAAAGGCGAACGACGTCTGGCTTCTTCAGCATTAAAAACGCTGTCTTTTGAGGTTGCTTTAAGAATATTGGCAGCATATTTTTGTTTGCGACCAATAGATTCCCAATACCAGGATTCCAAATCAGAAATAGGAGCCCAGGCCGAAAAAGATTTTACCGGATATTTGATATTCATGTAAGCGGCGAGTGTGGCTAAACCTCCACCGGAAACACCTACAATGTGAACGTCTTCAGGATCAGAATTGGTGTTTTTTAACGCATATTGAATAGCATCTTCGATATCTGCAATAACATATTGGCTTGCCATTGCTTCTGCGTTGTTATTGGTACCTCTAAAATCGGGATGGATGTAATTCCAGTCTCGGGCTAAAATCTCATTGGTTAGCGGATCTTTTTGGGTATAATCGGCACTCCAGGTATGCAGACTTATAATCAGCGGTTTTTTAGCTTTGCTTTTGGAAGCATACAAAAAGGCATTTTGCATTTTTCCATCTAATGAAGATGTTATTTCGATTTTTTTGAAAGCATCATTCCAATTGCTTTTTGAGGTATTATCCCAGGCAGGATCTGTTTGGGAAAACAAACTCATTATTGGAAAAAGGATGTTACAAAAGATTAAAATTAATTTGATGTGGTTTCGCATTCTCTTCTTGATAAATTAGTTCTTAACAATTATTTTATCTACTGAAACAAAATCTCCTGTGCTTCCAAAACCTGTTCCGTCTTTTTTGTACCAATTGCCGTGTTTTCCTAAAACGGTTACGGTAAATGTATAATCGCCTTTTTTCAACAGAGGGCTTAAATATTTCAAGGAAGATTCAGTGTATTTGCAATACATCTCAATCATATGAGATTGAATAATTTTTCCTGTGTTATCTTTAATTTCAATTTGGGCATAACCTCCATTCGGACGGGCAACACCATATAAACCTATTTGGGTTCCTTTAAAATTTACCGAAAAAGAAGCACCTTTCACATCAGAACTACTATCAGAAAAAGCATCTTTTAAAGCGGTTTGCGGTTTCCAATTGTCAGAATACTTTATTTTTTTAGTGTCTGTATTTGGGATAATTTCGCCCTTTAATTTAAGAGTCGACCATTTTCCTGTTGTGGTATTGATTTGCCAGTTTTCCTTGTAATCAGCTAAAAATATTGAATCGTTTTTTACCGTTAAAGGCTGCCATACATAAGTAGCCGCCGATTTTTGGTGCGGAAAAGCCCAACGGTCTCCCATAAATAAATAGGTGGTTTCTTTGGAACCTGCTATTGGAAGTACAAATGTGGATTGCGAATTCCAGGTAAGGGAATTTTTAGGAGCAAAATTTCCGTGTGATTTCCAAGGCCCTTTCAAAGACGTTGCCGTAAAATAGTAATTGTCATTGCGTTCCCAGGAACTTAAATAGGAACCCAACCAAAAATAAGTTTTTCCTTTTTTAATAATAACCGGAGCTTCACACTGACTGGTCATATCTTTAACTACTTGTTCGGTAACACTTTTGTAATCATCGCTAAGTTTATACAAATTTCCCGAGTGTGTAATAATGTAACCACTGCCATCAGTATCCTGATAAGTACCCATATCCCATTTTTTGATGGGTTTGCCTTCAAAAAGTACAGGCCCTTGGAAAGTATATTCGCCATTGATGGTTTTAGAGGTGGCATAACCCACATATTGGTCTTTGTAATTCAAGTCATCGGCGTGCATGTACATGATGTATTCGCCAGTTTTTGGACATTTCATCACTTTGGGTCTTTCGCCAACACGATTTGGACCTAAATTACCTGATTTTTGTACAGGCAAGGCCATTTTTTCAAATTTCCAGTTGTATAAATCGGTTGAAGAATAACAACTAAATCCATTAAAAGCATTATTATCGTCGCTTTTGTATTCTCCAAAAAGGTAGTATTTGCCGTTGTCTTTTACAATATTGGCTCCATGCGCACTAACTACATTACCATTGTTGTCAAACCATGGAATTCCCGAATAAATAGCATCAATTTTGTCTTTTTGGGCTGTAGCCAAAGAATAAATGCTAAAGAATGCTATTGTCAGTATTGTCTTTTTTAAAAACATAAAAAAGTAGATTTTGTAAATTATTTTAGCTTAGGTGATACGTTAAAGTTAATTACGTTTTCATTGATGTGTTTTTCACTATCCTGAATCGTTTCTGCCGTTACGTTTTTAAGAAAGATATTTTTAATAGGTAATTCTTTTTCCCCTTTAATTCTGGAAATGAATTTTACGTTTTTAGCATGAACATTGGTTAAATAGACATCCGAAATAGGAGTCAGGCGACGTTCCACTGTTGGGACTAAATTTTTCCATTGGTACAACACATCGGTTTCAATGCCTAAAATACCATCTCTTACTTTGTCTCCTTTAATATTTTGGACATAAATATTCTTTACATAACCGCCCATGCGTTCATTGGTTTTAATGAATATAAGGTTAAATGTGGTTGATCCTTTTAATAGCTCACAATTGTCTATAAAAACATTTTCTATTCCGCCGGAAAGTTCACTTCCTACGGCTAATAATTGGTGTCCGTTTTTAATGATACAGTCGCGGATAATTAAGTTTTTAGTTGGAGTTTTAGAACGCCATCCTTCAGGATTTCTACCTGATTTTACGGCAATGGCATCATCACCCTGGTCAAAAGTTACCTTTTCTACTAAGATATTCTGACTCATTTCAGGGTCAAACCCATCGTTGTTATGACCATGTGCATAGATGTTTAGATTTCGAACAATAATATCCTTAGAAAGGTACATGTGAACCGTCCAAAACGGACTATTGGTTATTGAAATTCCATCCAATAATATATTTTCGCTTCGGTTAAATTGAATAAATTGCGGACGAAGATTAGCCGTATCGTTGACCATCACACGTTGTTCAACAGGAACATTTTGACCTGATAAATTGTACAGTCTTTTTAAACTATTCATGTGACCTGCGGGACGACCAGCCCATTTTTTCCAAAAATCCATCTTCGCTTTAATGCCTCCTTCGCCAGTAATAGCGATGTTTTTACATTGGTAAGCATAAATTAACGGGGAATAATTGTAGCATTCTAATCCTTCCCAGGTAGAATGTACAGCAGGTAAATAATCGTTTGGATTATCTGAGAAAAGCAGCAAAGCACCTTTGTTTAAATGCAGATTGACATTGCTTTTAAAATGAATTTTTCCGGTTAGCCATTCTCCTTCAGGAACAACAACAGTTCCACCTCCCGCTTTGTTAGCCTGGTCAATAGCTTTTGCAATGGCTTGGGTAGTTTTGCCTTGGTCTCCTTTGACAGCACCAAAATCAGTGATTAGGAATGTGGCACATTTACTAAAGTCTGGGGTTTTAATCTTAGTGGTTCCAAATGGCGCTTTGACTTTTGTTTCTTTTTGGGTCACCTTTGGAGGATCAATATTGAAGGAATAAATTGAAAGTGAAAGAATTAGTGAAGCACACAGAATAATTTTTTTCATTAAAAGCTAATTTTGGTTAATTATATAAAAACTGAAATAATCCAGTTTGGTTTTAATTGCGTTCCATTTTTTTGATGGAGTAAGCAAATATATAAAACAGTTTATGTTTATGTATCCTGATATAAATACAGACAGCTCGCTTAAATTACTTCAAGCGAGCTGTCTTTTTTATTTTTTAATCGAATTTAAGAAGCAGGTTCTAAATTTGTGCTTATGGCAATTCGGTTCCAGGCATTGATGGTAACTACGGCCATGATAATTTGTGCAATTTGATTTTGGTCGAAAAATTGTTCGGCTTTTGCATAAGTTGCATCAGACAATCCTTTGTTGGTAATCAAAGTGATTTCTTCGGTAATAGCCAAAATTGCTTTTTCTTTTTCGGTAAATAATTGGGTTTCGTGCCATGCATTTAACAGAAAAATACGTTGGGTAGTTTCTCCGTATTTAAGAGCATCTTTAGTATGCATGTCGATACAAAAGGCACAACCGTTGATTTGAGAAGCACGAATTTTAATTAATTCTTTCTCGATTTTAGATAGTAGAATAGTAGCTAAATAACCTTCTAAGGCATACATAGCTTTAAAAGCTTGGGGTTCTGTTTCGTTGATATTTACTCTCATTTTTTTATAGTTTTATATTTTAATAGAGCAAAGTTCAGCAATAAGAAACAGTAAAAACTTAAACTGGTTTAAGAACGCTTTTTTTTTCTGATTTCGCTTAAATATTCAGGGGAGAATCCCAGAAAAGAAGCAATGAGATATTGAGGAATGCGTTGGACAAATTCGGGTTGGCTTTTACAAAGTTGTTCGTAAAATTCTTCTTTTGTGAAATCATATAGATATTTTATTCTCATTTGCGAAGCGGCATAAGCACGTTGATAGATGAATCTAAAATAGCGCTCCATTTTAGGGAATTCTTTTAAAAGTTTTTCCTGGGCCTCGCGCTCGATAACTAATATTTCTGATTTTTCTACAGCCTGAATATAAAAAGAGGTTGCTAATGCGTGTTCGTAGGCAATGTTATCGGTAATCCACCAGTTTTCTATGGCAAATTCGGTGGTTTGTTCAATTCCTTTGTCGTTGATAAAAAACTTCCTCAGGCAGCCTTCAAGAACAAAAAAATGCGATTTGCAAATAGCACCTTCAATAAGTAAATTTTCTTTTTTTCGAACAGTTATTGTTTTAAAAAAGGCAGCAATTTCCAGAAACTCTTCTTCATTTATTTGGATAAACTTCTCTAAATGTTTTTTAAGTATTTCTGACATAATTTTTTAAGGGAGCTATTTATTAGAAGCTTAAATACAGACTTTTTCAAATTTAAGTATAAAAAAAATATTTCCGGTAGTGCTTTTGTTTAATATTCTATATACTTATCTGATTGTATTTGAGTATATTTATCATGGTAATACATTGGTATATCTTAATGGAATGAAAGAAAAACAACTTACATATGAAGAATTACTACACAAAATAAATAAGCAAGAGCAAATAATTCAGGAGCTGGAAAAAGAGGTCGTTTCTAAAAAATCTTTTTTTAACGAGTTTCAGGAAAATAGTAAGGAGGCTTTGGTTTTAATTTATTCATTGTGTCTAAAAGATAATGGTGAATTATCTTATAGTAATTTAAGTGGTGCTGTTGAAGCTATTTATGGATTTGGTTCAGATCAAACAGAAAATGCTGCAACTTTAGTTTTCGATAGAATCCATCCTGAAGACCGGGAAGAGGTCTTAAATAAAATCAGACAGTCTTTATTAGATTTAATTCCGATAAAATTAGAATACAGGTATCTTCATCCTGTTAAGGGCTTGCTTTGGCACGAAATGAATGCAACTTCCAGTATTGAAATTGACGGTACTGTAGTGAGTCATGGAATAATTACCGACAATACTTTGAGGGTAGAGGCTGAACAAAAAAAGAATAAAACCAAGCGTTTGTATCGTTTTATTAATCGCATCAATCAGATTATTGTTCGTACTAAAGATGAAAACCAACTTTTCAAAGAAATTTGTACTGTTGCTGTTGAAGTAGGGAAGTTTAAGATGGCATGGATTGGGAAGATAGATTTCAATACCCAAAGTGTGATTCCTGTAAGTATTGGTGGCGATGATAAAGGCTATTTAGACGGTATAAAGATAAGTACTGAAATTCACGAAATAACGGGACGGGGACCGGTAGGCATAGCTATTAGACAAGAAAGCTATGTGGTTTGCAACAGTATTGAAGACGATCCTTTAATGGCTCCCTGGAAGGGAGAAGCCTTAAAAAGGGATTTATGTTCTTTGATGGCCATACCCATTAAAATGTTTGATATAGTTATTGGTGTTTTTGTTATTTATGCAGCGGAGAAAAATTATTTTAATGATGAAGAAATTAAATTATTAGGCAAAGCCACCAATGATGTCATTTTTGCTTTAGAGTTTTTCGAAAAAGAAACGATGCGAAAAAAAGCAGAAGAAGCTGCTGTTCAGAGTGAAAAGAGATACCATACTTTAGCTGAGGTATCTCCTGTAGGGATTTATAGAACCGATTTGAACGGAGCAACAACTTATATCAATCAACGTTGGTCGCAAATTGTAGGGATAAATTTTGAGCAGGCAATGGGGAATGGCTGGTTCATAGCAATTCACCCTGATGATCGTGTTAAATTGTATAATGAATGGAAAAAGGTAGTTGGAAACAGAGACAAATCGTTCTTAGAATATCGCTTTATTAAACCTGACGGTAGTATTATTTGGGTAATAGGCCAGGCAACCCCCGAGACAAATGCCGAAAATGAGGTTATTGGGTTCATTGGAACCATTACCGATATCAGCAAACGGAAACAAGTTGAGGATAAATTTGTCAGAACCAATAAAAAGTTGGAGGCTATAATTCAAGCCATCCCCGATATGATTTTTGAAATAGGTATTGACGAAGTTATTTATAATTATCATTCCCAGAATACAGATGTTTTATTAATGCCTCTGGAATTGTTTATAGGCAAAAAAATTCCTGAAGTTCTTCCGCCGGATGCTGCTGAAGTATGTTTGTATGCACTGAAAGAAGCTTCAGAAAAAGGACTTTCTAATGGCAGGCAGTATACCTTAGATATGCCGGATGGAAAGCATTGGTACGAATTGTCTGTTGCTCCAATGAAAGAAAAACAAAGGGAAGTTCCGCGTTTTATATGTATTTCCAGAGATATTACTGATGCTAAACTGGCAGATGAAGCTTTGTTAAAAAGTCAGGAAAGATATAGTGGCTTATTAGATAATTTAGGGGCAGGAATTGTGGTTCATACTGCAGATTCTTCAATAATTATGTGTAATCAAAAAGCATCTGAATTATTGGGAAGCAGTATTGAAGATTTACTGCAAAAAAATGATGCTAATTTTAATATGAAATTCATAAATGAAGATAGCTCCATTATGGCCCTCGAGGACTTTCCGATAAGCCAAATACTACATTCGAAGAAACCCATTAAAAATTTCGCTTTAGGAATTTTACACATTGATAAAAGCAGCGTAGTCTGGGTATTGGTTAATGGATTTCCAACTTTTAACGAGAACGGTGATATCAATGAAGTTGTGATTAGTTTTATAGATGTTACGGAGCAAAAACTGATGGACTTTGAAATTAAAAAAGCTAAGGAGCAGGCTGAAGCAGCCAATAAATATAAAACGGATTTCTTAGCTAATATGAGTCATGAAATTAGAACTCCTTTGAATGGAATTATAGGTTTTACTTCGTTACTGATGGAATCAAAATTAGGAGAAACCCAATATAACTATATGCGCACCATTAATGAGTCGGCAACGACTTTAATGGATATTGTGAATGATATTTTGGATTTTTCTAAAATTGAAGCAGGAAAATTAGAACTTCAGGCAGAAGAAATCGATCTTTTTGCATTAACAAATCAGATAATCTCATTGTTTAAGTATCAGGCAAGTCAAAAACAAATTGATTTGATTTTAGATATTGCACCTAATGTGCCTCAGTTTATATTTGTAGATCCTTTGCGATTAAAGCAAATCATCATTAATTTGGTGGGGAATGCCATAAAATTTACCCAAAAAGGTAAAATACAACTGGATATCGAAGCTATTTCTCCTTTTGAAACTGATGATACAAATCTTAGTTTTTCAGTAAAAGATACGGGAATTGGCATTCAGCCAAAGAATCAGGACAAAATATTTAATTCTTTTGTACAGGAAGATAATTCAACGAGTCGTCAATTTGGCGGAACCGGTCTTGGATTGGCGATTTCAAATCAACTTCTGGCAATGATGAATTCTAAGTTACAATTGGAAAGTACTTTTGGACAAGGAAGTAATTTTTATTTTTTCATCACCTTAAAAAAATCTAATTTTCACATTCAACATCAGTCAAATGAGGATAAAATGCAAGAAGTAAAGAGCATTTCGGGAACAAAAAAAGTTTTAATTGTAGAAGATAATAAAATTAATATGTTCCTGGCAAAAACACTGATTCAAAGAATCATCCCTGATTGTCTTATTTTAGAGGCTTTTGACGGCGATCAGGCGATAGAACAATACAAAATTCAACAGCCGGATATTATTTTGATGGATATTCAAATGCCTAATAAAAACGGATTTGAGGCTACTTATGAAATCAGAAAAATAGAGCAGGATAGTTTTACTCCTATCATTGCCCTGACAGCAGGAATCTTTATAGAAGAAAAGGAAGAATGTTTAAAATCAGGCATGAATGATTATATTACGAAACCTATAATCCCATCCGATTTAGAAATTGTACTTGATAAATGGTTGATGGATTAATTTGTTTTTTTATAACTCCAAACCGCTAAACAATTAATAACAAATGCATAAAAAGCAATGATGGAAAAAGGTTTGGCAATATCAGAAAACGTAGCGCCTTTAAGCATCACCATCCTGATGATTTCTACAAAATAGCGAATGGGGTTGAACAAAGTGATTTGTTGAGCCCAATTAGGCATACTTTCAATAGGAGTGAATAATCCACTCATCAGAATAAAAATTACGGTAAAAAACCAGGCAATAAACATGGCCTGTTGTTGGGTTTCGGTATAATTGGAGACTAATAATCCGATGCCTAAAATTGCCAATAAATAAACAGAGGTAAAAAAGTAAATAAGTCCCACACTTCCTAACATTGGAATACTGAAAACCAGTTTGGCTATAGTCAATCCTACTGTTAAAATGAGTAAACCCAATACCCAAAATGGGAATAATTTGCCAATGATGAACTGGTATTTTTTTATAGGTGTCACATTAATTTGTTCCAATGTTCCTATTTCTTTTTCCCGTACAATATTCATAGCCGACAAAAACAGTGATAGCATAGTAACCAGTAAAACTAAAATTCCGGGAACCATCAATGTTTTGTAATTTAAGGTGTTGTTGTACCAAAAGGAAGGAATACTAATAATGCTTTGTGGTTGTACAAAAGAAGCGTCATTGTATTGGTAAAGCTGGCTTCTTATTTTTTGATTGTAATTGCGAATGATTTGGTTTATGTACACATTTTCAATTCCGGCAGCAGCTCCGTCAATGGCATTAATACTTACGGATAAATTTGTTTTTTTATCAGTTAAAAGATTGTGTTCAAAATGATTAGGAATTTCGAGTATCACATCTACTTTTCCTTTTTGCATTTGTAAATTAGCTTCTTTTTTAGAAGAGAAATTTTCAATAATGTTGAAATAATCAGAAGATTGAAACTTACTAATCAATTCTCTCGATACTTTTGAATGGTCCTGATCAATATAAGAAAACCGAATGTTTTTTACTTCAAAACTGGCCGCATTAGACAAAATAAGTAATTGCACAAAAGGCAAGACAAAGAGGATAGGCAACATCGCTTTATTTCTAAAGATTTGTCGGAATTCTTTTTGTATGATGAATAATATCGTTTTCAAAATTGTTGGTTTAATATTTTAAATTTATTCTGTCATAATCTGCATTCTAAAATCTAAATTCTGCAATCTCATTTTACTCCAATCTGATTTTATATTTTTTGATACTTAACAGAATGAAAAATAAAGTCATTCCGATAAGAATTAAGGTTTCTTTCCAAATAATATCGATAGAAGCTCCTTTTAGCATGATGGCTTTGATGATGATGATAAACCATTTGGCCGGGATAATATTGCTGATAATTTGTAAGGGGAGCGGCATACTCGAAATGGGGAATATAAATCCCGATAAGATAATTACGGGAAGCATTAATCCCATTAAGGACATCATCATAGCGGTTTGCTGTGTTTGGGCAATGTTTGAAATCAGAATTCCCAATGAAAGTGCCGTTATGATAAAAAGAATGCTTTCGGCGGCCAATAAAAACAAACTTCCCTGTATAGGCATTCCAAAAACAAAAACGCCCAAAAGAACAATTACAGTGGCATTAATTATTGAAAGAAAAACATAAGGAAACACCTTGCCCAGGATTACCTGTAATGGATTTAATGGCGAAACGAGTAATACTTCCATGGTTCCGAGTTCTTTTTCCCTTGTAATAGATATGGAAGTCATCATGGCCGAAACTAACATTAAAATTACGGTCATTACTCCGGGAACAAAGGTAAAAACACCCTTTAATTCGGGGTTGTAGTATAATTGTGTTTGAGTGTCTATAGCATAAGTTTGAACATTCGTTTTGTTTACTTCCTGGATATAGTTTTGCAATATGGCATTGGTATAATTTGTAATGGTATTGGCAATATTAGGATCAGTGGCATCGGTAATAATTTGTACTTTTCCCTGTCTAGCTGTTTGCAGGTTTTTGCTAAAATTGTTTTCGAAAATAACAACAGCTTTGACTTTTCCTTTTTCGAATATGGATTGTATTTGCGATTCGCTGTTTATGGTTTGTTCAATATGAAAATACTTAGAAGCACTGATTTTATTAATGATTTTTTGTGTTTCGCTGTCTTTTGATTTGTCGAGAATAGCAATATTGACATTGTTGATTTCATTAGTAATGGCAAAACCAAATAGCATGATTTGGGCAATAGGCATCCCAAAGAGAATAAACATCGAGCGTTTGTCTCTAAAGATGTGATAAAATTCTTTTTTTATAAAGCCAAGAAATCGTTTCATACTACTTCATTTTTATTCGATATTTCGAGCCAATTTTAAAAATACTTCGTTCATAGAAGCTACGTTGTATTGTTGTTTTAAATTTTTGGGAGAATCCAAAGCTTCAATTTTTCCTTCGACCATAATGGAAACACGGTCACAATATTCGGCTTCATCCATGTAATGGGTCGTGACAAAAATGGTCGTTCCTTTATGGGCTTCGGCATAAATCATTTCCCAAAATTGTCTTCTGGTAATTGGATCAACGCCGCCGGTAGGTTCATCCAGAAAAACAATCTTAGGTTCGTGTAACAAGGCAACCGAAAACGAAAGTTTCTGTTTCCAGCCCAAAGGCAAATCGCCAACGAGTTTGTTCAGGGCATCTTCAAGTCCTAATTCTGTAACTAATTTGGTCGTTTTTTCTTTAATTTGATTCCGACTTAAACCATAGATTCCACCAAAAAAAGTAATGTTTTCTTTGATGGTCAAATCATCATACATCGAAAATCTTTGACTCATATAACCAATGCTTTTTTTGACCATTTCGGCTTGGGATTTTACATCAAAATTTGCCACTAAAGCCTCGCCTGAAGTAGGTTTTGAAATTCCAATGAGCATTTTCATAGCGGTAGTTTTTCCTGCGCCGTTGGCACCAAGGAATCCAAAGATTTCGCCTTTGTAAACGTCAAAAGAAATGTCGTTTACCGCAATGAAATCTCCAAATTTCTTGCTGAGGTTTTTTACCGTTATGATTTTTTCCTGATCCACAATTTATTGGTTTAATGTTGTTAAATCCATGAAAACATCTTCGATACTTGTTTTTGAAACTGTAATACTAATTTCAGTATGATTTTGTTCTTTCAGATAATTTTCTAATTCCAATGAATTGAAATCACTGTTTTTGTCGATATAATGAATGAATTCCCCAAAAGCGTAAACACTGTATTGACTGGGATACTTTTTTAAATCCTGAATTAATTGATGGGTGTTTTTTGTTCGAATGTTGTAAATGGTTTTGTCGTATTTTGAGGTGATATTTTCCGGAGTGTCAATTTTTAAAATACGACCTTTTTGAATCAATGCAATCCGGTCGCATAAGGCGGCTTCATCCATGTAGGGCGTCGAAACTAAAATGCTGATTCCTTTTTTTTGCAAACGCTTTAGCATTTCCCAAAACTCTTTTCTGGAAACAGGATCGACCCCAGTGGTGGGTTCATCCAGAAATAAAACTTTAGGTTTATGGATCAAGGCGCAGCAAAGGGCTAATTTCTGTTTCATTCCGCCCGAAAGAGCTGCTGCTTTTCGGTCTTTAAAAGGTTCAATTTGAATGTAAATCTCTTTTATTAATTCGTAGTTTTCTTCCAGTGTAGTTCCAAAAATAGTCGCGAAAAACGCCAAGTTTTCTGCTACGGTCAAATCCTGATACAAAGAAAATTTCCCGGGCATGTAGCCAATAGTTTTTCGAATGGATTTGTATTCTTTTACAACATCAAAACTGGCAACTGCAGCGGTTCCTTCGTTTGCAAGTAAAACAGTGGTGAGAATCCTAAAAAGAGTTGTTTTTCCAGCTCCATCAGGTCCAATGAGTCCAAATAATTCTCCTTCCTTTACTTCAAAAGAAATATTGGAAACCGCTACATTGTTTCGGTAGGATTTAGAAATATTTTGGACCTGGATACTCATGAGTAATGACAATTTCAAATTTCAATAACAATAGCAAAAACAACAAACTATCAACAATAAACCTTAAACTTATTTAATCCACATTTCGGCGGGCATTCCTATTTTCAGGCTACCATCATTTTTTACGGTTACTTTCACGGCATACACTAGGTTGACACGTTCTTCTTTGGTTTGTATCACTTTTGGAGTAAATTCTGCCGAAGAAGAAATCCATGACACAGTACCAGCATGGCTTTTCATTTCGGTACCGGAATCTATTTTAATGGTGACTTTTTGCCCTGTTTTTAATTGCGGTAATTGGGTTTCGCTTACATAAACGCGTAATGTCATTTCAGAAATATCGGCAATTTTATACAGCGGTTTTCCAAAGGCAGTGACTTCATTTGGCTCGGCATATTTTGCTAAAACCGTTCCTTTTATTGGATTGACAATCTTAGATTTTTGAATCTGATCATTGATTTTGTCAATTTGAACATCAATCGATTGGGCTTCATTGGCAATTGGGGCATTCTGGGTTCCTACACTTTTTATTTGTTCTTTCAGTACGTTGACTTTTCCATTGATTTCATCCACTTGTCGCTGGGTGGCGGCATTTTCGGCAAACATATTTTGGATTCTCTTTTGCTCAATCAAAGTGGTTTTGAGTTGTTCTTGCAGCACGCTATTTTGTGACAACACATTTTGTGATTTCGAAGAAATAGTATTCTTTGTGGCTATTAATTGCTGTTTGTTTAGGTACAATTGTGTGGTGTCAATCAGTCCTACTTTTGCATTGGCATCAAGGATATTTCCTTCTTCAACAGAAAAAGTCATTAGTTTTCCATTGGCTTCTGCCGAAATAGTTACTTCGGTAGCTTCAAAATTGCCGTAACCATCTGCTTTTTCGTTGTCTTTATTACAAGAAATTAAACTGGCTGTGAGTAAGAGTGTAATTATTTTTTTCATGATGTTTTTCTTTAATATCCCTGTATTGTTTTGTAATTGGCTTTAGCCAAAAGCAATTGAATTTCATGTAACTTATAATTGGTTTTTGTTTCATACAAATTGGTGAATTCCACAATATAGTCCGAAGCGGTAATAACTCCATTTTTAAGCTGGGCATCCGATGATTTTAAAACAGCTTCTCTCAATGCAATGATTTCTAAATCAGTATTGATGATTTCTTGCAATTTTTGAATTTCGTTATTCATTTCCTGTAATTGCAAGTTGTTGTTGAGTAAAAAAGTCTCTTTTTCAGTGGAAACTATGTTCTCAGAAACGGAAAGGATTTCTTTTTCGGTTTTTGATTTGTTCCAGTCAAATACATTCCAATTGGCTTTCAAACCCAGCATATAAAAAGTCTGGAAGGAATTGTCGAGCATATTGAGTCCCGGATTTCCATAACCTGCCTGACCGAAAGCTTTTATTTTAGGTAAATTGTTTTTACTGATTGCTGTTTTAGAAACTTCAATTTGCTCGTTTTGTAAATCAAATAATTTCAGTTCCGGTCTGTTGTTTGCTGTGTTTGTATCTAAATTTGATATTGGTTTAACCAAATTTACATTTTCTTCAAATGGAGTATAAGTAAGCAGAGAAAGACTTTCTAAAGCTCTCTTTTTATCGAATTTAATTTCGCTGAGTTGTTGTTTGATTCTTAAATTTTCGGCTTCTAAAACTTTTTCAGATGCTGGTAATATTGCGCCAAATTTAACAGCTGTTTTTACCTCGGCAATTTTAGATTTTAATTGTTCCTGTTTTGCCAATAATATTTCAGCGCGTTCCTGTAAAAGAAATATAGAAAAATAGAGTTGGTTAATTCGGGTTTTAAGTTGGTACAAATTGACCGCAACTTGTTGTTGCTGTACTTTGGTTTGTGTTTCCTTGATTTTATTGTTGACTTCCTGCAATCCGCCATTGTAGATAATCTGGTTGATGTCTAGTGTAGCACGATATTGGTCTTTGTTAAGCGGATTTATAGTTGAATTTGGAATTTTTACAGGCACTTGTGTCACATCCGATTGATAAGTAGCCTGAGCATTCAAATCGATCTTAGGGAGATAGTCTTTTGAAAGTGTTTCTATTTCCAAATCCATTTTTTGGGATAATAGACTGTTTTGTTTCGCTAAAGGATAATTTTTAGTAGCCAAATCATAGCAATCCTCTAATGATACTGCTTGTTGTGCTAATGTTATAAAAGGCACTATCAATAGCAATAATATGAAGTTGATGAGTTTCATTTTTTTATCGAATTAATAATTTGTTGGGCAATGATTGTTTTTCGTTCTTCCATCATTTGATTGAATTCTATATCAGATAGATGAAGTATTCCTTTTACCATTATTTGCGCTGCAAAAGGGAAAATGGTCATCGAAAAAATATCCAATAAGAGTTGTTTTGGTTTGATGGGTTTTATAATTCCTGTTTCGATTTCTTTTTCAATTTGTGCAATGAGTAAAGTAGGATTGGGTCTGTTTTCATGATTGAGGATAGACATCACAAACTCAGGATTGTTGTTCATTTCCTGGATAATAAATTGGGGCAAAAAAGGATTTTCAATTACAAACGAAATATAATCATGGGTAAACTGGGTGATTTTTTCAAAAACAGTTTTTTCCGAATTAAAAATAGTATTGATTTGAGGCGCCAGCTGACTGAAAGCTTTCATAAAAACGGCTTCAAAGAGCTGCTGTTTGTTTTTAAAACAATAATGCAACATCGCTTTGTTTATTCCGGCTTCATCTGCAATCTCTTGCATTCGTGCGCCTGCGAATCCCTTTTTTTGAAAAACGATTCGGGCGGCATTGAATATTTTTTCTTCGGTAGTCATTTTTTGTTTTAACTTTTTGGTTTAACCTTTTGGTTAATAAAGGTATAAAAAAAAGCAATTGGAATTACTTTTTTTCTTTTTTAACTAATGAATTAAATATCAATCCACCCAATAAACTGCCATAAAGTGTTGCATTCAGAGGTTTTGAAGTTATAACACAAGTTCCTGTTATGCATCCAACATATCGATAATACAAATATCCCAATATGGCACCAATTAAAACTCCAATGAGAGTTATTATGATTGTTCTTTTTGTCATTGTTTGCTTTTTTCTAAAATTGTAGTAATAATGGTGTTTTTATCTATAACACCTGATTGTCGCCATAATTGTTTTCCGTTCTGGAATAAAATCATTGTGGGAACACCACGTACCTGATATTGCGAAGCAACTTGTTGGTTTTTATCGACATCAACTTTTATGATTGAAATTTGCTCTCCTAATTGTTCTTTTACATCTTTTAAAATGGGACTAAGCATTTGGCAAGGTCCACACCATGTAGCAAAAAAATCGACTAATATTGGTTTTTCAGATTGTATTAATTTATTGAAATTACTATTCATTGTTTATTTTTTGTTGAGTTTAGCTATTGTACAGCATTGTTCTTTATTCATGATGTTTTTTGTAATGAATGATTTTTCGATTAAACATAAAAGAAGTTTACAAAAAGTAAAAATTAGTTTTTGTACTGTTTGATAAACTTCTGAAATGGATTAGGCAGAGCTTGTTTGTAATTTTAATGACTCAGTTTCTTTTTATTTGTATTGATGCCCCAAGGAGTATAAAATGGGCAAAAATTAATAGAAACAGTAATTAATAAGGCTACTCCAAAAGCTAATAAAAAGATGCCAAGGTTTCCAGTAACAGTGTGTGTAAAATATAAAGTTGCTAGGGCGAGAGCAACAATCACACGAATTGTTTTGTCGGTTTTCCCCATGTTATGTTTCATGATTTCTAGAATTTAAGGGTTAAAAAAATGCATTGAAATAACATACAAATTTAGCGATTAATCTTCTTAAAGTCAATTAATTAGTGGTTTAATGTTTTGCTTTGACAGACAAAATTTGTCTTGGGAACAGTCGTTTTTGCAATGGCATTAAAACCGCCTTTAATTTCAGTAAAATTTCTAAAACCTCTGGCCTGTAAAATAGATGCGGCTATCATACTGCGGTAGCCACCAGCACAATGAAGATAAAAAGCTTCTTTAGGATTGATGTCTTTTATCCAGTCATTAATATAGGCTAAGGGTTTGGAATAAGCTTCTTCAACATGTTCGGCAGCGTACTCCGTTTCTTTGCGAACATCTATAATTGTGCTTTTGCCAATTTTTACTTCTTTGGCAAATGCTTCAGCCGAAATACGATTGATGGAATCAAATTCATTACCCGCTTTTTGCCAGGCTTCAAAACCACCTTTGAGATGACCAATGATGTTGTCAAAACCCACACGGCTCAATCGCGTTACCGATTCTTCTTCCTGGTCGATTTCGGCCACTAAAATAATAGGTTGTTTCACATCGGCAATTAAGGCACCTACCCAGGGTGCAAAATCGCCTTCAATCCCAATGTTGATGGATTGCGGAATAAAACCTTTTGCAAATTGATTGTTTGTTCGGGTATCTAAAATTAAAGCTCCCGAATCTTCGGCAACAGCTTCAAAATCTTTTGCATCAATAGCTTTCATTCCGTGGTTTAAAACCGTTTCAAAGCTTTCGTAACCCTGTTTGTTCATAGTCACATTCATCCCAAAATAAGCAGGAGGAGGCAATAGTCCTTCGGTTACTTCTTTGATAAATTCGGCTTCGGTCATATTGGCCCTTAAGGCATAATTAGTTGCTTTTTGGTTCCCAATAGTAGAAATGGTCTCTTTACTCATGTTTTTACCACAAGCGCTTCCGGCACCATGCGCAGGATATACAATCACATCATCAGGCAAAGTCATGATTTTGTCTCTTAACGAATGGAATAAGATGGCGGCTAATTGTTCCTGCGTCATGTGAGCTGCTTTTTGAGCCAGGTCAGGCCGTCCTACATCACCAATGAATAGAGTATCACCAGAGAAAATTGCGTGCTGATTTCCATTTTCGTCAAGTAGTAAATAAGTAGTACTTTCCATAGTGTGGCCGGGAGTGTGTAAGGCTTTTATGGAAATGTCACCAATTTTGAATTTCTGACCATCAGTGGCAATGATGGCATCAAATTCAGGCGTAGCGGTAGGTCCGTAAACAATTGTTGCGTCGGTTTCTTTGCTTAAATCCACATGTCCTGAAACGAAATCGGCATGGAAATGGGTTTCGAAAATGTATTTTAGTTTGACTTTATCACGTTTTAAACGATCTAAGTAAGGTTGAATTTCGCGCAAAGGATCTATAATAGCTGCTTCACCATTTGAAGTAATGTAATAAGCACCCTGGGCAAGACATCCGGTATATATTTGTTCTATTTTCATAAAAATCATTTTTAGTTTGATGTAACAAAGATAAAGTTTGCTTGAGGGCTATATCAGTGACTAAAGTTACAAATAATAGAAAAATAAAATGGATTAAAGTGTGAATCAATAAGAGACCAGTTTGATTAAAGCTAAAGCTTTTTGTAATTTTACGGTTTTACTAAAATCAGTAATATAATTTCAGATATGAACACAGCAAACTTATTGAATCAAATTGCCTTTATTAAAGAAATTGATAAAGTAAAATACATTCAGCGAAAAACGAAGCTCTTTAACAGTGATCGAAATGAAAATGATGCTGAACATAGTTGGCATTTGGCATTAATGGCGATTGTTTTAGCGGAGCATTCTGATGAGCCGGTTGATATTTTGAAAGTTGTAAAAATGGTTTTGATACATGATATTGTAGAGATTGACGCTGGAGACACCTTTATTTATGATTCACAAAAAAATCATTCCAATACCGATGAAGAGCGATTGGCAGCGAATCGTATTTTTGGTTTACTGCCAAAGCAACAAGCCGATGAATTGATTGCAATTTGGGAAGAATTTGAAGCAGGGGAAACTAAGGAGGCAAAATTTGCAAAAGCAATGGACAGGTTAGAGCCTTTATTGCAAAATACATCTAATAACGGCGGAACCTGGAAAGAGTTTGATGTAAGCTATAAAAAAGTTTACGAAAAAAAGAGCGTCATAAAAGAAGGTTCATCAACTTTATGGAACTATGCGGAAGGATTGATTAACGAAAGTGTAGAAAAAGGAATTTTGAAGAATGAATAACAGTTCTGATTTAAGGTTTTTAGAATTGTTGAAAAGTTTAATAATATCTGGGATAATTTTTTTTAAAAAGAGCGAGAATTCGGGGTTTTAAAGGGTAAATTTGTGGTACTTCATAAACAAATTACCTCCTATGGAAGAAATGCTCTTTTATGACCGAATGCAATTTGCATTTACGATTACTTTTCATTACTTATTTCCACAATTAACAATGGGACTTTCGTTAATCATTGTTTATTTCAAATGGAAATTCTTAAAAACAAATGATCCCCATTACAATAAAGCCACACATTTTTGGATGCGAATTTTTGCACTCAATTTTTCAATGGGTGTAGTGACGGGAATCCCAATGGAATTTCAGTTTGGAACCAATTGGGCTAAATTTTCGGAGCTGACAGGTGGCATTATTGGGCAAACCCTGGCCATGGAAGGCATGTTTTCTTTCTTTTTAGAATCTTCTTTTTTAGGAATGTTTTTATTTGGCGAAAAAATCCTTGGACATCGATGGCATTTTGTAACCGGATTGTTGATTTGTTTGGGGTCCTGGGCCAGTGGATTTTTGATTATTGCTACGCATTCCTGGATGCAAAATCCTGTGGGTTACGAAGTATTGGAAAACGGAAAATTTGTACTCAATAATTTCTCGGCTTTGTTTACCAATGTGTGGTTGTGGCCTTCGTATTTGCACAATCAGGCGGCTTCTATGGTTACGAGTTCTTTTGTAGTAGCCGGGATTGGGGCTTTTTATATTTTGTTAAACAAAAATGTTTCTTACGGAAAATTGTTTTTGAAAACAGGAGTTGTTTTTGGATTGATTTCGAGTATCATTGTTGCTATGCCAACAGGAGATTTATTGGCTAAAAACGTGGTGAAACACCAGCCGGTAACTTTTGCGGCTATGGAAGGAATTTTTCATACGGAGAAAAAAGGAGCTGAAATTGTCCTTATTGGGCAACCTGACGTAAAAGACAAAAAACTGGATAATAAAATTGCGGTGCCTAATGTGTTGAGTTTTTTAACCTATGGCAATTGGGATACCGAAGTGAAAGGATTAGACCAGTTTACTGTAGACAAACACCCTACTAATATTTCGGGATTGTATTATGCTTACCATATCATGGTGGGCTTAGGAACGCTTTTTATTGGCGTGATGGTATTGGCCGCTTTTCAATTGACCCGAAAGCAATTGTTTCAAACCAAATGGCTGTTGTGGGCTTTTATGTTTCTAATGCCATTTCCTTATATCGCTAATATTACTGGCTGGTACACGGCCGAATTAGGGCGTCAACCTTGGTTAGTGTATGATTTATTGCGCACTGCCGATGGGGCTTCACCTACGGTTTCCTCCGGAAATACCTTATTTACCCTGATGGGATTTGTAGGTTTGTATGCCTTGCTGGGAATGTTGTTTGCGATTTTAGTTGGGAAAATAATTTATAATGGTCCGGAACCAGTAAAAAAATAGAGTATGGAATTCTTTTGGTATGTGGTATTAATTGGCATTTTGGCAACCTATTTGGTGTTGGATGGTTATGATTTTGGAGCAGGAATTATTCATTTGTTTTTTGCCAAAACAGAGAAAGATAAAAAAGCAATTACGAATGCTATTGGGCCTTTTTGGGATGCCAATGAAGTATGGCTGATTGCTGCAGGTGGTGTTTTGTTTTATGCTTTTCCTACCTTGTATGCGGCTTCATTTAGCGGATTTTATTTGCCGTTGATGATGATTTTGTGGTTGCTTATTTTTAGAGCAATAGGATTAGAATTGCGTGGGCAAATTCACAATCATATGTGGGAAGCGGTTTGGGATAAAGCCTTCGGGATTGCCAGTCTATTATTAGCCTTATTTTTCGGAATGGCATTAGGAAACGTAGTTCGTGGGGTGAATCTTGGAATGGTAGTCAATGGAGTTTCGACTCAGGAACCGCATTTTTTCTTTCTGCCATTGTGGAATCCTAGTTTCAGTCCAGAAGCTACCGAACTTGGAATTATCGACTGGTTTACACTTTTTCTGGGGGTGGTAAGTGTGGTGGCTTTGATGATTCATGGTGCCAATTGGATTATTTATAAAACCAATTCGTCGTTGAATAGCCAATTAAAACAAATGGTTTACAAAATGAATTTTGTGTTGCTGGTGCTGGTAATTGTTTCGTTATCGGTTTGGCATATTATTGAGAAAGAACCTTTTCATAATTTCATTGATAATCCCATCCTTTTTATCTTTCCGCTGATTACGTTTGTAGGCTTGTTTGGACTTTTCAAAGTGAAAACATTCCAAAAAGACGGAACAGGATTTATATTTTCGAGTCTTTTCCTTGTTGGTGGATTTACATCAACAACAGCTTCTATTTTTCCCGAAGTATTGCCATCAACCAATAAAATCAATCCTTCGTTGACCATTTATAATGTTGCCAATGGTGAATATGCCTTATCGGTGGGTGTGTATTGGTTTGCCATTGCATTGGCTTTGGTAATTGGTTACTTTATCATTCAATACAAAGTGTTTAATGGAAAAATGGATGATGTAGGTTATGGGGAGCATTGATTTTTTTTTAGTAATTAGTGAAGAGTGGTTAGTTAATAGTAAGATTTAAATGTTTATAGTTATAAATTATTAAATAGTTTTTTCATGACTAGAATATTAAAAAATAATAAATCTATTTTAGAAAACTATAAGTTGCTGGGAGAGTTGATTAACGAACATTTAGAATTGCTAAATGATGATTCTAAAAAACAACAGAAAACTCTCGAAATCTGCCACATTGGTAAATTTTTATTGTTTTTTGATAATTTAAAGATCGATGAAGTTACTGAAAAACCGGATTTTATTTTATTTGATGCTAATCAAAGAATAGGTATTGAACATCAAATAGTTGTTGATGGGAAATCAAAAGAAAGAGAAGGTTTTTTTAGAAATATTTTTTTATTAGCAGAAACTGAGTTACAAAAAGATATTGAATTGCCAAATTTTCTTGCTTCTTGTTATATTCAACCTTATGAGAATTTTAAGTTAAATGAAAAGAGATATTTAATAGAAACTATTAAAACAGTCGTTAAAGAATATATCTTAAATGACCATTTTGTAGAGAATCCTATTATAGAAAGAATATATAAACAACCACATTCGAAAAAAAATATAGTTGCAAATATGGGAGCTTGGTGGCAAAAACAAGTAAATATTGATATTATTGAAAATTCAATTAGAAAGAAAGAGACAAAAATTTCGAGTTATAAAGAAAGTGGTATAAATATTCAATGGTTATTACTAGTAATTGGAAGCAATGGAGAAAGTTCATTTGAAATGGATGAAAATTTAATACTAGAAATGAAAACACAATTTGATAAGGTATATGTTTTAGAAGATTTTAATAATAGATTATTCGAATTAAAGTAAGCATCAGAGTTAGTATTGATATCTACCAGTAAAATACTTTAAGACCTATTCTTTGCGAAACCTTAGTGTTCTTAGCGGTTAAAAAAAACTTTGTGGTTAAAACATCACAGCAAAACTTCTTTAACAATTATATAAACCCCCATTACCAATACAAACCATCCAAAAATAGGTTTCAGTTTTCGTCCGTCTATTCTTTTTGATAGCAGGATTCCAATAAACATTCCCAGAAATGCCATGGTGGAAATCAATAGTAGAAAGCCATAATCGATAGGAGTGTTGAGGTACAAATCGCCAGTAAAACCTATAGCCGAGTTAATGAAAATGATCAATAACGAAGTTCCCACGGCTTGTTTCATTGGTAAATTGGCAAAAAACAGCAAAGCGGGAATGATTAAAAATCCACCTCCGGCACCCAGAAATCCTGTTACGATTCCTACCAGAAAACCAATAGTGGCTAGTTGGCTATAGTTAGTCTTATGGTTTGTGATTTCAGTTTTATTCTTTTTTATCATTGATATTGAAGCGCTAATCATCAGAATAGCAAAAACAATCATGATTAATAAATCTTTGGAAACTGCATAAGAGGCAATTGTAAATAGGGTAGAGGCAATTTGTGGAAAGATAACTTCTCTAATAATTAATATGGAAATCACCGATGGGACGGCAAAGTATAAGGCTGTTTTTAATTTTAGATTTCCCAGTTTGTAGTGGCTGTAACCGCCATACAAGGCAGTTGCTCCCACAATAAACAAGGAATAAGTTGTAGCAAGTTCAGGATTGACTTTGAATAAGTAAACTAAAATAGGGATGGTAAGTATAGAGCCGCCACTGCCAATTAATCCCAAGGAAAGCCCAATAATAATTGAAGCAAAATAACCGATATATTCCATTTGTAATTTTTTTTACAAAGGTTGGGAGTATTTCGGCCAGCCACAGTAACATTTGTCACACGGGCAAAAATTACATTAATAATTCAATTTGGTTTCGGTGTAAGTTTACTAAACCACGTTGTTCCATTTTTTTTAATAAACGCGAAACCACTTCTCTGGACGTATTTAATTCGAGAGCAATTTCCTGATGCGATAAGTTGATTTCTTTGCAATCACAAGCTTTGGCGTGGCGTTTTAAATAGAATTCCAGTCGTTCGTCCATGGCTCTAAAAGCAATATTATCGATAACTTCCAGGACTTCTTCAAATCGGGTTCGGTAGGTGTAAATTACAAATTCGTACCAGGAACGGTGATTCATCATCCATTTATCCATTAAGGCAATTGGAATACTTACTGCTTCAACATCTTCAACTACTTTAGCGGTAATTTGGCTCGTTTGGTTTTTTGTCGAACAAATTAACGAAATAGCACAGGCTTGTCCCGGTTGTAAATAATACATTAGAAATTCTTCACCATCTTCGCCTTCACGGTATATTTTTAATTGACCTTTAAGTAATAAAATAGTGCTTTTAATGTATTGGCCAGTACGCATAATAACTTCGCCCGCTTTAAAGGACTGAAAACTGGAATTGGCTTCAATTTCCTGAATGAGTTCATTAGAGAAATTAGGAAAGGTATTTTTTAGTACAATTGTTTCTTCTGACATGGTTGTAAGTTTTAAGGCTAAATCTTATTAATATATCGATTTTTTGGGTAAAATTCTAAGACTTTGGTAAAAGTAATTAAAATTTCGTGACAGTTATTGACTGTTTTGCTAAGAATTATATGCTGAATCAGGAAATACTAAATTGCAGATATTGCATTTCTAATAGGAATAATGCGTTTTTTTTTAACAAAACATTAAGTGATTGTAAAATTTGTTGATTATTGTAATCTTACTCAAACGTTTTCTTTAAATTATTCCCTAAATCAAATTTGGAGTTCCATTTTTTTATAAAAACATCGTATTTTTACAAAAAACACAACATTATTATGAATTTAACACAAGAAGATTGGATTGCTCAGCTCGAAGCAGATGAGAATGCAGTAATTTTAGATGTAAGAACAGAAGACGAATGTGACGAAGGGATTATTCCTAATGCTATCAATATTGATATTCATAAAGGTCAAGGTTTTATTTCTGAAATAGAGAAATTAGATAAAAGTAAAAATTACTATGTCTATTGTCGTTCTGGTGCTAGAAGCGCAAAAGCTTGCGAAATTATGAATGAATTAGGAATTGAAAATGCCTATAACTTATTGGGAGGTATGTTAGATTGGGATGGAGAAGTAGTTGCTCCTTAATCACTAATACATTTATTAACACTAACTAAAATATTAAAACTAGATGAATTCAATTCCAGAAGAGTTTAAGATAAAAACATTATTACACCAGGATACTTATTTAGTTGATGGAGAGTTGAAAAAATGGACAGGTAAAACAACTGAGGTTTTTTCTACTATTTCTTCTACCGAAGAATATGCTCCTACTTTGTTAGGGACAATTCCTTTTATGGGTGAGGAAGAAGCGGCAGAGGTTGTTAATTCGGCAAGTTTAGCTTATAATAATGGTCAGGGTTTATGGCCTACGATGAAAGTAGTTGACCGAATCAAATGCATGGAGAATTTCGTTTCTCAAATGAAAACTACCCGTGCTGAAGTGGTTAAATTATTGATGTGGGAAATTGGGAAAACTTTAGGTGACTCGGAAAAAGAATTCGACAGAACGGTAGATTATATTTACGATACTATTGAACATTACAAACAATTAGATAGAAGTAATGCTCATTTTACTAAAAGTCAGGGAGTAAATGCAATGGTTCGTAGAGGACCAATTGGAGTTGTTTTGTGCTTAGGACCATACAATTATCCTTTGAATGAAACATTTTCATTATTGATTCCTGCTTTGATTATGGGGAATCCTGTGATTTTCAAACCTGCTAAAAACGGAGTATTGTTGATTTCACCATTGTTAGAAGCTTTTAGAAGTAGTTTTCCAAAAGGTGTTATCAATATTGTTTACGGTAGAGGAAGAGAGATTGCTTCTCCAATCATGAAATCGGGGAAAGTAGATATTCTGGCTTTAATTGGTAACAGTAAATCGGCAATTGCATTGCAAGATCAACATCCAAATAAAAACAGATTGCGTTTAGTTTTAGGATTAGAAGCTAAAAACCCGGCAATTATTTTACCGGATGCCGATTTAGATTTGGCTATTTCAGAATGTATTACAGGGACTTTATCTTTTAACGGTCAACGTTGTACTGCTTTGAAAGTTTTATATGTTCATGAATCGATTGCAGAAGAGTTTAATAAAAGATTCTCTCAAAAAGTAGATGAACTTGTTTTTGGAAATCCTTGGGAGAAATCAGTTTCATTGACTCCACTTCCAGAAACTGAAAAACCAGCTTATATTCAGGGTTTAATTGATGATGCTACTGCTAAAGGTGCTAAAATTTTAAATTCAAAAGGAGGACAGCATTCGGCTAACTATATTTTTCCTGCAGTTTTATTCCCTGTGAATAAAGAAATGAGAGTGTATCACGAAGAGCAATTTGGACCAGTGGTGCCAATTATGACTTTCAAAGATATCCAAGAGCCTTTGAATGATATGGCTGAATCTAACTATGGTCAACAGGTAAGTTTATTTGGTAAAAATATTAAAACGATTGCACCACTTATTGATGCTTTAGTGAATTTAGTATGTAGAGTAAACCTGAACAGCTCATGCCAACGTGGACCTGACGTGTATCCGTTTACAGGACGTAAAGACTCTGCTGTAGGTACATTAAGTGTTTTTGACGCCTTACGTTCATTCTCTATTAGAACCTTTGTGGCTTCTAAAGACAATGCTTACAATAACGAAATATTACAAGAATTATTGAATAGTAAAGAATCAAACTTTATTAATACCGATTACATTTTGTAGTACTAAACTCAAACTAAAAACAAGAAAAAACCGTTCCGATAGTTATCAGAACGGTTTTTTTATGATTTTTTTTTTTAAATAAATACGCTTGAATTATAGATTTAAAACAAAATGATTCAACAATTTAGCATCGTATTTTTCTTTATCAAATTTATACAGATAAGAGCCTTTTCTGGAAGACAACATGTCTTTTTCATTTAATTTTACCAGAATATCCAAGGAATTGATTTTACTGATAAAATTTCGTTTATCCAGTTTTTTGTCAAGAATTGCTTCATATAATTCCAGTAATTGACGCATGGTGAATTTTTCAGGTAAAAGTTCGAAGCCTACAGGTTTTGTTGATGTTCTGTATCTCAATCTTCTCATTGCATGAGAAACCATTTCATTATGGTCAAAAATTAATTTTGGCATTTTTGAAATACTAAACCATTGAGCTTCATAGTTTTTTATTAATTCGGCATTGTGGTTTTCAATGTTGATTAATGCATAATAGGCAACAGAAATGGTTCTTTCAACAGGGTCACGATCTACTTCACTATAAGCATAGAATTGTTCCATGTAGATGTCTTGTAGTCCTGTGTAAAAATTAAGAACCCGTATGGCTGCTTTATTTAGAGATTCATCCTTTTTAAGAAATCCGCCCATTAGAGACCATTTTCCTTTTTCTGGTTCAAAGCCTCTTTTGATTAATAAAATTTTTAAGCCTTCATTGTCAAATCCAAAGATGATACAATCGACTGATAATAAAACTTTGTCTTCGGAATTATAATTATTTAACATCTTTGTCATCTATTTTGCAGTAAATATAGCTACTTCCAGAAAAGTTTCATAATTAATTAGTGTAGAATGAATACTTATTAGTAAACTTTTTAAAGAAAGCCTGGAATTTCTCTAAGAATATATAAGGTTCAATATTGATAAAAGATTAAGACGAGATTGGAAAAATTATATTTTTAGGGATAAATCAGCCGAATTTTGACAAGAATTATCCAAACATTAAAAATAAATAAATGTTTGTGTTTTCTCCAAGGGAATTACGTAATATGGAATAAGCTTTGCTTATATGGGCTTCAACTGATTTAATAGAAACATTCTTATACTCAGCTATTTCTATATTAGTGAGTCCTTCTTCTTTGCTTAATAAAAAGATTTCCTTACATTTAGGAGGGAGATTTTGAATTTCTCGTTTCACCAATTTTATGATACGCTCAAGAGAATGTTCTTCCTCATTTTCTACAATAGTATTAAGGGCATCAATATATTTTTTTTCCAGAGGATAAACGGTTTTTTGGCTACGATACTGATCAATAAATTCATTATAAACAGATTTATATAGAAAACTAATCATTACAAAGTCTTCTTTTAAGTTTTTTCGTTTGTTCCAGATACGCATAAATACATTCTGTACAATGTCTTCGGATAAATTATGATCGTGAGTAAAACTATAGGCATAAACACACAGCTTATGATGATAAGTATTTACCAGATAAGTATAAGCCTTTGGTTCTCCCGTTTTTAAAGCATGAATAAGTTGGATGTTGTCAGAATAAGCCTCTAGCATTGTGTGAAGTGGAAATAATTAGCTTAATTTTTGTGCAATGTATAAAAAAAAATATAAAAAAGTTAGGGTAGTGTAAAATTCAAACGTATTAATAGAAAATAGTATTGAGATGATAAGCGCTAAGATTGAAAATATAATAGCTAAATTTTTAACAAATCAGGCTTCAGCTTCTGAGTTGAGTGAGTTAGAAATATGGATACAGGACTCAAATAATAAAGAGTTATTTAATCTGTATGTAAAAATTAATTATGCAATCGAATATAATATGAAGGAATTTGATTCTAATAAAATAAAGAGCAAGCTATCAGAAGCATTTGCTAAAGAAAAGAAAGAAATAAAGCTTAAAAAGTTACGTAAAATCATTTACTACTCAGCAGCAGCTGTGGTTTTAGGAATAGTAACAACAACTTATTTCTACAGAACAAGTTTAGTTGATAAATCTATTGCGACACCTGTGAAAATAGTAAACAATACTATTAAAGCAGGAACTGATAAGGCAATATTAACTCTTGAAGATGGATCGGTTGTAGCGTTGGAAAAAGATAAAACTTATGAAAAAGACAATGTGACCAGCAATGGAAAAGAATTAGTTTATGATAATAATAATGCAAAATCAGGATTGGCATATAATTATTTAACAATACCAAGAGGAGGGCAATTTCAGGTGAAATTAGCTGATGGAACAAAAGTTTGGTTGAATTCGGAGTCTAAGCTAAAATTCCCGGTAGCTTTTGTAGAAGGCCAACCACGTGAAGTAGAATTAATTTATGGGGAAGCTTTTTTTGATGTATCACCAAGTACAGAACATAAAGGGGCTAAGTTTAAAGTATTAAATAAAAATCAGGAAGTAGAGGTTTTGGGAACGGAGTTTAATATAAAAGCCTATAAAGATGAAGATAAAATATATACCACTTTAGTTGAAGGAAAAGTGACCGTGAGTGGTTTTAGTTCGAAAAAATATATAACTCCTAATCAGCAATCTATTATCAATCTTAAAAATGGAAATATAACTATTAATCCAATTGATGCTTATAACGAAGTCTTGTGGACAAAAGGAATTTTTAGTTTTAAGAGCAAAACATTAAAAGAAATTATGACTGTTATGTCGCGATGGTATGATGTTGAAGTGGTGTTTAGAAATACAGAACTTGAAAAAGTTAAATTCAATGGAGTACTTAGCAAAAACGATAATATAAAAGAAATCCTATCAATAATTAAGAAAACTAACTTTATAAATGAATATGAGATAAAAGACCAGAAAATTATAATAAGATAAGAAAAAAAGGGGAATAAAGTAATACCTGGACAGTACGCTACTTTATCCCCTCATGAGATTATTAATTAATATTTAACCAATAAACACAAATATATGAAAATTGAATTTACTAACCATTTTTTCTTTTTTAAGAGAAAATTTTTACTAACCAGTATGAAAGCTTTTATATTACTTTTTTGTACGACTGCTTTTAGTTTTTCTTCAAGTAAAGTTTTTACGCAAAATGTAAAAATTGTTGTAGATAAAGATAAGATTGTAACTATTGATGAGGTTTTTGACCTTTTAAGGGAGCAAACTGATTTTACATTTATCTATCAGGAAGATATGTTTAAAGATGTTCCAAAAATAAAACTTAAAAAAGGGACAATTAGTGCTGATAAGTTGCTAAATGAAAACCTAGCCAGTGAAGGTTTTAATTTTGAACTTATTGGAAAGAATAAAATTGTAATAACCAAAGTTAAACCAGAAGAAAAGGTACAACAGAAAATAAAGGTTTCAGGAATTATAAATAATTCAGATGGTGCACCCCTGCCGGGAGTGAATATTCTGGTAAAAGGTACTGCAATAGGTGTACAAACTGATTTTGATGGAAGATTCTCTATAGATGTAGCCGGGCCAAATTCAGTACTTGTAATTTCTTATATTGGCTATGTAAATCAGGAAATTAAAGTTGGAAATCAAACTAATATTATAGTTAAACTTTTAGATGATTACGCTAAGTTGGATGAAGTTGTAGTAATTGGATACGGTACACAAAAAAAATCGGATCTTTCTGGATCTGTTGCTGTTGTAAACATGGAAAGTGCAAAAAAAACAGTTACTTATGATGTTGCCAAAATGCTACAAGGTCAAGCACCAGGTGTTACCGTACAATCTTCTGGCGAACCAGGCGGATTTGTTAATATTAAAATTAGAGGACTAAATTCTTTTAGTAACAATAACCCTCTTTTTGTAATTGACGGAATGATTGTGGATGCACCGTTTGATTTTGCTCCTGGCGATGTTGAGTCGATGCAGGTTTTGAAAGATGCGTCTTCAGCAGCTATTTATGGTGTTCGTGGTGCTAATGGGGTAGTAATTATTACTACTAAAAAAGGAAAAACAGGAAAACTGGACATTAAATATAAATCGCTTGTAGGTTTTCAAAATGTGGCTAGAACTTGGGATGTAACAGATAGAGTAGGTTATCAGACTATTACAAGTGCTGCTGAAAAAAATGCAGGATTAACAATAGCTCCGGGTAACGACCCAACTAGCAGTAGTTACATTACTAATGTTGACACAAATTGGCAGGCAGAAGCTTATAAAACAGGAGTTATTGAAAATCATTCCTTAGCCTTCAATGGAGGTGCTGAAGCTTTGGCTTACAATCTGAATATGGATTATTTCAAAAATAGTAGCTATATCAAATCTCCTCAGGATTATGAAAGATTGTCTATGAATTTGAATTTGAATGGTAAAAAAGGGAAATTCAAATACGGTACAAAAATCGGATATACTCAATCTGACAAAGAAAATTTTAATAGTTATGTTGGTGAAACTGCAATTGGAGCTTTAGTTGGAGCGGTACCTACAATGCCAGTATATGATGCGAACCGATTAGGTGGTTATGGTGGTACAACCAACTTAACACAAAGAGCTATTTCGCTTAACGTTATTGGATTCAATAACTTAATCGAAAACAAGGGGCAAAGAAACCGTTTTATTGGAGATGTATGGGGAGAATATGAAATTGTAAAAGGTTTAAAATATAAAATTGACGCCAGTTTTGACCGATTGGATTATGAAAACAGAAAGTACGTTCCGCAAAGTGATTTGGGATGGTATTATATTACTACAAAAGAAGAAGCTTCTCTAGATGTTTCAACAGGAAGTACAGACAAAACATTCTTTAACAACATATTGACTTATGGATTAGAAATCAATAAACATAAATTCGATGTGTTGGCTGGTTATGTACAAGAACGCAGCGATTCATTCAATCACTGGTCAAGAGGGGTAGGTTATGATTATGGCGAAATAAGTAAACTACAATATGCTGATGATACTAGTACGGGAGAAAGTAATGTAACTATAACTGGTAAATCATATATAAGCCGTATTAATTATTCTTATGATGACCGTTATCTGTTTCAAGCCAACTTTAGACAAGACAAATCATCTCTTTTTAGTGAAAATTTCAATTCTACTAATGCTTACTCTTTTTCAGGAGCATGGAAATTAAGCAACGAAAAATTCATTCACTTGCCGGAATGGGTAAGCAATGTCAAATTGAGAGCTAGTTATGGTAAATTAGGGAATAACACTATTGCTCCGTATTTCTTCGCTACAACAATCAATAGTTTTGCGGGATATGATTTCAATAATGCATTGGCTCCAGGTACAACTGTTGTTGCTTCTCTAGATCCAAATGTAAAATGGGAAGATGTAAAAACTACTGATGTAGCTGTTGAACTTGGATTATTTGACAATGATTTACAGTTTACAGCTGAGTATTTTGTGAAAAATTCGACAAATCTTTTAATTGGAGTTCCGTTGCCATACTCTACTGGTGCATTCCCGGCAAGTATTACAACAAATGCTGGTGCTATGAGAAATAAAGGTTTAGAATTCGCAGCAACTTATAACAACAATAATCATGCATTCAAATACAGCATCTCTGCCAATTTAGGAACTTTAAAAAACGAAGTATTGCAAATTGGTATCAATGGGAATCCAATCTATGGTGCTGCTTCAAAAACAGAAGTGGGACGATCTATGGGTGAAATTTACGCATACGAAACAGATGGAATTTTTCAAAGTGCTGCCGAAATTGCTGCTGCTCCAACACAAACTAACGCAGGAGTGGGAGACATTAAATTCAAAGATATTAATGGAGACGGAATGATTAGTGATCTTGATAGAACCTATCAAGGAAAAACAATCCCTAAATACAGCTATGGGTTCAACTTTAGTAGTACATACAAAAATTGGGATTTCTCTATGTTTTGGCAAGGTGCTGGTGGAAACAAAGTCTTTAACAGTATCTATCGTAACTTAATGGCAGGACAATATGGCAATCATCATACTGATATGCTTAATTATTGGACACCAACAAATACCAATACAGATGTACCTCGACCAATCATTGGTGATCCAAATGCCAATGGAAGAGATTCTAATAGATTTATTGAAAAAGGAGACTATATAAAATTGCAAACTATGGAAATTGGATATCAACTTCCAATACCAACAAACAGTTTTATTCAAAAAGCAAAAGTGTTTGTAAATGGACAAAATCTATGGACAATTACTAAATACCGTGGAGGCGACCCTGATTTTAACAGCAACGACGGATCTTTCTCAAGAGGATATGACGGAGGCTCTTTCCCAAATCCTAGAACTGTTTCTTTAGGACTTGAAGTAAATTTTTAAAATTAGCAAACCATTAAAAACGAATCAAAATGAAATATAAAATATATAATTATTTAGCTGGTTTCTTTTCACTGCTTATCATAACAACAAGCTGTGTTAACGATGAAGATTTAATTCAAGTTGACCCAAACAATGATGCTGCAGATTCATTCTGGAAAAATGACCAAGACGCTATAGAAGGTGTAAATGCTGCCTACGGTAGTTTACTAACAGATGGTACTTACATGAGAAGTACTCCTTTATTATTAGACTTAAAAGGAGATGATTGTAGAAGTAACAGCCCATGGGATGCGATGTACAATGTAGGTCGTTTCAATTCGAATGTATCAAATTCTGCCATTTATGGTTGGGCTTTTGAAACTTACTATCAAGGGATTTACCGCGCCAATCAAGTTTTGACCAATGTTCCGAGTATTAATATGACTGATGCAGCTCTTAAAAACAGAATTTTAGGTCAGGCTTATTTTTTAAGAGGATTGTACTTGTTTCACGCAGTTAACATGTTTAAGAAAGTACCGGTACCAACTGAAATCGCAGCTTTTTATCCTCAAAAAACCAACGAAGAAGGATGGGCACAAGTAATTGCCGATTTTAAAAAGGCAGCTGAATTATTACCTACATCTTATACTACTGTTTCAGGTTTAGATGCAGGTCAAAAAGGACGTGCTACAAAAGGAGCGGCTTTAGGATATTTAGGGAAAGCTTATTTATTTACTAAAGATTTTCCAAATGCAAAAATAGCATTTAAACAAGTAATCGATTTAGGAGTTTACTCTTTAGTATCTAATTACCGTGATAACTTTACTGACACTAACGAAAACAATTCAGAATCACTATTTGAAGTACAATTCAGTAGATCTGCAGGCGGTGTTGATTTAGGTTGGGGTGGTGCTCCTGCTTCGGGATGGGGAAAAACATCTGCCAGGGCTATTACTTATGGGCCTAGAGCTTTTGGATGGACAGACGTACAACCTACTTGGACTTTATATAACGAATTTCAACAAGAAAAAACGACTGCAAATACAGTAGATCCACGTTTAGATGCTACAATGTTCTACAATAAACCTGGAGGAATGCAGCTTTATGGGCAAAATTTCGCTACTGTTTATTCAGGAAATTCAGCAGATTTAAATGATTTATTTTGTAGAAAATATGAAAATTCAGATGGGGCTTATGCTAACGAATTCGATTGGCGTTCTGGTATAAACGAACGTTTATTACGTTATGCTGATATATTGTTAATGTACGCTGAATGTTTAAACGAAACAGGTGATACTCCAGGAGCTTATACTTACATTCAAATGGTTAGAACTCGTGTAGGTTTACCAAATTTAGCTATTGTAAAACCAGGGTTAACTCAAGCGACTATGAGAGACCAAATTGGTCATGAGAGATTCCTGGAGTTCCCACTGGAAGGACACCGTTTTGATGACATCCGCCGATGGGGTTGGTTACAAGACCCCGTGAAATTAGCATGGTTAAAATCAAGAGATGTTGAATTTAATTCCTATGCTGCAGGAAGAGAGTTTTTTCCAATCCCACAATTAGAAATGGACAATAACCCTGGAACAATTCAAAACGATGGTTATTAATTTTTTTTTTAAATAGTTAGTTAATTATGTTTTTAATATCATAATGGTAAGCTTTTTACAAGCTTACCATTAGGGTATTATAGTTTAAAAAGCATTTTAAAGCTTTAAAAATGACAAATGAAAATTAGAAATTACAATTCCTCCTTTCTCTGTAATAGTTTTAGAGGGAAATAAAAAGAAAAAAATGAAAAACTCAAATTCCATTTTAAAAATAGCTTCTTATTTTGGGCTTTTTTTATTTGTACTTGCTGCAGTAAGTTGTTCAAAAGAAGACGCTACAGATGATGCAACAGATCCTCCAGTAGTTATACCGCCTGTTGTTACTCCTACATTTGCAGGACCTACTTATCCGGATAATTACACTTCTATAGCTTCTTGGGATAGTCGTTCGCAATGGAATTTAGCCAATGTACACGATCCTTCTGTTGAAAAATGTGGTGATTATTATTATATGTATCAAACCGATGCTTCTTATGGAAACGCACATGACGGGCACGGACATTTTATGTGCAGACGCTCCAAAGACCTTGTGAATTGGGAATTTATAGGTTCTTCAATGACCACGGCACCAGCTTGGGTAAAAGATTCCTTGAATAACAAAAGAGCCCGAATGACACCTGCATTACCAGCCATCACCAATCCTAATTATGGATATTGGGCACCATGTGTTCGTAAAGTAGGTAACAAATATCGAATGTATTACAGCATTGTAGTTGATAATCCTATAGTAGGAACTGATTTTACTTATTCATGGTCAGAAAGAGCTTTTATTGGTTTGGCTGAAACAGATGACTTAGCATCTAATGTCTGGGTTGATAAAGGAATGGTAGTTTGCTCAGAACCGGATGGGTTAAAACCTTATTCTTTTACAGGTACCAGAAATTGGGAAGATGCTTATTTCAAATTTAATGCCATTGATCCTAGTTTTATCGAAACTCCTCAAGGCGAGCAATATTTAATTTACGGTTCTTGGCATTCGGGGATTGCGGCTTTGAAACTGAATCCAACAACAGGAAAACCGGATCAACTCAAAACCTTGAGTGATTATGGGACTCGCATTGCCAGTCGTAGCACTACTAGCCGTTGGCAAGCTTCTGAAGGACCTGAGATTATATACAATCCGGACACTCAATATTATTATCTTTTCTTGGCTTATGATGGTCTTGACGTTCCATACAATACAAGAGTTTGTCGTTCCAGAAGCATTACAGGTCCATATTTAGGTATCAATGGAGCCAATGTTACTACTGGAGCCGATTGTTGGCCTATGCTGACACATCCATACGCTTTCAATTCACACACAGGTTGGGTTGGATTTTCTCACTGTGCCGTGTTTCAAAACCCGGATACCAAACAATGGTTTTATTCTTCACAAGCCCGTTTACCGGTAGGTGTTCCGGGAATCAATGTTTCCAATGCTATTATGATGGGGCATGTTCGCGCCATAAAATGGACAGAAGACGGCTGGCCTGTTGTTGATCCAGAGCGTTATGCCGCAGTTCCGACCACAACAATTACTGAAGCTTCATTCATAGGGACTTGGGAACAAATTACAATGAACTATCAGTATGCAACCATTCAAAAATCAACTACAATATATTTGACTGCTGACAAGAAAGTAAGTGGTGGAGTTACTGGAACTTGGGCGTATGACAGCACTAACAAAACACTAACTGTAAATGGTATAAAATGCAAAGTTAGTGATGCTTGGGACTGGGAAAGAAGCACCCGAAAAGTCACCATTTCTTATTCAGGTCTAACTTCAGATGGTAAACCGGTTTGGGGTAAAAAAGTAGATTAAAAACAAAGAGCCCTTTCAATTCAAGAGAGGGTTTTTGTTAAAAAATAAGCTGACTTTATTTGATTTATAAGTTTGTTTTTATGCTTTTATTTTATCTATATTTACAAATGTTAAACATACACTTATAACCAATAAAAAAATGTAACTAGAATGAAAAAAAATCTGTTCTTATTGTTGGCTTTTACTTTTTGTAGTCAACTAATTTTTTCACAAAAAGAAACTACGGTACTTAGTATTAAAAAGGCCGAAAAACCTACTACTATCAATAAAAATATTTATGGTCACTTTGCAGAACATTTGGGGAGATGTATCTACGGAGGTTTTTTTGTAGGCGATACATCTAAAATTCCAAATACAAATGGAGTTCGAAATGATATTATTGCAGCTTTAAAAGAATTAAAAATACCAAATTTAAGATGGCCTGGAGGTTGTTTTGCCGATACCTATCATTGGAAAGATGGTATTGGATTAAAAGAAAACAGACCTACAATTGTAAATCAATGGTGGGGTGGAACTACTGAAGATAACAGCTTTGGGACTCACGATTTTTTAAATTTATGCGAAGTCTTGGGAGCAGAACCTTATTTGGCTGGTAATATTGGAAGTGGAACGGTTCAGGAATTGGCTGACTGGGTTCAGTATGTGAACTTTGCAGGGAAAAGTCCAATGAGTGATTTGCGTAAGAAAAACGGAAGAATCGAACCATGGAAAGTGAAATTTTGGGGTGTTGGAAATGAAGCATGGGGATGTGGAGGAAATATGACTCCAGAATATTATGCTGGCGAGTATAGAAAATATGCCACATTTATGTCGGATTGGGAAAATACAGGTGGCTTAACTCGAATTGCTTCAGGAGCTAACGGAAGCGATTATAATTGGACAGAGGTTTTGATGAAAAACATTCCAAATAATATGTTGGGAGCACTTGGGGTGCATCATTATGCAGTGATTAATTGGAACAAAAAAGGGGATGCGGTAGATTATAATGAAAACCAGTATTTTGAAACCATGAAATCGGCTTTGAAAATGGAAGAATTGGTTACGAAGCATGCTGCTATTATGGATAAATATGATCCTGCTAAAAAAGTAACTATGGCTGTAGACGAATGGGGAGGCTGGTATGAAGTAGAAAAAGGAAGTAATCCTGGATTTTTGTACCAACAAAACACGATGCGTGATGCTATGATTGCCGGTGCTACATTGAATATCTTTAATAACCATGCCGATAGAATACGTATGGCTAACTTAGCACAATGTGTTAATGTATTGCAAGCGGTTATTTTGACTGATAAGGCAAAAATGATTTTGACGCCAACATACCACATTATGAAAATGTATCGTGTACATCAGGATGCTGAGTTGTTGCCTGTAAATTTCACTTCGCCATTATATACATTTGAAGGAAAAAGTCTTCCTGCTATTTCAGCTTCTGCTTCAAAGGATAAAAGCGGTTTAGTGCATGTTTCATTAGTAAATGTTGATGCTAAGAAAGAGAATAAAATCGAAATTGATTTGGCTGAATTGGGTTTGAAAAATGTTACAGCTACGATTTTGACTTCTAAAAAATTACAGGATTATAATTCATTTGATAAACCAAATGCAATTGAACCTAAAGAATTCAAAGGTTTTAAAAATGCTAAAGGAAAATTAGAAATCACTATCCCTGCATTTTCAGTTGTAATGTTAGAAGGAAAATAATAATCAGAATGAAAATCACAACAATAGTATGTAGTGCGATACTTTTATCAGCAGTTGTTTCCTGTAAAACAGCTGCTGTAAAAGAATCTGCTTCTACCGGAAATCAGCCATCGCTGAAAATGAATAACCCTATCATTACCGATAAATATACCGCCGATCCGGCAGCTTTAGTTTATAAAGACAAGGTATATCTTTATACAGGACATGATGTTCCGGAAAAAGGAGTGAATTCCTATCGAATGAACGATTGGCTGGTGTATTCTTCTTCGGATATGGTGAATTGGAAGGAACATCCGGTGCCGTTAAAAACTTCTGATTTTACCTGGGCAAAAGGAGATGCCTGGGCAGGACAAGTCATTGAAAGAAATGGGAAATTTTATTGGTATGTTGCTATTACGCATGGAGCAATTCATGGAAAAGCAATTGGAATTGCAGTTTCTGATAGTCCAACAGGCCCTTTTAAAGATGCTTTAGGAAAAGCATTAATCACTAATGATATGACTACCAAAACTAAAATCAGCTGGGACGATATTGATCCATCTGTTATTATTGATGATGACGGTCAGGCTTATCTTTTTTGGGGAAATACCGTTTGTAATTATGTGAAATTAAAAGAAAACATGATTGAAATGGACGGCCCAATGCAAACCATAGATTTGCCTAATTTTACCGAAGCACCTTGGATTCATAAACGAAAAGGATGGTATTATTTATCTTATGCATATCAGTTTCCTGAAAAAATCGCCTATGCCATGAGTAAATCAATCACAGGTTCTTGGGAATACAAAGGAATTTTAAATGAGGTGGCCGGAAATTCGAATACCAATCATCAGGCGATAATTGACTTTAAAGGAAAGTCCTATTTTATTTATCACAATGGTGTTATTCCTACTGAGGGAGGAAGTTTCAGAAGATCAGTTTGTGTAGATCGTCTTTTTTATAATGAAGATGGAACTATGAAACGAGTAATTATGACATCAGAAGGAATTCAAAAATAAACCAAAATGAAATTGAACAAAAACATACAAAACCCATTCTTGTTACTGACGTTGTTGGTCTGCTGCTTTTCTTCGGCTCAGGATATTAGCGTTCACGATCCGGTGATGATTAAACAAAAAGACACCTACTATTTGTACTGTACGGGTCGCGGAATTAGTGTTTTTAGTTCAAAAGATTTAAAAAAATGGAATAAAGAGCCGGCAATATTTAAAGAAAAACCTGTTTGGGCTGATTCTGTTGCGGCTGATTTTAAAAATCATATTTGGGCACCGGACATTTCCTTTCACAACAATACTTATTATTTGTATTATTCGGTTTCTGCTTTCGCAAAAAATACTTCGGCGATCGGGGTTGCAACTAACACTACTTTGGATTCAAAAGATTCTGCCTACAAATGGGTTGATCACGGAATTGTGATTCAATCCGTTCCTAACAGAGATTTATGGAATGCCATAGACCCTAATTTGACATTCGACGAAAATAACACGCCTTGGCTAGCTTTCGGTTCTTTTTGGGAAGGACTGAAAATGGTAAAATTAAATCCCGATTTATTGTCAATTGCGCAGCCTCAGGAGTGGCACACTATTGCAAAACGAAAGAGAACTTTTGAATTAGCCGATGCTAATCCTGGAGATGCAGCCTTAGAAGCTCCTTTTATATTCAAAAAGAACGGCTATTATTATCAGTTCCTATCATGGGATTTATGTTGTAGAGGAAAAGAAAGTACTTATAAGGTAGTTATTGGAAGATCAAAAAATATTGTAGGGCCTTATATTGATAAAGATGGTAAATTATTAACTGAAGGAGGAGGTACTTTAGTGGTTCAGGGTGGCGAAAATTATTACGGTGTAGGGCATAACAGCGCTTATACTTTTGATGGAGTAGATTATATCTTTTATCATGGCTACGATGTAAAACAGAACGGGAAACCTGTTTTAATTGTTAAAGAGTTAAAGTGGGATGAAAATTTGTGGCCAATAGTCACAGAATAATTAAAAATAAAGCTAATATTAAAACCAAAATAAAAGAATAAAATGAAATTAAATTTAATAACTAAAAGTACCGTTTGCGGTTTGTTACTTAGTAGTTTTTTGGCGACAGCCCAAAAAACAAAACTGGAAGTAGATTTAACAAAATCAATTACTAAAATCCAACCAACCATGTATGGTATCTTTTTCGAAGATATCAATTTTGCCGCCGATGGAGGTTTGTATGCCGAAATGGTTAAGAATAGAACTTTTGGGTTTGATGCTCCGCTTATGGGATGGTTGCAGCCTAATAGTAATGTGCATTCATTTAATAAAGAGTCAGGAATTGCAACTCCAATGCATACTTCTGAAAATCCTAATAATCCTGATTTTTGTAGAATTATTATCAATAATGATAAAGGATACCAGATTTTAAATGAAGGATTTAGAGGAATGGGAATTAAGAAAGATGCGAAATACAATCTTTCATTAAAAGCGGCCAATCATAACAACGCCATAAAAAAAATAATTGTACAATTTGTTGATGCTGACAAAAAGGTTTTGGGAGAGACTTTTATTGTTCCAACATCTACTGGCTGGAAAGACTATTCGGCACAAATTGTTGCTACAGGAACTGAAGCAAAAGCACAATTAAAAATCACTTTTGAAGGAACTGGAACAATCGATTTAGATATGATTTCGTTATTTCCTGAAGAAACCTGGATGAATCGAAAAAATGGTTTGCGTAAAGATATTGTTCAGTTATTATATGATTTAAAACCTGGGTTTATCAGATTCCCTGGCGGATGTATCGTTGAAGGAAAAACATTGGAAAACAGATACCAATGGAAAAAAACAGTTGGTGCTGTTGAAAACAGAGAGACGATGATTAATAGATGGAATGTGGAGTTTAAAAACAAACAGGCACCAGATTATTTCCAGTCTTTTGGTTTAGGATTTTTCGAATATTTCCAACTAGCGGAAGATGTAGGAGCACAGCCATTACCAATTTTAAGTTGTGGAATCGCTTGTCAGTACAATTCGGGTGAATTAGTTCCAATGGAAGAATTAGATCCTTATGTTCAGGATGCTTTGGATTTGATCGAATTTGCTAATGGAGCCGTGACAACCAAATGGGGAAAATTAAGATCCGATATGGGACACCCAAAACCGTTTAATCTTAAATTTATTGGAGTTGGAAACGAACAATGGGGGCCACAATATATTGAGAGATATAAGGTTTTTGCAGCAGCTATAAAAGCAAAATATCCTAATATGACGATTGTTTCAGGAGCAGGACCTTCGCCTGACGGAGCAATGTTCGATTACGGATGGGATGAACTTAAAAAGTTAAATGCTGATGTTATTGACGAGCATTATTATAAAAACCCGGAATGGTTTAAAGAAAATGCGACAAGATATGATAAGTACGACAGAAAAGGACCTAAGATTTTTGCAGGAGAATATGCGGCGCATCCTAAAGGTGTAGAAGATGGATTGAAAGAGAATAACTGGTTGTCAGCGCTTACAGAATCGGCATTTATGACAGGTTTGGAGCGTAATGCCGATGTGGTTCATTTGACTTCTTATGCGCCTTTGATGGCTCATGTTGATGCTTTTCAATGGGCTCCTGATATGATTTGGTTTGATAATTTAAACTCTTACGGAACAGCTAATTATTATGTTCAAAAATTATACTCAAACAATAAAGGGACTGATGTTTTGTCAATAACAAAAGATGGAAAAGCCTTAACGGGACAAAATGAGTTGTATGCTACTGCGGCAAAAGATGTAGATAAAAAAGAGTTGATTTTAAAACTGGTAAATACATCTGACAAAGCTCAGGATCTTGAAGTTAATTTATCTGGACAAAGTGTCGATTCTAAAGGAAAGATGATTGTGTTGACCCATGAAAATTTAGAGGATTACAATACATTGGCTGAGCCAACTAAAATTGTTCCTGTTGAAAAAGAATACAAATTAAGTGGAAAAAAAGCCTCAGTAAGCTTACCGGCTTATTCATTTGTGGTATTGAAATTAAAGATGAAATAAGTCTTATTTTTTCGAGAAACTTTAGTTGAGCAAATTTTTAACTTAATTGTTCAAAATTTAATAAAAAACATTAAGTGTTAGTGGTACACTTAATGTTTTTTTGTTATATATTTGTAGCCATATTTTAAATAATGAAGATGAAAAATTATGTAATAGGTCTAGATTACGGATCGGATTCAGTTCGTGCCGTATTAATTGATACCGAAAACGGGCAAGAATTAGCCTCAGATGTTTGCCATTACAAAAGATGGAAAAACAAACAGTATTGCAATCCGTCAATCAATCAATTCCGTCAACATCCTTTGGATCATATCGAAGGATTGGAATCAACAATTAAAAATATTGTATCAGCAAGCAAGGTAGATCCTTCGTTGATAAAAAGTATCTGTATTGATACAACAGGTTCTTCGCCTGTTCCTGTTACCGAAGACGGAACTCCGTTAGCTTTAACAGCTGAATTTGCTGAAAATCCAAATGCAATGATGGTTTTGTGGAAAGATCATACAGCTATCAATGAAGCCAATGAAATTAACGAACTTGCCGCTACTTGGGGAGGTGAAGATTTCACTAAATACGAAGGAGGAATTTATTCTTCGGAGTGGTTTTGGGCAAAAATATTACACATTGCCCGCGAGGATGAGGCAGTTAAAAATGCCGCTTATACTTGGTTAGAGCACTGTGATTTAATGACTTATTTGTTAATTGACGATAAAGATTTAAAAACATTCAAAAGAAGCCGTTGTGCAGCAGGACATAAAGCCATGTGGCACGAAGACTGGAATGGATTACCACCAGAAGAATTCTTAGGTAAATTACACCCATACTTGGCGCAGCTAAGAGGAAAATTATACGATGAAACTTATACTTCAGATCTAGTTGCCGGAACTTTAAACCAGGAATGGGCTACAAAATTAGGTTTGACTACTGATACAATTATTGCTGTTGGAACTTTTGATGCACACTCAGGATCTGTTGGTGCTAAAATTGACGAGTACGCTTTAGTTCGTGTAATGGGAACTTCAACTTGTGATATTATTGTTTCTGCTAAAGAAAACGTAGGAAGCAAAACCGTTAAAGGTATTTGTGGACAAGTAGATGGTTCAGTTATTCCAGATTACATTGGTTTGGAAGCGGGACAATCTGCTTTTGGAGATGTATTGGCTTGGTTTAAAGATACACTTTCTTGGCCATTGGATAATTTGGTTTACAACTCAACTATTTTATCTGAAGAGCAAAAAGCACAGTTAAAAGAAGAAGTAGAATCTAATTTCATCAAGACTTTAACAGAGCAAGCTGAGGCAATTCCATTATCTGAAAGTATTCCAACTGCTTTGGACTGGGTAAATGGTCGTAGAACTCCGGATGCTAATCAAGGATTGAAAAGTGCAATGACTAATTTATCATTAGGAACAAAAGCGCCACATATTTTCAAAGCTTTAATCAATTCAATCTGTTTTGGTTCTAAGAAAATTGTAGACCGTTTTGAAGAAGAAGGTGTTCGTATTGACAGCGTTATCGGAATTGGTGGTGTAGCGAGAAAATCACCATTTATCATGCAAACTTTGGCTAATGTATTAAACAAGCCAATTAAAGTTTGTGCTTCTGATCAGGCACCGGCTTTAGGAGCTGCTATTTATGCTGCTGTTGCTGCCGGAATTTATCCAAATGTGATTGAAGCTGCTAAGAAAATGGGAAGTGATTTTGAAAGCGAATATTTTCCTCAGGAAGATAAAATTGAGAAATATCAGGAATTGATGGATTCGTATTCTGAATTAGCTCAATTTATAGAAAACCAGATCGAAAAAAAATCTCTTGTAACGATAGAATAAAAAGAGGGTTCTTGATAACTAAAATTTAAATATTTTTTAGGAAGAATCTATAACAAAATAATAAGTAATATGAGTTCAAAATACCAAGCATTAAAACAAGAATGTTATGAAGCTAATATGCAACTGAACGAGTTGAATTTAGTAGTGTACACTTTTGGAAATGTAAGTGCAGTAGATAGAGAAAATGGCGTTTTTGCTATCAAACCAAGTGGAGTACCTTATGAAGAATTAAAGGCGGAAGATATTGTTATTGTTGATTTTGATAATAATATTATCGAAGGAGACAAACGTCCTTCTTCTGATACAAAAACACATGCTTATTTATATAAACATTGGCCAAACATTGGTGGTATTGCTCATACACACGCTACTTATTCTGTAGCTTGGGCGCAATCACAAAGAGATATTCCTATTTTTGGAACAACTCATGCTGACCATTTGACTGCTGATATTCCTTGTGCTGCGCCAATGGCTGATAACCTTATTGAAGGAAATTATGAGCACAATACAGGAATCCAAATTTTAGACTGTTTCAAAGAAAAAAATCTTTCTTATGAAGAGGTGGAAATGGTTTTGCTAGGAAATCACGGTCCATTTGCCTGGGGAAAAAATGCTGCTAAAGCGGTTTACAATTCTAAAGTATTAGAAGTTGTGGCTCAAATGGCTTATTTGACTTTGCAAATTAATCCTGCTGCTCCAAGATTGAAAGATTCTTTGATTAAAAAACATTACGAACGTAAGCACGGAAAAGATTCGTATTACGGACAGTAAATTTTAGATTGCAGATTTTAGAATTTAGATTGCAGAAAATTGAATAGAAAAAATAGAGCTTAATATTTCGATTCCCTGTTTTTTGGAGAGGGTTGGGAGAGGTTTAAGTAAAACAAGAATAATAAATAAACAAAATAAAAAATGATTGATATTTCTAAAAAAGAAATTTGGTTTGTAGTAGGAAGCCAAAACTTATATGGTGAAGAAACTTTAAAGCAGGTTGCTGTGCATTCTCAGGAAATTGCAAAAGGTATTGATGCTTCTTCTCATGTTCCTGTAAAAGTGATTTACAAATCAGTGGCAAAATCACCTAGTGAAATCACTGATATTTGTTTGGAAGCTAATACAAACAAAAACTGTATTGGTATCATCGCTTGGATGCATACTTTTTCTCCGGCTAAAATGTGGATTAATGGTTTAAGTATCCTTAAAAAACCATTATGTCATTTACACACACAATACAATGCTGAAATTCCATGGGCTTCTATTGATATGGATTTCATGAACTTGAATCAATCAGCTCACGGAGACAGAGAGTTTGGTTACATTATGTCAAGAATGCGTAAAAAACGTAAAGTGGTTGTAGGTCACTGGGAAGATGTGCGTGTTCAACAAAAATTAGGAAACTGGTCTAGAGTAGCTTTAGGTTGGGACGAAATGCAAAATTTAAAAGTAGCGCGTTTTGGAGACAACATGCGTGAAGTTGCTGTTACTTGTGGAGATAAAGTAGAGGCTCAAATTCGTTTTGGTATGTCTGTAAACGGATATGACTCTTCAGATATCGTTAATAAAATGAAATTAGTTACTGAAGCGCAAGTAGATGCTTTAGTAGCGGTTTATGAAGAATCATATAATTTAGCTCCAAAATTACAAGTAGGAGGAGAGCAAAGACAATCATTGTTAGATGCTGCTAAAATCGAATTAGGTTTAAGAGCTTTCTTAGAAGAAGGTGGTTTCGGTGCTTTCACAGATACTTTTGAGAACTTAGGAGAATTAAAACAATTACCAGGTATTGCAACTCAGCGTTTAATGGCTGATGGTTACGGTTTTGGTGGTGAAGGTGACTGGAAAACAGCTGCTATGGTTCGTGTTATGAAAGTAATGAACATCGGTCTTGAAGGAGGAACTTCTTTCATGGAAGATTATACTTATCATTTTACACCTGAGAAATCTTATGTTTTAGGTTCTCACATGCTGGAAATCTGTCCTTCTATTACTGATGGAAAACCTTCTTGCGAAATTCATCCATTAGGAATTGGTGGAAAAGAAGATCCGGTTCGTTTGGTATTCAATTCGCCTGCAGGTGATGCTATCAATGTATCGTTAGTGGATATGGGAACTCGTTTCCGTTTAATTGTAAACGAAGTAACTGCTGTAAAACCAATGGCTGATTTGCCAAAATTACCAGTAGCTCGTGTACTTTGGGATTGTAGACCTAACTTGGATATCGCTGCTACTGCTTGGATTCTTGCAGGTGGTGCTCACCATACAGTGTACAGCCAGGCTGTAACTACTGAGTTTATGGAAGATTTTGCTGATATCGCTGGAATCGAATTAGTGGTTATCGATAACGATACTAGAATTCGTAATTTCAAAGATACTTTGAATGCAAATGAAGCTTACTACCATTTATTCCAAACTGGATTGTAATCTTTTTTAGAAACAAATTTACCAAGTCATAAAGTCGAAAGTTAATGTTACTTTTGGCTTTATGACTTCTCTATTATCATTAACCTAATAAAATAAAATTATGAATCTATTAAAAAGTTGTGTCTTAGGATTGGCTGTTATTACTACAGCAGGACTTTCTGTTCAATGTAAAGGGGAAAAGAAAGAAAACCAGGAACAAAATGTTACTCAAAAAGACAGTGTTACTATTGAGAAATCAGAGTACGGAACTACTGCTAAAGGAGAAAAGATTGACAGCTATAAGTTGAAAAATCAAAAAGGAATGGAAGTGGATATTATGACTTATGGAGGAATTATTACTTCTTTAAAAGTGCCTAATAAAGCTGGGGTTTCTGAAGAAGTGGTAATTGGTTTTAATAATTTCGAACAATATACTAAAGACAATCCTTATTTTGGAGCTTTAATCGGTCGTTATGGAAATCGTATTGCTAAAGGTAAATTTACTTTGGATGGTAAAGAATATAAATTGGCAACTAATAATGGTAAAAATGCGTTGCACGGAGGACCTGAAGGATTTCACAGAAGAATATGGACTGTTGAAGAGGCTAAAGGCGGTGATGCTGCAACTTTAAAATTGAAGTACATCAGTAAAGATATGGAAGAAGGTTATCCAGGAAATCTAACGGTTTTTGTTACTTATACTTTAAACAAAGATAATTCTTTGGATGTTCTTTACGAAGCTACAACTGACAAGAAAACAGTGGTGAATCTTACACAGCATTCTTATTTCAACTTATCAGGCGATTTCACTAAAACAATCTTAAATGATGAAATCACTATTGATGCGGATAAATTGGTACCTGTAGATGCTGACCTTATTCCAACAGGTAAATTAGATGATGTGACTAATACTCCTTTTGATTTCAGAAAACCAAAAGCTATTGGTAAAGATATTGAAGTAACAAATGACCAATTGAAAAAAGGATTAGGTTATGATCACTGCTGGGTGTTGAATAACCAAGACAAAGGATTCCGTTTTGCGGCTTCTGCTTATGATCCAACTAGCGGAAGACTATTGGAGGTGTACACTGATCAGCCTGGAATCCAATTGTACACAGGAAACTTCCTGGACGGAACTTTACCAACCAGAGACGGTAAAACTTACGCACACAGAACAGGACTTTGTTTAGAAACACAACATTATCCGGATTCTCCAAATCAAAAAGATTTCCCAACTACGGTTTTAAACCCTGGAGAAAACTATAAAACAAAAACTTCTTTCAAGTTTTCTGTTAAGTAATATTAGGAAACAGAATTTGTTTTAATCTATTAAAACCTGTCTCGTTCTAAACGAGGCAGGTTTTTTTATGTTTTTGTATGAAGTTAATTTTGTACATATATATAAGAGTGATTTTTTGAAGCTATTTCCCGCTGTCTGCTATATCTCTTGTGTCCGCTGTCGCTACCACAAGAGGATGTCGCTACTATCGGGGCTAGAGTTTGCGCTTGAAATAGTGATATGTGCTATATATAATGGTATAGTTTATTAGAAAAGCCTTTGCGGGCTTTGTGTCTTCTTAGTGTTCTTTGTGTTTAAAAACAGCATTTATTTGTCTAAAATCCTACAAACGCTAAAAAAGTCAAAAAATAAAAAGCACGTTTTCAGAGTATTAAAAAATAGTTTGAAAATACTTTCGAAAAGCTATTGTAGAAACGAATAAAGGTTCTACTTTTGCACCCGCAACAACGCATACGTTCTTTAAAATACTGACAAACATTAAATCGGAATTAGAGATTTATTTCTTTAAAAAAAAGGTTTAAAAAAGTTTGTGAGATTTAAAAACAGATATTACATTTGCACCCCGCAAAAGCGACAAGTTATTTGAAAAGCTGGTAAGAAAATTAAAAAGAAACGAAGAAAAAATCTTCGAAAAAAAACTTTAAAAATTTCTTGCGAGATTAAAAAGAAGTTGTACTTTTGCACCCGCTTCGAGAGACATATCAAATGTGAAAAACGAAGAGAGAATTAAGAAGAACACGTTCCTAGACATATTGAATTGACAGCCGTCCCGATAATTATCGGGGCAAAAGAATAAGAGTAATAGAATCGAGAGATTAGAATAAACCACTAGAACTTCAGTCAGATAATAAATAGAGATGAAAATCTCAAACAATATACGATGAAGAGTTTGATCCTGGCTCAGGATGAACGCTAGCGGCAGGCTTAACACATGCAAGTCGAGGGGTATTGGTTTTCGGACCAAGAGACCGGCGCACGGG